>JAWKIL010000014.1:0-159938 GCA_041394285.1 Acidimicrobiales bacterium | reverse complement strand
GGGGTCACCGTGCAGACGTTCTGGTCCGACAACGCCGGGGCCTGCGTGGCCCCCGACTGGCCCGGCTACGCCTACCCCTACGCCGGCGTGCAGTTCACCGGGATGCTGGCCGCCAACGAGACCCGGCGCTGGTTCACCTTCAACTGGCGGGAATGGCACCGGGTGGCGTGGTGGATACTGCCGACCACGATCGAGCCGGGCGCCGCCCAGGTGCGGTGGGACGTGGCCCTCGAGCGGGCGTCGGGCAACCGCGTCACCTACTGGCTCACCGTCACCAACCTCACCGCCGCCCCCCTCGCCTTCGAGGGCCGCTACACGGTGCTCGGCCGCAGCGCCTGAGCCGGCCCCCTCCGATCAGCCACACGACGAAGCCGACGCGAAAGGAAGCCGCCATGGTCACCGGAGTGCAGTTCCGAGGCACCCTCAACCCCAACCAGACCCAGCGCTGGTTCACGTTCAACTGGCCCGCCAACCAGCACGTGCTGTGGGAGGTCATGCCCACCACCGCCCGCAGCGGGGCGGCCCAGATCGACTGGGACGTCGCCATCGAGCGGGCCGACACCAGCCACGTCACCTACTGGATCACGGTCACCAACCTCACGGCGAACCCGGTCCAGTTCGAAGCCCGCTACGCCCGGCTGTAGGGGAGGAGCGACGATGCTCATCACCATCGAGAACCACGACGAGCGGGTCACGATCGACACCGCAGTCCCGCTCCGGGCCAGCACGACACCGACCGGCGCCATCACAACCCTGACCGGCGCCCTCGGAGCGCCCCGGGCCTCGGTTTCGGCGCCGGCCCCGGGGCCGGGCCTGGCCGATCTCGACGCCGGGCCCGCCGGCTTCGACCCCGCCGGCAACCGCTCGGCGGCGGCCACCGCCGCCGGCGTGCCCCTGGCGGCGGTCGGCGCCGGCCTGAGCGGCGGCGGTGGGGTGCTCGACGGGGGCGCCTTCACCGACTGATCGGCGACCGGGGCCACCCGGGCGGGTAGCCCGCAACGGGCGGTCCCAACGGGTGGTCCGCAACGGGCGGTCCCGACGGGCGGTCCCAACGGGCGGTCCCGACGAGCGGGACCGGGGCGGGGCGCGCGAGAGTGGAGCGATCGATGCCGGCCCGCCGCAACCACCGATCGGGCCCCGAACGAAGGTGCCACCGTGATCTACGAGATCCGCAACTACCACTACGAACCGAGCCTGATGGCCGAGTACAAGGCGTGGGCCCGAGACCACGCCCTGCCCCACATCCGCTCCGAGCTCGACCTCGTGGGGTTCTGGGTCAACGGCGACGAGCCGCCCCAGGTCACCGGGGCCCCGCTCGACGATCTGGGCTCGGCCACCGTCACCTGGATCATCCGCTGGCCCGACCTCGACACCCGCAACAACGTGATGGGCAAGGTGTTCGCCACCGAGGCCTGGGAGGAAATCTCCAAGCACAACCCGGGCCTCCAGCACTACCACCGCATCGAGGTGAAGTTCGCCGAGGAGCTGTGACGCTGCCGGCGTCGGGCGGTCACCCCGAGGCGGGCTCCGGCTGGCGGGGGCGGGCGGCGGCCGCCGCGCTGCGCTCGGCCTACGGGTGGATCGCGCTCTACGTGGCCGCCATCTGGCTGATCGAGATCGTCGACACCGTGGCCCTCGGCAGCCGCCTCGAACGCGACGGCATCCACCCCCGGGAGGTGAGCGGCCTACCCGGCATCGCGGGGGCCCCGTTCCTCCACGCCGGCTGGGGCCACGTGCTGTCCAACACCGTGCCCCTGGCCGTGCTGGGCGGGCTGGTGGCGCTGCGGGGCCGGGCCCGGTGGGCCGCCGTCACCGTGATCACGATCGTGCTGGGCGGAGCCCTGACCTGGCTGCTGGGCGGGTCGGGCAACCACATCGGAGCCAGCGGGGTGGTGTTCGGCTACTTCGGCGCCCTGCTCGGCGCCGCCCTGTTCGAACGCCGCCCGGCGGCCATCGCCCCCGCCCTTGTGGCCCTCATGCTGTACTACGGGCTCATCGTGGGCCTCGTCCCGCAGGCCGGGATCTCCTGGGAGGGCCACCTGTTCGGCCTGACGTCGGGCCTGGCCAGCGCCCGGCTCCTGATCGATCCCGGCCGGCGCCGCCCCCGCCGACGAGGCCCGCACAACGACGACGACGTCGACCTCAGCGCCTTCCCACCCGGCTTCGACTTCGGCGCCCCCTCCAGCTGACCGCCGGGCCGCTGGCGCCGGGGCGGAACCGTGTCGCGACAAACGCCTCCGGGTGGCGAACTGCGTAGCGGTTTCGACGGATTCCGGGGGTTTCGCGGCGTCGGTTGCGGGGCGGGCGCGGTTTTCGTCGCGCAGCTCGACCGTCGGCGAGACCCGGCCGGGCCGGCGGGGGCTCAGCAGGGCTCGACGGTGACGCGGTTGTCGTGGAAGACGGCGCCGTCGGCCATGTCGGCGCTGCGCTCGGCCACCGTGTGGTTGAGCCCCACCCCCCACCGCCCCTTGGTGGTGGCCGCCACCCCCGGCCGGGTCCGGCTCGACACCTCCACCACCGCCTCGAACCAGCCCCGCTCGTTGGCCACCCGCACCCGGCTCCCGGTGACGAGGCCCCGGGGGGCGGCATCGTCGGGGTGGAGGAGCAACGGCGGCTCGGCCGGGCCGGTGCGGGCCGCCACCACTGCGTTGCCGGCGAACACCGAGTTCACGTGGTGCTCGCTGGCCGCCGCGATCAGGGCCAACGTGCCGTCGGGACCGGCGGCCGCCTCCCGGGGCGGGCGGTAGTTGGGCACCCGCCCGTGTCCCGCCTCCTCGGCCCACGCCGACACCAGCTCGAAGCGGCCCGACGGGGTGGGGAAGCGGGGCCGGAACGGCCGGTGCTCGGGGTCCGACAGCGGGTTGCGCACGAACCCCCGCTCCTCCAGCCGCTCCACCGTCACGCCCGCCCCGGCGAACACCGGCGAGTCGAGCAGGTCGGCGGCGATCTCCTCGTCGGAGGCGTACAGCTCGGGCTCGGTGTAGCCCATGGCCCGGGCCAGCCGGCGCCAGATCTCGGTGTGGGGCAGGCACTCGCCGGGCGGGGCCACCGCCGGGCGGTTCCAGTTGACGTACCAGTGGTTGTAGGAGTCGTTCAGCTCGGTCTGCTCGTGCTGAATGGTCGACGGCAGCACCAGGTCGGCCCAGGCCGCGGTCTCGGTGGGGAACACGTCGATCACCACGGTGAACAGGTCGTCCCGGGCCAGGCCCCGGCGCACCAGACCCAGCCCCGGGTTCGACACCATCGGGTTGGCCCCGTAGACCACGAGCGCGTCCACCGGCGCATCGGCGGTTTCGGCGCCCGCCCCCGGCCGGCCGGTCACCGTCAGGTGCTCGCCCAGGCGGGTCATGGTGAGCGTGCGGGGCCGGCCGGGGCCGAGATGGGCGGCCCGGGCCTTGGCCACGTTGTAGCCCTTGTAGCTCCCGGTGGAGGAGTAGAGCGACCCGCCGCCCGGCTGGTCGTAGGCGCCGGTGACGGCGGGCAGGCAGCTCACCACCCGCATGGCCTGGCCCCCGTGGGCCTGGCGCTGGATGCCGTGGCCGATCCGCACCGCCAGCGGCGGTGCCGCCACGATCGCCCGGGCCAGCGCCTCCACCTCGGCCGCCGCCACCCCGGTGACGGCTTCGGTCCGCTCCGGCGTCCACTCGGCCAGCGACGCCTCGAAGTCCGGCCAGCCCAGGCACCGCTCGGCCAGGAACGCCTCGTCGGCCCCGCCGGCGGCCACGATGGCCCGGCACAGGCCGAGGGCCAGGGCCCCGTCGGTGCCGGGCCGCAGGGCGAGGTGGGCGTCGGCCGCCTCGGCGGTGCGGGTGCGCACCGGGTCCACCGCCACCAGGCGGGCCCCGGCCCGGCGGGCCTCGGTCACGAACGGCCACAGATGGCGGTTGGTGACGAGCGTGTTCGACCCCCAGATCAGCACGAGCCCGGCCCGGGCGAAGCCCTCGGCGTCGAGCCCGCCCCCGGCGCCGGCGGTCGACACGATCCCGGCGTGGCCCGCCACCGAGCAGATGCTCAGGTGGTGCTCCGAGGCCCCCATCCGGTTCCAGATCCGGCCCCGCCCGTTCGACCCCTGGATCCAGCCCAGGTTCCCGGTGCCGACGAAGGGCCACACGGCGGCCCCGCCGCCCCCGTCGGGCCCGCCGTGGCGCTCGATCACGGCGGTGAGCCGCTCCGCCATCTCGGCCAGGGCCTCGTCCCAGCTCACCGGCTCGAACCGGCCCTCGCCCTTGGCCCCCACCCGGCGCAGGGGATGGAGCAGGCGGGACGGGTCGGCGGCGTGCTCCAACCACGGGTTCACCTTGGGGCACAGCCCGCCCCGGGTGAAGGGGTGCTCGGGGTTGCCCCGCAGCTTGACCGCCCGGCCGGTGGTGTCGTCCACCGTCACCACCCACGAGCAGGTGTCGGGGCAGTCGAGCGGGCAGCCGCCGACCACGGTGCGGAACCTGGCCATGCGGTCACGCTAGCTGGGGCCGACTAGCCTTTTCCGGGTGAACGACGTCATCAAGCTGCTCCAGTCGCACCGCTCCATCCGCAAGTTCGCCGACGAGCCCCTGGCCGACGAGGTGGTGGACGAGATCGTTCGCTGCGGCCAGGCCGCGGCCACGTCGTCCAACGTGCAGGCCGTCACCGTGATCCGGGTGCGCGACGCCGCCACGCGGGCCCGCATCGCCGAGGTGGCCGGGGGGCAGCGCCACATCGAGAACTGCGGTGCCTTCCTCGTGTGGTGCGCCGACCTGCGCCGCTCCGGCCTGGCCTGCGAGATCGGCGGCTCCACCATGACCACCGGCATGACCGAGCAGTTCATCATCGCCACCGTCGACGTGGCCCTGGCCGCCCAGAACGCCGTGGTGGCGGCCGAGAGCCTGGGCCTCGGGATCTGCTACATCGGCGCCGTCCGCAACGACCCCCAGACCGTGGCCGACCTGCTGGAACTGCCCAGCCAGGTGTACCCCGTGTTCGGCCTGTGCCTCGGTGTGCCGGCCCAGGACCCCGAGGTCAAGCCCCGGCTGCCTCTGGGCACGGTCCTCATGGAGGAGACCTACACCGACGAGGGCCAGCGGGAAGGCATCGCCGACTACGACGAGACGATGCGGGCCTACTACCGCAGCCGCACCGGCGGGACCAAGGACAGCACCTGGACCGAGGAGATGGCCCGCCTGCTCGAGGGCGAGCGCCGGCCCCACATGAAGGGATTCCTGGCCGATCGCGGCTTCGACATGCGCTGACGCGGCTTCGAGATGCGCTGACCTGCAGGGTGGCGATTGTCACAAGTTTTCCTTGTGTTTCTACCTAGCGTTCGCTAGGGTTAGAGCTGTCAGGGGCTGACGATCACCTACCACCCACATGCTGCTCAGCAGCACTTGCTCTACCAGGGGGACCTGATGGACCGTGCGTTCGACAGCACCGTTGGCGCCGCTGCAGATGAGCCACCCGACGGTACGTCCGATGCACAGCCCATCCAGCGTGCCGGGGCCGGTTCGGGGGGACCGGCCACCGGCACAGCTCAACTCCACCGGCGGGGCGAGCCGGCCCGGACGGGCCGCCGCTACCTCGTCGTAGCGAACCAGACGCTCGACGATCCGATCCTCTCGGAAACCGTCCGCCACCGCTGTGAGCAGGGAAACGTGGACCTCCACGTGCTCGTGCCCCAGCCCCGGCGCATCCTTCCCTTCTGCGATCCGATGATGGGCGTCCCGCTCGACGTCGGCATCGACACCGCCTTCCTCGAGATCCAGGACGCCGAAGAGGCCGCCGACCGGCTCGGTGTTTTCCTGCGCCGTGTGGCCCCGCTGGGGGCCACGGTGACGGGCGAGGTGGTGGCGGGCGACCCCGTGGCCCATGCCCGGCGCCTGCTGGCGGGCCGCAGCTTCGACGAGATCATCGTGTCCGCCCTGCCCAGCGGCCTGGCCCGGTGGCTCCGGCTCGACCTGACGGCCCGGCTCAGCCGGGCGTTCGCCGTGCCCGTGGTGGGCGTGGCCCGCCTCGCTTGACCTCGGCTCGGCCGGGCGGCGTCATCGGACGGGGAACATGACTCGACTCAGTCTCCCTAGCGTTAGCTAGAGTTGAGACGTGGCTAGCGGAACATCGCGCCGGCAGGCCGGCACCGAGACGCGGGACAAGATCCTCACCGCGGCGTTGGCCCGTTTCACCGTGGAGAGCTACCGGGGCGCCTCGGTGCGGGATCTGGCCGACGACGTCGGCGTCACCCAGCCCGTGCTCTACTACCACTTCGGCTCCAAGGACGGCATCCTGGCCGCCCTCATCGAGCCCCTGCTGGGGGCGGGCGAGCAGCTGGTGGACGAGCTGGCCGCCTCGTCGCTGCCCCCGGACAAGCTGGCCGTCCGGGCCCTCGAGGGCTACTACGACGTGATCGTCGACCACCTGGCCGTGTTCCAGCTGGTGGAAACGGACAAGTCGGTCCGCTCCCACCCCCAGGCCGGCCACCGCCTGGCCGACCAGGCCGCCCGCTTCCTGGCCCTGCTGGCCGGCAGCACCGAGCACGAGGCCCGTATCCGGGCCGCCGCCGCCATCGGCGCCATCCGCCGCTCGGTGTCGCTGCCCGACGTCCGGCCCGGGCGGGACCGCCGCCTGATCCTGGCCTGCGCCGCCGCCGCCCTCCACGCCGACGTGGAGAGCTGAGCGAACCCGGGGAACCCGCCGGGTTCCTGCGGTTCGTCTCCGACGAACACCCTAAGGTGTCGCCCATGAGCCGACTGCCCTTCATCCGCAACGAGAACCTCAGCCCAGACCAGCAGGCGGTGTGGGACAACGTGACCAACGGCAAGCGGGGCGACGCCAGCCGCTTCCTGAACGCCGAGGGCGGCCTGGTCGGCCCGTTCAACGCCGCCCTCCACGCCCCGGTGACGGGCAAGAACGTGGTGGCCCTGGGCGAATCGCTCCGGTTCGAGACCAGCCTCGACAACCGCCTCCTCGAGCTGGCGGTGTGCATGGTGGGGGCCCACTGGCGCTCCAACTTCGAGTGGTACGCCCACTCCCGCATGGCCGTCGCCGCCGGCGTGGGCGAGGACGTGGTGAAGGCCATCGAGGCCAACGGGGAGCCGCCGTTCACCCTCGACGACGAGAAGGCGGTGTACGCCTTCACCCGCTCGCTGCTCAGCACCGGCCGGGTCCCCCAGGCCGTCTACGACGAGTGCCAGCGCCACGTGGGCGACCAGGGCCTGGCCGAGCTGACCCAGCTCATCGGCTACTACTGCCTCATCTCCCTCACCCTCAACGCCTTCCAGGTGGAGCTGCCCCCCGGCAACACCCCGGTCTGGCCCTACTGATGGCCGTGGTCATCGCCGACACGTCGGCCGGCCCGGTGGAGGGGAGCGTCGACGACCGGGTCGCCCGGTTCGCCGGCATCCCGTTCGCCGCCCCGCCGGTGGGGCCGGACGGGCGGTGGCGGGCGCCGGGGCCGGTCGAACCGTGGGGGAGCGGGCCACCCCGGCCGGCCCACACGTTCGGCTTCGACTGCCCCCAGCCGCCCGGCGGCACCACCCGGGCCCCGGGCCAGAGCGAAGACTGCCTCACGCTCAACGTGTGGGCCCCGGCCGAGGCCGACGGGTCGACCCTGGGAGCGGGGGCACCCGTGCTGGTCTGGTTCTACGGGGGCTCGTTCCTGTTCGGCTCCGGCTCCGACCCGGTGTGCGACGGCGCCAACCTGGCCCGCCGGGGCGCCGTGGTGGTCACGGCCAACTACCGGGTCGGCCTGTTCGGGTTCCTGGCCCACCCCGACCTGCCGACGGCCAACGTCGGCCTGCTCGACATGATCGCCGCCCTCGACTGGGTCCGGGCCAACATCGCCGGCTTCGGCGGCGACCCCGGCAACGTGACCGCCTTCGGGGTGTCGGCCGGCTCGGCGTCGCTGTCGCTGCTGCTCACCTCCCCCCTGGCCGAGGGCCGGTTCGACCGCCTCATCCTCCAGAGCCCCGGCTCGTTCCGCCCCCTGGCCACGCTGGACGAGGCCCAGGCGGCAGCGGTGGAGGCCTTCGGCCCCTCGATCGAGCCGTGGTTGGCGATGCCGGCCGAGAAGCTGCTGGCCGAGACCGGGCGTCTCGCCCCCAAGGTCCGCCGGCTCATGGCCCCCCGGGTCCTGCGCCCCATCGCCGACGGCACCGTGGTGCCCCACGACGAGCGCCACGCCTACGCCACCGGCGCCTTCCACCGGGTGCCGGTGCTGGTGGGCGGCAACCTCGACGAGGGAAGCCGGCTCACCGCCGGCTGGCCCATCGCCACCGTCGACGCCTGGCGCGATCTGCTGGCCCTCGAGTTCGGCCCTCGGGCCGACGAGGCGGAACAGCTGTGGCCGGTCGACTCGGCCGACGAGGTGCCGATCGGCCTCGGCGAGCTGTTCGGCGACACCCAGTTCAGCCTGGGGGCCCGGGGGATCGCCAAGGCGGTGGCCGCCACCGGCACCCCGGCCTGGCGCTACCTGTTCACCCGGCCCCGCCCCGTCGCTTCCGGTGTGCCCAGCGACGGCCCCCACCACGGGGAGGAGGTGCCCTACGTGTTCGGCACCCTCGATGCCTCGGCCGGTCCCGAGGGCAGCGTCAAGCCGACCGAGCCGGCCGACTGGCAGCTGTCGGCCGCCATGGGCAGCGCCTGGGTCCGCTTCGCCGCCACCGGCGATCCCAACGGCCCCGGCCTGCCCCGCTGGCCGACGGTGGGTGACGACGGCGAGCCCTATCTCATCCTGGGCGACGACATCGAGGTCGGCCAGGGCCATCGACGGCCCCAGCTCGACTTCCTCGACGACATCGCTACCGATCGGCCCCGCTGACGCGGGGCCGGCCGACCGACGAACGGTCTAGCTGATCACCGTCGCTCGGGCGCCGGCTCCCGGCCGGTCTGCTCCGTGGTGCGCTGCTCGCCCGGTCCTGGATCGCTCACGACCAGCGCGTACGAGCCGAGGGACCGGAACCGGTTGGCCTCCACCGGGCCTTCGTCGGTGATGGCGCGCAGTATGGCGCCGGTTGCGGTGTCGAACTCGGCGTCGGTGACCGTACCCCGCTCACGCCCGTCGACGCTCAGGACCCGGGCCCCGATCAGCGACACGTCGCCCGATACCGCCGCCTTCTGATGGTCGAGCTCCACCGTGGAGGCGGTGGCCCCGGGGGCCGCCATCACGGCGTCGGCGCCGAAGGCCGAGACCGACGCCCAGGGCAGGAGGTTCGCCCGCTTCCCGCGACCGTCCACGTGGATCGCCTCGATCTGGCGGCCGCCGACGTCCAGGACGAAGCCCTGGACCGAGCCGATCGACTCGGCGCTGTCGGCGGCGATGACCGGCCGCCGCTCAACGTTGGTGAATGTGTCCATCGACATCCTCGTTCTCCTGCTCAGACGACGGGTAGGAGCCGATGGCGGCGCCGAACCCGGCGAGGTCGTAGTGGACGAAGGCCGTCGCCTCGGCCGGTAGCACGAGGTTCTCGCCCGACACGGCCATCCGTTTCGAGCTCGGCACGAACGCCGTGTCGGCCCGCCCGTGGGCCTTGAGCTCATAGCCCACCGCCCGGGGTCGGTCGCCGGTGGCCACGATCACGGCCACCACCTCACCCAGATCGGACCCGTCGGCCGACAGCACCCGGTTACCGAGCACGGGCCGGGCCGAGCCGAGGTCGTCGAGACCGGTCGGAGCGTCGCCGCTGTCGGTGACCGCCGAGTCGGTATCGATCATCACGGCGTCGGCTCCGATGGCGGCCACCGACCCGGCCGCCAGCGGGTGTTTCATACGGCCGGCGAGCAGGCCCCGCTTGTTCAGCGTGAACCCCACCAGCCGGTGCGACTCCCCGTCGTACACGACATCGCGCACGTCGGCCAACGCCTCGCCGGAGGCGATCGACACCACCGGCAGGCCTATCAGCTCACTGGCCCGGACCAGGTTCATCGGTCGCTCCGATCGCTCGGTCGGGCCGCCAGCACGCTCCCGGACCGGCGGGCCCGGATCGCCAGCAGGCCGCCGACGGCGACGACCACCAGGATCACGATCGCCAGCAACACCAACCACCACAACGCACTCACGGTCAACGACCTCCTCATCGCCCTCGGTGTGACCCGGTTGTGCGGGTCACCCTCGATTCAGCGCTGCCCGGAAGATCGACGACCGAAACCGCAGCGATCGTTGCGATCGCGCGCGAGCTGGCCCGGCCTAGATCGCCAGGTCTCGCGTGTTGTAGTCCTTGATCCAGCGGTCCCAGGTCTCGTCGTTCAGGACGAACTCGTCTTCCCGGCCGGCGAAGGGCTGGTAGGGGAACGGCTGCTCCTGAGGGAAGCGCTGGTGGCGGGCGCTGATCGCCATCTGGATCACGGCCGAGCGGTCGTGCACCCGGCGCTCGTCGTAGACCGGCCCCGCCTTCCAGTCGACGTCGTCGCCCTTGAGCGCCAGCTTGCCCGCCACCCCCAACACCGACGAGCGCCGGTGGAAGCCGAAGGTGAGCGACACCCTGATGTTCGGCGAGGAGTTGGCGAACGAGCCGTGCAGGGTCTGGCGGTTCACCACGGTCACGTCGCCCGGCTGGCACAGCAGCGGGATGGCGTCGGGCAACAGCGTGGAGCCGCCGTTGGCCGCCACCATGGCCTTGATGTCCACCTTGCCCGCCTTGTGGGTGCCGGGCACCACCCACAGGGCGTTGGCCGCCGTGGTCTCGTACAGCTGGACCTGGAAGTTGAACCCGTGGATGCCCTCGTCCCACGCCGGGTTGTCCCAATGGGTCACCCCGTCCTGGTGCCAGGCCACCGAGCCGCCCAGGCCCGGCTGCTTGACGAAGATGGCGTCGTTGTAGGGCACGAAGTCGGGCCCGTTGATGGCTTCGGCGATGGCCAGCAGGTGGGGGTGGCCGTAGACCCGCAGCCCCGACCCCGACGGCATGGCCTGGCACATCCCGAACATGAGGTAGGGGACGGCCTCGGGCGCGTCGGCGTCGGGCACCGGCTCGTCCATCTTCTCCTCGTGCCGGCCGCCCAGGGCGTTGGTGCCGCCCCACGGGTCGGACAGGGGAGCGATCAACAGGTAGGGCTCGACGGCGAAGTGCCGCCCCAGGGCCGGGCGGCCCTGCGCGTCGACCTCGGCCCCCTTGCGCACCGGGGCCCGCTCGATCATCTCCAGGGCGTCGGCCCGCAGCTCGGCCAGCTCCTCGGCCCCGACCACGCCGGTGAACACGTAGAACCCCTGGCGCCAGTAGGCGGCCACGATGTCGGGATGGAGCTTGCCGTCGGGCCCGAACCGCACCGGGCCCCGGTTGCCCGCCGCCTCGGCCCGGGCCTCGCCCCCGGCCAGATAGGCGGCCATGGCCGCCTCGTGCTCCTGGCGGGACAAACCGCCCGCTGCCTGCCCGGCGTCGACCACCGTCATCACAACACCCCCTGGCTCCGGTAGCTCTCCCGCGACCCTACCAGTCCTGTCTCCGGCGGCTGAAAGCCGGCCGTCCCGGCATTCTGAGGAGCCTGAGCGGCGCTGAGCGCCGCTCAGCCTCCTAATTTCGGGGTTTCGGGCTAGCGGCGCTGGAGGATGAAGGTGACGGCGCCGAGGGTGATGGCGCAGCCCAGGAGCTGGACGAGCTCGGGCCGCTCCCCGTGGATGGGCCAGGCGGCCAGGATCGACACCACCGTGGAGCCCAGCAGGATCATGGCCGTGCGGCTCACCGGCACGAACCGCACCGCCCAGCCCATCAGCAGCTGCCCGCCCACGCCGGGCCCGATCAGCATCACGGTGATCCACAGCCAGTCGAATCGGTCGAGCTCGTGGAGGTGGCCGAGCCCGCCCCCGACGGCGGCCACCGGCGTGACCACCACCGACGCCCACAGCATCACGCCCATCACGTACTCGCCCGCGCTCAGCGTCTGGCGGGCCTGCTTGGAGGCCAGGAAGTAGCCGGTCATGCACAGCAGCGACGCCACCGAGCACAGGATCCCGAGGGTGGTGGTGTGCACCGCCGCCCCCTTGCCCAGGACGGCCACGGCGGCCCCGACGATGGCCACCGCCGTCCATCCCAGGCCCCAGCGGGTCACCTTCTCCCCGAAGATGCGGCTGGCCCCGATCATGACGAGCGCCGGCTGGAGGGCGCTGATCACGGTCACGGTGGCGATCGACGCGTTGGCGATGGCGTAGAAGAAGGCGATGGAGTTCACCCCGAAGGCCAGCCCGCCCCACATCCCGCCCCGCAGCGCCTTGGCGGTGGGGCGGGACCCCATGGCCGACTGCACCGCCACGATGGCGATCGAGCTCGTCCACAGCCGGGTGAAGCTCGCCGTGAGCGGGGCGATCGTGATCAGCTTCGACAGGGGAGGCCCGAGGCCCCACAGCAGCAGCACCGCCCCCAGGCCGGCGTAGGGGAGCCGGGCGGCCCGGCGTTCGGCGGCCGAGGGCGCGCCGGCGGCCGCCGCCGGAACGGGGATGGCGGCCGTGGGGGAGGGGGTCGAGGTCACGGCTGTCCAGGCTCGCAGGTCGCCTGGCCCGGCACCAACGTGAACACGAGGTTCCCACTAGGGTCGCGGGCGTGACCACCGAGATGAGCGTCGAGTCGACCGAGCTGCGAACCGTGGAGGTGCCCACCGGCCGGGGCCCGCTGGGCGAGATCCCGTTCCGACTCGGTGCCTTCGTGGTGCTGCGGGTCCGCACCGACGCCGGAGCCGAGGGCCTGGCCTACGCCGGCTACACCCATCCCGGCCTGGTGGGCGCCCTGCGGGCCACGGTGGAAGCGGTGGCCGGCGCCGCCGTGGGCATGGACATCTGGGACAACCGCCGCCTGGAGCAGATCCGCGACGGCTTCGGCGTGGGCGCCCCCCAGGGCCTCCTCCAGCGGGCGGTGTCGGCCCTCGACGTGGCCCTGTGGGACCTGCGGGGGAAGGCCGCCGGGCTGCCCGTGTGGCGCCTGCTGGGCGGCTCGGCCTCCGACGTGGCCTGCTACGCCAGCGGCCACCTGTGGCGCCACTACTCCCTGGCCGAGCTGGAACAGCACGCCGGGGAGCTGGCGGCCATGGGCTTCCGGGCCATGAAGCTGCGGTGCGGGGCCGAGGACCGGCCGGCGGCCGAGGTGGAGCGCCTGGCGGTGGTGCGCCGCACCGTCGGGCCCGACGTCGACCTCATGATCGACATCAACCAGGGCTGGTCGGTGGCCCAGGCCATCTCGATCGGCCGCCGGTTCGCCGAGCACGACCTCTACTGGCTGGAGGACCCCACCGCCTGCGACGACTACGACGGCCACGCCGCCATCGCCGCCGCCCTCGACACCCCGGTGTGCGCCGGCGAGTACCTCTACGGGCTGGCCCCGCTGCGGGAGCTCGCCGCCCGCCGCAGCGTCGACTACCTCATGCCCGACTGCCTCCGGGTGGGCGGCGTCACCGGCTTCATGAAGGCGGCCCACCTGGCCGAAGCCCACAACCTGCCCGTGGTCAGCCATCTGGCCACCGAGTTCCTGTCGCACGCCGTGGCCGCCTGCGGCAACGGGCTCAGCGTGGAGCACATGCCGTGGACGTTCCCCCTGTTCGCCGAGGTCCCGGCGATCGACCCGGCCACCGGCCGCCTGGCGCTGGGCCACGCCCCCGGCTTCGGGCTCCAACTTGATGACGAAGCTGTGAACCGGTTCGCCCTGGACTGATCCGGTAAGAGGTTTCAAACCTCGCCGACCAGGGAAAAGATCGCCGGAAGAGCACCTCAGCAGGTATTTCTGCCCGTCATTGGGGCGTAATCCGTCCGCCCCTTTGCTACTGTTTGGCCCGGCATGATCACGGCGGATGATCCGGTAGGGGCCGATTTGCTCTTCCCCCCACGCGCCCAGGGCGCCCGGCGGCGGAACTGGCGTCGGCCGACGGGGCGCAAGCTCGCGCTGGCGATGCTCGCCTGCCTGTTGGTGGCGATGATGTCGCGGCCCAGCGACGCGCAGGACACCACCGGCTCGACCAGCACCTCCGCACCGCCCACCACGCAGCAGTCGACCACCACCACGGCCGCACCCACCACCGCTGCTCCCACCACCGCGGCGCCCACCACGGCCGCTCCCACCACGGCGGCCCCCACCACCGCGGCGCCCACCACGGCTGCTCCGTCGTCGGCCGTGGTCACCAGCCAGCTGGCGGCGCCCACCACCACCAGCGGCCAGAGCGCCGAGGAGAAGGCCAAGCTCGACGCCGCGGCGGCGGCCAAGGCCAAGGAGATCGACGCCGCCAACGCCCGGCTGGGCGACCTGTCCGACGCCCTCGGGGTGCTGAACAAGCGGGTGAAGGACCAGTCGGCCCGGGTCGACTACGCCAACAGCCAGGTGGCCGACGCCGAGGCCAAGGTGCAGCAGAACGCGGCGGCGGTGGCCGAGGCCGAGCAGTCGCTCAACGAGCTGGAAGCCCGCCTCGAGGGCCAGGCCATCCGCAACTTCATGGGCCAGGGGGGCGACGCCGCCGCCGTGCTCGTCACCGGAGACCCCAACACCTCGATCCGGATGCAGACGATGCTGGCCGAGGTCACCCAGTCCGACATCGACTTCTCCGACACGCTGCAGGCGGCCAAGGAAGACCTGGAAGTCCAGCGGGCCGAGGCCCAGAACGCGGTGGACGAGGCCCAGGCCCTGCGGGCCGACGCCGACAACCAGCTCGCCATCCTGCGGGGCGACCGCCAGGCCCAGGCCAACCTCACCTCGTCGGCCGAGGACCGGCTCGACCATCTGCTGGCGGAGCGGGCCGGCCTCGGGGCCCTGGGGGCCGACGTCGACACCACCGACGAGGCGGCCCTCGTCAACACCCTGAAGAACTCGTCGGCCTTCCTACCACCGCCCGGCTCGTCGGTCGAGATCCCGGCCACGGTGTCGGAGTCGGAGATCAAGCTGGCCGGGAACGGGATCCGGGTCCACGAGTCGATCGTGGCCCAGGTGCAGGCCCTCCTCACCGACGCCGCCGCAGCCGGCCTCGACCTCGGCGGCGGCGGCTACCGGGACCCGGCGGCCCAGATCGCCACCCGTAAGGCCAACTGCGGCACCAGCACCTACGCCATCTATCAGATGCCGGCCAGTCAGTGCAGCCCGCCCACGGCCCGCCCCGGCCAGTCGATGCACGAGCGGGGCCTGGCCATCGACTTCACGGCGGGCGGCCAGCTGATCCGGTCCCGGTCGAGCTCGGCGTTCATCTGGCTGGCCAACAACGCCGCCCGCTACGGGCTGGCCAACCTGCCGTCGGAGCCCTGGCACTGGTCGGTCAACGGCAAGTAAGAGGCCCGGCCAGCGCTCGGTGACCCCCGGTCCCCGGCCCCCGGCGGCTCCCGGCCCTCAGTAGCCCACGAGGGTCCGGAACTCGCCCACCCCCATGTGGGCCACGCCAGCGGGTAGGCGCCGGATGAGGCCCTTGTCCGAGCTGACCACCACCACCACCTCGGGCTCGTCGGCCAGCACGGCCGCCTCGGCCAGCGCCACCAGATGGTGGTCGGCGGCGTCGCGGCCCCGCCGGGGCGCGGCCTCCACCGCCAGGTTGCCGCCGGCCAGCTCGAGCACCGAGGGCGCCACCGGCGGGTCGAACACGAGGACCACGCGGTCGTCGTGGCCCCGGCACCACTGGGCCACCACCTCGGTCAGCCGCTCGGCCGCCCGGGTGCGGTTGTTCCACCAGCCGTCGGGCTTGGAGCCGAAGACGTTGTTGCCGTCGACCAGCCACCGGCGACGCATCAGCTGCCCACCGTCACCTGCTCACCGTCACCTGCTCACCGTAGCCGCCGTCGTGCCATGATCAGGGGGTAGGCCGAGCCGGGAGGGACCACCGTGCCGCTGTCCACCTATTCCACCATGCTGAGCACGGTGACACCCACCGAGCACGGCGGGGCCGTCGCCACGCTCACGATCAACCGGCCGGAGAAGCGCAACGCCTGGTCCACCGCCCTGTCGCACGACCTGGCCGCCGTGCTGGGCGAGATCGAGGCCGACGACGAGATCGGGGCCACCATCCTCACCGGGGCCGGCAACCAGGCGTTCTCGGCCGGGGCCGATCTGGGCGACAACCGCACCCACCGGGTCAACTCGGTGGACCGCCACCTGGCGGCGGTGACGCCCCGGGGGTCGGACGTGTTCAACGCCCTGGCCGACCACCCCAAACCGGTGGTGGCCGCCATCAACGGCTACGCCATCGGGATCGGCTGCCTCATCACCCTGTGCTGCGACATCCTCGTGGCCTCCGACAACGCCGAGCTGGGCCTGCCCCAGGTGCCGCTGGGCATCATCCCCGCCTACGGGGGCGCCGTGCGCCTGGCCCGCCACGTGGGCCGGGCCAACGCCATGGAGATGGTGCTGCTGGGCGAGCGGATCAGCGCCGCCGAGGCCTACCGGATCGGGTTCGTCAACAAGGTCGTGCCCCCGGCCGAGCTGATGGACGTGGCCTTCGACTACGCCCGGCGCCTGGCCGCCCTGCCCCCGCTGGCGGTGCGGATGGCCAAGGAGTCGCTCAACAAGGGGCTCGACATCCCCAACCTCAAGGACGCGGCCCAGGCCGACCTGTACCGCTTCATGCTGCTGGGCCAGACGGCCGACAGCCACGAGGCCCACCGGGCGTGGCGGGAGCGGCGGCCACCCCGCTTCGGGGCCGCCGGCGCGCCATCCACCGACGAGGCCTGACCGGGGGGGGCGTGACCTCCGGTCAGGGGCGCGGGACCAAGGTCCCTTCAACCGCCCCGCAGGGCCAACCTACGGTTGATCCATGCAAGAGGCGATGACCATAGACGACCTGCGTCACGGGCTCGACCAGATCGATCTCGACGACGCGCTGATGGGCCACGACGTGGAGCCCGGAGACATCACCAGCGCCCTCGGGCTCGGCTCGGTGGACGAGGCCAAGGCCGCCATCATCGACGTGCTGCGGGTGATGCGCTCGGCCTCCCTCGGCGGCTTCCCGCTGGGTCCCGAGATGGATCTCGTCGACCTCGTCGGGTTCACCGACGACATGTAGGCCGCCGCTCCCAGAGCCAACTCTCAGCGCCGACTCTCAGAACCGACTCTCAGAACCGAATCTCAGAGCAGATCGGCGGGATCGTCGGCGGCGGGGCCGGCGACCTCCCAGGCGTCGGCCGCCTTGTCCAGGCGGTACCAGCGCCGGTCGAAGCCGTAGCGGAGCTGCACCCCGCCCCCGGTCACCCGGTTGCCGTCGACCCGGATCTTCCCGCCGGCCACGCCGGCCTCGATCAGGGCCTGGCGGGCGGCGGCCAGCGCCTCGGGCGGGGGGCGCCACGTGGGCCCGTCGAGCACGTCGATGCCGCCCGGGCCCGCCACCAACCACGATCGAGCCAGGCGAACCAGCGCCCGATGGCCGATCCCGGCGTCGGCCGCCAGCCGGCCGAGGGCGGCGGTGGCGTCCGGCGAGTCGGTGTCGAGGACGGCGGCGGCCCGGCGGGCGACGTCGGCCACCGGGCGGAGGTGGAGCATGGCCGAGCGGCCGTCGGCCAGCACGGCCCACGCCCGCAGGGCGGCGTCGGCCGCCAGCCCGTGGAGGGCGGCGCCGTCGAGGCCCGACTCGGGCGGCGGGTCGGCCGGCCACGGAGCCGGGGAGCCGGGGCCCTCGGGCAGGGGCAGCCGGCCGGGCGGCGTGGGCTTGACGGCCAGGCTGTTCCAGCGGGCCCAGGCATCGGCCGCCCGCACGGTGGCCGATGCGGCGGCGTCGGGCTCGGGCTCCCCGCCGCTACCGGCCCCGCTGCCGCTGGCCCGGGCGGCCCGCACCGCCGCCTCCACCTGGTCCCGGGTCCGGCCCCGCAGCAGCAGCAGGCGGTACGGGTCGGCGTCGAGCTCGTCGGCCACCAGGTAGCACACGGCGGCGGCGTGCTTGCACGGGTCGGCCCAGTCGGGACAGGAGCAGCGGGGCCGGATCTCACCGGCGTCGGGCAGCAGCTCCACCCCGGCTTCCCGGGCGTCGGCGTCGATCGCCGGGTCGAGCTCGCCGTCGAGCAGGGCGGCGGCGTGGGCGATCTTCGAGGCGACCACGGCGATCACCCGGGCCCACTCGTCGTCGGTGAACGGGCGCACCTCGATCGTGACCTGGTAGGGCTGGGCCCGGGAGCCCTGCACCGGGGCCGTGATCGCCCCCGGGGCCAGCGTCACCTCGGCGGCCCGGCCCTGGCGGGCGTAGGTACGGCCCCGGGGCAGGCGGTTCGGGTCGAGCTGGGCCCGGCCCTCCAACGCGTCGACCCAGGCCCTGCCCCACCACGTGTGGCCGAACGTGATCCGCCGTTGGCCTGTTCTGCGGCCCGGCATCAGCCGCCGCTTCCCAGCCGCAGCAGGTCACCCAGCTCGTCGTCGGACAGCTCGGTGATCCAGCCCTCGCCGCCCCCACCGGTCACGCTCGCCGCCAGCTGACGCTTGGCCGCCAGGGTGGCCGACACCTTCTCTTCCACCGTCCCCTCGGTGATGAGGCGGTGGACGAACACCGCCCGGTCCTGGCCGATGCGCCACGCCCGGTCCGACGCCTGATCCTCCACCGCCGGGTTCCACCACCGGTCGTAGTGCACCACCTGGGTGGCCCGGGTGAGGTTGAGGCCGGTGCCGCCGGCCTTCAGCGACAGCACCAGCACGGGGAAGCGCCCGGCCTGGAACTCGTCCACCAGCTCCTGGCGCCGGGGCACGGCCAGCGACCCTTGGAGGAAGCCGGAGCTGATGCCGAGGTCGCCCAGGCGGTGGCCGAGCAGGCGGCCCATGGCCACGTACTGGGTGAACACCAGCGCCGACTCGCCCCCCGCCACGGCCGCCGCCAGCAGTTCCTCGGCCGCCTCCAGCTTGCCCGACCGCCCCGGCAGGGGGCCGGCCTGGCCCAGGTAGTGGGCCGGGTGGTTGCAGATCTGCTTGAGCGCCGTGAGCAGCCGGAAGACGAGGCCCCGGCGGGCGATGCCGTCGGCCTCGGCGATCCGGCCGAGGGCATCGTCGACCACCGCCTTGTACAGCGTGGCCTGCTCGGCACTGAGCAGCACCGGCACGTCGGCCTCCGTCTTGGGTGGCAGCTCGGGGGCGACGCCGGGGTCGGTCTTGCGCCGCCGGAGCAGGAACGGCTGGACCACCCGGGCCAGGCGGGCCGCCACCGCCTCGTCGCCCTGGCGCTCGATGGGCCCGGCCACCTCCCGTTGGAACCGCTCCAACGGCGGGAGCAGCCCCGGCGTCGACCAGTCGAGCAGGGCCCACAGCTCCGAGAGGCGGTTCTCCACCGGGGTGCCGGTGACGGCGAAGCGGGCCTCCGACGGCACCTCGCGCAGGGCCCGGGCCGCGGCGCTGAGCGGGTTCTTCACGTGCTGGGCCTCGTCGGCCACGGCCAGGCCCCAGGGCACGGCGGCCAGCTCGGCCTGGTCCCGCCGGGTGACACCGTAGGTGGTGACGACGATCTCATCGGGGGCCAGGCCGGCCAGGGTGCGGGCCGGGCCGTGGTAGCGCCGCTGGGGGAGCCCGGGGGCGAAGCGGCCGATCTCCCGCTCCCAGTTGGCCAGCAGCGACGCCGGGCACACCACCAGGGTGGGCCGGGAGCCGCGGGTGGCGGCCAGGTGCAGGTGGGCGGCGATGATCTGCACGGTCTTGCCCAGGCCCATGTCGTCGGCCAGGCAGCCGCCCAACCCCAGGTCGGCCAGGCCGGCCAGCCAGCCCAGGCCCCGGCGCTGGTAGTGGCGGAGATCGGCGGCCAGACCCGGCGGCTCCGGCAGTTCCCGGCCGGCGGCCAACAGCCGCAGCCGCCCCGCCAGCTCGGCCCACGGCCCCACCACCACGGTCCCGTCGTCGGCCGGTGGCTCCCCGGCGCCGGCGGCGCTGCCGCCGGCGACGTCGGTCTCGGCCTCGGCGTCGCCCGGGGCGAGGTCGTCGAGGGCCCGGGCCAGCGCCTCGGCCGCGGTGACGGTGGTGCGGGACCGGAGCCGGGCCACCAGGGCCGGGTCGACCACCACGAACCGGCCCCGCAGGCGGACCATGGGCCGCTTGGCCTCGGCCAACTCCTCCAGCTCGGCGGCGGTGAGGGCGTGGCCGTCGAGCAGGGCCTCGTAGCGGACCTCCACCAGGTCCCGCAGCGACAGCCCGCCGCCGGTGGAGGCCGGGGCGGGCTGGGGCGTGCCGACGACGGTGCGGGTGGTGAGCCCGGCTGTCAGCTCGGCCGGCCACAGCACCTCGAGGCCGGCGCCGGCCAGCTCGGCCGCCGTGGGTCCCAGCAGCTCCTCCACCTCGACGTCGTCGAGCACGAGGCGGCCGGGCCGGGCCTCGTCGAGCAGCCGGTGGAGGGCGGGGAAGACCCGGGCCCCCCGGCGCAGGCACAACAGCACCGCCTCCTCGGCCCGGGCGCCGAACCGGGCGGCGACCGAGCCGGTGGCGGCCCACAGCGCCTCGGCGTCGGTGACGAGGCCGGGGTCGATCGAGCTGTGGATCTGGACCACGGCGGCGAACGGGTCGTCGATGGCGTCGGGAGGTTCCAGGCGCAGGGTGACGGTGGGCTGATCGAGGCGGGCCGGGGCCACCCCGTCGAGCCAGCGGGCAGCGGCGCTACCGGCCGGGATGGCCACCGGCTCGGTCCCGGCGAAGGCGCCGGCCCCCAGCGGGCCGGCGGTACCGGCCGGTGGCTGGCCGGCGGTGCCAGTGGAGCCGGCCCCCGGCGGGCCGCTGGTGCCGGCCCGGCGTCGGTTGCGGTCGCCGGCCGGCACGGCGCGGGCCACCGTGGGGGCGGCCGAGGTGCGGACGAGGCAGTCCGCCACCGTGTCGTAGAAGGAGCGCAGCACGGCCTCGGGGGCCGCCAGGGCCAGGGGCGACGAGCCGGGCACGGCCACGGCGTAGGCCGCCGGGGGCAGGGCGGCGGCCAGCAGACGGAGGTGGTCGAGCTGGCGGCCGTCGAACGGGCCGACCCGCCAGGCGTCCCAGCCGGCGGGGGAGCGGGCCGGCACCAGACGGCCCCGGGCCGTCAGGTCCAACGCGGCCCGGGTGGCGGTGGCCCACGCCCGCACCGACGGGCTGACCCCGGCCGGGAGGGGGCCGGCCAGGCGGTCGAGCACGTCGCGCACCGGGGCCACCCGGGCGTCCACCCGGGTGCGGCGCACGCTGCGGCCGGCGGGCAGCACCAGCTCCACCTCGGCCGCCCGGCCGGGGGCCGACTGGTGGCCGGGTCCCCAGAACGCCAGGCGGCCGTCCCGGGGCGGATCGCCGGCCAGGAACGTGGCCTCCACACCCTCGGGCAGCATCGGGGCCCACTCTACGGGGGCTGGCACCCCCGACGGCCGGCAAGTCGGCCGGCTCGAACCGTGCGACGGAATCCGCGCCCGGCTAGCAAACTGCGTCGCGAAACCTCTCGGATGCGTGGAGAACGTGCCGCAGTTCGTCGGCGGGGCGCGGATTCCGTCGCACAGAACTCCGCCGGCCGGGGCGGGGACGGCCGCCGAGGGGCCCGCCCCCGGTCAGACCCGCTCGATGACCACCACGGGGATCGTCCGGTCGGTCTGCTCCTGGTAGCCGCCGAAGCGGGGCATGAGGGCCACCCGCTCGTCGAACAGCTCCGACCGTTCCGGCTCCTCGGCCACCCGGGCCCGGGCCCCGAAGCGCTCGGTGCCGAGCTCCACGGTGACGTCGGGGTGGGCCACCAGGTTGTGGTACCAGGCCGGATGGTGATCGGACCCGGCCTTGGAAGCGATCACCACCAGCCGGCCCCCGTGCTCGGTGTAGGTGATGGGCGACACCCGCTCCTGGCCGCTGCGGGCCCCGGTGGTGGTGAGCAGCAGCATCGGGTTGCCCTCCCACCGCCCCCGCACCGGCCCCGTTGGCCCGGAACTCGTCGATCACCTTGGTGTTGAGGGCCAGCCACTGGTCGTCGGTCATCTGGGGCGGTCGCTCGGTGCTCATGGGCGCATCATGGCACGGCAGGCGATGTTTCGCCCGGGCCAAGGTCGAGGTCCCCGAAGGGGAGATCTAGTGTGGCGCCCATGAGCGACGAGCACGGGCACGACGAGCTGCTGTACGAGGTGCGGGACCATGTGGGGTTGATCACGTTCAACCGGCCCGAGCGGATGAACACGATCACCATGGGGATGCTGAACGCCCTGTCCGACCGGTTGCTGGCGGCCGACGCCGACCCCGAGGTGCGGGTGATCGTGATCACCGGCGCCGGCCGGGCCTGGTGCGCCGGGCTCGACGTGGGGGCGGCCGCCTCGGGCCAGGGGATCGGGGGCGACGTGGCCAGCCTGCCCCCGGGCGAGCTCGACCTGCGCACCGCCCCGCCGATCGTGCTGCACAAGATCGACACCCCCACCATCGCCGCCCTCAACGGCGGCGCCGCCGGCTACGGGCTGGACCTGGCCCTCGGCTGCGACCTGCGGATCGCGTCGGAGCGGGCCAAGCTGTCGGCCGCCTACACCGCCCGGGGCCTCCTGCCCGAGAGCGGCGGCACGTGGCTGCTGCCCCGGATCGTTGGCTGGTCGACGGCGGCCGAGCTGCTGTTCACCGCCCGCACCCTCACCGCGGCCGAGGCGATGGATCTGGGCCTGGTCAGCCGGGTGGTGCCCGACGGCGAGATCCTCGACGCCGCCCTCGAGCTGGCCGGCCAGATCGCCGCCAACGCCCCGCTCGCCGTGCGGGCGTCGAAGCGGATGATGCGCCACGCCATGACCGAGGGGTTGGAGGACCACGTGCAGCGCCAGTTCCTGGCCCTGCTGCCCCTGTTCCGCACGAAGGACTTCGCCGAGGGCCTCACCGCGTTCCTGGAGAAGCGGCCCCCCGACTTCCACGGCCGCTGACGCTACGAAACCGCGCACCCCGCCCCCGGCCCCGGCGCTTGGGTCGGCCGGCCGAACCGACGACGCGAAAACCGCGCCCCCCGGCGAACCGACGCCGCGAAACCTCCGGATTCCGGGGATCTCGCGACGCAGAACGGCGGTGGGGCGCGGTTTTCGTCGCGCAGTTGGGCGGTGGGACGGTGGGCCGCCGGCCGGGGTGGGCCGGCGGCCGGGTCAGATCCGTTCGATGATGGTGGCGGTGCCCATGCCGCCGCCGGTGCACATGGCCACCAGGCCGGTCTGCAGGTCGCGCCGCTCCAGCTCGTCGATCAGGGTGCCGATCAGCATGGCCCCGGTGGCCCCGATGGGGTGGCCCAGGGCGATGGCACCGCCGTTGACGTTGACCTTGGCCGGATCGGCCCCGGTATCGCGGAAGAAGCGGAGCACCACCGAGGCGAAGGCCTCGTTGACCTCGAGCAGGTCGATGTCGTCGATCGTCATGCCCGCCTTGGCCAGGCACTTGAGCGCGGCCGGGCCGGGGGCGGTGAGCATGATCAGCGGCTCGTCGGCGGCCACCGCCGACATCAGGATCCGGGCCCGGGGCTTGAGGCCGTGGGCCCGGGCGTAGTCGGGGTTGGCCAGCAGCACGGCGCCGGCCCCGTCGACCACGCCGGAGGAGTTGCCGGCGTGGTGCACGTGGTTCAGCTCGTGGACGTCGGGATAGACCTGGTTGACCAGCTCCATCATGGTCTTCTGGCTCTGCTCCATCCGCATCTCGACGAACTTGGGGAAGCTCGGGCTCAGCTTGGCCAGGCCCTCGGCCGTGGTCTCGGGCCGGGGGTACTCCTCGTGGTCGAGGGCCACCGTGCCGTCGTCGTGGTGGATGGTGATGAGGCTCCGGTCGAACCGGCCCTCCTTGATGGCTTCGGACGCCCGGCGCTGGCTCTCCAGGCCCAGGGCGTCGACCTGCTCCCGGGTGTGCCCGTCGAGCGTGGCGATCAGGTCGGCCGAGAGGCCCTGCGGCACCTGGGGATGGGTGGCCAGCAGATGCTCGTTGTTGGCGTGGAAGCCGTCGGTGCCGTTGCGGGCGGGCCGGCTCATCGACTCCACCCCGCACCCCACCACCAGGTTCTGGTGGCCCGAGGCCACCCCCATGGCGCCGAAGGTGACGGCCTGCTGGCCCGAGCCGCAGAAGCGGTTCAGGGTCACGCCGGGCACCGAGATGGGCCAGCCGGCGTCGAGCAGGGCCATGCGGCCGATGTCATGGGCGTGGTCGCCGGCGTGCGAGCCGTTGCCGCACACCACGTCCTCCACGTCGGTGGCGTCGAACCCCACCCGTTCCCGGAGACCGTTCAGCACCTGACCCAGGATCTTCTGGGGGTGCAGGCCCGACAGGGCCCCCTTGTCCTTCTTGCCCACGCCGCGCGGGGAACGCACGGCGTCGATGATCCACGCCTCAGATGCAGCTGCCATGGGATCCACACTAAGGCCGGTCGCCTGCGGCGACCTAATACCCGCCGGGGCCGTAGCGTTCCTCGGCCCGCTGCACGCCCGACAGCACGTAGCCCATCACCGAGGCGGCGCCGGCGTCGTCGAGCAGGCGCAGCGCCCGGTCGAGCGCCCGGCGGCGCGACCGGCTGGCGTAGAGGGAGATGACCACGGCGTCGGACACCTTGGCCAGCTCCAGGGCATCGACCACCGGGAGCAGGGGAGGGCCGTCGATCAGGATGTGGTCGCAGTGCTCGCGCAGGCGGTCGATCACGGCCGCCACCTCGGCCGAGCGCAGCACCTCGGCCGGGCCGCGCTGGTCCCGGATCAGGCCGGCCGGCATGGCCACCAGGTTGCCCCGCCCCTCCACCCGGTGCAGGCACTCCTGCAGCCCCACCTGGGGGTCGGACAGGTAGTCGCCCAGGCCCGGGGCCTCGGCCGCCCCCAGCAGCGACGACAGGGTGGGCCGGCGCAGGTCGCCCCCGATCACCACCACGTTGCGGCCCTGGGCGGCCAGGGCGATGGCCAGGCGGGCGGCGGTGGACGACTTGGCCTCGCCCGGCTGGGGGCTGGTGATCAGCAACACCTGGTGGGGCTGGCCGGCGGCGGCGGCGAAGTCGACCGACGACACCAGCCGCTGGAACGCCTCTTCCACCATGGAGCCGGACGCCAGCTCGATCGGCACCCGGCGGTTGCGGGTGTAGGGCACCACGGCCAGGTGGCCCAGGCCCGTGCCCTCCTCCACGTCGTCAGTGGAACGGAGCCGGTCGTCGAAGCTGGCCACCGCCACCACGGCCCCCACGGCCAGGATCGACCCGATCACCAGGGCCAGTGCCAGGTTGCGCAGGGGGCGGGGCGACACCGGGGTGCGTTCGGGCTCGGCCTCGGCGTTGATCCGGGCCGACACCTCCGGGTTGGCCAGCAGCTCCGCCTTGAGCCGCTGCTCGGCCAGGTCGGTATTGACGGTGGCCAGCTGGGTGTCGATCGGCTGCAGCTGGGCGTTGAGCGTCTGCAGCAGGGCGACCCGCTGGGCCGACAGCTCGGCCCTGGCATCGGCGCTGGCCTCGTTGATCTGGGTGTCGAGGTCGGCGATGGGCTCGGCCACCCGGGTCCGCTCGCCGGTGAGGGCCTGCTGGCTGGCTTCCAGCGAGGCGATGTGGGCGTCGAGGTCGGCCAGGTCGATCTCGTGGCGGAGCTCGATGTAGGTCTCGGCCCATGCCTCGGCGGTGCGGGCCGCCCGCTCGGGGGTGGGCGACAGCGCCCGGAAGGTGATGACCGACGGGGCCAGCCGGCCTTCGAGGTCGCCGGTGTCGATCGTGACCTCGTCGTCGTTGCCCGCCGCCACCTCGGCCTCGGTGAGGAACCGGGTGGAGGCCAGGAAGTCGGCCTCGGCCGCCATCTGGCGCCCCGCCACCTCGGCCGTGCTCAACGGGAACAGCTGAGCCGACGCCTCGGTGCGGATCAGCACCGTCGCCTCGGAGGCGTACACGGGGGAGCGGGTGAAGGTCACCGCCGCCACCGCCACCACGGTGGCCAGGAGCACGGCGGTGGCCAGCCACCACCAGCGGCGGAGCAGGCGGGCGTAGTCGGCCAGCGACAGCTCGTCCTGTTGGGGGTCGCGGTGGCGGGGGAGGACCCGGGGCCACCACGGGTCACCGGCGGCGGCCCGGGCGGTACGGCTGGAAGGGAGGGGCAGGGTAGACACGGCGGGATGCGTCCAAGGGGGAAGGGCCGCGGCGGCGGCGGGAACAGGCCACGAACGCCCTGCCCCGGGCTACTCCATCCCGCCCAGGAGCGTATAGGGCATTTCACCCACGCGCACCCGACCGGCTGGAGGTCGGGGTGATGGGGTTGGGGCCCTGGCGCCGATGGGGGAGCGAGGCGCCAGCCCCCGTAAAGCTAGGGTGGCGAGGAACCGAGCCCCACAACTCGGTTCCTCGACCATCCCAGGGGTTCCGCCGCCCGAAGGGGACGAGTTCGGGGCCGGGCCGGTGGGCCGGGCCTCTGTCTCATCGTTCGACTCCTTTCGATCGGTGCGGGGGCCCGGGATGTGAGGATCGGGGCCCGAAAATCAACCGGGCCAGGCCCCGAGTGGCCCGCTGGTAGGCTGTTCCCCGTCATGACCAGCGCCGACGTCACCCTCCTGGCCCTCCACGGGCTGCGCCTCACGGGCCTGGCCGAGGCCGGGGCGGTGGCCGAGGTGTTCGGCGTGGACCCCGGCCCCATCGAGGTCGAGTTGAAGGCCCTGGCCGACGACGATCTCGTGGTCCGCCGGGACCGCCCGCCCCGCACCGGGTGGCTGCTCACCGCCGAGGGCAGGACCGAGGCGGCCCGCCTGGTGGCGGCCGAGCTCCGCGCCGCCAGCGCCGAGCCGGAGCTCCGGGCCTGGTATGACCGTTTCCCCCCGCTCAACAGCCGCCTGCTCGACGTGTGCTGCCGGTGGCAGCTGCGCGATCCTCGGGCCAACGTGCTGAACGACCATCGGGATCCGGCCTATGATCGCTCTGTCGTCGCCGAGCTGGTTGCGCTCGACGCCGACGCACAACCCTTCTGCGCCGGGCTGGCCGGGGTCCTCGGCCGGTTCGGGTGCTATGGCCCCCGCCTGGCCCACGCTCTGGAGCGGGTGACGACGGGGGCCACCGAATACATCGATCGTCCCCTGGTCGCCTCCTACCACACGGTGTGGTTCGAGCTCCACGAAGACCTCCTGGCCACCCTCGGCCTCGACCGGGCGGAGGAAACCGCCCGCCTCGCCCGGTCGCACCGCGAATAACTCAGCGAAGACAAACGAAGAACCAAGGAAACCGCATCACAATGGCTCAGTTCGGACCCGTACTCACCGCGATGGTGACTCCCTTCACACCCAGCGGTGAGCTCGACCTCGAGGCCGCCCAGAACCTCGCCCGCTACCTCGTGGTCAACGGCAACGACGGCGTGGTGGTGGCCGGCACCACCGGCGAGGCCCCCACGCTCAGCCACGACGAGCAGGCCCAGCTGTTCACGGCCGTGCGGGAGGCCCTGCCCGACCACACGGTGATCGCCGGTACCGGCTCCAACGACACCCGGGCCGCCATCCACAACACCGAGCGGGCCACCGAGGCCGGGGTCGACGGCATCCTGGTGGTCACCCCGTACTACAACCGCCCGTCGCAGGCCGGTATCGAGCTGCACATGCGGGAGGTGGCCAAGGCCACCGACAAGCCGGTCATCCTGTACGACATCCCCGTCCGCACCGGGCGCAAGATCGAGACCGACACGCTGCTGCGGCTGGCCGAGGTCGACAACGTGGTGGCCATCAAGGATGCGGCGGGGGATCCGGCCGAGACGGCCCGTCTGCTGTCGCTGGCCGGCGGGGCCTACGAGATCTACTCCGGCGACGACTCCCTCACCCTGCCGCTGCTGTCGGTGGGGGCGGTGGGCGTCATCGGCGTGGCCACCCACTGGGTGGGCAAGCAGATGAGCGAGATGATCGCCGCCTACCACAAGGGCTACATCGCCGAGGCGGCCGCCCTCAACGCCACCATGATCCCGTCGTATGTCTACGAGGCCTACCCCGACGCTCCCAACCCGGTGCCGTCGAAGGTCATGATGAACCTGCTCGGCCTGTCGGTGGGGGAGTGCCGCTCCCCGATGGGGCCGGCACCGGGTGACCTGGTGGACCGGGCCAAGGCCGTGCTGGCCGATCTCGGTCGGAGCGTCGCCTAGTGGCGGCTCCGGTACGGGTCGTCTTCCTCGGGGGGCTGGGGGAGATCGGCCGCAACTGCGCCGCCATCGAGGTCGACGGGCGGATCATGCTCATCGACTGCGGCCTCATGTTCCCCGACTCCGACATGGCCGGCGTCGATCTCGTGCTGCCCGACTTCACCTGGCTGCGGGAGAACGCCCACCGGGTCGAAGGCGTGGTGGCCACCCACGGCCACGAGGACCACATCGGAGCCCTCAGCTTCCTGCTGGAGGAGATCCCGCTCCAGATCATCGGCTCGCCCCTCACGATCGGCCTGGCCCGCAACCGGATCGACGAGCGGGGCGTGCTCGACCGGGCCAAGTTCATCGAGGTGAGCGACAACGAGCGGATCCGGGTGGGTCCGTTCGACATGGAGTTCTTCCCCGTCACCCACTCCGTGCCGCACGGGTTCGCCACGGCCTTCCACACCCCCCAGGGCGTGATCCTGCACTCGGGCGACTTCAAGCTCGACATGACCCCGGTGGACGGCCGCCTGACCGACCTGGCCGGCCTCGGCCATCTGGCCAAGGACGACGGTGTCCGGTTGTTCCTGTGCGACTCCACCAACGCCGAGGAGGCCGGGTTCTCGGCCTCCGAGACGTCGATCGGCCAGTCGATCCACGACCTGTTCCGGGCCCGGGCGGGCCGCCGGATCATCGTGGCCTGCTTCGCCAGCCACATCCACCGGGTCCAGCAGATCGCCGATGCCGCCATCGCCTGCGGCCGCACGGTGGCCACGCTCGGTCGCTCGATGAACCAGAACGTGGCCCTGGCCCGCCAGATGGGCCTGCTGCGCATCCCCGACGACCGCCTGGTGGACATCGAGGACGTCACCGGCATCCCCGACGAGAACCTGTGCGTGATCTCCACCGGCTCCCAGGGCGAGCCCCTGAGCGCCCTGGCCCGCATGGCCACCGGTGACAACCGGTGGCTGGAGGTGACCGAGGGCGACTGCGTGATCCTCAGCTCGCATCCCATCCCGGGCAACGAGTCGAGCGTGAGCCGGGTCATCGACGGCCTCCTGCGCAAGGGGGCCGAGGTGGTGCACTCGGCCAACGCCAACGTGCACGCCACCGGTCACGCCAAGGCCGAGGAGCTCAAGGTGTTGCACTCGATCGTGCAGCCCGAGTGGTTCATCCCCGTGCACGGCGAGTACCGGCACCTGGCCCAGCACGCCCACCTGGCCAGCCAGATGGGCACCGCCCAGGATCACATCCTGCTGTGCACCGATGGCGACTCGATCCTGCTGACCGACGACGGTATACGCCGGGGGGAGTCGGTGCCCGCCGAGTACATCTACATCGACGGCACCGTCGGTGCCATCGACCACAGCGTGCTGCTGGAACGTCGGATCCTGGGCGAAGAGGGCTTCATCACCGTCATCGTGCCGGTGGCCATCGTGAAGGGCAAGGCCGAGTTGCTCGACGAACCGGCTGTGATCAGCCGGGGCTGGGTGGACGGTCCCGAGGGCGACCAGCTCCGCAAGGAGGCCCGCCTCGCCGTTCGCCAGGCGGTGGAGGCGTCGCTGGCCGACGGGGTGCGAACCCGCCAGGAGATCGAGAAGACCACCCGGCGGGCCATCGGCCGCTTCGTCAACCGCCAGACGGGTCTGCGGCCCATGGTGGTGCCGGTGGTCCTGGGCGCTCTCGAAGGCTGAGCCTGCTGCCTGTATTCGATCCATTTGGATCGTAGTTCGACCAATACAAACCGAGATAGTTAAGAAAAAATCTGGTTTGGGTCATCAATATTTGGGATATGGCCGGCCGGATGCTAGCTGACTCCACAGTTTGACGCAGGGGCATAGACGTCTAACCGGACGTCTAGTACATATCCGGTAGCGCGGTACATAGTCACAAGGATTCGCCCACCGGTATGCCCGCCGCACACACCGTTAAGGCGCTGGTATGACCGCGCCCCTTCGCCTCGCCCTCGACGGCGGTACGCCCTGCTTGGCCGCCACGCCCGTGGCCCAGTGGCCCGCCGTCGAGACTGGCCATGACCTGATCGCCGTTCTGGGATCGGGCCTGGCCACCGGCATCATTCCCGGATCGGCCCAGCTGGTCCGGCGTCTGGAACGGCGTTGGAGCGACCTGGTCGGCCGGTCCTATGTGATCGCGTGCCGCTCCTCGGCCGCCGCCGCCCGCCTGTCGGCGGTCAGCCTCGAGCTGGGGTCGGGCGACGAGATCGTCTGCCCCGTCGACGCCACCGCCACGGCCCACGCCATGGCCTCGGCCACCGGGGCCCTCCCGGTCTTCGTGGACCTCGATCCCCAGACCCTGTCGATCGACCCGGTGGCGGTGGAGGCCGCCGTCACCGACGCCACCCGGGCCGTGCTCGCCGTCGACAGCCACGGCGCCCCCGCCGACCACGGCGCCCTGGCCACCGTGGCCCGCCGCCACGGGCTGCTGGTGGTGGAGGACGGGTCGGAATCGGTGGGCGCCACCTACGACCGCCACCCGGTGGGTGGGCTCGGTGTCGCCGGGTTCTGCGGTCTCGGGCACCCCGGCCCGCCGGCGGGGCCGCTGGCCGGCGCCTTCTTTGCCACCGACGACCCCGAGGTGGCCGACAACGCCCGGCGGGTGCTGCTGGTGAGCGACGACCTCGGCCTCTCAGCGGCCGGCTCGACCGCCGGCACCGGCTGGGGCTACCGGATCACCGAGATCGACGCCGTGGTGGCCGACAGCTACCTGAGCCGCCTCGACTACGAGGTCATGGTGCGGGCGGCCAACGGGCGGCACCTGTGCCGCCGGCTGGACGACGTGGCCGGCATCTGGATGCCCGCCACCCCGGCCAACGCCACCACCGTGCACACCTCGATACCGCTGCTGGTGCAGCCCGACGAGCTCGGCCTGCCCGAGACGGCGGCCACCGCCCTGCGGGACACCCTGATCGACTGCACCACCGCCGAGGGGCTGTGGTGCGACCGTTCACAGCCCCAGGCCATGGCGTCGACCGCCACCCTGGGCGCTTCCGGGTTGGGCCGCCGCTGGCCGGTGCCCCGGCGGGCCGAGTTCCCCGTCGCCGACGCCATGTGGGCCTCCGGGCTCGTGCTGGGCGGCCGCCGGGGTGGGTTCGACCCGCTCCAGTCGCTGGCGACGATGGACCGCATCGCCGACTGCTTCACCAAGATCCTGGTGGACAACGTCGACCGGCTGCGCCAGCTCACGATCGAACGGATGCGGGTGACGCCATGATCGCCACCCGTTTCCCGTTCCTGGACGCCACCGCCGCTGTCCCGCCGCCGTGCGGCGGTGGCGTCCCCCTGCTCGCCGCCCCATCTCCCCACCCGGGGACTCCTCCCCGGAGGATGCCGGGCAACACCTAGCGCCTCGCAGTTCTGGTTCCAAGGCGCTGACGCCGGGGGCCTTCGCACGCACATGTAATCCGCCGACGTGCGAAGGCCCCCGTAGTGTCCCGTCCCCAGCGAGGTGCTTCTGGCGTGGTGGGTCGTCGACAACGGGGTCGACGACCCACCGTGTGGTTTTCCCCCCGTGCGGTTCCCGGCCGGTGTGTTTTTCGGCCCGGTCCGGGCCCAACCGGCCCACCCTCCCGCGTTCGGGGGAGCGGGGCGGCTACTGTGTCCAGAACTGTGGCAACTACTAGTCGGAGCTCACGTCGTTCCGGTCGAGGGGCTACGGGCGGACGGTCGTCAACCAAGCAGGCACAGCAGCAGCGCGCCCAGAATCGCCGTGAGGTGCAGGCGCTGGTGCTCGTGGCTGTCGCCCTGATCCTCGGCCTGGGTCTCTACACGCACACCACCGGTGTGGTGGGCCGCGGCCTGGCCACGCTCACCGGCGCTCTGGTGGGCCGGGCCCGGTTCGCCGTGCCCGTGGGCTTCGCCGTGGCCGGCTGGAACCTGGTGCGCACCCGGGAGCGCAAGCGGCGCGGGCCCGGGCTGGGGGTGGCCGAGAAGCTGGCCTGGTTGTGCGTGGGCCTGGCCGTGTTCTCCGGGCTCGACATGCTGGGCGGGCGCCCCTACTGGCAGTCCGATGCCGCCGACCTGAGCCGGGCCGGCGGCTACGTCGGGGTGTGGGTGGGCGGCTCCCTGCAGAGTTGGCTGGGCGGCTGGGGCCAGGTGATCGTCACCCTCACCCTGGTGGCCGTGGCCGGCGTGCTCCTGACCTCGATGTCGGTGGGGGCGATGGTGGACCGGGTGGCCGAGCGGGCCGCCGTGGCCTGGGGCGTGCTCAGCCCCCGGGTGGACGCCGTGCGGGCCCGCCGGGCCGGGCGCGGCGAGCGGGCCGAGCGCAGCACCACCGGCTCCCGCCGTCGGTCCCGCACAGCCGGGGTGGCGGTGGACCTCGACGACGTCGACGGTGGCGAGGAGGCGTCGCCCGGAGGTCGGCGCCACCGGCTCCTGCGGCGCGAGACCTACATCGATCTGCGCCAACCGGACGACGAGGAGGGCGAAGCCGCCGGGGGCGCCTTCGACGACGAGGACGGCGTCGCCGCCCCCGAACAGCGCGACGACCTCACCCTGTGGGACGACGACGGGTCGGGCGCCGACGACGGCGACGAGGCACCGTCGCCAGGTCACGACAACCCCCGCCTGAGCTGGGACGACGAGCCGTGGGAGCCCGTGATCGAGGTCCCCGAGCCCACCGTGGTGGAGGGCATGGTGATGGCCGCCCCCGAGCCGCCCGACGGGATCTGGCACCTTCCCCCGCTCGACATGCTCGACCGGTCCGAGAGCCAGGACATCGACCGGGCCCTGGTGGAGGCGACCGGCCGCCAGTTGGAGCACGCCCTGGCCGAGCACGGGGTGGAGACGCGGCTCATCGGGGTGGTGGTCGGCCCCACCGTGAGCCGGTTCGAGCTGGAGCTGGGCCCCGGGGTGAAGGTGGCCCGGGTGACCACGCTCCACAAGGACATCGCCTACGCCATGGCCACCCCCGACGTGCGGATCCTGGCCCCCATCCCGGGCAAGCAGGCCATCGGGGTGGAGGTGCCGAACGTGCGGCGCCAGATGATCACGGTGGGCGACCTCCTGGTGTCGGAGGAGGCGGCCAAGGCCACCCACCCGCTGGAAGCCACCCTCGGGCGAGACATCAACGGCCGCACCGTGATGGTGAACCTGGCCAAGATGCCCCACCTGCTGGTGGCGGGCCAGACTGGATCGGGCAAGTCGAGCTTCCTCAACTCCGCCCTCACCTCGATCCTCATGCGGGCCACGCCCGACCAGGTGCGGATGATCATGGTCGACCCCAAGCGGGTGGAGCTGACCCAGTACGAGAAGCTGCCCCACCTGCTCACCGAGGTGGTGGTCGACCCCAAGAAGGCGGCCAACGCCCTGGCCTGGGCGGTGCGGGAGATGGAGCGCCGTTACGAGCTGCTGAGCGAGGTGGGCGTGCGCGACCTCGACGGCTACAACCGGGCGGTCGACGAGGGGCGCCTGGCCGACGGGGGCCCCGGCGGGGCCGAGTACCAGCGGCTCAGCTACATCCTGGTCGTGATCGACGAGCTGGCGGACCTGATGATGGTGGCGGCCCGCGACGTGGAGGAGTCGATCTGCCGGATCGCCCAGAAGGCCCGGGCCGTGGGCATCCACCTGGTGGTGGCCACCCAGCGCCCGTCCACCAACGTGATCACCGGTCTGATCAAGGCCAACATCCCGGCCCGCCTGGCCTTCGCCGTCTCCAGCCTCACCGACAGCCGGGTGATCCTCGATCAGCCGGGCGCCGAGCGCCTGGTGGGCAAGGGCGACGGCCTCCTCAACGACGGCACCACCAGCACTCCCAGCCGCTTCCAGGGCGCCTGGGTGAGCGAGGAGGAGGTGTCGGCCGTCGTCGCCCACTGGATCGAGCAGGCCCCCGACGTCGTCTACGACAGCCGGGTGCTGGGCGAGGAGGGGGGCGACGGCGGCCTGATCCCCGGCGGCTCCTCGGGCGACGAGGAAGACGACGACCTGATGCTGCAGGCGGTGGAGCTGGTGGTGCGTTCCCAGCTCGGGTCCACCTCGATGCTGCAGCGCAAGCTGCGGGTGGGCTTCGCCCGGGCCGGGCGGATCATGGACCTGCTGGAGGAACGGGGGGTGGTGGGCCCATCGCTCGGCTCGAAACCGCGAGACGTGCTGATGACGCCCCAGGATCTCGATGCCGGCAAGTGGCCCAAGGGCGGCGGTGGGGGAGCGGCCCCGGGCCCGCAGCCCTCGTCGGGGCCCGGTCACATGGCCGCGCCGGCCGCTCCCGCCGCTCCCGCACCGGCCGCCAGCCCTACGGCCCCCGATGTCAGCACCAGCAACCACCCGGCGGCCCGGGCCCGCCAGGCGGCGGCCGACTCGCTCGCCGGCCAGCCCGTGGTCGATCCGCCCCGGGAGCGCCGCAAGACGCTGGCCGACCTCCAGTTCCCCGATCCGGTGGTGGTGCCGGAGACGCCGCCGCGGTCCCGCCCACCGGCCACCCCGAGCGACGACCTCGGCGGTCGGCCGGATGACGAGCCGGGGGACGGCGAGATGGACGCCGATCTGGAGCCGGAGCCCGTGCTCGGCCTCGACCCTCGCCGCCCGGCCGACGAGGGGCCCGACCCGACGCCCGGCCGCCCCCAGCTCCGGGTGGTGCCCGATCCGCCGCCCCACGTGCGCGAGCCCGACCCGGCCCCCCACGATCTCGACCTCCGCCCGGCCCGGCGCCGGCCGGTCGCATCCCCCTCGGCCCGGTCCGATGCCGACGGCGCCGAGGAGCTGAGCGAGGGTGATCTCGCCTTCGAGGACATCGAGGATCTGCTCGACGTCGACGAGCTCGACGTGGACGAGCTGGACGACGAGGGCTTCGACGACGACGATGCCTACGACGAGCTCGACGACGACGACTTCGACGACGAGCTCGACGGCGATTTCGACCCGGCCCTGGCCCCGCCCCCCGGCTATCGACCCCGGGACTGACCGACCCGACCAGCGCCAGCCCGACCAGCGCGGGCCCGACCAGGACGAGCCGATCTGACGCCCCGAGCGGTCACCGGTGACGATCCGGGGCATCAGATCGGGGTGGACGGTGCAATCGGGCGGGCCGGGGTGGCATCATCACCCCCGGTTCGCAGGCGGCGGAACCAGGTGGGCGGCGGGTGCGCGCCCGTCACCATCCTGACGAGAGGGAACCGAAGGCGATGATGGAGACGATCGAATGGGCGTCGGGGCTGCGGTTCCCGGAGGGACCGATCTGGTTCCCCGACAACTCCGTGGTCCTGGTGGAGATCGCCCGGGGCACGCTCACCCGGGTGTCGTCCGACGGTGACGTCGACGTGCTGGCCCACCTCGGGGGCGGGCCCAACGGGGCGGCGGTCGGTCCCGACGGCCGGATCTACGTGTGCAACAACGGCGGCTTCGTGTGGAGCGAGGTCAACGGGATGATGGTGCCGGGCGAGCAGCCGGCCGATTACGCCGGCGGCAGCATCCAGCGGGTCGACCTGCGCACGGGCGAGATCGACACGCTCTACGACGCCTGCAACGGCATCCCCCTCAAGGGCCCCAACGACCTCGTGTTCGACACCACCGGTGGCTTCTGGTTCACCGATCACGGCAAGATCCGGCCCCGGGACCGGGACCGGGGTGGCCTGTACTACGCCCGGGCCGACGGATCGGAGATCCGGGAGGTCGTCTACCCGCTCGACGCCCCCAACGGCGTCGGCCTGTCACCCGAGGGCGACACCCTCTACGTGGCCGAGACCCACCAGGGGCGGTTGTACCAGTGGGCCCTGTCGGGGCCGGGCCAGATCGCCGGGTACATGGGGCCCCAGCACCGGGGGACGGTGCTGGCCGACCCCGAGGGCGGGCCCCTGTTCGACTCCCTGGCCGTCGACGCCTACGGCAACATCTGCGTGGCCACCATCCGCCACGGCGGCATCACGGTGGTGACACCCGACGGCATGCACCACCACCGGCCGTTCCCCGACCCCCTCACCACCAACATCTGCTTCGGCGGCTCCGACCTGAGCACGGCGTTCGTCACCCTGTCGGGCACGGGTCGCCTGGTGTCGCGGCGATGGGACACCCCCGGGTTGCGCCTGGCGTTCTGAGATCCCCTGCCCCGGGCGGCGGGTTTCGCTTTAGTCTCTGAGGTGTGCATCGTTGTCACCTCACACCAGACGAGCACCCGATGGGCAGATCGGTCGTGCGTCTCTTCATCAGCGGGCTGCTTCTCCTGTTGACGGTGGGCACCGTCGGCGTCAGCCCGGCCTTCGCCCACGGCCAGCTTCTGCAGGCCTCTCCCGGCCCCGGCCAGAAGGCGGGGGGCGTGGTCGACTTCATCGATCTGGCGTTCCTGGAAGACGCCACCGATGCCGTGGTGGCGGTCACCAAAGACGGCGTGCCGGTGCCCGGCACCACCACCGTGGGCAACGGGCGGATCGTCCGCTTCCAGTTCGACCCGCCCCTGAGCGCACCCGGCCGCTACGACGTCACGTTCACCGCCACCTGGCTGGACCAGGACCGGGTGACCGAGGCCTACTACTTCACCTACGACGCGGCGGCCCCTGCCCCGGCCCACATCGGCAGCACCGACGGCCTCCCCCAGCCCGGCGGTGGCTGGTCGTCGGTGAAGATCGTGGCCACCGTCGTGCTGATCACGGCCCTGTTCGGCCTGGCCGTGCTGTACGTGCTCCAGCTCGAGCGGCGCCGGTCCCGGGCCGTCGCCGAGGGCGCCGGTGGCCCCGGGGCCCGGCCCGGCCGGGGTGGCCCTGCCGACCAGTCACCGTCCCGCCGGGCCTAGCCTGGGACGATGCCCCGTCAGTTCTGGGTCGAGACGCTCGGCTGCCCCAAGAACCAGGTCGACTCCGACAAGCTGACCGGGACCCTCCTGGCCGATGGCATGGTGGCGGCCGACAGCCCCGCCGACGCCGACGTGGTCGTCGTCAACACGTGCGCCTTCGTCGAGGCCGCCCGCCAGGAGTCGATCGACGTGATCCTGGCCCTCGACGGCGCCCGCAAGCGGGGGGCCGAGCTGGTGGTCACCGGCTGCATGGCCGAGCGCTACGGGTCCGAGCTGGCCGAGGCCATGCCCGAGATCACCCGGGTGGCTCCGTTCGGGGTCCCGCTCGCGGATCCGTCGGCCGAGCCCGTCCCGGCCGGAGGCGGCCTGCGGGGCCAGCCGGTGCAGCTCGGGCCCACCCGATCACGGGCCGGAGCGGGCGCCCCCGCCGCCCTCTCCCTGCCCGCCTTCGATCTGCTGGAGCTGCCCCGGCCGGCCGCCACCGCCCCCTGGGCCTATGTGAAAGTGGCCGAGGGCTGCGACCGCAACTGCGGGTTCTGCGCCATCCCCAGCTTCCGGGGCCCCCAGCGGTCCCGGTCGCTCGAGTCCATCCTGGCCGAGGTCGACGCCCTGGGCGCCGTGCAGGAGGTGGTGCTGGTGGCCCAGGACCTGGCCGCCTACGGCCGTGACCAGGGCCGGGGCAGCCGCCAGATCGTGCCCCTGGTCCGGGCGGTGGCGGAGCGGGTGGTCTGGGTGCGGCTGCTCTACCTCTACCCGTCCGACCTGACCGACGAGCTGGTCGACACCATCCTGGCCACCGGGGTGCCCTACTTCGACCTGTCGCTGCAGCACGTGTCGCCGCCCCTCATGCGCCGCATGCGGCGCTGGGGGTCGGGAGCGGTGTTCGCCCAGCGGATCGCCGAGATCCGCTGCCGGGAGCCGGGCGCCGCCTTCCGGTCGAACTTCATCGTCGGCTACCCGGGCGAGACCGAGGACGATCACGACGCCCTGCTGGCCTTCGTGGCCGACACCGGGCTCGACTGGTGCGGCTTCTTCGCCTACTCCGAGGAGGCCGGCACCCACGGGGCCACCCTGGAGCCCAAGGTGCCGGCCGGCCTGATCGGGGAGCGCCTGGCCGAGCTGCGCGAGCTGCAGGACTCGATCACGGCCTCCCGGCGCGACGACCTGATCGGCTCCACCGCCACCGTGCTGGTGGACCGGCCGGGCGTGGCCCGCTCGGTGCGGGAGGCGCCCGAGATCGACGGGATCGTCACCGTGCCCCCCGATCTGGCCCCCGGCCGGTTCCATCCGGTCACGATCGTCGATGCGCTGGGGCCCGACCTGGTGGCGGCACCGGCCGACTCGCCGCAGGGCGGCGGCCGGTGAACAGCAGCCCCGAGATCCACCTGATCGGCACCTCCCGCTGGGCGCTGGCCGCCAACTCCCTCACCACCGCCCGCATCGCTCTGGCCCCGGTCCTGGCCCTGCTGGTGGCGTCCCGGAACCCGTGGTGGCTGACGTTCTGGATGGGCTGGCTGCTGGGGGCGACCGACGTGATCGACGGGTCGCTGGCCCGGCGGGCCACCCCCACCCGCCTCGGGGCCTTCCTCGACCCCCTGGCCGACAAGGTGGTGGTCCTGCTGGTGGGCTTCACCCTCGTCAGCATCGGCCGGTTCCCGGCCCTCCCGGTGGTGATCATCGCCGTCCGGGAGGTGGCGATCATGGTCTACCGGTCGTACTGGGGGCGGCGGGGCCTGGCCATCCCGGCCCGCCAGTCGGCCAAGTACAAGACGCTGGTGCAAGGGGTGGCGCTGGCCGCCGCCCTGTGCCCGCCGCTCGACCCCCATCCCTGGGTGGCCGACGGCCTGCTGTGGTTGGCCGTGCTGTTCACCCTCGTCAGCGGACTGCAGTACGTGCTCGACGGCCGGGACGCCCTGCGGGTCACCGGGCAGCGCTGAACCGTGCCTGACCCGTCGAGCGAGCGGAGCCCAGTGCCTGCACGCCAGCGTGGCGACGCCGGCTCCGGCCGACACCTGCCAGGGTTCCGGCGTCGCACCCTGCCCGCCGTGCTGGCGGCCCTGGCCCTGCTCGCACCGGCCTGCGGCCTGCTCGGCCGGGGCGACGACGCCGCCACCACCGACCCGCCGGACACCGCCGCCCCCGACACCGCCACCACCGACGGTGCCGGCGCGTCGGCCGGCGACGGGGCCGATCCGGCCTTCGAGGAGGGTCCCTGCCCCTTCGACGCGCCGGCCGGCACCGAACCCCGGTGCGGCACGGTGGCCGTCCCCGAGGACTGGGCCACCGGCACCGGCACCGTCACCCTGTCGGTGGCGGTGTTCCCCAGCACGGCCGACAGCCCCGCCCCCGATCCGATCGTCTACCTCGACGGCGGCCCCGGTGGGCACTCCCTCGACGCCGTCCAGTTCCTCACCGCCGATCTCCTGGAGCCGCTCCAGGCCCGGAGCGAGGTGGTGTTCTTCGACCAACGGGGCGTGGGGCACAGCGCCCCGGCCCTCGACTGCACCGAGGTCACGGCGTTCACCCGCCAGGCCGAGGACGACCCGGCCATGGACGACGACGAGGCCACTGCCGGGTTCGACGCCGCCCTCACCGCCTGCCGCCGCCGTCTGGCCGGCGACGGGATCGACCTGGCCGCCTACAACTCGATCAACAACGCCCACGACGTCGACGCCATCCGCCGGGCCCTGGGCTACGACACGTGGAACATGCTCGGCATCTCCTACGGCACCCGGCTCGGCCTGGAGGTGATGCGCCAGCACCCCGACGGCCTGCGCAGCGTGGTGCTCGACTCGGTCTACCCGCCCGAGGTCGACTCCACCCGGGACAACCCGGCCAGCTTCGTGGCCGCCTACCAGGCGGTGGTGGCGGCCTGCGCCCAGGAGCCGGCGTGCGCCGCCGGGGGCGATCTGGCCGCCCGCTACGCCGCCGTGGTGGCCGCCCTCGACGCCCAGCCCATCCAGGTGGAGGTGCGGGACTTCCTCACGGCCGAGACCGATCAGGTGTGGGTGGACGGGGCGGCCGTCATCGACGTGGTGAGCCAGGCCCTGTACTCACCCGATCAGTTCACCGACCTGCCGGAGCTGGTGGCGGAGCTGGAAGCGGGCCGCACCGACGCCCTCGAGCTGTTCCTCAGCCAGAACCGGACCAACGAGGCCTTCTTCAGCACCGGCATGTTCTTCGCCGTCGAATGCAACGAGGAGATCGCCTTCGCCGACCCGGCGGCGGTGGCCGCCGCCCTGCCGCCCGACCCCTTCGGCCACTCCGACACCTTCGACTACGGCAGCAACAACGGATCGCTCGCCTTCAGCAGCTGCGCCGCCTTCAACGACGGCACCACCCCCGTCCCGGACCCCATCCTCAACCAGCCGGTGTCCTCCGACCTGCCCACGCTGGTGATGAGCGGTCGGTACGACCCCGTCACCCCGCCGGCCTGGGCCGAGGAGGCAGCCGGCAACCTGACCCAGGCGTGGCTGATCACCGCTCCCTACGGAGCCCATGGGATCAGCCCCGGCCGGTGCGGGATGTCGGTGGTGCGCCAGTTCCTCGACGACCCCGACACCGTCCCCGACTCCACCTGTTTCGACACCGAGACCCTCAGCTTCCTCGCCGGCCCCGACCCGGCGCCGGTGGAGCTGGAGCCCGTCACGTACACCGGGCCCGACGGCAGCGCCACCATCAGCACCGTCGCCCCCCGGGGATGGAGCACGGGCGGCCTCGACGGCGACTGGGTGCGCCAGAGCTCGTTCCTCGACCCCACCGAGCTGCTGCAGCTGGGAGGCTCCGGCGGCCAGCTCCTGGCGGCCAGCATCGAGCAGTTCCTGACCGAGACCCAGGACGTCACCCTGTCGGCCCCCGAGACCGTCGAGGGTCCGGGGGGCCCCTGGCAGTACCGGACGGCCCGCACCGACACCCGGGCCGTGGAGTGGTATCAGGCCGAACGCAACGGCGTGACCGTGCTGGTGCTGCTGGTCGCCGCTCCGGCCGAGGTCGAGACCCTCACCGCCACGGTGCTCCAGCCGGCGTTGGACAACATCACGGTGACCGGATAGACGGTGTGGACACCCGGTGTCCCCTCAGGGGGCACCAATCGAAGGGAGAGGCCGAATGAAGGTCGAAGTGGTGGCGGTGGGCACGGAGCTCCTGCTGGGGCAGATCGTCGACACCAACTCGTCGTGGATCGGCGAGCAGCTGGCCCTGGCCGGGCTGGACTCCCACTACCAGACGAAGGTGGGCGACAACCCGGCCCGGATCCGCGAGGTGCTGCTCCACGCCCTGGGCCGCAGCGACGCCGTGATCTGCTGCGGGGGGCTGGGGCCCACCCAGGACGACCTGACCCGCGACGTGATCGCCGAGGCCATGGGCGTCGAGCTGGTGCCCGACCCCGTCATCGCCGACCGCATCCGGGAGATGTTCCGGTCCCGGGGCCGGGACATGCCGGAGAACAACCTGCGCCAGGCCATGGTGCCGGTGGGGGCCACCACCATCCCCCAGCAGCCCGGGACCGCCCCCGGGCTCATCTGCCCGTTCGGGCCGCCCTACGAGGGCAAGGTGATCTACGCCGTGCCCGGCGTGCCCTACGAGATGCAGATCATGGTGAACGAGACGATCATCCCCGACCTGGTCAAGCGGTCGGGCTCGTCGGCCGTGATCCGCAGCCGGGTGCTGCGGACCTGGGGTTCGTCGGAGTCGGCCCTGGCCGAGATGCTGGCCGACCGGATCGTGGAGCTCGACGGCACCGGCAACCCCACGATCGCCTTCCTGGCCAGCGGGGTGGAGGGCCTCAAGGTGCGGGTGACGGCCAAGAGCCCGTCGGAGTCCGAGGCGGTGGCCGTGCTCGACGCCGAGGAGGAGGGCTTGCGCCGGATCCTGGGCGATCTCGTGTTCGGCCTCGACGACCAGAACATGGAGGCCGTGGTGCTCGACACCCTGCGCCGGCGGGGTCTCACCCTGGGCCTGGCCGAGGCCGTGACCGGGGGCTATGTGTCGGCCCGGCTGGCCGCCACCGCCGGGGCCGACGAGGTGTACCGGGGCTCCATCGTGGCCCACCAGCCGGCCGTGGCCGCCTCCGTGCTCGGCCTCGGGGACGGCGCCGGCGACGGAGGCGTCTCGGAGGACGCGGCCCTGACCCTGGCCCGCCAGGCCCGCACGATGCTGGGGGCCGACGTGGGGCTCGGGGTGGTGGGGGCGGTGGGCCGGGAGCCGGGCGAGGCCCGGCCCATGGGCACCGTGTGCCTGGCCGCCGTGCTGCCGCTGGGGGCGGGCAGGTCGGAGGAGGTGTCGGCCACGGTGCGGCTGCCCGGAGACCGGGAGCGGGTGCGCCAGTTCGCCGCCATCAGCCTCCTCGATCTGCTGCGGCGAACGCTGGAGGCGGCTCCATCCTGATGCCAGGCCGGCCATGATCGGGTTCATTTCCGATCGACGCCCACCCCTCCGGGCGGATAGAACGTAAGGGTGAGCCAAACCAAGGACCCCTTCACCAGCCCGTTCGGCAGCCTGTTCGGCGATTTCATGACGATCGCCGCCCTCGATGAGGCAGGGCACTACGCCTACGAGGGGTCGGCCAAGCCGGTAGAGAACCTGTCGCTGCATCCCGGCACGCACGTGCTGCACTACGCCAGCGCCTGTTTCGAGGGCCTGAAGGCCCACCGCCAGGTCGACGGATCGCTCGCCATCTTCCGGGTCGACGACCACGTGGCCCGGATGATCCAGAGCATCGAGAAGGTGCGGATGACGCCGCCGTCGGCCGAGCTGTTGCGCCAGATGATCATCGACGCCGTCGAGGCCAACGCGGCCGAGACCCCGGCCCCTCCGGGGTCGCTCTACATCCGGCCCACGATGATCGGCACCCTGCTCAACATCGGCGCCGCCGCCGCTCCCAGCCCCACCGGGCTGCTGTACGTGATCTGCTCGCCGGTGGGTGACTACTTCGCCGGCGGCATCCGCCCGCTGTCGATCTACGTCGAGACCCAGATCCCCCGCACCACCCCCCAGTTCGGGATGATCAAGAGCGGAGCCAACTACGTGATGGCGCTCGGGCCCACGCTCGACGCCAAGCGGGACCACGGCGCAGACCAGGTGCTGTTCGCCACCGGGGGAGACGTCACCGAGACCGGCGCCTCCAACTTCTTCCTGGCCGACGACCACAAGCTCGTCACCCGCAAGCTCGACGAGTCGTTCCTCCACGGCATCACCCGGACCTCGGTCATCACCATGGCCCGAGACATGGGCTACGAGGTGGAGGAGCGGATGGTCACGGTCGACGAGCTGCGGGAGTGGACCAAGCGGGGCGAGGGCTTCCTGTCGGGAACCGCTGCCGTGCTGGCCCCGGTGGGCCAGGTGAAGATCGGCGACGAGACCATGGTGTTCGGCGACGGCCAGCCCGGCCCCAACACCCTCAAGCTGCGCCAGGCCCTCACCGACATCCAGCTCGGCGCCGCCCCCGATCCCTACGGGTGGCGCACTCCCGTCGAAGGCTGATCCCGGCGCTGCCGCCCTCCCGGCCCTCCCGGCCGAACTGCGCGACGGGAACCGCGCCCCTCCAGCGAACTGCGTCACCTTCTCTCGGAAACTCGGAGAGAAGGTGACGCAGTTCCGCGTCGTGACGCGGTTTCCGCGGCGCAGAACCCCGGGGCCGCCGGTCAGGCCGTGTGGTCGGCGGGCGTGTGGTCGGCGGGAGGGTGGTCGGCGGGCGAGTGGTCGGCGGGACGGCGGGCGTCGAGGACGGCGTGGAGCTCGGCCACCACCGTGCCGGGCCGGTGGACGATCTCGTGCCAGCTCAGCCGGAGGGTGACCCAGCCGGCCAGCACGGCGGCGCGGTCCCGACGGCGATCGTCGGCCAGCGCCTGGGCTGTGGCGTGCCAGCGTCGGCCGTCGAGCTCCACGATCACCCGGTGCTCGGGCCAGGCCACGTCGACGATGCCGCGTACGCCGTCGTACCAGGGTGGGGCGTACTGGCCGACCCACCCCCACAGGCCGGCCTGGCGGAACAGGGCGAAGGCCCGGTGCTCCAGGACCGAGGCGGGGATGGGCTCGTCGTCCAGCATCTCGTGGTCCAGCCGCCGTATGACGCCGGACCCGGGCCGCCCCCGGCGGCACCAGGCGGCGGCGCAGGCCTGCAGCTGGCCCGGCGCCATCAGCCGGGCGACCACGGCCAGCTCGATCAGGTGGCTGGTGCGGGCCACGGGCAGCTCGGCGGCCAGATCGCAGATGGTCCGGGCCACCGTGGTGGCCCTCGTTCCGTCCGGTGCAACGGTCACGTCGTCGGGTGGAAGCCACCGCGTGGAGCGGATCCGGACGCCGTGGATCGTGCGGCGGGTTCGGCCGGCCAGCACCACGCTCGCCGGGCCGTCGGGCCGCAGGGGGAGACGGTGGGTGGCGGCGGCCGAGTGATGGCTGGCGGCCGCCGAGGGCAGCGCGGCCAGCGCGGCGGCCAGCAGGTTGGACGCCGACGGCCGGCCGAGGATGTAGGTGCCCTGGGACACCCGGGTCAGCAGGCGGCCGACCCGGCGCTCGATCTGGGCCAGGCTGACCCCGGCGGCCTGGAGTTGGCGGGTGGTGACCACCTGGTGGTGGGCGGTGGCGAGCTCGACGATCCGGGCGTCGATCGGGTGACGGTCCACGGTGGGGGACCCCTTCTGTTCGGTGTCTACAGAGGCACCGGCGAGGGGTGCGAGGCGGGAACCAGCGCACGGACCCATGGGGTCCGGTACCCCCGACGCTATCCGGGGCGGGGTCGTCCCCGGCGGCCGGGCGGCCCACGGCAGCGGCCTGTGGCCCCGACCGCCGCCGCAAACCCGTGCCCCAACCCGCGCCCCCGCGGCAACTGCGCGACGGAAACCGTGTCCCGCCCGCACTCTGTGTCGCGAAACCTCCGGAATCCGCAGAAAACGTGGCGCAGATTGGCCAATGGGCGCGATTTTCGTGACGCAGTTCGGGTGGGGGGTTAGCCTCCCGGCATGCGATTCGGATTCTGGATTGGTGCAGGGCACGGCTGGCCGGAGATCGCCCAGAGCGGTCAGAAGGTGGAGGGGCTCGGCTACGACGGCATCTGGGTGGCCGACCACTTCATGCCCAACGCCGAAGACGTGAGCGCCCCCACCCACGAGGTGTGGGCCATCCTGTCGGGCCTGGCTGCCATCACCAGCCGGGTCCGCCTCGGCCCGCTCGTGTGCGGCAACACCTATCGCAACCCCGCCGTGCTGGCCAAGCAGGCCACGACGGCCGACCACGTGTCGGGCGGCCGGGTCGTGCTCGGTATCGGGGCCGGCTGGCAGGAGAACGAGCACCACGCCTACGGCCTCGAGTTCGGGACGTTCACCGACCGCTTCGAGCGGTTGGAGGAGGCCCTGCAGATCATCCGCAGCCTCCGCTCGGAGGCCCGCACCACCTTCGAGGGCAAGCGCTACCAGATGGCGGAGGCCCCGCTCGAGCCCAAGCCCGTCGGGCGGCTGCCGATCATGATCGGGGGTGGCGGCGAGCGCAAGACCCTGCGGATGGTGGCCCAGTACGCCGACGAGTGGAACGTGTGGGCCACGCCCGACATCATCGCCGCCAAGTCCAAGATCCTCGACGACCACTGCGCCGCGGTGGGTCGCGATCCGGGAGAGGTGGAGCGCTCGGCCGTGGCCATGCTCTTCCTGTGCGACGACGAGGCCGACGTCACCAAGCTGCGGGGCCGGGAGCTGCCCCGCCCCAGCCTGATCGGCACCGTGGGCCAGCTCCAGGAGATCCTGGGCGAGTTCGCCGAGGCCGGGGTGGACGAGGTGATCATCCCCGACTTCAACCTGGGAGAGGCCTCCCGCCGGTTCGAGACGGCCGAGCGGTTCCTCACCGAGGTGGCGGCCCCCTTCCGCTCCTGAGCCTCCTGGGCCTCTTGAGCCTTCTGGGCAGCGCGCCCCGACCCGATCGTCGGCCCGACTTCGCTCTGACCTGTTGTGCGAACGGGTGTTCGTAACTACACTGCTGTCATCCAGGGGTACGTGTGATTCACGGTTTCCGGGCATCCGTTTACGGGCCCATCCCCGGTTCACTGTCACACCCCCTGCGTAGGGTCATGATGTACCACCCGGGGCACCCCGGATGGCCTTCCCCCAGGTAGTTCCGAAACCTTTCTGGCAACCCGCCAACCACTCACAGAATGCGGAGAAGATCGTGGAGAAGAGCAAAGCGCTCGACATGGCCCTGAGCAGCATCGAGAAGCAGTTCGGCAAGGGCTCGGTCATGAAGATGGGGGAGCGGTCGGACATGGCGATCGGGATCATCCCCACCGGCGCCCTGGCCCTCGACCTCGCCCTCGGCGTGGGCGGCCTGCCCCGGGGTCGGGTGATCGAGATCTTCGGCCCCGAGTCGTCGGGCAAGTCCACCCTGGCCATGCACGTGGTGGCCGAGGCCCAGCGCAACGGCGGCATCTGCGCCTACATCGACGCCGAGCACGCCATGGACCCGCTGTACGCAGCCAAGATCGGCGTCGACGTCGATGAGCTGCTGATCTCCCAGCCCGACACGGGCGAGCAGGCCCTGGAGATCGCCGACATCCTGGTCCGCTCGGGCTCGATCGATGTCATCGTGATCGACTCGGTGGCCGCCCTCACCCCCAAGGCCGAGATCGAGGGCGACATGGGCGATTCCCACGTCGGCCTCCAGGCCCGGCTGATGTCGCAGGCACTGCGCAAGATCACCGGCAGCCTGAACAAGACCGACACCATCTGCATCTTCATCAACCAGTTGCGGGAGAAGATCGGGGTCATGTTCGGCTCCCCGGAGACCACTCCCGGCGGCCGGGCCCTCAAGTTCTACTCGTCGGTCCGTATCGACATCCGCCGGGTGGAGTCGCTGAAGGACGGCGCCGAGGTGGTGGGCAACCGCACCCGGGTCAAGATCGTCAAGAACAAGGTGGCCCCGCCCTTCCGCCAGGCCGAGTTCGACATCATGTACGGCCACGGCATCAGCCGGGAAGGCTCCCTGCTCGACATCGCGGTGGAACAGGAGATCGTGAAGAAATCGGGGGCCTGGTACACCTACGAGGGTGAACAGATCGGCCAGGGTCGGGAGAACGTCAAGAAGTTCCTGATGGAGAACCCCGATCTGGTCATGGAGATCCAGGACCGGGTGCTGCGGGAGGTCGGTCTCGTTCCTGGCGAGGAAGAAGATGCCGCCGTTTCGGTCGATCCCGACGACCAGCCCATCACGCTCGACTGAGTATCCCTTCGGGACCTCGAGTTTCGCTTCGCGGAAACTCGGAGCCTCCGCCGACAGGTCCCGTAGCGCCACCGTTCCGCAGGTCGGTGGTGGTACGGGGCCGCGCTGGGCGTACCTTGGAGAAACGTGAGTCTCTCCAACATCCGGCTCGGCCTGACGTTCGACGACGTGTTGCTCGTCCCGCAGCGGTCCAGCATCCGCTCCCGTAAGGACATCTCCCTCGAGACGCAGCTCACCAAGCGCCTGCGCCTGGGTATGCCGATCGTGTCGGCCAACATGGACACGGTCACCGAAACCGAGATGGCGGCGGCCATGGCCGTCATGGGCGGAGCGGGGATCATCCACCGCTTCCTCAGCGTCGAGGTTCAGGCCGAGATGGTGGGCCGGGCCAAGGCCAAGGCCACGGCCGCCATCGAGGCCATGGCGGCCAACGGCAACGGCTCCTCCGGGCGGGCGGCGATCGCCGTCAGCCGCAGCCCGATCGTGGGCGCCGCCGTGGGCACCGACCACGACGCCATAGACCGCAGCGCCGCCCTGGTGGCCGCCGGGGCCGACGTGCTGGTGCTCGACATCGCCCACGGCCACGCCGACCACGCCATCGAAACCGTGCGCCAGCTCAAGGCCGCCTTCCCCGGCACCGAGGTGATCGCCGGCAACGTGGCCACCCGGGCCGGGGCCGAGGAGCTGGTGGCGGTCGGTGCCGACGCCATCAAGGTGGGCGTGGGACCGGGCGGCGTGTGCACCACCCGGCTGGTGGCCGGGGTCGGTGTGCCCCAGCTCACCGCCATCGCCGACTGCTCCCGCCTCACCGACGCCGAGGGCAACCTGGTGCCGGTGATCGCCGACGGGGGCATCCGCTACTCCGGAGACATCGCCAAGGCGCTGGCCGCCGGGGCGTCGTCGGTGATGATCGGCAGCCTGTTCGCCGGCACCACCGAGAGCCCGGGCGAGGTGGAGCAGTCGAGCCGGGGCCTGGTGAAGCGGGTGCGGGGCATGGCGTCGTTCGAGGCGCTGGAGGCCCGGGCGGCCCGGTCCGGCGCCCATGCCGACGCCGACGCCTCCGAGGAGTACTTCGAGCAGCGGGCGGCCGAAGGGGTGGAAGGCACCGTGCCCTACCAGGGCAAGGTGGGTCGGGTCGTGGGCCGCCTCCTGGGCGGGGTGCGCTCGGGCATGAGCTACAGCAACGCCCGCAGCATCCCCGAGCTGTGGGACAAGGCCCAGTTCATCCAGGTCACCAACAACGGCGTCCGCGAGAACAAGCCCCACGCCACCCTCATTGACCACTGACAGGTCACGGCAGGTAGGGTCCCCGGCATGACCAACGAGGCTCCTTCTCGCTCCCTGGCCGACTGGGCCACGCCGTCGCTCGCTCCCGGTTCCGTCGCCCCGCTCGGCACCTCCGTGCAGCGGGTGGAGGACGTCCATCTGCTCACCGGCAACACGAGCTACGTGGCCGACCTCGACCTGCCCGGCGCCCTGGTGGCCCGCTTCGTCCCCTCGATCATGGCCCACGCCCGGATCACCGGCATCGACGTGAGCGAGGCCGTGGGCCTGCCCGGCGTGGTGGCCGTGGTGACCGGCCACGACCTCGACGTCGGCCCCTATCCGGGCCTGGCCGACGCCTACCAGCGCCCGTTGCTGGCCACCGAGACCGTCCGCTTCGTGGGCGAGCCGGTGGTGGCCATCGTGGCCGAGACCGACAGCGCCGCCGCCGACGCCGCCGAAGCCGTCCGCATCGACTACGAGCCCCTGCCGGCCGTGGTCGATCCGGCCCGGGCCGCGGCCGACGAGAGCCTCCTGTTCCCGGCGGTGGGCACGAACGTGGTGTCGAGCCCCACCGGGCCGGGCGACGCCCAGCCCTGCGACTTCTCCGGCTGCGAGGTGGTGGTGGAGGGCCGCTTCGTGCTGCCCCGCATCGCCCCCTGCCCGCTCGAGACCCGGGCCGCCGCCTCGCTGTGGACCGACGAGGGCCGCCTCGTCCACTACGCCGCCTGCCAGGGGGCCCACCCCATCCGGGCCACCCTGGCCGCCTACTACGGCCTGGAGACCGACCAGGTGCGGGTGATCACGTCCGACGTGGGCGGCAGCTTCGGCGCCAAGGCCCGCAACTACCCCGAAGACCTCCTGTTGCCGTGGCTGGCCCGCAAGGTGGGCCGCCCGGTCCGCTGGCTCCCCACCCGGGGCGACGACATGGTGGGCCTCGGCCATTCGCGGGCCCAGGTCCAGACGGTGAAGGTGGGTGGCAAGCGCGACGGCACCCTGGAAGCGTTGGAGGTCCACATCCTGGCCGACTGCGGCGCCTACCCGGTCACCGGCGACAACCTGGCCCGCAACACCGGCATGATCCTCCCCGGCCCCTTCGGCACGATCAGCCAGGTCCACTGGGCCGTCACCTGCGTGGTCACCAACGCCACCCCCACCGCCGCTTACCGGGGGGCGGGCCGGCCCGAGGCCGGCTCGCTGCTCGACCGGGCGGTGGACCTGTTCGCCGCCGAGGTGGGCCTCGACCCGCTGGCGGTACGCCGCCGCAACGTGCTGACCGGCACCGACCTGCCCTACACCAACCCCACCGGCCTCACCTACGACTCGGGCGACTACGCCGAGGCCCTGGAGCTACTGGTGGCCGCCCTCGACTACGAGGCCCTGCGGGCCGAGCAGGCGGCCCGCCGGGCCGCCGGCGACCATCGCGAGATGGGGGTCGGCCTGTCGGTCTTCATCGACCGGACAGCCGGCATCCCCAATCCCGAGTACGGGTCGCTGGAGCTGAAGCCCGACGGCAGCTTCCGGGTGCTCACCGGCTCCTCCCCCTACGGCCAGGGCCACTACACCACCTGGGCCCAGCTCGTGTCGGAGCGCACCGGGGTGCCGGTCAGCCAGATCGAGGTGGTCCACGGCGACACCGACATCGTGCCTCGGGGCGCCATCACCGGCGGCTCCCGCTCGGCCCAGCGGGCCGGGTCGGCCATCGTGGAGGCCACCGATGCCCTGGTGGAGCAGGCCCGGGCGGCCGCCGCCGACCTGCTGGAAGCGGCCCCGGCCGACGTGGTGCTCGACGTCGCCACCGCCCGCTTCCACGTGACCGGCGCCCCCGGCGCCGCCACCGTGGGCTGGGCCGAGGTAGCGGCCGGGGTGCCGGATCACGCAGCCGACGACGCCGTGTTCAAGTGCGAGAGCGACTTCGTGGGCGGCGCCACCGTGCCCTACGGGGCCTACGGGGCGGTGGTCGACGTCGACACCGACACCGGCGAGGTCACCCTCCAGCGCCTGGTCACGGTGGACGACGCCGGCATCGTGATCAACCCCATGATCGTGTTCGGCCAGGTGCACGGGGGCGTGGGCCAGGGCATCGGCCAGGCCCTCTACGAGGAGTTCTCCTACGACGAAGACGGCAACCCCCGCACCGCCAGCTTCCTCGACTACACGTTCCCCTCGGCCGCCGACATGCCCTCGTTCGAGTGCCAGATCACCCAGTCACCGTCGCCCAACAACCCCCTGGGGGCCAAGGGCATCGCCGAGTCGGGCACCATCGGGGCCGTGCCCGCCGTGCAGAACGCGGTGGTCGACGCTCTGGCCGCACGGGGTGTCCGCCACGTCGACGTGCCCCTCACCCCCCAGCGGGTGTGGGAGGCGCTGGGCGCCGCCGCCGGAGGCTGACCCCGCACACCCAGCACGGGATCGGAACTCTGACGGCACGTACCGGATTCCGGCCCGCGTCGTCAGAGTTCGGAGTCAGGCCGGCCAGCGGGCCGGTACGTCCACCGTGAGGAGGTCGTGGGCCACGACCACGTCGGGGTGGACGGTGGCCGCTTCCCGGGCGAACAGCTCGGGATCGTCGTAGCGGGCCGAGAAATGGGTCAGCACCAGCCGCCGGGCCCCGGCCCGGCTGGCCAGGGTGGCCGCCTGCAGCGCCGTCATGTGGCGGAACCGCTGGGCCAGCTCCCGGTCGCGGTGCAGGAAGGTCGACTCGCACACCAGCAGGTCCACCCCCTGGGCCAGCTCCTCGGCTCCCTCGCACGGCGCGGTGTCCATCACCACCGCCAGCGACTGGCCGGGCCGGGGATGCGACACCTCGTCGATCGTCACCCGGCCCGCCGGCGTGTCCAGCCAGCCCTGGGCCACCAGCCGGCCCACGTCGGGGCCGGTCACGCCCCGCCGGGCCAGCGCCTCGGCGTCGAGCCGGCGCCCGTCGGGCTCGTCGATCCGGTAGCCGAGGGTGGGCACGCGGTGGGAGAGGGGAGCAGCGCTGAGCCGGGCCGACGGCCCCAGATCGGCCACCACCCCCGGCGGCGGCGCCGGCCGATCGGGGCTGCCGGCCGGGATGGGGCGGGGGACGGCCCGGCTCGTGTCGTGGAAGATGGAGGCGGTGCGCAGGCGCTCGAAGTAGACCTCGCCCTCGGCCGGGAACAGCACCGGCAGCGGTTCGGGCTCCCGGTCGCCCGAGCTGCGGTTGTCGAGCGCCCGCCGCTGGATCACGCCGGGCAGCCCCAGGCAGTGGTCGCCGTGGAAATGGGTGATGCACACCGCGCTCAGCCGGGCGATGGCGATGCCGGCCAGGATCGCCTGGCGCTGGGTGCCCTCGCCCGGATCGAACAGGACGAGCTGATCGTCCCAGCGCACGGCGTAGCTGTTGTGGTGGCGGTGGCGGGTGGGGGCCTGGCTGGCCGTGCCCAGGACGATGAGCTGGCGGCCCGACATCCGTCCAGTCAACCCGGTGACGGGCCCGACCGGCGGCCGCCGACCGGGAAAACCACCCTGGCCACCGGGCCCGATCCGCCCCGCCGGGGCCGGTGCGGTGCACACTGAGGGGCACTTGTACGACGCGCTGCGGCGGAGGGGCCGGCCGTGGCGCCGAACCCCGGACGGCGCCGCGCCGTCTCCGTCCACGCTTGGGATCGATCCGTGACCGTCGACCGCTCAGCTCCATCCTCCAGTACCGCCCCTCCCGGGGGCCAGCCGGTGGTCGCCGTTGACCTGGGCGGCACCCACGTCCGGGCCGCCGTGGTGTCGGCCGACGGCACCGTGGCCCGCCGGATCCGCCGTGACACGCCGTCCGAGGCCGAACGGCCCGAGATCCTGCCCGCGATGATCGCCGAGGTGGCCGCCGACACCCCGGTGACGGGCGCCGTGGTGGGTGTGCCCGGCATCGTCGACCACGACGCCGAGGCCCTCGTGCGGGCGCCGAACCTTCCGCCCCGGTGGATCCCGTGGCTCACCGGCGAATGGCTCAGCCGCAGCGCCGGGCTGCCGGTGAGCCTGGGCAACGACGCCGACCTGGCGGCGGTGGGCGAAGCCAGCTTCGGGGCCGGCCGGGGGTACCGCGACGTGGTGTACGTCACCGTCTCCACCGGGGTGGGGGCGGGGGTGGTGGTGAACCGCACCCTGGTGCGGGGCCAGCACTCGGGCGGCGAGGTGGGCCACACCATCATCGACTGGGAGGCGGCCCGGGCCGGCCGCCCCTGCACCGTGGAGACCCTGGGCGCAGGGCCGGCCATCGCCCGGGCGGCGGCCGCCGCCGGTATCGCCGAGCGCGACAGCGCCCTGGCCGACCTGGTGCGGGCGGGCCATCCGGCCGCCACCGAGGTGTGGAACCGGGCGATCGAGGCCGTCGGCGTCGGGGTGGTCAATCTGGCGTGGCTGCTCGCCCCGCAGGTGGTGGTCATCGGAGGCGGCGTGGGCAACAACAGCGACCTGGTGCTGCCCATCGTCGACGGTGCCCTGCGCCGCTTCGGCCCGGCGGTGGCGGGCGAGATCGCCGTGGCGGCGGCCGAGTTGGGCGACGACGCCGGCATCATCGGCGGGGCCGCCTGGTTCGCCGCCATCGGCCATCCAGCGGCCGGCGTCGCCTCGGTGGCGGGCCCCGCCCGGGCGCTGCCGTCGGGAGAGGCGGCGGCCGGTGGGTGACGACCTGCACCGCCTGGAGATCGTGGCCGACGCCGGGTGGGCCGAGGCCGGGGCCGACCGGTTGGCCGAGGCCATGGAGCGCTCGCTGCGGGCCCGCAACCGCTGCCTCCTCGCTCTCAGCGGCGGCTCCACCCCCGGTCCGGTGCTGGCGGCGCTGGCCTCCCGCCCGCTCGACTGGGACCGGGTGACCGTGCTGCAGGTCGACGAGCGGCTGGTGCCGCCCGACCACCCCGACCGCAACCTGCGGGGCCAGCGGGCCGCCCTGGGGCACCTCCCCGTGAGCTGGGTGCCCCTCCCGGTCGACGCCCTGCTGGCCGCGCCCGATCCCGACGGCGAGCCCGACCCGGCGGTGGTGGCCGCCGCCCTCCACGACTGGACCCACCGCCTGGTGGAAATGGCCGACGATCCGCCGGTGCTCGACGTGGTGCACCTGGGGCTGGGGGCCGACGGGCACACCGCATCGCTCGTGGCCGGCGACCCGGCGGTGATGGAGTTGCGGCGCTACGTCACCCTCACCCGTCCCTACCAGGGCCACCGCCGCCTCACCCTCACCCGCCCCGTGTTCGACCGGGCGCATTGTGTGATCTGGCTGGTGCGGGGGGCCGACAAGGCCGAGCCGCTGGGCCGGCTCCTGGCCGGCGACCTGTCGATCCCGGCCGGGGTGATCCGGCCTCGGGATTCGCTGATCGTGGCCGACCCCGAGGCCACCCGCCAGGGCTAGGCGGGACGCCTCGCGGCGGCCGTCTGCCTAGATGAGGAGCTGGACGATCAGGATCTTGGCGATCATGGCGGCAGGGAAGACCGTGGTGTAGGCCACGTGGACCCGGTCGTCGCCGCCGATCCGGCTGGCGGCGTAGCTGAGGGCGGCAGGCTGGGTCTGGAGGCCGGAGAACAGGCCGGCCGCCTCCACCGTGTCCCGTCGCAGCGCCACCTGCAGCCCCAACACCACCAGGGCCGAGAAGGCGGCGGCCACCAGACCGCCGGTGGCCATCAGCACCAGCCCGTGGCCGGTGACCACCGAGTCGGCGAACGTGGCGGCCGAGCCGAGGCCGGCGCAGGCGAGGAAGATGAGGATGCCCAGCTGGCGCAGCACGAGGTTGGCGGCGTGGGGGAGCTGCCAGGTGACGGGGCCGGTGCGGGCCACCGTGCCCAGGGCCAGGCCGGCCACCAGGGTGCCGCCGCCGGCGCCGAGGGAGAACTGCCCTGGTCCGGGCAGCGGCACCGACACCAGACCGAGGAGCAGCCCGGCCCCCAGCCCGGTGGCGAAGCCGAAGGCGTCGAGCTCGGCCAGGCTGCGCTCGGAGTCGCCCAGGAGCCGGGCCGCCCGGGCCACCGACTCCCGCGGCCCCACCACCCGCACCCGGTCGCCGAGGAGCAGCACCATGTCGTCGTGGGCGGCCAGGTCCACATCCCCCCGGCGCACCCGGGTGGCCACCACCCCGTAGCCGCCGGTCAGGTCGAGGTCGGCCAGGCGCCGGCCGGCCAGCTCCCGATTCGACAGCACCACCCGGCGGAAGTCGACCCCCGAGCGTTCCTCGGGCAGGCTGCGGTCGCTGCGCCGCCCGATCTCGGCGCAGAACGCCTCCACTGCGCCGCGGGGCCCCACCACCACGAGATTGTCGCCCGTCGCCAGCGACAGACCCGGGGTGGCCACTGCCACCACCCCGTTGCGCTCCAGCCGGCTGAAGGTCAGATCGGGGTGGGCGGCGCGCAGGGCGGCCAGCACCGGGAGGTCGGGGCGGGCGACCTCCACGGTCCAGTTGACCAGGTCCTCCACCGGCTGGGGGGAAGGGGGCTCCAGCCGGGCCGGCAGGGGCAGGCGACGACCCAGGACGAGGGTCACGGCAGCCAGCATCGACGCCACGGCCAACGGGTAGGTGAGGGAGTAGGCCACCACCGGATCGCCGTCGGTGGCGCGCGCCGCCGCCACCTGCAGGGCCGGGGTGTTGGTGGTGGCCCCGGCGAAGAGGCCGGCCCGCTCGGCCGCCGGGAGGTCGAGCAGGGCGGCCGCCCCGGCGCACAGGGCGGCCGCCACCCCCACCAGGACCACCGTGACGGCCGACGCCCGGACACCGCCCCGGCGGAGGCTGGAGGAGAACGTGGGACCGGCGGCCAGGCCCACCGTGTAGGTGAACAGGACCAGGCCGAGCTCCCGCAGCTGTCCCAACCCGGGCGTGGTGCTGACCGAGGCGTCGACGGCGCCGGCGGCCAGGCCCACGAACAGGGCGGCGGCCGGCCCGAACGAGAATCCCCGCACCCGGACCGATCCCAGACCCGCCCCCAGGCCGACGGTCAGGAGCACGACCAGGACCGGCTCGTCCAGGATCCAGTGCAGCACGCCCGGATCTTCCCAGCCCGCGGCCCTAGCGGAGGTGGATGGTGGTGATCACCGGCTTGTGGTCGCTGCCGTTGGCCGGACCCAGCTCCACGGCCTTGACCTCGAAATGGTCGCTGACCAGCACGTGGTCGAGGCGCATGACCGGCACGCCGATGCCCCGTCCGGCGGGCCAGGTCTGGTCGAAGCCGCAGCCCTTCGTGGTGTGGACGTCGCTCCAGCCGTTCTCCAACAGGTTGCGGAACTGGGCGTGGTCGATGGTGGCGTTGAAGTCGCCGGCCAGCACGATCGGCGCCGAGCGGTCGATGAGGCCCAGGGCGGCCAGGCCGCCCGACCAGTTGGCCACCTCCCGCTCGTCGGTGGGAGCGGCGGTGTGGACGGCACCGATGGTGAACGGCCCGGCCGGCGCCTGCACCTCGGCCCGCACGAAGGGCCGGGAGGACAGCCGCTCCCCGGTGGCGTCCTCCAGCGGCCACCGGCTCCACACCGCGATCTCGCCGTCGTCGAAACCCGGCACCGACAGGCGGTACGAGAACACGTCGACCCCGGGCTGGCGGGCCAGCGCGTCGCGGAACGGGGGCCACGCCTCCACCAGCACGGCCACGTCGGCGCCGCTGGCCACCATGGCCGCAGCCACGGCCGCCGGGTCGGCCTGGCCGACGTAGACGTTCTGCACGAAGATCCGCACGTCGCCGTCGGCCGGGCTGTCGGCCCCGCATCCGATCACGGCCCGCACATTGCCGAACGTGCCCAGATAGGCCAGCGCCACCAGGGCCGCCGCCCACCGCAGGGGCCGGCTACCGGTTCGCCAGGCCGTGCCGATCAGGGCCGCCAGGGGAGCGACGAGGACCAGGCCCAGCACACCGATCAGCCCGATCAGCAGGGGCCGGTTCACGGTGGACCAGCGCAGGGCGATCCCCGCCGCCACCGCAGCGGCCAGCAGCCACCCGGTCACCCTCGCCACCGCGGCCCTGGCATCCATAGCCGCTCCAGGGTGCCAGCTGTGGTGGCCCGGGCGGTGTACCCCCCGGTCGGAGGCGGTGCCGGCCCGCCTCGGCGGTTGGTCTCCGGCCGGTGTTCTCCCCGGTCGGCCCCGTAGCCTGGGGAGATGGGTGCCGACAAGCGCTACCTCCTCCGCACGTACGGCTGCCAGATGAACGAGCACGACTCCGAGCGCATCGCCGGGTTGCTCGAGGCCGAGGGTTACCGCCTCACGGAGCGGCCGGAGGAGGCCGACGTGGTGGTCCTCAACACGTGCTGCATCAGGGAGAACGCCGACAACAAGCTCTACGGCGCCCTCGGCCACCTGAAGGGACTGAAGGAGGCGAACCCCGACCTGCAGATCGTGGTGGGCGGCTGCCTGGCCCAGAAGGACCGCGACCTGATCCGCCAGCGGGCCGGCCACGTCGACGTGGTCTTCGGCACCCACAACGTGCACCGGGCCACCGAGCTGATGGTCGAGGCCCGGGAACGGGGTCCGGTCACCGAGATCTGGGACGAGGCCGACGACGACGCCGCCTTCGCCTCGGTGCTCCCGGCCCGCCGGGACACCGACTACGCCGCCTGGGTGACGATCCAGGTGGGCTGCGACAACTCGTGCGCCTTCTGCATCGTGCCCGCCGTGCGGGGGGCCGAGATCAGCCGCCCGTTCCACGAGGTGGTGGCCGAGGTGGAGCGGCTGGCGGCCGAGGGTGTCACCGAGGTCACCCTGCTGGGCCAGAACGTGAACTCCTACGGCCGGGACCTGAGCCTGGCCGATCGCCGGGCCGGGAACGCCACCCGGGTCCGGCCCCGGTTCGCAGAGCTGCTGCGCCAGGTCGGGGCGGTGGAGGGCATCCGCCGGGTCCGCTTCACCAGCCCCCACCCCAAGGACATGACCACCGAGGTGTTCGAAGCGATGGCCGCCACCTCCACCGTGGTGCCCCACCTCCACTTCCCCCTCCAGTCGGGGTCGGACCCGGTGCTGGCCGCCATGCACCGGGGCTACACCGCCGAGCGGTACCTGGCCCGGCTGGCCGAGGCCCGGGCCGCCATCGACGACCTGGCCGTGACCACCGACATCATCGTCGGCTTCCCGGGCGAGACCGAGGCCGACTTCGCCGCCACCCTGGCCGTGGCGGCCGAGGCCGCCTACGACGGCGCCTACACCTTCGTGTTCTCGCCCCGTCCCGGCACCGAGGCGGCGGCCATGGCCGACCGGTTCTGCGATCCGGCGGAGGTCCAGGACCGCTACGCACGGCTCCGCACCGTCATCGAGCGGTCGGCCCTGGCCCGGTACCGGGCCCGGATCGGTCGCACCGAGGAGGTGGTGGTGGAGGGCCCGTCGAAGAAGGACCCGGCCGTGCTCACCGGCCGCACCGCCCAGAACAAGCTCGTCCACTTCCCCTCGGCGCCCCTCAAGGCCGGCACGTTCGCCACCGTGGTGGTGCGCGACGCCGCCCATCAGTACATGACGGGCGAGCTGGTGGAGGTGACGGCCCGACCCCGTCACCGCACCCGCCTGGCCGTCACCGCGCTGTAGCTGGGGGAGCCCCTGTGACCCACGGCCTCCGGGCCCGGATTGTGGAGCGGGGCGTGGCGGCCGATACTTGATCCATGGACGGTCACCACGACCACGGCCATGGCTCCGGGGCCGATGCGGCACGGGGTCGCCTGCTGCTGGTGGCCCTGCTCAACGGGGGCTTCGTGGCGGCCGAGGTGGCCGGCGGCATCGCCTTCGGCTCCCTGGCCCTGCTGGCCGACGCCGCCCACATGGCGTCCGACGCCGGGGGCCTGGTGCTGGCCCTGGTGGCCCAGAGCCTGGTGCTGCGCCCGCCCTCGGGCCGCCACACCTACGGCCTCGTCCGCTCCGAGGTGCTGGCGGCCCAGGCCAACGGGCTGCTCACCGGCGCCGCCGGCCTGTGGGTGCTGGTGGAGGCGGTGCGGCGCCTGGGCCAGCCCCCGCCCACCGAGGGCCTCGGCGTCACCCTCGTGGCCCTGGCGGGCCTGGCCGTGAACCTGGTGAGCGTCCGCCTCCTGTTCAGCCTCCGTCATCACAACCTGAACATGCGGGGCGCGTTCCTCCACATGGCGGCCGACTCGGCGGGATCGGTGGCCGCCATCGTGGCCGGCGCCGCCGCCCTGGTCGGCTCGGCCTACTGGGTCGACCCGGTGGCCTCGATGCTCATCGGGCTGCTGGTGGCGTGGTCGGCCTGGGGGCTGCTGCGGGCCACCACCCACGTGCTGCTGGAAGGGGCGCCCGGTCACCTCGACCGGGATCAGGTGACGGCGGCCGTGCTCGAGCTTCCCGCCGTGGTCGACGTCCATCACCTGCACCTTTGGTTCCTGGCGTCGAACTCGGTGGCGCTGTCGGCTCACGTGGTGCTGGACGACGAGCCCACGCTCCACGAGGCCCAGGTGGTGGGCGACCGGATCCGGGGCCTGCTGCACGAGCGGTTCGGCATCGAGCACGCCACGCTGGAGCTCGAATGCCACCGCTGCGAGCCGCCGGTAGGGGTGGCCGAAGTGAATCACCGCACCGGACCGGCTTAGGCTGGCCGCCTTGGAACCTGAGCGGCGACGATGGTACTTCCTGCCGAACCCCCTGTTGGGCCCGTCCAGCTGGCGGGCGGTGGCCGACGAGCTGACCGACGGGGGCGACGTCTGCCTCATCGCCGATCCGCCGATGACCACCACGGCCGACGACGACCATGTGACCCCCTGGCTCCGCCACGTGGTGTCGCCCCCGGTTCCCACCGACGGCCTGCCGGTGGTGGTCGTGGCCCACTCCGGGGCCTGCCTGCGGGCCCCGATGGCGGTTCGGTGGCTGCTCGACGCCGGCTGGCCCGTCTCCGCCATGATCTGTGTGGACGGCCGGTTCCCCGACGGCACCGCCTTCACCGAGCACCGCCCCGAGTTCGCCCACATGCTCGACGGGATGGTGCGGCCCGACGATTACCTGCCCCCGTGGCCCCGCTGGTGGGGGTCGCTGGTGGAGGGCCTCGTGGTCGACCCCGCCGCCCGTGACCAGGTGTTCGCCGAGGCGCCGCCGATTCCCCGGCGCTGGTTCGACCAGGCCTGCCCCGTGCCCGAGCTGCCCCCCTCGGTGGGCCGCGCCTTCCTGTGCTTCGGGCCCGGCTACCTCGAATCGGGGGAGCGGGCCAACCGGGAGGGTTGGCTGAGCTACCGCCTGGCCGGCGACCACCTGCACCAGGTGGTGGCACCGGGGCCGGTGGCCGCCACCCTGATGGGCATGGTGCGCTGCCTCGCCACGGAAGCCTGATCGTGCCCCGCCCGCCCTCGTTCCCCCCTCCGGTGGCCCGCGCCCTGGCCCCGGACCATGCCGCAGCGGCCGTACCCCTGGCCCGCCCGTGGCCGGGCCTGGTGTGGGCCGCGGGGGACCGCTGGGTGTGGGCGGCGCCCCCCGGCTCCGGCCGGGCCCGGGCCGAGGCCGGCGGGTTGGCCCTCGTCGGCCCTCACCTGCCGTGCCCCGCGGTGGTGTTCGAGCACGGTGAGTGGTTGGTGACCACCGTGCCGGCCGGCCATCCGGCCACCCGGCCCGAGCGCCAGCCCCGGCCCGACGAGGTGCCGTCGGCCATCGGCGCCGCCCTGCGCCGCCTCCACGACCTCGACCCGTCCACCGTTCTGAGGAGCGGGAGCGGCGCCGAGCGCCTCCCCGGCTCCTCAGAATCCCTGGTAGCGGCGATCCTGGAGGCGCTGGCCGGCGGTGCCATCGACCCGGCGGCCCTGCCCGACCCCTACCGCCGCTACGGCCCAGCCGACCTGGTCACCATCGTGGCCGACGGGGCCGAGCGGTCGGCGGCCGCCGCCCGCCGGGCCGGGGACGCCGAGGTGGTGAACCACGGCGACCCGGTGGTGGGCAACTGGTTCCTCGACGGGGGCGAGCTGGCCGGTGTCACCGGGCTGCACCGAGCCGGTCCGGCCGACCGCCACCTCGATCTGGCCATCGCCTACCGCAGCATCACCGACCACTTCGGACCCGAGGCCGTGTTCGGCTTCGTCGACGCCTACGGCACCGACCCCGACCTGATCCGCCTCGACCACCACCTGCTGGTGGGCCTGCTGGCCGACCAGCTCCACCCGGCCCACCCGGTGGCTGACCCGCCCCCGGCCGACGCCCCCTCGCCCGAGGGCCAGGCCGGAGACCCCGTCCCGTGACGGCCCCGGCCGGAGGCCCCCGGGACCCCCTGGTCATCGTGGGACCCACCGCGTCGGGCAAATCGGCCCTGGCCGTGGCCCTGGCCCAGCGCTTGCCGGGGGCCGAGATCATCTCGGCCGACGCCTACGCCGTGTACCGGGGCATGGACATCGGTACGGCCAAGCCTCCGCCGGCGGAACGGGGCGGCGTGCCCCACCACCTGATCGACGTGGCCGACCCGTCGGAGACGTGGACCGTGGCCCGCTTCCAGGCGGCGGTGGCAGACATCCTCGACGATCTGGCCGGCCGGGGCGCCACCCCGATCGTCGTCGGCGGCACCGGCCTGTACGTGCGGGCCGTGGTCGACCGTTTCACCCTGCCCGGCCAGTACCCGCAGGCCCGGGCGGCGGCGGAGGCCGAGCCGTCCACCGAGGCGCTGTGGCACCGGCTGGACCGCCTCGACCCGGTGGCGGCGGCCAAGATCCTGCCCACCAACCGGCGCCGCCTGGTGCGGGCGCTGGAGGTGACCGAGGGCTCGGGCCGGCCGTTCTCCAGCTACGGCCCCGGTGTCGACGCCTATCCGCCCACCCCGTTCCGCCAGGTCGGCCTGCGGCTCGACCGGGCCGCGCTCGACGAGCGGATCGAAGCCCGTTACCAGGCCCAGATGGAGGCCGGGTTCCTCGACGAGGTGGCCCGCCTCCTGGCCGCCGGGCCCCTGTCGGACACGGCGGCCCAGGCCCTGGGCTACGCCGAGCTGGCCGCCCACCTGGCCGGTAGCCTGACCCTGGATCAGGCGCTCGAACAGGCCATCCGCCGCACCCGAAGATTCGCCCGGCGCCAGGAGCGCTGGTTTCGTCGCGATCCGCGCCTAATCTGGTTCGATGCCGGGCATCCCCAAGTGGTAGGCCAGGTCGAGGCGTGGTGGACGGGCTGCTAGGGCCGGCCATGGTGCCTCGGCCTCCGGTGGGCGGCGGTACCGGAGGTCCCCGTAGGGGACACCTAGGCACGGGACGAGAGGATCCGGCTGCACGTTGGCTTCGATCACGCTGACCAAGCACCATGGGCTGGGGAACGACTTCCTCATCGCCGTCAGCCCCACCGTCGATCTGGGCCCCGACGACGCCGTCCGCCTGTGCGACCGGAAACGGGGGATCGGGGCCGACGGCCTCATCAGCGCCGCCCGGTTCGGGGAGGACGCGTCGCGCTGGTCGATGACCCTGTGGAACGCCGACGGCAGCCGGGCCGCGGTGTCGGGCAACGGGCTGCGCTGTCTCGGCCAGGCCCTGGTGCTCCATCACGACGACGGCCAGCAGGCCATGACCTTCCACGTCCAGACCGACGCCGGTGAGCGGCGGGTCGCCGTACAGCCCGACCGGGATTCCGACACCGACCAGGTGGCGGTGGACATGGGCCAGGCCCGGCCCGGGGCCCGGATATCGTCGCGCTGGGGCGAGCTCGGCATCGGCGTCACCCAGCAGGTGGCGGTCGACATCGGCAACCCCCACCTGGTGGCCGTGGTCGACGACCCGGCGGCCGTCGACCTGGCCGTGGTGGGCCCGGCGGTGGAGCAGGACTACGCCGATGGCATCAATCTGGAGCTGATCGCCGTCCACAGCCGCTCCGAGATCAGCCTTCGGGTGTGGGAGCGGGGCGTGGGCATCACCGAGGCCTGCGGCTCCGGAGCCTGCGCCGCGGTGTGGGCATCCCAGAGCCTGGGCCTGGTCGACAGCCGCGTCACCGTGGCCATGCCGGGCGGTATGGCCATGGTGGAGCTGGTCGACGGGGCGGTGCTGCTGTCGGGGCCGGCCACCTTCGTGGCCGTGGTCGAGGTCGAGCGGCGCCCGTGAGCCCGACCGACGGCCGCACCGGCGGCGACGACGACAGGTGGATCACCGAGCTGTTCGACGACGACGGCCTGCCCCTGGGCGACGAGCTCGACGACGGGGGCGGCGAGGGGGACGACGAGGAGAGCCACCGGGGCGCGTTCGGCGAGTTCGGCGGTGCCACCCGGGGCCTGCTGGACCGCACCTTCCGGGAGCGGATCGTGCTGGTGGGCGTCACCCGGGGCGGCCAGAGCCGGGAGGACACCGAGGCCTCGCTCGACGAGCTGGAGCAGCTGGTGGACACGGCCGGCGCCGACGTGCTCGACCGGGTGGTCCAGCGCCTCGACCGGCCTGATCCGGCCACCTTCGTGGGCAAGGGCAAGGTCAACGAGATCGCCGAGGCCTCGCTGGCCATCGACTCCGACACCGTGGTCTTCGACGACGAGCTCACCCCGGCCCAGCAGTACAACCTGGAGCGGATACTGGAGCGCACGGCGCTCGACCGGACCGCCGTCATCCTCGACATCTTCGCCCAGCACGCCACCTCGGCCGAGGGCAAGGCCCAGGTGGAGCTGGCCCAGCTCCGCTACCGTCTGCCCCGCCTGCGGGGCAAGAAGAACTTCAGCCAGCAGGCCGGCGGCATCGGCACCCGGGGCCCGGGCGAGACCCAGCTCGAGGTGGACCGGCGGCGGCTCCTGCGCCGCATGCACAAGCTGGAACGGGATCTGGCCCGGATCACGGAGCGCCGCTCCAACCAGCGCAAGGCCCGGCACCGCTCGCCGTTCAAGACCGTCACCATCGTGGGCTACACCAACGCCGGCAAGTCGTCGTTGCTGCGCCGCCTCACCGGGGCCGAGGTCACGGTGGAAGACCGCCTGTTCGCCACGGTCGATCCCACCACCCGGCGGCTGCAGTTGCCGGGCGGCGAGCAGATCCTGCTCACCGACACGGTGGGCTTCGTCCGCAAGCTGCCCCACCAGCTGGTGGAGGCGTTCCGGTCCACGTTGGAGGTGGCGGCCTCGGCCGACCTGCTGGTCCACGTGGTGGACGCCTCGGGCCCCGACCCCGACGCCCATATCCGGGCCGTCGCCGAGGTGCTGAACGAGATCGACGCCGAGGAGGTGCCCCAGCTCCTCGTGTTCAACAAGGCCGACCAGGCGCCCGACAGCGCCGCCCGACTGGTGGCGGCGAACCCGGGCTCGGTCGCCGTGTCGGCCGTGACCGGGGACGGGGTGGACGATCTGCTGAACGCCGTCGGCGACCGGCTGCGGGCCCTGTCCACGGTCTACGAGCTGTTCATCCCCTGGAGCCGGGGCGACGCCCTGGCGGCCGCCCACCGGGAAGGCGAGGTGCTGGTGGAGATCACCGAGGAGGCGGGCATGCGGCTGCGGGCCCGGTTCGAGCCGGCCTCGGCCAGCCGACTGTCGGAGTTCATGGTCCCCGGGGACCTCGCCTCCGGCGAGTTCTAGGACCCCCGGCGAGTTCCAGGAACCCGCAGGGTTCCCGGGGAAGTCGCCGCAGGCGAGTTCCAGGAACCCGCAGGGTTCCCGGGGAAGTCGCCGCAGGCGAGTTCCAGGAACCCGCAGGGTTCCCGGTAGCGTTGGGCGCCGCTCCGTCCCGGGAGGAACCTGAGATGAACGCCATGACCGACACCGCTGCCACCGGCGAGACCTACATCGGGATGACCGGCGCCGCCTCCTTCGTGCCGCCGCCCTACCCCTACGACCGCCTCGACGAGCTGCTGGCCGTGGCCGACGCCCACGAGGGCGGCGTGATCGACCTGTCGATCGGCACCCCGTGCGACCCCCCGCCCGACGCCGTGGTCCACGCCCTCGGCCACTCCGACACCGAGCGGGGGTACCCGCCGTCGATCGGGACCCCCGAGCTGCGGGGCGCCGCCGCCAACTGGCTGAACCGGCTGGCCGGCACGGACCTCGGGCCGGCCGACATCCGGGCCACGATCGGCACCAAGGAGTTCGTGGCCGGCCTGCCCCACTGGCTGCGCCTGCGGGATCCGTCGAAGGACACCGTCCTCTACCCGGCCATCGCCTACCCCACCTACGAGATGGGGGCCATCCTGGCCCGGTGCCGGGCCGTGCCGGTGCCGGTGGACGACCAGTGGCGGATCGACCTCGGCGCCATCAGCGCCAGCGACGCCGCCCGGGCCCTGTGCCTGTGGGTCAACACCCCCGGGAACCCGGCCGGCAACGTCGACGATCTGGAGGCCGCCGCCCGCTGGGGCCACGACCACGGCGTGCTGGTCTGCTCCGACGAGTGCTACATCGAGTACACGTGGGACGGGCCGCCCCAGTCGATCCTGCAGCACGGCCGGGAGGGCCTGCTGGCCGTCCACTCCCTGTCCAAGCGGTCGAACATGGCCGGCGTCCGGTGCGGCTTCTACGCCGGCGACCCGGAGCTCGTCCACTACCTGGGGGAGCTGCGCAAGCACGCCGGGTTCATGCTGCCCGGCCCGGTGCAGGCGGCGGCCACGGCCGCCTACGACGACGACGCCCACGTGGCCGTCCAGCGCCAGCGCTACCGCCAGCGCCTGGAGCTGATGCAGCGGGTGGCCAAGCTGTTCGGCTCGGACGCACCCCTGCCGGCCGGTGGCTTCTACCTGTGGGCCCCCGCCCCCGGCGGTGACGCCTGGGCGTTCGCCCACCGCCTGGCCGAGGAGGCCGGTGTGCTGGTGAGCCCCGGTGAGTTCTACGGTCCCCAGGGCACCGATCACGTCCGCATCGCCGTGGTCCAGCCCGACGACCGCATCGCCCTGGCCGCCCAACGGGTCGGGCTCGAGATCTAGCGCCGTAGGCCCCCGGTGGGTGGGGCCCCACCAGCGCCCCGTAGGGGAGCCGGGATGGGGAGCCGGCGCAGCCGGCGGGGGCGCGAGCCCCCCGAGAGCAGTGCCTAGACCCGGGCCGGCAGGGCAGACTCGAGGGGGGAGAGGTAGCGGCTCCCCGAGGTGGCGACGAGGCGCACCCGGCCCTCGGCGATGTTCGTCGTCAGCAGCTTCTCGGCCGCCACCCCCGACATCCAGTCGAGCACGGCGAAGCGGGGGTCCTTCATGGCCCGGTCCAGCGCCGCCGCTTCCACCAGCCGTCCCGGGGAGTAGTCGGCGAACTTCGAGTTCATCCGGCCGTCGTAGACCCGGTAGGTCTGGCCGTCGAGCAGGGCCACCACGTAGGCCGCCAACTCGCCGTCGAGGCGGAGCGAGGCCACCTCCACCTCCCACCGGGCGTCGAACGCCTCCACCACCCGGCGCCAGAAGTCCCGTTCGGCCGGGCGATCGAGGTCGCTGTTGCGCCGGGCCGCCCGGTCCCGCGACACGTGCACCGCCTCCACCTCGTCGATCAGCTCGGCCGTGATGGCCTCGCCCCGGTCGAAGGCGATGGACATGCCGAGGTTGTCGGCCGTGATCCGGGCCCGGGCCCGGCGCAGCTGCTTGCGCATGCTCTTGGTCAACACCTCGTCCACCCCGTGGGCGGTGGAGAACACCACCCGGGGGATGCGCAGCTCGGGCAGGAGCTGGGTGTGCTCCAGCTCGTCGGCCAGGCGGAGCAGGGTGGGGTCGAGATCGCTGATCTGCTCCAGCTCCAGCGACCAGGCGCCGGGCAGGTCGTCCAGTGTGGCGGCGATCGCTCCGGCCAGGGCGTTGGCCGCCGCCTCGTCGCGGGCCGGGAGCGCCCCGTGGATGGAGCTCCCGTGGCCCAGGCCCACCAGCGCCGTGCCCTGGGCCCGCTCCATCTTGGCCAGCAGGGCGTAAGCGGCGAGCTGGCCGTTCTCGGCCGAGCGCAGCTCCACCATCATCGGCGTCCAGTTCTGGAACGACTCGCACCACGCCTGGAGCCACGGCCACGACGCCATCACCGGCAGGCCGAGCTCGGCGGCGAACGACTCGATGTCGGCGCTGACCGTGCGGATGTCGGCCAGGCCGTGGCGCACCTGGATGTCGAAGGCCCGCTTCTGGACGATCTCCGACGCCCGCCGCCACGCCTCCAGCGGCTCGGCGTCGGTGGCCCGGTGCTCGCGGAGCAGGGAGGTGAGGGCGGCCGGGGCCAGCGGGCGGCAGTAGTAGAAGCCCTGGCCCCGGTCGCAGCCGAGCTTGCGCAGCAGGGCCGCCTGGTCGCTGTACTCGATGCCCTCGGCCACCGTGTAGGCGCCGAGGGCCCGGGCCAGGTTGACCACGGCGTCGATGAGGGCGGTGGACGTGGCCGAGCGGTGCAGCTCGGAGATGAACGAGCGGTCGATCTTGATCGAGTCGACGGCGAACGTGCGCAGGTAGCTGAGCGACGAGTAGCCGGTGCCGAAATCGTCGAGCGCCAGCTTCACCCCGATCGTCTTCAGCTGGCCGAGGATCTCGGCGCTGCGGTCCGGGTCCTGGGCCAGCATGGACTCGGTGATCTCCAGCACCAGGTGGTGGGCCTGGAGCCCGGAGTCCTTGAGGGCCCGGGTGAGGGCGTTGACCAGGCCGATGTCCTGGAGCTGGCGCATCGACAGGTTCACGGTGATGCCGATGTCCTCGCAGCCGGGGATGCGGTGCCACTGGGCGGCCTGGCGGCAGGCTTCCCGCATCACCCACTCGCCGATCTCGGCGATCAGGCCGTTCTCCTCGGCCAGCGAGATGAACCGATCGGGCATGATCAGGCCCCGGGTGGGGTGCCGCCACCGGATCAGGGCCTCCACCAGCGCCACCCGGCCGGTGGCCAGGTCGAAGATCGGCTGGTAGTGGAGGAAGAACTCGCCGTCGTCGATGGCCCGCTGGAGGTCGGCCTTGAGGTCGAGGCGCTCGATGGCCTCCTGGTGCATGGCCGCCTCGAAGAACTCGAACCGGCCCTTGCCCCGGGACTTCGACAGGTACATGGCCACGTCGGCGTTGCGCAGCAGCGACTCCACGTCGCAGGTGTGCTCGTCGTAGCTGGCGATGCCGATGCTGGCCGAGGCCCGGAAGCTGCGCACCCCGATGTCGATGGGGTCGCCCAGGGCGTCGAGCACCCGGCGGGCGATGGCGATGACGTCGCGGCGGTTGGCCGTGTGCTCCAGCAGCACGGCGAACTCGTCGCCCCCGAGGCGGGCCACGGTGTCGTCGGGCCCCACGCAGCGCCGGAGCCGGTCGGCCACCTCGGCCAGGAGGGTGTCGCCGGCGGCGTGGCCCAGGCTGTCGTTCACGTTCTTGAAGTCGTCGAGGTCGATGAACATCACCGACACGTGGGCGCCCGTCGTTTCCAGGGCGGTGGCCGTCCGCTCGGCGAACAGCACCCGGTTGGTGAGGCCGGTGAGGGCGTCGTGGCGGGCGTCGTGGCGCAGCCGCTCCTGGCCCCGCTGGATCGCCCGCATCAGGCCGAACACCCGGATCAGGATGAGCAGCGACAGCAGGGCGGAGGCGGCGATCGTGACCACCCGGTCTTCCTGGGTGCCCCACACCAGGTCCACCAGGGGAACGCCGAGGGTGGCGAAGAACATGATGGCGAGCTGGCGGGCCGTGAGGCGCTCTTCGGGGGCCGGGGCCTGCACCGACAGGCCCACGTCGGGATGGAGGGCGGCGGCGCCGAACAGGACATAGAAGCCGAGCCAGAAGAAGTCGATGAACGTCCCGGTCTGGAAGCTCCCGTTGGCGTTGTAGATGCCGTAGGCCACATCGGCGACGGCCAGCGAGGTGATGGCCGCCGTCATGAGGGCGAACGGAGGGTGCTTGAGGTGCACGATGACGGCCAGCCGGGCGGCCACGGCCAGCAGGGCCACGTCCATGACGGGGTAGGCGAGCTGGGTGACGAGGGCCGCCGTGGTGCTCGAGTCGGTGAAGAACACGGTGTCGACGAACAGCACCCACAGGGCCCCGAACATGGCGATGCCGACCACGGCGGCGTCGATGAACGTGGCGGCGTCGCTGCGCCGATCGGGCGGTCGCACGGCCCGGCTCAGCTTGATCATGCCCACGATCGTGAGCGGGTACATGCCGAGGTAGAACGGGTCGGCGGCCGACGGGAAGGGCGGGCCCTCCGGGGTGAACAGCTCGAGCAGGTAGTAGATGACGTCGGCGGTGAGGAACGAGGCCAGGCCGGCGGCGAACCACATCCACGGCTCCTGGGGCGAGGCCTTGTTGGCCCGGGCCCCGTAGAGGAGGCAGCCCACCGACATCAGGCCCAGCCCGTTGTAGAGCACCAGCTTGGACTCCGGCGTGTTGGGCACGGCGAAGTAGATCGTGGTCACCACGAGGGCAAAGCCGATCCACATCAACCAGCGACGCTGCACGTCGACACCATCGGACGCTGCGATGGTCGGCTGTAACAAATAGCCCGGCGCCGGGATGGCACCGATCGGCCATGGGCCGATCGGACTCCCGGGGCTGGGCCGCCGAGCCCGATCCGGGCGGGCCGGGAGCAGGGGGCCGGCCCGGGAGGTCGCCGCTGCCGGGTTCCAGCTAGCCTGTCCGCCCATGACACGTGACGCCTGGGGAGTGGGACTCATCACCGAAGCCGCCGATGGAACCGCGCTCGACGCCTGGTACCGGTGGTTCGGATGGGGGGAGCTGACCGACGACGCGGTCGCCGCCGACCCGGCCATGGCCGAGGCGCTGGCCGCCGGGGAGCGGCGGGACGAGCGGCGCAACGTGGTGGTGAAGCCCGTCCGCATCACGATCGACGTCGACACCGCGCCGGCCTCGGTGGCCGACGGCTACCTCCGGTTGCACCTGTTGTCGGGCCGGCTGGCCGAGCCTCACAGCCTGAACCTCGACAACCTGTTCGCCACGCTGACCAACGTGGCGTGGACGAACCTGGGCCCGGTGGCGGTGGCCGAGCTGGAGGACGTGCGGCTCCGCACCCGCCTGGCCGGCGAGGTGCTGCACGTCCACGGGGTGGACCGTTTCCCCCGCATGGTCGACTACGTGGTGCCCTCCGGGGTCCGGATCGCCGATGCCTCCCGGGTGCGCCTGGGGGCCCACCTGGCCGAGGGCACGGTGGTGATGCACGAAGGGTTCTGCAACTTCAACGCCGGCACCCTGGGCACCTCCATGGTGGAGGGCCGGATCTCGGCCGGCGTGGTGGTGGGCGACGGCAGCGACGTGGGCGGCGGCGCCTCGATCATGGGCACCCTGTCGGGTGGGGGCAAGGAGACGATCTCGCTGGGGGAGCGGTGCCTGCTGGGGGCGAACTCCGGCATCGGCATCAGCCTGGGCGACGACTGCGTGGTCGAAGCCGGCCTCTACGTGACGGCGTCGACCCCCGTGCTGACGCCCGACGGGGTGATGAAGGGCAAGGAGCTCTCGGGCCGCAGTGGGATCATGTTCATCCGCGACGGCCAGACCGGCCAGGTGATCGCCCGGCCCCGGTCGGGGAGCTGGGGGTCACTCAACTCCACCCTCCATTCGAACGCGTAGCTCGGTCTCCCGGGTGGGTACCCGCTGGAGGATCCACCAGATCCCGAACAGGCCGGCGGCGGTGACGCCGGCCCGGGCCGCCGGGTGATCGAGGGCGATGACGGCGCTGATCGACACGGCCACGACGATGCAGGTGATGGCGACCACCTTGGCCCGGCGGGGCATGCCGAGCCCGCTGCGGTAGTCGGACACGAGTTGGCCCACGCCGGGCAACCCCAGGACCCAGCGCTCCATCCGCTCGCTGGAGCGGGAGAAGCACCAGGCGGCGGCCACGAAGAACACGGTGGTGGGGAGTCCCGGCACCACCACGCCGACGCCTCCGACGCCTACGCACAACAGGCCGGCCAGCAGCCACACCACCTTCACCGCTCAGCCCCCCGCGGCTCAGCTCAGGAGAGCGTTGATGTCGCGGAAGATGAGGAAGCAGAGCATGCCGATCACGATGCAGTGGAGCACCGTGACCTGCTTCTTCAGGTGATGATCGGCCCGCCAGAAGCGGCGGATGCTGAGCACGTTGGAGGTGATGGCCACCAAGCCGAGCGGGAGGCCGATGGCCGGCCCCACACCCGGTGCCAGCCGCAGGAACGGCGTGACGAACGGGAGGACGATATAGGTCAGCGTGCACCGCAGGGCCGACACCATGATCGACCGGCTGAACCCGCGGTGTACGTCGACGGACCCGGAGGTGGGGGTGTCGGTCAGAGCCACGACGCCCAGGTTAGCGCCAGCCCCGGGGCCTGGTTCCAGCGGCATCGGTCACCGTTACCGTTGTCGGGATGACCGAGCCGTCCTGTGACCTCCTGGCCCTCACCGCCGACCTGGTGGACCGGCTGTCGGTGTCGTTCGACGAGGGCCCCCTGGTCGACTGGCTGGAGGGCGAGCTGCGAGCCCTGCCCCACCTGGCCACCACCCGCATCGGCGACAATCTGGTGGCCCGGACCGGCCTGGGGCGCCCGCAGCGGCTGATCCTGGCCGGCCACACCGACACCGTCCCGGTGAACGGCAACGGGGCGGCCCGGGTGGAGGGCGACCGCCTGTGGGGCGTGGGCTCGGCCGACATGAAGGGCGGCCTGGCCGTGTTCCTGGATCTGGCCCGCACGGTGATGGAGCCGGCGGTGGACGTCACCTATGTCTTCTACGCCCGGGAGGAGGTGGCCCAGGAACACAGCGGCCTGGCCGAGATCCTGGCCGTCCAGCCCGATCTGCTGGCCGGCGACTGCGCCGTGCTGGGCGAGCCGACATCGGCCGCCATCGAAGCCGGCTGCCAGGGGGCGATGCGCTTCGAGGTGACCCTGGCCGGGCGCCGGGCCCACACCGCCCGGCCGTGGATGGGGCGCAACGCCGTGCACCGTCTGGCGCCCATCCTGGCCGATATCGCCGCCTACGAGCCCCGCCAGCCGGAGATCGACGGCTGCTGCTACCGGGAATCGCTCCAGGCCGTGTCGGTGGAGGGGGGTGTGGCCGGCAACGTGGTGCCCGACTCGGCCCGTCTCCGTATCCACCACCGCTACGCCCCGGACCGGTCCGGCGAGGAGGCCGAGGCGTTCGTGCGCCAGCTCCTGGCCCCTCATCTCGACGACGACGATGATGCGGTGGTCGTGGTGGATCATTCGGCGGCCTGCCCCCCGTCGCTCACGCATCCGCTGCTGGCCCGGTTGGTGGCCGACAACGACCTGGGGGTGGGGGCCAAGCTGGGCTGGACCGACGTCGCCCGTTTCGCCCAGATCGGCATACCGGCCACGAACTTCGGCCCGGGCGACGCCGAGGTGGCTCACACCGCAGGCGAGTACCTGGACCGCCAGGACCTCGAGCGGTGCCACCGGGCCCTGTCAGGGCTGCTGCTCGAGCCACACCCATCGACCTGATCATCTGGTGCGTGTCACGCCGCGTAAGGTAACGTACTCGCAGCAATCTGGGTCGAGACCGGGAGCCGTCCACCGCTCACGCCGACAGCTGCTGACCGGCAGCCGATCTGCAGCCGACGGTGAGGCGGGAGCTCCAGGGGGACCAGTTGGTGGGGTCCGGGCCGAGGTCCGGGCCCCACCCCAACTGTGATGACGCGCCGAGCCGTCCCTGCGGTGGGTCAGATCCGCCGGATGACCGTGACCACCCGGCCGAAGATCGTCACCTCGTCGGGGTCGAACACCATCGGCTCCATGGTGGGATTGGCCGGCTCGAGGATGGTGCGGCCCCCCTTGCCCGGCCGGTAGGTCTTCACGGTGGCCTCTTCGCCGGGGATGCCGGCCACCACGATCTCACCCGGGACGGCCGTGGTCTGCACCCGGGCCACCACGTAGTCGCCGTCGAGGATGCCGAGATCGATCATCGACTCGCCCCGGACCCGCAGCATGAACAGATCGCCGTCGCCGGTGAGATCGGCCGGGACCGGGTACGTCTCCTCGATGTGCTCCTCGGCCAGCACGTTGGTGCCCGCCGCCACCTGGCCCACCAGGGGTACATGGCGCACCGGACGGCGCTCGACGTCCACCGCACCGCTGGTGGCATCCCACCGGACCTGGATGGCCCGGGGCTTGGCCGGATCCCGGGCCAGATAGCCGTAGCGCTGGAGGGTGGCCAGGTGGGCATGCACGCTGGACGGAGAGGTGAGGCCGACCTCGGCGCCGATCTCGCGCACCGAAGGCGGAAAGCCCCGCTCCCGCATCTGGTTCTCGATGAACTCCAGGATCGACCGCTGCCGATCCGTCAGCTGGTGCTCACCCACCTGGGGGCTCCTCCCGATCGTCGTTCGGCACGCCGTACGCAACTAGCGCCACCGGTACGCCGAACAGGTGTTTGTTTGTCGATACTATGGCACGGAATCACGTACAACCGTTCGATGCTGGCCATTTTTCCCGTGCTGACAGGGTGGCCCGATGATGGTGGATTTGCCGAACAAATGTTCGATCAAGCGTTGACCTCGAACCTTTGTTCAGGTTAGGGTGACGAACACAAGTTCGCTCCAGTCGGGACGTGCTACTCGACCGGCTGGAGATCCCTCGTGGCCCGGCTGCGCCGGCCCCTCCCGTTCACTGTCACACCCCCTGAGGACACTGTCTCCATGGTCGCATTGCTGAAACCGACGACGACGATGGACGCCTCTCCCTTCGAGGCCCCGCCCGGCAGCGCCCGGGTGGGCCGAACCTCGGCGGGAGGGGAGGCCTCACCGTTCCGGCCCGCCGGCCGGGCCGGAGGGGTCACGGCGGAACGGCCCCGGGCCGCCACCGGGCCGGGAGCTACCGCCCCAGCGCAGCGATCACACCTGCAGCTGGTGGAAACTCCGCCCCGCCGGCTGCGTGCACGAGGTGTGCCTGTGGCGGGAACCGCGGCAGCTGTGGCGGTGGTGTTCGGCCTTCTGCTGGCGGTGCGGGTGTCCCAAGACCCGCCCCCGTCGGGCGGGTGGGCCGAGCTGTCCGGTTCCCGGGTGCCGGCTCAGGCGTTTGCCGGCCCCGGGGACCAGATTCGCATCGCCCAACCGGGCGACACCTTCTGGGCCCTGGCCCGGGAGCTGGCCCCCGATCGGGATCCTCGCCCGGTGGTCGACCTGCTGGTGGCGGCGAACGGTGGTCGCTCGGTGCTCGACGTCGGCCAGGACGTGGTGATTCCGGCGGCGCTGACCGGCGGCTGATCGGCGCGGCGCGCCGCTCGGTACCGCTGTTCCCCCGCAGCGGGCCGGCGTCCCGCTACCTTTTTGTGGGTGCGATGTCCGGCTTGTGGTAACGAAGAGACCAAGGTCGTCGATTCTCGCGCCGTGGATGACGGGGCCACGATCCGCCGCCGCCGGGCCTGCGTCGAGTGCGCATTCCGGTTCACCACCTTCGAGCGGGTCGAGCTGGCCCCCATCACGGTGACCAAGCGGGGCGGCCAGCGAGAGCCGTTCGATCGCCAGAAGATCGTCCACGGGCTGCTGGCGGCGTCCAAGGGGCGCCCGATCGAGTCCGAGACGTTCGAGGCGTTGGCCGACGAGGTGGAAGAACGGGCCCGCTTCGAGGGGGGCGACGTCACCTCGGAGTGGGTCGGGCGGGCCGTGCTGGACCGTCTCCGATTGATCGACCAGGTGGCCTGCCTACGTTTCGCCAGCGTCTACAAGGACTTCACCGACATCGCCGACTTCGAGCGTGAGGTGCATCTGATCAAGCTGGAGAAGACGACCAGGGGGGCCGCTCCGGCCCCGCGGTGATCGCTGGCCCCGCTAGCGCGCCGGCTCGTCCCGCAGCCAGCGGCAGAACAGGAGCTGATCGGCCAGCCACACCCGGTCGAGGTGCATGGCGGCTGGTGCATCGCTGCGCTCCGCCCCCTGGGCCGGCCGCTTGGCCTGGCCGGCCCCCAGCAGGGGGGCGATGGTGAGGTTCCACTCGTCCACCAGGTCGGCGGCGATGAGCTGGGCGTTCAGGGACGGGCCACCCTCGGACAGGACCACCCGGTGGCCCCGGCGGCCCAGCTCGGCCAGGAGCTCGGCCATGTCCACGCCGGTGTCGCCCACGGTCACCACATCGGCCCGGGCGGCCAGGGCCCGGCGGCGGTCCGGATCGGCCGACTCGGCCGTGGCCACGAGCGGACGGTAGGACGGCTCGGCGAACAGCGGCAGGTCGACGTCGAGATCAAGGCTGGCCGTGACCACCACGAGCTGCGGCCGCTCCGGGGCGCCCCGGGCCGCCCGGACGGCCTGGGCTCCGGCGGATCCCGGGCCCGGCGGGCGGTAGCGCTCGGCCCGTACCGTCTGGCCGCCCACCACGATGGCGTCGCTCACGGCCCGGAGGGCGCCGAAGACCGCATGGTCGGCGGGGCCACCAAGGGGCCCCGACAGGCCGCCGACGGCGGTGGCCCCGTCGGCCGAGGCGATCATGTTGGTGAGCAGCCAGGGGCGATGGGGCAACGGCATGCGGGTCTCCGCCGCCACCGCATCGAGCGGCTCGAGCCCGACCTCGTCGGCGCTGCCCTCGCCGGCGCCCGACGGGGTGGGATACAGGACGCTCAGCGTGGCCATGGGTCTCGCTCCGGGGTGATCATGCCCGGCGCCGAGCACGTGCCGTGGGATCGATCGCGCCCCCCGTGACCACCCCCAGGTTCGGCGCCGCAATCCCCAACGAAATCGCTGAATTCACAGCGTCATCCCCTTTTGATCCACATGCCGCCAATCCTAAGCTGACGCTCCGGGCCCTTGTGGGGCACTGACAGTGACGGAGGCTGGCGCAGGGCATCAGTATGGCAGGGCAGACCTGAGGGAAGGCCCTTGGGGGAGAAGCTGAATCCATCGGCGGTTCCATTCACGCCGTCACCCGCCGAATTCGAACCTCGACCTGTTGGCACCTGAGCTGGTCTTCGTCACAACCCGGTCGCTTTACGCTGGGATGTTGTTGACACCGAAGTAATTACAGTGATGTAATGAACCTCCCACATCTTGTGCGTCCTTCGTTCAGAGCGGGCAGCAAGGCACAAGATCTAGTGGTGGCCCCCTCGGAGCGGAACCGGACCCCCGGTTCGTCTCCCCGGGGGGATCGCCATCGGATCCCTGCCGCGCCGTCTGCCTGACCGGCGCCGGGGGCGGGAACTGACAACAGCAGAACAGCGAGCAAGGCGAGGCGGCGTCCAGCACCGACCGTGTAGAAGCGGGGTGGTGCCGGACGCGGTATTGATCCGGGTCCCGGGTGTGACCGGGGCTCACTGTCACAGGGCAGGACGATGATGTACCCACCACCGAATCGAGCGCGAGGCCCGCAGGCCGTCGGCGTGACCCCGTGCTCGGCCGGTGTGGCACAGGTCATGTCCGGCACCTGGCATGCACTGTGCCCGGTACCGGTTTTGTACACAGAGCTGGTTTTGAAGACATAGGTGTCAGGCAGACGCGTAACCCGGGGCCTTCGGGCGCCGGGGGAGCACGGCGGGGCTCAGGCGGGACGCAGCGAGCGCAGAACCATCAACGTCCACACAAACGTCCACCCCGTGACGCAGCACAACAGTTCGACAAGGGAGTAAGTAATGTCTTTGGCACCCGACCAGACCGGCATCGGCCTCCGCCGCCACTTCACGGCCGACGGCGTCGACCCGTACGAGACGGTCACCTGGGAGCATCGAGATGCCCGCATCGCCAACTGGCGCACGGGCGAGGTCGCCTTCGAGCAGCTGGGGGTGGAGGTCCCGTCCACCTGGTCGGTCAACGCCACCAACATCCTGGCCCAGAAGTACTTCCGCGGTACCCTCGGCACCCCCGAACGGGAGCGCTCGCTGCGCCAGGTGGTGGACCGCGTGGTCGACACCATCACCCGCTGGGGCATCGAGGGCGGCTACTTCGACACCGGTGAGGCGGAGATCTTCAGCGACGAGCTGAAGTACCTGGTCATCCACCAGCGGGGCGCCTTCAACTCGCCGGTGTGGTTCAACATCGGGGTCGACGGGGTGCCCCAGCAGGCATCGGCCTGCTTCATCCTGGCGGTGGAAGACAAGATGGAGGCCATCCTCAACTGGTACGTCGAGGAGGGCGTGATCTTCAAGGGCGGCTCGGGGGCGGGGATCAACCTGTCGAAGATCCGGTCCAGCCACGAGCTGCTCAAGGGCGGCGGCACCGCCTCCGGCCCGGTCAGCTTCATGCGGGGGGCCGACGCCTCGGCCGGCACGATCAAGTCGGGCGGCAAGACCCGCCGGGCGGCCAAGATGGTCATGCTCGACATGGACCACCCCGACATCGCCGAGTTCATCTGGTGCAAGGCCACCGAGGAACGCAAGGCCCGGGTGCTGCGCGAGGCCGGCTTCGACATGGACCTCGACGGGGCCGACAGCCACTCCATCCAGTATCAGAACGCCAACAACTCCGTCCGCGTGACCGACGAGTTCATGCAGGCCGTGCTGGACGACGGAGACTGGAACCTGGTGGCCCGAACCGACGGCCGGGTGATCGCCACGGCCAAGGCCCGGGACCTGATGCGCCAGTTCGCCCAGGCCACCTGGGAATGCGCCGATCCCGGCATGCAGTTCGACTCCACGATCAACCGTTGGCACACCTCGCCCAACACGGGCAAGATCAACGGGTCGAACCCGTGCAGCGAGTACATGCACCTGGACAACTCGGCGTGCAACCTGGCCAGCCTCAACCTGCTGAGCTTCCTCGACGACACCGGCACCTTCGACGTCGAGGGCTTCAAGTCGGCCGTCGAGATGTTCTTCACCGCCCAGGAGATCCTGGTGGGCCGAGCCGACTACCCCACCGAGCGGATCGGGGAGAACTCCCGCAAGTTCCGCCAGCTGGGCCTGGGCTATGCGAACATCGGCGCCCTGCTGATGACGCTCGGCCTCCCGTACGACTCCGACGAGGGCCGGGCCCTGGCCGCCGCCATCACCTCACTGATGACCGGCCACGCCTACTTCACCTCGGCCCGCATCGCCGCTCGGATGGGGCCCCACGAGGGCTACGCCGAGAACCGGGAACCCATGCTGCGGGTGCTGGACCAGCACAAGGATGTGGCGGCCCGGATCGACACCACCCACGTGCCGGCCTCGCTGGCCGCGGCCAGCGACACGGCCTGGGCCTTTGCCACCGAGCTGGCGGCCGAGGTCGGGGTGCGCAACGCCCAGGCCACCGTGCTCGCCCCCACCGGCACCATCGGCCTGCTGATGGACTGCGATACCACCGGCATCGAGCCCGACCTCGGTCTGTGCAAGATCAAGAAGCTGGTGGGCGGGGGCACGATGGAGATCGTGAACCAGTCGGTGCCCCGGGCCCTGGCCCGGCTGGGCTACAGCCCCCAGGCCATCGAGATCATCGTGGCCTACATCGACGAGCACAAGACGATGGTCGGCGCCCCGGGCCTCGATCCCGACCATCTGGCCGTCTTCGCCTGTTCCATGGGCGACAACCCGATCCACTACAACGGCCACGTGAAGATGATGGCCGCCGTCCAGCCCTTCATCTCCGGGGCCATCTCCAAGACCGTCAACATGCCGGAAGACGTGACGGTGGAGGATGTGGAACAGCTCCACATCGAGGCCTGGAAGCTCGGGGTGAAGGCCATCGCCATCTACCGCGACAACTGCAAGGTGGCCCAGCCCCTGTCGATGGCCAAGAAGGGAGACGGCGCCTCGGCGGCGCCGGTCGAGCTGCCCGAGGCTCTGGCCCCGGTGGTGGAGACGAAGATCGTCTACAAGCCGATCCGGGAGCGCCTCCCCCGAGACCGTCGATCCCGCACCTTCGAGTTCCGGGTGGCCGATTGCAAGGGCTTCGTCACCATCGGCGAGTACGACGACGGCCGCCCCGGCGAGGTCTTCCTGCGGGTCTCCAAGCAGGGGTCCACCCTGGCCGGGATCATGGATGCCCTGGCCATCTCGCTCAGCCACGGCCTGCAGTACGGGGTGCCGCTGCGCAACTTCGTGGAGACCTTCACCGGCATGCGGTTCGAACCGGCCGGCATGACCGACGATCCCGACATCCGGATCGCCACCTCGATCATGGACTACCTGTTCCGCAAGCTGGCGGTCGTGTACCTCAGCTACGAGGAGCGCTCCAGCCTGGGGATCTTCACCACCGGTGAGCGCACCCAGCTCACCCTGCCAGGGGTCGACGAAGCCACCTCCACCATGGGCGGCGATGTGCCGGCCGACCCTCCGTCGGTCGAGTCGGCCCATGAGCTGGCGATCGCCGAACAGCGGGCCCAGTCGGCCCGGCCGGTCTCAGATCCCCACGCCCCGATCTGCATGCAGTGCGGCATCTCGATGCAGCGGGCCGGTAGTTGCCACGCCTGCCCCGAGTGCGGCAACACCAGCGGCTGCAGCTGACCTCACCAGCGACCACGGCAACGGGGGCGCCCTCCATCGGGAGGGCGCCCCGGCGCGTGCGGCCCAGGGCGCTCCCCAACGCTGTGGCTGGTACCGTTCATCCGTTCGTCCCGCACGACTCCCCCCGCCCGAGAGGAACCTCCGAACCATGGAAGACGGAAGGATCGACGTCGTCGGCATCGGCAACGCCATCGTCGACGTGATCGCTCAGACCACTGACCGGTTCCTGGTCGACCAGGGCCTGCAGAAGGGGTCGATGGCCCTGATCGACGAGCCCCGGGCCCACGAGCTCTACGAGCTGATGGGGCCGGCCATCGAGGCTTCGGGGGGCTCGGCCGCCAACTCCATGGTGGGTGTGGCCTCGTTCGGCGGTAGCGCCGCCTACATCGGTAAGGTGCGCGACGACATGCTGGGCCATGTGTTCGCCCACGACATGCGGGCCAGCGGCGTCTCGTTCGACGTGCCGGCCGGCCCCGAGGGCCCGGCCACCGGCCGGTCGCTGATCCTCGTGACCCCCGACGCCCAGCGCACGATGAACACGTTCCTCGGGATCTCCTCGCTGCTCGAGCCGGGCGACGTCGACGCCGAGCTGGTGGAGCGGGGCGGGATCCTGTTCTGCGAGGGCTATCTGTGGGACGTCGAGTCGGCCAAGCAGTCGATCCGGCGGGCCATGGACATCGCCCGGGCCGCCGGTAACCGGGTAGCGCTCACGGTGTCGGACTCGTTCTGCGTGGAGCGGCACTACGACGAGTTCGTGTCGCTCGTGTCGGGCCCGGTCGACATCCTGTTCGCCAACGAGGCCGAGCTCGCCGCCCTGTACCGGTGCGACTTCGACACCGCCGTGGAGCGCGTGCGGTCCGATGTGCACATCGGGTGCCTGACCCGGGGGCCGGAAGGGTCGGTGCTGGTGTCGGGCGACGAGACCGCCGAGGTGAAGGCCGAGCCCGTGGTCGACGTCATCGACACCACCGGCGCCGGCGACCAGTACGCCGCCGGAGCCCTCTACGGCCTGGCCCGGGGCATGACCCTGGCCGACGCCGGGCGGCTCGGCTCCCTGGCCGCGGCCGAGGTCATCTCCCACGTCGGCCCCCGCCCCCTGCACCCCCTGAAGAATTTCCTGTGACCAGCGATCTCTGACATGGCGTGGCCCGAATCGGGACCCCATGTCAGAGTTGGCGGCGTTCCTAGCCCGCCTCGCGGGTTTCGGGTGCGCCGAACAGGTTGCCCTGGCCCCAGTCGACCTCGAGGGTGCGCAGCACCCGGGCCTGTTCTTCGGTCTCCACCGATTCGGCCACCACCCATGCACCGGTCCGATGGGCCAGATCGACCACGGCCTTGATGATGGCCACGGCCTCGCTGGAAGGCAGGGCGGCGATCAGATCCCCGGACAGCTTGAGCACGTCGGGCTTGAAGCTGGTGGCGACCTTGAGGCTGGAGTAGCCGTCGCCCACGTCGTCGATGGCCAGGCGGACCCCGGAGCTGCGCAGCTTGGTGAGCTGGGCCGCCGCCAGGTCGAGGTCGACGTAGCGGTTTCGCTCCGCCGTTTCGAACACGAGCTGATCGGGCTCCAGCCCGATGTCCTCGGCGTGGCGGATCGTGCGCCGGGCGGCCGACAGATCGAACGTGCCGTCGGGGGCCATGATGTTGAGGAACAGCAGGCCGGCACCCAGCCACGGGCCCACCCCGCGGATGGCGAGCTGGCGGCCCAACTGGTCCAGCTCGGACAGCCAGCCGCCTTTGGTGGCCCGGGCGATGAGGTCTTCAGCCCCGATCACGTCGGATCCCAGCCGGGCCCGCAGGAGAGCCTCGAACCCGACGATCGAGCGGTTCGAGAGCCGGACGATGGGCTGGTAGCGGATCTCGTAGTCGAGCGGTTCGCTGGCCAGCTCCTCCTGCTCCAGCCGGTCGGCCACCATGTCGAGGGTGGGGGCCATCAGCGCGTCCCGCACCAGCTCCTCGGGGGAGCTGTCGGGGCCGGCGAAGGCGACCCGAACCGCCGCCCGCTGGGGCGCCGGTATGTCGTCGAGCAGACGCGACAGGAACGCCCGCCCGTCGGCCACCTCCACCCACAGCACGTCGGAGCGGAGGTCGATGGCCTGGGCCGCGGCCCCCAGGTTGCGGACGAGCCGCTTGACCAGATCGGTTCGCGCCGAACCAACCAAAACCAACACCGGTTCGGATCGGGGAAGGCGGAACGTCACGTCAGCCGTAGTCACCGGTGCCACATTACCGTTCTTCGAGCGTGCTAGCCCCTGGTTCCCGGATGAACAGGAAGCGCCGCTCAGATGACGGAGGGCTAGGAGTCACACGCCGGCTGGAACGCCAGGGGAAGATCACCCAGGCGGACCAGGGCCGACGTGATCCAGCCACCCATGGCGCCGAAGTGCTGGTCGAGCGCCGATCCGTCTTCCAGCGTCTTCTCGTCGAGCTCGTAGGAGCCGGCGTAGCTGATCTCCACGGCGTGGGACACGATGTGGAGGTCGGTGTCGTACACCGTCTCCACCGTGGGCCCCATGCAGGTGAGCTCCTCGTTGCCGATCATGGGGGCGGAGTCGGGCAGGCCCTTCATCACCACCGCCGGATCGGGGGCCTCGGCCAGGCGCTGGATCCGGAACACCACCTCGATGTCGATGTGGGGGCCCTCGGTGAACTCCTCGTCGAGGTACCAGGTGCGGTAGGCGGTCTGTGACCAGGTGGGCCAATCAAGGGTCAGGTCGGCCTGCACGCGGGGTGGTGACCCCTCACCGGGCAGCCCGTAGCTCGTTTCCCAGGTGACGTCGCCCAGCAGCACGTCGGACTGGAACCGCTCCTCGAACGCCTGGCGTTCCAGCATGGCCGACTCCAGCGCGTCCCGTAGGGCGCCGATGGCGTCGGTGAAGACGTGGTCGAGCATGGTTACCGTTCCACCGTGGTGGCAGCCGGCCCGAAGGCCCAGGCCGTGGCTGCCCAGCCGACCATATTGCGGATCACCGGCCCCAGGGTAGGCCACGCCGGGCCCCTCGCACCCGGCAGCCGGGCGACCTTCGCTGCATCGACGCATTCGAGGCCGGGCCGGCCGAGGGGCGCGGCCCCTACGATGCGGGGACCGGTGAGGCCCGTTTGGCCCGCCGCCGAGAAGGAGGTGCCCATGGCCGACGACCGTCCGTACAGCGTGCTCACCGTCACCCGGGAGGGTGGCGTGGTGGCCGCCGAGATCGACAACCCTCCGGTCAACCTGATCGACCGGTCCCTGTTCCGGGACCTGCGGCGGCTGGTCGACGAGGTGGCGGCCGACCCCGGGGCCCGGGTGCTGGTGCTGCGCAGCGCCAACCCCGAGTTCTTCATCGCCCACTACGACGTGGCCGCCATCCTCCAGTTCCCGGTGGAAGGCCCGGCGGAGCGGTCGACCACGCTGAACGGGTTCCACGCCCTGTGCGAGCGGCTGCGGACCATGCCGGTCCCCACCATCTGCGAGATCGGGGGCCGGGTGGGCGGCGGGGGCGGCGAGCTCGCCGCCTCCTGCGACATGCGCTTCGGGGCGCTGGGGCGCACGATCCTGTGCCAGATGGAGGTACCGCTCGGGATCCTTCCCGGCGGTACCGGCACCCAGCGGTTGCCGGCCCTGGTGGGTAGGGGACGGGCCATGGAGATCGTGTTGAGCGGCGACGACATCGACGCCGAGACGCTGGCTGCCTGGGGGTGGCTCAATCGGGTCCTTCCTCCGGGGCAGCTCCGGGCCCACGTGAACGCCCTGGCGGCGAGGATCGCCTCGTTCCCGCCCGAGGCCGTGAGCCGGGCCAAGGCGGCCGTGCTGGCCGCCTCCCCCGACCCGACGCCGGGGCTGATCGAGGAGGCGTACCTGTTCGACGAGACCGTGCGCACCGACGCTGCCCGCCAGCGGATGCAGAACTTCCTGGCCCGGGGCGGCCAGACGCCGGACGGGGAGCGACGGGTCGGCGCCCTGGGCGCCGAGCTGGGCTGAGATGGCCGCCGGAACGCTGCCCGCGGACCTGGCCGGCCAGGTCGATGCCTGGCTGGCCATCGACCCCGACCCGGGAACCCGGGGCGAGCTGGAGCGGCTGGTCGCCACCGACCCCGAGCGGGTGGCGGCGCTGTTCGACGGCCGGGTGGCCTTCGGCACGGCCGGCCTGCGGGCGGCGATGGGCCCCGGTCCCACCCGGATGAACCGGGTGGTGGTGGCTCAGGCCACGGCCGGCGTCATGCGGTGGCTGCCGGCCGGGGCCCGGGTGGTGATCGGCTACGACGCCCGTCACAACTCGGCGACCTTTGCCCGCGACGTGGCCACGATGGTGGTGGCGGCAGGCGGCACGGCGGAGCTCCTGCCCGGGCCGCTGCCCACCCCGGTCCTGGCCCGGGCCGTGCTGGCCCGCCACGCCGACGCCGGCGTGATGATCACCGCCAGCCACAATCCAGCGGCCGACAACGGGTACAAGCTCTACCTGGCCGACGGCATCCAGCTCGTGAGCCCGGCCGACACCGAGATCGCCGCCCTGATCGATGCGGTGGCGGCCGAGGGGGCCGATCTGTTGGGAGCCGGGTCCCCGTCGGCGGCGCCGGGTGGGTCGCCGGCCCCGTCGACCGGGCGGTCGGGTGTGGCCGGCTCCGAGGTCGTGCTGGGCGACGAGGTGGCGGCCGACCATGTGGCCGCCGTCGCCGCCGCCTGCCTCACCGGCGAGCGCGATGTCCGGGTGTTGTACAGCGCCATGCACGGGGTGGCCGGGCGTCACCTGCTGGCCGCGTTCGCCCAGGCCGGCTTCCCCACCCCCGACGTGGTGCCCGAGCAGTTCGACCCCGACCCGGACTTCCCCACGGTCGCCTTCCCCAACCCGGAGGAGGCCGGTGCGCTCGATCTGGCCTTCGCCCGGGCCGCCGTCACCGGGCCCGACGTGATCCTGGCCAACGACCCCGACGGCGACCGCCTGGCCGTGGCCGTGCCCGACCGGTCGGGCCGGCGGTGGGTTCGGCTGTCAGGCGACCAGGTCGGGGCGCTCCTGGCCGACCACGTGATGAACCACACGTCGGGTCCAAACCGGCTGGTGGCGTCGTCGCTGGTGTCGAGCCGCCTGATCTCGGCCCTGGCCGAGGCCGAGGGGGTGGCCGACGTCCGCACGCTCACCGGGTTCAAGTGGGTGGCCCGCCCGATCGTGGAGCGGCCCGATCGCCGGTACCTGCTGGGCTACGAGGAGGCGCTCGGCTACTGCGTCGGCGACCGGGTGCGGGACAAGGACGGGATCAGCGCCGCGGTGGTCATGGCCGAGCTGGTGGCCGAGGCCCTGCGCCGGAGGGAGACGCTGTGGGACCGGCTCGACCGGCTGGCATCCCGGCTCGGCGTGTATCTCACCGGGCCGGTGACCCTCACCTTCGAGGGCGACGACGGGTTGTCCCTCCGTTCGGCGGCCATGGCGGCGGCCGCCGCCGATCCTCCGTCCGAGCTGGCCGGTGTGGCGGTGATCGAGGTGGAGGACCTGTCGCGGGGCGAGCGACTCCCGCCGACCCCGGGCGTGATCTGGCATCTGGCCGACCGGTCCCGGGTGATCGTGCGCCCCAGCGGCACCGAACCCAAGCTGAAGGCGTACGTGGAGGTCATCGAGCCGGTGAGCGACGCCGGCGGCGGCGTACCGACCGCCACGGCGGCGGCCGAGGAGCGGCTGGCCCGCCTCCAGGCCGCCGTCCACGCCCGCCTCACCTGAGGTCCGTTCCCGATCTGATGCCGGGGGTCGTCGCGGGTGGCGGTGTGGGGCATCAGATCGGCTGGGGTGTGATCTGATGCCGGGGGTCGTCGCGGGTGGCGGTGTGGGGCATCAGATCGGCTGGGGTGTGATCTGATGCCGGGGGCCGTCGCGGGTGGCGGTGTGGGGCATCAGATCGGCTGGGGTGTGATCTGATGCCGGGGGCCGTCGCGGGTGGCGGTGTGGGGCATCAGATCGGCTGGGGTGTGATCTGATGCCGGGGGCCGTCGCGGGTGGCGGTGTGGGGCATCAGATCGGCTGGGGGAGGAATTCAGGGCATGTCGGTGGCGGGGCAGGTGCGGGTGGGGTCGAGCGCCGCGGGACCGGCCAGGGCGGCGTCGGACGCACAGAGGGTGTCGACGTCGACGATGGCGAAGCCGGCGTCGAGCAGGACCGGCAGCAGGGGATGGGGCCCGGGCACGAACAGCCGCAGACCGGATCCGTCGGGGCGCCGACCCTGGCCTTCGATCCAGGCCAGCAGCACCCCGGCCACGTCGGAGGGGGCCGCGTCGGGGGCCAGCACCAGGGGTGCCACGGTGACGGCCCGGGGATCGGACGCCACGAACGGGTGACCCCAGCGCACCGCTGCGGAGGCTACGGTCCGCCCGCCCCGGTCCACGACATCGACCCAGGTCACGTCGAGATTGGCGGCCAGATACGCCACGTCGAGCCGATCGATCCGGAGGCCCAGCTCAGCCGCGAGCGGGGAGAACCGGTCGCCGGCCACCTCGGTGACGGCCCAACCCTGGGGCGGACCGGGAAACCGGCCGGCCGAGCGGGCCGTGAGATAGAAGACCGGGAACCGGGGCGTCATCCCGAGCCGGGTGTAGAGGCTCACGGCCCGAGGATCGCCGGACGCCAACGTGGCCCGGGCCGGGCCGGGCTGGTCGATGGCGAGCAGGGCGTCGAGTAGCCGGCGGCCCACACCGGTGCTCTGGGTGGCGGGATCGATGAAGAGATCAGCCAGGAACCACCGGCCGGAGCGGGGGAGCGAGGCGCCGAAGCCGATCAGGCCGTGGTCGCTCTCGGCCACCACCAGCGTGCCGGTCTCGAGCTCGTGACGGTAGAGGAAGTACGGGGCAGTGGGGGCAGGCGACGGCTCGCCGCTCGTCGAGCGCCAGATCGCGGTGCAGGCCAGCAGGTCGCCCAACTGGCCGCGGCGAACCTCGAACGCCGGCGCTGTCATCCCCGGTGGCCCGGGGTCAGCGGCCGATGTTCGGCTTCCGTCCGTGGTTCGCCTTCTTGCGGCGGGCCCCGATCCGCTTCTTCTTCCTGCGCTTCGACATGGCCTCATGGTACGGGTCCCCTGCGCTGGTTCCGCCCGGCGCCTCCCGTACGCTGGGTGACATGGAGAAGTTCGGGTTCGTCGGCCTGCCCAACGCCGGGAAATCGTCGTTGTTCAACGCCCTCACCGGCGGCAGTGCGCTGGCTGCGCCCTACGCCTTCGCCACCACCGACCCCAACGTCGGTGTGGCCAAGGTGTTCGATCACCGGCTCGAGGCCCTGGCCGAGATGAGCCACTCGAAGAACGTGGTGCACGCCAGCGTGCAGTTCAACGACATCGGCGGCCTGGTGGAAGGGGCGAGCAAGGGCGAGGGGCTGGGCAACAAGTTCCTGGGTGGCATCCGCGAGGTCGACGCCATCGTGTTCGTGCTGCGGGCCTTCGAGGATCCCGACGTACCCGGCGTGGCCGACCCGCTGGAGCACCTGCGGATCGTGGAGCTGGAGCTCACCTACGCCGATCTGGAAACGGTCGAGAAACAGATAGACAAGCGGCGCAAGGCGGCCAAGAGCGGCGACAAGAGCATGGCCGAGGAGGTGGCGGCGGCCGAGGCGGCGCTGGCCCACCTGGAAGCCGGCACCCCGCTCTATCGGGCCGATCTCAGCGAGTCTCACCGCGAGCTCCTGCGCTCCTGGTTCCTGCTCACGAACAAGCCGGTGCTGGCCGTGGTGAACGTCGACGAGGAGCAGCTCACCCGCCTCGACGAGGTGATCAAGCCGGTCGAGGCCGAGTTGGGCGAGCTGGCGCCGGTGTTCGGGGCCTGCATCCAGCTCGAAGCGGAAGCGGCCCAGCTCGAACCGGAGGACCGGGCCGAGATGCTGGAGGCCTACGAGCTGGGGGAGGGGGCCCTGCCCCGGTTCATCCATGCCGCCTACCTGGCGCTGGGCCTGCGCACCTTCTTCACCACCGGCGAGAAGGAGACCCGGGCCTGGACGTTCCGGGTCGGCTCCACCGCCCCGGTGTGCGCCGGGCACATCCACTCCGACCTCCAGCGGGGCTTCATCCGGGCCGAGACGATCCACTGGGACGAGCTGGTGGCCATCGGTTCGTGGTCCAAGGCCCGGGAGCTGGGCAAGATCCGCTCCGAGGGCAAGGAGTACGTGGTGGTCGACGGCGACGTGGTCGAGATCCGGTTCTCCGTGTGAGGCTGGTGATGGGCCGCGGGCTGGAGCACCCGGGAGGTGTCGACCGGGACGACGTCGAGCTGGGGTGGCTGGTGCGCGACGCCGAGGTGCTGGCGTCGCTGGAGATCCCCGGTACCCGCAAGGGGCGGGCCATCGGCCTGTTGGGGCGGGACAAGCTGGAAGGGGCGCTCCTGCTCCGCCCGGCCCGCTCGGTCCACAGCCTCGGCATGCGTTTCGACCTCGACATCGCCTTTCTCGACGCCCACAACGTGGTGATCCGGACCCTGCGGCTGCACCGCAACCGGGTCACGCCGCCGGTGTGGCGGGCCCGGTCCGTGCTGGAGGCCGAGGCCGGTTCGTTCGGCCTCTGGGAGCTGAAGATCGGCGACGTGGTGGAGATCCGGGTCTGAGCGTGGCCGGCGTGCTGCTGGTGGTCGGCACCCCCATCGGGAACCTGGGCGACCTGAGCGCCCGCGTGGCCGAGACCCTGCGCACGGCCGACGCCATCGCCTGCGAAGACACCCGCCGCACGGGGTGGCTGCTCACCAACGCCGGGCTCAAGGGGCCGGGAGGGCGGGGGCCCGTCCTGATGATCGCGAACGAGCACACCGAGGTGGCCCGCACCGCCGAGATCCTCGATCGCCTCGGGGCGGGGCAGCGGGTGGCGCTGGTCAGCGACGCCGGCATGCCCGGCGTGTCGGATCCCGGGCGCCGCATCGTCGATGCCGTGGCCCGGGCCGGCTTCGAGGTCACCGTGGTGCCGGGCCCGGCGGCGGTCACCACGGCCCTGGCCGTCAGCGGTTTCGAGGCCGACCGCTTCGTGTTCGAGGGGTTCCTGCCCCGCAAGGGCCGGGCCCGGACGGAGCGGCTGGCTGGCCTGGCTGGCGAGACCCGCACCATCGTGCTCTACGAGGCACCCCACCGGCTGCGGCGCACGCTGGACGATCTGGTCGACGCCCTGGGCCCCGAGCGCCCGGCCGTGGTGGCCCGGGAGCTGACCAAGCTCCACGAGGAGGTGGTGCGGGCCACGTTGGGGGAGCTCGTCCGCCACTACGCCGACACCGAGCCCCGGGGCGAGATCGCCCTGGTGGTGGCGGGGGAGCGGGGGACCGCCGACCCCGTGGGTGACGCCGGCGTGACCGAAGCGCTGACCCGGGCCCTGGCCGAGGGGCTGAGCCGGCGCGACGCCGTGGCCCGGGTGGCGGCTGGTACCGGTGTGGCCCGTCGCCAGGTCTACGCCCTCGCCCTCCAGATCGACCGCGGCACCGATGAGCCCGAGGGGGAAGGCGTCGAGCCGTGAGCGGAGGACCCTGCCGATGAGCGTCCGGGTCGACAAGTGGCTGTGGTCGGTACGGGTCTTCCCCACCCGCACGGCGGCCACCGCCGCCTGTTCGGCTGGGCGCGTGGCCGTCAACGGCGAAGCGGTCAAGCCGGCCACCCGGATCGGCCCCGGTGATCGGGTGAGCGCCCGCCGGGGTGACCGGATGATCGTCTACGTGGTGGTGGACCCGATCGAGCGTCGGGTGTCGGCCTCGGTGGCCGCCGCATGCTACGTCGACGAGTCGCCACCGGTGCTCCTCCGCCCTGAGCACGGGTTCGCCGGACCCGATGGCGGCGCCCGGGAGCGGGGCGCTGGGCGCCCCACCAAGCGGGATCGCCGCCAGATCGACCGGTTGCACGGTCGCGAGTAGCGGGCACCGGTTCAGCCCGCCGGTCTGTGGTGTCGCTTGCCTTTTCTTGACTGCGAACAGCCATTGCTGTTGGAGGAAATTAGCGGCCCCGGAATTTAGTGTGGATGGTGCGCCGGTCTTGGCCCGTTTCAGGCTGGCCAATGGGCAGCTGTCTTGGGAGTGAGCAGGTCTGCCCGTGGTGCAGGCGGACTGACGCGGGTGACGATCACCGCTGGCGTGCGGGACGTGCTGACCAGCTTGTGGTCGTGGTCTCGGCCGCGCCCCCGGCCGGTTGGAGCGCCTCGCCCCAACTCTGAGCGGTGACTAGATAAGCTCTAGCCGCCTCAAAACACATCGACAGCGATCGTTGAGCAGTTGTGTAGAGCTGCAAGCGTCATTGGCGTGGCTGGGCTGCCCGGGATGTCCTCGGGAAACGGTGAGGAAAGGTTGGCATAACATGCCGTCCATACTGGAGTCGGTAGCGGAACTGCTCGGGCGGGGCGACACCTTTGCCAAGCTGGGTTCGCTCATCGGGGGGGATGCCAAGCAGGCCGAGACCGCGGTGGAGACCGCCGGACCGGCCCTGCTGGGCGGGTTGGCCGAGCAGGTGGCCGACGACGACGGTGCCGCCGCCCTCGACTCGCTCCTGGACGAGGCCGACACCTCGATCCTCGATGATCCGGGGGCCTGGTTCGACCGGCTCCGGGAGGCCGACGATGGGCGGGCCGACGAGGCGGAAGCCGACGCCGAGGGCGAGGCGGCCGACGGCGCAACCGGCGAGGGGGTCGTGTCGGCCCTGTTCGGCGACGACCGTGAGGCTCTGCTCGATGGGCTGGCGTCCCGGTCCGGGCTGGGCTCGGGCCTGTTCGCCAAGCTGCTTCCGGCCCTTGCGCCGGTGTTCCTCGGCCTCCTGGCCAAGCGGCGCGACGACGAGGGTCTCGACGCCGCCGGCCTGGCCCGGTTGGTGACCGAGGAGCGCGAGGGGCTGGAGAAGGACGGCAAGCTGGGCGACTGGTTCTCCAACCTGGCCCTCGGGGGCGGGGCGCTGGCGGCCGCCGTGGCCGCTCGGGGCCGGATCGCCGGGGCGGTGAGCGACGCCGGCGACGAGATCGAAGAGGCGCTGGGCAAGGTCGGCGACGTCCTCGGTGGTCTGAAGGACCGGATCATGGGCGACGACGACGACGATGACGACGATGGCGATGACATCGGCGACGACGGCGACGACGCCGAGGATGCTGTGGTGGGCGTCGCCGCGGAGGGCGCCGACGACGCAGGCGACGCTGACGCTCATGACGATGACGATGACGATGACGATGACGATGACGATGACGATGACGATGACGACGACGATGACGACGCCGCTGCGGACGATGACGGCGCCGATGACGATGACGATGACGAGGGTGGTGTCGGCGGGGCGGCCAAGGCGGGCGCCGCAGCCGCAGCCCTGGCCGGCGGTGCGGCTCTAGCGGCCAAGGCCGGGGGCGGCAACGGCGCTGGTGGCAAGGGCGCTGGTGGCAAGGGCGCTGGTGGCAAGGGCGCTGGTGACAAGGCCGCCGATGCGGTCGACGACGCGTCGGACAAGGCTGCGGCGAAGGGCGACGAGGTGGCAGCCGCTGTCGACAAGGCCTCGGACAAGGCGGCCGAGAAGGGCGACAAGGCGGCCGCCGCCCTGGCCGGTGCCGGCAAAGGCACGGCGGCCACGACCACCAGGGTGGTCGACACCGGAGGCGGCGGGCGGGGTGGCTGGCTGCGGTGGGTGATCGGAGCCGCAGTGGTGATCGCAGTGCTGGCCATCGCCCTCACCCAGTGCGGCGGGAGCGACGACGCGGCGACCACCACGGATACGTCGGCCACCGGCACCAGCGAGGCCGGGAGCGGTGGATCAACCGCCACCACCGACGACGACGGAGCCACCACCGAGGCCACCGACGAGGCGACCACCGCCAGCACCACAGCCACCACGGAGGCCACGACGGCCACCACCGAGGCCACGACCACCACGACGGCGGCCGCCGATCTCGATGCGGCGGTGCAGGCGGCGCTGAAGGCGGCCGATCTCGGTACCGGGATCACCGCCACCGTCGGCCCCGACGGCGTCGTGACCCTGTCCGGCACGGTCGAGACCGAGGAGGCCAAGGCGGCAGCCGAGGCGGCGATGGCGGCGGTGGCCGGTGTCACAGGCGTCGTCAACGAGATCACGGTGACCCCGCCCGGTGGCGGGGCGACGGTCGGCACCGACCTGAACGACACCCTCCAGCTGGCCCCGGTGAACTTCGACTACCTGTCGGCCCGGATCACGCCCGGGGCGGGGGCGGTCCTCGACGAGGTCGTCGCCTACCTCCAGGCCAACCCGGTGAACGTGGAGATCCAGGGTCACACCGACAGCGACGGCCCGGAGAACAAGAACCAGGAGCTGAGCCAGGCCCGGGCCGAGTCGGTGAAGGCCTACCTCGTGTCCAAGGGCATCGATGCCAACCGCCTCTCCACGGTCGGCTTCGGCGAGTCGAACCCCAAGGTCCCCAACGACTCGCTCGAGAACAAGGCCATCAACCGCCGCATCGAGTTCATCGTGAAGTAGAGGCGCCGACCGGGGGGCGACGGGCCACGGTTCACTGTCACAGGCCGTCCTTATGGTCGGCTCCATGATCTACGTACTGGTTCTCGTCATCGTCGGAGCCGGCCTGGCCGGGCTCGGCATCGGTTGGTACATCACCCAGCAGGCAGCCGCCTCCACCGGATCCCGGCAGCGGGCCGAGGTGGAGGCGGTGCTGGCACAGGCCATGGAGCTGGTCCGCCGGGAGCGGGGCGAGTCGATGCACGCGGCGCTGGAGACCGTGCTCACGGTGGCGTCGTCGAAGCTGGGAGACCAGCTCGAGATGGGCCGGGAGACCATCAGCTACGAGCGGGAGGCCATGGTCAACCAGGTGAAGCTGGTCCACCACGAGCTGGCCCGGGTCACCGGGCTGGTCAGCGACCTGCAGCGGGAGCGGGCCCAGACGGCGGGGCAGCTCACCACCGGGCTGGAGCAGGCGATCCAGGTCACCAGCTCGTTGGCCGCCACCACCCGCTCGTTGCAGCAGGCGCTGGCCTCGCCCAAGGCGCGGGGCCAGTGGGGTGAGCGGATGGCCGAAGACGTCCTGCGGGCGGCCGGGTTCATGGAGGGCATCAACTACACCCGCCAGACCCGCCTCAGCTCGGGGCGGGTACCGGACTACACGTTCCCCTTGCCCAAGGGCCACGTGGTCCACATGGACGTCAAGTTCCCGATCGACAACTACCTGCGGTGGCTGGAGGCCGCCACCGATGCCGAGCGGGCGCAGCACCTGCGCCAGTTCCAGCGCGACGTGCGCCAGCGCATCCGCGAGCTGGCGGGCCGGGAGTACATAGACGCCGAGACGACGGTCGACTACCTGCTGCTGTTCGTGCCCAACGAGAGCGTCTACGGTTTCCTCCACGAGCACGATCATGCCCTGATCGACGAGGCCATCGCCCAGAAGGTGGTGCTGTGCTCGCCCACCACCCTGTTCGCGGTCCTGGCCGTCATCCGCCAGGCGGTGGAGAACTTCCTGGTCGAGCGGCGCAGCGACGAGATCCTGGGGGCCCTCGGAGGCCTCCGGGAGGAGTGGGAGCGGTGGCGTGACCCGATCGACAAGATGAGCCGCGGCCTCCAGTCGGCCCAGCGGGCCTTCGACGAGCTGTCGGGGGCTCGGTACCGTCGGTTCGGCAAGCAGCTGGAGAAGCTGGAGGCGGTGCGCGACAGCCGTCGGGCCGAGCTGCACGAGCCCGACGACTCCGACGAGCTGGGATGTCAGGCGGACGGGGCGGGAGGCGACGGGCCGGTGGACCGCCGCCGGCATTGCGCCAGGTGATCTGAGCCGGCACCGTGCGCCCCCCTGCACCGCCGTTATCCCCGCTGGCCGGGTGGCCGGTATCGGTAGATTGGCCCCATGGGCCGTTTCTACGTCACGACGCCGATCTATTACGTGAACGATGCACCCCACATCGGTCACGCCTACACGACGGTGACGGCCGACGCCATGGCCCGCTGGCACCGCCTCCTGGGCGACGACACCTTCTTCCTCACCGGCACCGACGAGCACGGTCTCAAGGTGCAGCGGGCGGCCGAGGCCAACGGTCGCACCCCGCTGGAGCAGGCCGACACCACCAGCCTGCGCTTCCGCGATGCCTGGGACGCCCTCGACGTCGCCTACGACCAGTTCATCCGCACCACCGAGCCCCGCCACCACCGCTCCACCCAGGAGCTGCTGAGCCGGGTACGGGACAACGGCTACATCTACAAGGGCACCTACGCCGGCTTCTACTGCGTGGCCTGCGAGGCCTACTACAACGAAGACGACCTGCTCCCCGGCAACGCCTGCCCCATCCACGAGCGCCCGGTGGAATGGCTGGAGGAAGACAACTACTTCTTCAAGCTGTCCGCTCTGGAGAACGAGCTGACCGATTGGCTCACGTCGGGGGCGGTGCTGCCCGACGGCAAGCGCAACGAGGCCCTCGGGATCGTGAAGCAGGGCCTGGGCGACGTGTCGATCACCCGCACGTCGATCTCGTGGGGGGTGCAGGTGCCGTGGGACCCGGCCCACGTCTTCTACGTGTGGTACGACGCGCTCATCAACTACGCCACCGCGGTCGGCTTCGGCTCCGACGAGGAGCAGTTCAACCAGTGGTGGCCCTCGGTGCACCACATCATCGGCAAGGACATCCTGCGCTTCCACTGCGTGTACTGGCCGGCGATGCTGATCGCCGCCGGGCTCCAGCCGCCCAAGCAGGTCCAGGTCCACGGGTTCCTCCTCCTGGGGGGCAAGAAGCTGTCCAAGACCGGCCTCACCCAGATCGCCCCGGCCGACCTGGTGGCCGACTTCGGCGTCGACGGGTTCCGCTACCACTTCCTGCGGGACGTGTCGTTCGGGCCCGACAGCGACTTCAGCTACGAGGCCATGGTCACCCGCTACAACACCGACCTGGCCAACAACCTGGGCAACCTGCTGTCCCGGGTGGTGACGGTGGTGGACCGCAAGTGCGGGGGTGTCGCCCCCCGCCCCTCGGCCGACAGCCCGCTGGCGGCGGTGGCGGCCCAGAGTTACGCCGACGCAGCCGAGGCGTGGGACCGGTTCCAGCCATCGGTGGCCCTGGACGCCACCTGGCGGCTGGTGCGGGAGACCAACGCCTACCTGGAGCGCAACGAGCCGTGGAAGATGGAGGCCGGTTCGCCCGAGGTCGCCGCCGTGCTGGGCGACGCCCTGGAGGTGCTGCGGATCACGGCCATCCTGGCCAGCCCGGCCCTCACCCGGGCCTCGGTGTCGCTGTGGCATGCCATCGGCCTCGACGGTTCACCGGCCGACCAGCGTCTGCCCGAGGCGGCGGTGTGGGGCGGCTATCCCGGGGGCGCCCACCTGGAGCGGGGCCCAGCCCTGTTCCCCCGCATCGAGTCGGCCGAGTAGGGCGGGGAGGGCGGGCACCACCGTGTGGTTCGACAACCACTGCCATCTCCACCACCGGCGGGTCGACGCCGACGAGGCGGCCGCCGCGGCGCGGGCCGCCGGGGTGTCGCGCATGATCACCGTGGGCTGCTCGCTCGAGGACTCCCGTCAGGCCATCGAGGTGGCCGGGCGCATGAGCGACGTGTGGGCCACGGCCGGCGTCCACCCCCACGACGCATCGGACGGGGTCGAGGGCCTGGAGGGTCTGCTGGCAGATCCATCGGTGGTGGCGGTGGGCGAGGCGGGGCTCGACTACCACTACGACCGCTCGCCCCGGGAGGCCCAACGTGAGGTGTTCCGCCGCCAGATCGAGATGGCCAATCGCCGGGACAAGGCGCTGGTGATCCACACCCGGGAGGCGTGGGACGACACATTCGCCCTGCTCGACACGGAAGGGATCCCTCGGCGCACGGTGTTCCACTGTTTCACCGGCGGGCCCGACGAGCTGACCCAGTGCCTGGCCCGGGGGGCGTCGGTGTCGTTCAGCGGCATCGTCACCTTCCCCTCGGCCCCCGAGGTGCTGGCTGCCGCCCGCCTGGCTCCCCTGGACCGGATCCTGGTGGAGACGGACTCGCCCTACCTGGCCCCGGTGCCGTTCCGGGGCAAGCCCAACCAGCCGGCCCACGTGGCCGTGGTCGGCGCCTTCCTGGCCGCTGCGCGGGGCCTGCCCGAATCCGAGCTGGCCCGCATCACCACGGCCAACGCCCTGGCCCTCTACGGGATCGGGGCCGGTGACGGGCCGGCCGGCGAACCCGGCCCGCCGTGACGCCCCCGGGCACCGGTCACCGGGCGGCTACGGGGGCTCAAGCACCGGCTCCGGCGGGTCCGGCGTGACCGAGCCCGGGCTGCTCACCCGGAGCCGGATTCGGGAGCTGCTCGAACGCCACGAGCTGGCGCCCAGCCGGGCGCTGGGCCAGAACTTCCTGTGCGACGCCGGCATGGTGGACAAGATCGTGCGCCTGGCCGGCGTCGGCCCCGGCGACCGGGTGGTGGAGATCGGAGCCGGCCTGGGTTCGCTCACCCTGGGGCTGTGCCGGGCCGGCGCCGAGGTCCTGGCCCTCGAGATCGACCGTCACCTGATCCCCCCGCTCACCGAGACGCTGGCTGCCGGAGCCCCCGGCTGCCGGGTGGCCGTGCATCAGGCCGACGCCCGCACTTTCGCCTGGGAGGCCCACCTCGGCCCGCATCGCTGGAAGGTGGTGGCCAACCTGCCGTACAACATCGCCACCCCGTTGGTTCTCGACCTGATGGCCGAGCGGCCGGAGCTCGGCTCCTACCTGGTGATGGTGCAGCGGGAGGTGGGGGAGCGGTTGGCCGCCGGGCCCGGCACGAAGGAGTACGGCATCCCCTCGGTCCTCGTCGCCTACTGGGGCCGGGCCCGGGTGGTGGGCTCGGTGCGGCCCGAGCTGTTCCATCCCCGTCCCCGGGTCGAGTCGGTGCTGGTGGCCATCGAGCGCGACGCCGAACCAGCAACGGACGTGCCCTACTCCAAGCTGGCCGCACTGGTGAGGGCGGGCTTCGGGCAGCGGCGCAAGATGCTCCGCCGGGCCCTGGCCGGCGTGGTGACCGAGGCTCAGATGGAACAGGCGGGCATCGATCCGCAGCTACGGGCAGAACAACTCGACCTTGCAGCATGGGCTTCCCTGGCTAGGGTGTCAGCGTGAATGATCCCGCCGTTACATCCATAACCACTGTCACGTCAACCGAGGCCATGGGTCTCGTAGGGGCGGAGCGGGCCGGGCGGTCACCATCCGTGGTGCTCACAGCACCGGCCAAGCTCACGCTGACGCTGAGAATCACCGGCCTGCTCGATCGGGGCATGCACGCCCTCGACGCCGAGATGGTCACGCTCGACTTCCACGATCGGCTCACCGTGACGCCGCTGCCGCCGGGCACGCCGCCCGAGGCGTCGGAGGTGCGTTTCGAAGGAACCGACGACGTCATCGATCCGGAGAACAACCTGGTCACCCAGGCCTTGGCCTTGGCCGGGCGGCCGGCCCGGGTCTCGGTCGCCAAGGCCATCCCGGCCGGTGCGGGGCTGGGCGGGGGCTCGGCCGATGCCGCCGCCATCCTGCGCTGGGCCGGCTACACCGATCACGCCGAGGCGGCGTTCCGTCTGGGGGCCGACGTCGGGTTCTGCCTGCGAGGGGGCCGGGCTCACGTCACCGGGTTCGGTGAGCAGCTGGAGCCCCTTCCGTTCAAGGACCTGGTGGTGACGCTCGTGACCCCGCCGGTGCGGTGCGCCACCGGCGACGTGTTCAAGGCCTGGGACCGCCTCGGCGGACCGCAGGGCCCCGGCGTGAACGATCTCGAATTGGCCGCCCTCGATGTCGCCCCCGAGCTCGTCCGCTGGAGGGACGAGCTGGGTGAGAGTACAGGGCAGCAGCCGCACCTCGCGGGGAGCGGCTCTACGTGGTTCGTCTACGGCGCCTATCCCGGGCCGGGACGGGTTGTGGCCCGAACCGTGCCTGCCAGCGCTTGACGCACCTCTATCGGCTCGATGCGCCTCACGGCGCATCGAGCTACTTCTTGTTCCTCCGCTGGACGCGCGTGCGCTTCAGGAGCTTCCGGTGCTTCTTCTTCCGCATGCGCTTGCGGCGCTTCTTGATCAGCGATCCCATGAGGGATCGAAGGCTAGCCGGATGCCGGGTTGAATCACCACCTGGCACCGGCTGGAATCAGCTAGCGTGAGGCCCGAGCACCGACCACAGCCGATCGCGGGTAGTTCAACTGGCAGAACACCAGACTTTGGATCTGGGGGTTGCAGGTTCGAGCCCTGCCCCGCGAACACACCGCTCAGTGATTTGAGCCCGCCTGATTTTGGTCCCGGCGCGGCAGTGGTGGAGGCTGTGAACCAGGCGGCGGGCGCGGTCTACTAAAAAGGTAACCATGAGCAAACGTTCGATGTCAGGTCTGGTGGTGGCGACCAGCTCCGGGGCTCCGATGCGCTCGGCCCGCCCCAAGCCGATCCACCTCCTGTGCGGCCGGGCCATGGCCAGCTACGTGCTCGATGCCCTGGCTGCGGTCGGTGTGCGGCAGGCCGTCGTGGTGACCGGGCCCGAAGGGGGCCGGATCGCCAAGCGGTTGCTGGAGGATCCTCCCGAGTTCCCGGTCCGATTCGTGGAGCAGCACGTCGACCGGGGCACGGGCGATGCCGTCCTGGTCGGCCTCAGCGGTTTCGACGATTTCGACGACGACGAGGATCTGCTCGTCGTTCCGGCCGACCTGCCGCTGCTGCGGCCGGCCACCATCGAGGCCCTGCTGGCCGCCCACCAGGCGGGAGACGCCGCCTGCACGGTGTTGGCCGTTGATGTGGGCGGCAGCCTCGGCTACGACCGTGTGGTGCGCGACAAGCGGGGCCGGGTGGCGGCGATCACGTCCGACCTGGAGCTCGATCCGGCCGATCTCGAGGGCCGCCTGCCCCCTGAGGCGGCCACCGGCGTGTACTGCATCCGGCGGGGTCTGCTGGCCCCGGCCATCCGGCGCACCACGGCCGAGAACCAGGCCGGCGAGTTCCGCCTGACCGACGTGGTGAGCGTGCTCGCCGCCTCCGGTCACGCCTGCGAGGCGGTGGTGGTGGACGAGCGGCACGACCTCACCCCGGTGGGCAACCGCCTCCAGCTGGCCGACGCCGAAGCCGAGCTGCGGCGCCGCACCAATCGTCACTGGCTGTCGCGGGGCGTCACCATGGTGGACCCCGAGCGCACCTACATCGACGCCACGGTGCGGCTGGGCACCGACGTCACGATCTTCCCCGGCACCATGCTGCAGGGCACCACCGTGATCGGCGACGGTTGCGAGCTCGGGCCCGACGTCCGTCTCGACCGGTGTCAGGTGGGTCGCAACACCCGGATCGAGAAGGCCACAGCCACGCTGGCCACGATCGGGTCGGAGTGCGTGATCGGCCCGTTCGCCGTCCTGCAGCCCGGTTCCGACGTCAGCTCTGGCACTGTCACCGGGCCGTTCTATGCTGAGGGCGCAACGGCGTAGCTCGGCGGAGAGCGGGCCGGGGCCAGCTGGGTGCCGCCGGTGGTTCAGCTCGTGTTCAGGTAGCACAACCGAGGGGAAGAACGACCAATGGAAGTTGTGACCACCAAGAAGCTGCACCTGTTCGCCGGGCGCCACAACGGCAGCCTGGCCGACCTCGTGGGCCAGCACCTGGGCGTCCCGGTCACCGAGGCCCACGTCTCCACCTTCGCCAGCGGCGAAGACCACTGCCGCTTCTCGGAGTCGGTCCGGGGTTCCGACGTCTTCATCTTCCAGAGCCACGGCGAGGCCGATGGCCGCTCGGTCAACGACGCCATCATGGAGCAGCTGATCATGGTCGACGCCGCCCGGCGGGCGTCGGCCAAGCGCATCACGGCCGTCATCCCCTTCTACGGCTACGGCCGCCAGGACCGCAAGGCCGAGGGGCGGGAACCGATCACGGCCCGCCTGGTGGCAGACCTGTTCACCGCCGCCGGTGCCTCCCGCCTGGTCTCGATCGATCTGCACAGCGGCCAGATCCAGGGCTTCTTCAACGGCCCGGTGGATCACCTGACCGCCATGCCGGTCCTGGTGGACCACATCAGCCACCTCGGCGACGATCTGGTGGTGGTCTCGCCCGACGCCGGCCGGGTGAAGGTGGCCGAGCGCTACGCCCAGCAGCTCCACGCCGACCTGGCCATCGTGCACAAGCGCCGGGTCAACGGGGCCAAGAACGTGGTGGAGGCCAAGGACGTGGTGGGCGAGGTGTCGGGCCGGATCTGCGTGCTGATCGACGACATGATCGACACCGCCGGCACGATCTGCCAGGCGGCCGAGCTGCTCATGGAGCGCGGGGCCCACTCGGTAACGGCCGCCGCCACCCACGGCGTGTTCAGCGGCCCGGCCATCGACCGCATGAAGAACTCGGTGCTGGACCGGGTGATCATCACCGACACCCTGCCCATGGGCCCCGACAAGCACTTCGACAAGCTGGAGATCCTGTCGGTGGCGCCCCTCATCGCCGATGCCATCCGCGCCGTGTTCGAAGACGCCTCCGTCAGCCAGATCTTCAACGGCCACAACCAGAGCTGACACGTCCCCGTCGGGTTGGGGTCCCCGACGGAGATGGGGGAGGGTGGCGGAGCCGCCCCGGTGGGGTTGGGGGTCCCCGACGGAGATGGGGGAGTGAGGCGTCAGCCGAGCGGCGGGGGCGCAGCCCCCGAAAAGCACCGCATCGGTTTCTGTCTGCGGGGCCGATATGCTCGTGAGCTGGCGTTTGGCCCGCCCGGGCCAGGGTCCGGGCTCCGGCTCCGGGCCGCCCCGGGTGCTGAGCACGGCTTTGGCCAGGCCCCGATCCGCTCTCTTCGAGGACAGTCTCGCGATGGACCAGACAGTTGTCAGCGCTATCCCCACCCGAACTCTCGGCACCCGCCCGTCGCGGCGGCTGCGGAGCGAGGGCAAGCTTCCCGGGGTCGTCTACGGTCTGGGAAAGGATCCACTGCCGGTGGCGGTCGACTACGCCGAGCTGCGCGAGGCCCTGAAGAGCGAGGCCGGCCTCAACGCCATCCTGTCGCTCAGCCTGGGAGACTCCAGCGAGACCGTGATCGTGCGGTCGATCCAGCGTGACCCGCTGAAGCGCACCGTCACCCACGCCGACTTCCTCCGGGTCGATCCCGAGGTGCCGATCCGGGTGAAGGTGCCGATCCGCCTCACCGGCGACGGCACCGGGGTCACCAACTTCGGCGGCATGATCGAGCAGAAGCTGTTCGAGCTCGAGGTCGAGACCCTCCCCACCCAGATCCCCTCCGCCATCGACGCCGATCTCAGCATGATGACGCTCGACCGCCGGATCGGGGTCGAAGACCTCGAGCTTCCGGCCGGTGTCCGCACCTCGGTGCCCGGCGACATCTCGGTGGTCACCCCGGTCGTGTCCCGGGCGGCCAAGATGGCGGCCCGCACGGCCATGGCGGCGGCCGCCGATGTCGAGGGTGGCGACGGGGGCGGGGCCGCCGACGGCGGCGAGGCTGCGGCGGACGCAGAGGAGTAGCGCTCAGGGGTGTCGCAGTTCGCCCGCCGCCTGGGAAGGCCGGATCGCAAGGGAACCCCGGCCGACCTCCTGGTGGTCGGCCTCGGCAATCCCGGCGAGCAGTTCGAGGGCACGCGGCACAATCTGGGAGCGGCAGTGGTGGAGGAGTTGGCCGATCGGGCCGGCACCCGCCTGCGCAAGACCAAGGCCCGGGCCATGGCGGCCGGCGTGCTGATGAACGACCAGCGGGTGGTCCTGGCCTTCCCTCTCACGTTCATGAACAACTCGGGTGAGGCGGTCCGGCTGCTGGTGCAGAGCTACGGCATCCAGGAGGCCCATCACATCGTGGTCATCCACGACGAGCTCGACCTGGACAGCGGCCGGTTACGGCTCAAGGCCGGCGGCGGTCTGGCCGGGCACAACGGCCTGCGCTCGATCACCAACCACCTGGGCACCACCGAGTACGTGCGCCTGCGTATCGGGGTGGGCAAGCCGCCAGCGTCGATCGCCGGGGCCGAATGGGTGCTGCGGCGGCCCGGTAAGGCCGAGAAAGAGGTGCTCGACGACGCCGTGCAGCGGGCGGCCGACGCCATCGAACAGCTCACGGCCGACGGCATCGACCGCACCATGGCCGCCGTCAACCGGCGTACACCACCGGCCTGACCTCGGCCCGCCCATCGCCGCCCCCGACGGGCGTGCCGGAAAACCGCGACACACCCCCGTTCTGCGTCACGTTCTCGACGGAAGTCGGTGGTTTCGCGACCCAGTTCGCCGGGCGGGCGCGGTTGGCCTCGCACAGAACGCGGGGATGACGGGCGTGTACGAGCGGAGGGAGCAAGCGTGCTTGCCGGCGGGGGCCGCGCCGACGGGGGCGGGTCGGTAGCGTGGGAGGAGTGAGTTTTCGCTCCCTGGCCCGCCTCGTAGCTGACGACCCGGCGATCACGAGGCTGATCGGCCGGGCCTCCACCGTGCTGGCGGTGGCCGAACCGGCCCGGGCCGTGGCCATCGCCGGCCTCGCCCTCGCCTCCGAGCGCCGCCCGGTGCTGGTGGCGCTGCCCACCTCGGGCGAAGCGGAGCGGGTGGGGCGTGACCTGTCGCTCTACCTCGGAGCCGACGAGGTGCTGACCTTCCCGGCCTGGGAGACCCTGCCGTTCGAGCGCGTCAGCCCGTCGATCGAGACGATGGGCAACCGGCTGCGCACGATCTGGCATCTCCAGGACCCTGAGCGGTGCCCCAAGGTGGTGCTGGCGCCGGTGCGGGCCCTCGTGCAGCGCCTCAGCCCCCACGTGGAAGACCTGGCCCCGATCGTGGTGGGGGCCGGGGATCAGCTCGACCTCCAGGCCCTCGTCCGTGATCTGGTGGCCGCCGGCTACCGGCGGGAGCACCAGGTGGAGCACCGGGGGGAACTGGCCGTGCGGGGCTCGATCCTCGACGTCTTCCCGTCCACCGCCGACGGCCCGATCCGCATCGACCTGTGGGGCGACGAGGTGGACCGGTTGTGCGAGTTCACGGTCAACGACCAACGCTCCACGATCGATCTGGCCGAGGTGGAGATCTTTCCCTGCCGGGAGCTGATGCCCACCGACGACGTGCGCCAGCGGGCTTCCGAGCTGTACTCGTCGGAACCCTGGGGCCGGGAGCAGTGGCAGCGCCTGGCCGACGGCGAGTTCTTCGAGGGCATGGAGTCGTGGCTGCCCTGGCTGTCGGGCGACGGCAGTGCCGGGCCCAGCGGCGACGGTGGCGCCCGGATCCTGCCCGACCTGTTGGGCAACGACGCCCTGATCGTGCTGGTGGAGCCCCGCCGCATGCGCGACCGGGCCACCGACCTGCTGGCCGAGGAGGCCGACCTGGCCACCAGCCTCGCCCGCACCTGGGGCGTCGGCGGTACCGACGGCTCCGGAGGCGACGCCGGCGACAGCTCGGAGGGCCGGAGCACCGAGGGTGGCGCGGCGCCGGTGTTCCCCCGGCTCCATCTCCCGTTCGACCGGCTCCTGGCCCGCACCCCGGCGCCGTCGCTCACCCTCACCGCCGTGCCCTCGGGGCCCGACGACGCCGTGCTCACCGCCTCGGGTTGGGACGCGCCGGGCGAGGCCCTGGCCGGCCGCCTGGGCCAGCTCGCCGCCGATCGGGCCACCCGCCTGGTCATCGCCGCCGGTGGAGCCGGGTCGGCCGACCGCCTCCACCGCTTGGTGGGGGAGTGGGGCATCGCCGCGGTCAACCACGGCGACGACATCCCCGAGGTGATTACGCCGGGCGCCCACGTGGTGGTGGCCCCCGTCGAGGCCGGGTTCGTGCTCCCCGACCTGGGCATCGGGGTCCTGAGCGAGGCCGATCTCACCGGCCGGCGGCGGGCCCACCGCCAGGCCCGACCCCGCAAGCGACAGAGCGCCGGCTTTTTCGACGACCTCAGCCCCGGCGACTACGTGGTCCACCACCAGCACGGTGTGGGCCGGTTCGCCGGCATGGTCAAGCGGGCCATCGGCGGCGCCGAGCGCGACTACCTCCTGCTCGAGTACAAGAACGACGACAAGCTCTACCTCCCGTCGGACCAGATCGAGCTGATCCGCCGCTACACCGGCGGCGAGGCCCCGTCGGTCCACCGGCTGGGCGGCAGCGACTTCGCCAAGGCCAAGGCCAAGGTGCGTTCGGCCGTGGCCGAGATCGCCCAGGAGCTGGTGATCCTGTACCAGAAGCGGCGGGCCACCCAGGGTGTGGCCTTCGAGCCCGACTCGCCGTGGCAGGCCGAGATGGAGGCCGCCTTCCCCTACGAGCTCACCCCCGACCAGGCCGAGACGGTGGAAGCGGTCAAGGCCGACATGGAGGCGCCGGTGCCGATGGACCGCCTGGTGGTGGGCGATGTCGGGTTCGGCAAGACCGAGATCGCGGTGCGGGCCGCGTTCAAGGCCATCCAGAGCGGCAAGCAGGTGGCGGTGCTCGTACCCACCACCCTGCTGGCCCAGCAGCACTTCCAGACCTTCAGCGACCGCTACGCCCCCTACCCGGTACGGGTGGAGGTGCTGAGCCGGTTCCTCACCAACAAGCAGGCCAAGGACGTGGTGGCGGCCGTGGCCTCGGGTGAGGTCGACGTGCTGATCGGTACCCATCGGCTGCTGTCGGAGGACGTCACGTTCTCCCGCCTCGGGCTGCTGGTGGTGGATGAGGAGCAGCGCTTCGGGGTGGCCCACAAGGAGGCCATCAAGAAGTTCAAGGCCGACGTCGACGTGCTGACACTCACCGCCACCCCCATTCCCCGCACGCTGGAGATGAGCCTCACCGGCATCCGCGACCTGTCCAAGCTCGACACCCCTCCCGCCGACCGCCAGCCCATCCTCACCTACGTGGGTGAGTACGACGAGCGGGCGGCGGCCGAGGCCATCCGCCGCGAGCTCCTGCGTGAAGGCCAGGTCTTCTTCGTCCACAACCGGGTCCAGAGCATCGACAAGGTGGCCAACGATCTGGCCAACCTGGTGCCCGAGGCCCGCATCGCCGTGGCCCACGGCCAGATGGACGAGGGCACCCTGGAAAAGGTGGTGCTCGACTTCTGGGACGGCCAGTTCGACGTGCTGGTGTGCACCACGATCATCGAGTCCGGCATCGACATGCCCACCGTCAACACCCTGGTGGTCGACCGGGCCGAGATGCTCGGCCTGGGCCAGCTCCACCAGCTCCGGGGCCGGGTGGGGCGGTCGGGCCAGCGGGCCTACGCCTACCTGTTCACCCGGCCCGAGGCGGTGCTGTCGGAGGAGGCCTACGAGCGGCTGAAGACGATCGGCGAGGCCACCGAGCTGGGGTCGGGGTTCAAGATCGCGCTCCGGGACCTGGAGCTGCGGGGAGCGGGCAACCTCCTGGGGGTGGGCCAGTCGGGCCACATCGCCGCGGTGGGCTACGACCTGTACTGCCAGCTCGTGATCGAGGCGGTGGCCGAGCTCAACGGCACCCCGATCGAAGAGCCGGAGGAGATCAAGCTCGACGTCCCGGTGGCGGCCAACCTGCCCGAGACCTACGTCCAGGCCGAGTACCAGCGGCTGGAGGCCTACCGCCGGCTGGCCGCGGTACGCACCCAGGACGAGGTCGACGACATCCGCCAGGAGTGGCAGGACCGCTACGGCCCGCTGCCCGAGCCGGCCGAGCGGCTGCTGGAGGTGGCGGCCCTTCGGGCCCACTGCGCCCGGGTGGGGGTGCGGGAGCTGGTGGTGATCAAGGGCCCCGGCTTCGGCGGCCCCGAGCTGATCGCCAAGCTGGGCCCGGTACGGCTCAAGGCCAGCCAGGAGGTGCGCTTCGCCCGCCTGTTCCCCAAGGGGCTGTGGAAGCCCAACGAGTACGGCCCCGAGGGCGGCCAGATGCAGGTGGGCCTGATGAAGCGCAACGCCCCGGCGGCCGACCTCGTGACCTTCTTCGACACCATGTTCGAGGACGCGAGCCCGGCGGTGAACACCGGGTGAGCCATCGCTGGCCGTGGCGGCGGGCTCTGGTGACAGGGGCCAGCGCCGGGCTGGGGGCCGCCTTCGCCCGGGAGCTGGCGGCCGGCGGCGCAGAACTGGTGCTGGTGGCCCGGAACCGCGAGCGGCTGGAGGCTCTGGCCCGGGAGCTGCCGGTGCCGTGCGACGTGCTGGTGGCCGACCTGGCCGATCCGGCCGACGTGGCCCGGGTGGCGGCCCGGACGGCGGGCGGCGACCGCGACGGGTCGCCCGTGGATCTGCTCGTGAACAACGCCGGGTTCGGAACGGTGGGCGACTTCGTCGACCGGCCCATCGAGGGCGAGGAGCGGCAGGTGGCGGTCAACGTGGTGGCCCTGCAGCGGCTCACCCATGCCGCCGGCGCGGCCATGGTGGCCCGGGGGTCGGGCACGATCCTCAACGTCGCCTCGGTGGCCGGGTTCCGCCCGGCGCCCCGGTCGGCCACCTACGGGGCGACCAAGGCGTTCGTGGTGGGGTTCAGCCGGGCGGTGGCCGCCGAGCTGGCGCCCCGGGGCGTCGCCGTGACCTGCCTGTGTCCCGGCCTCACCCGCACCGAGTTCCACCAGCGGGCCGGGTACGACACCGCCGGCTACCCCCGGTGGGCCTGGCAGGAGGCGTCGACCGTGGCCAGGGCTGGACTCCGGGGGGCGGCTGCGGGCAAGGTTACGGTCGTGCCCGGCGTCCACAACCGGATGTCCGGACACCTGATGCGGCTCCTACCCGATGCGGTCCTGCGCCGAGCGGACGAGCGGCTCAGACCCGGCACCACCCTCGGGGAGGCGTCGGGAGCCACAGATACGCAACACGTTTCGCCGCCGGCGGAACTCCAAGGAACCCGAAGGGACCCCGTCCCTGAAGGGGACAGGTAGCCAAGCTTCGGGGGCGCCCATGGGCGCCAGGACGACGAGGGGAACACCAAGATGACGGAGACGAGCGAGCAGGCGGTGCACCTGGCCGGGGCGCCGATGGACTGGAACGGCATCGTCGACAGCCTCAACCGGCTGCTGCGGCTGCGAACCACCCCGATCGGGATGAAGCTGTTCACCTCGAAAGAGGAGATGGAGGCGATCCCCAAGATCCGCCGCCCCACCGCCATCCACACCACCGACCAGATCGTGGGCATGGCGTCCCGGCTGGCCTGGACGGTCGGCATCACCAAGGAGGACCTGGTGGGGGCGCAGTGCGCCGCCGTCATCGGCCTGCACCCCCGGGACGAGGAGTGGCTGTCGGGCAAGCGGATGAAGGGCGTGTGGTACGAGACGATCGAGGACACCACGGCCCACCAGCACGCCATGCACACGGCCCCGTTCGGCACCTACGAGGCCATGGCCGTGTCGCCCCTCACCACCGGGCGCCTCGACCCGCCCGACATCTGCCTCATCTACGCCACTCCGGCCCAGATGATCCTGCTGATCAACGGCCTGCAGTACTCGGGGTACAAGAACTTCGAGTGGGGCTGCGTCGGCGAGTCGGCCTGCGCCGACTCCTGGGGTCGGGCCCTGGCCAAGCGGGAGCCCAGCGTGTCGATCCCCTGCTTCGCCGAGCGGCGGTACGGCGGGGTGCAGGACGACGAGCTGCTGATGGCCACGCCCCCCGAGTTCCTGCCCAAGGCCATCGCCGGCCTGGAGGAGCTCGCCTCCCACGGCCTGCGCTACCCGATCCCGCCCTACGGGGTGCAGAGCGACGCCCAGGCTGGCCTCGGCCGCTCCTACAGCTGACCCCATCCCCGATCTGATGTCCCGGGCCGTCACCCGTGACGCCGTCCGACATCAGATCGGGGCTGGCCGAAATCGGGGGAAACGGGGAGCGGCTGTCACCTAGCCTCGCGTGATGCGACGACCCGGCCCGGCTCGGCTGTTCCTGCTCGCCGGCCTGGGCTGGCAGGCGGCGGTGATGGCGTGGTGGCTGGCGCTGGCCGTGCGGCTGGCGATCGAGCTCCGCCTGGAGCCCTTCCAGCTCCTGGCTCTGGGAGCCGCTCTGGAGGGTTCGCTCCTGGTGGCCGAGGTGCCCACCGGCGTGCTGGCCGACCGGGTGAGCCGCAAGTGGTCGGTGGTGGTCGGCTTCGTGAGCGTGGGCGGAGCCCAGGTGGCGGCCGGGCTGGTGAGCGGCTTCTGGCCTCTGATCCTCACCCAGGTGGTGTGGGGCGTGGGCTACACGTTCCGCAGCGGGGCCGAGATCGCCTGGGTCACCGACGAGCTGGGCGGGCCCGAGGCGGTGGAGCCGCTCGTGCTGCGCCAGGCCCGCTGGCAGCTCGTGGCCTCGGTGGCCGCCGTGGGGGCCAGCGCCCTGCTGGCCCATCTGACCTCGCTGGCGACCGCCGTGGTGGTGTCCGGCCTGGCCACGGTGGGCGTGGGGCTGGCGCTGGCCGTGCTGATGACCGAGCACCACCACCCCCGGCGCTCGTCGGGGGCCGGCGGCGGCGACATCCCGGCCCCGGTTCCGTCGTTCCGGGCCGGGGCCCGGGCCACGTTGGGCCACCGGTCGTTGCGGGTGCTCACGGCGGTGATGCTGCTCGCCGGTCTGGCCAACGAGACGGTCGACCGCCTGAACATCCGTCGCCTCGACCAGATCGGCCTGTCGGCCGGGACCCGGGACCCGGTGGTGGTCGTGGCCGTGGTGAGCGCGGTGGAGGCCCTGCTCGGGGCGGCGGTGCTGTGGTGGGCCCGGCACCGGGTGGCCGGTGACCGGGTGGCGGTCGGACTGGCGGCCATGCTGGCGGCGAGCGCCGTCGGTATCGCCGGGCTCGGCCTGGTGGCCAACCTGCCGGTGGCCGTCGCCTGCTTGGTGGGCCAGGGCGCCCTGCGCTCGGCCGCCCTCCCGCTGCCCCAGACGTGGGCCAACGCCCACGCGCCGCCCCACCTGCGGGCCACCGTGCTCTCGTTCGTGGGCCAGGCCAACGCCGCCGGGGAGATCGCCGGGGGACTGGCGCTGGGAGTGGTGGCCGCCGCCACCTCGATCCCGGTGGCGCTCACCGGCTCCGCCCTGCTCACCCTGGCCGCAGCCGCAACCTGCCTGCTCGCCCCCGGGGCGCTGGCGACCCGGCGGGACCGGGAAGCGATCCCGGTCGGGGTCCGGGCCGGCGCCGCCGACACCTGACAGTCTGGCGGGCGGACCCCGTAGCCTGGCCCTCGTGCCGACCGGTGACCACGACGCGACGAGGCCGATCCGGGCCGTCCTGTTCGACATGGGGGGTGTGCTGGTGGAGCTGGGACCGCTCGACCAGCTGCTCGGGGTGGTCATGCCCCCCGAGGAGTTCTGGCCTCGCTGGCTGGGGAGCCCGGCGGTGCGGGCCTACGAGCGGGGGGCGTGCGACACCACGGCGTTCGCCCGGGGCCTGGCGGCCGAGCTGGACCTGCCACTGACCCCTGAGGAGCTGACCGACCGGTTCCGCTGCTTCCCCCGGGGCCTGTACCCCGGGGCGGCCGAGCTGGTGCGGGAGGTGGCGGCGGCCGGGCTGGCCACCGGCGTGCTGAGCAACACCAACGCCCTGCACTGGGACCACCAGATCGACGGTGAGATCCTCCGCAGCCTGTTCGACCACGAGTTCCTCTCGTACCGGTTGGGCCTGGTCAAGCCCGACCGGGCGCTGTTCGACGCGGTGGTTGCCACCCTCGGCCTGGCCCCGGCCGAGATCCTGTTCGTCGACGACAACGACCTCAACGTGGCCGGGGCCCGGGCCGCCGGTCTGGAGGCCGACCTGGCCCGGGGCGTGGCCGAGGCCCGCCGGGCCCTCCACCGCCGGGGCCTGCTGACCGATGGGGGACCGCTCAGAGGCGGGTGACGCTCTCGAACACGAACGTGCGCCGCCCCAGGGCCACGGTGTCGCCCGGCGACAGCAGGACCGCGGTGTTGGGGGCGATCTGGTTCCACCGCTCGAACGAGACGTCCCACACGAACGTGCCGTTGGTGGAGCCGAGGTCCACGATGTGGACGTCCCAGCCCACGAGCCGGATCTCGGCGTGGCGCCGAGAGAGCGTCTCGTTGTCGTCGTGGATGGCGAGCGGGGCCACGTTGGCCTCGCCGATCTGGCCCGGCTCCCGGCCCACCACGTAGGAGCGGTCGAGCCCGTAGGTGGAGCCGTTGTCGAACACGATGAACCCCAGCGTGGGCCGGGGACCCGGCACCAGGTTGTGGGTGAGGTGGACCATCGAGATGCCGCACACCATGCAGTACGAGGCGATCGGGTTGTTGAAGTGGTGGCGGGAGCACAGGATCCCCTCCACCACCACGTCGTCGGCGTTGATCGGCAGATCCGGCGTGGGGATCCGGTGGCTGGGGGCGGGATGGCCGAGCGGGCCGGGCGACGCCGACGGGGGCTCGGCCACGACCGGCGTCAGCGTGGGGAGCGGCGGTGCGGCCGCCGGAGGGCTGACCGGTGCCGGGCCCAGGAGCACGGCCACGAACGGTACGACCTCGGGTGGTGCCGGGGTGGGCACGGCGGCGGGAGGGTCCGGGCGGCGCTGGGGGTCGGAGCCGGCCACCCCGCCGGAGATGGGGACCGGGCCGGGCGCCGGCGGGGGCCCCGAGGGGCCGCCGGCGGGCGGGGGCTGGGGTGACGGGCCGGGCTGGCCTCCCCCCGGTGTGATGCTCTGGGGTCCGGTGTGGACCGAGCCTCCGGGGAGAGCGGAGCCGGTGCCGGCGGTCGACGGGTCGGCGGCGATGGCCGCCCCCACCGGAGCCAGCGTGATGCCGGCGCCGGGCACCACGCCGAGGCGCAGGTCGTAGGGCGACACGGCCCGGGCGGCGGCGGCCAGGTTGGCGGCCCGTACCGTCAGCTGCTCGGGGTTGCCCAGCGGCACCTCCTGGAGGGGGCTGGTGCCGTTGATCAACACCTGGCCGTCGGCGATCACCTCGGTGACCCCGCAGGCGAAGCCGACGAGGGCGGACGGGTCGGCGCCGGTCTGGGCCACGTAGGCGGCGGCCCGCAGCTCGCCCCGCAGGGCGGCGGCCGAGATGGCGGCCCGGGCCTCGTCGGCCGTGACGCCCGCCCCCAGCTGGCGCAGCAGTTGCTCGGCCGCCATGTCGTGGGCCGGGTCGTTGGGGATCACCGCCACCAGACCGGGCCATCGACCGACCCACCCGAGGCCCCGGTGCAGCACGCCGGGCCAGGTGTCGAGCGCGGCGGCGGTGGCGGTGGAGGCGCCATCGCCGGTCATGCCGGTTCCGCCTGGGCCAGCCGCTGGGCGATGGCCCCCACGATCTGGGCGAACTCGAGGGCCGTGGCCGGCCGGGACGCCGGATCGACGGCCAGCGCCTGCTCGATGACGGCCCGCTCCTCGTCCCGCAGCCGGTCGTTGAGCACCGGCCGCTCGCTCACCAGGTACCGCAGGGCCTGGAGCAGGCTGCCCTGGGGGATGTCGGGGTAGACCGATCGGGCCGTCAGCACCCGGTGCATGGTGGCGGCCAGGGCCCAGACGTCGGTGGCCCGCGACGCCGGCTGGCCCTGGATCAGCTCGGGAGCGAGGTACTCGATCGAGCCGATGTGGTCGAGCCCGGTGATCGTCTGGCCCGGGTTCAGCACCTGGATCAGGCCGATGTCACCCAGCTTGGCCCGGTCTCCGTCGATGTAGACGTTGCCCGGCTTGATGCTGCGGTGGGCGATACCGGCCTCGTGCAGGGCGTGGGCGGCCAGGGCGGCGTCGGTGATGGCGGCCAGCACGGAGGCCCGGGTGAAGGGCCGGGCCGGCTGGGCCAGCGACCCGTCGGGGAAGTACTGGCCGGCGTAGTACAGCGTGTCGCTCTGCAGGCCCACGTCGTAGAGCTGGGCCAGCTGGGGGGAGCCGACCGCGGCGTAGCGTTGGAGCTCGGCCACCAGGCGCTGGAAATCGCCCTCGTCAGCCCGGTGGGCGAACGTCTTGACGGCCACGTAGGGGTCGGCCCGGCCCAGCCGGGCCGGGCACCGGGCCAGCCAGAACGAGCCGTGGCTGCCCTCGCCCAGCAGGTGGACGAACTCGTAGTCGGCGACCCCGTTCACAGGATCCGCCCGCCCCGGAACCGCCACCGCAGCAGCACCATGCGCAGGGGCCCGATGGCGGTGAGCCACACCACCAGCCAGGTGGTCACGAAATGGAAGAAGAACGTGATGGGGCTGGGCCCGGCCGGCACGATGGCGTCGACGGCCACGAAGGCCACCACCCCCTCGGGGATGCCCTCCAGCAGGGCGTACAGGATCGGCCAGTCCTTCTCCCAGCGGTACTGCTGGAGGGCGTGGTAGAGCGCCTCCCAACCCACGCCGAACAGGGCGACCACGAACAGCGCCAGGATGGTGGCGGCGTACACGTCGCCGATGGCGGCGCCCCGCTTGGGCAGGAACGGCACCACCACGATGGTCCACGCCAGGCCCACGGTGGCGAGGAGGAACAGCCGGGTCTGGATGCGTCCGGCCAGGGTGGGGATCATCGACGGGCCTCCGCCCTCAACCCGGGATAGGCGCGTTGCGCATCCATCTGAACCACTCCTTGACCGAACGGGAGACGCCGATTCGCTCCCCGAACCCTATCGACGCCAGGTCGTCGGCGATGCGGAGGGCGGCGTACTGGAGGCCCAGGAACGAATCGACCCCGGCGTAGTAGCCGCCGAGCGTGGCCGACCCCGAGGCGTACATGCGGCCCGGGTCGTTGCGGGTGCCGGCGATCTCGAAGCTCGGCTCCATCTCCAGCCGGCCGAACGCGCTGCGGCTGGCCCCGCCGTGCGACAGCAGGTCGGCCAGGAGGCGGTGCTCGGAGATGTCCGACTCGAGGCCGGTGGCGTCGATGATGAAGTTCGCCGCCAGCTGCACAGAGCGCTGCTGGGGGTCGACGATGGTGGTGGTGATCGTGCCGTTGGGTCCCGGGTCCACCGAGGCCACCTCGCCGATCCACTGCTGGTACCAGCCGCCCTCCCGGCCCCGCTGCATGAGGGCCTCCCACTCCCGGCGGAACGGGGTGTTGGTGCCGCCCATCTGGCGGATCAGGGCGGCCCGGCCAGGGCCGTCGAGGCGCTCCAGGCGTTCCTTGAGCTGGCCGCCCCAGGCCGCCTTGGGATAGTTGAAGCCCTGGTAGGCGAATCCGTTGCGGCCCATCCGGCGGAACTTGGGGTCGTCGCCCTGGGGCTTGTCGATGTACGTGCGGAACAGGTGCAGCACCGTGGTCTGGGCCCCCTTGCGCTCCCGGTCCTCCAGCAGGCGCACCAGGATCCGGCTGGCCACGATCCCGCTGCCCCGCACCAGCACGGTGCTGGGCCGGCGGAGCAGCTCCTCGTAGACGTACTCGTGGGGCTCGTAGGCGTTGACCACCCGATGGAAGTCGTCGTGGGCCTGACGGTAGGCCTGCAGGTCGTCGAGGAACTTCACCCCGGGGTAGCCGACGGCCAGGTGCACGTGGCTGGAGCGGAACACGATCCGCTTCGACGGTGGCTGGCCCGGCGGCGGCCGCCACCCCCGGGGCGGCGTGAGCACGGTGAAGTAGCCGCCGCCGTGGCGGGCCCGCACCATGCGGACCACACCCTTGACCAGCATCGAGCTCCAGTTGATCCGGGCCGACTCCCGCACCACGGACTCGTAGACCTGACCCGAGCGGGGCGTGTAGTAGTCGGCGAAGATCGGCTCCAGGAAGACCTGGAGCAGGGGGTCGATCTTCTCCTTGACCGACTTGGCGGCCCACGCCTCCCGCAGTGCGTAGCTGGGGAAGCCCCAGATGTTGTCGATGGTGGACCCCGAGTCGGACCGGATCCGCTCGTGGCGGGGGATCTGGGAGGCCGTGGCCAGGTACTCGTACGTCTGGTCGGGGCGGTCGAGGGTGGTGAGGACCCGGATGGCGTTCGACGGGATGCCGGCCACCCGCAGCGTGTCGACGAGGGCGAACGACCCGAGGCCGCCGCCCACCGACACCAGCGGCACGTCGATCATGGGGAGGCGGGCCGCGGCGACGTCCTGGTCGGTCCAGCGGCGGGCACTGATGAGGTCGGCGGTCAGATCGGCATCGGTCATCGGTGTACCTGGAGTGGGGGGAGTTGGCGGCCGGTCGGCCCGGAGCGATCAGCGGTACTTGGGGGTCAGGACGAGCGATCCGACGATGGTGGACAAGGCGTCGAGATCCTTCCCGGTGGGGGCCTGGAGGGTCAAGAGGGCCGACACCTTGTCGTCGCCGTTGACGACGGCCACGTGCACCAGGGCCGTCGCGGTGGGCCCGCAGTTGCGGAACACCTCGAACCGGCCCGGGTAGGGCACGATGAACCGGCTCGACTCGGGGACGTCGCACTGGTTCACCAGCGTCTCCGAGCGGGCCCGGGCCTCGTCGAGCATCTCGTTGGGGACGCGGGCCCTGTCGAACACCTCCACCGACACCCCGGCCCCGGTGAGGGAGTCGAAGAAGGCGCCCTCCAACTGGGGGGCGGCGGCCAGGTAGGGCAGCTTGTTGCTGCCCGGACCCCGCAGGGTGTCGGCCGTCCACTCGTCGGGGACCTTGATGCGGATCGAGTCGGTGGTGTCGGCCAGCTCGCGGTAGCTGGCGTACTTCTCGCCCGCGGGCAGGGTGCTGCCGGTGCCGGGGAGCCCGACCGAGTTGCCCGGTGTCGGCGGCGGCTCGGTGGTGGCGCCGGCCGACGAGGCGGTGGCCCCCGGACCGGTGGCGGGCGAGGCCGTGGACACCTCAGTGGTGTCGTCGGTGCCGTCGGCGTCGTCGGTCCCGCCACTGGCCTGCCACATGAGGACGGCCCCCACCAGCACGAGGGCGGCCACGGCGGCGGCCGGCGCCAGCCAGCGGGGAGGGCGCCCCGGGCCGGCCGGGTGTGGGCCGGTGGTGGTGCCGACGCCGCCGGCGACGGGCACGCCGCCCGAGGTCCCGCCGGGCAGTTGGCCGGCATCCGTCACCCCGGGCCCGGTGGCGTACCCCGGCGGGGCGCCGCCGGTGGCCGCCGGGCCGCCGGGCCCGCTGCCGCCGGTGACCGTCGGGGCGGAGCCCGGGGTCCCCGGGGCGCCGGTGACGGCCGGGGTGGGGGAGGCGCCGCCGGTGACGGGGAACGGGGGGCTGGTGACGGGCCCGCCCAGCAGGCCGGCGGCCGATGCCGCTGTCGTGTCCTCGATCGGGATCGGTGTGGGGGCCAGCCCGATCTGGTGCTGGACGTGCACCAGCAGCTGGCCGAAGTCCAGCGCCGAGGCGGGCCGGGCGGCGGGATCCTTGGCCATGGCGGTCTCGATCGCCCGGAACAGGGGCTCGGGCAGGACCGACTCGTCGACCGGGGGTACGGCCGCGGTGTGGATGCGGTTGAGGATCTGCACCATCGACTCGTCGGTCGGCTGCACGAACGGGGGGCGGCCGGTGACGAGCTCGTACAGCGTGGAGGCCAGGGAGTAGACGTCGGAGCGGGCGTCGGGCCGGCGGCCGTCGACCACCTCGGGCGGGGCATGGGCCAGGCTCGCCGTCACCGTGGAGCTGCGGGTCTCGAACGCCCCCTGGAGGCGGGCGATCCCGAAGTCGCAGAGCTTGGCGCTGCCCAGCCGGGACAGCAGGATGTTGCCGGGCTTGATGTCGCGGTGGAGCACGCCCGCCCGGTGGGCGGTCTCCAGGGCCCCGGCCAGCTGCACCCCCACGGTGAGCGTGTCGGTCCACGAGACGGTGCCGGCCGAGCGGAGGTGGTCGGCCAGCGAACCCCGGTCCAGGTACTCCATGACCAGGTAGGGCTGGCCGGCCGGGGTGTAGCCGCCCCGGTAGACGGTCACGATGTTCGGATGGCCCGACAGGGTGCCCATCGCCCGCCGCTCCCGGTCGAAGCGGTCGCGCCCGGCCTCGTCGAGGTTGGCGGCCAGGATCTTCACCGCCACCGTGCGGCTCAGGTCGGCCTCGGCCGCCCGGTAGACCACGCCGAAGCCGCCGGCCCCGATCTCCACCGCCTCGGTCAGGCCGGGGATCGACAGGTCCCGCGGCGGACGGGTGGATGCAGGGTCGGCGTCGCTCATGTGCGGCGGCCCTCCCTCCGGATTCCACGTCGAACCAGGCACTCCGCCCGGGTGGGCCACACCGGCGCGTTGCCAGATCCGGGCCGGCCGTGAACGGGCCGCCCGAACCCATCGGGGAGTATGGCAGGTTTCCGGCCCCGACCGGCGCCGTTCCCCGCACGGCGATGGCCGCCCGTGTCGAGTGCCAGAGGCGGCGCCGACGGGGTTGGGGTCCCCGTCCGCCATCGTGACGAGGCCTCGGCCGAAGAACCGACAGGACTGCTAGCGTCGGTCCACCCACATCGGGTGGGCGACAACGGAAGGCAGGCAGGATCATGGGCGTGTTCGACTTCGTCAAGGATGCCGGAGCGAAAATCGGCATCGGCGAGAGCAGGAGCGAGGAGGAGGCCAAGGCGGCGGCCGCCGCCGCGGCCAAGCAGGCCGACGTGCAGCATGCGGCCGAGGAGCAGGCGGCCAAGGTGGCGGCCCAGGTGAAGGCCCGCAAGGCGGCGGCCGACCAGGCGGCCCGGGCCGAGAGCCTGGCCGAAGCGAAGAAGTCGGCGGCCCTCGAGCACTACGTGCTCGATCTCGGCCTCGCCGTCACCAACCTCGACGTCCGCTTCGACGACGGCCTGGCCACCGTCACCGGTCAGGTGGCCGACCAGGACACCCGGGAGCGCATCATCCTGGCCATCGGCAACTCGGCCGGGGTGGAGCGGGTGAGCGAGGAGCTGACGGTGGTGGCGCCGGCGGCGGCGCCCGCCCCGGAGGCGGTGGCAGCACCGCCGGCTCCGCCCGAGCCCCAGATGCACGTGGTGGTGAAGGGCGAGACCTTGTCCAAGATCGCCAAGGAGTACTACGGCGACGCCATGAAGTACCCGGCGATCTTCGAAGCCAACAAGCCGATGCTGACCGACCCCGACAAGATCTACGTCGGTCAGGTCCTGCGGATCCCGGCCCTCTAGCGGGTTCTGGCCGGCCCGCCGCGGTCGGAGGGCTGTGTAGTACTGTCGAGGCTCCGCCGGCGGGACTTCCGCCGGCGGCCTCGTGCCGCGCTGGTCAAATCTTCTCGATGTTCGAAGTTTTCGGCGCGGACGCTAACGTGGGTGCGTCCCGGGTTTCCACGGACGATGTAAGGGTGCGCGCCGGTTGACCACCGGTCCCGTTACCGGTCGACCGATCGACAGCGCACCTCCAGCACTGGGGCTGGGCTACGCCAAACACGAGAGCGCTAGACGGTCCGAGACATAGGGGATCATGTGACTGATACAGCCGAACGGGTCGGAATAGAACTCGACCACGTCGTCATTCGCTTCGCCGGCGACTCCGGCGACGGCATGCAGCTGACTGGTGACCGTTTCACCTCGGCCAGCGCCCTGGCCGGCAACGACCTTGCCACCCTGCCGGAGTTCCCGGCCGAGATCCGGGCGCCGCAGGGCACGCTGGCCGGGGTCTCGTCGTTCCAGGTCCACATCTCGGACCACACCATCCACACCCCGGGTGACGCTCCCGACGTGCTGGTGGCGATGAACCCGGCGGCCCTGGCCAGCGAGCTGGAGAAGCTCCGCTCGGGTGGCGTGCTCATCCTGAACGACGACGCCTTCGACGAGCGCAACCTGGAGAAGGCCGGCTACAAGACCGACCCCCGCGAAGACGGCACGCTGGCCGGCTACGTGGTGCACCGGGTGCCGATGACCAAGCTCACCCTCGACTCCATGTCGGACCTCGACGTGAAGAAGCGGGACGCCGAGCGGTCGAAGAACTTCTTCGCCCTGGGCCTCATCTCCTGGATGTACTCCCGTCCGGTGGAGAGCACCCTGCAGTGGATCGAGCGCCGCTTCGCCAAGACCCCGGCGGTGGTGGCGGCCAACACGGCGGCATTCAAGGCCGGCCACGCCTTCGGCGAGACGGCCGAGATGTTCGGCAGCCCGTTCAAGGTGAAGGCCGCCCCCCAGGAACCGGGCACCTACACCAACATCACCGGCAACATCGCCACCGCCTGGGGCATGATCGCCGCCGGCCAGCTGGCCAAGCTCCCGGTGTTCCTGGGCAGCTACCCCATCACCCCGGCCTCGGACATCCTGCACGAGCTGAGCAACCACAAGAACTTCGGCATCCGCACCTTCCAGGCCGAAGACGAGATCGCCGGCGCCACCTCGGCGGTGGGCGCCGCCTTCGGCGGGCACCTGGCCTTCACCACCACCTCCGGCCCCGGTGTGGCCCTCAAGGGCGAGACCCTGGGTCTCGCCGTCAGCCTCGAGCTTCCGCTGGTGCTGATCGACGTCCAGCGGGGCGGTCCCTCCACCGGCCTTCCCACCAAGACCGAGGCCAGCGACCTGATGATGGCCATGTACGGCCGGCACGGCGAGGCGCCGCTGCCGATCGTGGCCGCGTCCACCCCGGCCAACTGCTTCGACATGGTGATCGAGGCCTGCCGGATCGCCCTCAAGTACCGCACGCCGGTGATCCTGCTCACCGACGGCTACCTGGCCAACGGCTCGGAGCCGTGGCGCCTGCCCGACGTGGAGAGCCTGCCCGACATCAGCGTGGCGTTCACCACCGAGCCGAACTACACCGACGGCGAGGGCAACCGGGTGTTCGCCCCCTACCTGCGTGACCCCGAGACCCTGGCCCGACCCTGGGCCGTCCCCGGCACCCCCGGCCTGGAGCACCGAATCGGCGGCATCGAGAAGGCCGACGTCACCGGCAACATCTCCTACAGCCCCGAGAACCACGGCAAGATGACCGACCTGCGGGCGGCCAAGGTGGCCGGGATCGCCAAGGACATCCCGCCGGCGGCGGTCCGGGGCGAGGGCCAGGCCGACATCCTCCTGGTCGGCTGGGGTTCCACCGAGGGTGCCATCACGTCGGCGGCCGAGGGCCTGCGGGCCGATGGCGTCGGTGTGCACACCGTGCACCTCACCCACCTCAACCCGTTCCCGGCCAACCTGGGCGACGTGCTGAAGAGCTATTCCAAGGTGTTCGTGCCCGAGATGAACAACGGCCAGCTCGTCCGCCTCCTACGGGCCGAGTACCTGGTCGATGCCAAGGCCGTCAACAAGGTCCAGGGCACCCCGTTCACCGCCGCCGAGCTGATGCAGGCCGTTCGAGAAGGAATCTGACATGTCAAACGTGACGCTCGACCCCACCCAGCGCGGCCACTGGACATCGGACCAGGAGGTCCGTTGGTGCCCCGGCTGCGGCGACTACGGCATCCTCGCCGCCATGCAGTTCTTCCACACCGAGATCGACGTGAAGCGCGAGAACACGGTGTTCATCTCCGGCATCGGCTGCGCCGCCCGCTTCCCCTACTACATGTCCACCTACGGCATGCACGGCATCCACGGCCGGGCCCCGGCCATCGCCACCGGCCTGGCGGTCGCCCGCCCCGACCTCGACATCTGGGTGGTCGGGGGCGACGGCGACATGCTGTCGATCGGCGGCAACCACCTGATCCACGCCCTGCGGCGTAACGTCAACCTGAAGATCCTGCTGTTCAACAACCAGATCTACGGTCTGACCAAGGGCCAGTACTCGCCCACCAGCGAGGTGGGCAAGGTCACCAAGTCCACCCCCATGGGCTCGATCGACCGGCCGTTCAACCCGCTGAGCGTGGCCATCGGCTCGGGTGCCACCTTCGTGGCCCGCACCCACGACATGGACCGCAAGCACATGATCGAGACCTTCCGTCGGGCCCATGAGCACAAGGGCGCCTCGTTCGTCGAGATCTACCAGAACTGCAACGTGTTCAACGACGGGGCCTACGATCCGATCCTCAAGCGCGACCAGCGCGAGAGCATGATGATCAACCTCGAGCACGGCAAGCCGATCGTGTTCGGCCCGAACGGCTCGCTGGCGGTCACCACCAAGGGCGGTTCGGCCCGGGTGGTGGAGACGGCCTCGATCCCGGCCGAGGACATCCACGTCCACGACGAGCAGGCCGACTCGGCCGTGGCCTACGCCCTGGGGCGCCTGGCCAACGACAACCACACGCCCACTCCCTTCGGGGTGTTCCGTGACGTGCAGGCGGCCGAGTTCGCCGAGGCCGTGAACAACCAGCTCCTGGTGTCGAACGAGCGCTCGGGCCCCGGCGATCTGGGTGCGCTGCTGCGCTCCGGTGCCACCTGGACCGTGGAGTAGGGAGGCGGTTGGCGGCGAGCGCGTCCGCCCCGGGCGGGCGACAAGGAACCGGAAGGTTCCCGATACCCTACCTGGGTGCGTCTTCGTCGCCTTTCGTTCCTGCTTGCTCTCGCGCTGACCGCCGCTGCCTGTGGCGTCAGCCGAGACACTGATACTGCCGCCGGGCCCGATGGCACCGGCACCGACGCCGCCGGCACCGATTCCACGGTCGCCGGCGGCGACGCGTCCGGAGACCCCACCCCCACCACGGCCGAGTTGCCGCCGGCCACCACCGCCGCCGACGACGAGGTGGCGGTGGATCTGGTGTTCGCCGACGGGTCGACCGGTCAGATCCTGCACGGGGAGCTGAACCGCCTGGCGGTTCCGGTGAAGGAGAACCAGGAGTTCATCGACCTCATCTACGACGGTCAGGTGCCCTCGGGGCTGGAGGCCATCCTGCTCAGCCAGGACGTGTGGTCCCTGGTGCTGCAGAACGAGATCGCCCGGGCCGGCTCGTCGGTGAGCGACGACGATCGGGCCGAAGCCAAGTCGCTCGTGTTCGAGCAGCTCGCCAGCCGCCTGACCGGCTCCACCGATCCGACGGCCGACTCCGAGCGGCTCTACGGCGAGGTCCCGTACCTGGCGTTCATCGTGGAGCTCCAGGCCCGCCAGCTGGCGCTGTCCAACGCCCTCAAGGCCAAGGCCCCGGAGAGCGATCGGTTCCCCTGCGTGAGCCACATCCTGGTCGACACGGCCGAGGAGGCCAACCAGGTGGTGGCCGACCTGGCGGCCGGGGGCGATTTCGCCACCATCGCCCAGGAGCGCTCCACCGACACCGGCTCCGGTGCCGCCGGCGGTGAGCTGGGTTGCCGGGATCCCGGCAACTACGTCGACGCCTTCAAGACGGCGGTCGAGACGGCGACCCCGGGCCAGGTGGTGGGTCCGGTCCAGTCCGAGTTCGGCTACCACGTGCTGATCGTGACCGGCTCCGAGGCCGACGGAGACTCGCTGGCCAGCACGGCGCTGGAGACGGGCCTGGAGGCGGCGACGGTCAAGGTCGACGACCGGGTCGGCAGCTGGGACACCAGCCAGAAGCGGATCACGCCGGCCGCCGCTTGAGCGGTGGTGCCGTCGCCCCGGTGACCAGACCCCGGATCACGGTCTGCGGGCTCGGCCCGGGAGGGCCCGGCTCGGTGACAACGGCCACCCTGGCCGCCATCGAGCGGTCGACGGTCCGCTTCGTGCGCACCACGCGGCACCCCACGGCCCATCTGGTGCCGGGGGCTGCCAGCTTCGACCACCTGTACGAAGCGGCCGAGTCGTTCGACGAGGTGTACGGGGCGATCGCCGACGCCCTCGTGGCGGCGGCAGCCGCAGCGGCCGCGTCGGGCGGAACCGGCGACGCCGACGGCGCGGTGCTCTACGCCGTGCCGGGCTCGCCGCTCGTGTTGGAGGACTCGGTGCGCCGGCTCCGGGCCGACCCCCGGGTGGACATCGAGCTGATGCCGGCGTTGTCGTTCCTCGACGAAGCCTGGGCCCGCCTCGGGGTGGATCCGGTCGACGACGGCGTCCGCCTGATCGACGGTCACCGGTTCGCCGTGGAGGCGGCGGGGGAGCGGGGGCCGCTGCTGGTGGCCCATGTGCACGCCCCGTGGGTGCTGTCGGACATCAAGCTGGCCCTCGACGCTGGCGACGAGCAGCGGGCGGTGGTGCTCCAGGGGCTCGGCACCCCCGAGGAGCGGGTGTTCGAGGTGGCGTGGCCCGACCTGGACCGGATGGTCACCCCCGACCACCTCACGTCGCTCTACCTCCCGGAGCTGGCCGCTCCGGTGGCGGCGGAGCTGGCGGCGTCGGTGGAGCTGATGGCGCGGTTGCGGCGGGACTGCCCCTGGGACCGGGCCCAGACCCATCGGTCGCTACGCCGGTACCTGCTGGAGGAGGCCTACGAGGTGCTGGAGGCCATCGACCGCCTGCCCACCCCGTCCGACGGCCAGGGGCAGGAGGGTTCGGCGCCCGACGAGCTCGATGCCGACGACGGGTACGAGCTGCTGGAGGAGGAGCTGGGCGACCTCTGGTTCCAGGTGCTGTTCCACGCCCAGCTGGCGGCCGAGGCCGGACGCTTCACCGTGGCCGACGTGGCCCGCACCCTCCACGACAAGCTGGTGGGGCGCCATCCGCACGTGTTCGGCGATGTGGCCGTGGCCGATGCCGGCGAGGTGGTGGCGAACTGGGAGCGGATCAAGCAGGAAGAGAAGCAGCGCAGCTCCGCGCTCGACGGCATCCCGGCCGCCCTCCCCGCCCTGTCGCTGGCCGACAAGGTGCTGCAACGGGCCGAGCGGGCGGGGTGGACCATCGACATCGGAGAGCTGGGCCGGACCGTGGCCGGGCTGGTGCCTCCCGGCGCCTCCAGCGAGGAGCTGGGCCGGGTGCTGCTGGCCCTGGTGGTCGCCGGCCGGGCCGGCCACCTCGACGCCGAGGCGGCGCTCCGCTCCGCCGTCGTCGCTGCCGAGCACCGCTTCCGTCAGGCCGAGGCGTCGGGCACCCGCACCGACAGCTGGGTTCTGGGCTGACCGCCGGCGGGTGGCCGGCGCTGGTAGCCGGAGTGGGCCGCCGCAGCCGCGTCAGAGGGCAGCCGGCGCCTGAGTGCAGCCGGCGTCAGAGTGCGGCCAGGGCCGTGGTGGCCAGCGGGCCGAGGGCGTCGAGGTCGGCCCTGGAACCCGAGACGTAGCTCAGCTGCAGCACCTGGTCGCCGCGGCGGATGAGCAGGATCCGCAGGTACCAGCGGTCGCCGTCGCCCACCGATGCCAGGTCCACCTGACGGGCCTCGTCACCCAGGCCGGTGGGGGCGGGCGAAGCGGTGGCGGTGAACGCAACCGCGCCGTCGGCGATCGTGGTCTCCCAGCGCTCGCAGCCCAGGAGCCCGTCGTTGGCCGACAGGAAGGCCGACGCCTGGGTGGCGGACCGGAAGCGGGCCAGCATCTGCCCCACCCGGCGCTGTTGGGCGGCGTCGGTGAGCCGGTTGGCCCGCCAGGCCTGGAGGCCCTCCACCGCGGGCCGCTGGCCGCACACCCCGGCCGCCCCCGGCCCCTGCTCCGCCGTGGCCTCCTCGGTGGTGCCGGCGTCGAAACCGGCGTCGGCCAACGTCAGGGGTAGGGCCAGGCCGGGATCGAGGGCGGCGGCCGACTGGGCCGCCGCCTCCTCCGCCAGGTTCCGGGGAGCGGTGTCGGAACCGGATCCGACGGTCCGGATGAGGATCAGCCCCATCGTGGCCAGCACCACCACCACGGCCGTTGTGGCCACCACGTAGCCGGGCCGAAGCCGGGGTGCCGCGTCCGGAGGCGGACGCTCTCCGGGCTCCCGGGGCCGGATCGGTGTGCGGGAGCGGAGGAGATCCACCGGGGGCCGATCAGTAGCCCAGGTTCGCCACCGCTTGACCGAGCAGGCGGTCGAGATCGGCGAGGTCGGACTCCAGCAGGGAGGTGATCGATACGAGATACACGTCGGTGGAGCGGCGCACGATCGCCACCCGGCCGTAGAGGGGGACGAAGCTGCTGGTGCCGTCGAAGCGGATCTCGCGGGTGTCGTCGCCGTAACGGGTGGGGGCGTCCACCACCTGGGGCCGGAGGGTCACCTCGGGCCCGTCGTTGCTGGCCGGAAGCACCCACTCGGCGCAGTCGACGGTGCCGGTGTAGGCGTCCATGTAGGCACCGGCTGCCTCGGCGGTGTCGAACCGGGCGAGCTGCTGGAACACCGACGGGAAGCCGAGGACGTCGGAGGCGGTCTGGCCCACCCAGTCGCCCAGGCCCGCCGTGTTCGGGGTGTTGTCGCAGTACTGGATCGAGTCGGGGCCGGCGGTGTCGGGCTCGGTCTCGGCCGCCTTCAGGCCGAGGTCGCTCTCCAGCAGCGGCAGGGTCAGCGGCCCGGTGAGCACCGGTGCGCTGGTGGCCGGTGCCGTGGGGGCGGGCGGGGCGGTGGTGTTCGTGCTCGCGCTCAGACTGTTCTGGGCCTGGGTCGTATCGCCGGTCACGATGCTGTCAGGCGATCCACCGTCGCCCTCGGAGCCGAGAACCCGCAGGAGGGCGAACACGAGCAGGCCGCCCAGCAGGAGGGTGGCGCCGAACACGGCGCCCAGGAGGCGGAGCCGGTTCATCTCGTGGTCGGGCCGGAGGCTCACCGGGCCGGGCGGCTGGCCGGTGCGGGCGTAGGGCTGGGACTGGAACGGGGCGAGCTCCACGCCGCCGGTGGGGTCGGGGCCGGGCGGCTGGCCGTAGCCGGAGGGGGCGAACGGCTGGGGCCCGGATGGAGCGGCGGCGTAGGCCGCGGGGGCCCCGTTGTAGGCGGGGGACGATCCGTAGGCGGGGGCCGGCGGGGGACCGGGGCTGGCCGGGGCGTAGACGGTGGCCGCCATCCCGGCGCTGCTGGCGGGGCGGGTGGCGCCGTGGTCCAGCGGGAACTGCCCGCGGTCAGCGGGCGGCGGGGCGGCGAACCGGCTGGCGGCGATGCCCTCGAGCCGTCGTTGCACCTCGTCGGCCGACGGGGGCCGCTTGGCTGGGTCCTTGGCCAGGAGCTGATGGATCAGCTCGTTGAGGTCGGGCGAGACGCCGTGCTGGCGCAGGTCGGGTGGTCGGTCGGTCAGCACCCGGTTGATGATGGGGTGGATGGATTCGTCGCCGCTGGCCACGAAGGGCACGGAGCGGATCACGCCGGCCAGGAGGCAGATGCCGATGCCGTAGATGTCGCTGGTCACCGAGGCGGTGCCCCCCGACAGGATCTCCGGCGGGGCGTAGGCGACGCTGGCGGTGATGGCGTGGGACGTGGTGTTGGCCCCGTCGTGGAGCCGAGCGATCCCGAAGTCGCCCAGCACGGCATCGCCGTTCGGCCTCAGGAGGATGTTCTCCGGCTTCAGATCCCGGTGGAGAACGCCCGAGGAGTGGGCCACGCTCAGCGCTGCCGACAGCTGGGCTCCGACCTTCATCAGCTCGGCCTCGGTCAGAGGCTGGGCCTGAAGGCGCTGCCACAGGGTGCCGCCGCTCACGTACTCCAGCACGAGGTAGGGGCGGCCGTCGGCCATGCTCCCGGCGGTGTACACGTCCACGATGTTCGGGTGGCCCGAGAGACGGCCGAGGGCGATGCACTCCCGCTCGAACCGCAGCTGAACGGTCTTGTCGTCGATCGGGGCGTGCCCGACCTTGATGGCCACCCGGCGGTCGATGTTGACCTGCCGGGCCAGCCAGACCTCGCCGAAGCCACCGCCGCCCAGACGCTCGATCGGCTCGAAGCCATCGAGAACGAAGGGGACGGTCGCCACGACCGGGCTCAGTATCCGCTGCCGGGAGCGGCCTGGAACACGAGCGTGCGGGTGCCGACGCGGAGCTGGGCGCCGTTGTTGAGGGCCACCGGGGACGAACCGAGCGGGGTGAGCGGGCCGCCGGTCTGCTGGACCCAGGCCCCGACGTCGTTGACCGCGTGGACCGTCACCCTTCCGCCATCCACCGCCACCCGCACGTGCACCTCGCCGACCTCGGGACCCTCCACCCGGAGCATAGTTGCCGCACCGCGGCTGACGTCCGCGTCCGACGCCGGGTTGGAGCCGATCACCACGCCGCCGGCCACCGGGTGTTGCTGGCCGGTCCACTCGTCCACCAGGAAGCCGAGTACGGGGGCGGCAGGGGCCGGGGCGGGTCCGGGCGGAACGCCGGGCAGGCCGGAACCGGGGGCACCGCCACCCCAGGGTGGGGGCGGCGGCGGGGCGCCGAAGTCGCCCGGGTCCGGGGGCGGGAGGAAGCCGCCGGGGGCACCGGGGGCACCGGGGGGAGGAGGAGGTGGGAACGAGCCCGGTCCGGGGGGCGGCGGAGGCGGGGGGAAGGAGCCGCCGCCGGGTGGCGGTGCGAAGTCCGGTCCGGGGGGTGCCGGTGGCGGTCCGAAGTCGGGTGCGCCGGGTGGCGGTCCGAAGCTGGGGCCGCCGGGTGGTGGTGCGAAGTCGGGCGGGGCCAGCCCGGGGGGAGGCGGAGGCACGTTTGCCGGCCCGGCGCCGAACGGCGGCGGGGGAGGAAGCGACGGGCCGGATTCCGACCCGGGAGGCGGGGTCAGACCCGGGGGCGGGAGCGGGAGCTGTCCCGGGTCTGATGGGGGAGCCTGGAGGTCGGTGCCGGGGGGCAGCAGGTCCGGGCCGGGCGGCGGGGTGAACGCCGGAGGCGGTGTCGGGATGCCGCCGGGCCCGGGAGGCGGGCCGGGGATGACCCCGGGCGGCGGCGGAGGCGGGGCCAGCCCCGGCCCTTCGGCTCCGGGGCCGGCCGGCGGGCCGGGGGGCGTGAACACGCTGGGAGGCTGATGCGAGAGCGGGGGCTGGCCGGCGGCCGCCGCCTCCGCCGGAGGCGACGGCGTACTGCTACCCGGCTCCATGTCATGTCCGCCGTCGCTGGCGTCGGCCGTGAGGCCGGGGCCCACGGGGCTCATCACGGTCACATCGGCGGGCGGGTTGCTGCTCCCGCTGTCGCCTTCGGCCAGCATCGGGTCGGCGCCCGGCGCCGGCGTGGAGAAGATGCTCGGCGGCGGGCCGGCGGTCGGGCCGGGATCCCCGGGGGGTGGCGGTGGGGCGGAGAAGACGCTCGGGGGCGCGGCGCCGGCCGGGCGGGTGCTGTCGCCCCGGTTCTGCTCGCTCGGCCCGCCATGTTCGCCCGCCATCGACTCCTCGACGGTCGGGTCGCCGGTCCTGGCGGGATCCGGGCTGTGGGCCGGGTCGCCGGATTCCCGGCCCGGGCTGAGCGGTGTGCCATTGGCGTTGGGCGGGGCCGCCCCGAAGGCCGGGGGTGGTGGAGGAGGGGGAGGGGCGTCACCTGCGGGCGGAGCGAAGGACGGGGGCGGGGTCGGCGGTGTGCCGTTGGTGTCACCCGGGGGCGGCCCGAAGGCGGGGGGTGGTGGAGGGGAGGGGCGTCAACCGGGGGCGGCCCGAAGGACGGGGGCGGGGGCGGAGGGGCGTCACCTGCGAAGGACGGGGTGCGAAGGACGGGGGCGGGGATGGAGGGGCGTCGCCTGCGAAGGACGAGGGTGGTGGTGGAGGGGCGTCGGCGAGGCTGGGTGGTGGCCCGAAGGCGGGGGTGGGGGCGGTGGCGTCGGCGGGGCTGGGTGGTGGCCCGAACGAGGGAGCAGGGGACGGGGCGCGTCCCCACGTCGGTGCGGCATCGGCCGGGGCGGGACCTCCTCCTCGGCGGCCGGGACGTCGGCCGAGTCGCCGGCCTCCGGGCGGGCGTCGTCCCCCGGGGGCGGACCGAGGTCGGGTGGGGGTGGGGGAGGATCGATGATGCTCGGCGGGGGCCCGAAGGAGGCAGGACGCCCGGGAGGCGGATCGATGGGACCCGGGCCCGGCGGCGGGAACGGTGAGGGGGCGGGGGGTGTGAGGCCGCCCGGGCCGGGCGACGGCGGAGGAGGAGGCGGGACGGCGGCGTCGGCCCGGAACGCAGGCGGGGGCGAACCGATCGGCCCGGCGCCCGGTGGCGGTGGCGGTGCCTCGGCCCGCTCGGCTGGGGCGCCCGGTGGCGGTGGCGGTGGGGCGTCGGCCCGCTCGGCCGGGGTCCCGGGCGGCGGGGGTGGTGAGCCGGGCAGCGGCTCGTTGCCCAGCCGGGTACCTCCGATGGCCGACGGGTCGATGACCACCGTGACCTGCATGTCCTCCACCGACAGCGGCTGTTCGAGCTCGGCGGTGTCGGGATCGTAGAGGTCGGCGGCGGGGGCCGGTGCCGCTTCCCGCAGCTCGCCCGCCCGGCCCGGACCGTCGAGGTCGCCACCGAGACGAGATACCCGCCCGCTGGGGGAGGCGGCGTGCGGGCTGCCGGCGGCCACCGGCGCCGGCGACCCGGTAGCAGGATCGGCGGGCGGAACGTCGGGCTCGGCCGAACGGGCTTCGGCATCGGTCGACGGCCCGGGGGGCTCGTCGTCGGCCGGGGTGGGATCGCCTGACGGCGGGGCAGCGGTTGCGGCCGAGCCGTTGGCGCTGCCGTTCACGCCATTCGGTCCCGACGGCCCTGCGGGGGGCGCGTCGAACCCGTTGGGGGGCGGTGGGAGGGAGCCGCCCGGTGTGGCCGGCGCCGGGCTGGCCGTGGCCGGGGAATCGGAGCCGGTGGCGGCCGATGCAGGGGCCGACACGTCGGAGGTCGGACGGTAGCCGCCGGCCGGGAGCACGGAGGTCTTCTCCGGGTCGAAGGGGACGGCCGCGGGTCGGGAACCGGGGGGCGGCCCGAGACGGGACGGTGCCGGCTCCGAGCCCGGGGGCGGGCCCAGACGGGACGGCACAGGAGAGGGTCCACCCGGTGGCGGAGGCGGCGGGCCGTCGGCCCGGGCCGGCCCCGTTCCGGTGTCGGCGGCCGGGGCGTCGACCCGGGCCGGTGCCGGTGCCGGTTCCGGCGGGGGAGGGGCGGCGGCCGATGCTGTGGCGCCTGCCGCCTCGATCTTCGGGGTCGGAGCGCCGCCCGCATCTTCGGGACGCTGCAGGGTGACCGTGACCGACGCACCGGCCACCAGGCCGGACCGGAGGCGGGCCCAGCTCGGGGCGGCCGGCGCATCCCGCAGGCTCAGATGGACGACGGCACCCATGACCACCTCGGTGGTCCAGCCGGCCCGGCCGGCGGCCGAGTGGCGGCGCTGGCTGTTCGGCCCGGAGCCGGGGCCCCGCTCCAGGGCATCGGCCCGGTCGAACAGGAAGATCATCGGCTCCGGGCCGCTGTCGAGCAGAGCGGCCACGCCCTGGGGGTCGAACTCGATCACGAGCTGGTGCAGGGCCGAGGCCACCCGGTCGAAGTCCCACGCCTGGTCCCGGTCGAGCCGGTCGGCGGCGGCCAGCGCCGCCGTGGGCACCGGGCTGTCGGGAGGGAACGGCCCGGACGCCGGACCGATCACGATCGTCAGGCGGCCGACGCGCACCACCGCCCCGTTGCCGGCACCGACGACTGCGCCCTGGTCTTCCTCCACCTCACCCACGCTGTGCAATCCCTCCGATTACCCGCTCCCAGGACTGAACCTATCGAACGTTGGACAACGTCACCTACGGGTTCGGTGCGGCGGAGACGGGTGTGCCGACCGCTCCATCGTGCCACGTCGAGCTCCAGGAGGTTCATCGAGTAACGGGATGTCACGCTGTGTGTCGGCCCCCGGGCCGACGCTGGCGGTGTGACAGGAAGAACAAGCCGGGAAATCACCGGTTGACGTGGCAGGGTCGGCCCGACCCCCCTGCTACCATCTCACCGCCAGCGACGGGAGGAACACCAAGCGTGAGCGTCATCGAACACATTCTGGGGCGCGAGGTGCTCGACTCCCGCGGCAACCCGACGGTGGAGGTCGAGGTCGTGCTGGCCTCCGGCGCGCTGGGAAGGGCACTGGTTCCCTCCGGAGCCTCCACCGGGCAGTTCGAGGCGGTCGAGCTGCGGGACGGCGGCGACCGCTACAACGGCAAGGGCGTGCTCACCGCCGTGGGCCACGTGAACACGGAGGTCGCCGAAGCCCTGATCGGGGCGGACGCCTACGACCAGCGCCTGGTCGACCAGATCCTGATCGATCTCGACGGAACGCCCAACAAGAGCCGCATCGGGGCCAACGCCATCCTCGGCGCCAGCCTGGCCGTGGCCCGGGCCGCGGCCGAGGACCTGCAGATCCCGCTCTACCGCTACGTCGGCGGGGCCAACGCCCACGTCCTGCCGGTTCCGATGATGAACGTGCTCAACGGGGGCGAGCACGCCGACAACAACATCGACTTCCAGGAGTTCATGATCGTCCCGGTGGGGGCGTCGTCGTTCTCCGAGGCGCTCCGCTGGGGCGTCGAGACCTACCACAGCCTGGCCAAGGTCCTGCACGAGCGGAACCTGTCCACCGCCATCGGTGACGAGGGGGGCTTCGCGCCGAACCTGGGATCGAACGAGGAGGCCCTCGCCCTCCTGGCCGAGGCCATGGAGCGGGCGGGGCTCACCCCGGGCACCGACATCGCCCTGGCCATGGACGTGGCCTCCACCGAGTTCTACGCCGACGGCCGCTACAACCTGGCCGGCGAGGGCCGGACGCTGTCGTCCCAGGAGATGGCCGACATGCTGGCCGACCTGGTGGACCGCTACCCGATCGTGTCGATCGAGGACGGCATGGCCGAGGAGGACTGGGACGGCTGGGCCCTGCACACCGCCTCCCTGGGGGGCCGGTGCCAGCTGGTGGGCGACGACCTGTTCGTCACGAACACCGAGCGCCTGGCCCGGGGCATCGGCAGCGGGGTGGCCAACGCCATCCTGGTCAAGGTCAACCAGATCGGCTCGCTCACCGAGACGCTGGAGGCGGTTCGCCTGGCCGCCACCAACGGCTATAGTGCGGTGATGTCACACCGGTCTGGCGAGACCGAGGACACCACGATCAGCGACCTGGCGGTGGCCACCAACTGTGGCCAGATCAAGACCGGAGCCCCGGCTCGTAGCGATCGGGTGGCGAAGTACAATCAATTGCTGCGCATCGAGTCAGACCTGGGCGACGGCGCCCGCTATCCGGGTCTGTCCGCCTTCCGGCGGGCCACTCCACCCGGGGTCCAGTGATGGCAGGGCGGTCCACCGGCGGCGCTGGCGCCGGTCGTTCGCGCCCCACCGACGGCGCGAAGCGGCCCACCGGCGGCGCGAAGCGGCCCACCGGCGGCGCGAAGCGCTCCACTGACGGCGCGAAGCGCTCCACTGACGGCGCGAAGCGCTCCACTGACAGCACGAATCGGGCTCCTGGGGGCACGCGGCGGTCGGCCGACGGCACCGCCTCACGCTCGGGTGGTGCATCTGGGCGGCTCGCCACCCGCCCGGCTCGGGCCCGCCTCACCCCGCCCCGCTCCGGTGAGCGGCCGACGCTGAGCCCGTCGCCCGCCATCCCCGCCCTGTCCGAGCCGGAGCGGCGCCGCTTCGAGCTGGTGCGCGAGCTCGGCCCCGTCGCCGTGGTGCTGGCGCTGGCCGTCGTGGTGCTGGCCGGCCTGGCCGTGCTGCCCGCCCGTACCTGGTGGACCCAGCATCAGAGCTTGAACCAGTCCCGGGCCGAGCTGGCCCAGGTGGAGCAGGACGTGGCCGACCTCAAGGCCCGCCAGGAGCTGCTCCAGACCGACGCCGAGGTGGAGCGCATCGCCCGCCAGGACTACGACCTCGTGTACCCGGGCGAGGAAAGCTACCGCCTGGTGCCGGCCGAGGCCGTTCCTGCCGGTGGCACCGGAGCCGAGCCGGTGGCCGGCACGCCCTGACCATCCCTCCGGCCCGGCGGCTGACGGCCCCTCTGCTGGCCGCCAACCGCCGGACGTCGCCCGGAACGGGAACCCCCGGTGCCGCCTCGGAGGGGGGGGTCGGCAGCACCAGGTCGGAAGCCGTCCGGGAGGGACGCGGACGGCTTTTGTGTGGCGGACCCTACGTCGCCCGTGGGTTCGCACTACCCTTCCCGACGCCGACCCCGGCCGCTTAGTCGCGACATATCCAGAAATTTCTCCGGACCAGGGCGTTCGGGGTCCGTTTTGTCGTGTTGGAAGGTGAGACGGGCCCGGATCCGTGTAACAATCCCGGCTGAAGATCACAGAAAGGGAATCCACGTGGAGATAGCCGTTGAGATCAACGGGGTCAGCCACTCGGCTGACGTCGAGCCGAGGACACTGCTCGTCCACTTCATCCGTGACGTCGTTGGGCTCACCGGCACGAACATCGGCTGCGACACCTCGTCGTGCGGTGCCTGCACCATCCACCTCAACGGTGAGGCCGTGAAGTCGTGCACCGTGCTGGCGGTCCAGGCCGACGGTCAGAAGCTCACCACCATCGAGGGCCTGGCCGACGGCGAGCAGCTGCATCCGATGCAGCAGGCGTTCATGGAGTGCCACGCTCTCCAGTGCGGCTACTGCACGCCGGGCATGGTGATGGCGTCGGTGTCGCTGCTCGACGAGAACCCGAACCCCACCGAAGCCGAGGTCCGTGAGGGCCTGGAGGGCAACCTCTGCCGCTGCACGGGCTACCACAACATCGTCAAGGCTGTCCTGAGCGCCGCCGGAGGTGGCAAGTGATCCCCGTCGCATTCGACTACGTCCGGGCCACCTCGGCCGCCGAGGCGCTGGCCGCGCTGGCCGAGCACGGCGACGAGGCCAAGCTGATGGCCGGCGGTCACTCGCTGCTGCCGATGATGAAGCTGCGTCTGGCCGCCCCGGCGGTGGTGGTCGACATCGGCCGCATCACCGACCTGTCCTACATCCGCGACGGGGGCGACCATCTCGCCATCGGTGCCCTCACCCGGCACCGGGACATCGAGATCAGCGACCTCGTACGTCAGCACGTGCCGCTGCTCGCCGCCGCCACCGGCCAGGTGGGCGACCCCCAGGTGCGCCACCGGGGCACGTTCGGCGGGGCCCTGGCCCACGCCGACACCGCGGCCGACCACCCGTCGGTGTTCCTGGCCACCGGGGCCACCGCCGTGGTCTCGGGCCCCAACGGCCAGCGTGAGATCACGGGGCCGGACCTGTTCTCCGGTTTCCTCGAGTCGTCGCTGGAACCCACCGAGATGATCACCGAGATCCGCGTGCCCAAGTACACCGGTGCCGGCTGGAACTTCCAGAAGTTCAACCGCCGGGCCCAGGACTGGGCCATCGTGGGTGTCTCGGTGCAGGCCAGCGACAACGGTACGAAGGTCGCCCTGGTCAACATGCACCCCACCCCGGTGCGGGCCACCGCGGTGGAGGAGGCGTTGGCCTCCGGCGCCGACGCCGCCACCGCCGCCGCCCAGGCGGCCGAGGGCATGGAGCCCTCGAGCGACCTGAACGCCAGCGTGGAGTACCGCCAGCATCTGGCCCGCGTGCTCACCCGCCGGGCCCTCCAGGCCGCCGGCATCAACTAGTCGACCCTGACAGGTTCCGATCTGTGACGAGCGGCACCGCTCGGCCCCCCACTCGGGCTGGCGGTGCCGTTCGGCGTTTTCCGACGTCGTCCGCCTGACCACGAACCGTGGCGCCCGGAGCTGGAATTTGAGCGCTGGCGCCACAGATCGACCAAATAGTCACGATGTGACGTTCGGCTGGGCTCAGCCCTGGTCAGAGGGCCTATCCTGGGAAGCTATGAAGGAAATTCTGGCTGATCTGGATCGCTGGAAGCGACAGGGCAAGCGGGTCGCCCTGGCCCGCGTGGTCGACGTCGAGGGCTCCGGCCCCCGCCTGCCCGGAGCGGCCATGGCCGTGACCGAGGACGGCGAGGTGGCCGGCTCGGTGTCGGGCGGGTGCGTGGAAGGGGCGGTGGTCACCGAGGCGCTCCAGGTGCTGGCCGACGGCTCCCGCAAGATGGTCACCTTCGGCTACAGCGACGACGAAGCGTTCGCTGTCGGCCTCACCTGCGGCGGCACCATCCACCTGTTCCTCGAACCATTGGATTGGTGACCATGGCCGACGACGATTCCCTGTTCTCCCGCCTCCGCCAGGCCATCCGCTCCGAGGCCCCGATCGCCCTGGCCACGGTGGTGCAGGGCCCGTCCACCGGGTCCAAGCTGATCGTGGAGCCGGCAGCCGAGGGCACCGGGCACACCAGCGTCGGCTCCCTGGGCAACCCCGATCTCGACCGGGTGGTGGTGCGGGACCTGATCGGGGAGCTGGCGGCCGGCACGTCGGGGGTCCGCCACTACGGCCCCAACGGCGAGGCCCGCCAGGACGAGGTGATGGTCTTCCTGGAGTCGTTCGCCCCGCCGCCCCAGATGCTGATCTTCGGCGCCGTCGATTTCACCGCCGCCCTCAGCCGGGTGGGCAAGGTGCTCGGCTACCGGGTCACGGTGTGCGACGCCCGTCCCGTGTTCGCCACCACCCAGCGCTTCCCCTACGCCGACGAGGTGGTGGTCGATTGGCCCCACCGGCTGCTGGACAAGGTGGGCCCCCGTCTCGGCCCCCGGGACGCCATCTGTGTGCTCACCCATGACCCCAAGTTCGACGTGCCGGCCGTGATCGGGGCGCTCAAGACCGGCGCCGGCTACATCGGGGCCATGGGTTCCCGGCGCACCACCGACGACCGCAACCGCCGCCTGCGGGACGAAGGGGTGAGCGACGGGGAGCTGGCCCGGGTGCTCGCTCCCATCGGGCTCGACATCGGGGCCCGCACGCCGGAGGAGACCGCGATCTCCATATGCGCCGAGATCATCGCGTTGCGGGCGGGCCGCCTGGCCCCGTCGCTGCGCGACACCAGCGGGGCCATCCATACGTGACCGCCACCGTGGCCGGCGTGGTGCTGGCCGCCGGCGCTGGCTCCCGGTTCCGGGATGGCGGCGCCAGCGCGGCCGGCCACAAGCTGCGAGCGGACTTCCGGGGTCGTCCGGTGGTCTCCTGGGTACTCGACACGGTGATGCAGGTCGGGTTCAACCAGGTGTTCGTGATCACGGGAGCCGTCGACCTGTCCGATCTGCTGCCGCCCGGCGTCACCGAGGTGCACAATCCGGCCTGGGCCACGGGCCAGTCGAGCTCGCTCCAGGCGGCGGTGGCGGCGGCCGACGCCGCCGGCCACGACGCCATCGTGGTGGGACTGGGCGACCAGCCCCTCGTGCCGGCGGCGGCCTGGCGCAGCGTGGGCGCCTCGGCCGGCCCCATCGTCACCGCCACGTTCGACGGTGACCGCCGCCCGCCGGTGAAGCTGGAGCGCTCGGTCTGGGCCGAGCTGCCGACCGATGGCGACGCCGGTGCCCGCACCGTCATGCAGCGGCGACCCGAGCTTGTTTCTGAGATACCGTGCAGGGGAAACCCTGCGGACATTGACACTGTGGAGGACCTCCGGCTATGGAGCTGACCAACGAATTCGTGATCGATCGGGGGGTCGAAGACACGTGGAAGATCCTGAACGATCTCGAGTTCATCGCGCCCTGCATGCCGGGGGCGCAGCTGCAGGAGATCGAGGGTGACGAGTACCGGGGCATCGTCAAGGTCAAGGTGGGCCCCATCACCGCCCAGTACAAGGGCAAGGCCTCGTTCGTGGAGCAGGACGCGACGGCCAAGGTGGCCCGGCTGAAGGCCGAGGGCCGCGACCCCCGCCAGGGCAACGCCAACGCCATGATCACGGCCAGCATGGAGCCGGTGGGCGACGCCCAGACCAACGTGAAGATCCACACCGATCTGGGACTGTCGGGCAAGATCGCCAGCTTCGGACGGGGTGCGATCGAGGACGTGTCGAAGAAGATCCTGGGCCAGTTCACCGAGAACCTGCGCCAGAAGCTGGAGGCTGAAGGCGGCCCGTCGGCGGCCCCGTCAGAGGAGGCGGCCCCGGCCGCTACCGAGGCTCCGGCGGCCGAGCCCGAGGCTCCGGCCTCCGAACCGGCACCGGCGGCCGAGCCCGAGCCTCCGGCCCCCGCAACCGAGGCGGCTCCGGCCGCCGCCACCAGCGCCCCGGCGTCGGTGAGCGCTTCGGCGGCGGCGCCCACCGAGCGGCCCACGGTGCGCAAGATCGAGGCGCCCGAGGCCGAGCCGGTGGACCTGCTGGCCGTGTCGGGCGGGACCGTGGCCAAGCGGGTGCTGCCGGCGGTGGGCGGGGCGGCTCTCGTGATCGCCTTCCTCTACTGGCTCCTGGGCCGGGGCTGACCCCGCAGCCGCTGTCGGTGGCCGTCACGCTGCCGGTTCACGTCGAGCGGGAGCTGGTGGTCCGGCTTCTCGGGCGCCAGCCCAAGGGCCACTACACGGTGGGCCTGCGTCGCCTCGACGGTTCGCCCGTGATCCTCGTCAACGACCCTCTGCTGCCCTCGGGCGAGCCCATGCCCACCCGCTTCTGGCTCGTCGACCCGGCGCTGGTGCGGGCCGTCAGCCGGATCGAGTCCGACGGCGGCGTGAACCGGGCCGAGGCCGAGATCGATCCGGTGGCCCTGGCCGCCGCCCACGAGCGGTACGGGGCCGAGCGCGACGCGCTCATCGGCCCCGGCCACACCGGTCCCCGTCCCCACGGCGGGGTGGGCGGCACCCGGATCGGGGTCAAGTGTCTGCACGCTCACTACGCCAACCACCTCATGGGGGCGGACGATCCGGTGGGCCGCTGGGTGGCGGAGCATCTCGCCGCCTCCGGTCTGGCGTTCGATCCGGCCCAGCCCGGCCCGGCCAGCGAAGCGGGGCCGCCGAGCGTGGCCGGGGGTCCGGCATGAGCTGGCGGGCGGCGGTCGACGTCGGCTCGGTGGCGGCCAAGATCCTGCTGACCGACGGCACCGAGCGGGTCCGTCTCGGCGTCGACACCATGCTGGGCGGGTCCCGGTTGGCGGCCAACGGCGAGACCACAGGTGAGACGTTGGCCGGCCCCGGGCTGGAACGTCTGGAGGGGGCCCTGGGCCGCTTCCGGGAGCTGGTGGACCACCACCAGCCGTCGTCGCTGCAGGCGGTCACCACGGCTCCGGGGCGGTTCGCCGCCAACCCGGAGGTGCTGAGCGAGCTGGTGGACCGCCACCTGGGCGTGCCTCTCACGGTGCTCGACGGGCCCACCGAAGCCCGCCTGGCCTTCGCCGGCGTCGCCTCCGATCCGGCCCTGGTGCGGGCTGCGGTGGGCGGAGCGGGCGATCCGGCGCCACGCAAGGTGGTCACGATCGATCTCGGCGGCGGCTCCACCGAGTTGGCGGCCGGGCCCACCGGGGCCTCCGCCGCCTCCCAGGTGTGGTCGGTCCCCATCGGGGGACGATCGATCACCGCCGCCTACATCCACAGCGACCCGCCCCGGGCCGACGAGCTGTCGGCCGCTCTGTCGATCATCGAGCTCCACCTCGACGACGTGCGCCGGGAGGCGCCGGAGCTGGTTGCCGACCTCGGCTCGGCCGTGGTCGTGGGTCTGGGGGCGGTGGTCACGCTGGCCGCCATCGAGGTGGGCCTGGTCGACGGCGATCCCAACACCGGCTCCGGCAACGGTCCCCTCCACGGCTTCGTGTTCAGCCGGGAAGCGGCCGAGGACGTGTTCCGCACGATCGCCACCGAGCACCGGGCCGACCGGGTGCACAATCCCGGGCTTCCGCCCACCCGGGTCGACGAGATCGTGGGGGCGGGGGCCGTGCTGGTGGAGACGATGCGCCAACTGGGGCTGACCCAGCTCGTGGTCTCGCAGCGGGGCGTGCTCGACGGCCTCCTGGCGGAGTCCGCCAGCGCCGACACCCTCTAGGGGAACCCTTCGGGTTCCCCAGGCACGCCGAAGGCGTACACGTAGGCTCGTGGCGTACACGCCCGCCCCCGGCGCGCTCTAGGATCAGGAAAATGTCGTCCACCACGTTGATGGGACGGCGGATCCTCCTCCGCCAGCTGCAACCGAGCGATTTCGAGCAGTGGCGCGAGGTGCGGCGCCGTAACGTGAACTGGCTCACCAAATGGGAGCCGTCCCGGCCGCCGAACGCCCCCGATGTGGTGGAAGACCGGGGTGCCTTCGCCCTGCGGTGCCACGCCCGGGAGCGGGAGTGGCAGCTCGGCACCGGGTACGGGTTCGGCGTGTTCGTCGACGGCCGTTTCGCCGGCGAGATCAACCTCAACTCGGTGCAGCGGGGCCCGTTCCAGAACGCCTACGTGGGGTACTGGATCGACGAGGCCCACGCCGGCCACAGCTACACCCCCGAGGCGGTGGTCGTGGTGGCCCGCTACGCCTTCGAGGTGCAGGGCCTGCATCGGATCCAGATCTCGATCATCCCCCGCAACGCCGCCTCCCGGCGGGTGATGGAGAAGCTCGAGATCCGGGCCGAGGGCGTGGCCGAGCGCTACCTGGAGATCAACGGGCGATGGGAAGACCACATCCGATTCGCCATGACCTCCGAGGAGTGGGAGATCCGCCGGGCCGACCTGGCTGCCGCCTGGTTGTAGCCCGACGGGCCGCCCCTATCGGCTGGTGATCGAAGCCTTGAGCTTGGCCAGCTTGTCGCGGAAGGCGGGCTGGCGGGTCGACCAGGCCTGCGGGCCGAGCTCGTGGTCCACGGCGGCCCGCTGGCTGGTCACGTAGCGGATGTCCTGGATGGTGCGCTTGGTGCGGAGCAGCAGGTCACGGGGGGTGTTGGCCGTGCGGGCGGCCATCGTCTGGGCCGCCGCCAGCAGCTCGTCGTCCTCGTAGCAGCGGAAGGCGAGCCCGATGCGCTCCGCTTCGGGCCCGTCGAGCACCTCGCTGAACAGCACGGCGGCCGCCGTGTTCTGGGGGCCGCAGATGTTCTGGAACATCCAGGTGTGGCCGCCGCCGGGGTGGATGCCGAGGTTGAGGAAGCGGTCGTCGAACCGGGCCGAACGGCCGGCCAGCCGCACGTCGCAGATCAGGGCCAGGTTCATGCCGGCGCCCACGGCGGCACCGTTGACGGCGGCGATGGTGGGCAGGGGGGAGCGGCCGACCCGCAGGAAGCCCTCGTAGATGGCCAGCAGCCCTTCTTCGGCCGAGTCGCCCAGGTGGCTGAGATCGGCCCCGGCGCAAAAGGCGGGGGCGGCACCGGTGATCACCAGCGCGCTGACACCGGTATTGGCCTCGAGCGCGTTGATGGCCTCGTCGAGCTCGGCGCACATGTCGAGGTTGACGGCGTTGCGCCGATCGGGGTCGTTCAGGGTGATGGTGCCGACGCCGTCGGCGATGTCCACTCGTACGAGGCTCATGCCCCAGAGTGTGGCAGCTCCACGGGGGCTGGCCCAACCCCGTCTGGGCAGGGCATCCGGCCCGGGGCGGACCCGGCGGCCAGACCGGATGGCCACCAATGGGCATCGATGGTGATGAGTGGCACGTCGGGTGGCGCTGACCGTGCCGGAGCTGGCTGTGGGACCTAGCATGTGACGATGACTCCCAACGGTGTGGGTTCGAGGGCGCAGCTCGTGCTGGCCTCGGCGTCGCCCCGCCGCCGTCAGATCCTGGAGTCGTTGGGCATCGCCGCCCGCTGCCTCGATGCCGACGTCGACGAGACGCCGCAGCCGGGTGAGAGCCCGTCGGCCATGGTGGCCCGCCTGGCCGAGGCGAAGGCCAGGGCCGGGCTGGCAATGCTGGAAACAGAGCCGGCCGGGTATGCCGACGGCGTGGTTGTGATCGGTGCCGATACCACGGTGGCCCTGGGCGAGGAGAGCCTGGGCAAGCCGGTGGACGACGACGAAGCCCGGGCCATGCTGCGTCGCCTGTCGGGCCGGAGCCACCAGGTGCTGACCGGGGTCGCCGTGGCTGTGCGGGCCAGCGCAGCGGCGGCTGGGGGTCGATGCGAGGCCCGGGTCGACGGCGCCACCGTGTACTTCCGGGCGGTCGACGAGGCCGAGATCGACGCCTACGTCGCCTCGGGGGAGCCCCAGGGCAAGGCGGGGGCCTACGCCATCCAGGGCCGGGGCGCCCTGTTCGTCCCCCGCATCGAGGGGTCGTACGCCGCCGTGGTGGGGCTGCCGGTGGTGGTGCTCGACGATCTGTGCCGGGCCGTGGCCGGCCGACCACTCGGCTCATGGGCCAGCGACGGGAGCGCCGACGGAGGAGTGTGCTGATGGGCTTCCGGGCCCGGATCAACCGGCGTCAGCCCGACGAGTCGTACATCCAGCAGATCCGCGAGCTGCCGGGCGGCACCACCCTGATCCGCACCATTCTCCAGCGGGGTGTGGTGTTGGCCATCGGGGTGTTCCTGCTGTACCTGATGCAACAGCGCCTGATCACCGTGGTCACCTCGGCCGAGCAGCTGAAGTCGATCAGCGGCGGCTGGTTCGCCGTGATGGTGTTGTGCGAGGCGGTGAGCTTCGCCTTCATGTGGGGTCTGGTGCGCCAGATGCTGCCCGGGGTGTCGTGGTTCGTGGCCGCCACCAGCCAGCTTGTATCGAACTCGGTGAGCCGTGTGGTGCCCGGTGGGGCGGCCGTGGGCGGGGCCACGCTGTACCGGATGCTGTCGGTCAGCGGGATCGCCCAGCCCCAAGCGGCGAGCGCCATGGCGGCCACCGGCATCCTCAGCACCGCCATGCTGTTCGCCATCCCGGCCGTGGCCACCGTGCTGGCTCTGTTGGGGGCGCCGGTGCCGGAGCGGATGCTGCCCACGGCCATCGCCGGCGGGGTGATCTTCGCCGTGCTCGTGGTGCTCGGCGTGGTGGCCTTCGCCTTCACCGCCCCGCTGCGGATGGTGGCCGACGGGGTGAGCCGGGTGGTGGCGCCCCTGGGGCGCCTGGTTCGCCGGCCCTGGACGCTCGACCCCGCCGACGTGATCGGCGAGCGCGACAGGCTGGTCGAGGTGCTGGGGGCCCGCTGGCTGAAGGCCATCACCGCCTCCGCCGGCAACTGGGCTTTCGACTATCTGGCCCTGGTGGCCGCGCTCTACGCCGTCGACGCCAAGCCCCGGCTCAGCCTCGTCCTGCTGGCCTACGCCAGCGCCGCCGTGCTCAACATGGTGCCGTTCACCCCCGGTGGTGTGGGGTTCGTGGAGGTCGGGCTGTACTCCACCCTGGTGATCTCCGGCATCCCGTCGCCCCAGGCGGCGCTGGCAACGATCGCCTACCGGATGGTGTCGCTGTGGTTCCCGGTGGCGTCGGGGCTGGTGGCGTGGATCGCCTTCAAGGCCCGTTTCCCGTCATCCGGCCGGCCCGGCCGGGACCCGGAGCGGCAGCCCACCCCGGCCGAGGCGGAGCCGGCGGCCCAGTAGGGGGGCGATCCGGCCGATCAGATGTCGTCGGCTTCGGGCAGCTCGTCTTCGTCTCGGGCCAGGAAGCGACGGCCGTCGGCGCAGGTGGCGGCGGCCGGGCACCAGCGGCAGCCGGGCCCGGGGGAGGTGGCGGCGGGACGGGCCGCCGGGCCGATCAGCTCCACCAGCTTGCCCACGGCGTCGACCAGGCGGCGGGCGGTGGACCACAACAGGTCTTCGGTGACGGCCTCCCGCCGGGGCAGACCCGACTCCAGGTAGTAGTTGACCAGCAGGCGGGGCGGCACCCCGAGCTTGAGGGTCTCCAGCAGTGCGTAGAAGCGCAGGTCTTCGGCGTGGATGGGGGAGGGGCGGCCGGTCTTCAGATCGATCAGCACCTTGCCGGCGGTGGTGCCGTCGGCCTTGCCCAGGCTCAGGTCCACCCGGCCCTGGAGGGCGAGGTTGTCGTCGCACAGCTCGGCCCGGACCCGGGACTCGGCCACCGGCACCCAGCGCCGGTTCAGTGGGGGAAAGGTCTCGAGGAACGTGGCCACGAAGTCGTTGGCCCGGCCGGCCAGCTCGGCCCGCTCCGCCTCCGACAGGCTCTGGAGGAACACACCGATACCGCGCTCGTCGGCCTCCAGGCGGGCCATGGCCTCGTCGACCAGGTCGAGCGGGGTGGGGTGGCCCTTCCACGCCACGAGCAGCTCGATCGCCTTGTGCGCCACCGATCCCCGGGCGGTGGGAACGGTCCAGGCGAACTCGGCCTGGCGGTCGGCCACGTAGTGCGCCTCGCAGCTGTGGAGCAGGGCGAGGTCTCGCTTGGTGACCGACAGGGGGAGGGCGGCGGCCGTGGCGACGAGGGGGCCGAGGGCGGCCTCCAACTCGAAGCGCAGCTCGTCCCGCAGGTCGTCGCGGAAGGTGGGGCGCTCGTGGCGCTTGGCCCCCAGATCGTCGGTGACCTGCTGCTGGGCCGGGTTGAGCCTCGGTGGTTCGTGGAGATCGGTCATGTCACCCTCGTCGATGAGGGTAACGGCGCCCTGTGACGGTGCCAGGACTACATCCAGCGCCAGCGGAGGTCCTCGGCCCGTTGGGCCGGGGTACGGCGCCGGCGCCCCAGCACGAGAGCGACGGCGGCCATAGCCAGGAGCCACCAGCCGGTTCGGCGGGGCGGTCTCATCGGTGGGGGCCTCCGGGCTGTGTCGGGTGGGGGGCGGGGCGGTCCCGGGCCGAACCCAGGGCGACGGCGGTGAGGGCGGTGGTGAGGAACAGCTCGCTGACGAAGGTGGTGCCGACGGCGGTGCGCCAGGAGCCGTTGGGCAGCAGCACGAGGTTGAGGCCGAGGTTGAGCATCCCGGCGGCCACGGTGAGGATCAGGCGCCAGCGCTGCTGTCCCGAGGCGCTCAGGCAGTTGCCCATCAGGTACTGGACGGCCCGGATGGCGGGCATGGGGGCGAGCAGGCGGATGGTCTCCACGGCCGGGCGGTACTCGTCGCCCACCAGCCAGGGCACCATGGAAGCGCAGACGAAGGCGGCGGCCCCGGCGGCGAGGCCGACGGCCACCGCCGGCTTCAGCAGGCGGCGGGTGACGGCCAGGGCGGGGGCGGCGCCGTTGCGCCCGGCGGCGAAGAGGTCGGCGTCGACCGTGCGCAGCAGGATGCGGATGGGCAGGTAGCCGAACTGGATGATGCGCCCGCCGAGGGTGTAGATGCCGGCGTCGGTCTCGTGGCCGTAGCGGAACAACAGGGGCCGGTCGGAGATGTCGACCAGGCTCTCGGTCACGGCGTTGGCCGAGAACGGGAGGCCCTCGCGCACGTCGGCCGCCGAGCCGCGGCGCAGTGACGGGCGGGCGCCGAACACCCGCCAGACATGGACCAGGGCGAGGGCGGCGCCCAGAGCGAAGGATGCGACGCTGGCCACCGCCCAGTCGACCAGGCGGCCCGGTGTGAGCGTGGCGAACACGGCGAGGGCGGCGAACCGGGTGGCCACCACCATCAGGCGGATCTGGGCCGCCGCCTTCAGGTTGCGGGTGGCGTTGCCGACGTACACCGCCAGCTCGGTGAGCCAGAAGAAGTTGACCTGGGACACCACGAGCAGCGTGTAGACCGTGGTGCTGACCTGCGGCAGGATGAGCGGTTTCGCTGCCACCAGCACCACGGCGCCCGCGGCGGGGCCGATCATGCCGATCGAGGTGGCCCGCTGCCAGGCGTCGGTGAAGTCGCCCCCCTGGGCGATGCGCTTGATGAGCAGCACGTGGGAGCCGAGGCTGGCCAGGGTGGCGGCGGGCATGGCCACCCCGAGCACGGCGCCGAGGGCGCCGTAGTCGTCGGGGTGGAGCTGGCGGGCCAGGATGAGGAAGACCAGCACGGAGCTGGCCAGCTGGGACAGCTCGACGATGGTGGACCACCCGATGCGGTGGGCGCGGCCCTGGCCACCGCCGGACAAGCGCGATCGGACCCGCTGGATCGACGCTGTCACGCCGACGCCAACCGACGCCCGCCGGTGTCGGCGGGGGTTGTGGTTGTCCGCTCGCCCATCCGATGCACTCCCGTTTGCCCGGAGAGCGCCCAACTCTACCGTGACGTGACTGGAGAGTCAGGGGCGGCTTCGGGGGATGGTCGTCGTGGCGGTTTCGCTGCGTCGGGAAGGCGTTCGAGCGTCGGACCGGCGGAGGGACGCTACGTTCAAGGAGAACGAGGAGGGTAGGTGGAGGACAAGCTGTTCCAGATCGGGGCGGTGGCCGAGCGGGTGGATCTCTCGCTGCGGACCATCCGCTTCTACGACGAGGCTGGCATCGTGGTGCCCTCGGCCCGGTCGGCAGGGGGTTTCCGTCTCTACACCGAGGCCGACATCGACCGGTTGATCCAAGTCAAAGCGATGAAGCCCCTGGGGTTCACCCTCGACGAAACCAAGGAGCTGATGGAGTTGCGCGACCGGCTCGGGGCCGGCGAGCCGCTGTCCCGGCTGGAGCGGGCCGTGCTGGCCGACTATTCGGAGCGGGCCGACGCCAAGTTCCGCAAGCGCCAGCGTCAGCTGGCCGACGCCCGCCGGCTCACCGACGCCCTCCGGCGGGAAGCGGCGGCCGTCAGCCACGATCCCGATACTGAGCCGGCCTGAACGCTCGGGGTCACCCCCCCTGCGGCCGGCCTCAATGTCACAGGGCGTCTGCATACTCCGGAACAGGAGTTGGGCCATCGCCTCGGGGGCGGTGGCCGGAGCAGGAGCTGGTCCGGTGGCAGGAATCAGGGGCATAACCGAAAGTTCGAGGTGGCGGGAGGCAGAGCTGGCGCCGGGCGGCCCGGTGGGGGAGCTGTCGTCGTTGCGCTTCGCCGCCGTGGCCCGGGAGCTGGGCCAGGCCGGGCGTCGCCGAGGGATGGAGGTGCCGGCGTTCCGCAGCCCGCCCCGTTCGCCCGGGGTGCGGCGGGCGATCCGCCGTGAACGTGATGGCAGCGCCACCGTGTCGGTGGCGCTGCGGGGCCGGCCGGCTGTGGCCGTCGTGGCCGACATGATCGACGGGATGGTGGCTGCCGCCCATGTCGGTGACATCGAGGCCGGCGCCGTGCGAGACGAGCTGTGGGCCGCAGCCCTGCCCCTCGTCGTGCCCACGGCACCCACCACCCTCACGACCCCGTCGGGGGCCGCCTGCACCAACCCGGCCCCACCACGCGTCGCCGCTGCCTGAGCCCCGGGGCCAGCGGGCTGACCTGCGATCTCATGTTGGCGGCCGTCACCGGTGACGAACCGGGGCATGAGAACGAGGCGGGTGGGTCATACTGGAGCGGACACCTGGGCGGCCGGTGTCACCCCGATCGGAGATCGCAGCGATGCTCACCTCGCCTCCCCCCAACCAGACACGAGAGGGCCACCCCGGCACCGGGAACACGAAATGGGTGGTTGTCGGGGGGCTGGTGGCAGCCGGGCTGCTGGCCATGATGATGGCCGGCTGGGTGCTGGGCCCGCTCGACACGCTGCTGACCAAACAGGTGTGCGCCGACTACGGGGATCAGGTGGGCCGGGAGGTCACGTCGTACGAGCGCTCCAACCGTATTGCGTTGGTCGGCCGAACCTCGGGCAGCTGCACCTACGCTGCGCCGGTGGAAGATCCTGCCGCCGCACCCCTCACGGTGGCCATCCCCGACACCGACCCCAGCCGGCTCTACGGGGCGGTGAAAGTGATGCTGTTCGTCGTGAAGCTGGGGGCGGCCAGCGCCGCCGTGAGGCTGCTGGCCGATCCGTTGTTCGCTCGGTTCGTGCCGGAGTGGTCCGACGCTTGAGCGGCCGCTCCGCCCCCCTCCCGCCGCCTAGGATGGGCCCCGAGCCCGGGTGGCGGAACTGGCATACGCAGAGGGCTTAAACCCCTCGGGCCGCGAGGTCGTGCGGGTTCGAATCCCGCCCCGGGCACTGCTCTGACCTGCTGTGACAGGTGTTGAGTGTCCGCCGAGCTGGGCGCCCCAAACGCAAAAGTGCACGAAAAGTGCACGACCAGCTAGTGTCAGCACATGGCACGAGGTTCGATCTTCCGTCGCCACGGTGGCTACGCGATCCGGGTGGACCTCGGTCCGGACCCGGCGACTGGCAAGCGCCGCCAGCACTACAAGCAAGGCTTCCGCACCAAGCGCGAAGCCGAGGCCGCCCTCGACGAGCTGCTGGCCACCGTCCGGTCAGGGGACCTGGTCAGCCAGACCGCCACCACGCTCGGCCAGTTCCTGGATGACTGGCTCGCTGGCCAGAACCAGCGGTTGAAGGAGACGACCTGGAACAGCTACTCCGTGGCCGTCGAACGGATCCGCAATGGGTTGGGCAAGCGCAAGCTGCAGGCCCTCGCGCCGCTGGAGATCGAGCGCTTCTACCTCCAGCTGGCCGAGTCCGGCGGACGCACCGGCCGGCCACTGGCGGCCAAGACCATCAGGAACACTCACGTCGTGCTGCGCAAGGCCCTCGACGGTGCCGAGCGCCTGGGCCTGGTCCAACGCAACGCCGCCGCCGTCGCTCGGCCGCCGGTCGCTCACCGGACCGAACAGCAGACGTGGAGCGCTGACAACCTCCGGGCGTTCTTCGCTCACACTGCCGACGACCGTCTGTATGCCGCCTACGTGCTGCTGGCCACCACCGGGATGCGCCGGGGGGAAGCGCTGGGCCTGCGGTGGTCGGGCTTGGACCTTGAGCACGGGCAGCTCGCCGTGGTCAACACGCTCACCACGGTCAACTACCGGCCCATCCTGTCCACCCCGAAGACGAAGCGGAGCCGGCGGGTCATCTACCTCGATCCGGCGACGGTCGATGTCATGCGCCGACATCGAGCGCTACAGCAGACGGAGCGGGCCGCCGCCGGCCCGGACTGGTACCACGAGATCGACTTCGTGTTCCGAGACGAGCTGGGACGGCCGATCCACCCGGAGTGGTTCACCCGAGAGTTCGGCCGTCAGGCGCGTGCGGCGCAGCTCCCGACCATTCGTTTGCACGACCTGCGCCACACGTTCGCGACCCTGGCGCTCAAGGAGGGCGTGCACCCGAAGGTCGTGTCCGAGCGCCTCGGCCATGCCACCGTCGGGATCACCCTGGATCTCTACTCCCACGTCACTCCAGCGATTGCCCGAGAGGCTGCCGACACCGTCGGAAGCCTCATCCTCGGGCCAAGACCGGCCGGAGCGTAAGCCCGTAGCGCAAGCGGGATGATGATGGAGCGAGGATGCTCACCTCGTCGGTCCATCGAGCATCACGCCCCGTAGATCGCCCGCGATTTCCGAGCGCTCGAAAAGTGCCGTTCCTGCGTGCAACTCGATCGCCAAGGCCGACGCCTTATCGACCGGCTTTGCGAGCCCCGGTCGGCCAGCACCCTGAGCCGCACAATGGAGTTGAGCCCGACGATCGCTGGATCCTGGACGGCTTCGGGCCTGCGCCGGATTGTCCCGCCTCGGTGGCCACCTCTCCATCGATCGGTCTGATCCGAGTTTCGTCGGTCGTTGTGGCGTTCACTACCTTGATTCGGATCATGGCCGCCAGAGAGCATGTCATCAGCATGGAGACAGATCGGGGAGTGAGACGGGGTCCCAGCCCCGGGACGGAATCGAACCTCGTGCACGGTTCAGGGGACCGAGCCTTCTCCAAGGTATTCGCCTTGGTGAGACGGCGGGATCTCCCGGCTCGCCATCGTGTCATGCACTTGCTACATACGCCTCGACGGTCGGCCTTAGATCGGGAAAGGGTTCAGATATAACCGAAAAAGCGCCTGAACCAGGTTGCTCCGTCGTGAAATGGAATCAGGCCATCGTATGGTTCGAAGAGGAGTGAGTTCGGTTTGATGGCGACGTAGCCGAACTCGGTGAGGGCATTTTCGATGTCACGTCGGGCCTGCGAGCCCAGATGCTCCTCCATGTTGTCATAGATTCCCTGGTATTCGACGAGATGGTACATTGCCAGAGGGAAGAAGTTGCTGACTCTGATTCGGACGTCGCTTTGAGTTCTAACTGTCTTGCCCGGGATCTCGAAGTAGTCGAATGTGACGGTGTCCTGGATGTGGCTTCTCCGACGCGCTGTTTCGTCGGGGTCCGTCCACTCAGTGACGTTAAACTCGGCTTCGAGGCGACCGGCCAGCCGCTCAAACCGCGCTACGGACTCGTGGTAGTCGAACCTGCCGGGTCGATCGAGTCGGGGACCCCAACTGTCAGCGGTCCTCAGAAGCTGTCGAAGGTTCTCAGCATGCTCGTTCATCACGATACGGCAGGGCGGCTATTGCCGCCAATGCCCAAGATCCGGTCGGGGGCGCCCATATCGCTCCCGCCATCCACGCAGCGGACCGTCAGGTATTGGCATGAGTCTGAAAGTAGCAGCCGGGCAGACGGTCCGGTCGGGCCTCCGGGGGCCACTCGGTAACACCGCTTGGGAATCCCGGCCCGTTGCGCTCGGGTGCCGGCGAACCCGGACGGGGTCGGCGCCCGATAATGACGAGCGCTGCCGGCCACAAGACGACTTGTTCATGGTGTGCCCGGCCCCGGCTCCCACGGGTGGCAGCGAGAACGGAGAGCATTGGGGCCCGGGGCCTCTCAGCCGAGAAGTGTCAGTCGCAGCTCGCCCTGCGTGTTCGTCAACACCAGTTCGTCGCCGTCGCGGGTCACCTTTGCCCCCTCGTCGAAGAAGCTCTCGGCCACCCGGTCGCTGGCCGATCCCGCCGGGCAGGCGGCATTGCCTGGGCGCAGGGGAATGTGGGCCGTGACCTCGTCGCTGGTATAGCTGAACCCCCCGTAGATGGTGCAGTTCTCCAGCTCCACGGCGGCGACGGCGCCGTCCACGCTTAAGGCGGCAGGCGAGGAGACGACGACGGTTGTCGGTGCCAGTCCGGGTACGGTGCTGGCCGCCCCTTGGAAGTGTTCATTCGATTCGATAAGCAGGTCGATGCCGGTTAGCGCTGTTTCGACGATCAGGGTGATTCGGTCCGTCTGAAACTGCACGGTCGAGTCTGAACCGATGATGAGCGGGCTCGCACTGAACAGCTCGTTGACTGCCTCGCGAACTTCTGGCTTGGTGCTCTCGCATCCGCCGAGGGCGACGGCTCCAAGCCGCAGGTCGAGCATTCGGCCATCAAGGGTCCTGAAGGTGCCGGTCCCGACTGCGCATCCGCCGGCGACGATGTCGATACCTGTTAGCCCTTGGAACGTGACCACGATGTCGTCGCCCTCGACGGCGACTGGGAGCCCATCGACCGTCAACACCGTCCCTCGATACGGAACAGCTACACGCCAAGATTGGGCATCGACATCAAGCGTCGTCGACGTCGCTTGTTCGGAATCGCTGGTCGGTGAGTCGCCACTGATCGTGCTCGATCCGCAGGAGGCAACGAGCATAACGATGACACTGATCGGCAGGAAGCGACGCAGCGATTCAGCCATAGGCCGAGGGTAGGCGATCGAGGTCAGCCGCCTGTGCCAACGCCAAGCCGCACGCCTGCCACCGTCAGCGCTGACCGACCGGCTGAGAAGCCGATGGCCACCGATCGACCTATGCGAATTGTCCATCGAGTAGATGCCGACAGTCTGCGGTCTTCTCCCCATCACGAGTAGGACGAACGGTTACGGCATGTGGTTCCCAGCAAACGTCGAACCAACTAGAGCCCTCGACTCCTACCCGCCCGAGTGCCGGCGATACCGCCTGGTGCGACCGCTCGAAAATCCCTCGCCCACCGATCGACCGAGGGGCATCGAATTGCCGTGGCCGCCTCACGTATCGGTGAACAGATGCGGCCAGATTCACGAATCAGCGGACTTCGACCGGGAAGCGAGGCTGTAGATCAAGCCGGCATTGATGAGCCCGCCGACCACCACGATGACGACGCCAGGCCACGGCGTATCGAATAGACCCGGCGACACGGCGTTCGCCAACGACGTTCCGACGCCGCTCCAAGGCAGAGTCAGAGCGATGGCCAGAACGCCCGCCATGTTCTCGGTGTCGGCCATCGCGACGGCGTAGCCGAGACTCGCCAACACCGCAGCGAAGTAGAGGCCGGCGTAGCGTGCTGCCACTCTGTTGAGTGCCAATGGAAACCCTCCGCTGGCGATCACCCCCGAGCACCGGTCTCATAACGATCGTAGCCCCGCTGCCAGGTAGCTGGGTGTAGGCGAGCGCTCCGAATCCGGCGTTCATCAGCGGGCGGAGCGCTCAGTAACTACGAGCAGCCTGCAGCTGTGTCGGTCCTCCGTGATCCCATCGCAACAACGGCAAGGCCACGTCGTCGCCAGGTGGCTCTACGACGACCGCTCGTCTAAGCCGGCGGCTGAGGACCATGGCCAGTACGTCCGGGGCTGTCCGAGAGGCCAACAGGCCTTTCAACTCCGGTACCACGCCGGCCTTGTCGGCAGCCGAGTACACGGAGGCGTCAGCAGCGGCGTATGGGGTGAACTCGCCGTGTTGGCGTTCGGCTTCGTCCTGCTCGTCGAGTTCTTCTACGCCAGCCCGCTTCAGGAGGCCGTGGGATGTGGCGAACATGCGCCGGCCCCCGACCACGGCGGCGTACTCGGCCCACAGCGCCCGGCACCGGGCCCGGACCTCGTCGCTGATGTCGGGGTCGGGGTCCATGGCGGTGGCGGCTATGTCCCACATCGACCAGGAGGCGTGGCGGCCGGTCTTGAGGGGGCCCATGGTCAGCTCCAAGCCGACTTTCGCCAGGTAGCGGCCCATTGCCGGGTCGTCCGCCCGGATCAAGGTGATGCCGTGCTCTTCCGAGACGTTGCGGCCGGCTTTGGCCATCTGGGTCGACCACTCCCGCCACAGGTCGTGTTCCATCGCGTCTATCTCGGACGGTCCCCACTCGCTTTGGGCGCTCAGGTCGAGCTTGGACCACACGAGCACGTGGAGGTGGGGGTGGAACCCGTTGGCAAGCGACCAGGTCACCTCAACCTGCCGACAGAAGCCACCACCGTCGGCGGTGAGCTTGCGGAACAGGCGTGACTGCCGCAGCGCGGTCCAGGCGTCCATCATGTCCTGGTAGCTGAGGGCCAGTCCGTCGCTGCGGGCGTGGGAAAAGGTCGGGGTGACCATGTAGCAGTGGAACCCGAGCGCCTTCATCACCGCAGCGAGAAGCTCGATCTGGCGGGCCCGGGCGGCAGCGATCTTGATCGCACACCGCATGCACAGATTCCCGGCCGCGCACACGATCACGCCTCGGAACTGGCCGGCGTCGAGACCGTCGGGAACGGTGACGTAGCTCATCTCCACCCGCTCACCATGGGGAGCCCGCACGCCGGCCCGGTGCTTCTTCGACCACTCCCGGTCCTTGGTCTCGGCGGGGCCCGAGGAGCTGCCGGTTCAACCGCTGCACCCGGTCCTCCAACACCAGCCGACGATGCCGGCGCCGCTCAGCGTCCTCACCGCTCGCCACCGCATCGAGCCAGGCGTCCCCGGTGCTCGGTCGGGCTGTTCTGGTGGCTGTCACCATTGCCCCCGCCTCGGCTTACCAAGGCCTATCGCTCGGTGCTCACGTCCCATTGGGGTGCGTGGCTGTCACGTTTATCCGCGATGTACCGGAGAGAGCCGCTCCGAAGGCCGCTCCCGTCGGTGGGGATAGTTGAAGGAGTGGGGAGAGAAGGGTGTTCGACTTCGTCAACCTGCCTACGAGGGCCTGGCGCTCGGCGGGATCGTCCCGCCGGCCGCCGACCGCCCATGGGGTGATGAGCAGCGCAGAGTGCCTGGGTTGTGCTCCCGTCGGATGCTGTCGATGGTCCTGCCGGCGAGCTCGAACCTTGACGTCACTGCCCTCGGGCCAGCGTCGGTGACCTGCAGGGCGGTCACGGCGTAGGTGCTGGTGGGCGAGGCCGAGATGGCCGCCGGGACGGTGGCCGACGGGACGACTGCAGCCTGGAGGACCGGTTGATGGGCATGGCGTGCTGTAGGCCTCTCGGGCCAGTGGGGTGTTCTCATGGCTCCTCAGGTAGGGGAGGGGGCCGGCGATCAGCGCTGATGGCCGGGCCGGTGATCAGGGTTATGGCTCAGGCGATGACTGCGTGGCGCTGGCCTGGTGCCGGCGCTCCGGGTTCAGGAAGGGCCTGCCGGTTCCGCTGCGTCAAGGGCATCGGGACAAACTTCGCCACCCACTCCCGCCGGTTCGACGGCCAGGTTCAGACGGCCTCGCTCCAGCGGGGTGTCGGCGAACTTTCTCCCCTTCGGCCCTTGACCCAACGGCCTTCGGCGTCGGTTCGGTTTTCCAGCCCGGAAGAACGGAGTTCTTCGGCTCGATTCGAGCCCAAACCGGTGAAGTGTGTGATGGTCCTGGCGGCCCCGGATGTGTACTACTGGAACGCGGCTGGTGCGTCGGTCCCCGTTGGGTCGAGCGAGACCAGGCCGGCCGCTTGGATGAGCAGTTCGAGGGCGTGCCGGGATCACGATCCGACGACGGAACCGCAACGACGGCAGCTCGCCCGTCCGGCACACACTCGTACGCCGTGGTACGGGAGATCCCGAGCAGCCGGGCAGCCTCATCCACTGTGTACGTTCGACGAACCATGTTTCTCTCCTCAGTTCGGGCTTAGTCGCGTCAGCCAGCAGGATTCCGGGTCCCCCTGGTGTGCTCCAAAAGCACGAATCCCGCCTGACACGCAAGGAGCCTACCGGTACGAGCCAGGGCGTGCAAGCTTCTCCGTGATGTCCCTACACTGAGAAGCAATGACCACTGCCGAGATGCCCGACGGAACCGAGATCTCCTCACTCGTACGAAAGGTCATGGCCCAGGCTCGCCAGGCCGCAGGATCGGGGACCAAGTTCGCCGTCCGCCTCAAGGAGTTCGGGGTCGGCCCCGACGACGGCTACTCCGAATCAGCGATCAGCAACTGGATCAACGGTCGGGTCATGCCCCCCGCCGACGTACTCCTCGCGGCAGCTGCCATCGCCGGCATCCCCTTCGGGGACGAGGACGAGCCGCAGCAAAACCCAGGCCGAGATCGAACAAGAATCGCGCACGCTCATCCGCCTACTCCAGAGCCAGGTCGACGACCTACGACTCGAAGTTCGCATCCTCTCCGATCGCATAGTAATACCCCTGGGACCAGAGTGACCGGCCCGCCCCTGCGATCATGGCATGCTGCCAGCTCCCTGGGGCCCCGAGCATCGTGGTCAGTGGCCACGATCGACCGGCGGTGGCCATCCCATACCGGATGAGGTTCCCGTCAGCTTGGAACTTCATGCAAGGTCGTCGAGGTCGGCGAACCGGTGCCGGCGAGCCGGGCGCCGTAGGCGAGGCACGCTCGGATGTCATCCGGCTCGATGCCGGGGAACTCCTCCACGATCGCCTCGACGGTCCAACCTTTGGCCAGGTAGCCCAGGATGAGCGACACCCAGATCCGGTGACCGTGGATGGTCGGCTTCCCGAAGCAGATGGCGGGATCGACCACGATCCGGGACAGGAGGTCGGGAGCCACGCCTCCAGTCTGCCCGATCGGGCGGCATCAGGTAGTGCGTCGAGGTGGCCGACCGGACGCCCTGGGTGTGGCCGTCCCCGCGGTGGCGAGACAGAGGCGTTATCGTTGGGCTTGGCTGATGAGGAGGAGCGATGCCAGAGCGAGTCGTGCAGCCAGTGCTTCTTCATGAGGTGGTCCGCGGGTTCGAAGGTAAGTGGGTCGCCCTGAAGGATCGGCGGGTTGTCGAGGCCTCAGCACAGCTGATGCCGTGTACCTGGCACTTCGCGAGCAAGGCATCCGCGGTGCCACGATCATGCGGGTACCCGCAATCGGCGAGCCGGAGCTCGTCGGGCTTGGCTGAGGTCGCCAGCCTGCGTCTGGTGTATCCCTACGTTGAGGATCCGCACAGCTCGGGGCGTCTACGATCCCGACAACATCGTCCTGCGGCCCGTCCTCAGATCGAGATGCTTGGTCCCGGCCTTGCCCCGGACGACGCCCCGCGCCCGTGTCGCGGCCCTGGTCGACTCCGGAGCTGGAGCGCACCTTCGCTGCCTCGGCTGGCGCGCTGTCGGCGTCGATCTGCAGAACGCACCCGAGATCCTGGTGGCCTCGGCGGCGTGCCCCGAAGGGTGCGCTTCGCTGACGTGATGCTCCGGCTGATAGCTCCGGACGGCACATCCACGGTCGACTGGCAGGCCGACGTCGGCTTCATCGAATCGTGGGAGCCTCCGTGGGGCCTGCTGCTGGGTCAGCGCGGCTTCTTCAGTCGTTTCACTGTCACCTTCAGTCGCTACGCCCAAGGCTTCGCCGTCGAGGACTTCGACGTCTTCGATCAGCGGTTCGATCTGTTGCCCAGTAGCTGACCCGTCCGCCGTGCACGAAAAGTGCACAGGATTTCCCGGTACACCGCCCGACAGGCGGGATCCGGCCGAACTGCCCGGACTGTTCGTCCTGGTCAGAGGCCATACGGCGGACGGGATGGGACCAGCCGATAGGGGAGGCGAAAGCTTAAACCCCTCGGGCCGCAAGGTCGTGCGGGTTCGAATCCCGCCCCGGGCACCGCTCTGACCAGCGGAGATGTTGTACGAGCGTCATGCAGGTACCGGAGCCAACCTGTCAGGCGGGTACCGGGACTTGACAGTCAACGAAGGACTCACCAGCCCAGAACGAGTCCCGCAGGAATCGCACGTTGCGTTCCACCCTCGCTTTGTCCTGAGGGGCCCGGACCCGGGCCGGGTCGACGAAGAACCCGGCCCACTGCGCGTACTCGACGAACGCCTGGGACCACCGAGGGTCGGTGTCATCCGCGTCGGTGACGATGGTCTTCATGTTGTCCGGAACCACCACAGCGAACACGCCGCCGAAGAACTCCCACGCCGCGTCGAACCCGGCGATCACAGCCTCGAGCGCCTGGGAGTGCGACAACCACACGAAACAGTGCCGGGAGAACACCGACGTGAACACCAACGCCCACACGCTCCGCCATCAGAAACTCGTCATTTGTCGATCGACACGCCGGTGGACGGTACACGACGGATCTTCGGAGGTGGGGCGAATTTTCGCCATCGGAGATACCAGCCGAATCTAGGCCCGTCTTCGTTGGCGACCGCTCCGCCCGACCTGGGCACAGGCGAGGGACGTTGCATGCAGTACCCCGCTGGGGCACTCGGTATCGCCAGCCCGCTTGAACCGCCGAAGGCAGTCGGGTGCCGGCGTTCATCGGGGCCTCAGCGTCCGGTAATTGCAGGAGACCTGATGGTGGGTGGCGTCCCGCATGGGTCGGGCCGCTGGGGGGAGAGGCGACACGAGTCGGGTGTTGGTGAGCGTGGCGAGATCAGCCTGGCAGGACGACGGTGCCCTTCGTGCCGCTGACGTGGGCGATCTGGCCGGTGGCGATGCGGGTGGTGGCGGTTTCGGTCCCGACCACTGCTGGGATGCCCAGGTCACGGGCGACGATGCTGGTGTGGCTGAGCAGGTCACCGACATCGGTGACGACAGCATCGTGGGTCAGGAAGAGGTGGGTCCAGGCGACGTCGGTGCTGTGAGCGACGAGGATCTCCCCGTCGGGTAGCTCGTCGAAGGGATCGTTGACCACGACGGCCCGGCCGGTCGCTTCACCTGGTGATGCGCCGATACCCGTCAGCAGCACAGGGTCGGCGGGGCGGGCTGGCAGCTCGACTGTTGGGTCGTCGGTCCGAAGGTAGTACGGCACTGGAGTTGCCGCAGCCAGCTGCAGGGCCTGGCGCCGTTCCGCCACGTCGATACTCGACGCGTCGCCCTGGGCGGTTGAGCGGAGCTCGTTCCAGGAGTAGTACGCCGTGTCTTCGACGGGGATCCCGCAGCGAGCGCTGAGCAGTCGTGCTCCAAGGCGTATGGCGTGAATCGAGACGGCCAGGTCGTCCTTGGTACGTTCACCAGTGACACTGAGGAAACGGGCGATCTTGGCGATCATGCGGATCCTCCGCTGTCGACCGGCGGGGAGTTCGGCCAAGGCGGTCAGCGCAGCTGCTCGTGCCTTCCCCGCTTGTCCTGCCAGCGCGGTTGCCGGTGCGTCAGCGATGGCCGTGACTCGTGCTTCGAGCTGATCCCGCTGATCTGCCCAGACCGGGCGGCCGGGATCGAGTTCGCTGCGGCCACGGTGGCCGAACCGGTCGGTGTACTCGCTCAATGCGTCCGGGTCGACCTGCCCGGTCGTTCGAGTATCCTGGGCGAGCTGGTGCAGGGCCAGGGTCGGGGCTGAGGACGCCAGATCGTCCAGGTCGGCCAGGAGGCCGAGTGCGACAGTGTCGTCGTTGCAGGTCTCTTGGAGTCGTTCGACCGCCGGGGTGGTGAACAGCCGGACGACATAGTGAGCCAGCAAGATCCTGACGAGCTTGCGGCGGGCCGACTCGATCCATTCGACTAGCTCGTCTGTGGACAGGGACGCCAGTTGGGAACTGTTGACAGCGAGGTTCCTGGTAGCCCGGCGTTGACGCCGCAGATCCCACGGCAACAGGGCCGGCGTCCTCACCACGCCGAACAGAGCCGCTGGATACCAGATCCGATCCCGCCAGGTTCGAGCGCTGAGGGGAACGAGGCCAGCCAGTCCCATCTGTTCGTCAGCAGCGTCCAACGTCACCCCTGGGGATCGACGGACGAGAAGGCGGGCCGTAGACACGTTGATGTACGCATAGCCGCCGATCCGTCCCACGTTGCACCACTCGCCGCTGCGACGCTTGCGCGTCACCCACAAGCGACGGCTGGGCATAAATTGCTGCGTCCGTTCGAAGGCGGGGCCAACCAGAGTCCAACCCAGCGGGGTGAACGGATCGGGAAGCACCGTCTCGATATGAGCCCGAGTCCATTCCGGATACTCCGGATCCAACACCGAATCGAACACCAACCCTGGCCCGTCGCCGGCGACCACGGTCAGATCCCACGCCCTCCTGCTGAACATCACTCCAGCGTCGCACAAGGCCCAGCCCACCGCACTCATACAACCGCCCGCCGGGCCACTTCCGGCGGTATGGGCCGAGCGCCCGGTAACGACTCCCCGGCAGGGCCAAACCGACGAGGGCCAGGCCGTGAGCGATCCCGAGCACGAGAGTCGTGCCGTTCCTGCGTGGTCTCGTTGGATGGCCTCCAGGCCCTGCGGTGCCCGGGCAGGTCGTCAAAGCTTGTGGTGTGCGACGGCCCGAACCTCAATGGTCTCGCCATCGTCCAATGGTTTCCCGAGGTACACCACCACCCCAGGGGCTGGGAAGGGGGCAGCTGCCGTCACCACCAGCGCCCGTAGCCCGTTCGGTTGCTCGTCGAGATCCTCCCAGCCGAGGATTAAGTCGGCTGCGACCGCTTCCCGATGCTCGTCGTCCCAACTGTCTCGGTCAGCCGCATCCGTCAGTATGAGCGCTAGGCGAGCCCGGAACGGTCCCGAAAAGATGACCCTTCGACCACCGAACGTCACGTAACGAGGTTAGTCGTTGGCGACTTGGTCCAAAGCGGACCGAGTGGCGGTAGTGATCGCCCGTCGCATGGCGTCACTCTCGGCCGCCACGTCGCCGATCACCCGGTAAGGGCGCGGTGGGCGACCGCCAGCTGGCGGGAGCCTGTAGCTGTCCTCGGTCACGGGATCGGCCATGTCACCAAGGTACAACATGTGGGACCCGTACGGACCGACAGATAGGTTGACGACCGCCTGGAAGTCAGCGTCGGCGGCAGAGGGGGCTGGCGCTCCAGACCGATCACGAGCGGATGAACTGAGCGGTCGTCACGGGGAGGCACGGCGGTGGTGCGCTCCAGGGCAGCGCCAACGGGGACAACTGGGTCACGTCGACTGCGTCAACTCGATGACGTTTCCATCGAGGTCCCGGTAGCGGGCGGATCGTCCCCAGGGTTGAGGCAGCGGGGCGTGCAGCACCTCGGCGCCCGCCGCCGTGGCTCGCTGATGCGCAGCATCGAGGTCTGCGACGCGGAACGCGACTTGTGCGCCGCTGGTTCGACTCCCATCCTTCGTCTCGTAGAGGGCGAAGTGCATGAAGGCGCCATTGGTCCACGAGATTGCAGCGTGTCGGTCGGTCGTCCGTGGATCTGGACCGGCGTGGTCGTCGATGTGAAGGTCGAGTCCGAAGCCCTCTGACTACAGTCCAACAGCCCTATCGAGGTTCGAAACCACGAGAACAACTGTGACCAGTCGAGGAGCCCCAGTACCCATCGCCTCATCATGTCATGGTCTTGAGCGTGCGTGGTTCGGCAATCATCGGAGATCCACCAGGCGCCCTTGAACCGGCCTCCCGGGTGGGGGCAGCTTCCGGAAACCACGGCCGGGATCCGGGCCACTGGCGGGTCGTCCCGAGCCCTGTCGCCGGCGGCGGAACTCAGTCCCGGTCAGCGCAAATCCTGTCATAGCATCTAGGTCACTCGGAGACAGGGTCACGCCATGCACGGACCACCTGACATCACGACGCTCTATCGACCAACCGGCGAGGCGGAACTACGGCTTGTCGTCGCCAGCGGATTCTCTGCCTGGCCCGAACGTCTGCCCGAGCAGCCGATCTTCTATCCGGTCACCAACGAAGACTACGCGGTCCAGATCGCCAGGGACTGGAACGCCACCCCTCAGGACACGGGCTTCGTGACGAGCTTCGGTGTCGAGACGGCCTACCTCAGTCAGTTCGACCAGAAGGTGGTCGGCGACAGTCGCACGCACGTCGAGTACTGGATACCAGCAGAGGACCTCGACGAGTTCAACCACCACATCGTCGGTCCGATCCGGGTGATCCGCGCCTTCGCGGGATCCCCGCCCCGAGAGATCGACGTCGAGGCCGCCCTGGTCGCCGCCTCGTCCTACCACTGATGAACCGGCAGGGAGGCCTGGCTGGTCCGCTCGGTATCTCAGCCCCGAATCTCATGCCTGTCGGCCAAACCGAGCCAGGCAATGCCATAGCCACTTGATCGCCTGGGGATCATGGTCGCCCGACTGTGAGGCTGCGGCCAACCTCGCAGGTGTGATCTCGCCACAGATCAGTTGCGCCAGCTGTACTGGGACCGGGCCACGGTAGTCGGGGTCGATGGCGTCAGCAGTGAGGCGGTAACCCGCATGCTCTTCCACGATGCAGCCGAGACGATTCAGGACAATGCGATGGGCCTCGCAATCGCTCGGGTCGAGGACCAAAGCCTCCACGTCCCGCTTGATCAGAAGACCGCCGTGGACGTGCGCCTCGACGTAGTCGTTCAGGGGATCGTCGAGCGACAGGTCCACGGCAAGGTCGCTCAAGGCGCTCGGATCGAGGATCCCAGCATCGGCCAGGCGGCAGAGTTCTGCGAGCCTCTCGGGACCTCCGACCGCCTGCGGGTCATAGACGCTGTCGGGCCAGCAGAACGTGGCCCGCTCGGTCACCTCGGGCCGCAAACGCAAGTACGCCGAGCCGAACCGCGGTGCAGCCCCGTACCGATCAACACGGCGGTTCCAGGCGCCGTACACCGGCCGGTCGACAGCAGCCGCATCGTCGTACCGTCCGCCAAAGAGCCTGCTCTCCCACCGCCATCGGTCACCACCCGGATAGGCGGTGAGACCCCCGTTGGATGTGCCGGTCTGCCACTGGCTGAGATAGGTGCCGGAGGCCGAAAGTGCATCAAGCACTGTTCCGACACCGGAAGGCCAACCCGGATGGAAGTGCAGGACGATCCTCGGGCCCACGGGCACGATCGTAGTGACCGGCCGCTGCCCGTGGCCCCAGTTTCGCTCGTCGCTTGGCCTGCGCCATGCGCCCGGGTACCTGGCGGCATCAGGTAGTGAGTCGGGGTGGTCGACCGGAGATCGGACCCAGCCTTGTACGTGGCCGTCCTTGCCGTGGTGAGACAGCGGCGTAACGTTGGGCTTGGCTGATTAGGAGGGGGCGCTGCCAGAGCGAGTCGTGCAGCCGGTGCTTCTTCATGAGGCGGTCAGCGGGTTCGAAGGTCAGTGGGTCGCGCTGAAGGATCGGCGGGTTGTCGAGGCCCGTGACACAGCTGATGCCGTGTACCGGGCACTTCGTGAGCAAGGCATCCTCGGTGCGACGATCATGCGTGTGCCTGCAATCGGTTGGCCAGAGCTCGTCGGACTCGGCTGACGTGGCTGGCCTGCGTTTGGTGTACCCCCACGTTGAAGATCCGCACAGCTCGGGCGCCTACGATCCCGACAACATCGTCCTGCTGCAAGTCCTCGTCGTTCCTCTGGGTCCGCGGTCTACACGTAAGACCCAATGTGGCTAGATTCTGTCTGTGTAAAGCGCCATACTGGTCGGCATGGAAGTGGGCGTACGAGAGCTACGAGACCATCTCAGCCGCTACCTCGACGCCGTCCGTGATGGCCAAGAGGTGACGGTGACCGACCATGGCAAGGCGGTGGCGCGCCTCGTTCCACTTGATCAGCCCCGACCATTGGACCGGCTGATCGCCGAAGGACTCGTCACCCCAGGTCGGGCTCCCAAGCGACGGCGCACCGGCCAAGGCATCGAGACCAAGGGAACGGTGAGCGACCTGGTCGCAGAACAGCGCCAGTGATCGCCTATTTCGACACCTCGGCGGTTGTTCCTCTGATCGTCAGCGAACCAGCGACCGAGCGTTGTGTCCGCCTGTGGAACGAGTCGTCTCGCATCGTCAGTGTTCGCCTGCTGTATCTTGAAGCTCGAGCCGCCTTCGCCAGGGCCAACCGCATGGGTCGGATCACGCCGACCCAACTGGGGAGCGCCGTCACCGATCTCGACTCGATCGTCGCCGAGGTCGATCACGTCGAGATCACGGCGGATCTGGCGTGGGCCGCGGGCGGCCTAGCCCAGTCGCTCGGGCTCCGTGGCTACGACGCCGTACACCTAGCAGCAGCGCACGCCGTCGCCGACGGCGACCTCGTACTGGTGACAGGCGACAGCGACCTCGCCGCCGCAGCGTCTGTGCTCGGCATCTCGGTCGCCGCCACCAACAGCTGAGCACGCCTCCTGGAGCGAAGAACGGTTCCGCTACTCGCCGTAGACGACTGGGCGGCGCTCGCGTGCGACGGCTGTCGGGCGGCCTCAGGTCGCCAGGAACGAACTCGAGACGCTCCCGTCCGTCGTTGTCGATCCCGATCGGCAGCGGGGCTCCTTCGAAGCCGACTCATCGGACTGCCCGAAGCGGGCATGAACAGACTCTGTCGTCGGGGTGCACGGTCGAAGCAGATGTCCACCATCCCGGCTGACCCTGCCCACGTTCGTGATGCCGCCCTGGAGATGCTGTTCATCCATGGAGACCAGGATTCCACCGGAACCGAACGTCGTGCTGACCGCCCTACAACCGGCGTTCAAAGCGCAGGTGGACCGCCCGGTATCGACGCCACGTCGTGCACCGGAGATCAAGAACCCACCGACCGCAGCCCGAACGCTGTTGACGACCGGTCCGCTCGGTAGCCGCCGGTCACGAGTGACGCTGCCGCCCGGTACTGTGTCCCCGTGGCGGAGCGAGCGGGCCAAGGTGGGTGGATGAGGTTCGGCCCGTCTCCCGTCTCGGCTGACGATCGCAGGTCGGAGATCGTTGAGGTTGCGGTTGTCCTCGGTCCGGTCCTTGCCCCGCTTGAGTTTGCGCCGGCTCAGGTCAGCGCGTCGGGCCCCCAGGGCCAGGTCATCTTCTGTCGAGGCCTCTGGCACAGCACCGACGGAGGGTGCGTCGATCTGGTGATCGACCTTGTCGCCGATCCCGATTGGAGGATCGTTGATGTCCGCTACTGCGGCTTCACGTCCGACCGGTGGCACCTGGACTTCGATCGCCGGGCGACACTCGGCGACCAACTGGCCAACCTGGCACAAGGCCTTCCCCGCCAGTTGAGCTAGCACCGGACGTTCCACAAGGGAGCGAGCGGGGACCGGCGAGCCCGCGTGCTCCGTCCACCCGGTGTCGATGGCGCCGCCAGCGCGGGATCGGCGGGAGCCCGGGCCATGAGCAATCCCGAGCACGAGAGTCGTTCCGAAGCGTTGCGATCGGTGGCCTCGGCGTGGCCACGATCGGCCTGCCCGCACGGGCGATAGCGTTCAGCGAATGGCGATCAAGATGGAAAACGTCGGCATCGCTGTCAACGACCTCGAAGCCACGATTGCGTTCTTCACCGACCTTGGGCTGACCCTGGTCGGCCAAGCCACGGTCAGCGGAGAATGGGCGGACACGGCCGTCGGTCTCGACGGCAACAACGCCAAGATTGCCGTGCTCCAGACACCAGATGGCAACGGACGACTGGAGTTGTTCGAGTACATCCACCCTGACGCAATCGAGACGGAACCGACCCGGCCCAACCAAGTCGGCATGCACCGCGTCGCATTCTCAGTCGACGATATCGACACTGCCCTTCGGGTCGCAGCGAGACACGGGTGTCACCCTCTGCGCGGCGTCGCGACCTACGAGGATGCCTACAAGCTGACCTATCTACGGGGGCCGAGCGGGATCCTTGTGATGTTCGCCGAGGATCTCAGAGGTCACTGACTCGCGATCGCGCGGCCGGAGTGTGTCGAGGCGCCACCTGCGGGCACTCTCGTAACGGCGTAGTGGCCAGCCGGTGCGAGCGCAGGTATCGATCGTGTGAGAGACTGACGGCGTGGAGACCGACGCTGATCGCATGTGTCGTCATTGCGGGTCCATCATCAGACCTGGAGACGCGCTCGATGCTAGTGGTTCGGCCCATGCCGCGTGTGTCGCTGCCCATCGCGACGACGCACGAGCGGCGCCGTACGCGCTCGGACCGGTCCCGCGGTTCCTCAGGGTCTGGTGGGGTGCTGGGCATCATTGACCCAACCTGCCGGAACTGCCCGACCAGCATCCTCAACCCGGCGATATGGTCCGGTCGGCCCGGTCGGGCTCAGAAGTCGCATGTTGTTCGGGTTGGCGTCGTTGGCAGCCTGGTGATTCGCGGTTGGCGGCGACGATTGAAGGCGGCGACGATGTGGGTGGCGTGGCGGTCGAGGGATTGTCGGCCGTCGGTCATCGGCTCCGTTTCAGTTCACCGCAGGATGCCAGGTCCACCGACCGGTGGCTTGAAAGCCGTCCCGGCCGGCCCGACCGGCGGCACGCCACGCCATCACCTTGACGGGCTCCACCACGGTCAGCGGTCCGTACTCTTCCACCGAGTAGTCCCATTCGTA
>JAWKIL010000013.1:0-160661 GCA_041394285.1 Acidimicrobiales bacterium | reverse complement strand
GGTGATCCTGGCCGGGGTGATGCTGAAGCTCGGCACCTACGGGTTCATCCGCTTCGGCCTGTTCCTGTTCCCCGAGATCGCCCACGAGCTGGCCTGGATCTTCTTCACCCTGGGGGTCGTGGGCATCGTCTACGGCGCCGCCGTGGCCACCATGCAGAAGGATCTCAAGCGCCTGGTGGCCTACTCCTCCATCGCCCACCTGGGCTTCATCGTGCTGGGCGTGTTCGCCATGAACTCCCAGGGCCTGGAGGGAGCGGTGCTCCAGATGGTCAACCACGGGGTGTCCACCGGCGCTCTGTTCATCCTCGTCGGCTGGATCTACGAGCGGCGCCACACCCGGGAGATCGCCCTGCTGGGCGGCCTGCAGGGGGTGGCCCCGATCATGGCCGCGGTGTTCACGGTGGTCATGCTGTCGAGCATCGGCCTGCCCGGCCTGAACGGGTTCGTCGGCGAGTTCCTGATCCTGCTGGGGGCGTTCTCCAGCGCCCGGTGGTGGGCCGTGGTGGGGGTGAGCGGCGTGATCCTGGCCGCCCTCTACCTGCTCTGGGCCTACCAGCGGGTGTTCCACGGGCCGGTCTCGGGCGACAACGAGAAGATGAGCGACCTGAAGCTGTCCGAGCTGTTCGGGATCGCCCCCCTGATCGCCCTGATCATCGCCATGGGCGTCTACCCCCAGCCGATCCTTGACCGGATCGGGCCGTCGGTCGACGCCCTCGTGGCCCACATCACCGACCGGGTCGACGGGTTCACGGAACAGGAGCCGGAGCCTGTGGCCCCGGCCGGGGCCGAGGATCTGATAGCCACCGCCGAGGCCTCGGCCCACGGCGGCGAAGCCCAAGCCCAGGAAACCGAAGAGGGGGCAGAATGATCGCGCTGTTGGGCCAGGCGGCTCCGCCGGCGGCACTGCCGTCGCCCCCGGTGGTGTGGTCGCTCCTGTGGCCGTTCGTCATCCTGGCCGTGGGGGGCGTGCTGCTGGTCACCGTCACCTCGGTGGTGCCGGTGCTGCGGGGCCGGGGCTTCCCGGCCGCCTTCACCTGCCTCACCGCCCTGGCCTCGGGCCTGTCGCTGATCCCGGTATGGCAGCGGGTCAACCGGCTCGATGTGCTCGACGGCGTGATCGGGTCCGGCACCGAGGGGCCCCGGAGCCTGGTGTCGGGGGCCTACGCGGTCGACGGGTTCACCGTGTTCGTCACCGGCGTGATCTGCCTGGCGGTGTTCCTCGCCGCTCTCCTGCTCGACGGCTACCTCCGCCGCGAGGGGCTGGACGGACCGGAGTGGTACGTCCTGATGTTGATGTCGGCCTCCGGCGGGGTGCTGCTGGCCTCGGCCAACGATCTGATCGTGTCGTTCCTGGGGCTCGAGATCCTGTCCATCGCCGCCTACGTGATGGCGGCCCTCCACCTCCGGCGGGCCGAGTCTCAGGAGGCCGGGTTCAAGTACTTCGTGCTGGGGGCGCTGGCGTCGGCCATCTTCCTCTACGGCATCGCCCTGGTCTACGGGGCCACCGGCTCCACCACCCTGCAGGGGATCTTCGCCGCCGGTCCCAACGCGGCCGGGCTCGACCCCCGCTCGGACTCCTCGCTGATCCTGGCCGGCATGGCCCTGCTGCTGGTGGGCTTCGCCTTCAAGGTGTCGGCCGTGCCCTTCCACTTCTGGGCCCCCGACGTGTACCAGGGTTCGCCCACACCGGTGGTGGCCTTCATGGCGTCCGCGGTGAAGGTGGCCGCCTTCGCCGGTATGGCCCGCATCTTCCTGCACGCCTTCCCCGCCTACTGGGCCGACTGGCGCCCGATGGTGGCCGCCCTGGCCGTGCTGTCGGTGGTGGCCGGGGCCCTGCTGGCCCTGGCCCAGCGCAACGTGAAGCGGATGCTGGCCTACTCCTCGATCAACCACGCCGGCTTCATGCTGCTGGCCGTCCACGCCGCCGCCAGCCCCGACGACGGGGGCCAGCGGGGGGCCGAGGCCCTGCTGTTCTACCTCCTGGCCTACACGGTGATGGTGGCCGGCACCTTCGGCGTGGCCACGATCGTGGGGGGCCGGGGCGACGGCCGCCACGACCTCGACGACTACCGGGGCCTGTCCCGCTCCAATCCGGTGTTGGCCGGGGCCATGGCGATCCTGCTGTTCTCCCAGGCCGGGGTGCCGTTCACCTCGGGCTTCTTCGCCAAGTTCCGGGTCATCGGGGCCGTCGCCGCCGATGGCTCCTACGCCCTGGGCGGGATCGCCATGCTGGCCGCCGTGGTGTCGGCCGTGCTGTACCTGCGGATCGTCGTGTCGATGTTCCTGGTCGACAACGGGGAGGCCCACGAGGCCGATCACGAGGCGGTCGACGCCGTGGCCGGCGGCCGGGCGGCGCCCGAGGCCGAGGGCGACACGCTGGTGGAGGCGAGCCCCGAGGCCGAGGTGCTGGCTGCGGTGCGGGCCCCCGCTCCCACCGCCGTGGCCGCCGTGTGCCTGGCCGCCGCCGTGACCCTGGTGCTGGGCCTGCTGCCCGACCTAGGCGGCGGTGTGCTCCACGACGCGGCGGCCGCGCTGCTCCTCGGCTGAGCTCCACCCGCCACCCACCCCCGGCGCCCACCCACCACCCCCCCGGGGGTGTCCGCCCGCCGCCCACCCCGGGGGTGTCCGCCCGCCGCCCGCGAACTGCGCGACGAAAACCGCGCCCAGCCCCCGTTCTGCGTCGCGAAACCTCCGCTATCCGGGGGTTTCGCGACGTCGGTTCGCCGGGGGGCGCGGTTTTCGCGTCGTCGGTTGAGGGGGCGGGGCGGCCCTATCGTGGAGGGGTGACCGACCTGGCGGGCCCGACGACCACCACCGACGCCGGCCCCGGGCTGCGCATCGGGCCGCTGGCGCTGAGCCAGCCGGTGGTGCTGGCGCCCATGGCCGGGGTCACCAACGCCCCCTTCCGCCGGCTGTGCCGCCGCTTCGGGGGCGGGCTGTACGTCAGCGAGATGATCTCGGCCCGGGCCCTGTGCGAGGGCAACGACAAGACCGACGGCATGGCCGCCTTCGCCCCCGACGAGTCACCCCGGAGCCTCCAGCTGGTGGGGGTGGACCCGGCCTACGTGGGGCGGGCGGTGGAGATCCTGGTCACCGAGCGCCGGGTGGACCACGTCGACCTCAACTTCGGCTGCCCGGCCCGCAAGGTCACCCGGGCCGGGGGTGGGGGTGCGCTGCCGTACAAGCGCCACCTCTACCGCGCCATCGTGGCCGCCGCGGTGCGGGCCGCCGGGCCGGTGCCGGTGACGGTGAAGCTGCGGGTGGGGATCGACGACGAGCGTCACACCTATCTCGACGCCGGACGCATCGCCGAGGCCGAGGGGGTGGCCGCCGTCGCCCTCCACGGTCGCACCGTGGCCCAGCTCTACTCGGGTCAGGCCGACTGGTCGCACATCGCACGGCTCAAGGAGGCGGTGACGTCGGTCCCGGTGCTGGGCAACGGCGACATCTGGGAGGCGTCCGACGCCCTGGCCATGATGGAGCGCACCGGCTGCGACGGGGTGGTGATCGGCCGGGGCTGCCTGGGCCGGCCCTGGCTGTTCGGCGAGCTGGCCGCCGCCCTCGGCGGCCGCCCGGTGCCGCCCCCTCCGACGACGGCCCAGGTGGTGCCGGTGATGGTGGAGCACGCCGAGCTGCTGTGCGACTGGTTCGGGCCCCACAAGGGCATCCGGGAGCTGCGCAAGCACACCGGCTGGTACCTCAAGGGGTACCCGGTGGGCAGCCCGGTGCGGGCCGCCCTCAATCAGGTCCGCAGCCTGTCCGAGCTGGGCGACCTCCTGGGCGGCCTGCCCGACGTGGCCCTCCCACCCGACGGCCTCCGCCTGGCCCGGGGCCACACCCAGGGCCCCCAGCAGGTGGCCGTGCCCGCCGGGTGGCTCGACGACCCATGGGACGACGCCCTGGCCGACGCCAGCGCCGACACCGCCGCCTCCGGCGGGTGAGCGGGCGGCGGGGGTGTGGGGCGGGCTAAGTTCCGCTCCATGACCGTTGCTCTCATCACTGGCGCCAACTCGGGAATCGGACGATCGGCGGCCGTCGACCTGGCGGCCAAGGGCTGGACCGTCTACGGGTCGATGCGCAGCCTCGACAAGGGGACCAAGTTGGCCGAGATGGCCGACGCCCGGGGCGTGACCGTCCACCCCGTGGTGTGCGACGTGACCGACACCGAGTCGGTCAACCGGGCCGTGGCCGAGGTGACCGAGGCCGCCGGCCAGATCGACGTGCTGGTCAACAACGCCGGCATCGGCGGCAACGGGGTGTCCGAGGAGAGCCCGATCTCCCTCTACGAGGAGGTCATGGACGTCAACGTGTACGGGATCATCCGCTGCTCCCAGGCGGTGGTGCCCCAGATGCGGGCCCGGGGCAACGGCTGCATCATCAACATCGGCTCGATCGCCGGGGTGATCGCCGCCATCTCCCAGAGCCCCTACGTCGTGTCGAAGTTCGCGGTGGAGGGCCTGAGCGAGGGGATGGCCCAGGAGCTGGCCCCGTTCGGGATCCGGGTGGCCCTCATCGAGCCGGGCATCGTGAAGACGGCGATCATGGCCAAGAACACCGACGCGCCCAACGCCACCGGGGCCTACGACGCCCACAACCGGCGCTTGTTCGCCTTCTACGCCGCCGGCCTGCGCACGCCGGGCCAGCCCGAGGAGGTGGCCGAGGTGATCCACGCCGCCGCCACCGACGACCCGCCCCGGTTCCGCTACACCTGCGGCTGGGGCGGCCCCGAGATCACCGAGCGGCGCCCCACGATGGACATGGCCGACTGGATCGCCCTGGGCGCCGCCCCCACCGACGCCGAGTACGCCGCCGGGTTCAAGGATCTGTTCGGGGTCGACATCTCGTCGGGCTTCAGCTGATCGCAGGACGGATCGCATCGGCGCGCCGACCTCCGGGCCACGGCGAGATCTCAACCAGAAAGTCACATGTGAGTATCTTGGTTAGCTGAGAGCTAGCCCGGTAGGATCGCCAGTCGTGTCGGACTTCCTCCGCCAGTACCTGCTCGTCATCCTGTTCGCCCTGCTCGCCGTGGGTGTCGTCGGCGCCTTCGTCGGCCTGGCGTCCCTGCTTCGCCCCAACCGCCCGAGCAAGGGCAAGTTGGAAAACTACGAGTCGGGCGTCGATCCCGTAGGCTCCGGCTGGTCACAGAGCCAGATTCGGTACTACATATTCGCTCTGCTGTTCGTGATGTTCGATGTCGAGGCGGTCTTCATCTTCCCCTGGGCCACCCGCCTGGAGGAGTACGGCTACTTCGGTCTGCTGGAGATGGTCATCTTCATCGCCATCCTCACCCTCGGGTTGGGGTACGCCTGGCGCAAGGGCGTGCTCCGGTGGGCCTGAGGCTGGCATAGCGAAGCGGGCTGGGGAGAGGGGAACGGGAGAGGCGCAAGTGGGACTGGTCGAATCGGGCAAGCTGCCCAAGGGTCTGACGACCCTGCTGAACATGAGCCGCAAGTACTCGCTGTGGGTGTACCAGTGGGGCCTGGCGTGCTGTGCCATCGAGATGGGGGCGGCCTTCGGCTCGCCCCGCTACGACGTGATGCGGCTGGGCGTGATCCCGCTGCCGGCCAGCCCCCGCCAGGCCGACCTGGTGGTGATCTCGGGCACCGTGACCGACAAGATGGCCCCCGCCGTGCGCCGGCTCTACGAGCAGATGCCGGAGCCCAAGTACGTGATCTCGATGGGCTCGTGTGCCAACTGCGGCGGCCCCTACTGGGACAGCTACTCCGTCACCAAGGGCGTCGACCAGGTGATCCCGGTCGACGTCTACGTGCCCGGCTGCCCGCCCCGCCCCGAGGCGCTGCTGGAAGGCATCGTGCTGCTCCAGGAGCTGATCATGAACGAGGACATGGCGACCAAGTGGAAGGGGGATCCCCTTGCCATCGGCTGACACCGAATCCCCCGAGGCCGGAGCCGGGACCACCGACGCCGGCGAAGAGGCCGCCGTCGACGAAGGGCGCAGCGCACTCCTGGAGGCCCTGACCACCGAGCTGGGCGACGCCCTGCTCGACTCCCACCTCATCGCCGGCAAGGATCTGTGGATCCGGGTCGGCACCGAGGCCTGGGCCTCCACGGCCGACTACCTGCGCAACCGGCAGCGGTTCCGCTTCTTCGACTTCCTGTCGGCCATCGACTGGATGCCGTCGCCCTACGGTCGCAGCCTCGACGCCGCGGTCGACAACATCCTCGAGGGCAAGTCCCTGGTGGGTGACGGCGAGGCCGAGGATGGCGGAGACTCCGCCGCCGGTGCTGTCTCCGGGGCCGGAGCCGGCGCCTACGCCGGGGGCGAGACCCGCTTCCAGGTGTTCGCCCGGGTGTACAGCCTCACCACCAAGCTCGGGGTCACCATCAAGGCCGATGTCGGCAACCTCGGCGATCCCCTCCAGGTCGGCACCTGGACCGGCACCTACCCCGGAGCGGACTGGCACGAGCGGGAAGCCTACGAGATGTTCGGCATCACGTTCGTGGGCCACCCCGGGCTGCGCAAGCTCTACCTCCCGGGCGATTTCGAAGGTCATCCCATGCGCAAGGACTTCCCCCTGCTGGCCCGGCTGATCAAGCCGTGGCCCGGCATCGTCGACGTGGAACCCATGCCCGGAGCGGCCGACGAGGGCGGCGGCGATGCCGCCGCGGAGGGCGACGCATGACCGCCACCCAGCCCAACGTCGACCGGCGCCAGCTGTCCTACATCGCAGCCCAGGCGGCCGACGCCCGGGTCAACGTGGAGCTCGAAGCCGAGGGCATGACCCTCAACATCGGCCCCCAGCATCCCGCCACCCACGGCACCCTGCGCCTGGTCGTCCGCCTCGACGGCGAGCAGGTCATCGAGGCCGATCCGATCATGGGCTATATGCACCGCGGCTACGAGAAGCTGGTCGAGGTCCGCACCTACCCCCAGATCAACACGCTGGTCAACCGGATCGACTGGCTCGGCAGCTTCGCCAACGAGGTGCCGTTCATCCTCGCCTGCGAGCAGCTGATGGGGATCGAGGCCCCGCCCCGGGCCCAGTGGATCCGCACCCTGTTCTTCGAGCTGTCCCGCATCGCCAACCTCACCCTGTTCCTGGGCGACATGGGCGTGCAGCTGGGCGCCGTCACCCCGGTGTTCTACGCCTTCCGGGACCGGGAGCACATCCTCAACCAGATCGAGTCGGCCACCGGCGGCCGGTTCCACCCCAACTTCGACCGCATCGGCGGCCTGAAGGACGATCTTCCCGCGGGCTGGGTCGACGAGACCCGCCGGGCCCTGGGCCAGATCCGCAAGTTCTGCGACGTGATGGAAGACCTGATCGTCGGCAACGAGATCTTCGAGGCCCGTACCCGCGGCATCGGGGTCATCCCGGCCGACGTGGCCCTGTCGTACGGGCTCTCCGGAGCGAACGTCAGGGCGTCCGGGGTCGACTGGGACCTCCGGCGCGACAACCCGGTCGGCGGCCCGGGGGCGGGCTTGGTGTACGACAAGCTCGACTGGAAGGTGTGGACCCACCCCGACGGAGACTCGTTCGCCCGCTACTGGGTGCGGCTCCAGGAGGTCCGCGAGGCCTGCCACATGGTCGACCAGCTGCTGGACTCGATCCCGGCCGGCCCGATCATGGCCAAGGTGCCCCGCATCATCAAGGTGCCCGAGGGCGAGGCCTACGTGGCCACCGAGAACCCGCTGGGGGAGATGGGCTACTACGTGGTCAGCCAGGGCGGCCTGGAGCCGTTCCGGGTGAAGATCCGCTCCGCCAGCTTCTCCAACATGTCGATCACGCCCTGGGTGCTGAAGGGCACCTACGTTCCCGACGTGATCACGATCCTGGCCTCCCTCTACTTCATCCTGGGAGACATCGACCGGTGAGTCAGCTAGCTGTTGAGTTCGCGTACTGGCAGACGACGATCTTCAAGCTCGTCATGGCCTTCGTCGCCGTGCTGATCCCGGCCGGCGGCACGGTCTACCTCTACCTGTTCAAGATGGTCAGCTTCATGCAGAGCCGGCTCGGCCCGATGGAGGCCGGCCCTTACGGCTCGCTCCAGCTGATGGCCGAGGTCGGCAAGTTCGCCCAGAAGGAAGACATCTTCCCCGCCCGGGCCGACCGCTTCGTGTTCGCCGCCGCCCCCTACGTGGTGCTGGTGAGCACGTTCCTGCTCGTGCTGGTGGTGCCCTTCGGGCCCGATGCCGCCTTCGCCAACTTCGACGTCGGCGTGTTCCTGGCCCTGGCCGTGAGCTCGCTGTCGGTGATCGGCATCCTCATGGCCGGCTGGGCCAGCGCCTCCAAGTACTCGCTGCTGGGCGGCCTGCGGGCCGCCGGCCAGCTCATCGCCTACGAGCTGCCCCTGGTGCTGGCGGTGGTCGGCGTGGTCATCCAGGCCGGGTCGCTCAACCTCCAGCGGATCGTGCAGGCCCAGATCGAGGGCGAGATCTTCGGATGGGGGGCCCTCGGGAACCCGTTCGTGATCACCCAGTTCATCGGCTTCTTCATCTTCCTCGTGGCGGTGCAGGCCGAGCTGGCCCAGGTGCCCTTCGACATGCCGATCGCCGAGTCGGAGCTGGTGTCGGGTTACATGACCGAGTACTCGGGCTTCCGCTTCCTGCTGTTCTTCATCGCCGAGTTCGCCACGGCCAACATCTTCGCCTTCCTGGCCTCGGTGCTGTTCCTCGGCGGCTGGTCGGTCCCGCCCTTCGTGACCGACCTGCTGGGGATCGACTCCTACTCCAACGCCATGAACGTGATCGGCCCGATCGTGATGGCAACCAAGATGTTGCTGCTCACGTTCGTGATCTACTGGGTCCGCTTCACCTACCCCCGGTTCCGGGAGGATCAGCTCCAGAAGTTCGCCTGGAAGTTCCTGATCCCCCTGGCCCTGGTCAACATCGCGCTGACCGGCTTCTTCAAGGTGGCTTTCTGATGGCTCTCGTTCCCGGTGTGATCAAGGGTCTCGGCGTCACGTTCTCCGAGATCGTCAAGACGGTGACCAAGGGGCCGGAGACGGTCCAGTACCCCCACGCCAAGGAAGACCCGGTGCCCCGGGCCCGGGGCGTGATCGCCCTCCACGAAGACAACTGCACCTCGTGCATGTTGTGCGCCCGCGAGTGCCCGGACTGGTGCATCTACATCGAGGGCCACAAGGAGCTGGCGCCGCCCCGCCGGGCCGGCGGCAAGCCCCGCTCGGTCAACAAGCTCGACCGGTTCGACATCGACTACGGCCTCTGCATGTACTGCGGGATCTGTGTCGAGGTGTGCCCGTTCGAGGCGCTGTTCTGGAGCCCCGAGTTCGAGTACTCCGAGCCGAAGATCGCCGATCTCCTGCACGACAAGACCCGCCTGGGCCAGTGGATGACCACCGTGCCCGAGTTCGAGCCCTACGAGGCCGGCGCCCAGGTGAAGGGGAAGAAGGTCCCGAGGTGAGCACCCATCGTGACCCGCACGAGTTCGGCGCAGCCGAACTCCAAGGAGCCCGCAGGGCTCCCGTCAAAGGTAAGAAGGTGCCGCGATGAGCGCCGTGATCCTGGCCCAGGAGGCGCTCTCCCGCACCGAGTCGGGCGTGGTCAACGCCTTCTTCGCCGTCCTGGCCATCGTGGCCGTCGTCGCCGCCCTCAAGATGGTCACCAGCAACAACGTGGTGCACGCCGCCCTGTACCTGCTCGTCGTCCTGTCGGCCGTGGCCGGCGTGTACGTGATCCTGGGGGCCGAGTTCGTGGCCGCCACCCAGGTGCTGGTCTACCTCGGCGCCATCATGGTGCTCCTCCTCTTCGGCGTGATGCTCACCCGGGCCAAGATCGGGGCCGAGACCGATCTGGACAACGAGCAGCGCTGGATCGGTGCGCTCGTGGGCCTGGGGATGATGGCGGTGATGTCGTACTCCCTGTGGGAGGGCTTCGGCGACGACAAGCTGCCCGACTCGATGGTCCCCCAGACCACCCAGGCCGTTTCCGATTCGATCTTCGGCACGTATCTGGTGCCGTTCGAGGCCTTGTCGCTGCTCCTGCTGGCCGCTCTGATCGGGGCGGTCGTGGTGGCCCGGAGGGACTGACGTATGTACCTGAACCAGTTTCTGATCCTGGCCGCCGCCCTGTTCTGCATCGGCGTCTACGGTGTGCTGGCCCGCCGCAACGGCGTGCTCGTGCTCATGTCGATCGAGCTCATCCTCAACTCGGTGAACATCAACCTGGTGGCCCTGTCGGCCATGAACGGTGACGTCGCCGGGCAGGTCTTCGCCCTGTTCGTGATCGCTGTGGCCGCCGCCGAGGTGGGTGTAGGGCTCGCCATCGTGCTGCTCATCTACCGGAACCGCCGCAGTATCGACATCGCCGAAGCGAACCTGCTCAAGGGCTGAACGAGGGATCGAACGTGTTTGCTGCCGAAGCTGCCGAAACCGCTGTGTCCTGGTTCTACACCCATGCCTGGGTGATCCCTGCGCTGCCCGCCGCCTCGTTCGTCCTGATCCTGTTCTTCGGCAAGCGTCTGCCGTTCAAGGGGGCCGAGATCGGGATCACGGCCGTGGCCGCCGCCTTCGTGCTGGCCGTGCTCACCACCTTCACCTGGATCGGCGACGTCCAGGCCGAGATCGCCTCCCACGAGGAGGGCGTGACCACCGAGGAGCACGGCACCACCGAGGGCGGAACCACTGAAGAGGAGGCGCCGGCCACCTCGTCGGAAGAGGAGGGCCTGTCGTCGGGAGAGCAGGCCGCCCCGGCCATCCCCGCCGCCGAGGAGGAGGAGGAGGGGGCGCACGCCACCCGGGGAGCGCCGATCGTCACCGAGCGCACCTGGTTCTCCAACGGCGCCGACACCTTCCGCATCGGCACCCTGGTCGACGGCCAGTCGGTGATGCTGCTGTTCGTCGTCACCTTCATCTCGCTCCTGGTCCACGTGTACTCCACCGACTACGTGCACGGCGACCGGCGCTACACCCACTTCTTCGCCTTCCTGTCGCTGTTCACGGCGGCGATGCTCTACTACGTCCTGTCGTCCAACACCCTGCAGATGATCATGGGGTGGGAGCTGGTGGGCGTCTGTTCGTTCGGCCTCATCGGGCACTGGTGGGAGGAGAAGGCCAACTCCGACGCCGCCCTCAAGGCCTTCTTCACCAACCGTGTGGGCGACATCGGCCTGCTCGTCGGCATGATCACGCTGTACTTCGCCTCGGGCAACACCTTCGACGTGGTCGAGATCAACTCGAAGGCGATCTCGGGCGAGACCTCGCACACCGCCCTCCTCGTCGCCTCCCTCTGCCTGATGGCGGCGGTCATGTCGAAGTCGGGCCAGTTCATCCTCCACACCTGGCTGCCCGACGCCATGGCCGGCCCCACGCCCGTCTCGGCCCTGATCCACGCCGCCACCATGGTGGTGGCCGGGGTCTACCTGATCGGCCGGCTGTACGGCGTGTTCTGGATGGGTCTGTCGATCCCCGGCAGCTCGATCAACGCCATGGCCGCCATCGGCGCCGTCACCACGGTGGGCGGTGGCCTCCTGGCCTTCGTCCAGCGTGACATCAAGAAGGTGCTGGCCTACTCCACCGTCTCCCAGCTGGGCTACATGGTGACGGCGCTCGGGGTGGGGGCCTACACGGCCGGCATGTTCCACCTCTTCACCCACGCCTTCTTCAAGGCCTGCCTGTTCCTGGGGGCCGGCTCGGTCAGCCACGCCTGCCACCACAGCTTCGACATGAAGGCCGACATGGGCGGGCTGCGCAAGTACATGCCCAAGACGTTCGCCACCTTCATCATCGGCTCGCTGGCCCTGGCCGGCATCCCGCCCCTGGCCGGCTTCTGGTCCAAGGACGAGATCCTCGTGGGCACCGGCGTGTTCCCCGGCACCGATGGCAACGGCACCTACTGGATGCCGTTCATCTTCGGCATGATCACGGCCGGCCTCACCGCCGCCTACATGACCCGGACCATCTGGCTCACCTTCTTCGGCGAGTACCGGGGCCACGCCCACCCGCACGAGTCGGGCCCCCGGATCACCACCCCGCTGATCATCCTGGCCTTCATGGCCGTGGTGGTCGGCTTCCTGAACCTGCCCGAGCCGCTGGTGTCGACCCTGGGCCTGCCCGAGGGCTGGGCCATCCGCTTCGAGGAGTGGGTGGAGCCGGGCGGCATCGCCAGCTTCCCCGCCATCGGCCACGCCTCCGCCAGCCTCCCGCTCGCCCTCCTGGCCAGTGCCCTGGCGGTGCTGGCCGGGTTCCTGGCGTGGCGCTACTACCAGGCGCTCTACGCCAAGGATCCCCACGCCGCCGAGTACACCGACGGGCTGCGGAGCCGCAACAGCCTGGCCGCCGCCGGCTACAAGGTGCTGGACAACAAGTACTACCTCGACCACCTCTACACCGGCATCATCGCCGGGGCCACCAAGGGCCCGATCGCCAGCGCCGCCTACTGGATCAACCAGAACATCATCGACGGGATCATCAACGTGGCCGGAAAGTTCTCCGTGGGGCTCGGCCGCTTCGTCTACCACTTCATCGATCAGGGGATGGTCGACCAGGCGGTCAACGCCTCGGGCCAGACTGCGTCGGGCTCGGGCCAGTTCCTGCGCCGGATCCAGACCGGCCAGATCCGCCAATACGCCACCCTCATGTTCGGCTCGGCCGCTCTGTTGGTCGCCGTCTTCATCATCGCCATCTGACCATGGCGATCGTCCACGTTGTTCACCAGTTCACCCGGCCAACCGGCGGGCGAGATATCCAGGGATCAGTTGCATGACCGACTTTCTGAATGACTGGGGCATCGCCCTGATGGTCTTCCTCCCCCTCGTCGGGGTCGCCATCATGATGGTGATCCCGGGGCAGGAGGAGGAGACCCACAAGCTCATCGCGCTGGTCGCCACCGTCGCCTCCGCCGTGATGGGGGTCCTGCTGCTGCAGAACTTCGACTACGACCGCACCCGGGAGCTCCAGTTCCTGGTCGACCGGCGCTGGATCGAGGTCATCAACGCCCGGTTCACGGTGGGCCTCGACGGGATCTCGCTGCCGCTGGTGGCGCTGACCCTGCTGGTGACGCCCCTGGTGATCGTGTACTCCTGGAACCACATCCCGGAGCCGGGCAACGCCAAGGCGTTCCTCATCCTGATGCTGGTGCTCCACACCGGCATGCTCGGGACCTTCGTGGCCCAGGACCTGGTTCTGTTCTTCGTGTTCTTCGAGGTCGTGCTGCTGCCGATGTACTTCATGATCGGCGTGTGGGGCGGCGAGAACCGGCTCTACGCCGCCATCAAGTTCTTCCTCTACACCCTGTTCGGCTCGGCCTTCATGCTGGTCGCCTTCCTGGCCCTGTACTGGGTCACGGGGTCGAGCACGTTCAACCTCCAGGATCTGGCCGCCGAGGTGGCCGCCCGTGACATCTCGCTGCGCACCCAGGTGCTGATCTTCGGCGGCATGTTCCTCGGGTTCGGCATCAAGGTGCCGATGTTCCCGTTCCACACCTGGCTGCCCGACGCCCACACCCAGGCCCCCACCCAGGGGTCGGTGATCCTGGCCGCCGTGCTGCTGAAGCTCGGCACCTACGGCTTCGTCCGCATCGCCCTGCCTATCCTGCCCGAGGCCGCCGTCGAGTGGGCCCCGTGGATCGGCCTGCTGGCCGTCATCGGCATCATCTACGGTGCCCTCGGCTGCCTGGCCCAGACCGACATGAAGCGCCTGATCGCCTTCTCGTCGGTGGCCCACATGGGGTACGTGATGCTCGGCATCGCCACCCTCACCAACTTCGGCATCAACGCCGCCATCTTCGGCATGGTGGCCCACGGGCTGATCACCGGCATGCTCTTCTTCATCGCCGGCTCGGTGAAGGAGCGGTACCACACGCTGGAGATCAAGCGGCTGGGCGGCCTGCTGGTGCAGGCCCCGCACATGGGCTGGATCCTCGGGTTCACCTCCATGGCCTCCCTCGGCCTGCCCGGCCTGGCCGGGTTCTGGGGCGAGTTCCCCGCCATCCTGGCCGCCTACAACCCGGCGCCCGGCCTGTCGGTGAGCCTGTTCCGTACGTACATGGTGATCGCCGCCGTCGGCACCGTGCTGGCCGCCGCCTACCTCCTGTGGCTGCTGCAGCGCACCGCCTTCGGCACGCCGAAGGAAGAGTTCGCCCACGACGACCACATCCACGACACGGTCTTCACCGAGTGGGTGGCCTGGGTGCCGATGCTGGTGCTGATCGTGGTGCTGGGCTTCATCCCCAGCATCGTGTTCGACGTCACCAACGCCCCCGCCACCGTGGTCGGCGACGTGTTCGAGGCTCTGGGGCGCTGACATGACACTCGCACTCCTCGCGCAGCAGACGGTCGAGTCGATCCCGTTCGACTCGCCCACGATCGACTGGCACGCCTTCGCCCCCGAGGCGACCCTGCTGGCGTGGACGTGTCTGGTGGTCATCCTCGACATGGTGGGCCTGGAGCGGGCCCGCCGCTTCATGCCCGGTTTCACCGGCGTCGGCTTCCTGGCCGCCATGATCCCGATCCTCACCCTGTGGAACGACGGTGCCACCCGCAGCCTGTTCGGCGGGGCGTTCGTGGTGGACCGCTACGCCCTCGCCCTCAAGGGCATGTTCCTCATCTCGGGCTACGTGGTGGTGCTGCTCAGCACCCAGTACATGGCCGACGGCGACTACTACGACAGCGAGTACTACGAGCTGCTGGCGTCGTCGGTGCTGGGCATGCTGGTCATGTCGTCGGCCCGGGACCTGGTGTCGATCTTCGTGGCCCTCGAGCTGCTGTCGATCCCGGCCTACCTGCTGGCCGCCTGGCGCAAGCGTGACCTGAAGTCGAACGAGGCCGGCCTCAAGTACATGCTGATGGGCGTCTTCGCCTCGGCCATCATGCTCTACGGCATGTCGCTGCTGTACGGCGTGGCCGGCGACACCCGCCTCACCGTGATCGCCGAGAAGCTCACGACCGAGGGCACCAAGCCGCTGCTCACCCTGGCCGCCCTGTTCACCATCATCGGCTTCGGGTTCAAGGTGTCGGCCGTCCCCTTCCACACCTGGGCCCCCGACACCTACGAGGGTGCCCCCACCCCGCTCACCGCTTTCCTGGCGGTGGCGTCCAAGGCGGCCGGGTTCGTGGGGATGGTGACGATCATCCTGTTCGCCTTCCCCGGCCAGTCCGAGGTGGTGGAGCCGTTCATGTGGGTGCTGGCGGCCCTCACCATGTCGATCGGCAACCTGATCGCCATGCGCCAGACCAACATCGTGCGCATGCTGGCCTACTCCGGCGTGGCCCAGGCCGGCTACATCATGGCCCCCCTGGCCGTGTACTCGAAGGTCCCGAACTCGGGGGTGTCGGCCCAGTCGGCCATCGTCACCTACCTCGTGATCTACGCCGCCATGAACCTCGGCGCCTTCGCTGTGGTCATCGCCGCGGCCCGCAAGACCCGCTCGGGCGAGATCTCGTCGTTCGGCGGGATGCTGAACTACGCCCCCGGCCTCACCACGGCCATGACGGTGTTCCTGTTCTCGCTGGCCGGTATCCCCCCGATGGGGGGCTGGCTGGCCAAGTGGCAGGTGTTCAGCGTGCTGCTGCAGAGCCAGTCGGTGGCGGGCACGACGCTCGCCCTGGTGGCGGCGGTCAACACGGTGCTGGCGGCGTTCTACTATCTGAACGTGGCCAAGCAGATGTGGTTCATGCCCGCCCCCGACGGCGACACCAGCCGGGTGCGGGTGCCGCCGTCGCTGGTGGCCGCCCTGGCCATCACGGTGGTCGCCACCCTGCTGGCCGGCGTCACCAGCCTGGTGCCCGACCTCACCGACTTCGGTTCCGCCATCGCCCTCGGCCGCTGACGTGGGCCCTCCGGGCACCCCCGATCTGGTGCCCGGGGCCGTCACGGGTGACCGTCGGGGGCATCACAACCTGGAACCCCGATCTGGTGCCCGGGGGCGTCACGGGTGACGGCCAGGAGCATGAGATCATGGAACCCCCGATCTAGTGCCAGGGGGCGTCACGGGTGACCGCCGGGGGCATGAGATCGTGACCGTGGCGCGGTTCGACGCCTGGATGGAGCGGTGCCTGTACCACCCGGAGCACGGGTTCTACGGGTCGGGCGCCGGCCGGGCCGGGCGCCGGCGGGGCGACTTCATCACCAGCCCCGAGGTCGGCCCGCTGTTCGCCGATGTGCTGGCGGCCGCCGTCGACGCCTGGTGGGAGGAGGCCGGCCGGCCCGACCCGTTCCTGGTGGTCGACGCCGGCACCGGACCCGGCACCCTGGCCCGGGCCCTGGCCGCCGCCCCCGGAGCGTCGGCCGGCGCCCGCCGCGTGATCGGGGCCGACCGGGCCGGACCGACCGCCCCGGCCGGGAGCACCGTCGACCCCCTGGCCGGAACCGACCTGGCCGGGGCGGTGGTGATCGCCAACGAGTTGCTGGACAACCTCCCGTTCCGCGTCGTCGAGCGCCGGGCCGGCGGTTGGTACGAGCTGTACGTCGAGGGTGAGCCCGGCCCGGGGGCCGGCGCCGGTATCGAGCGGTGGGAGCCGATCGACGATCCCGGTCTCGACGTACCCGTCGGCGCCCGGGCCCCGTGGCTGGAGCAGGCCAGCCGCTGGGTGTCCGACGTGCTGGCCCAGGGTCCGGCCGCCCTCCTCGTGCTCGACTACGGCGCCCCCACCACGGCCGAGCTGGCCGGCCGGGGCGGGTGGCTACGCACCTACCGCCAGCACGAGCGGGGGAGCGACCCCCTGGCCGAGCCGGGCCAGTGGGACATCACCACCGACGTGGCCGTCGACCAGCTGCCCGGTGCCCCCGAGGTCACGACCCAGGCCGAGCTCCTGCGACGGTGGGGGATCGACGCCCTCGTCGACCAGGGCCGCCGGTACTGGGCCGAGCACGCCGCCCGTCCCGATCTCACCGCCCTGCGCATGCGCAGCCGGGTATCGGAGGCCGAGGCGCTGCTCGATCCGGCCGGCCTCGGCGGCTGGTTGGCCTGTCTCTGGCGCTCCTCGCCGCCGACCTGACGGCCACGCCACCGGCCACCCGCCACCGGCTCGACCCTGCCCGCACAACGTCGTGGGCACTGCACAGCGGGCGTCGGCTCCACGACACGGATCGGGGTCGGCCGGGTACTCGATCGGGAGGGTCGCCGGCCAGGTCGGCTAGGCTGTGGCGCAGATGACCGCAACAGTACGGACGGCACTCAGCCGAGACGTGATCGCCCGGACCGCTCTCGCCCTCACCGACGAGCAGGGCCTGGCCGGCTTGTCGATGCGCAAGCTCGGTGGTCTCCTGGGCGTGGAGGCCATGTCGCTCTACCACTATGTCATCAACAAGGACGATCTGCTCGACGCCATCCTCGACTGTCTGTTCGCCGAGATCGCCCTGCCCCGCGACGTGCCCGACGACGACTGGGAGCTCGCCACCCGGGAGGGCCTGCGAGGCTTCCGGTCGGTGCTGATCAAGCACAGCGCCGCCCTCGAGCTGTTCGCCAGCCGTCCGGCCAAGAGCGCCACCGCCTTCGAGGTGCTGGCCTGGTCGCACAGCCGGTTCCACCTGGTCGGGTTGGACGTGGCCGAGTCGTGCCGGGCCTTCCACTTCGCCGTGTCGTTCGTGATGGGTCACGTGGCCACCGAGATGGGGACGATGGCGCTGTTGCGGGACGGCAAGGGCATCGACCTCCAACTCGTCGACGATCCGGTCGTGCGGTCCCTGATGGTGGAGCATCGGACGATCACCTCCGACGACATGTTCGAGCGCGGTCTCGACGCCGTGGTCGCCGGCCTCCGGGCTCTGTACCGCCTGCCGTAGCGGGCGGCGCCCCGGTCGCCTCGGAACGGGTGGCGCACTAGGCTCGGGCCGCTGGGTCGAGCCCGCCTGTAGCGGGTAACGACCGGATGAAGGGGCGCCCCGCGCCGGGACCACGCCAGCAGATTTCCTGGAGATGCACATGTCGCAAGAAGCGATCGGGGTTTTCGAGGTCGAGAACCGGAGCTTTCCCCCGTCGGACGAGTTCGTGAAGCAGGCCAACGCCAGCGACCGTTCGCTCTACGACGAGGCCGAGGCCGACTACGAGGCGTTCTGGGCCCGTCAGGCCCGGGAGCTGGTCACCTGGAACAAGGACTTCGACACCACCCTCGAATGGGACCTGCCTTTCGCCAAGTGGTTCGTCGGCGGCGAGCTCAACATCGCCTACAACTGCCTCGACCGCCACGTGGAGGCAGGCCGGGGTGACAAGGTGGCCTACCACTGGGAAGGCGAGCCGGGCGACACCCGCACCATCACCTACGCCGACCTGCTCAGCGAGGTCTCCAAGTTCGCCAACGTGCTCCTCGGCCTGGGGTTGACAAAGGGCGACCGGGCCGCCATCTACATGCCGATGATCCCCGAGCTGCCGATCGCCATGCTGGCCTGCGCCCGGGTGGGCGTGGCCCACTCCGTGATCTTCGGCGGCTTCTCGGCCGACGCCATCGTCGACCGCTGCGAGGACGCCGAGGCCAAGGTCATCATCACGGCCGACGCCGGCTACCGGCGGGGCACCCCGTTCGAGCTCAAGCCCACCGTCGACGCCGCCCTCCAGATCGGCGCCCCCACCGTCACCAACGTGGTGGTGGTCAACCGGTGCGACACCAACCCCCACATGACCGAGGGCCGCGACCTGTGGTGGCACGACCTCATGGCCACCGCCTCGGCCGACTGCCCGGCCGAGCCCATGGACTCCGAGCAGCTCCTGTACCTGCTCTACACCTCTGGCACCACGGCCAAGCCCAAGGGCATCATGCACACCACGGGCGGCTACCTGACCCATGTGGCCTTCACCCACAAGTACTCGTTCGACCTGAAGCCCGACACCGACATCTACTGGTGCGCCGCCGACATCGGCTGGGTCACCGGGCACAGCTACATCGTGTACGGCCCGCTGGCCAACGGCTGCACGTCGGTGATCTACGAGGGCACCCCCGACACCCCGGGCCGGGACCGGTTGTGGGACATCATCGAGCGCTACAAGGTCACCCAGCTCTACACCGCCCCCACCGCCATCCGCACCTTCATGAAGTGGGGCGACCAGGAACCGGCCAAGCACGACCTGTCGTCGCTGCGGGTGCTGGGCACGGTGGGGGAGCCCATCAACCCCGAGGCCTGGATGTGGTACCACGAGCACATCGGGGGCGGGAACACCCCGATCGTCGACACCTGGTGGCAGACCGAGACCGGTGGGCACATGATCTGCCCCTGGCCCGGGGTCACCACCACCAAGCCCGGCTCCGCCTGCCACACGATCCCCGGGGTCTTCGCCGAGCTGGTCGACGACAACGGCAACCCGGTGGCCCAGGGCGGTGGCTACCTCACCCTCACCAAGCCCTGGCCCGGCATGCTGCGGGGCATCTGGGGCGCTCCCGAGCGCTACCGGGAGACGTACTGGAGCCGGTTCGAGGGCCGGTACTTCGCCGGTGACGGGGCCAAGATCGACGAGGAAGGCTACATCTGGCTGCTGGGCCGGGTCGACGACGTGATGAACGTGTCGGGTCACCGGATCTCCACCACCGAGATCGAGTCGGCCCTGGTCGACCACCCGGCGGTGGCCGAGGCGGCCGTGGTGGGGGCGAACGACGAGATCACGGGCCAGGCCATCGTGGGCTACGTGATCCTCCGGGGCGAGTACTCGCCCTCCACCGACCTGGGCAACGAGATCCGGGCCCACGTCGGTGTGAAGCTGGGGGCCATCGCCCGGCCCAAGACGGTGATCATCGTGCCCGACCTGCCCAAGACCCGGTCGGGCAAGATCATGCGCCGCCTCCTGCGTGACGTGGCCGACGGCCGCCAGCTGGGCGACACCACCACGCTGGCCGACCCCGGCGTGGTCTCCGAGATCGCCACCCGGGCCCAGGAGAACGCCGACGAGGAGTAGCCAGCGAGCCGGGGGTCGGGGGATCGGTCCCCCCCCCTGACCCCCCGGCCCGACCCCCGGTGGCTGTAGACTTGTCCACAGGATGAAGAACGGCCTCAAGACTGCGTTCCTGCTCTCGGCCCTGGCCGGGTTGCTCATGCTCTTCGGTCGCCTGTTCGGCGGCTCCGGCGGTCTCACGATCGCCTTCCTGATCTCGCTGGTGATGATCGGCGGGTCCTACTGGTTCAGCGACAAGCTGGCTATCCGCTCGGCCCGGGCGGTGGAGGTGAGCGAGGCTCAGCTCCCCGACTACTACCGGATCATGCGGGAGCTGACCCAGCGGGCCGACATCCCCATGCCCCGGCTCTACGTCTCGCCCGAGCAGCAGCCCAACGCCTTCGCCACCGGGCGGGGCCCGAAGCACGCCGCAGTGTGCGTGACCGAGGGGCTCCTACGGACCTTGAGCTGGGAGGAGATCCGGGGCGTGCTGGCCCACGAGCTGGCCCATGTGCGCAACCGCGACATCCTGACCGGCTCGATCGCCGCCACCATCGCGTCCACCATCAGCTTCCTGGCCCAGATGGCCATGTGGAGCTCGATGTTCGGTGGGGGTGGCCGGCGGGACGACGACGAGGGCGCCAATCCGATCGTGCTGCTGGCCTTCGCCATCCTGGCCCCCGTGGCCGCCACGATCATCCAGCTGGCCGTCAGCCGGAGCCGGGAGTACGAGGCCGACCGCACCGCCGCCCGCCTCATCGGCACCGGCGAGCCGCTGGCCCGGGCGCTGGAGAAGCTTCACGGCTATTCCCTGCGGGTCCCGAGCCACGTGGCGCCGGCCCAGGCCAGCAACTACATCGTCAATCCCCTGGCCAACCGGAAGGTGGCGCTGGCCAACCTGTTCGCCACCCACCCCTCGGCCGAGGAGCGCATCCGTCGCCTCCGCTCCGGCGACTGGCAGCACGCTCTGTAACTCGAGGTGAACTCGAGGTCCCCGAAGGGGACACCCCGATGTTCGCCGTAGGTGAACTCGAGGTCCCCGAAGGGGACACCCCCGATGTTCGCCGTAGGTGAACTCGAGGTCCCCGAAGGGGACACCCCCGATGTTCGCCGTAGGCGAACTCGAGGTCCCCGAAGGGGACACCTAGTCCCGGAAGTTCTCGAACTGGAGGGGCACGTCGAAGTCGCCCTCCTTGAGGGAGGCGATCACGGCCTGGAGGTCGTCGCGCTTCTTGCCCGAGACCCGCACCTGGTCGCCCTGGGTCTGGGACTGGACGCCTTTGAGCTTCAGATCCTTGATGTGGATGTTGATCTTCTTGGCCAGATCGGACGAGATCCCGGCCTTGAGCGACGCCTGCTGGCGGGCCCGTCCCTTGGCCGCATCCTCCACCGTGCCGAACTCGATCGACTTGAGGGAGACCTTGCGCTTGACCAGCTTCTCCTCCAGCACCTGGCGCAGGGCGGTGAGCCGATCCCGGCTGGCCGACTCCAGGGTCACGGTCATGCCCTTGGCGTCGAGCGCAACGGTTGAGTCGGTGTCCTTGAAGTCGAAGCGGGTGCTGACCTCGCGGCTGGCCTGATCGACGGCGTTGACCACTTCCTGCATCTCGATCTGGGAGACAACATCGAAGGTAGGCATGGCTTCAACCGTACTCTGGTGCTCCCCCATAGCGTTGAGCCGATGGAGCTGAGCGAGCGGTGGTTCGACGACTACACGGTGGGTGAGGTGATCGAGGTGCCCGGGTCGCACCTGATGGAGGGCGACCGGATGGTGGCCTTCGCCCAGGAGTTCGACCCCCAGCGTTTCCACGTCGACGCCGACGCCGCCCGGGACACGATCTACGGGGGCCTGATCGCCAGCGGCTGGCACACCGGTGCCGTGCTCATGAAGCTGCTGGCCACCACGCTCGGCCCAGCCAGCCTGGGATCCCCCGGCGGCCGGGAGCTGCGATGGCTGGCCCCGGTGCGGGCCGGCGACGAGCTGCGCCTGCGGATCACCGTGCTCGACGCCAAGGTGTCGGCCAGCAAGCCCGACCGGGGGGTGCTCACCTGTCGCCACGAGCTGTGCAACCAGGCCGGCGACGTGGTCATGAGCTTCGAGCCGGCCATGATGCTCCTGCGCCGACCGTAGATCGGCGGAAAAATCAGGGTGCGGCCGGCGGGGCGGAGCCGATAGCCTCAGGATTCCCAGGGTCGGTGCCCGAGTGGCCAAAGGGAGCGGACTGTAAATCCGTCGGTTACGCCTACGTAGGTTCAAATCCTACCCGGCCCACGGTAGCTCACGAGAGTGGCAGGCCCAGCCTCCGCCGCCGCTCTCGTGAGCTCCTGGTCTGCCCCGTCCGGCTCGTCATCGCCGGGTCGTCAGAGCAGGCGCTGGTACAGGCCCACGTCGTGCCACCGGTTGAACTTGCGGGCCACCTCGCGCTCGATGCCCACCAGGTTGAACCCGTGGCGTTCGTGCAGGCCCACGCTGGCTTGCTGAGGGCCGACGATGCGGGCGAAGCAGGCGTGGAAACCGTGGGCCGAGGCTCGGGCCAGCACTTCGCCCAGCAGCAGGGTGCCCAGGCCCCGGCGCTGCCAGTCACGGTCGATGTAGACCGAATCCTCCACCGAGGTGCGATAACCGTGGCGGTCGCGGTAGAAGCTGAGGCTGGCGAAGCCCACCACCAGGTCGTCGTCGCAGGCCACCACCACGGCCAGGGCCCCAGACCGGTCGGCGATATAGGCCCGTTGGTCCTCCAGCGACCGGGGTACGAGATCGAGCGTGGCCGTGGTCTCCAGCACCTCGCGGTTGTAGATCTGGCACAGCCGTTCGGCGTCGGCCAGGGTGGCGCTGCGCAACTGCACCTCACGACGCTACCGGCCCGCCGGGTGGGCCCGATTCCCGCTGGCGCGCCCGTTCGGAGCGCCGAACATGTTACCGTTCGGTGTCGTGAGTAGCTGGCCCCGCAGTCTGCAATACGGGCTTCGCGCCCTCATCGCGCTGGCGGTGCTCCTTCCGCTGCTCTTTCTCACGAGCCGGCTGGGCGACGGTTCCGACACGGTGACCGACGCCGGGCCATCCACCACGGTGAGCGCGGATCCGAGCACCACGCTCGAGGCCGCCCCCGGCCAGCTCACACTGCCGCCCGGCTCGGCCCTGCCCCCCACGTCGCCCCCCGGCACTGCCGACCCCAATGCGTCGTCCACCTCGGCTCCGGCCGCCGGCGAGCAGCCCACGTCCGTGGCTCCCGCCGGCACCGGCACCAACCAGCTGTTCGACGCCATCCGGAACGACTCGAAGCCGGAGTTCAACCGCTTCAGCTCGGTGCCCTCCGATCAGCTCAGCCTCGACGCTCTGACCGTCGCGGTAGACCGGCCCGACAACGGGTCGGGCAACGGTGAGGGGCAGTTCCGTACGAACTGCGAGTACTCCCACTTCAACTACGACGACCCGATCGTGTTCCCGGGCCAGCCCGGCAAGTCGCACCTCCACATGTTCATCGGCAACACCACGGCCGATGCCTTCACCACCCAGGACTCGCTGCTGAACTCGGGTGGCAGCACGTGCGACGGCTTCGAGCTGAACCGCTCGGCCTACTGGGTGCCGGCGCTGATGGACGGCAAGGGCCACGTGGTCGCGCCCAAAGCGATCACGATCTACTACAAGACCAAGAAGCCCGACACGGCGGTGGCCCTTCCCCAGGGTCTGAAGATGGTGGTGGGAAACACCCGCAACGAGTCGTTCACGGCCGACCAGCGGCTCAACTGGTCGTGCGGGGGCAGCGGGGCGTCCTACAACGAGACCAACCGCATCCCCAACTGCAACGGCGACTACATCAACGCCACCATCCAGTTCCCCAACTGCTGGGACGGCCAGAACCTCGACTCGCCCGACCACCTCAGCCACATGGCCTGGGCCGGCGATCGCGAGCCGTGCCCGGCCACCCACCCCAAGCCGATCCCCCAGATCAGCATCCTGATCTACTGGGCCGGGGTGGACTCGGTGGACGGCTGGTACCTCTCGTCCGACAAGACGTCGGGATTCAACTCGGGGCCCGGGGCCAGCCTGCACGCCGACTGGTTCGGCGGGTGGAACAAGCAGATCACCGACATCTGGGCCGACAACTGCATCCGCGCCGTGCGCAACTGCTCGGCCGGCCAGACCGGCACCAACCGCATGCTGGCCCCCATCAGCCCGCTCCAGCAGTACGAAGGCCCGACGCTGCTGCCGTTGCCGGCGGGAGCCGGGCCCAGCCTCTAGGTGTCCCCATCGGGGACCTCGGCTTTCGCTCGGGGCGGAACTCCGGGCCTCCCGGTCGAGCCCGGCCTAAAAGGGGTGAAATGGGGTTGGGGCACCCCCTCCGCCGTGGCAGACTGCAGTCGGCTCTGATTCCAGGCCGCGCCCCACAGCCCTCCCCGCCGGGAAGGCCCTGCGGGCCACAACCCAGCCTCCTTAGCTCAGTCGGCAGAGCGTTTCCATGGTAAGGAAAAGGTCGAGAGTTCGATTCTCTCAGGGGGCTCTCAAACCGCAGCCCGCCCGGTCTCCGGGTGGCCTCGGGTGGAGCGGCGACGTAGCTCAGTTGGTGAGAGCGCTCGGCTCATAATCGAGAGGTCGTCGGTTCGAACCCGACCGTCGCCACCAAACTCCCTCCCGCCACCGCGAGGCCTGCTCCACAGCAGGCCCGCCCCGTTCCGGTCCGGCCAAGACCGACCCACGGCTGGGGTGCCGGGTTGAGGGAGTCGGAAAGACCCGTCAGTGAGTAACCCCGTCAAGGAGAGACATCAGCCATGGCCAAGGCCAAGTTCGAGCGCAACAAGCCTCATGTGAATGTTGGGACGATGGGGCATATTGATCATGGTAAGACGACGTTGACGGCGGCGATTACGAAGGTGTTGTCGGATCGTGTTGCTGGTAATACGGCGACGGCGTTTGAGAATATTGATAAGGCTCCTGAGGAACGGGAGCGTGGTATTACGATTAATGTTGCGCATGTGGAGTATGAGACGGCGGCTCGTCATTACGCTCATGTTGATATGCCGGGTCATGCTGATTACATCAAGAACATGATCACGGGTGCGGCGCAGGTTGATGGGGCGATCTTGGTGGTGTCGGCGGCTGATGGTCCGATGCCTCAGACTCGGGAGCATGTGCTTCTGGCTCGTCAGGTGGGTGTGCCGGCGATCGTGGTGGCGTTGAACAAGGCTGACATGGTCGATGATGAGGAGCTTCTGGAGTTGGTGGAGCTCGAGGCTCGTGAGTTGTTGACGGAGTACGAGTTCCCGGGTGATGAGGTTCCGGTGATTCATGTGTCGGCGTTGAAGGCCCTGGAGGGTGATTCGGCTGCTGGTGACAAGATCATGGAGTTGATGGACGCGGTCGATTCGTATATTCCGGAGCCGTTGCGTGAGTTGGATAAGCCGTTCTTGATGCCGATTGAGGATGTGTTCTCGATTACGGGTCGGGGCACGGTGGTGACGGGCAAGGTGGAGCAGGGCACGGTTCACACGGGTGACGAGTTGGAGATCGTTGGTATTCGTCCGACGAAGAAGACGACGTGTACGGGTGTTGAGATGTTCCGGAAGCTGCTGGATCAGGGGCAGGCGGGTGACAACATCGGTGCGTTGTTGCGTGGTGTGAACAAGGATGAGGTGCAGCGGGGTCAGGTGTTGGCGAAGCCGGGGTCGATTACGCCGCATACGGAGTTCGAGGCGCAGGTGTATGTGTTGACCAAGGAAGAGGGTGGTCGGCACAAGCCGTTCTTCGGGAATTATCGGCCGCAGTTCTATTTCCGTACGACGGATATTACGGGGACGGTGCGTTTGCCGGAGGGTACGGAGATGTGTATGCCGGGTGATAACACGGAGATGACGGTTGAGTTGATCAACCCGATCGCCATGGATGAGGGTCTGCGGTTCGCTATTCGTGAGGGTGGCCGGACCGTGGGCGCCGGCCGCGTCACCAAGATCATCAAGTAACTCCCAGGTTCTTCGCCGGAGGCGCTCTCCCGTCCAGGGGGGGCGCCTCCGGCGCGCCGGGGGCCGGCGGCCGGGCCGAACCGGTTGCGCCACCCCGCCCGGCGTCGGATACTCGGGCCATGTACAGCGCCAACACCGAGCAGTTCCGATTCTCCGACGAGCTCCGGGCCGGCTTCGAGGGCCAACGGGTGCTGATCACGGGCGCCGGCAAGGACGGCGGCATCGGCCAGGCCTTCGCCCTCACCGCCGGGCTCAACGGCGCCGCCTCCGTAGGCGTCCACTTCCACCGTAGCTACGAAGACGGGTTCGACCTGGTGGAGCGCCTCCAGGCCGAGGGGGTGAACGCCTTCCCCCTCCAGGCCGACGTGACCAACCTGCGCGACCTGTGGGCCACCCGCAGCTATGTGATCGAGCAGATGGGCGGGCAGCCGCCGTCGATGGTGATCTGCAACTCCGGGCTGTCGGAGAAGGGCTACTCGTTCGGGCGGGCCCTGCGCACGATCGAGGACGAGCCCAACGCCATCCGCCGGGCCCGGGTACGCCAGCACTTCATCGATAATCTGGAAGAGTCCCGCTCGGTGCTCGACACCAAGATCGACGGCTTCCTGGCCACCACCCATCTGTGGGCCGGTGAAGCCGTCTACCACGAGCAGGACGTGCAGTTCGTCTACGTGTCGTCCCGCCAGGCCATCGATCCCGGTCCCTCGGTGCCGGGCTACGCCATCGCCAACTTCGCCGTGCTCCAATTGCCCGAGGTGTTGCAGGTCAACCTGGGGAAGGCGTCGTCGCGGGTGTCGAGCCTGAGCGTGCTGTTCCCGTTCATCCGCACCGGCATGACCCACGAGTACACCGAGAACGAGCGGGTGTGGGGCCGGTGGCAGCCCCGGATGCTGGAGACTCACGAGTGCGCCGAAGCGTTCGCCCAGCTGGTCACCCGACCCCGGTCCGAGACCGACCGGGGTGCGTTCGAGCTGCTGGTGGAGCCGGCGGCCGACGGCGGGTCGGACGACGCCATCCGGGTCACGTGGAAGCAGGTGCGCCTCGATATCGCCGAGGTCCCGCTCGACTGGAGCGAGTCGAGCCCCCTCGTGTACTGACCCGGCCCGCCCGTCGCCCGCCGCCCGTCATCCGGTCCGCCGGTGGCACCGGATGGCGTCGGCGCTCAGCCGGTCAGGCGGACGACGGCCACCGAAGCTGCGGTGACCAGGCACTGGGCTGCGATCAGGGCCAGACCGAGCCGGGTGTGGCGACGGCCCAGCAGCGCCTCGAGGTGGTCGCCGGCGGCATCGATCCGGAAGCCCAGATCCCGGCGGAGGTGGGCCATCTCGGTGCGCAGCTGATGGGCCAGGCCCGCCACGTCGGCCCGGGACGCCGGCTCGGCTGCAGGATCGTGATCGTGATCGTGATCGTGATCGTGATCGTGATCGTGATCGTGATCGTGATCGGGGCCGGCCGGGCCGGGTGGGGTGGGCCGGGGGGTGGGGGAGTCCGCCATCGTGAACGTGGTCCTTTCGGCATGAGGAGCTGGATCACGGTGGGGAAGCGCCGCCCGCCGGGGTGGAGGCGGCCCGTGGTGGAGATCGTAGGTGCGCCCACTGACAGTGAACCGGGGTGGGTAGATCCGTTCCGGCCGGGTGCCGGGGTACCCTCATCGCCATAGGATCGTCACGTAACCTCCGAGCCCCTGTCGAGGTCTGAGTTGCTGGAATCGGCCGACGTCGATGAGCTGGTTGAACGGGCCAAGGCGGGCGACCATCTGGCCTTCGAGCAGCTCGTACGTCTGACCTATACCGACACCTACACCTTGGCATATCGCCTGGTCGGCGATGAGGAGGACGCACGGGACGTGGTGCAGGAGACCTATCTTCGAGCCCACAAAGGGCTGAAGCGGTTTCGTGGCGACGCCCAGTTCTCCACCTGGCTGCACCGGATCACGGCCAACTGTGCCAACACCTATCTGGGCCGCCGGGGCCGTCACGCCCACGATCTGCTCCCCGACGACCCGGTGATCGCCGACGTGAACCCCCAGCGGGACCCCGAACAGCGGGTGGGCCTGGGCGATCTGCGTGACCAGCTCAGCGCTGCGCTGTTGGAGCTGCCGCCCAAATTGCGGGCCGTGGTGGTGCTGCGTGACATCTACGACCTGCCCCACGAGACCATCGCCGACCAGCTCGGTATCACGGAGTCGGCGGCCAAGGTGCGCCTCCACCGGGCCCGCAAGCGGCTCCGCGAGCGCCTCTACCCGCTGGGTGAGGAAGAGGAAGCTCGTGCGGTGTGAGAGCGTGAGCCTCCAGCTGGCCGAGATCGCCGACGGGCTCAACCGGCTGCCGCTCGACGCCGAGCGGCACGTCGAGTCGTGCCTGCGGTGCCAGGCCGAGCTGGTGCAGTACCGGCGCCTGTTGCGGGCCCTCACCTCGCTCCGCGGCCAGTACCTGACGCCCGACGACACCCTGTTGGAAGACATCCTCACCGCGCTCCGCCCGCCGGCCACCGTGCACCGGCTGCACCGCCGGAGCCGGAAGGCCGCCTACCTGGGCGGCATAGCGGCCGCAGCCACGGCCGGAGCGGCCGGCGCCATCGTGATCGCCTCCCGCCTGGCGGCCCGTCAGAGCCTGGCCAGCTGAGCCGCTGGCTGCGGCGGTTCCCGCCGAATTCGCTGGTACCCTCGAAACCGGTCCAAGGGCAGTAGCTCAATTGGTAGAGCGCCGGTCTCCAAAACCGAAGGTTGGGGGTTCGATTCCCTCCTGCCCTGCAACAGCACGCTTGCTAACAGAGCACGCTTGCACCACACAGCACGCTCGAACGACACGATTGCGCCACCGACAGGTGTGATTCACGAGGCACGACACATGGCGATGAACCGGGAACAGCGCCGGTACCTGCAGAAGCAGGGCCAGCTCGACGAGGAAGGCAACCCGATTGCCTCTCGCGAGCCGCGTGCGGTCGCCCCGCCCCGTGACCGGGTCGGTCCCAAGCAGTACGTGTCCGAGGTTCGCTCGGAGATGCGGCGGGTCAGCTGGCCCACCCGAAACGAGGTGGTGAACTACACCATCATCGTGCTGTGCGCACTTGCGGTCATGACGGCCCTGATCGCCGCCTGCGACTACCTCTTCGGTGAGATGATCATCCAGCTGCTGAGGCTGGGCTCGTGACCTCCTATCAGCCCGATATCGATGGCGCCGGCGAGGCGCCCCCCCAGGAGGCTCCAGTGAGCGAGGTCGACGCCGCCCCCCTGCTCGAAGACGACGAGGCGGCCGAGGCCGTCGACGAGGTCGAGATCGAGGCCGAGACCGCCGGCGACGCTGATTCAGAGGTCGAGCTCGACCCTGAAGCCGAAGCCGTCCCGGAGGTCGAAGCCGACCCGGAGGCCGAAGCCGACGCCCCGGTCGAGGATCCCGCCGACGAGAGCACGGTCGACGAGAGCACGGCCGACACCGAGGAGAGCGAGGAGGAGGAGGCCCCGGCCCCCGCTCCCCGCCGAGACTCGCCCTACGACCGGCCCGGCCGGTGGTACGTGCTCCACACCCAGTCGGGTTACGAGAACAAGGTCAAGTCGAACCTCGAGGCCCGCACCCAGTCCATGAACATGGAGGAGCGGATCTTCGAGATCGTCATCCCCCTGGAAGACGTGGTCGAGTTCAAGAACGGCAAGAAGGTCGTCGTCCAGAAGAAGGTGTTCCCCGGCTACCTGCTGGTGCGCATGCGTCTCGACGACGACTCCTGGTTCGTGGTGCGCAACACCCCCGGTGTCACCGGCTTCGTGGGGGCGGGCAACAAGCCGTCGCCCCTGCCCCGGCGCGACGTCGAGTCGTTCCTGTCGGTGAAGGTGGAAGGCGACGACGGCTCCCGCAAGGGCCGCCCCCGGCTGGAGTACAGCCTGGGCGAGACCGTGCGGGTCAAGGAAGGTCCCTTCGCCGATTTCCAGGGCGAGATCGTGGAGATCAACGAGGATCAGCTCAAGCTCAAGGTGCTGGTCAACATCTTCGGCCGGGAGACCCCGGTGGAGCTCGAGTTCTCGCAGGTCGCGAAAATCTAGAAACCAAGGCAGAATGGTCAGCTGCCGTTCGCCCGTTCCGGCGCGGCCAGCCTCAACCGTCACGAAAGAACCCCGATGGCCAAGAAGCAGATCCTGTCCGTAGTGAAGATCCAGATCCCGGCCGGCGCCGCCACCCCCGCTCCGCCGGTGGGTACCGCCCTGGGCCCCTACGGCGTCGCCATCATGGACTTCTGCAAGGAGTACAACGCCCGCACCGAGGCCCAGCGGGGCCAGGTGGTGCCGGTGGAGATCACGATCTTCGAGGATCGCACGTTCTCCTTCGTGCTGAAGACGCCGCCCACCTCCGAGCTGATCAAGAAGGCGGCGCGGATCGAGAAGGGCGCCGCCGATCCTCTGCGGGACCGGGCCGGCACGATCACCGAGGCGCAGCTCACCGAGATCGCCCAGACCAAGATGCCCGACCTCAACGCCAACGACATCGATGCGGCCAAGAAGCAGGTCGCCGGCACCGCCCGCCAGATGGGCGTCATCATCCGGGGCTGACGTCTCCCATCGGGACCGGGAGCCCTTCGGGCTCCTTGGGTTCGCCTTCGGCGAACGCCGGGGTGCCCACGAATTCACACCCAACCGCCGACCGGGAAGACCTCGCCCGGCGGCCGAGACCACGAGGGAGCCGACATGGCGAAAGGCAAGAAGTACAGCGAGGCGACCCGGCGCTACGACCGGGACCACCTCCACGGGCCCAACGAGGCCGTCGATCTGGTGAAGAGCCTGTCGTCGGCGGGGTTCGACGAGTCGGTCGACGTCGCCTTCAACCTGGGGGTGGACCCCCGTAAGGCCGACCAGATCGTGCGGGGCACCGTGTCCCTGCCCTCGGGCACGGGCAAGACCATCCGGGTGGCCGTGTTCGCCACCGGCGACGCCGCCAATGCGGCCCGGGAAGCCGGGGCTGACATCGTCGGCGGCGAAGACCTGGTGGCGCAGGTGGAGGGGGGCATGCTCGATTTCGACCTGGCCATCGCCACCCCGGAGCTCATGCCCCAGGTGGGCAAGCTGGGCCGGGTGCTCGGCCCCCGGGGCCTGATGCCGAACCCCAAGACCGGCACCGTCACCCCCGATCCGGCCAAGGCCGTCACCGACTTCAAGGGCGGCACGGTGGAGTACCGGACCGACCGCTACGGCAACATCCACGTGTCGATCGGCAAGTCCAGCTTCGACGCCCCGGCCCTGCAGGTGAACCTCGCCACCGTGGTGGAGGAGCTGCAGCGGGCCAAGCCGGCGGCGGCCAAGGGCCGCTACTTCAAGAAGATCACGATCTCGTCCACCATGGGCCCCGGCGTCAAGGTGGACCCCCTGCGGCTCGAGGAGCTGACCCGGCTCTAGCGCCGGATAACCTGTTCCCCACATTCGAATCCCAGCTCGCCCGAGACCTCCGGTAGCCAAGCCGCCCATCAGGGAAGGCACGGTGTAAATCCTGCGTGAGGCGATCGTTCTGGAACCTGGTTCACCACCTGGTGCATTGCACACGGTGTCGTCGGGTTGCGGTGATCGGCGATTGGGAGCCGAGAAACCCAACCCACAACACGACACAACGGAAGGAGGTGCAACTTGGAAACCACACAGTCAGAACCGCGGCCGGAGAAGGTGGCGATCGTGGCTGAGGTTCGCGAACGGCTCGAGCAGTCGTCGTCGGTGCTCGTCACCGAGTATCGAGGCCTCAGCGTGAAAGCGATGGCCGACCTCCGGCGTACGCTGCGCCCGGCCGGTGGGACCTACAAGGTGTACAAGAACACCCTGGTCCGCCGGGCGGCCAACGAGGCCGGTCTCGATCTCGACGAGCATCTCGTGGGCCCCACGGCCCTCGCCTTCACCGGCACCATGCCCGACGGCTCGCCCGGCGACGTGGTCTCGGTGGCCAAGGTGCTCAAGGAGTTCGCCCGGTCCAACCCGGCGCTGGTGGTGAAGGGTGGCCTGCTGGAAGGCACCACCCTGAACGCCGACGAGGTGCGCCGGCTGGCCGACATCGAGCCCCGCGAGGTCCTGCTGGCCAAGCTGGCCGGCCTCATGGCCGCCCCGATGACCCAGTTCGCCGGGCTGCTCCAGGCAGTGCCCCGCAGCTTCGCCTACGGGCTCAAGGCCCTCATCGACCAGGGCGGCGCCGCCGGCGCCCCCGCTGCTCCCGCCCCGGCGGCCGACACCCCGGCCGACAGCGCGGCGGACGTGGGGGCCCCGGTCGACGAGGCAACCGCCGAGGAGCCCACCCCCGAGCCGGCCGATGCGCCGGCCGACGACGCAGCCCAGAACGAGAACAACGAAGACGGAGAAAACTGATCATGGCCACCCTTTCCAAGGACGACATCCTCGACGCCATCGCCAACATGTCGGTGCTGGAGCTGTCCGAGCTCCTCAAGGACTTCGAAGAGAAGTTCGGCGTCACCGCCGCCGCCCCGATGGCGGTCGCCGCGGCGGCTCCGGCCGCCGCCGCCGAGGAGGTGGAGGAGAAGACGTCGTTCGATGTCGTCCTCACCTCGGCCGGCGACAAGAAGATCCAGGTCATCAAGGCCGTGCGCGAGCTCACCAACCTGGGCCTCAAGGAGGCCAAGGACCTGGTGGAGGGCGCGCCCAAGGCCGTCATCGAGGGCGCCAACAAGGACGACGCCGCTGCCGCCAAGGCCAAGCTGGAAGAGGCCGGCGGGGCCGTCGAGCTCAAGTAGTTCCGCGCTTTCTCTGTCCACAGGGACTGAGAAAATTTCCCCAGACCCCTGGTGGGGGGCCGCAAGCCCCGCCACCAGGGGTCTCAGGCGTTTTCGGCCGGCTGGCGCAGGGGGTGTTTCCACAAAGAACCTTGACCTTGCGGCGGTGTTCTCGTACGATGCCCCCGCAAATCTGGTTGTTGGTGGACATCTCGCGGCATATGCTAGATAAGCCGTGCTTGCTCGCCCCGTCTGCCCCAGTTGTTTTCTGCCGCAGGATCGCCGCGCCCAGGCACGCTCCCAAGCTCATCGTGCTCATTCGGGTGGTGCCTCTTGCCTGCACGTACTGTCGCTCGCGACCGTTACCCTTCGGCAACCTCCAGGAGGCGTTGCCGCTTCCTGATCTGATCGCGGTCCAGCGCGACTCGTTCCGATGGTTCCTGGAACAGGGCCTCTCCGAGGCCTTCCGGGACATCAGCCCGATTCGGGACTTCACCGAGACGCTCCAGCTGGAGCTGGAGTTCGACCCCCACGACGAGGACTTGAAGCCATACCCCAAGTTCTCCGTCGAGGAGTGCAAAGAGAAGGACATGACGTACTCGGCCCCCATCTTCGTGCGGGCCCGGTTCATCAACGCCTCCACCGGTGAGATCAAGGAGCAGACGGTCTTCATGGGCGACTTCCCCATGATGACCGACAAGGGCACGTTCGTGATCAACGGCACCGAGCGCGTGGTGGTCTCGCAGCTCGTGCGTTCGCCCGGCGTGATCTTCCAGCCCGGTGAGCGGTTCCGCCTCCGGAACCTGGCCAAGCATCAGATGGTCACCGGCACCATCCACCCCTACCGGGGCGAGTGGATCGAGTTCGACGTCGAGCAGAAGCCGGGCAAGGACCCGACGGCCGGCGTGCGGGTGGCCCGCAAGCGGCGCCTGTCGATCTTCACCATGCTGCGGGCCCTCGGCTACGACGAGGAGAACGCCCCTGGCTTCCTCGAGGCCTTCGTCCGGCACTTCGAGTTCCTCGAGGGCCAGTGGGAGAAGGACCGGGAGCTCTCGCCCACCCAGGACGAGGCCCTGATCGAGATCTACAAGCGGGCCCGGCCGGGCGAGCCTCCCACGCTGGAGGCGGCCCGCACCTACCTGCGCAACGCCTTCTTCGAGAACCGGCGCTACGACCTCTCCCGGGTCGGCCGCTACAAGCTGAACCGCAAGCTCGGCCCCGAGATCGAGAAGCTCGGCCGCCTGTTCCCCATGCTCGACCTGGACCGGCCGGAGATCGACCAGCCGGTGCTGGCCCGGTGCGAGGTGCTGGCGTCGGCCACCTACCTGCTCCACCTGATGATCGCCGAGCCGGGCTACCGCCTCGACGACCAGGACCACTTCGCCAACCGCCGGGTCCGCTCGGTGGGCGAGCTGATCCAGAACCAGGTCCGCATCGGCCTGTCCCGCATGGAGCGGGTGGTGCGCGAGCGCATGACCACCCAGGACGTGGAGGCCATCACCCCGCAGACCCTGATCAACATCCGCCCGGTGGTGGCGGCGATCAAGGAGTTCTTCGGCACCTCCCAGCTGAGCCAGTTCATGGACCAGGTGAACCCGCTGTCGGGCCTCACCCACCGGCGCCGTCTGTCGGCCCTCGGCCCGGGCGGCCTGTCCCGGGAGCGGGCCGGCTTCGAGGTGCGGGACGTGCACTTCAGCCACTACGGCCGGATGTGCCCGATCGAGACCCCCGAGGGTCCGAACATCGGCCTGATCGGGTATCTGTCGAGCTACGCCCGGGTCAACGACTTCGGCTTCCTCGAGACCCCCTACCGCAAGGTCATCGACGGCGTCGTCACCGACGAGATCGTGTTCCTCACCGCCGACGAGGAAGAGGAATACGTGGTCGCCCAGGCCAACGCCCGGGTCAACCCCGACGGCTCGCTGGCCGACGACCGTGTGCTGGCCCGGCGCTCGCCCCAGGCGGCGTCGCTGCGGGACCTCAAGCTCCAGCTGGAGCGCGACGTGTTCTTCGGCGCCACCACCGAGATCTCGCAGGTCCCGCGGGACGAGGTCCAGATGATGGACGTCTCGCCCAAGCAGATCGTGTCGATCGGCACCGGGCTCATCCCGTTCCTGGAGCACGACGACGCCAACCGGGCTCTGATGGGCGCGAACATGCAGCGTCAGGCCGTGCCGCTGGTGACCCCCGAGTCGCCCTACATCGGCACCGGCATCGAGCGCCGCGCCGCCTCCGACGCCGCCGACACCCTGGTCGCCCCGGACGACGGCATCGTGATCGAGGCCGACGGCCGGGTGATCACCGTGGAGTACGCCAAGCTGGGCAAGCGGATCCACCGCCTGCTCAAGTTCGCCCGCTCCAACCAGGACACCTGCATCAACCAGAAGCCGCGGGTGAAGGCCGGCGACCGGGTGCGCGAAGGCGACCTCCTGGCCGACGGCCCCTCCACCGACAACGGCGAGCTGGCCCTGGGCAAGAACCTGGTCGTGGCGTTCATGCCCTGGGAGGGCTACAACTTCGAAGACGCCATCATCCTGTCCGAGCGCCTGGTGAAGGACGACGTGCTCACGTCGATCCACATCAAGGAGCACGAGATCGATGCCCGGGACACCAAGCTCGGCCCGGAGGAGATCACCCGGGACATCCCGAACCTGTCGGACGACATCCTGGCCGACCTCGACGAGCGGGGCATCATCCGGGTCGGCGCCGAGGTGGGCGCCGGCGACGTGCTGGTGGGCAAGGTCACCCCCAAGGGCGAGACCGAGCTGACCCCGGAGGAGCGCCTGCTGCGGGCCATCTTCGGTGAGAAGGCCCGCGAGGTGCGGGATACCTCGCTCAAGGTCCCCCACGGCGAGCAGGGCAAGGTCATCGAGGTCAAGGTGTTCAACCGGGACGACAGCCACGAGCTGCCCCCCGGCGTGAACCAGCTGGTCCGGGTGTACGTGGCCCAGAAGCGCAAGATCAGCGTGGGCGACAAGCTGGCCGGCCGCCACGGCAACAAGGGTGTGATCTCCCGCATCCTGCCCCAGGAGGACATGCCCTACCTGGCCGATGGCACCCCGGTGGACATCATCCTCAACCCACTCGGCGTGCCGAGCCGGATGAACGTGGGCCAGGTGCTGGAATCGCACCTGGGCTACGCCGCCCGGTGGGGTTGGGAGGTCGACGGCGAGCGGGTGGGCGAAGCGCCCGTCCGCGGCACCGAGACCAAGACCCGCCCCTTCACCACGCCCGCCACACTCGTCGCCACCCCGGTGTTCGACGGGGCCAAGTGGGACGAGGTGGAGATGGCGGGCTCCAAGCCCACCATCCAGAAGATCTTCGAGAACCTGAACCCGGAGTCGGTCGACGGTGTCCGTCTCATCGGCTCCGACGGCAAGGCCACCCTGTACGACGGCCAGACCGGCCGGCCGTTCGACCGGCCGATCATGGTCGGGATCATGTACATCTTGAAGCTGTCCCACCTGGTGGACGACAAGATCCACGCCCGGTCCACCGGTCCGTACTCCATGATCACCCAGCAGCCGCTCGGTGGTAAGGCCCAGTTCGGTGGCCAGCGCTTCGGTGAGATGGAGGTGTGGGCACTCGAGGCCTACGGCGCCGCCTATTGCCTGCAGGAGCTGCTGACGATCAAGTCCGACGACGTGTTGGGCCGGGTCAAGGTCTACGAGGCCATCGTCAAGGGCGAGAACATTCCTGAGCCGGGCATCCCCGAGAGCTTCAAGGTGCTCATCAAGGAGATGCAGGCCCTGTGCCTCAACGTCGAGGTGCTGGCCGAGGACGGGGCCGAGATCGAGATGCGGGAGCTCGACGACGAGCTCTTCCGCACGGCCGAGGAGCTCGGCATCGATCTGAGCCGCCCAGAACGTGGGTCCGACGAAGACGACGCCGCCCGCGCCGCCGGTACCCCCCGTTGACGGCAGCTCTTCGAGCTGCTCGAGAATCCTTCGGATTCTCGACTGTTCTTACGATCGAAGAAGGGTAGAGAGACACACGCATGCTTGACGTAAATGACTTCGATCAGCTGAAGATCGGTCTGGCCACGGCGGACTCCATCCGCATGTGGTCAAATGGGGAGGTCAAGAAGCCGGAGACGATCAATTACCGCACGCTCAAGCCGGAGAAGGACGGCTTGTTCTGCGAGAAGATCTTCGGCCCCACCAAGGACTGGGAGTGCGCCTGCGGCAAGTACAAGCGCGTCCGGTTCAAGGGGATCATCTGCGAGCGTTGTGGCGTGGAGGTCACGCGCTCCAAGGTGCGCCGGGAGCGGATGGGCCACATCGAGCTGGCCGCCCCCTGCGTCCACATCTGGTACCTGCGGGGCACCCGCTCGTGGCTGGCCTACCTGCTGATGGGCACCGAGCCCCGTGAGGAGCTCAAGGCCAAGCAGCTGGAGAAGGTCATCTATTTCGCCGCCAACCTGGTCACCTGGGTCGACGAGGAGCGCCGCCACAACGAGCTGCCCAACCTCGAAGCTGAGGTCATCGGCGAGCGCGAGGCCATCATCAAGGAGAGGGAGCTCCGGAGGGCCGAGCAGCACTCGGACCTGGAGTCCGAGCTGAAGCAGATGGAGTCCGACGGAGCGAAGGACACCGAGCTCCGGGCCCGTCAGCGCTCGTTCGAAAAGGAGCTGTCGGCCACCCGCGAGCAGTACGAGATGGAGCTCGACGTGCTCGATCGGGCGTGGGACGAGTTCAAGGAGCTCTTCCCCCGCAAGATCATCGAGGACGAGCTGCTGTGGCGGGAGATGGCCGATCGCTTCGGCGACTACTTCCAGGGCGGTATGGGCGCCGACGCCATCGCCCAGCTGATCGAGCGCATCGATTTCGACGAAGAGGAACTGAAGCTCCGGGCCGCCATCGAGCCCGAGGACGGCACCAAGCCCCTGTCGGCCCAGCGCAAGCAGAAGGCCATCAAGCGGCTGAAGATCGTGGCCGCCTTCAACCGGCGCGACGAGAACGGCCGCCGCCTCAACGACCCGCGGGCCATGATCCTCGACGTGGTGCCGGTGATCCCGCCCGAGTTGCGCCCGATGGTGCAGCTCGACGGCGGCCGTTTCGCCACGTCCGATCTGAACGACCTGTATCGCCGGGTCATCAACCGGAACAACCGGCTCAAGCGCCTGCTCGATCTCGGCGCCCCCGAGATCATCGTCAACAACGAGAAGCGCATGCTGCAGGAGGCCGTCGACGCCCTGTTCGACAACGGCCGCCGCGGCCGCCCGGTCACCGGGCCCGGCAACCGGCCCCTCAAGTCGCTGTCCGACATGCTGAAGGGCAAGCAGGGCCGGTTCCGCCAGAACCTGCTGGGCAAGCGCCGTGGACTACTCGGGCCGTTCCGTGATCGTGGTGGGCCCGAACCTGAAGTTCCACCAGTGCGGCCTGCCCAAGATCATGGCCCTCGAGCTGTTCAAGCCGTTCGTGATGAAGCGGCTGGTGGACCAGGAGCTGGCCCAGAACATCAAGTCGGCCAAGCGGATGGTCGAGCGCCGGCGCCCCCAGGTGTGGGAGGTGCTGGAAGACGTCATCCAGGAGCACCCGGTGATGCTGAACCGGGCCCCCACCCTGCACCGTCTGGGCATCCAGGCCTTCGAACCGGTGCTGGTGGAGGGCAAGGCGGTCCAGATCCATCCGCTGGTGTGCACCGCCTTCAACGCCGACTTCGACGGCGACCAGATGGCCGTCCACCTGCCCCTGTCGGCCGAGGCCCAGGCCGAGGCCCGGGTGCTGATGCTGTCGGCCAACAATGTGCTCTCGCCGGCCCATGGCCGTCCCCTCGTCACCCCCACCCAGGACATGGTGATCGGCTCGTTCTACCTGACCGAGCTGGTGGAGACCGAGCCCGGGGGCGGCGTGTACCGCCGGGTCGACGAGGTGGAGCGGGCGTACGAGTCCGGTGTGATCGGGCTCCACGCTCCGATCACCTACCGGGTCCCGGCTCTGCTGAAGAGCCCAGCCAACGGCAAGGCGGCTGAGTACCACCGCACCACGGCCGGCCGGGTGCTGTTCAACGAGGCGTTGCCCGAGGGCTTCCCGTTCATCAACGAACCGGTGAAGAAGCGGGACATCGGCGCCATCGTCGACGAGCTCGCCGCCAACTACCCCAAGGCGGAGGTGGGGGCCAGCCTCGACCGGATCAAGGCCCTGGCGTTCAAGTTCGCCACTCGGTCGGGCCTCACGGTGTCGATCGACGACGTGCGCACCCCGCCGGAGAAGAAGGCCATCCTCGACCTGCATGAGGACGAGGCGGAGAAGATCGAGACCCAGTTCCGACGGGGCATCATCACCGACGGTGAGCGCCGCCAGAAGGAGGTGGAGATCTGGACCGCCGCCACCGACGAGGTGCGGGAGGCCATGGAGGTCTCGTTCCGCCAGCAGCAGTTCAACCCGATCGACATGATGGTCGGCTCCGGGGCCCGGGGGAACATGATGCAGGTGCGCCAGATCGCCGGTATGCGCGGCTTGGTGGCCAACCCCCGGGGCGACATGATCCCCCGGCCCATCAAGTCGAACTTCCGTGAAGGCCTGACGATGTTGGAGTACTTCATCGCCACCCCGGGTGCCCGTAAGGGCCTGGTCGACACCGCCCTGCGGACCGCCGACTCGGGGTACCTGACCCGTCGTCTGGTCGACGTGGCCCAGGAGGTCATCATCAACGACCGCGATCCCTTCGAGGGCGGTCGACCGGTGCGGGGCCTGTTCCTCGACGACATCAAGCCCGACGGGTATTACAACCGGTACACGGGCGAGCCCTCGGGCCCCGGCGATCCCGACGCCCGCCTGGTGCGGACCTACCTGGAGACCCGGCTCTACAGCCGGTCGTTGGCCGACGACGTCACGCTCAGTGACGGCACGGTCTATCCCCGGGGCACCGTGGTCAAGGAGCCCGAGATGATCGCCCTGCGCGATGATCCCGCCGTGACCCGGGTACGGGTGCTGTCGCCCCTGACCGACGACTCCGCCGTCGGCATCACCGGCGCCAGCTACGGCATGTCGCTGGCCACCGGTATCGACATCGAGGTCGGCGAGGCGGTGGGTGTCATCGCCGCCCAGTCGATCGGCGAGCCCGGCACCCAGCTGACCATGCGGACCTTCCACACCGGTGGCGTCGCCGGCGGCGCCGACATCGCCGGCGGTCTGCCCCGGGTGGTGGAGCTGTTCGAGGCCCGCAGCCCCAAGGGCAAGGCCACCATGGCCCGGATCTCGGGCACGGTGCGCATCGCCGAGGACGAGGGCAAGGGCAAGCAGATCACGATCGTCGGGGAGGACGGCACGGAAGACGATTACCTCGTCCCCATGGCCGCCCGCCTCGAGGTGGTGGACGGTCAGGACATCACGGCCGGCGATGCCATCGTCGACGGGCCCCGTGACCCGAAGGAGCTGCTGGAGATCCGGGGTATCCGGGAGACCCAGCAGTACCTGGTGGAAGAGGTCCAGAAGGTCTACCGCGACCAGGGCGTGTCGATCCACGACAAGCACATCGAGCTGATCGTGCGGCAGATGACCCGCCGGGTGGCGATCCAGGAGCCGGGCGACAGCGACTTCCTTCCCGGGGAGCGCTGCGACCAGTGGCAGTTCGCCGATGTGAACCGCCGCCTCGTGACCGAGGGTCGCCGTCCGGCTGAGGGCCGTCCGGAGATCATGGGCATCACCAAGGCCTCGCTGGCCACCGATTCGTGGCTGTCGGCTGCGTCGTTCCAGGAGACCACCCGGGTGCTCACCGAAGCCGCCATCGAAGGTCGTTCCGACTCGATGATCGGCCTCAAGGAGAACATCATCATCGGCAAGCTGATCCCGGCCGGCACCGGCCTGCTGCGCCACCGCGAGCTGCAGTCCCGGGCCCCCGACTACCAGCCGATGTCATTCTATTCCTCGGAAGGCGAGGAGCAGGATCCGGCGCAGTGGTTGGCCTCCATCGGGGCCGACGGCGGCAACGGCTCCGACGTCACCGCCCTCCACAGCGCCACCCCGGACGAGATCGGGTGAACGCCGTTCGGGCCTTCGGCCCTCACTAACCGAGTTCGGCTCCGCCGAACTCGCCGGTTCCTCGAGTTCCGGCTTCGCCGGAACATCGGGTGAACGCCGTTCGGGCCTTCGGCCCTCACTAACCGAGTTCGGCTCCGCCGAACTCGCAGCACCGAACGTCAGTTAGCGTGGAGACCCGGCCCGGTGGGCCGGGTCTTGCGCGTCCGGCCCGATCGACGACACGAGGTTCCGCCATGGTCATGTCTCAGCAGCCGCCACCCGGGCCGCCGCCGGCCGAGCCGTCGCTGGTGGAAGCGTCCCGCCCCCAACGGAGCCAGGGGTCGTCAGCCCTGGCCGCGGCCCTCATCGGCCTCATCGGGTTGGCCGTGGTGGCCGGCCTGGTGATCGTGGTGGCCGGGGAGCGGCTGTTCGGCGAGGTCGGACCGCCCACGGCAGCCGCCCCGCCCACCTCCGCCAACGGCGCCGCCCCCAGCTCGGACGCGCTGGCCGCCCCGGCCGGGGCCGCCACCGCTCCGGTGTCGGTGGAGGGAACGTCACTGGCCGAGATGCCCGACGTGTTGGTGACCGGCGCCGACGACCCGGCGGCCGGTTCGGTGGCCCCCACCCTGCGGGGCACGGATTTCGACGGCAACCCGGTGACGATCGGGGCCGACGGCCGGGCCAAGGTCATCTACTTCGTGGCCCACTGGTGTCCCCACTGCCAGGCCGAGGTGCCGCTGATCCAGCAGCTGATCGACAGCGGCCAGAAGCCCGACAACGTCGACATCTACGCCGTGTCCACCGCGGTGAGGCCCGAGAGCGGCAACTACCCGCCCTCCACCTGGCTCGACCGGGAGGGGTTCAGCTCGGTCACGATGCGGGACGACGGGGGCAGCTCGGCCGTGTTGGCCTTCGGCGCCGGCGGCTTCCCCTACGCCGTGTACCTCGACAGCCAGAACCGGGTGATCGCCCGCTCGGCCGGGGAGCTGGGCATCGACGGCATCGCCCAGATGTGGGCCCTCACCTCGGAGTCGGCCTGACACCGGGCCGACGCCGAGGATCGGCTCACGGTGACGCCCGCCCGAGCGGCGCCGGATCCCCGGCCGACCAGCGCCACACGGCCAGACCGCAGGCGGTGGCGGGCGCGGCGAACAGCAGACCCCACACACCGCCCAGCACACCTCCCACCGACAGGGCCACCAGCACCGCCGCCGGTGGCAGGCGCAATGCCCGGCCCATGACCAGCGGTCCGGTGATGTAGCCCTCCAACAGGTGGATCCCGATTACGACCAGCACCACGATCCCGGCCCGGGCCGGCCCGGCGTCGGCCAGGGCCACCAGGGCGGCGATCCCGCCCGACACGAACGCCCCCACCAGCGGGGCGAAGGCGCTGAGGAAGGCCAGCACGGCAAGCGGCACGACGAGAGGGACCCGCAGCGCGACGAGGCCGAGGGCCAGCGCCATCCCGTTGACCAGGCCGTTCACCGCCGCCCCCCGGACATAGCCGCCCAGCGTGAGCCACAGGTCGTCGGCCAGGGCCTGCAAGCCTCGGGCGCCGGTGGGATCGGCCCGGGCCAGCAGCTCCGCCGCTACCCGGCCCCCGTCGTTCACGGCGAACACCGCCAGCACCACCGACACCACCACCCCCACTGTGAGGTCGAGCGCGGTGCGGGCGCCCCAGGCCACGTCGGCCGGCACCCCCCGCACGGCCGTGGTGAGCGCCGACCCCAGCTCGGCCCGGTACGAGGCCACCTGGGCGTCACTCAGCCCCAGGGGGCCGGTGGCCGCCCAGGCCTGGAGCCGATCGAAGCCGTCACCGAGCTGAGGACCGACCAGCGCCGCCTCCCGGGCGAACACCGGCACCAGCCACACCCCGATCCCGGCCAGGATCGCTCCTGCGCCGCTGAACACGGCGAACGTGGCCAGCCGGGGCGGGCATCCCCGCCGCCGCAGCCACCCCGCCGGAGGGGCGAGCACGGTGGCGATGAGGACCGCCATCAGGGTGGGAACGACCACCACCTCCAACCGGCGCAGGGCCATGCCCGCCACCACCAGCACGGCCAGGCCGGCCAGCAGCCGCCAGCTCCAGGCGCCGACCACGATCAGCCACCGGGGAACGACGGGGCGGTCGGGCCCCAACGGGGCCGGCCCGCCGTCACCGGCAGGTGGAGCAGGCCTGGGGAGGGGGCGGCGGGCCGACGGCACGATCCCACGATGGACGCCCGGGCCTTGAGGGGCCCTGAAGGCAGCTGAAGACCGCTTCAGCCGGCTTCAGCCGGCCCCCAGCCCCGGCGGCGCACGCTCCGGTGGTGCCGCGGCCCACCCGACCCTCAACGCCCCCTCCGGTGTCCGGGCTGGTGGCCCCAGCGTCGCCCCCGCCGTCGCCGCCCGTGCTGGCCGTCCCGGCCGGCGGCCGGGTGGTGGTGGCCAGCGACCTGCATCTGGGGGCGGTGCCGTCGACCGCCAGCGGGGCGGCGGCCGCCGAGCTGGCGCGCCGGCTGGATGCCGTCACCGGCCCCGCCGCCCTGGTGCTGGCGGGTGACGTGTTCGAGCTGTGGTCGGAACCCAACAACAGCCCGGCCAAGGCGCTCCGGGCCCATCCCCGGCTGGTCGAGGCGATCCGGGCCTTCGCCGCCGCCCCCGATCGGCAGGTGGCGCTGGTGGTGGGGAACCGCGACGATGAGCTGGGGTGGTGCCCCTCGCGGCGGGCCGAGGCGACCGGCGCGCTGGACCCCGGCCCGGGCGCGGGTGCCGGAATCACGGTGGTGGCGGCGGTGGACCTCGACATCGCCACCGGGCAGGGCCCGGCCCTGGTCCGGGTGGAGCACGGCCACCAGCTCGAACCGTTCAACGCCTCTACCGACCCCGCCCGCCCCGGCGACCGTCCGCTCGGGCTCCATGGGGCCCGGGAGCTGGTGCCGGCCCTGGCCCTCGCCGGCGACGACGGCTGGCTCGACGACGTGGCCGGCCTGACGCAGCCCGGGCTGTTCGCCGCCTACGTCGCCTCCCGCTTGTTCTACCGCCGCCTGGCCCGCCGACTGGGGTGGGTGCTGGTACCGGGGGCAATGGCCGCCGCCGCCTGGCTGCTGCCCTACGTGCTCACGCCGCTCGGTCCGGCTCCGGCCCGCCTGGGGCGCCGGGCCCTCGACCTCCGCCTGCCACTGGGGGCCGCCGTTCTCCTCTACGCCATCGGGGTCGGCCTGGTGCTGGCCGGTCTGGCCGGCGGCGGGGTCGACGCCGGCCGGAGCGACCCCAACGCCGCCGCCCGGCGCCGGGCCGTGACGCTGGCCGCCAGCGGGTACCGGGGCCTGATCACCGGCCACACCCACCAGGCCGAGCTGGTCGATCTGGGCGTGGCTCGGTGCGACCCCCAGGCCGCTCCCGGTACCCGTTCGGCCACGGCGGGCTCCGGGCCCCGGCTGTTCTACGCCAACCCCGGTTGCGGCGCCATGGTGGTGCGCCCGGTCCCGGCCCGGGCCGGCCTGCCCCCGGTGTTCGAACGGGTGAACCAGGTGAGCTGGCTCGAGCTGGGGGCGGGCCCCGAGCTCACCGTGGAGCTGTGGCTGGGCGAGACGCCGTCGCCCGCCCCGGGGCGCCTGGAGCGGCGAGCGGGCCGGACCCGCCGCCCGGCGCCGTCGCGGCCCGTGAAGGTGGCCGCGCTCGAGCCCCATCGCCGCTGGCCGCCGGCCCTCACACCGGACCGCTCGGGCCGCCATCGGCGCCTGGCGGCCGGTGCCGTGGCCGTCGTCGGCCTGCTCGACCTGGCCTCGGCTCTCACCCCGCCGCTGCGTCCCCGCGCCGGCCAGCTCCTGCGGATCCTGCCCCCACTGGTGCCGTCGACGGCGTCGCTGGCCACGGCCGCGGCCGGCGCCGGCCTCCTGACCCTGGCCGCCGGCCTGCGTCGGGGCCAGCGGCGGGCCTGGGTGGCCGCTCTGGCCCTCCTCGCCGTGTCGGCCCTGGCCAACGTGGGCAAGGGGCTCGACGTGGAGGAGGCGGCCGCCGCCCTCGGTGTGGGGGTGCTGCTGGCCGGGTGGCGCCGGAGCTTCCAGGTGGCCGGCGACCGGGTGGCCGGCCGTCGGGCCCTGGCCGTGCTCAGCGCCCTGGCCGGCGCCACCGTGGCGTCGGCTCTGGCCGTGGCGGCGGTCGGTCACGTCGGGGTGGGGGCGCTGGTCACCGACTTCGCCCAGCGGGCCCTGGGACTGGGGCGGGCTCCCCTGACCCGGCGCTGGCGGCCGGTGAGCGCGGCGGTGTCGGGCATGGGTCTGGCCACCGTGGCCTACGCCGGCTGGCTGGCCCTCCGGCCGGCCCGGCCCGGCCCCGGGCCCGACCCGGCCGCGGTCGAGCGGGTGTGGCAGCTCGTTCGCCGTCACGGTCGGGGCACGCTCGACTGGTTCGCGCTGCGCGACGACAAGACCTGGTTCGTCACCGGCGAGACCGTGGTGGCCTACCGGGTGAGCTGTGGGGTGGCCCTGGTGTCGCCCGACCCCGTGGGCCCACCCGACGAGCGGGCCCGGGCCTGGGCCGCCTTCCGTCGCTTCGCCGCCGACCGGGGCTGGGCCGTGGCCGTCCTGGGGGCGGGGGAGGAGTGGTTGGCCACGTACCACGAGTCGGGCATGCGTTCGATCTACGCCGGCGACGAGGCGGTGGTGGACGTCACCCGCTTCTCCCTCGACGGGCCCCGCAACAAGCATCTGCGCCAGATCGTGAGCCGGATGGACCGGGCCGGCTTCCAGGTCAGCGTGCACCGGTCGGGTGATCTCGACGCCGAGACGGCCGACGAGCTGCGGGCCGTCGCCGGCCAGAGCCGCCGGGGCGATGTGGAGCGGGGCTACTCGATGACGCTGTCCCGACTCCTCGATCCCCGCGACGACGAGCTCCTGGTGGCGGTGGCCCGCGACGGCGCCGGCGCGGTGCAGGCGTTCTGCCAGTTCGTGCCGGCACCGGGCATCGGCGGCTGGTCGCTCGACCTGATGCGGCGGGCCGCCGGCCCCCTGCCCAACGGGGTGACGGACCGGGTGGTCATCGCCACCATCCTCCACCTGCAGGCAACCGGGGAGCGGGCCCTCGGGCTCAACTTCGCCGCCATGCGGGCCGTGCTGGCCGGCGACACCCCCGACTCCTGGCTCAGCCGGCGCCAGCGCTGGGTGCTGCGCCGGCTGGGCGACAGCATGCAGATCGAGAGCCTGTGGCGGTTCAACGCCAAGTACGACCCCATCTGGGTACCCCGCTGGCTGGTGGTCGACAGCCCCGAGCACCTCGTGACATCGGCGCTGGCCGTCGCCCGGGCCGAGTCGCTGTGGGAGCTGCCCCTGATCGGCCGTTTCCTCCGGGCGGCGCCCGACGGTCCCCGGTGAACGCCGTGGCGGCCTGGGTCGGACGGCCCTGGGAGCCCCGCGCCACCCAGACCTACGCCGCCATCGTGGCCGTCACCACCCTGTGGGCCAGCGCCGCCGACGACCGCCTGGCCCTGGCCGCGCTGCGCACGGCCAGCACGAACCTGCACGGCCTGGCCCGCCAACCGCTGACGGTCCTGGTGGCCAGCGCCATGTGGGCCGATCCGGGCGGCTGGCGGGGGTATCTGATGTTCCTCGTGGCCGCCGTCCTGGTGCTGGGGCCGGTGGAGCGGCGGTTGGGGACGGGACGGTGGCTGATCGCCTTCGTGGGCGGCCACGCCGGGGCCACCCTGATCACGGCGGCCGGGCTGTGGCTGGCCATCGAGACCGGTCGGGCCGACCGGTCGCTGAGCCGGGTCGTCGACGTGGGATGGAGCTACGGCACGATCGCCGTCGCCGCCGTGGGAACCGGGCTGGCGCCGGCCGGGACCCGTCGATGGTGGGCGGCGGTCCTGGTCGTGGTGTGCGCCGCCGGCTTGGCCCGCCACCCGGACGTGACCGGCGTGGGTCACGTGGTGGCGGGAGCCATCGGGTTCGGCCTCGCTCCCTGGCTCACCCCGGGTGCCGACCGGGAGCAGCGGGTCTGACCGCACCGAACGCCGGGCCCACAGCGCCGCCCAGGGCTTAACCGGGCTTTCGCCCCTGCCCGGTATCGTTCCGTCCCGATGGCCTACGAGCGCGAGACCCTCTTCTTCTCCATGCTGGGGCTGGCACTGGGCGCGCTCGTCATCGGCCTGTGGCTGTCGCTGCTGCTCGACCGCCAGGGCCGCCTGGGCCTGGTGAGGCTGGTACAGCCGGTGTCGCTCGAGCTGGCCACCCTGGTGGCCGTGGTGTGCGTTGCCGGCTCGCTGTTCATGTCCGAGGTCGCCAACTTCGCCCCCTGCCGCTTGTGCTGGATCCAGCGGGGCTTCATGTACCCGGCGGCGTTGGTGCTGGTGGCGGCGCTGGTCACCCGGCGCCGGGCGGTGGCGGCGGCCGGCCTGGTGCTGGCCGTCCTGGGTCTGCCGGTGTCGATCTTCCACCGCATCGAGGAAGCGACGGGCACGAGCCTGGGCGGGGTGTGCGAGATCGCCAACCCCTGCTCCTACAAGTGGTTCGAGCACTTCGGGTTTGTCACCATCCCGACCCTGGCCGGGATCGGGTTCGTCGGAATCATTACGCTGGTGTCTCTGCACCTGTTCGGGAGGACGTCATGACCACCACCGCCCCCAACCAATCGTCGAGCAAGGGCTTCATTCTGGCCGTGGTGGCGGTGATCATCGTCGGCCTCGCCGGGGTCGCCTTCCTCGCCACCGGGCGGGACTCGGCCATCAGCGGCGAGCCCATCGGCAAGACCGTCACCGTCACCGGTGACGCGCTGCCCCCGATGCCCCAGGACGTCGGCGTGTCCAACGCCGGCAACGACCAGGCCGTCGGTCAGGTGGCCCCCGACCTGGCCCTCACGGACTTCGACGGCAACCCGGTGTCGATCACCAACGACGGCCGGGCCAAGATCGTGTACTTCGTGGCCCACTGGTGCCCCCACTGCCAGGCCGAGGTGCCCCTCCTGCAGGAGCTGATCAGCGAGGGCAAGAAGCCGGCCGATCTCGACATCTACGCCGTGTCCACGTCGGTGAACGCCGAGGCCGGCAACTACCCGCCCCAGGCCTGGCTCAAGAGCAAGGTCAAGCTCGACGCCACCCTGGCCGCCGACGACGAGGCCAACACCGCCCTCGTCACCTACGGCGGCGGCGGCTTCCCCTTCGCCGTCTACCTCGACCCCGAGAACAAGGTGCTGTTCCGGACCTCGGGCGAGCTGGGCAAGGACAGCATCGAGCAGGCCTGGCAGCAGGTGGCGGCCACCGCCACCGCCTCGAAGTAGGACAAGCCGCCGCCGGTCAGAGGGCGGTCCAGGCTGCGCCGCTGGTGTAGCGGCGCAGGCCCAGCCGGAAGCTGAGCCAACCCGCTCCGGCGAAGGCCGCCGCCCCGCCGGCCAGGCCGGCCAGGCCGGCTGGCGACGGGTGCTGCACCAGCTCGGCCGGTAGCGACCCCACCAGCGCCGCCGGCACCACAGCGAACAGGGCCAGGCGCAGAGCCCCGCCGAACAGGTCGGTCGGGTACGACGAGAACACGATGACGGCGCTGAGCCCGAGCTCGCCGGCGCCGGCCGTCCCGGGCAGGAAGGCCAGGGAGCCGAGGAGCGCCAGGAAGCCGGCCAGGACGGCGACCGACGCCGCCGTCGCCACCGCCAACAAGGCCAACCGGGCCGGTGTCGGATGGCCGAGCCACAGGAACAGGCCGATCCCGAAGACCAGGTCGCCCACGTTCACCGGGCTCACCTGGCGCAGGGCCAGGAAGCCCAGCGGATCGACGGGAAGGGCCAGGGCGCTGTCGAGGTCGCCGTTGGCCACCAGCGGTCCCAGCCACCGGAGGTTGGCCAGGGCTCCCAGCACCAGCCCGGCGGCCAGGGCGAGGATGGCGTAGAGGACCATCATGTCGTCGACCGTCCAGCCCCGGACGGACCCCACCCGGCGGAAGAACACCTGCCAGAAGAAGATCCACACCAGGTCGTTCACCATCATGACGGTCATCTGGACCACGAAGCTGCGCCGGTTGGCCAGCGCCTCGGCCCAGGCGGTGCGCCACACGGCGCCCAGGCCCCGGAGCGCGGCAACGATGGCCCGCCGGCGTCTCTGTGTCCTCATGGTTCACCGCCGCCGAGATGGCGCTCGCCGGCGGCGAACACCCGGGCGGTGACGAGACCCAGCACCGCCAACCAGCCGATCTGGGCCAGCAGCCAGCCCGGTTCGAGATGCCCCGAGGCCAGCCGGCCGGGGGCGTAGGACATGGCGGCGAACGGCGTGAACCGGGCCACCCGACCCATGCCCCCGGGCAGGACCTCCAGGGGCAGCACCAGGCCGCCGAGGGTGAACTGCAGCTTCTGGTAGAGGAACCAGCTGGCGCGGGAATCGCGCAGCCAGAACGAGGCGGCGGCCAGCAGGTGCTGGGCCACCACGGTGAGGGCGACGCCGAACAGGAGCGCCGGGCCGGCCAGGGCCAGCGCGGCGAGCGACGCCGGTGCACCGCCCACCCCCAGGGCGAGGCCGGCACCGAGGGCGGTGCACACCGCCGTGCGGGGCATCGCCGTGCCCAACTCGGCCGCCACCCGGATCCACACCGCGGGCGCCGGGCGAAGCAGCTCGAGCTCGAAGCGGCCGGTGGCCACGTCGGCTCCCAACCGGTCGATGAGCCGCAGCGGCGGCGCGATGGCGGTGACCTCGGTGGCGGCCAGGTACCAGACCAGCGCGTCGGCCCGGTAGCCGACGATGGTGCCCCCGTGGCCGCTGGCGGCCCGGGTCCACAGCGAGCTGATGGCCACCGCCACGATCAGGTAGTGGATCCCGGTGTGGGCCAGGGCGGCGGGTTGGGCGCGGGTGGCACGGGCCGCGGCGTGCGCCACCCGGGCGTAGGCGGCCCCCAGATCGCGGGCGTGGTCGGCCCGGCCCGGGGCGGTGATCGTCGATGCCGTCATGGCGCACCGCCTGCGTGCGGCCCGGGTCCGGCGGCCGGGGTGGCGGCCGGCCGGGCGTAGATCTCCCCGATGACGGTCTCCAGCGGGGGATCGGCCACCGACACGTCGGCCACCGCCAGGCGCTGCAGGACCCGGTCCAGCACCTCACCGATGGCCTGCCGGCGGGTGTCGACGTCGATGGCGATCCCGTCCACCGGTGCCTCCTCGCCGCGGCCAGGGGCCGACCCGAGCGGGGTCACGGGGCCGATGTCGGGCCCCAGGGCCGCCCGGGCCTCGGGCACCGTCAGGGCGCGGGCCAGGCCCACCTCGATCCGTTTGGCGGTCAGCAGGTTGCGGCGCAGCGCTGCGACGGGGGAGTCGTGGATCACGGTGCCGTGGTTGACGATGACGGCCCGGGCGGCCACGTGCTCCACGTCGGCCACGTCATGGCTGGTGAGGAACACGGTGGTGCCGTGCTCGGTGTTGAGCCGCACCAGCACCTCCCGGAACCGCTGCTTGGCCAGGAGATCGAGACCGATCGTGGGCTCGTCGAGGAACAGCAGCTGGGGCCGGTGGAGGAGGGCTGCGGCCAGCTCGCACCGCATGCGCTGGCCCAGCGACAGGGTGCGCACGGCCTGGTCGAACAGGTGGGTCGCCTCCAGCAGCTCGCCCAGCTCGTCGATGCGTCGCCCCAGCCCGCTGCGGTCGATGCCGTGGATGGCGCCCAGCGTGGCCAGCGAGGTGCGGGCCGGCAGCTCGCCCCACAGCAGGGACCGCTGCCCGAACAGCGTGCCGATCCGGCGGCTCAGCGCCCGCCGCTCGCTCCACGGCTCGAGGCCCAGCACCCGGACGGTGCCGGCCGAGGGTCGCAGGAGGCCGGTCAGCATCTTGATCGAGGTCGACTTGCCCGCGCCGTTGGGGCCGATGAAGGCCAGCCGTTCGCCCGGCTCCACCGTGAAGGTGACGCCCCGCACCGCCTCGATCGTGCGCCGGTTCCGGCGGCGGCCGGCGCTGAACGTGCGGCGTAGGTCGGCCACGGCGATCACGGCGGCGGCCCCGGTCTGGTCTGCGCCGGCGGCGCGCCGAAGAGAGGACGAGAGGGAGGGAGAGGCCGTCATCGGCCCAGTATGACGAGTCGCTCCGACCCGGTCTCCCGGGTTTCCGCCCGGCCGCCGCCCTTCCGCCCGGCAACCCGGTTTCCCGGCCGTCCCTATCGCCGTTGGCCGACGACCTAGGCTCCGTCCATGCCCCGCATGAGCACCGAGGACACCGAGGAGTTCCTGGCCGAGCCCCACGTGGGGGTGATCGCCAGCCTGCGCCGGGACGGGCGCCCCTACACCGTGCCGGTGTGGCACCTGTGGGACGGCACCCACGTGTGGATCTCGGGCACCGTCTCCCGGGTGTGGTGCCGCCAGATCATGGCCGACCCCCGGGTGTCGCTGTGTGTGGAGGCCATGGCGCCGGTGGCGGCCCACGTCGGGATCGACGGCACGGCCGAGGTGCTGGCCCCGCCCGGGTTCGACATCTGGCCGATGAGCCGGCGCCTGGCCGAGAAGTACATCGGTCGCAACGATCCGGCCAACGCCGCGGCCGTCGACGCCTTCGTGGCCAACATGATGACCGAGCCCCGGCTGTTGATCCGCCTCACACCCGAGGTGTGGCGGGCCATCGACATGCGGGTCTACCGGGGCAAGCGGGCCGATCGCGAGCACCAGGCCCGCAACCGGTAGCCGATCTGTGGCGCCCGGCGCTGCATTTTGCGCGCAGGCGCCACAGATCGCCAGGGGACAGACACTCAGTCCCGGCCGAACAGGCCGCCCAGGGCGGCGCCGCCGGGGGCGGCGCCGCCGGCGGATCCCGAGTTGCCGGTGCCCACCGCAGCCTGGATGAAGCCCAGGAACTCGGTGGGGTTGCGGGTCTGGATCAGCAGCCGGCCGGGGCCGGTGAAGTCGAACACCAGGCCCTCGCCGCTCTTGAACGTCTGCACCAGCCCGCCCGTGACCTTGCGCAGCTGCATCCCCATGCCCTCGGTGTAGGCCACCATGTGGCCCGTGTCGAGGGTGACGGTCTGGCCCGGCTGGAGATCCCACGCCTCCACCGCCCCGTAGGCCGACACCACCATCGGCCCCTGGCCCTCGGCCCGCAGGATGAAGCCCCCCTCCGATCCGAACAGGTTCTTGAAGCCACCCCACTTGGTGTCCATGGTGACGCTCCCGGCGCTGGCCAGCCACGACCCCTTCTGCACGAACCAGGCCTGGCCGGGCTGGACCTCCACCACGTTGAGGTCGCCGGGGAGGAAGGCGGCCACGTCGATCCAGCCGCCCTCGGGCGGGGCCGTGTAGGTCGTGATGAAGAACGACTCACCGCCCAGCGCGGCGCGCTTGAGCGACTTCATGATCCCACCCTCGGCCCGTGCCTCCACCGCCACGGTGGGGATGGTGGCCATGAGGGCGCCCGACTCGGCCCGGACCCGTTCGTTGGGGCCCATCATCAGCCGGGCGACGGCGAACGCTGGTTGCTGGCGGATCGTAACTTCCATGGGCCGAGACTACCGGGCCGACCTGCCGTGAGCTGGGCACCGGCGAGGGCGCGAGCCGTCCGGCCAGCAAGCAGGTGGGGCCCCGGTGTGGCAGAGTTCAGACGCTCAGCGAAGTGTCACAGACCGGAACAAGGAGCCACGATGCAAGTGGACATGACCGTCAACGGGCAGGCCCGCTCGGCTGACGTCGAAGCGAGAACCCTCCTCGTCTACCACCTCCGCGACGCCCTCGGGCTGACCGGGACGAACGTGGGGTGCGACACCTCGTCGTGCGGGGCCTGCACCGTGCTCCTCAACGGCGAGTCGGTGAAGTCGTGCACGATCCTGGCCGCCCAGGTGCGGGGGGCCGAGGTCACCACGATCGAGGGCCTGGCCGACGGCACCAGCCTGCACCCCATGCAGCAGGCGTTCATGGAATGCCACGGCCTCCAGTGCGGCTACTGCACCCCCGGCATGGTCCTGGCCGCCACCTCGCTGCTGGCCGAGAACCCGTCGCCCACCGAGGCCGAGGTGCGCGAGGGGCTCGAGGGCAACCTCTGCCGCTGCACCGGCTACCACAACATCGTCAAGGCCGTGCTCCACACGGCCGAGCACGACGCCGACTTCTGGCAGACCCAGGCGGGTGCGCGATGACGGTTGTCGGCACCCCCCTGAAGCGCAAGGAAGACCCCAAGCTCCTCACCGGCGAGGGAAAGTACGTCGACGACATCCACGCCCCCGGCGAGCTGTGGATGGGCATGGTGCGCTCCACCATGGCCCACGCCACGATCGATGGCGTCGACACCTCGGCCGCCGCCGCCATGCCCGGCGTCCACGCCGTCTACACCGGGGCGCAGCTGATGGACATGGGCCTGTGGGCCGCCCCGCTGCCCTGCGCCTGGCCCGTCACCCCGGACATGGTGAACCCGGCCCACTACCCGGTGGCCACCGGCGAGGTCCACCACGTGGGCGAGATCATCGCCGTGGTGCTGGCCGACACCCGGGCCCAGGCCACCGATGCCGCCGAGCAGGTGGAGGTGAGCTACGGGCCCCTGCCCGCCGTGGCCTCCATCGCCGAGGCCCGCACCGATGGGGCCAAGGCCCATAGCGAGCTGGCCTCCAACAAGTCCTACACCTGGGCCCTGGTGCCCGACCCGGCGGCCCTCGACGCCGCCTTCGCCGCCGCCACCCATCACGTGACGGCGGAGTTCACCCAGCAGCGCCTCATCCCCACCCCGATGGAGCCCCGCGGTGTGCTGGCGGTGCCCGGCGTGGCCGGGGGCGACGTGACCCTGTACTCCTCCAGCCAGGTACCCCACTTCCTCAAGATCCTGCTGGCCGCCACCACCGGCATCCCCGAGTCGAAGATCCGGGCCATCGCCCCCGCCGTGGGCGGCGGGTTCGGGGCCAAGCTCAACATCAACCCCGACGAGTCCCTCGCCCTCACCCTGGCCCACAAGCTGGGGCGTCCCGTGCGGTGGACCGAGACCCGCTCCGAGGCGGCGTTCTCAACCCACCAGGGCCGGGGTCAGCTGCAGCGGATCGAGCTGGCGGCCGACGCCGACGGCAAGCTCCTCGGCGTCCGGGTGCACCTCGACGCCGACATGGGGGCCTACATGATGCTGGTCACCCCCGGCGTGCCCCTGCTGGGCAGCTTCCTCTACACCGGCGTCTACGCCGTGCCCGCCTTCGGGTTCACCTGCGACGGCTGGTTCACCAACATGACCCCCACCGACGCCTACCGGGGCGCCGGCCGGCCCGAGGCGTCCTACGCCATCGAGCGGGCCATGGACATCCTGGCGGCCAAGGTGGGGGTGGGACCCGACGAGATCCGGCGCCGCAACTACCTGGCCGGCGGGGAGAAGTTCGAGAACCTGGCCGTGCCCAGCACGCTGGTGTTCGACTCGGGCCACTACGGCCCCAGCCTCGATCTGGCCCTGGACAAGGCGGGCTACGCCGACCTGCGGGCCGAACAGGCCCGGCGCCGGGCCGCCGGCGAGTCGAAGCAGCTCGGTATCGGCCTGTGCACCTACGTGGAGATCTGCGGCCTGGCCCCCAGCCGGGCCCTGGGCGGCCTCGGGTTCGGCTCCGGCGGCTGGGAGCACGCCGTGGTCCGCCTCCTGCCCACAGGCAAGGCCGAGGTGGTGTCGGGATCGACACCGCACGGTCAGGGCCACGAGACGTCGTGGTCGATGATCGTGGCCGACAAGCTGGGGATCGACCCGGCCGACGTCACCGTGCTGCACTCCGACACCGCCATCAGCCCGCTCGGCCTCGACACCTACGGGTCGCGCTCGCTGGCCGTGGGCGGCGTGGCCATCGCCATGGCCTGCGACAAGGTGATCGACAAGGCCCGCCTGATCGCCGCCCACCAGATGGAGGCCAACCCGGAGGACCTGGAGTTCGCCGAGGGCGCCTTCACCGTCAAGGGGTCGCCCGACAAGACGATGCCCATCCAGGCCATCGCCTTCGGCGCCTTCCTGGCCCACAACCTGCCCGACGGGATGGAGCCCAACCTGCAGGAGCAGATGACGTTCGACCCGTCGAACTTCGCCTTCCCCTTCGGCACCCACGTGGCCGTGGTGGAGGTCGACGAGACCACGGGCCAGGTGGACCTCCTGCGCTACGTGGCCGTCGACGACTGCGGCAACCAGATCAACCCCCTCATCGTGGAGGGCCAGATCCACGGCGGCATCGTGCAGGGCGTGGCCCAGGCCCTGTGGGAGGACGCAGCCTGGGACGCCGACGGCAACCTGCGCAACCCGTCGCTGCTCGACTACCTCGTGCCCTCGGCGGCCGAGATGCCGAGCTTCGAGACGGCCTTCACCGTCACCCCCAGCCCGGCCAACCCGCTGGGGGTGAAGGGCGTGGGCGAGGCCGGCACCATCGGCTCCGCCGCCGCCGTCATCAACGCCGTGTGCGACGCCCTCAGCCCGCACGGCATCACCGACATCGAGATGCCGGCGACCCCCCGCCGGGTGTGGAAGGCCATCCAGGAGGCGAACCAGTGATCCCCGCATCGTTCGACTACGTGGAGGCGGCCTCGGCCGAGGCCGCCATCGCCGCCCTGACCGAGCACGGCGACGAGGCCAAGCTGATGGCCGGCGGCCACAGCCTGATCCCGCTGATGCGGTTCCGGCTGGCCACGCCGTCGGTGGTGGTGGACATCAGCCGGCTGTCGGATCTCAGCTACGTGCGGGACGGGGGCGATCACCTCGCCATCGGCGCCCTCACCCGCCATTGCGAGGTGGAGGCCAGCGATCTGGTGAAATCCCAGGCCGGGCTGCTGGCCCACGTGGCCGGCCAGGTGGGCGACCCCCAGGTCCGGCACCGGGGCACGATCGGGGGCTCGCTGGCCCACGGCGACCCCGCCTCCGACCTGCCGGCCGCCCTGCTCGCCCTGGGCGGCTCCGTGGTGGCCCGGGGGCCGGGAGGGGAGCGGGTGATCGCCGCCTCCGATCTGTTCACCGGGTTCCTGGAGACGGCGCTGGCCCCCGACGAGCTGCTGACCGAGGTGCGGGTGCCCAAGGGGCCCGACACGACGTGGTCGTTCCAGAAGTTCAACCGGCGGGCCCAGGACTGGGCCATCGTCGGGGTGGCCGCCTGCCGCAACGGCGCCGGCAATGGGGCGGCCGGCTCCACGGGCGTGGCGCTCATCAACATGGGTCAGACCCCGATGCTGGCCACCGCGGTGCAGAGCGCACTGGCCTCGGGGGCCTCGGCCGCCGACGCCGCGGCCCGGGCGGCCGAGGGCACCCAGCCGCCGGAGGACCTCAACGGCGACGCCGAGTACCGCACCCATCTGGCCCAGGTGCTGGTGGGCCGGGCCCTGGCCGAGTTGGGGTGATCTAGCTCGCTGACCAGCCCAAACACCGTGTGACCGGGGAACCCAGCTCCTCTCGGGGGCTGGGTCCCCGCTGTTTTGGCGGGTCGTTGCGGTGGCCTCGGGTCGATCGATGGTGCTCACCCGATCAGCTGATAGGTTCCCCTTCATGTCCCGCCGCATTCCACGTTCGCGCTTGGCGCGCCCTCTCCGGTCTCCCACCGTGGTGGCCACCGCTCCGGCCCTGGCCGTCGCCGCCGCCCTGGCCCTGGCCACGGCACCCGCCGGGGCCGAGGGGGAGGAGATCATCATCCGGCCCACGATGGTCATCTACGACAGCCCCGGCTCGGTCCACACGGTGGCCGACATGCCGGTACCGGCCAGCCTCCAGGGGATGCCCTGCGATCTCCGGGTGGTGACCCAGAACCAGGCGTCGGTCCATCCCGGAACCGACGTGGTCGTCACCACCGGAGGCGCCACCTCGACCATCGAGGGCGTGGAGGATTCGGCCGACGCCCGGGTGGTCGACACCCATCGGGTGACGCTGGGACCCGACATCCTGATCGAGGTGACGATCGGGCCCGACGGCTCCACCAGCCTCGGTTTCACCGTGAGCTTCGAGTGCACTCCGGAGCAGCTGCTGCCGACGGTGGCCCCGGCCCAGCAGACCACCACCACCGTGGCCGGGGCTCCGTCCACCGGGCCCACCGTGAGCGCTCCGCTGACCGGGGAGACCACGCCGGCGACGCCCGCCGTCGGGGGCGTGACCACGTCGTCCACCGGGGAACCGGTTGTGGGGGGCGAGACGACCTCCTCCACCGGCGGTCCAGCCGTCGGGGGCGAGACGACATCGAGCACCACCGCCGGCCCGCCGGCTCCGGCCGGGGTCGTCCAGGGCACACCGAGCGTGCTCGGAGCCCAGCAGGTCCCAGGCCCGCTGCCCCAGGCGCCGTCGGCCCTGGCCACCACGGCCAGCCCCAGCTTCACCGGCTGAGCCTTGCCGCCGTTGCACACTCGGCGGGCCGGCCCTCTGCCGGCCCTGATGTTCGCCCTGCTCGTGGCGCTGTCGGTCACGGGACTGACCGGCTGCGCCCCGTCCGAGGCGCCCTCCGCCGCCGGGGCGGGCCCGGCCGTCCCCCCGGAAGGCCCCCGGGCTCCGGCGTACCCCGACCAGGTGGTGGTGGCCGAGGGGGCGGTACCCGAGGTGGTGGCCTACGCCGAACCGTCGGTGTCGGCTGCTCCGGTCGGCCGCTTCGCCCACCCGATCGACAACGGCGGGCCGCTGGTGTTCCAGGCCGTCGAGCTGCGGGGCGACTGGCTGCGGGTGCTGCTGCCGGTGCGGCCCAACGGGACCACGGGCTGGATCCGCTACGCCGACGTCACCCTGTACCGGAACCCCTACCGGGTGGAGGTGGACGTGTCGGAGCACCGCCTCACCGTGCTCCAGGCCAACCAGCCGATCACTGAGACCAGCGTGGGGATCGGCACCGGCGCCACCCCCACCCCGCTCGGCGCCTTCTACCTCACCGAGCTGTTGCAGCCGCCCGACCCCGCCGGCGCCTACGGGCCCTTCGCCTTCGGCCTGTCGGGCTACAGCGAGACCCTCGACTCCTTCCAGGGGGAGGACGCCGTGATCGGGATCCACGGCACCAACGACCCGTCGTCGGTGGGGCGCGACGTGAGCCACGGTTGCATCCGGGTGCCGAACGACGTGATCACCGACCTCGCCTCCTACCTTCCCCTCGGCACCCCGGTGCTCATCACCGACTGACCGGGACCGGTCGCCCGGCGTTCGGGTTACGATGCCCGGCGTGGCCAGGTCGGGGCGCACCTCAGCGAAGCTCATCGCCGCCGTGGTGGTGGTCCCCATCCTCATGGCCGTGGGCACCATGGTGGCCCTGGCCCTGTCGTTGCGGGGCAACGAAGCAGCCGACCTCAGCCCGGCCGAGGCGGTGAACATCCGGATCCACAACGGGATGGATGCCCGCATCGACCGCCTGTTCCTGGGCCGCGACGTGGCCCCCGGGGCCACCGAGGACCCGTCGTCCCACACCCGCTTCGCCGCCATCGGCCAGGGCGACAGCTCCGACTACCTCACCGTCGCCCCCGGTGCGGAGAACTACGACAACATCAGCTTCGTGATGGACGGCGAGGACTGGTCGGTCGATCCGCTGCTGTTGCGGCCCGAGGTGGCCGACCTGGCCGCCGGCCGCTACTACACGATCGTGCTCGACCAGCAGGACGACCAGGCGGTGGTCGCCGAGGTGACCGCCGACGCCGCGCCCACCTGATCGACCGGTGGTGATGCGGGGGTCGGCGCCTCCGTCGCCTTCGGCTCCCCATCCCCGCCGGGGCCCCGGCTCCGCCGGCCGCCTGTCCTGGGGGGCACTAAGGTTCGGCCATGGCAACCATCCGCGAGCTGGCCGAGGAACACTGGCAGGGGCGGGGCGACCTGGTCCACGCCCACCATCCGGTGGCCCGCCTCCCCGGCGACGACGGCCAGATCCACGGCGAGGAGATCGCCGACGACGTGCTGCACCTCAAGAGCGTGGCCTCGGTCAACGCCCTCGACACGGGCGACGGCCTGGTGATGCTCGACACCGGCGGCGCCTTCGACCGGGACATCGTGCACGCCGAGGTGCGGCGCTGGCGGACCGATCCGCTGGCCGCCGCCGTCTACTCCCACCACCACATCGACCACGTCTTCGGCACCGCCCTGTTCGAGGCGGAAGCGGCCGAGCAGGGCTGGGCCCGACCCGTGGTCTACGCCCACCGGGAGGTGCCCGAGCACTTCGCCCGCTACACCCGCACCGTCGGATGGAACACCGCCATCAACCGTCGCCAGTTCGCCATCGACCTGCCCGGGTTCACCTGGCCCTCGGAGTTCCGCCAGCCCGACGTGACCTACGAACGGTCGCTCACCTTCACCCGGGGCGATCTCACCTTCGAGTTGCGCCACGCCCGGGGCGAGACCGACGACGCCACCTGGACCTGGGTGCCGGAGCGGAAGATCCTGCATCCCGGCGACCTGTTCATCTGGGCCGTGCCCAACGCCGGGAACCCCCAGAAGGTGCAGCGGTACCTGTCGGACTGGGCCACCGCCCTGCGGGAGATGGCGGCCCTCGGCCCCGAGCTGCTGCTGGCCGGCCACGGGCTGCCCATCTTCGGGCGGGACCGCATCGTCACCGCCCTCACCGACACCGCCGAGCTGCTGGAGTCGATCGAGGACCAGACGCTGGCGCTGATGAACCAGGGCCTCCCGCTCGACACGTGCCTCCACGAGGTGCAGGTGCCGGCCCACCTGGCCGACCGGCCCTGGCTCCGCCCGGTGTACGACCATCCCCAGTTCCTGGTGCGCAACGTGTGGCGCCGCTACGGCGGCTGGTGGGACGGCGAGCCCGACAACCTGCTGCCGGCCCCCCGGGCCCAGCAGGCCCGGGAATGGGTGACGCTGGCCGGCGGTGCCGGCCCGGTGCTGGACCGGGCCCGGGCCCTGCTCGACGGCGGCGATGCCCGGGCCGCCTGCCACCTGGTGGAGTTCGCCGCCCTGGCCGAGCCGGGCAACGCGGACGTGTGGGCGTTGCGGGCCGAGGTGTACCGGGCCCACGCCGGGCTCCACGAGAGCTCGATGGCCCGCAACATCCTGGGCCACGCCGCCCGGGCCTCCGACCAGGGCCGGCGGGACCTGGCCGGGGGGCGTTGACAGTACTACTGTGACCCGGCCATGACACTGTTCGTGCAGCGGGTGCTCGACGGCCTGGCCGACGGCTCCCTGTTCGGTGCCCTGGCTCTCGCCCTGACGATCGTCTACCAGGGCACGGGACGGCTGAACCTGGCCCAGGGGGAAATGGGCACGATCGGCACCTACGTGGCCCTGGTGCTGTCCAGCTCGGCCAGCTCCCGCCTGGCCGGTACCGGCCTGGCCCGCCAGATCGTGCCCTTCGCCCCCTGGCCCACCTGGCTGGCCGCGGTGGGGGCGGTGGCGCTGTCGGCTGCGATCGGGGGGCTCCTGGAGCGGTTCCTGGTGCGGCGGGTGGCCGACCGCCCGGTGGGCTCGACCGTACGGGTGACCGTGGCGCTGTTGATGCTGGCCAACGCCTGGGCCACGATGACCTGGAGCCGGTCGGGCTCGTTCCCCTCGCTGTTCCCGTCGGGACCCGAGGCCTACCTGGGCCTTGCCGGGGCCCGGCTGCGGGTGGCCACGATCGGTATGTGGGCCGTGCTGCTCGCTCTGTACGGGCTGCTGTGGCTGGCGTCGCGCCGGACCCGGGCCGGGCTGGCCTTCCGGTCGGTGGCCCAGGCCGCCGGGGCCAGCGCCCTCGTCGGCATCCGGGTGCGGCGGGTGTGGATGGGGAGCTGGGCCCTGGCCGCCGCCATCGGCACCCTGGTCGGGATCCTGTCGGCCTCCCGCCTGGTGCTCAGCCCCGACATGATGGTGCGGCTGCTCGTCTACGGCTTCGTGGCCGCCGCCCTCGGCGGGTTCTCCCGCCCCGGGGGCGCATTGATCGGCGGGTTGGTGGTGGGGGTGGGTCAGGCCCTGATCGGCGGCTACGCCCCGTTCACCGGCGAGACGCTGTCGTTCCCCCTGATCGTGGTGGGCCTGATCGTGTTGCTGGTGGTGCGCCCGTCGATCACGGGCGGCGGGGGCGGTTCCGCCGAGCTGGTGACGGCGGTCCAGGGTCTGCGCCGGTCGCCCGAGCCCGGTTGGCGCTCGGCCCTGGTCCGCAGTGCCGACGGGGTGGGGGCCGGGTCGTCGCTGGGCTGGGTCCGCTGGCTGGGCCGGGCCGGGGTGCTGGCGGTGGTGGCGGCCCTGCCGGCGTGGTACCTGCCGGTCGTCCACGCCCGCACCTGGGTGCAGCTCGTGGGCACGGTGGTGGCCTTCGCCGGCCTGGCCGTGCTGCTGGGCCCGGCCGGCGGCCTGTCGCTGGGCCACGCCGCCTTCATGGGGGTGGGGGCCTACACCGTGGGCATCGCCGGCCGCTACGGCATCCACCCGCTGGTAGGGGTCGGGCTGGCGGCACTGGTGGGAGCGGCGGCCGGGGTGGCGGTGGGCTTCCCGGCCCTGCGCATCCGGGGCCAGTACCTGGCCGTGATCACGTTCTGTGTGGCCGTGGTGCTGCCCAACCTGGTGACGCTGTTCCGGCGGTTCACCGGGGGCGACCTGGGCCCGCCCCTGATCTCGATCCCGGCCGGCCCGTCGTGGTTCCCCGATGGCGGGCGGGACCACACCTGGTTCCACGTCGTGGCCCTGGCCGTGGCCGCGCTGACCCTGGCCGGGGTGCACCGGCTGCTGGGCGGGGCGTGGGGACGGGCCCTGCGGGCCACCACCGACGACGCCCAGGCCGCGGCCTCGATGGGGGTGCCGGTGGCCCGCATCCGCACCTCGGCCTTCGCCCTGGCCACGGCCCTGGGGGCGATGGGCGGGGCACTGGTGGCGGTGCCCCAGCAGGCGGTCACGGGCAGCATCCTCGACCCCTTCCGGTCGCTGGCCGCCTTCGCCCTGGTGCTGTTGTGCGGGGTCGACTCGCTGGCCGGTGCGGCCCTGGCCGCCGTGCTCTTCGTGGGCACCCCATGGTTCCTGTCCACCACCGGCTGGGCTCTGGGGGCCCAGGGGATACCGCCCGACGCCACCGGCGGCGGCGCCTATCTGCTGTGGGGCCTGGGCCTGCTGGTGGGCACCCTGGTGGTGCCGGACGGCATCGTGCCCGCCCTACGCCGGTTGATGGCCGGGGCGCGGGGCGGTGCCGGGTTGGCCGCCGATGCCGGTGCCCCGACCCTGGCCGGCGCCAGCCTGCCCGGCTGAGGCCCCGCCGGCGGCGTTCGCCCGTCACCGGGCGGGGCCCGGCGGGTCAGTCGGACGTGAGGAGGAGGGAGCGGAGGGCGGCGACGGTGGCGGCGTCGATGCCGATCGAGGCGGCGGCGGCATCCCAGGAGCCGTGGACCTCCCGCACGCCCGCCACGAAGCCGACCACGGCGTCGGTGGGGGCCTGCCACGCCGCCACCGGGCGGTTGGCCAGGATGCGGTCGGCGTCGGGCCGAGCCTGGATCTTGGCCAGGGCCCGCTCCATGTTGGGCTGCGACAGGGCGTAGTCGGCCACGATCGTGTCGTCGTCGACTCCGAGCACGCCCAGCAGCAGGGCCGCCGCGATCCCGGTGCGGTCCTTGCCGGCCGAGCAGTGGAACACCAGCGGGTGGTGGTCGTCGCGGGCCAGCAGCCCGAACAGCTCGACCAGGGCCGGGCCGCCCCGCTCGAGCATCTTGAGGTAGCCCCGGGCCGCCGGCGGCCGCTCGTCGCTGGCCTGGCGGGCCACCCGGGTCTCGTCGATCATCGGCAGGTGGATGCGGCGGAAGCCCACCTCGGCCCACCGGGCCACGTGCTTGTCGCTCCCCCCGCCCTCCCGGTGGCCGTACTCCATCGGGGTGCGGAAGTCGACGGCGGTGCGCAGGCCGAGCTGGCGCAGCACGGCCACGTCGGCGTCGGTGAGGCGCAGGGCGTCGGACCGGAACACCCGGCGCCACCTCACCCGGCGGCCGTCGGCCGTGGCGTAGCCGCCCAGATCCCGGAAGTTGCTCGGCCCGCTCAGGCCCGGATCGCGCTCCATCGCCCCCGAGGCTGCCCCGTCCGGGCTCCACCGGGCAAGCTCAGCCGACCCGGTCCCGCCCGGACCGGGCCCGGTCAGCGGGCCTGCCAGTTGGGGGTGCGCTTCTCCAGGAAGGCGGCCACGCCCTCCTTGCGGTCCTCCGACAGGTAGGGGTTGGGGCCGGCGTTGAGGCGCAGCGCAGCCGACACCGGCAGGTCCCGGCCCTTGGTGATCATGGCCTTGTAGCGCTGGGTGGTGAGCGGGGCGTTGGCCACGATCGAGCGCACCAGGGCTTCGGTGCGCTCGGCCAGGTCGGCCCGGGGCACCACCTGTTGCACCAGCCCCCAGTGCAGGGCGGTGGCGGCGTCGACCGGCTCGCCCGTGTAGAGCATCTGATAGGCCACCCCGAGGGGGACCACCCGGGGCAGCACCACCGAGCCGAAGTTGGCCCCCAGGCCCCGCTTGGCCTCGGGCATGCCGATCCGGAGGTCGTCGGCGGCGATGCGGACGTCGCAGGCGACGGCCAGCTCGCATCCGCCGCCCATGGCCCAGCCGAACACCGAGGCCACCGTCGGCTTCGAACACTCCAGGATCACCTCGAAGAAGTTACGGCGGGACCCGGTCATCGGCACCGCTCCCGGCCGCCGGCCCCCCGAGGGCCGCCCGCCGCCACCGGCCCGGGCCGCGTCGGCAGCACCCATGTCCTTCAGGTCGGCGCCGGCGCAGAAGGCCCGCTCGCCGGTGGCCGACAGCACCACGGCCCACACGTCGCGATCGGTGGAGAAGGCGTCGAACGCGTCCACCAGATCGTCGGCCAGACCCACCGAGATGGCGTTCATCCGCTCCGGTCGGTCGATGGTGGCGTAGGCCACCTTGTCCCGCACCTCCACGATCAGGCCGCCGTCGGTGCGCTCCGGTCCGCTCATGGTCCCGACCCTAGGTGACCGGTCGGATTACGGCCACGCCGGCCCGGGTACCGGGCCAGTCGTGACGAGCATCAGCCACCTTCATGCCGGCCCCGACCCAGAAGCCCGGCCATGGTTGGCCCTGGCCGGATTCGTCGCCCTGTGCGAGGCGGCCGGCCTGGTCGGCGTCCCGTTCAACCAACGATCGATCGACACCTGGTACGCCCGGCTCCGCAAACCGTCGTTCAACCCGCCCAACTGGGTGTTCGGCCCGGTCTGGACCGTCCTCTACCTGCTGATGGGTGTTGCCGCCTGGCTGGTGTGGCGCAGCAACGGCGGGCGGCGGCGCACCTCGATGATCCTGTTCGGCCTCCAGCTCGTGCTCAACGCCATCTGGTCGCCGCTCTTCTTCGGGGCCCGCCGCCCGGCCTGGGCCCTGGGCGAGATGGGCGGGCTGTGGGTGGCCGTGGCCCTCACCGCGGCCCGGTTCTGGTCGGTCGACAAGCGGGCCGGCGGGCTGTTCGTTCCCTACCTGGCCTGGGTGAGCTTCGCCGCCGCCCTCAACGCCGAGATCGTGCGGCTGAACCGGGGCAAGTAGTCTGGGCGCCGGCGTCGCAACCGGCTCAGGGGGGTCACCAGGCATGCAGATCGGCTACTTCACCGAACGTCCCTACCGGTGGCTCGACGAGGACGACGTCCTGCGCAACAAGGCCTTCTTCGCCCTACCCAACGACCGCTTCGACCACCTGCGGGCGGCCGACGACTACAACCACTGGCTCGACGAGTACCAGGCGGCCGAGGAGCAGGGCTTCGATGTGCTCGCCCTCAACGAGCACCACGGCAACCCCATCTGCATGGGCAGCGTGCAGAACGTCGAGGCCGCGATCCTGGCCCGCATCACCTCCAAGGCCCGGATCGCCCTCATCGGCAACCCGCTGCCGGTCAACAAGCACCCCCTGCGGCTGGCCGAGGAGCTGGCCACGATCGACCTGATCTCCCGGGGCCGCCTGATCAGCGGCTGGGTGCGGGGGGCCGGGGCCGAGCAGTTCTTCAACAACGCCAACCCGGCCTACAACCGGGAGTACCTCGACGAGGCCCACGAGTTCATCATCCAGGCCTGGACCCGCCCCGGCCCCTGGCGCTACGAGGGCAAGCACTTCCACTACCGCCACGTGAACCCGTGGGCCCTGCCGTTCCAGAAGCCGCACCCGCCGATCTGGATGCCCGGTGTGCTGTCGCCCGAGACCGTCCTGTGGGCAGCCGACCGCGGCTATCCCTACATCGGGCTCGGCACCGCCATCGGCCCCACCACCGAGCTGTGGGACCTGTACGCGGACCGGGCGGCGGCCAACGGCCTGCAGGCCGGCCCCGAGAACTTCGGCTACGTCATCCCCGTGTTCTGCGCCGACTCCGAAGACAAGGCCCAGGAGCTGGGCAAGGGGTTCGTGTTCGGCGGGGGGCAGAACGCCTTCAGCCGGCCCGAGCACACCCTGCCCCCGGGCTACAACTCGAAGGCCGCCACCCGGCGCCTGGCCGAAGCCGGGGTCAACGCCACCACCTGGACCGGGCTGGCCACCGCCCGCAAGGCCAACATGGTGGGCGACAACCGGCCCGACGACTCCGAGCCCGAAGACCTGGAGTCGATCCGCCAGAAGCTGTACCGGGGCCTGCAGCGGGCCCAGGACGCCCACACGGTGCTGGTGGGCACGCCCGACCAGGTGGCAACGAAGATGAAGCGGGTCATGTCGATCGTGCGGCCCGGCGTGGTGATCTTCCTCCACATCCAGGGCCCGGTGTCCAACGAGGACCGCATGCGCTCGATGGAGCTGCTGACCGAGCACGTGGTGCCCGACATGCGTGACCACGCCGCCTCGATCGGCCTGGTGGACCAGTTCCAGCGGGAGCCGGGGTCGGTGAAGATCCCGTTGGGGGCGGCCCGGGACGACGTGGTGGACCGCAGCGGCCTCAAGTACATCAACGCCCTATGATCGGAGCCTGCTGATGGGAGCCACGCTCGACTGGTACGGCTGTGCCACCTACCGCCTCACGGTGGGCGACACGGTGATCTTCCTCGACGCCTACATCGACCGGGTGCCGGGAGCGGCCGGGCCCCAGCCGCCGGTGGTGGCCGACGACATCGACCGCTGCGACTGGATCGTGGTGGGCCACTCCCACTTCGACCACCTGTGGGGGGCGGAGCGGATCGCGGCCCGCACCGGGGCCACGATCATCGGTTCGCACGAGACGGTGCGGGTGATGGAGAGCGTGGGCGTGCCCCTGCGCCAGCTCATGCCGGTGGCGGGCGGGGAACGGGTGGCGCTGGCCGACGGGCTGGCCGTGTCGATCTACCCCAGCCTGCACTCCTGCGTGTGGTCGCACCAGGGCATGCACCCGGCCGACGAGGTGTGCCTGGGTGACCTGTGGCTCACCCACCAGGAGCGCCAGGCCCGCTTCGCCGGGCTGTTCGAGCACATCGGGTCGCTGGGCGAGGCGACGCGGGAGCACCTGCGGGTGTCGGACCAGAAGCCCCGGGGCGACGGCCACTCGCTGGTGTTCCTGTTCGACACGCCCGAGGGGTCGCTGCTGTACCAGGACACGTCGGGGCACTGGTCGGGCATCGTGCGGGATCTGCGGCCCGACGTGGCCATCATCGCCGCTGCCGGCCGGGGCAACGTCGACGGCGAGCCGATCCAGGGGTCGCTGGCCCAGTTCGTGGCCCGCCAGGCGTCGCTGCTGCGGCCCAAGCGGGTGATCCTGAGCCACCACGACGACTGGCTTCCCGGGTTCTCGATCGACACCGACACGGCGCCCATCCGGGAGGAGCTGAGCCGGTGGCTTCCCCGCTGCGAGCTGGCCGAACCCGGCTACCTCGACGGGTACCAGGTCTTCGCCGGCCTCTGACCGGTTCCGGCTCTGGTGTCACATCCGGCGCGCAGTTCGAACCGCGCACCCCGATGTTCCTCCCGGAGGTACATGTCGGTACACGGTTCGAACTGAGGTCCCGATGTCGCTGGTGCTCCGGCGGGGTGATCAGGCTGGCGGGGCAGAGTCGATCAGTCGGCTGAGCCGGGGCGGTCGGCGGCGAGGTCGCGGACGTAGGCGTCCTCCAGGCCGGCCTCCACCTGCTCGGCCGTGACCTTGCCCTCGCCCCCGGTGTGGCGCAGCAGGATCTGGGCCGGCGACGGGCGCTCGGCGGGGCCGGGCCACGTCTCGGGCTGCCACAGGCCGGCCCGGCGTAGCGACTTGGCGCAGTGGATGTAGGCCTCCCGCACCCGGACCCCGATGGCCGACGCTGGACGGCGGAGCTGGTCGGTGAACTGGTCGAGCACGGCGGGATCGGTGGTGATGCAGGCCTCGCCGTTGGCCCGCAGGGTCTCGCCCAGGCCCGGGATCAGGAACAACAGCGAGATCTCGCCGGTGGCCACCACGTTCTGCAGCGAGTCGAGCCGGTTGTTGCCGTTGAGGTCGGGGATGGCCAGGCGGTGGTCGTCGAGCACCCGCACGAAGCCGGCCGGGCCACCCCGGGGCGACACGTCCTGGCGGCCGTCGAGGTCGGCCGTGCCGACGAGCACCATGGTCGACAGGGCGATGAAGTCCCGGCATCCCTGGTCGAGATGGTCGGTCGCCTTGTTGGCGGCCAGCTTGTGGGGTTCCCGGTAGATCTCCCGGAGCCCCTCCACCGACGTGATCACGTCACCGAACCCGAGCCCCGCGTCTGTCGTCGTCATGCACCAACGCTAGTGCCGCCTCGCCGACGGCGCCCGCCCGTACCGCTCCATCCGCGACACAGTTCGAACAGTGCCGCGAACTGTGCGCTCAGCGCTCTCATCGCGACGTCGCTTCGAACTGTGTCGCGGTTTGTGCTCCGGTCCGGGTCAGCGCAGCGGGACCCAGGGCGACAGGCGTAGCTCGCCCGCCTCCCGGGCGGCCAGGCGCTCCAGCAGAGCCCGCAGCTCGGCCCCGGCGTCCGGCGGTCCGGCGCCCCCGGCCAGGCGGGTGGCCAGGTCGGCGGCCGCCTCTCGCAGGGCCAGGTCGGCCGCCGCCAGCGCGGTGGCCGACGGCGGCGGCTCGGGCGGGAGCGAGCGGGCCAGGGCCAGGGCGTCGGCCACGGGGCCGGCGGCCGGCTCGTCGAGGCCGAGCGCGGCCCACAGCCGGGGGAGGGTGGCGGCCAGGTCGGCCGTGTCGGCGTGGAGGAACGGGGCGAGCCGGGGCACGGCCCGGGCCACCCGGCGGGTGAGGGCGATGGCGGCCAGCAGCTCGTCCCGGGCCGGGCCCGGCGGCAGCGCCGGGAGCACGGTGGCGGCCAGCCCGTCGGCCATACCGGCCAGCAGCTCATCCACCGACGGGTTCAGCACCGTGGCCGCCTATTGCTGCTGGGTCGGGTGGGGATGCGGTGGGGGAGCGACGGGTTCAGCACGGGTCGTGGGCCCCCTGGGCGCCGGGGCGGGTGGCGCCGGCGGCGTCGAGCTCGGCTTCGGCGATCAGCCCCAGGGCCGTCTGCAGGAAGCCGGGCACGGTGGCCGACCGGTTGGCGTGGCGGACGCTGGCCCCGTCCATGGCGAACGACCGGGTGGCGGTGAGCGAGATCACGCTGTGCTTGACCTCGCCGAAGATCCGCCACCACCGCAGGTGCTCGGCCGTGTAGGGCACCCCGCCGGCGTCGGCGTAGGCGGCCAGGAACTCGTCGTAGGGGCAGGCGGCGGCCGGCGTCCACACGTCTCGGTACACCCAACCCAGATCTTCGATGGGGTCGCCCAGGTGCACCATCTCCCAGTCGAGCAGGGCCGTCAGGTGCCCCTGGTGGGCGAGGAGGTTGCCGAAGCGCAGGTCGCCGTGCACCACCGACACCCGGGCAGCGACCGGCGCCCGGGCCGACAGCCACTCGAAGCAGTACACGAGCCCGGGGTGGGGCTCGAGCCGGTGCCGCTCGAACTGGGCCCGCCACGCCGCCAGCTGGTTCGCCGCCGCCGTGGCCGCCGTGGCCGCCGGCAGGTGGGTGAACGGCCCCACGTCCACGGCGTGCAGCCGGGCGGCCGCCGCCGCCAGCTCGTGGGCGATCACCCGGTTGGCGGCGTGGTGCTCGGGCTGGCGCAACGACCGGGTCTCGGCCGTGCCCGGCACCCAGCCGGTCACGAAGAACGGTCGCCCGAACGCGTCGCCGGCCTCGTCGAGCCACAGGGCCGGCGGTGCCGGCACCCCGCTGCCCTCCAGCCGGGCCAGCGTGTGGAACTCGGGCCCCAGCTCGGTCTCCAGCTGGCCGGCCTCGGCCTTCACCAGCATCACGCACCGGGCCTCGCGGCCGTCGGCCCACCGGGCGGTGAAGCCCCACGGGTCCCGGGCGTTGCCCACCGACGAGATCGGGGCCAGGTCGGCCACCGACACGGCCTGGCCCTCGGCCGCGACCAGGAACGCCTCCAGCCCGCTGTGCATCGCAGTGTGGGTCACGACATCAGGCACCGCCGCCGAAATTAGGAGGAAAAGCGGCGCTGAGCGCGGTCGAGGCTCCTAATTTCGGTGATCTCAACCGGGGGTGGCCCTACAGGAACGCCCAGCCGGGCCGGCCGGCGGCGCACAGCTCGTAGGCGGTGGGGTCGATCGGCTGGTAGAGCCCGGTGGCCGTCTCCCCGTTGCACGTCGCCCGGCACAGGTGCTCGTCGAGCCCGGCGATCCGGGCCCGCACCTCGGGCTGGTTGACGTCGTAGGTCTCGCCCTCGACCAGATCCGGCCCGTCGTAGCCGCCGGAATGGATCCCCCTGTCGGGCGTGCCCCCGTACATCCCGCACCGCAGGTACGCCGTCTGGTTGCCGATCCGCTCGTAGTGGACCTGCTTCACTTCGCCCGTGTCGAGCGTGTAGTCCACCACCCCCTCGACGAAGATGTGGGTGTCGGGTTCGAACCGGAGTCGGCGCGACGGCTTGGCCACCCGCCCCGATCCCGGCCGGGGGTCGCCGAAGGGGTAGAACACCCGGTCGCCCCACAGCGTCCACGACGGGAAGGCGACGAAGGCATTGCCCGACACCCCCACGTGGAGCCGCCCGCCGAGCGACAGGGCCGGCCCGCCCACACCCCGGCCGACGCCCCAGTGGCGGTCCCGGGTGCCGGGGGACCCGGCCGGGATCTCGATGCGGCGCCCGTCGACCTCCACCCAGCCGTGCACCACGCCGAAGCTCTCGAACCCGGTGGTCACGTCGTTGCGCCGCCCCGGGGGCGAGCCGCCGGCCAGGTTCGACAGCGGTTCCCGGAAGGTCTGGCGGGTGGTGTCGTGGAAGTCGATCTGGAGGCTGACGCCCCACTCGTTCGGCTCCAGGATGTAGCGCCACCAGCGCATGCCCCGGATGATGCGGGGGGCGATGGGCCCGATCCGCAGGTCGGCCCGGTCGACGCCCAGGGCCCGGAACCCCCGCACCGACGTGTGCCGGCCCTGGTGGTTGACGATGGCGTAGGCCTCGGCCCGGTCGAGGTTGGGGTAGAAGCTGCCGCCGGTGGCCACCAGCACCTCACCGGTCGGGTCGTGGCACACCATCCAGTACCGCTCGTAGGCCCGGGGGTCGCCCGACCACATCACCCGGATCGGGTCCGGGGTCTGGTGGATCATGTAGTCGTCGAGGGGCGACAGGGGGAACTGCTCGGCGAAGTGCCCGTCGGACACGGTGAGGCTGGGGGTCGGCTCGTCGTCGAGGGGCGACTGGTCGGGGCTGCTCACGGTGGTCCTCTCGGGCTGGGAACGGTGGGGAGGGGGGGGAATCAGGATCGACGGTTGGCGGGGTCCCGGTCGAGCCGGTGTCGCAGAGCCCGGGCGACGGTGGCGACCTGGGCGGCGTCGAGCTGGTCGGCGGCGTCGGCCAGGCGGCCCCGCAGCTCCAGGTTGCGGCGGTGGGCCGGGCCGACCGCCGACGCGGCAGCCGATCCGTCATCGATCCCGACCTCCGGACCGGAGCCGAGAGCGGTGAGCAGCTCGGCCAGCTGGCGGTTGTCGTCGACGAGGAACGCCAGGGCGTCGGGCCAGGCGGTGGCGGCCTGGCGGACGAGGCGCCGGGCATCGGCCACGGCGGCGGCGCCGGCCGGCGACAGACCGGGGTCGGCCGCCACCTGCTCCAGCAGGCGCCGCGCCCCGGCCAGGTGCTGGCTCACGATGTGGTCGTCGGCGGCGCCGGCGCCCACCGGGCCGGCGTTGGCCGGCTCGGCCTCGGACGGCGGCGCCACGGCGTCGAGCAGGGCCCGGAGCACGGCGGCGGTGGGGCGGTAGGGCTCGTCGCTGCGGCCTTCCCGGAACGAGCGCAGCCCGCTGACCTGCATGACCGCCGTCTTGTACGAGGCCAGCACGTTCCACCAGGCCACCGATTCGGGATCGACGGGGGTGCCGGTGGCCGCCTGGTAGCGGGCGAACAGGTCCTCCCGCCCCCAGACCCCGGGGATGAGATGCTCCCGGAGGCGCAGGGGCTGGGTGATCCAGCCGAGGTCCTCCATGGGGTCGCCCAGGTGGGCCAGCTCCCAGTCGAGCAGGGCCACGAGGCGGTCGCCGCCCTCCAACAGCACGTTGCCGGCCTTGAAGTCACCGTGGACCAGCACCGTTCGGCCCGACCGGGGGGCGGTGGCGGCCAGCCAGCGGCGGGCCACCTCCAGCTCGGGCCACGGTTCCTGCTGGTCACGGCGCAGGATCGCCGTCCATCCGTCGAGCTCGGCCCGGGCCGCCTTCGGCCCCGGATCGCTCAGCACGGCCCCCAGGCCGGCGGCGGCCCAGTCGGCAGCATGGAGGGTGGCGAGCAGGTCGCAGAACCGCTGGGCCAGGTCCACCCGCTCGGCCAAGGGCCGATCGCCGTTGACCACGAAGTAGTCGACCTCGCCGGGCTCCCGCACCATCACCAGCGACGGCCGGCCCAGCAGCGACCCGTCGGCGTCGAGCCAGCGGACCCGGGGCGCCGGCACGGCCGTGGCCTCCAGCGCCCGGAGCACGGCGAACTCGGCGGCCCGGCTCGTCTCCAGCAGCCCGCCCCGGGGGTCGCGCCGCACGATCAGCGGCTCCACGGTGCCGTCGGGCCACACCGCGTCGAACAGCCAGTTCTCCCGGGACCGCCCGACGCCCACCCGTTCCAGTCGCTCGATCCGGGGCGGGGCGGCCACGTCGGGCTGGGCGGCCAGGAAACGTTCCAGCTGGTCCAGGATGTCGTCGCTCGCCTCGGGCACTCCGCCCGTTCTACCCCAGCCGAGGGGACACGGGCGAGCGGGAACTGTGGCGCCCGGTGCTGCCTTCTGCGCGCTGACGCCACAGGTCGGACCCCGGGCACCTGTGGGTAGGCTGCCGGGCCTATGGGGGAGCCGATCCTCGTCCGGGGCTCATGCCACCACGACTGTCCCGACACCTGCGTGTGGGACGTCACGGTGGACCGCGGCCGGGCCGTGCGGCTGCGGGGCAACCGGGACCACCCCACCACCAGCGGTGAGCTGTGCCCCAAGGTCAACCGGTTCCTGGAGCGGGTCTATCACCCCGACCGCCTCCTCACCCCCCTGCGCCGGGTGGGGCCCAAGGGCGAAGGCCGGTTCGAGCCGGTCAGCTGGCGCGAGGCCCTCACCGAGGCCGCCGGCCGGCTCAACCGCATCCGGGCCGAGAGCGGAGGGGCCGCCATCCTGCCCTACTCGTTCGACGGCACCCAGGGGGTCATCCAGAAAGGGCTGGTGGCCGACCGCTTCTTCGACGCCCTGGGCGCCAGCGACATCCGCCGCCACCTGTGCGGGGTCACGGCCTGGCTGGGGGCGGCCGACGTGACCGGCCAGCCCTTCGGCCTCGACCCCGAGGACCTGGCCCTGGCCCGCACGATCATCCTGTGGGGTACCAACACCTACCTCACCAACCGCCACCTGTGGCCCACCATCGAGGGGGCCCGGGCCCAGGGGGCCACGGTGGTGGTGATCGACCCCGTGCGCACGATCACGGCGGCCCGGGCCGACCACCACCTCGCCCTGCGCCCCGGCACCGACGTTGCCCTGGTGCTGGCCCTGGTCCACGTCATGGACCGCGACGGCCTGCTCGACGAGGCGTGGATCGCCGAGTGGACCACGGGGGCCGAGGAGCTGCGCCGGGCGGCGGCCGTGCAGCCGCTGGCCGAGGCGGCCGACATCACCGGCGTCCCGGTGGAGCGGATCGAGTGGCTGGCCCACCTCTACGCCACCAACCGCCCGGCCGCCATCCGCACCCTGGTGGGGCCGGAGCACCGCCAGCGGGGGCGAGACATCATGGGAGCCATCGCCATGCTGCCGGCCCTCACCGGGGCCTGGCGCGAGGCCGGCGGCGGCCTGGCCCGGTCCACCCAGGTCTACTTCGAGACCGCCCTCAACTACCCGGCGCCCCATCCCGACGCCCCGCCCCGGCGCCAGTTCAACATGGCCCGCCTGGGCCAGGTGCTCACCGACCCCGGCCTCGACCCCCCGATCCGGGCCCTGGTGGTGCACAACTCGAACCCGGCCGTGATCTGCCCCGACCAGAACCGGGTGGTGGCCGGCCTGGCCCGCGACGACCTGTACACGATCGTGATCGAGCAGTTCGCCACCGACAGCGCCCGCTACGCCGATCTGGTGCTCCCCGCCACCACCCAGATCGAGCACCTCGATCTGGGCATCGCCTGGGGCCACCTCTACCTGACGCTCAACCAGCCGGCCATCGCCCCCCTGGGCCAGGCCCGCCCCAACAGCGAGATCTTCCGGGCCCTGGCCCGGGCCATGGGCCTGGCCCCCGGACCCGCCGGGCTGCCGGCCGCCGACGGGTTCAGCTGGGACGACGACGACGAGACCCTGATCCGCCGCCTGCTCGACTCCGACCACCCCTGGCTCACCGGCATCACCTGGGACCGTCTCCAGAAGGAATCCTGGTGCCGCCTGGCCGTGCCAGCCGGACACCGGCCGTGGGCCGACGCCGCCCCCGACACACCCGACGGCCGGTTCCACCTCCGGGCCCTGCGCCACCAGCCGGGGGCCGAGACGCCCGACGGCTCACCGGCGCTGGCCGCCCGCTTCCCCTTGACGTTGCTCACCCCGAAGCACCACCTGCGGTTCCACAACACGAACTACGGCGCCTTCCCCGAGCACCAGCCCACCGGCAACGCCCCCCGCCTCCTGCTGCACCCCGACGATGCGGCGGCCCGCGGTCTCACCATCGCCGATCGGGTGGAGGTGTTCAACGACCGGGGCTCGCTCACCGTGGACCTGGAGCTGAGCGAGGACCTCCAGCCCGGGGTGGCCGCCCTGCCGTTCGGCTGGTGGCACCGGGCCACGCCCGAAGGCCGCTCGGTCAACGCCCTCACCAACCCCGCCGTGCCCGACGACGACATCGGCTCCGCCGCCTTCCACGAGACGCTCGTCGAGGTGAGACCGGCGACGTAGCCGCCACGGCGGGGTAGGGGCCCCGACGTGGATGGGGGAGCGGGCGACGGAGGAGCCCGCGTCCGGGGGCGCAGCCCCCGGTAGAGCACAGCGTGAGCCCCGAAATGGTTGCTGGCTAAACGTGGGCAAAGCTGCTCACACCGTATCCCCTGACGCCGCCGGCCCGTTTCAACAAGCACGTCGCCGTGTGGGTCGAACCGCTGGACCCCGGACGTCGGAGCAGTTCTTTTCTCATTCCTGTCAAAGGGGCACGAGGGTGTACGAGCCCATTGCTGTAGTAGGTGCTGGTTGCCGTTTTCCCGGCGACGCGGCCGATCTGACCAGCCTCGACGAGTTCGAGGCGTTCGTCATGCGCGGGGGCGACGCCGTCGGCCCCATGCCGGAGGACCGCTGGAACGTCGACGCCCTCTACTCCGAGGATCCGTCGGCCCGGGGCCGGATGTACGTGCGCCGGGGCTCGTTCCTGCGCTGGGACTTCCGCCAGTTCGACGCCCCCCTTTTCGGCATCTCCCCCCGGGAGGCGTCGATCATGGACCCCCAGCAGCGTCTCGTGCTCGACGTGGCGCTGGACACCCTGCACCACGCCCGGGTCGACTTCGACGCTCTCGCCGGCTCGGCCACCGGTGTGTTCATGGGCGGCTTCATGCTCGACCACCTCACCGGCAACGCCCACTTCACGGTGCGGGAGCGGATGACCAACCACTCGCCCACCAGCGCCATGGCCACCATGCTGTCGAACCGGGTGTCGTTCGCCCTCGGCCTGCAGGGCCCCAGCCTCACCATCGACACCGCCTGCTCGTCGTCGCTGGTGGCCATCCACATGGCCTGCCGCTCGCTCCAGGCCCGGGACGCCGACCTGTGCCTCGCCGGCGGCGTGAACTACATGCTGATGGCCAACACCATCATGATGCTGTGCAAGGGCCAGTTCCTGGCCCGCGACGGCCGGTCCAAGAGCTTCGACGCCTCGGCCGACGGCTACGGCCGGGGCGAGGGGTGCGGCATGGTGGCCCTCAAACGGTTGGCCGACGCCGAAGCCGACGACGACGAGATCCTCGGCGTCATCATCGGCTCCGGGGTCAACCAGGACGGCGCCACCCCCGGCATCACGGTGCCCAATCCCGAGGCCCAGGCCGCCCTCATGTTGAAGGTCTACGCCGACGCCGGCTTCTCCGCCGCCGACATCGACCTGTTCGAGGCGCACGGCACCGGCACCCCGGTGGGCGACCCGCTGGAGGTGTCCGCCATGCGCAAGGTGCTGACCGCCCACGGGGCCGACCAGCGGGTGGTGCTGGGGTCGATCAAGGCCGGCATCGGCCACACCGAGGCCGCGGCCGGGGTGGCCGGCCTGCTCAAGGCGGTGGTCAGCGTGCGGTCGGGCAAGGTGGGACCCCAGGCCTGGCTCGAGGAGCTGAACCCGGCCCTGCGGTTGGACGAGACCTCGCTGGAGATCGCCCGCAGCGGTCCACTGGGCATCGGCCATCCCGACCGGCCGAGCACGGCCGTGGTCAACTCCTTCGGCTACGGCGGCACCAACGCCCACGTGGTGGTGACCTCGCATGCCTGAGATCCACCGCCTTCCCGTCACCGGCGCCAACCAGGAGCGGGCGGCCGAGAACGCGCAGCAGCTGATCGACCTCATCCAGGCCGCCGGCGAGGCCGGGTTCGAGGCCCAGGTGGAAGCGGCCTGGCGGGCGGCCCGGGGCCAGTCCCGCTGGATCGTGGCCGGACGCACCCGCAGCGAGCTGCTCACGGCGCTGGCCGAGCTGGTGCTCGACGGCAGCTGCGTCGCCTCCGGCCAGCACCGCAGCGGTGGCCGGCGCGTGACGTTCGTGTGCAGCGGCATGGGGCCCCAGTGGGCCCGGATGGGTCGGGGGCTGGCCCTGGAGATCCCCGCCTTCGCCCGGCGGGTGAACGAGATCGACGGCCTGCTGGCCGTGCACCACGGCGGATCGGTGTGGGAGGAGCTGGCCGGGCACGATCCGGGCGACGTGCTGCCGACCCGGCTGGCCCAACCCGGCAACTTCCTCCTCCAGGCCGCCCTCCACGACCTGCTGGTGGCCGAGGGCATCAGGCCCGACGCCGTGATCGGCCACAGCGCCGGCGAGGTGGCGGCGGCCTACGCGGCGGGGATCTACACCCTGGAGGAGGCGGCCCGGGTGGCCGTGGTGCGGGGGCGGCTCCAGGCCACCCTGGCCGGCCGGGGGGTGATGCTGGCCGTCGGCCTGAGCGAGGCGGAGGCGGCCGAGGCCATCGCCGATCTGCCCGGCGTGTCGCTGGCCGCCATCAACGACCACCAGGCGGTGACCGTGGCCGGCGACGCCAGCCAGATCGCCGAGCTGGAGCAGCGCATGCGGGACCAGCGCATCTTCGCCAAGACGCTCCGGGTGGAGGTCCCCTACCACAGCCCGGTGATGGACGAGATCGCGGCCGATCTGGCCGACCAGATGAGCTTCATCGAGCCCAAGCCGGCCCGGCTGCCCATCTACTCCACCGTCAGCGGCTCGCTGTCCACCGGCGAGGAGTGGGGTGCGGGCTACTGGCCCCGCAACGTGCGCCTACCGGTGCGCTTCGCCCAGGCGGTGGAGCTGGCCCTGGCCGACGGCAGCACCACCTTCGTCGAGCTGGCCCCCCATCCGGTGCTCACCCCGAGCATCGAGGCGATGGCCCGCAACGCCGCCGGCGTGAGCGTCACGCCTCTGCTGTCACGGCGCGACGACGAGTACCGCATGTTCGTCGGCGCCGTGGGCAAGCTGGCGCTGGAGGGTCTCGGCCGGCCGCCCCGGATTCGCTCGGCCCCCCTGCCCACCCCGGTCCGGTCCCCCCAGAAGGTGTGGGACCAGGATCCGTGGTACGACGTCGACCGGGCCAACAGCTCGGCCGTGCCCGGCCTGACCCTCCTCGGGCGACGGGTGTCGGACCACAACGACGAGTTCGACGTGGAGCTGTCGATCTCCGACCAGCCATGGCTTGAAGGCCATACCGTGCAGGGCCTGGGGCCGGTGGTACCGGCCACCCTGTGGGCCGAGCTGCTGGCGTTGGCCGCCACCCTGGGCGACGAGCGCAGCGTCACCCTCACCGATCTCACGATCGCCCAGGGGCTTCCGGTGTTCGCCAACCCCGCCCTGGTGCGGATCAAGCTCGGCGGCGGCGTGGGGCGGTGCTACTCCCGCCCTCTGGGCGACACGGCGGCGTGGACGCTCAACGCCGTCGCCTCGATCGGGACCGCGGTCCCCACGGACGACGTCCCGGCGGCCGGGTCTACACCCCCCGGCTCGCCGGGCGTCGAACCCGACGCCCTCTACTCCCTGTTCCGGCTGAAAGGCCTGCAGTACGGCGGCGCCTTCCGCAACCTCACCGAGATCACCGTGGGCGAGGGGGGAGCGGCCGGCGCCACCCTGACCGAGAACCTGGTGGCCTGGGCCACCATCGACGCCGGTGTGCCCTACCGGGGTGGCCGGCATGCCCCCTGGGTGCTCGACGCCGGGCTCCAGCTGCTGATCGCCGCCGCCCGGGACCTGGGCGAGGCGATGTACCTCCCGTTCCGGCTGGGTCGGGTCGGCCTCCACCGGCCGATGGCGGGCGACCGCCCGTGGCGGGCCCGGGCCGAGGTGACGTCCCGCACCCGCCACGAGCTGGTGGGCTCGGTCCAGTTCTTCGACCTCGACGGCACCCTGGTGGCGGAGCTGGCCGACGTGGCCTGCGTCCGGAACCAGAGCGACGACGCGGCCCGGGCCTCGTATCTCGACCGCAACACCTACACCCTGCACGCCGTCACCCCCGACGAGGTGCGGGAGCGCTTCACCGACATCGACGCCGACGACGCCGACGACGCCCTCGCCGGCGAGGAGCTGCCCCTCCTTGCCGGCGACGACCTCCTGATCGACCTCACGGCCGACGGCGACCGGTACCTGACCGAGCAGTACCTTCCCGAGCAGCGTCTCGAGAAGCAGTATCTCGACGAGGGGATGGCTCCGGTCGCCCCCCGCCTCGACGAGTACATCGTGGCCGGTTCGGGCCCGCTGCCGCTGACCGCCCCCGTGGTGGAGCTCGGCCAGGTGCCCCGGGGCCAGCGGGCCCACCTGCTGTGGGCGGCGCCCATCGGGCACCGCACGGCCGACGCCACCGCCACCTTCGATCTGGTGAACCAGGTGGCGGCCCTGGAGGACCCCACGCTCACCCTCACCCTGGTGGGTGACGTGGGCCAGCACTGGCTCCTCGGTCTGCGGCGATCGGCCACCAACTCCTTCGGCTTCCCCGTCCGGGCCGTCCTGGCCGATCCCCTCACCCCCGTCGACGTGCTGGCCCACTGGATCGGGGAGGTCTCCGAATACGAGGTGCGGATCGACGGCGAGGTGGGGCTCAGCCGCCTGGAGCAGGTGGGAACCGACACCCTGCTGGCCTACGACCCCGCCGACCGGGAACCCGACACGACGCTGGCGTTCGACCTGGCCTCCGCCGGCCGCCTGGAGGTGACGGCCGAGCCGGTGCGCCCGCCCGGACCGGGCGAGATCACCATCGAGAACTGGGCCGTACCGCTCACCTGGAAAGACGTCGGCAAGGCATTCGGCACCCTCGGGACGAACGCCCTGGCCACCTTCGCCGGCCTCGACCTCGGCCTGGGTGCGGCCGGGTGGGTGGTCGAGGCCGGCTCCGGCACCCCGTTCGCCCCGGGCGACCTGGTGGGCGGGCCGGTGCGGCGCCCGTTCCGCCAGCGGCTCACGGTCAACGTGGCCGACGAGTACATCCGGCCCCTGTCGGACCAGGTGGAGGTCAGCGTCCAGCTGGCCCTGATGATGCCGTGGGTGACGGCCCTGGCCGCGCTCGACGACGTGGCCCGGATCCGTCCCGGCGACACGGTGTTCGTCCAGTCCGGCGCCGGCGCGCTGGGCTCGGTGCTGTGCCGCCACGCCCTGTCGACCGGCTGCCGGGTCGTCGCCAGCGTGGGCAGCGAGGCCAAGGTGGCGGCGTTGCACGACCTGTTCGCCGAGGAGGCGGCCGCCGGGCGGCTGACGGCGGTGGTGGCCCGGGGGGCCGCCATCCCCGGGGCCCTGCTGGCCGGCGGCCACGGCCCGTTCGACTGCATCGCCGCCGTGGTCAACGGCGAGGCCCGGTCGCTGCTGTTCAACCAGCTCCGCAACCGGGGTCGCTACGTCGACCTGGGCAAGCCGTCGGGACCCGACGAGGTGCAGCTGGCCCTCGCCGTCGACGGCAACCGGACCTTGTCCCGGATCGACACCGACCAGATCGCGGCCGACGACCCCGACTGGTTCAACGATCTGATCACCCGGGCCCTGGCCCAGGTCCAGGAGTCCCGCAACCGCACCCCGGTGACCCGCTACCACGTCGATCAGCTCCCGGCCGCCGTCGCCGACCTGGCCCGGGGCGAGACCGTGGGCAGCCTGGTGGTCGAGCTGACCCCCGAGCCGGCGGTGGCGCGGGCCCGGCGGGCGGCGCCCGTGCTCGACCCGAACGGGATCTACCTGATCACCGGCGGCTACGGCGGGGTCGGTCTCATGGCCGCCCAGTGGATGGCGAGCCGGGGCGCCCGCACCATCGTGGTGACCGGCCGCTCGGGCCGGGTTCCGGAGCAGTCGCAGGGTCTGGTGGGCCTGATCGAGGCGTGCGGGGCCGAGGTGCAGGTGGTGGCGGCCGACGTGGCCGACCGGGAGGGCATGGCCGCCCTGGTGCGCCGGCTGCGGGCCGACAAGCCGATCCGGGGCGTGCTGCACGCCGCCGGGGTGATCGCCGACGGTCCGTTCACCGAGATCGACGGCGAGCGGGTGGCCCGTTCGTTCGGGGCCAAGGTCGACGGGATCGCCAACCTGGTGGCCGGGCTCGACCAGTTGCCCGGGGCCTGGGAGGAGCTGGAGTTCCTCCTGCTGGCGTCGTCGATGTCGGGGGCGCTGGGCGTGTCGCTGCAGGGCACCTACGCCGCGGCCAACACCGAGCTCGACGGCTGGGCGGCCGACCTGCGGGCCCGGGGGATCCGGGCCTGCGCCATGCAGCTCGGCCCGATCGAGGAGGCTGGCATGGCCGCCGGCGACGAGCGGAACTCTCGGTTCTTCGCCGCCAATGGCCTGTCGATGGTGTCGCCCCGGCGCCTGTTCGGGATCCTCGACGCCGCCGCCACCACCCGTGCGCCCGTGTTCCTCACGGCCGAGGTGGACTGGCAGCGGGTGGGCCGGTCCGAGCCGGGCAACGCCAGCTCCTCGGTGATCCGCCACCTGGTGGCGGCGGCCTCGGGCGGAGGCGACCGGGCCGAGCTGGAGCAGCTCCTCCAGCTCGGGGTGGAGGACCGGGCCGACGTGCTCACCCTCATGCTGCTCGGGCTGTTCACCGCCGCCCTCGGGACCGAGGACGGCGCCCTCGAGGCCGACGCCAGCTTCGCCGACCTCGGCATCGACTCCCTGGCCGTGGTGGAGATCCAGGTCGGCATCAACGAGATCCTCCAGCACGAGGTGCCGCTCAGCCGGCTGTTCCTCCCCGACGGCACCATCGGCCAGCTGGCCACCCGCATCGCCGAGTACCTCGACGAAGCGGTCATCGACATCGACCCGGGAGGCGGTTCCGGCGGTGATCCCGGCCCGGGGGCGGCGGTGGGCGTGGAAGTCGGAGCAGGAGCGTGAGCGACATGAACGGCGACAGGATCACGGGCGCCAGCGGCGGCAATCCCGCCGGCGGTGCCGCCGATCCGAAGGCAGCTCTGGCCGGGCGACTGCTGGCGGGGCGCGCGGCGGCGCCCCGTCGGCCGGTCGCCCGGCCGTTACGGCGGTTGCGGGACCATCTCGGCATCGCCGAGATCACCACCCTGCTGGACCTGGCCCGGGAGAACGGGCTCGACGGCGGCGGCTACTTCGTGCCCCAGCGCAAGGCCGGCAACGGCCGGGCCGAGGTGCTGGGCAGCCAGATCATGGTGAACTTCAGCTCGTACGACTACCTGGGCCTGGGCGATCTGCCCGAGCTGCGGGAGGCGGCCCGGGAGGCGGTGGCCACCTACGGGGCGTCGCTGTCGGCCACCCGCTCGGTGGGAGGCGACATCGACCTCTACCACACGCTGGAAGCGGAGATCGCCGACATCTACGGCACCGAGGACGCCGTGCTGTTCGTGAGCGGCTACCTCACCAACGTGGCCTTCCTGGCCTACGCCGTGGGCCCCGAGGATCTGGTGATCCACGACGAGCTGTCGCACAACTCGATGATCGCCGGAGCCCGGCTGTCGGGGGCCCGCCGCCTGGCCTTCCGCCACAACGACCCCGAGCACCTCGACGCCATGCTGGCCCGGCACCGCCGCAGCGGCAGCATCTGCCTGGTCATGATCGAGGGCGTCTACAGCATGGACGGCGACATCGCCCGCCTGCCCGAGATCCTCGAGGTGGCCCGGCGCCACGAGTGCGACATCTACATCGACGAGGCCCACTCCTTCGGCGTGCTCGGCCGCAGCGGGCGGGGGGTGCTGGAGCACTTCGGCGTCGCCCCCGACCCCGACATCGTGCTGATGAACACGGTGTCCAAGGCCCTGGCCAGCGTGGGAGGCTACGTGACGGGCGAGCGCGGGCTGCTCCGGGCCGTCCGCTACCTCGCCCCCGGGGCCGTGCTGTACTGCGCCCCCATGCCGGCCTCCCAGGCGGCGGCCACGCTGGCCTCACTGCGGGTGCTACGGGCCCGGCCCGATCTCCCGGCCCGGGCCCGGAGCAACGCCGAGCTGTTCGCCCGGGAGTTGAACCGCCTGGGGATCGACACCGGCCTGTCGCACGGCACGGCGGTGGTGCCGGCCATGACCGGCAGCTCGGTGGCGGCGGTGCGGCTGTCGTCGATGCTGCGGGAGAACGGGATCATCGCCTACGGCCTGTTCCATCCCGTGGTGCCGGAGAACCTGGCCCGGGTCCGGTTCTTCGTGTCGGCCGCCCACCTGGAGGAAGACCTCCTGCGGACGGCGGAGATCACGGCCAAGTGCGCGGCCGAGGCAGGGGTCACCCTTCGTCCCCGGCCATGACCGGGCGGGACGGCTCGCCGGACCCGGGCAGGCTCTCCCATCCCCCGGGTCCGGCCCCTCATCCTGCGGGGGCTGCGCCCCCGGGCCCCGTCTCGCCCGGGGCCCCATCCCCGGTCGGCAGCTCCGCTGATCGTGCGGGGGCTGCGCCCCCGGGCCCCGTCTCGCCCGGGGCCCCATCCCCGGTCGGCAGCTCCGCTGCCTTCGGCGGGCCCCGGCTGTTGTGCCTGCCGGGTGCGGGGGCGTCGGCCGCCCGGTTCGAGCAGCTGCGCCGCCACCTGGACCACGCGGTGGCGTTGCGCACGTTCGAGCTGCCGGGGCGGGGGATCCGGTTCGCCGAACCGCCCCTCACGTCGCTGCGGGACCATGTGACCCACTTCGTGCGCCACATCGAGGCCGAGCCCTACCAGCGCTGGGTGCTGCTGGGTGAGAGCCTGGGGGCCGTCACCGCCGCCAGTGTGGCGGCCGAGCTGGCCGACTCCATGCGGGCCGAGGTGGCCGGCGTGATCACGGTGTCGGCCGCTCCCGGCACCACCGGCCGGCGATCGCGGGACGAGGTGCTGGCCCAGCTGGAGGCCGACGCCCGGGGGACCGCCACCGGCGAGCTGATCACGCTGGCGGCCGAGGCGATCGGCGTGGACATCGACGCCGCCCACGCCGCGGCCGAGGTCACCGACGTGCCGGCGGTTGCCGTGCCGCTGGCCACCATCCGAGGTCGGGCCGACAGCCTGGTGAGCGACGACGGGGCCCGCCGGTGGCAGGGGCTGGCCCGGGCCGGTTGGTGGTACCGGGAGGTGGGTGGCAACCACTTCCAGTTCGAGCGGCCCACCCCCGAGCTGCTCACGGCGCTGCGGGAGGCCCTGAGCTTCGTGTCCGGCGGGCCGGGCGCCCCGGCGCGCGGGTAGGCGGTAGGTGAGCCGGCCCCACTACCCTGGGTGGTCGTGAGCACCCCCAAGTCGGTCGATGCCGTGCCCGTGAACCCGTCCGTTCCCCCGTCGGTCCCTAAGTCGGTCGACGAGGTGGTGGCGGCGTTGGCCCAGCACGAGTACCTGGCCGACGAGGGTCTGGCCACGGCGATCTTCCTGTCGCTCAGCCTCCACCGGCCCCTGTTCCTGGAGGGCGAGGCCGGGGTGGGCAAGACCGAGGTGGCCAAGGTGCTCAGCCGCTGGCTCGGCGGGCACCTGATCCGCCTCCAGTGTTACGAGGGCATCGACTCGGCCCAGGCCGTCTACGAGTGGGACTACGCCCGCCAGCTGCTCCACCTGCGCACGGCCGAGGCCACCGGCGAGGTGGCCGGCACCACGTCGGCCGCCCTGGAGAGCGAGCTGTACGATCCCCGCTTCCTGATCCGCCGGCCCCTGCTGGAGGCGCTCAGCCCCACCGAGGGGCCGCCCCCGGTCCTGCTGATCGACGAGATCGACAGGGCCGACGACGAGTTCGAGGCCTTCCTGCTGGAGGCACTGTCGGACTACAGCATCACGATCCCCGAGCTGGGCACGATCAAGGCGGCGGTGCCGCCCATGGTGGTGCTCACCTCCAACCGCACCCGCGACGTCCACGACGCCCTCAAGCGGCGCTGCCTCTACCACTGGGTGGAGCACCCCGGCTTCGACCGTGAGGTGGAGATCGTGCGCCTCCGGGCCCCCGGGGTGGGCGAGGGCCTGGCCCGCCAGGTGGCGGCCGCAGTGGAGGCCATGCGGGGCTACGGGCTGTACAAGCCGCCGGGGGTGGCCGAGTCGATCGACTGGGCCCTGTCGCTGGCCGCGCTGGGTCGGTCGGAGATGGACGACGCCACTGTCCAGGCCACGCTGGGCACCGTGCTGAAATACCGGGAAGACCAGGACCGGGTGGCCCAGCGGGGCGTCCACGAGCTGGTGCGAGCGGCCGTGGAGCGGGGCCAGGCTTGACCGTGGCCGTTGCTCACGCTTTGTTCGGCGCCTGGGGCCGGGCTTGACCGTGGCCGGTGCGTCGTCCCCGGCTCCGGCGGGAGCGGCGGCGGGCGAGGGCTACATCGTGGCCTTCAGCCGGGCCCTGCGGGGGGCGGGGCTCAAGGTGCCGGCCAGCGCCACCATCAACTTCGCCGAGGCCCTGGGCCTGGTAGGGGTGGAGGAGCGCAGCGCCGCCTACTGGGCCGGCCGGGCCACGCTGGTGACGCGCCCCGAGGACCTGCCCGTCTACGACCGGGTGTTCGACGCCTTCTGGCGCCAGCGCACGCCGATGCTGGCCCAGGTGCTGGGGGCGGCCCCACCTCCCATCACGCTGGCGCTCGATCTGGGCGACGACGACGAGCCCGAGCCCCCCGAGCAGGACGATGGCGACGACGACGGCGACATCCAGCCCGTCCGGTTCTCCCGGGCCGAGGTGCTGACCGAGAAGGACTTCGCCGACTGCTCCGACGACGAGCTGGCCGAGCTGACCCGGCTGATGGCCAGCCTCCGGTTCACCACCTACCGGCGCACCAGCCGGCGGCGGGTACCGGTGAAGGGCCAGGGGGATCAGCCCGATCTGCGCCGCACCGTGCGCTGGGCCCTGCGCCACCAGGGGGAGCCCATGCGCCGGGCCTTCACCGAGCAGGCCACCCGGCCCCGGCGGCTGGTGCTGATCCTCGACGTGTCGGGGTCGATGGAGCCCTACGCCCGGGCCCTGCTCCGCTTCGCCCATGCCGCCGTGGTGGCCCGGTCCAAGGTGGAGGTGTTCGTGCTCGGCACCCGGCTCACCCGCCTGACCAAACACCTCACCAGCCGGGATCCCGACGCCGCGATCCGTCGGGCCTTCCCCCAGGTGCGAGACTGGGCGGGCGGCACCCGGCTGGGCGAAGGGTTGCAGGAGTTCAACAACGAGTGGGGCGTGCGGGGCATGGCCCGGGGAGCGGTGGTGGTGATCCTGAGCGACGGATGGGACCGGGGGGACACCGGCCTGCTGGCCTCCGAGATGGAGCGGCTGCACCGGGTCACCCACCAGCTCGTGTGGGTCAACCCGCTGAAGGCCACGCCGGGGTACGCCCCGCTGGCGGCCGGCATGGCCGCCGCCCTGCCCCACGTCGACACGTTCGTGGAGGGCCACTCGTACCGGTCGCTGGAGCACCTGGCCACGATCCTGGCCGGGGCGTCGGTGGGGGGTTGAGATGAGTTACCCCCCGCCCTCGGCACCGCCTCCTTCGGGGCCGCCCCATCTCGGGCCGCCCCCGGCCGGGCCGCCGGCCCCGGGGCCGGATTCGCCCGGTTCGTGGGACCCGCCGAGCGGGCCGGCGGTGGCTCCGTTCCCGATACCCCGGCCGGGGTGGCACGTCCGGCCCTGGTGGGGTCTGGGCGACGTCCTGCTCGGGGTGCCCCTGATCGTGGTCGTGGCCTTCCTGGGCACGCTCCTGGGCCTGGCGTTCGTGCCCCGGGACCAGCTCGACGGGGTGATGGACGGCTCCGTCGACGCTCCGGTGGCCATGCTGGCCTGCTCGCTCGTGGCCCAGCAGGTGGCCCAGGGGCTGTGGCCCTGGGTGGTGTCCAAATGGAAGGGTCTGGGCCTCGCCGCCGACTGGCGGTTGAGGTTCAAGCCGGTCGATCTCGCCATCGGGGTGGGGGCGGCGATCATGGCTTTCGGGCTGGCCGCGGTGGCCGCCGGGATCGTGTCGAACCTGGTGAACCTGGCCGACGAATCCCAGGCCGAGAACACCCAGTTCCTGCTGGACGCGAAGGGCACCCCGTGGCTGGCGGTCTTCCTCGTGGCCGCCGTGCTGGGGGCGCCCCTCACCGAGGAGCTGCTGTTCCGCGGCCTCGTGCTGCGGGCCTTCGAGAAGCGGTTCGGCAAGGTGGTGGCCGTGATCGGCTCGATGGTGGCCTTCACCCTGCCCCACTTCACCGGCAGCAACCTCGACGGCACCCTGGTGCTGTTCGCCTCGATCGGCGCAGTCGGCCTCGTGCTCGGCGTGGTGACCATCATGACCGACCGGCTCGGCCCCGCCATCGTGGCCCACGTGCTGTTCAACGCGTTCGGCGCCGCCTCGGCCCTGGGTGCGTTCGGGCTGATCCACCTGCCCTGAGCCGGTCAGCCCCAGCCGGCCGCCCGGACCAGGGCCGTGACGCAGGCGGCGATCACCACCACCACTCCCATCGGCACCTTGCGCCAGGCGAGGCCGGCCGCCACCGCCATGCCCGCCACCCGGGCGTCGATCACGATGTCGGCCTTGGTGGTGAAGGTCTGGACGGCGATCACGGCGGCCACGATCGACAGCGGCATCAGGAGCAGGATGCGGGTGACCCGGTCGTTCCCGGCGATCACGCCGCCCAGGGCGAAGCCACCGGTGAGCCGCAGGGCGGCCACCCCGGCCAGGAACAGGGCCAGTCCGATCGGGGTCACCAGCCCGCCTCCTCGAACGGGTCCTCGATGATCGTGTCGGCCGGCGACCAGGAGGCTCTGCCGGCGGTCGCCGGCTGGAGGGGCACAGCCGGCCGGCGCCAACCCCGGGGCTCCACGGTCAGGGCCACCAGCGAGCCGGCGGCGGCGCACAGGACGGGAAGGCCGGCCGGTAGCACGGGGGTGAGAGCCAGGGCGGCCAGGGCACCCAGCAGCACGGCCACCGTCGAGTCCCGTTGGCGCAGGGCGTTCACCACCGCGCCCACGAAGCTGGCGGGGAACACGACGTCGAGCCCGATCCGGCGGGTGTCGCCCAACTGGCCCAGCACGAGCCCGATACCGGACCCGATGATCCAGCCGCTGGTGGTGGCCATGGCGAGTTGCCAGAAGGCCCGGCGGGCGGCGTCGGGCCCCACCGGGCGCTGCTCGATGGCGGCCGCCACCGCCACCTCGGACGAGAAATGGGCCACCGCCACCCGCTCCCACAGGGAGGCGGGCCAGCGGCCGGTCATGCTCATCGCCAGGAGCCCGAACCGGGAGCTCACCAGCATGGCGGCCAGGAGGGCGGGGGCCATACCGCCGCCGGAGGCGATCACCGAGGCGTAGGCCACCTCCCCGGTGCCGGAGAAGGCGAAGGTGCAGGCGGCCATCACCACCCAGGCCGGCGTGCCCACATCGCGCATGATGGCGGTGACCGCCACGCCGGTCATGGCGGCGGCGAACATCAGGGTGCTCAGGTCGAGCGGGCGGAACGAGCCCGGCTTGAGGGCTCGCCGGGAGCCGGCGCTGGTGCCGGCGCCGCTGGTGCCGGCGCCGCTGGTGCCGGCGCCGCTGGCTGAGGCGGCGGTGGTGTCCGGAGGCGGGCTCATGAAAGCCCAAGTCTGGACCGTCGATCGATCCGGCGCCAAGGCCGACTCCGCCGGCGGTGTACACCGGGGCGCCGACGGTGTTTACCGGGTGAAAACCGGGGTCCCGCACGATGGGCACCATGGCTAGGAACAGCACCACCGTCCCGTCCCCCTCACCCCGCCACCCCGCCCCTGCCACCTGCCGGTCCGCCTGCTCGATCCCCGACCGGCCGACCCCCGCCCGGGTGACCGATCCGGTGGCGGCCGGCGCCGCGGTGCTCGCCTACCGGAACGGCGACCGCCAGGCCCTGGGGTCGCTGATGACGTGGTTCACCCCGATGATGACCGGGGTCGCCCGCCGCTATCTGCGCACCCCCCAGGACGTGGAGGACGCCGTCCAGGACGCCTGGGTGGCCTTCACCCGGGCGGCGGCCACCATCGCCACCCCGATGGCCATCGGAGGCTGGCTGTGCACCACCACCGCCCGGGCGGCGCTGGCCATCGCCCAGCGCCAGGCCCGGTGCCGGCCCAGCGACCGGCCGGTGGAGGGGCGGGTGGCGCCGATCGACAGCGCCGTCATGGAGTCATACGACGAGCGGGACGCCGTGCGGGAAGCCGTGGGCCGCCTCAGCCCCGAGGATCGGGAGATGGTGCGGTTCCTGTTCGACGCCGAACTGCCCTACACCGAGATCGCCGCCCGCACCGGCCGGGCCATCGGGGGGATCGGCCCCACCCGGCAGCGGATCATCACCAAGCTCCGCCACGACCGGGCCATCCACCGCCAGTACCTGGCCCGCACCGCCTGATTGCGTCCCAACGTAGTTCCAGCGGTTCCGCCTGGCCCTCTGGCGGCATGGATCGCCTGCGAGGAAGCGAAGGCAAATGCGTGTGAGCGCTCATCCCGAGCGGGTCACCGCCCGGGATCGCGAGCGTGCACGAGTGTTGTCCGAGCAGTTCCGCCGAACCCGAGATTGGAACGCTGCCCTGGCGGAAGTGCAGGGTTGGCGCGACGACGAGGCGGCCGACGTGCTCGCTACATTCGCCGCAGCATGGTTGAGCTTGGGACGCAACGACGCCATTGCGCCTCCCGGGGGTGTGATGCAGCACCGCGCCGTGCCGTCGGGCTCGTTGGGGGTTGCCTCCCAAGGCAGAGAGTTGGCGCCGAGAGCGATCGTCGTGGACGGCCTCACGCTTCACGAGCGACCTCGACCTGAACGATGTCCTACCGGCGGATCCAGATCCAGCGACCACAGGCCTGACTGGCGCTCGGGATCACGCCCGGCTCGGATGCCTGCCGATCCCGTGCGGCCGCCGCCGTCGATACCGAGCGGGTCGTCCAGGCCAGTTCGGCCGGTTAGCGCGTGGCCGAGATCCTCGCGTCAACCAGGACGCGGTTGGTCGTCGTAGGGCAGATCGCTCGGTCGGCAGTTGAGAAAGTCGGGTGCCGGGTTGGTAACGAACTGGACGGCAGAGATTGTGGGTCGGCCTTCCAGCATTGCTCGCGCTACCCGGTGCATCCCGTCCATCACGCGACCGTCGAAGCCGAGGATGATCGGGTAGCTCCGATCGACATCCAGGATGAGCCGGACGTGGTCCACGATCCGCCGGACCGTTGCCACCTCCAGGTCGCCAGCGAACCAGTAGACGGTGTCGATCTCGGCAATCGACCTGACGTCCATCTCGACGACAGGTAGACCGCTCGACAGCTCAATCAGTCGGTCGACGTCCCAGGCGTCGAGACCACCGTGTTCACTGGGCCAGAAGTGGTATTGCTTCCGCATCTGCAGAGTCTGCCGCCGCCAGCGGGTGCTACCCCGGTCACAACTCGACCTCGGCGTTACCGCGCACTCCACCCGAGCATGAATGCCGGAAGCCGAGCGGCTTTCTGCCTGGCGATACCGGGCGGTCCGGCCGTGGAGGCGAGACGTTCGTATGGGCCGATATGCAGGAGCGCCTGTTGGTCCAAGGCCGGCGGCGAGTCGACTCACCCGATGATGGGCGCGGTTTCGCCGGGTTGGCGCGATGACGCGAACCCCTGCGAGGGAGCGGCCTGGGCACTATGTCGCCAGGTCGAGGTGCGCAAGTACGGCGTCGACGACTGCGAACCTGGCCGGGTAGGGGAACTGGTGGCCGATGCCTTCGAGCCAGACGTGCTGCGCTCCCGGGATGAGTTCGGAGAGCTTCTCGCCGTGGTCGACGGGTATGAGTGGGTCGGCTGTGCCGTGGACAACCAGGGTGGGAGCGGTGAGCGCCACCAGGTGCAGGTAGCGGGAGCGGGTCGCGGCGACGGCGGCTTGGTGTTGGATCAATGCTCGGAGGTTCACTCCGCGGCGTTCACGTAGGTCGTACAACACCACTTCAGCAAGGTCGCCGATGTCGAGGTTGTCTTGCCCGCAGAAGGCGATCCATCGCGCGATGCGCTCCTTCATGGTGTTCTGCTCACCGCTTCGGAGCCGGTAGCGCAGCAACGGCAGCTCACCGAGTGTGGAGCGGACGAGCCAGCCGAGTCGCGGCCCCGGCAAGGAGCTGTCGGTGGGATCGGCTGCGGTCGACATCAGGGTCAGCGATCGGACCCGGTCCGGGTAGGCGATCGCCATTTCCTGGGCGACGAATCCGCCCAGCGAGAATCCGACTAGGAGACTGCTGAGCAATCTGGGGGCGGGTGCTCGCGTTTCGGTTGGGGATCGAAAAGAATGGGGGGATGCAAGGTTCGTCTCGCCCGGATCGTGAACTACTCGACGCTGCGGCCCTGTGTGGCCATCTGCTGGGGCCGGGCTCGGTGCATGCCCTGCTCGCTGCTCACCGCCGGTCCCTGTTCCCCGATGAGATGTTCGCTGATCTGTTCCCCTCCGGCCGGGGCCGCCCGTCAGTCCCGGCCGACGTGGTGGCCACGGTGATGGTCCTCCAGGCCTTGGAGGCCAAGTCCGACCGGGACGCGGTCCGGGCCCTGGAACGGGACATCGCCTGGAAGGCAGCGGCCGGGTTGGCGTTGACCGACGAGGGGTTCCACCCGACGGTGCTCACCTTGTGGCGCAACAAGCTCCGGGCATCGAAGGACCCGCAGCGGATCTTCAACGTCGTGCGAGCAGTGGTGGCCGAGACCGGGGTGATCACCGGCCGCAACCGGCGGGTGTTGGACTCAACCGTCCTGGACGACGCGGTGCAGCGGCAGGACACGATCACGATGCTGGTCACCCAGATCCGCCGGGTCCGCAAACTCATTCCCGACCTGGCTTCGGTGTGGGTCCGTGAGCACAACTTGGAAGGCGGGCGGCCCCCGGTCGATTGGGACGACCCCGCCGACATCGACCGGGTCGTGTCCGAACTGGTCGACGACGCCAACGAGCTGGTCTGGGCGGTCGAGAACCTCCAGGCCGACGGGCTGGTCCTGACGGCGGTGCAGGCTGAGGCGGTGGCGTTGCTGGCTCTCGTGGCCGGCCAGGACGTGGAGCCGGGTGACGGGCCGGGGCAGTGGCGGATCACCCGGGGCACCGCGCCTGACCGGGTCGTTTCCACCGTCGACCCGGAATCCCGGCACGTGCACAAGACCCAGCACTCGTATCGGGATGGCTACAAGGCTCACGTGGCGGTCGAGCCCGGCACCGGCCTGATCACCGACATCGACCTGACCGCCGGCAACGTCGGCGACGCCGAAGCCGCCCCCGACCTGATCGAGGGCGAACCCGAGGGCACGGTCGTGCTCGGCGACTCCGCCTACGGCACCGGCGAGTTCCGAGCCCACCTGCAGGAGCGGAACATGCAGGCGGTGATCAAGCCCCCGCCTCTGCGAGCAGCGGTCGACGGTGGGTTCACGTTGGACGACTTCGACATCGACACCACGGCCGGCACCGCGACGTGTCCCGCCGGGGTGACCGTCACCATCACCCCCGCCCGGGCCGCCCGGTTCACCACCAACTGCGCGGGATGTGTCCTGCGATCCTGGTGCACCACCGCCACCGGCGGGCGGGTCATCACCCTGCACCCCCACCACGACCTCCTCGCCACCGCCCGGGCCTTCGCCGACACCGAGGAGTTCACCGGCCCCTACCAGCGACACCGCCCGATGGTCGAACGAAGCATCGCCTGGATGGTCCGGGGGGCCAACCGCCGGCTCCGCTACCGAGGCATCGAACGCAACCGGCTCTGGCTCGCTCACCGAGCCGCTGCCATCGACCTCGCCAGGCTCATCAAGCTCGGCCTCACCCACACCCCCACCGGCTGGACTATCGCCTGACCGGCAACCCCCGGGAGGCCACCCCGCCGGCGGCCGCCGTTGATCGACGTCCACCACGACACCGAGCCCACCACCGGCGCCCCCGCCCTCCCAGCGCACGACAAGCGCCTTGCTCAGCAGTCTCCTAGGTGGGCTCTCTCCGCCTCTACAGCATCCAGGACGGCCACTGCGTCCTCAGCCATCTCAACGATCGAGTAGGGAGCCTTTCTGGACCAGCTCTCCATCCAATCCGACGCGCCAGTACCGCGCTGGTCGTATCGGATCACGCGATATCCGGCCCTGGTCAAGGTCCGAATGAAGCCCGGCGGCCAGAACAGTGCGTCGGCAGCCATCGATGAGTTCAACAGCACGACACCTCTCTGAACGTCGGAGGGCGGGATGCACTCGTACCAGATGCGCACACCGCTGGAATCGGCGAACCCGCTCACGCCCGCGACGACGTGACTCAGGTCGCTGCGAGAGACACGTTCGACGATCGCGTCGATGTCCGGGGGGAGCTTCGGGCCCCCGCGCAACATGTACGCCGCCAGACCACCGACGCCGGCACCCAGGGCGACCCGTCTAAGAGCCATCCCTACTCAGCCTTGCAGGCGAGGGCACGCCGTGCCTGGACCGTGCCGCCAGGACCCAAGGACCCGGCAAGGTGACAGATACAGGCAGAGGTGGGCGCAGTGATCCCACCGCCGCCGGAACCCGGAGATCGGGACGGCCATGCGGATGCTGGGCCTTGAGCGCAGTACGTCCGTAGGCGCGCTACCTCCAGATTGAGCCTTGGCCCTTCCAGTCGCTGACGAGCTGATCACGTACTCCGACAGCGCTCGCAATTCCGTGCTTCTCGGGCACGCATATCGCCGGTTAGCGCGCTCGCGAGCTGGGGTGACGAGTGTCTGCTGCCGCCGCTGGGAGGGGGGTCTACTGCCGGAGTGCCATCAATCCTCGTGGCCTGACAGCGCTTCAATGACATCGCTCTGGACGCTGGACGGGTCGGCGCCCAACTGAACCAGGATGCGTAAGGCGGCACCGCCTTCCTCGTCTAGCAGACCGAGGAGAATGTGCTCAGGGCCGACGTTGCTGTGGCCAAGCCGAGAGGCTTCCAGAAGTGACAGCTCAAGAGTCCGCTTAGCTTCCGGTGTGAACGGTAGGTGGCCGCTTGGTGAGCCGCCGGTCTGGCCGATGCTCTCTCTTACCATGTCCCGCCCGTCTTGCAGCGTCGGAAGGACCGATCCGAGTGCCGTCGCTGCGTAGGACTCCTCGTGGATGACGCCGAGGAGGAGATGCGCAGTGCCAATGTGGTCGTGGTCGAGGAACCGGGCCTCTTCTTGCGCCAGCACCACTGCCGTCTGGCGCGATCTGTGAAGGTTTCGAACAACTGGAACCCCCGATGGCTGATTCGGTGGCAAGAGTACGAGCTGCAGCGGCCGGCCGCTCCCCGTACTGCAATTTGACCTCGCCGACCGCGTCCGGCCGGCACGTCGATACCGGGCGTGCCACCCGTCCGGGGCCGGGACTCCCTCGGGGTGTCAGCTTGCGGTGGCGCTGGTCACGATCCCGTTCTCATCGGTGTACACGAGGATGCGCTGGGTCGGTGCGAACATAGTCCGATAGGCGTCGGCCCGGTTGACGAGTGTGAAGCCAGAAAGCTCGGCCCATTCGCGGGCCTCGTCCTCAGTGAGCCCAACGAGTTGAGGCAATTGGGCTGGGTTGGCCGGAGTCGTGTCGGCAAACGAGTCGGGATCGATCGGGTCCGGTAGTCGGCCGGACCGAGCGCTGGGCACCGGTGCCGGTGACGTTGAGGTAGGTGTCCCAGTGGCTGGTGGTGAGGCTTGACGAGCGTCGGTGCAGCCCACGGCCAGCATCAAACCGGCAGTCAAGGTCGGAAGGGCGAGAGATAGTCGCATCACAGCTTGGACGGTCACCTCCTGACTCTGGTTCCCGCTCGGATCGCGTGTGCAGCGGCAAGGTGGGGTCGCTGCCACGCTTGCTCACAGCGAGAGAGCCACCGTCGGAGATTACCGCTCCGCCTAGTCGCGCGTGAACGCCGGATACCGCGTGGTGGGCGCCGCGGGGGCGGCAGGGTTCTGGTGACGCCGTCGAGCAGAAGCTCAGCACTACCATCCGTTCATGACTGACGACGGTGGAGGCGAGTTTCCCGACAGCGGATTGGATCGCCAGCGCCGAACGCTCACAGTCCGAGGGACTGGCCTTGCGAGCGGACCACCCGACAGCATGCATTTATTGTTCGGTGTCAACGTGGCTGATACGTCGCCGGGCGGCGCTTGGGGACAGATGATCGCCAAGTCAGAGCTACTGATGACGACGATCCGCTCAGCAGGCGTGCCGGACACCGACATTCGAACGGCCGCGCTCAGTGTGCACCTCGACCATAGCCATGCCTTTCCGTCGGGGGTTCTGGAGGCGAGGCATGTAGCGGCCAGTTCGGTCGCTGTGACCGTGCCCATTGCCTCGGCAGGTCCGCTGATTGACTCGGCCGCTGCGGCGGTCGGTGAGGGGTTCACGCTGCAATCCGGCGGCGCCACTGTCCGAGATTCCAGCGGGCTCTACGCCTCGGCCCGAGAAGACGCGATCCGCAACGCCAAGACACAGGCCGAGCAAATGGCTACGGCGCTCGGTGTCAGGCTGGGGCAAGTGCTGTCGGCCACCGACGACTCGGGCTCGCCGGTCGTCAGGATGCAGTCAGGGCCGGGGGCTATCGAGGCCGGTCTCCAAGCGGTTACAGCGACGGTGAGAGTGACATTCAAGTTGGATTAGCTGGTTGTGCACTCGGGTGGTGATCACACCCGAACCTGCTACCCAGTTGTGAGGTTCATTGCGGTCGCAGCTGCACGTGGGTGAGCCGTCCACGAGGAGCGTCCGGGATCGGCACGACCCTCGTGCTGGGGATCAGTTCCGACTCGGGCACCCGCCGATCTCGTGCGGCGAGTGGCGTCGATACCGGGTGGTCCAACCACGCGTGAACAAGAGGCCGGTTACTCGCTCCACTGGTGATAGTCGGTACGGTCGGGCAGCTTGAGCCTGGGAAACGGGCGAAATCCTCGCCAGAGCCAGGTTCCGAGGAAGCCGGCAACAGCGGTGACTCCGGCGGTCCACGCATGGCCGACGCTCGGTGCGCCCCAGGGGTCGACTCTCTCGATTGTGCTGCCGGTGCTCTGGCCGGTCCACACGTAGCGATGACCAGGTGGCCACCAAGAGGTTCCATCGACCGCCAACGGACCGGATGGAGGGTCGACGTCGGGGCTGGACCATGCGGGGTGATCGAGGGCAAGTCCTGTGGCAGCGAAACTCGGGAGAGCGATCCACAGAAGCGCTGCGACCACAACTAGCGGCACGATCAGCGCCCGGCGTGCCACGGCGTGTCTCATCGGCTCATCGTAAAGCCGCTTGCGAAGTCCTTGGGAGCGGCCGAAGTCAGCGTGCTTCGTGCTCTCCACCGATTCGGCCGGGCCACTTCGGCGTCGAACGGCACGTCTGAGATCGGTCACGACTCGGCGCCCATCGGCCCGGCTAGGCCGTTCCGCCGATATCGGGCGGTCGACCAGGGCGTAACGCCGGTTAGCGCGGTGGACTCGTTGGTCGTTGGCGCCTTGGATAGCGGGCCAGGTACACGCTGTAGCATGCGTAAGTGGAACGGCACGGACAAGAGAAGAAGGAGCCTCGCACGGCCGATCTCGGAGATGCGTCCGGCGGTGAGTCGCTTGCCGGCGTCCGGCTCGTCGTCGACTTGGAGGCGCCGATCTACGTCCCCACGGTTGCTCAGGTCGTTTACGCTATGCGTCGCCTCGAGACTCCACCGCCAAGTCAGTTGACGCTCGAACGGCTTGGTGGTCAGGATCCGCCGTACCTGCACTGTGTGAGAACCGTCAACCACGGGTGGTTCTTGACGCGCCGGGAGGAGTCTTATGAAGAGGTCTTCCAGGCAGGGCAGTGCACCACCCGGTCGGCCCTGGGCTACATCCTCAGTTGGGCGCAGGGATCGAAGGGTTCGGAACCCGACCTGCCGTTCAGGCCAGCAGGCAACGGACGCATCCCTGACATTGTTTGGTCACCGGTGAAATGGGTGCACTCGCCATGGCAGTCGGAGGGCACCGACAGCTACTACGAGTTCAATCACGATGGCATCGTTCTCCGAGAAGCGAGATTGAAGAACCATCAGACTGTTCCATGCTCAGCATCGAGCCTGGCCGATTGGATCGAGACACAGCGCGGCCTCTATCAGCCGATGACCCCATCTTCGCTCCGAAATGAACTCCGATTCGGACGAGTACCAGAAGGAACCGAGGACAGCTGGGGCGACTATCCTCACACGGAGATAACGCGAGACAAGTTCAACGCAGTGTGGGAGGAGGCTAGAAGGCATCTCACCCACCACCTTCGCGACGACACCCGCTGGTAGTACTACCCGCCCGAGTCCTCACGACTCTCGCGCTCGGGATCACGCCCGGCTCGGACACCTGCCGATACCGAGCGGGTCGCCTGGGCCCTGCCGGCTACCGGGCAGCGGCAGTCGACATGACCGAGCGAACCCTCGCTACGCTGGCGACCTTCCGCGAGGCTGATTGGCAGAACTGAATGGCCGACAACAGGATCGGTGAACTAGTCCATGAAATTCGGGCAACTCTCGAACAGGTCAGCGGAGTGACGCTGCCGCCGCTGCCACCGCCCGCGACCGAGGAGGAAATAGATAACGCAGAAGCAACTCTTGGGTTTCCGCTTCCGAGGGATCTGCGGAACCTCTATCGCGCTACGCGCGGCTCGAAAGACAAAGATGGGACAGCGATCATCGGCTATATCGAACTAACCGACATCTCCTACCTGGTTGGCACTACGACAGGCCTTGTGGAGGAAGTGGAGGAGTTCCAGTCCATGCTGGAATGGACAGAAGGTGACTTTCGGGGTGAAATTCCTCAGGGGAGCCTGATCTGCTTTGCGACTGAGCCCAATGAGGGCACCTTTGTCGAGGCAACTGGGCCCCTCGCACCCAGAGTAATCTCCTACAACATGCATCCTGGGTCCAACTACGCCTGGATCCGCTTGGGTGACAACCTGGAACGCTACTGCGACTGGGTTCTCGCCGCAGCCAAGCTCGGCGGCATCACGTTGGCTCGAAGTCCAGCGGGCAGGGTTAGCGCGGAAACGATGCAGGCAGACAGGAGCGAAGACATCCCTCGACTGCGAGCACTTCTCGAGCCATTGAAGCCGAGTCTTGATGCCGCCGGTGCTACCCCAGGAGCGTTCGTCAACCCGGACCCCATTATCATCGCCCGATACGGCTTCGACGATCTGTTCTAGCTGACTGTCAGCGGGCCTCACGACACCCGGGAACGGCACGAGTGCCGTGCGCGGAGATACCAGTCGCAAGACAAATGTCCAGGCCCATCTTTGGGGGCGGCGCGTCCGCGGTCGCGTCGTGACGACCGGCGGTCCGGGGCAGCGAGTTTCTCCTTGGCTGTCGCACCGTCGCTGTAGGCTCGCTCGGTCGAGCGAGCTGGACCGGGTGCCTCTCGCGACCTCCCGGGCGAAGGTGCGAAGCGGGTCCAGGGTGGTGTGAAGCGGACCTGGCGAAGAGAGCACGCCCGCCACTCGTCGCTCGCTGTGGTCTCGGACCCTCGGCGGTCGCCTGCAACACCGATGGGCAAACCGCTGATCGTGAGGTTCACGCGTCCGCGGTCATGTCTCGGCCACCTTCGGTGACGGGCGGGCCGACCTTCCTTCACTGTCACAGGCCCCGTCTATGCTCAGTCGAGCGGAGCTCGACCGGCTACTTCGCCCGGAGTCCCTTCCGGAAAGCCAGGGTCCAACCCAGCAACAACCCACAGGCCGCTGCCGTCCCCCACAACCGAGATCCCAGGGCCGACCAGGCCCCGATCACCCCCCTTGTCGGAGACGTCGCCATGCCCACTGCCACCCCCACCGCCGATCGCCCGCTCACCGATCGCCCGCTCGCCGCCCGCCTCCGCCGGGTGGCCACGCTGTGGGCTCGCAGCCAGTACGAGCTGGTGACCCTGGCCGCCGATTTCGCCGACTCCGGCGAATGGGCGCTCGACGGCTCGCCCACGCCCGCCCACTGGCTCGCCGCTGTGGCCGACGTCGAGACCTGCACCACCCGGGAATGGATACGCGTCGGCCGTGCCCTGCGCACCCTGCCCGCGACCGCGGACGCGTTCGCCCGCCATGAGATCTCCTATGCCAAGGTGCGAACCCTGACCCGGCTGGCGACACCAGAGAACGAGGCCGAACTGCTCGAGATCGCCCGCACCACCCCCGCCAACCACCTGCCCCGAGCCCTCGCCCACTGGCTCAACCGGACCACCGACCCGGCATCGCTCGACGATCACCAGCATCGCCGCCGCTCCGTCACCCGACGCACCGAACCCGACGGCATGACCGTCTACACCTGCCGCCTCCCTCCCCTGCCCGCCGCCCACCTCGACGCCGCCCTCACCACTCGCATCATGCGATCCCGACCCCGGCCCAACCACGACGGGGATTGGCCGACGCTCGGCCAGCAGTACGCCGACGCCCTGACCGAGCTCCTCACACACGGCACAGGCCCCACCGTCACCGAGATCGTGCTCCACATCCGGGGCGACGGCTGCACGCTCGACGACGGCACACCCGTCCCGTCCACCGTCGTCGAGCGGATCGCTCCCGAGGCGTTCCTCCGGGCCCTCATCCACGACGCCGAAGGCCGCCCCGTCGACGCCTCCAACCGGCGGCGGCATCCGACGACCCGCCAGCAGCGGGTCGTCCACGAACGGGACAGGGCCTGCCTCGACTGTGGCGAACACCACCTCCTCCACTACGACCACGTCCCCGCCTGGGAGCAGACCCACCACACCGTCACCACCGAGCTCCAACTCCGCTGCGCCCCCTGCCACCGCCGCCGCCACACCGCACCCGACCGGCCGCGACCCCCGCTGACGGGGCGCTGACGGCCGGCCACGGGGTCTGTTCCCGACTGCGCCCGCGCTCTAGCGTGATCCTCATGCTCCACATCCGCCTGCTGGGCCCCCCGGAGGTGACCGACGACCAGGGCCGGGACGTGCTCCCCCCGGGCGCCCGGGAGCAGCTCTGCCTTGCCATCCTGGCCGTGGTCGCCCCCACCGGCCTGTCCACCCCCCGCCTGGCGGCCGAGCTCTACACCGACCGCGAGACGTCCGACCCCCGCAACGCCGTGCAGGCCGTCGTGTCCCGCCTGCGCCGGGCCCTGGGTCGGTCGGCCGGGTGCGTGGAGACCACGTCGAACGGCTACCGCCTGGTCGACGTGAGCCTCGACGTCGACCAGGCCGAGGAGTTGCTGCGGCGAGCGGCGTCCGAGCCCGACCCCGTCGCCGCCCGAGCCGTGTTGGCCGAGGCCGACGCCCTGTGGCGGGGCCCCACGCTCGACGGGCTGGGGCCGGCCGCCGCCCTCGACGCCGAGCGGCTCCGCATCGACGGCCTGCGGGCCGACGCCGTGGACGCCGTCGCCGCCCGTGCCCTCGAGACCGGCGCCGCCACCTCCGAGCTGGTGGCCACCCTGGAGGCGGCAACCCGGGCCGAGCCGCTGCGGGAGCGGCGCTGGGAGCTGCTGATGACGGCCCTGTACCGCCAGGGCCGCCAGGCCGAGGCGCTGCGGGCCTTCCAGCAGGCCCGGCGCCACCTCTCCGACGAGTTGGGCCTCAGCCCCGGCCCGGCGCTGGTGGATCTGGAGCGCCGCATCCTCATCCAGGACCCGGCCCTCGCCGGAGCGGGGGGCGAACCGGAGGCGGGGACCCAGCCGCAGGGCGTCCTGTCTCTGGTGTTGGGAGCGGGCGACGAGCCCGCCGTGTTCGCCGAGCCGGCCCAGGCCCTGGCCGCCGCCGTCGACGCCGCCCGGGCCACCGGCGCCCGGGCCGCCGTACACACCGGCGTGCTGCGACCCGCCGCCGCCAGCAGCGGCGACGGCGACGGCTACCGCCGGCGGAATCCCGTCGCCGACCTGGCCCGGCGCCTGCTCGACATCGCCCACGACGGCCAGGTGCTCGCCTCGTCGGCCACCGTCGACCTGGCCCGGCCCGATCTGGCGGCCGACATCGAGTTGCGAGACCTCGGACTCCACTGGCTGGTCGACGCCCCCGAGCCGGTGGCGGTGTGGCAGGTCAGCGGACCTGGCCTCCGCACGGTCTTCCCCCCGTTGCGCACCGCGGGGCCGGCGTCGCTCCCCCGCCTGCGGTCACCCCTGCTGGGCAGGGATCCGCTGGTGGCCGAGATCGTCGATCTGGTGGGACGTCACCCGCTGGTGTCGCTCGTGGGCCCGGGAGGGATCGGCAAGACGTCGCTCAGCCTGGCGGTGGCGTGGGCCGTGGCCGGCGGCCGGCCGGTGGTGTTCGTCGACCTGGCCACCACGACCGACCCCGCCGCGGTCGGCAACCGGCTGGCCCAGGAGGTGGCTCCGGCCGACATCGACGACGAGCGCACCCCCGAGCGGCGCCTGGCCGACCATCTGCGGGTCAGCACCGACCTGGTGGTCGTCGACAACGCCGAGCACGTGCTCGACGCCGTGGCTGCGGTGCTGGAGCCGGTGCTGGCCGACGAGCTCAAGGGCTCGCTCCTCGTCACCTCCCGCCAGCCGCTCGGTCTGGCCGGCGAGGCCATCGTCGGCATCCCGCCCCTGGCGCTGCCCGATCAGGACGCCGACCTCAGCGCCACCGGCGAATCGCCCTCGGTCCAGCTCTTCCTGGCCCGGGCCCGGGCCGCCCGCCACGACGTGGCTGTGCCTCCCGGCCTGCTCCCGGTGGTGGCCCACATCTGCCGCCGGCTCGACGGCATTCCCCTGGCCATCGAGCTGGCCGCCGGCCGGGCCTCGCTGCTCTCGGTGGAGGACATCGCGGCCCGGGTGGACGACCAGCTCCGGCTGCTGCGCCAGGTCCGCTCCAGCCGGGAGCGCCGGCACCGCAGCCTGGAGGCCGTGGTCGGCTGGAGCGTCGACCAGCTCACACCGCCCGCCCGCCAGCTCTTCGCCCGCTTGGCCGTCATGAGCGGCGAGTTCGACCTGCTCGGGGCGGAAGCCCTGGTGGAGCGGTGCGGGCTCAGCTCGATCGACGTGCTGGAATGCCTCGACGAGCTGCACGACGCCTCGCTTCTGGCCGTGAGCGGTGCCGGTGGCGCCGGCTCGGCCCGGTTCCGGATGCTGGAGCCGATCCGCCAGCTGGCCGAGGCCGAGCTGACGGCGGCCGGGCTGATGGCCGAGACCCGCCGGGCCCACGCCCGGTGGCTGATCGGCATCGTGTCCGACGCCCACGCCCGCCGCGACGACTCCCGACCCGCCGCCTTCGCCGCTGTCGACCGCTACGGCAGCCAGCTCCGGGCAGCCATCGCCTGGATCACCGAGACCGCCCAACTGGACCTGGCCGAAGAGATCGCGCTCGGGGCCGCCTGGTGGTTCCTGTTGAACGACGCCCGGGCCGGTCGTGATCTGATGACCACGTTGATGGGGCTGGCCGACCGGGAGCGCGAACCGCTGCGGTGGGCGGTGCTGGTCGTGGCCCGAGCCATGGCCAAGGTGGACCACTCGGACCGGGCGATCGCCGAGCCGGTGCTGCAGGCGGTCGAGGTGCTCGACGCCCACGACCATCCTGACGCCGACGTCGCCCGGGTGGTCGCCGCCTTCACCCAGCTCGCCGGCAGCGACCTCCGCATCCCCTACCAGCTCCTGCAGGAGGCCGACGCGCTGACCGAGGGCGGCGGCACCTGGTCCAGGGCAGTGGTCGACATGGCGATCATGATCCTCGACGGGATCCGGTACGGCCTCGAGCCCACGGCCGCCGACCCCGCCGTCGCCCTGGCCCGGGGACACCGGGCGGCCGAGGCGTTTCGGGCCATGAGCGAGCACTGGGCGCTGGGCGTGACGCTGAGCGAGCTGGGCCGGCTCCACCAGCAGCTGGGCGACGACGAGCGGGCCGAGGCCTGCTACCTGGAAGCCGTCGAGCTTCTCGGCGGGGGCGAACACCACGTCATCCACTTCCTGTACTCGTGCCTGGGGCGCCTGGCCACCGGCCGGGGCGACCACGAGCGGGCGCTGGCGTACCACCGCCAGGCGCTGGCCATCGCCGAGGTCGACGCCAACCCCGGCTGTATCGCCATCACCCAGGCCGGGCTGGGTCACGCCGCCGAGGCCCGGGGCGATCGGATCGAGGCCCGGGACCGGTACCGCCTGGCGCTCTCCACCACCGACGACCTGTCGATCCTCGAGTACGGGCAGGACGAATGGCGCGACGCCCTGGCCCGTCTGGAGGACGCACCCTCGCCGTGAGCGCTGTCGAGATCAGGCCAGGGCGGTCGACAGGTGGGCGACGAGGTCGGCCTGGAACTGACGGGCCCCGGGATGGGTGCCGTGGCCGAAGCCGTGGATCTCACCCTCGTACTCGGTCAGCTCCAGGCTCCCGCCGACCGCGGCGTACGCCGCCACCAGCTCCTCGATCATCACCCGGGGCACGTTCAGATCCTCCGAGGCGTTGACCAGCCAGACCGGGGGCAGGTGGCGGGCCCGGCCCGAACGCAGGATGGCCGAGATCGAGGCGTCGGCCATCGTCGCCTCGTCGCCGTAGTAGGCCTCGGTGGAGGCCACCAGGTTGGGGGCGTCGAGCCGGTTGCCCTCGGGTACCGGCTGACCGATCATCTTCTGGGCGTACTGGTAGCGGACCAGCGGGTCCACCGGGGGCCAGAAGGCGCCGACGAAGGCCACCTCGACCTCGGTCAGCGCCGTGTGGAGCGCGAGATGGCCGCCGCTCGAGCTGCCGCACAGAGCGAGACGGGCGGGGTCGATGTCGAGCCCGCCGGCGGTGCGGACCCAGCCGACGGCCTCGGCGATGTCGTCGACCGCGGCCGGGTGGCGGGCGTTGCGCCCGTCGCGGAAGTCGACGGCCACCACCACGAAGCCGGCCTCGGCCACGGCCGTGTTGTAGACCTCGCCCAGGGTCCGGTTGCGGGAGGCCCAGGCACCCCCGTGGACGTCCACCATCACCGCCCCGTTTCGGGCGGCCCGGGCCTCGGCCGGCGGCAGGTAGATCCGGGCCTGGAGGCCGTCGCTGCTGCGCCACACCCGGTCGGTCCAGGTGACCCCGCCGCTCCCCTCGCCGGAGGTCATGGCGTGTAGCTGACGGGCAGCTCGGCCACCACGTGCAGGAAGTTGGAGCGGACCTTGCGGTACTGGCCTTCGGCCGTCATGTCGGGGAAGTTCCGGAGGACCTCCGACAGCGTGATGGCGATCTCCCGGCGGGCCAGGTTGGCCCCCAGGCAGAAGTGGGCGCCACCGGTACCGAACCCACCCTGATGGTTGGGGTTCCGCATGATGTCGAACCGGTAGGGGTCGGGGAAGTGGCGGGGATCCCGGTTGGCCGACGGGTACCAGATCACCACCTTCTCCCCCTCGGCGATCTCCACCCGGCCCGTCTCGTCGTCGCCCATCACCACGTCGCGGGTGGCGTCGCGCTTCATGTGGATGACGGGGCTGGCCCAGCGCACGATCTCCTCGGCGGCCGACCACGCCACCTCGTCCTCGGCCTCGGTGCCGAGCGCTTCGATCCAGCGCTGGCGCTCCTCGGGCCACTCGGTGAGGGCCAGCATCCCGTGCGACAGGGCGTTGCGGGTCGTCTCGTTGCCCCCCAGGATCAGGAGCCGGAAGAACGGGCCCACCTGGTCGGCGGCCAGGGGCTGGTCGGCGATCTGGCCGGTGACGAGGAGCGACGTCAGGTCGTCCTGCGGGTTGGCCAGCCGGTCCTCCCCCAGGGCCAGGCCGTAGTCGTCGATCTCGGCCGTGATGCGGGGGATGTCGTGGCGGGTGAGCCCGTACTCGTTGGGGGTGAGCGACTTGCCCGTGAGCTCGACCATGCGGCCCTGGTCCTCCTCCGGGATGCCCATCATGTCGCAGATGACGGCGGCCGGGAGGCGCATGGCCACGTCGTCCACGAAGTCGACGTGGGCCCGACCGTCGGGGCCGGTGGGCTGTTTCTGGAGCCGCTCGATGATCTCGTCGACCCGGCGGTTGACGGCCGGGGCCAGGGCCCGCACCTGGCGGGGGGTGAACCCCTTGTTGACCACCTTGCGCATCAGGGTGTGCAGGGGCGGATCCATCGAGATGATCGTGCCCTCGGCGGCGTTGACGGCACCCCGGTCGTTGGCCGCCGCCACGCCGTGGGCGTTGGAGAACGTGGCGTGGTCGGCCGAGATGGCGGCGATGTGGTCCCAACGGGTGAACGACCAGAACGGGTCGCCGGTGGAGCGGTGCTCGTCGCGGGCGATCGGGCGTTCCTCCCGGCGGAGCCACAGGATGCCGTGGATGTCGGGCCGGCCCCAGGTGGCGGGGTCGGCCAGGTTGATGTCGTCGAGATCGAGCGTGGTCTCCGGAGGCGGCACCTCGCGGTCACGGGGCCAGTCCTGCACCTCTACCTGGTGGAGGACCGGCGGATGCACGGTTCGGGCCGGTGCTTCGTCCATCGAACCACACTAGTGGCCCTCCTGCTCAGCGGCCCAAGGCGCCGGGCAGGAGGGCTGCGGGTGGATCAGCCGTCGGTGACGCAGCCGTTGGAGGCGTCCTGCACCAGCTTGATGTACTTCCACAGGGTGCCGCTGGTGGCCTTGAACGGCGGGGCGGTCCAACCGGAGCGGCGGGCCGCCATCACGTCGTCGTTCACGTCGACGGTGATCTCGTGGGTCTCGTCGTCGATCGTGATGACGTCGCCGTCGCGGACCAGGGCGATGGGGCCGCCCTCCTGGGCCTCGGGCACCACGTGGCCGATGATGAAGCCGTGGCTGCCGCCGGAGAACCGGCCGTCGGTGATGAGGGCCACGTCGTCGAGGAAGCCGGCGCCGGCCAGGGCGCTGGTGGGGGTGAGCATCTCGGGCATGCCGGGGCCGCCCTTGGGGCCCTCGTAGCGGATGACGATGACGTCGCCCGATTTGATCCGGCCCTGCTCCAGGCCGGCCAGCATGTCTTCCTCGGAGTCGAACACCCGGGCCGGGCCGCTGAAGCGGAGGCCCTGCTTGCCCGTGATCTTGCCCACCGCGCCCTGGGGGGCGAGGTTGCCCCGCAGGACCGAGATGTGGCCCCGGGGCTTCACCGAGTGGTCCAGCGTGGAGACGATCTTCTGGTCGCCGTCGAGTCCGGGGAGGTCGGCCACGTTCTCGGCCAGGGTCTTGCCGGTGACCGTCATCTGGTCGCCGTCGAGCAGGCCTTCGCTCAGCAGGTACTTGATGACGCCGGGCACGCCGCCCACCGAGTGGAGCTCCTCCATCACGTACTGGCCCGACGGCTTGAGGTCGGCCAGCATCGGCACCCGGTTGGAGGTGGCCAGCCAGTCGTCGATCGTGAGGTCCATCTCGAAGGCCCGGGCGATGGCGATGAAGTGGAGCACGGCGTTGGTGGAGCCGCCCAGGGCGCAGGTGATCACCATGGCGTTCTCCAGCGAGGCCCGGGTGACGATCTGGCGGGGGGTGAGGTTCTTCTCCAGCAGCACCTTCATGGCGTGGCCGGCCCGGATGCATTCGTCGACCTTGGCCGGATCCTCGGCCGGGGTGCACGACGAGTAGGGCAGCGAAAGCCCCAGCACCTCGATGGCGGTGGACATGGTGTTGGCCGTGTACATGCCGCCGCAGGCGCCGGCGCCGGGGCAGGCGTTGGCCACGATCGAGCGGCGGTCCTCCTCGGTGATGACCCCGGCCAGGCTCTGGCCGTAGCTCTGGAAGGCCGAGACGATGTCGACCTTGGTCTCCTGGCCGCCGACGGTGGCGTGGCCCGGCTTGATGGTGCCGCCGTAGACCATGATGGCGGGCCGGTCGAGGCGGCCCATGGCCATCACGCAGCCCGGCATGTTCTTGTCGCAACCGGGGAGGGTGATGAGGCCGTCGTACCACTGGGCGCCCATCACGGTCTCGATCGAGTCGGCGATGAGGTCTCGGCTCTGGAGCGAGAACGACATGCCGTCGGTGCCCATCGAGATGCCGTCGGACACGCCGATGGTGTTGAAGCGCATGCCGATGAGGCCGGCATCCGTCACCCCCTGCTTCACCTGGGCCGACAGGTCGTTGAGGTGCATGTTGCAGGGGTTGCCGTCGTACCAGCAGGCGGCGATGCCCACCTGGGCCTTGGACATGTCGTCGGGGGTGAGGCCGGTGGCGTAGAGCATGGCCTGCGAGGCGCCCTGGTTGGGGGGCTGGGTGATGCGGGACGAGATGCGGTTCATGGCGCCGGCGCCGTTGCCGTTGGAATGCTCGGACATGGAGGTGAAGCTACCGGCTCCCGGGCCCTGCGATGCCGGTCACCGGGGCTACACCAACGCAGCGTCGGCGCGGATGGCCACCAGCGAGGGCCCGTCCACGGCCAGCGCCGCTGCCAGGGCGGCCCGCAGCTCGCCGGGCTCGTTCACGCTGAACCCCTCGGCCCCGCACAGGCGGGCGAAGGCGGCGAAGTCGGGGTTGTGGAGCCCGGTGTGCCACACGTCGAGCTCACCGGCCCGCTGCTCCTTCGAGATCTTGCCCAGCTCGCTGTTGTCCAACAGCACGTGGCAGATCCGCATCCGGTTGGCCACGGCCGTGGTCAGCTCCATGGCGTACTGGCCGAACCCGCCGTCGCCGCTCACGCTCACCACCGGCCGCCGGCCCTCCACCGCCGCCCACGCCCCCATGGCCGCCGGGAAGGCGAACCCGATCGAGCCCAGGTAGCCCGACATCAGCACGTCGGTGCCGCCCGCCACCTCCATGTACCGCCCGAACGAGTAGGCGTTGTTGCCGACGTCGACGCACAGCACGGCGTCGCCCGGCAAGGCCGCCGACAGCTCGGCGAACACCGCGGCCGACGCCACACCCCGGCCGGCGTCGTCGGCCGCCCGGCTGGCCTTCTCGGCCCGCCACAGCGCCCACCGCCCGGCCAGCTCGGCCCGCTGATCCACCGCCGGCGAGAGCCCGGCGAGCTCGGCCGCCAGCAGCGAAGCCGTCACGCCGATGTCGCCCAGCACCGGCACGTCGACGGGGTGGAACCGGCCCAGCGCCATCGGGTCGTGGTCGACCTGGACCAGCGGCTTGTACGGAGCGATCCCGGTGTGGTTGGCGAACGACGCCCCGAACACGACGATGAGATCGCTCTCGTTCATGAACCAGCTCGCCACCGGCGTGCCACTCCGCCCCAGCACCCCGCAGGCCAGCGGATGGTCGTCACCGATCGCCCCCTTGGCCTTGAACGTGGTGGCCACCGGCGCCCCGATGGCCTCGGCCAGCGCCGTCACCGCCCCCATGTGGCGCCGCGCCCCGTGGCCCACGATGATCAGCGGCCGCCGGGCCCCGGCGATCCGCTCCACCGCCGCCGCCAACGCCTCGGCCGGCGGGGCCACAGCGGCCGAACCGACCCGGCCGGCGGGCCCGCCGGCCGGCGCGCCCAAAGGCGCCGCCTGCTCCTGCACCTCGTCGGGCAGCACCAGATGGCCGACGCCGCCGGTCACCAGCGCCGTCTTGCACGCCAGGGTCATCAGCTCGGCATGGTCGCTCCCGGCCGACACCACCTCGCTGTACGCCGCCACGTCGTCGAACGCCGCCCCCAGATCCACGTCCTGGAACGCCCCCCGACCCCGGGTCTTCGACGGCACCTGGCCCGACAGCGCCAGAACCGGCGCCCGGTCCACCTTGGCGTCGTACAACCCGGTCAGCAGGTTCGTCGACCCCGGCCCGGCGATGGCCAGGCACGCCGCCAGCTCACCCGTCAGCTTGCCGTAGGCCGACGCCGCGAACGCCGCCGCCCCCTCGTGGCGCACCCCCACGAACCGGAGGTCGCCCCGCTCCTCGGCCACCCGCAGCGCATCGGCGAACCCCAGGTTCGAGTGCCCGACCATCCCGAACACGGCCCGAACGCCCCAGTTGACCATCGTGTCCACCAGCACGTCGCTCACGGTCCGCGGCCGGGCGCGCTCGGCCGGCAGCTGCACCCACACGCCATCGGAGCGGGCCTCGACGGCGTAACCGGCCGGGGCGTCGCTGAACCCCTCCGGCGGCCGGCCGGTGAGGGGCGAGTAGTCGTAGCCGTGCCATGGGCACCGCAGCCACCCGTTCTCGATCGACCCCTCCCCCAGCGGCCCGCCCTGATGCGGACACCGGTTGTCGAGGGCCCCGTAGCGGCCGTCGGCCACCCGGCACAGGGCCAGCGACCGCCGGCCCACGGTGACGGTGCGCACCCGCCCCTCACCCAGCTCGTCGGGCCCGGCCACCCGGTGCCAGGCGGTGGCCTCATCGACATGATCCGTCGGCTCAGCGTTCACAGCGTCACTCCCCCGTAGGCGATACCGGTGAGATGGGCCATCTCCCGGTCGAACGTGGTCAGGTCGTCGGGGCACAGCTCCCGCAGGTGGCGATGGCCGCAGGCCCGGGCCAACACCGTCATCAACTCGGTGGTGGCCACCAGGAACCGCTCCAGCCGCTGGGCGGCATCGACCACCACCAGCCTCGCCCGCAGGTCGGCCTTCTGGGTGGCGATCCCCACGGGGCAATTGTCGCTGGCGCAGGCCCGCATCCCCAGGCACCCGATGGCCTGCATGGCCGAGTTGGCGATGGCCACGGCGTCGGCCCCCAGCGCCAGCGCCTTCACGAAGTCGGTGTGGGTCCGCAGCCCACCCGTGATCACCAGCGTCACGTCCTCCCGGCCCCGGCGCTGGAGGTGGCGGCGGGCCCGGGCCAGGGCGGGGATGGTGGGCACGGAGATGTGGTCCCGGAACAGCACGGGGGCCGCGCCGGTGCCGCCGCCCCGGCCGTCGAGGATCACGTAGTCCACCCCGATCCGCAGGGCGGCGTCGAGGTCGTCCTCTATGTGCTGGGCCGACAGCTTCACCCCGATCGGGATCCCGCCGCTCGCCTCCCGCACCTCGGCCGCCACCCGGCGGAAGTCGTCCTCGGTGCGCAGGTCGGTGAAGGTGGCGGGCGAGATCGCGTCCTGGCCGGGCTCCAGGCCCCGAACGGCGGCGATCCGGTCCGTCACCTTGCGCCCCGGCAGGTGCCCGCCGGTGCCGGTCTTGGCCCCCTGACCCAGCTTGAAGTGGAAGGCCTGGCACCGCGCCGCCTTGTCCAGCGACCACCCGAACCGGCCCGACGCCAGCTCGTAGAAGTACCGCGAGTTGGCCGCCTGCTCCTCGGGCAACATCCCGCCCTCGCCCGAGCAGATGCCGGTGCCGGCCCGCTCGGCCCCGGTGGCCAGCGCCACCTTGGCCTCCTCCGACAGCGCCCCGAAGCTCATGTCCGACACGAACAGCGGCATCGACAGCCGCAGCGGCCGGGCGGCGTTCGGTCCGATCACCGTCTCGGCCCCCACCGGCTCGTCGTCGAGCAGGGGTCGGCGGGCCAGCTGGGCGGTCACGATCTGGATGTGATCCCACGACGGCAGCTCGCCCCGGGGCACGCCCATCGAGCCCACCGGTCCATGGTGGCCGAGGTAGCTGAGCCCCTCGGTGGCCAGACGCCGTATCAGCGCCACGTGGGGTTCGTCGGGGGTGCCATGGGGGTCCTGATAGGCCCCCTGGTAGGTCGAGCGGTCGAAGGGTTGGGGGTGCTCCCGGGCCCAGGCCGTGATCTCGTCGAGGTCGACCAGCAGGTCGTCGCCGTCCACCCACGACGTGAACCGGTTGAGACGCTCCCGGTTGTCGTAGCTGCTCACGCCGGTGTGGAACACGTAGTCCCAGCCGTGGAGGCCACACACGAGGTTGTCGCCCTCCACCCGACCGTCGCACAGCAGCGCGCCCCGGTGCAGGCAGCGGCCGTAGAGCACGTTGTGCTCGTCGCCGGAGCGCACGATCACCAGGTCGACCCCGCTCACCAGCGCCCCCACCGGCTCCCGGTCGGGCACCTCCCTCCATGTGGCGATCCTGTGCGGCTGCATACCTCTCCCCCTCGAGCGTAGATCTCGACAGAGGTGTAGCCGCCGATGGACCCCGGGCGTGACACCCTGGCCCGCGGCCGGCGGCCGATACCTCGCCTCCGGAGCTTGTGTCGGCGGGCCGACGCACTGGCCGTACGCGCTCGACGCCAACCATATCAACCCTCTGACTAGGGTAAACTCTCGCCCAACGAGGCGTCGGAGCCAGGTCGTCACTCGCCGGGGGGAGGGTGGACGCAGTGCGCAGAGAATGGCCGCTCGTGGGGCGGGAGAGCGATCTGGCCGAGCTCGTGGAACTGGTGGCGTCCAAGCGTGCCGGCGGGCCCGGGGCAGCCGGCACGCAGAGCGGGGGTGTGATACTCCGGGGTGAGATCGGGATCGGCAAGACCCGCCTGCTCACCGAGCTGCTGGAGGCGGTCCAGGACCTCGGGTACCAGAGTCGGCTCGTGCGCACCTCGGCCACCAACGTGCCGCTGGGGTGTCTCACCGACGTCCTCACGGCCCGCCTCGGCGACCGGCTCGCCACCGTCTCGCCCGAGATCCTCTACCACGAGGCCATCGCCGCGCTGATGACCGAGGCGACCCGGGCCGGGCCGTGGCTGCTGGCCATCGATGACCTCACCCAGCTCGACGGCACATCGGCCGCCGTCATCCACCAGCTCCTCATGGCATCGCCCGTCACGCTGGTGGCCACCGCTCGCGCCGGAGAGGACTACCCCGGTCCCTTCCACGGGCTGTGGCGCGAAGGTCGCCTACTCGTCCAGGAGGTCGGCCCCTTGACCGATGACGCCCTGGGCCGGCTCGTCACCGCCTCGCTCGGCGGCCCCGTGGGGGTCTGGACCCGCCATCGGCTCGTCACCCTGGCGGGAGGTAACCCGCTCGTTCTCCGGGAGCTGATCGAGGCGACCGAGCGGGCCGGCACGCTGCAGGTGAGCGACGGCGTCTGGCGCCTGAGCCGGGACTTCCAGGCCGCCACCCCGCAGCTCCGCACGCTGGTGGAACAGCGCTTCGCCAAGGTTTCGCCCGCCGTGCGGGAGGCCAGCGAGCTGATCGCGCTCACCGAGCCCATCGAGTTGGCCGCCGTCGTCCAGCTGGCCGGAGCCGACACCGTCGATGACCTGCTGTCCCAGTCGCTGGCGGCGGTCGACCGACGACAGGACAGCAGCGGCGCCAGCGCGATCATCCACAGCGCCCATCCGCTGTTCGCCGAGGTGCTCCGGGCCCAGCTGCCGCTCAGCCGGCGACGGCGGCTGGCCGACCGGATCGAGCGCCTGGTCCCGGCGGCGGAGCTGGCCGGCCCGGCACTCGTCCGCCGGGCGGTGCTGCTCCTCGAGGCCGGCCTGCCGATCGACGCCCGGCTCATGGCCCGGGGAGGCTCCCAGGCCTGGATCACCGGCGACCGGGAGCTGGCCGTGATGTTGTCGCTGGCGGCTCTCGGCCTGGCGACGGCCGACGGTGACCGCCGGGCCGGGGCCGAGGCGGCTCTCGCCCTCGCCGTCGCCGGCTACCACCCGGTGCCCGGTCCCCCCGAGCAACCGGGGCGACCCGACCAGCCGACCCGGTTGGCCCGGCCGGGCCCCTCGCGGCCGGCGGCCGATGACCCCGCCTGCGGCTTCGAAGCTGCCTGGCGCTGGGCGTCCGACGACGTCGAGCGGCACCGGGTGGCGGCGGCATGGTCGTGGGACGAGCTGATGCGGGGGCGGCCGGAGGACGCCTTCGCCGTGATCGACCGCCTTGGCACCGACGCCTCGGGCCTCTTCGGCCGGTTCATGGCCGAAGCCATGCAGGCGGCGCTGGTGGGCTACTCGGGACGGTGGGGCGACGCCAGGGCCAGGAGCGAGGCGCTCCTGCACGAGCTGGCCGGCCCCGCCGGCGACGCGGGCACCCCCGCCGGCGACAGCGACGCTTCGAGCTCGGCCGGCGATGTCGAACGGCCCACGGTGGAGCTGGCGCTGGCCACCACCAGCGCCATGAGCGCCGCCTTCGACGGCCCGGCCGATCTCGCCCTGGAACGATCGCGGCAGGTCCAGCGGTTGATCGCAACGTCGACGGCGTCGCCGTCGTGGAATCAGCTGGTCTATTCCACCGGCGGCGAGCTGTACGGCCTCGGGCTGCTGAACGGCTTCGACGCCGCCGCGGGCCGGGCCCGGGAGCTGGTCGCCCAGAGCCTCACCGGCCAGACCTATCTCGACCTCACCGGCATGTGGCTCGGCGTCATCGCCAACCTGGCGGTGACCATGGGCGTGCTCACTCCCCAGACCTGCCACGAGGCCGACGAGGCCGTCCGCTTCCTCGGCTGGCGGGACGAGTGCGGGCTGCTCACCTTCGCCGTCGGGGCCCGCGCCCTGTTCGCCGTGCTCTCGGCCGACGACGCCGCGATCGAGGAGCACCTGGGGCGGTACGAGACCGAGTTCCGGGCCCGGGAGGTGAAGAGCTCGGTCTTCGCCGACCGGGCTCAGGCCTGGATGGCATGGCGCCGGGGCGACGCCACCGCCGCCGTCGAATGGATCGAACGGGCCTGGTCGGGCAACTGGGATCAGGCCCAGGTGGCGGCCTGGGCCGCTCCCGCCGCCCACGATCTGGTGCGCTTCGGCCGGCCCGAGCTGGCCGTCGACCGGTTGGACGCGGCCGCCGCGCGCCTCGGTGGGCCCTTCGCCGCCGCCCTGGCCGCCCACCGGCGGGCCTTGGCCGAGGGCCGCCCCGCCGACCTGATCGCCGCCGCCGACGAGCTGGGCCGGTGCGCCGCGGTCGGCCTTCAGGCCGAGGCCCTGATCCAGGCGGCCGAGCTGTCCGACCCGGTGGCGGCCCAGGGGCTGGTGCACCAGGCGATGACGCTGGCGGCCCCCACCCTGCAGCGCACGCCTCTCATCGAGGCAGCCGAGCGACGGCTGCCGCCGCCCACCACCCCTCGGCCCGAGCCCGACGGGGCGGCGCCCAGGGTCACGCTCGAGGCCCGGGGCCGATCGTGGCTCATCCAGCTCGGCGCGGCCCGGGTTCTGGTCCGGGATCTGACCGGCATGCGGTACCTGGCCGCCCTGGTGAGCCGGCCCGACGACGTCGTGCCGGCCGGCATGCTGGTGGGCGGCGAGTCCGGCCCCCGGCGCCCGTCGCCCCAACCGATCCTGGACGACACGGCCCGGGCCGCCTACCGGGCCCGGGCCTTGGCCGTGGTCGACGAGCTGGCGACGGCCCGGCGGCGGGGCGACGGCCCGTCGATCGGCCGGTTGGAGACCGAAGCCGAAGCGCTCGAGCACGAGCTCCGGACCCAGCGTCAGCTCGACGGCACGGCCCGGGTCTTCGCCGACGCCGAGGAGCGGGCCCGCACGGCCGTCCGCAAGGCGATCATGCGGGCCATCGACGAGATCGGTGCCGCCGACCCCGGTATCGCCGAGCACCTGCGGGACCGGATCACCACCGGCTCCTCCTGCTCGTACCGCAGCCGACGCTGACCCCGCCAGCAGGGGAAGGACAAGGACAGCCGGTTGTGCCACACGTTGGCACAACGGCGGCACGTCTTCCGGGTGAGCGCAAGGTGCGCCCGCTGCGGAACGAGGGGAAAGCAAGATGAGCGAAGCAACCGACATCGACCTGGGCAAGGTGGAGGAGTTGGCCGGCCACATGGTCGGGCTCATGACAGGGGCGGCGGTCGTCGCCGGTGTGATCGTCGGCGACCGGCTGGGGCTCTACCGCGCCATGGCCGAAGCCGGGACCGGCTTGTCGGCCGACGAGGTGGCCCACCGCGCCGAGTGCCACCCCCGCCTCACCCGGGAGTGGCTCGACGGGCAGACGGGAGCCGGTCTGGTGAGCTTCGACCCGGCGGCCGACACCTACGCCCTCACCCCGGAGGCAGCTCTGGTGCTGGCCCACGAGGACTCACCGGCGTTCCTGGCCGGTGGGGCCGGCACCTTCGAGGCGATCTACCACGCCATCCCCAAGCTCATGGGGGCGTTCCGGGGCGACGGCGGCCTGGCCTGGGGAGACCACCACGAGAGCCTGTACGGCGGGGTGGCCCGGTTCTTCCGCCCCGGCTACCGGACCAACCTGGTGAACGAGTGGATCCCGGCCATGGACGGCGTGGCCGCCAAGCTGGCCGAAGGCGGCACGGTGGCCGACGTCGGCTGCGGGTTCGGGCACTCGTGCACGGTCCTGGCCGAGGCGTTCCCCCAGTCCGAGATCTGGGGCTTCGACTTCCACGCCCCCTCGGTGGAGGCGGCCCGGGCCAACGTGGGCGAGCTGGGCCTCGGGGGCCGGGTGCAGTTCGACGTGGCCTCGTCCACCGGGTACGACGGCAGCTTCGACCTGATCTGCTTCTTCGACTGCCTGCACGACATGGGGGACCCGGTGGGCATCGCCCGCCACGCCCGGTCCCGCCTGGCCCCGGGAGGCTCGGTGCTGCTGGTGGAGCCGTTCGCTCTCGACGGCCGGGCCGCCAACCTGGCCGGCAACCCGGCGGCGGCGTTCTTCTACCACGCCTCCACCTTCCTGTGCACCCCCAGCTCCCTGGCCCAGGACGTGGCCCGGGGCATGGGGGCGCAGTCGGGCGAGTCGGGCATGCGGACGGTGTTCGAGGAGGCCGGTTTCGCCTCGTTCGAGCGGATCAAGGAGTCGCCGTTCAACATCGTCTACCAGGCCCGGGCCTGAACGCCGCCGGCGAGCTGGCCTGGCACGCCGGGCCGGCCGCCGGCGGGGCCGCCCCCCTCACATCGTGCGGTCGGCCAGCTCCAGGTGCTCGATGTCGGACAGTTTGGCCAGCGCGAAGGCGTGGCCCTCGGCCACCGGCATCGAGGTGAGCCGGCTGATACCGGCGTGGTAATGGGTGAAACGGTCCCACTCCCAGGGCACGGGGGTGAGCCCCAGCAGGTGACAGATGACGACGGCGTTGGTGCCGCCGTGGGCCACGAGGGCGATCCGGCGATCCGGGTCGGGGCACGACCACAGCGCGAACTCGCTCTGCACCGGCTCGATGCCCCGCTCGGCCAGGAACAGCCCACACCCCTCCCGGATGCGGGCCACGAACTCGCCCACGTTCTCGCCGCCCAGGTGCTCCAGGCCCCGCCACCGCTCCGACGACGGCCGGCGGCGCTCCTCCTCGAACGCCTCGGCCGTCTTCTCGGCCGGAGTGCCGTGCCACAGCGGGTTGCGGATCTCTTCCAGCCAGGGGGCGATGGTCTCGGGCCGGCCCAGCGCCTCGAACAGGGGCGCCGCGCTCTCCCGGGCCCGCACCAGGGGCGAGCAGAACACCTCGTCGAAGCGCTCGACGGCCAGGGCCCGGGCCACGGCCTCCACCTGGCGTCGACCTCGTCCGGTCAGCGGCGGGTCCCCCACCGTGAGCCCGTCGACCACCCATTCCGGCTGCCCATGACGTACAAGCACGATCTCCACGGGCCGATCGTAGGGGCCAGCAGCCTGCCAGTGTCAGGATCGTTGATTCTGGAAGTCGGGTTCGGGCTACCCCGCGCCGACCCTGCGCCGACCCTGCGCCGACCCCGCGCCGCGGTGGCCCGGGCCGGACCTGGCTGCGGGGCGGCAGCCGGTTCAGCGCCGGTTGACCTCCCGGAGCAGGGCGCGGTCGCCGGCGTCCCACTCCTGGTGAAGGGTGACGGCGGCGAGCTTCCAGCCGTCGTCGGTGCGGCGCACCTCGTTCTCGTACCAGCCTCCGATCAGGTACCAGCGATCCCGATCGGCCCAGTGCTGGGCCTGGATGTAGGCCGTGTACCGACCGCTGGTCCGGCTGTCGAACGAGATGCGCTGGTTGGTGATCGAGTGCTGGGTGGCGGCGAACCCGTCGATGGTGGAGCGGACGGCCGCCACCCACGCTTCCACCGTGATCGGCTCGGGTGTGGCCGGCCGGTGGGTGAAGCTGGAGAAGTCGATCCGCAGCTCGGGCAGGAAGCAGGTGGTGTACGCCTCCCAGTCGCGGCGATCGATCCCCTCGGCATAGCGGAGCGACAGGTCGAGCACGGCGTGCCAGGAGGCGAGCTCGTCGAGGCTGGCAGGGAGGGTGGAGTGCATGGCCCGGTAGCCTCTCACGGTGTCCACCGACGCCGAGCGCCCGTACTACGAACACAAGATCAGCCTGTTCTCGGCCCACGCCGCCCGGGGCAAGGTCCTCGACTACGGCTGCGGGGTCGGCAACTACTCCCGTGACCTGGCCCAGCGGGACTGGGAGGTGTGGGGCGTCGATGCCAACGTCGCCCGCCTGAAGGAGGCCGAGGAGCTGACCGGGGCCGCCGGCCTCGCCGACCGGTGCCACTTCGTGGAGGTGGCGATCGCCGAGAAGCAGCTCCCGTTCGAGGAGGGCCACTTCGACGCCATCTTCGCCTCCGAGGTCATCGAGCACGTGCCCGACATGCTCAGCTTCATCGGCGAGCTGAAGCGGGTGCTGCGCAAGGACGGCACGCTCTACCTCACCACCCCCAACGGGGTCTCCTACCGCCACATCACCAAGAACCTGGTCTGGCGGCCGTCGAAGCGGATCCCCCAGATCGAGGCGTGGCCCCAGTACCTGCCGGGCAAGGAGGGCCACATCTACTACTGGGACGTGTGGACCCTGTACCGGCTGATGCACATCAACGGCTTCACCTACGTGACCCATGAGTTCGCCGAACCCCACCCGGCGTTCCGCAAGGTGTCGGGCTGGATCGCCCCACTACGGCCCCTGCGTACCGGGCTGCTGCTGGTCCTGCGCCACACCGACCCCGAGCTGCACTACCGCTGAGGGGAACAACTGGCGAGGGTGACGAACAGGGCCTTGGCCTGCACCATCTGACGCCCGTCGCCACTCACGATGGCGGCCCGCAGCTTCACCAACCGGCCCTTGTGGGGAGCGGCCTCGGCCTCGACGCGGTACGGCCCACCGTCGAGCGGCAGGGGCTGGGGGTACCGCAGGTCGAGCGTGCCCGTGACCACCCGCTCCCCCAGCACGTGGGCCGCCGTCCGGGCGCACACATGGTCGAGCACGGCGGCGGCGAACCCGCCGTGCACCCACCCCGGCACGCCCCGGTGCTCGGGCTGGGGCTCGAACCAGGCCACACCGGTGCGGGGTCCCTCCATCGCCACGTCGGGCCGGAGAGCGGCCAGCACCCGATCGAGATCGGATTCCGGCATCAGCCGGCGATCTCCGACCCCGGCACCACGACGGCCGCCCCCAGTCGCCGCTCGCGGGCCAGCTTCATCCCGGAGCGGGCCAGGCCCACGACGAACAGCCCGAGGCTGCACACCAGCAGGGGCCGCAGATAGCCCAGCTCGAACAGCGCAGCACCCACGCTGGCCAGGGCGTAGTAGCGGATCGTGCGGGAGATGAACGTGGCCGCCGCGTACTTGAGCGGCGGGTAGCGCCGCATCACAGCCAACAGGCGGAAGGGTTCGAAGAACAGGAACCCGGCCAGCAGCAGGGTGACGAACATCGAGCGGTCGGTGAAGGCCACCCACCGGTTGGTGTCGAAGAAGCGCCGCACCCGGTCGAACATCGGATGATCGAGCAGCAGCAGGATCCAGTGGCGTTCCACCAGCACCACCAGCGTGTTGACCAGCCCGCCCACCAGGGCGACGGCCAGCGCCGGGTCGTGGGCCGCCGCCACCAGGGTGAAGGTGTCGGCCGGGAGGGGCACGAACGTGGTGCCCATCGTCATCAGCCCGGCGTAGCGGGCCAGCGACACATCGAACACGTACCCGGCCAGCCACACGGCGGCTCCCACCCCCATAAGGGCCAGGCCGATGGCGGTGAGGCGGACGGACCGGGAGCGGAGGCTCACGGGTCCGGGGCGAGGGTGGGGACGAGCGGTGCGATGGTGCGAGCGTAGACGATGAGGGATCGATCGATCACGGCGGCGCCGGCCCTCCCGGCGAGGCGATGGCGGCGACCCCCGGTCGGTTCCACCGGTTCCAGCCCGCTCAGCATCTCCCGCTCGAAGGCGGCGATGAACGAGCGGTCACGGATCACCACGCCGATCTCGGCGTTGCACGACAGGCTGTGGCGGCCGAAGTTCGACGAGCCGACGAGCAGGGCGTCGTGGTCCACGAGGAGGAACTTGGCGTGGGAGAACCGGGGAAAGCGCAACAGGCGCACCCCGGCCTGTGCGAGCCGGTGGAACAGGTACGGGGCGATGATCTGGAGGCACCAGAAGTTGTTCTCCGGGGCCACCACCACCGTCTTGGAGCGGGCCGGGCTGGCCTCCAGCATCTGGGTCAGGCGCCGGTCCACGGCGTAGGGCGATGCCACCACCACCCGGTGGCGGGCCCCGGCCACGAGCTCGTCGAACGTGCGGGCCAGGGCCCCGTTGGTGACGATGGCCCCGTCGGCGGTGCGGCGCTGGCCGGCGAAGCTGGCTCCGAAGTCGGCGGCCACGGCCCGGGCCACGACGGGATCGTCGACCCGGACCATGAAGTCGTGCCAGGCGAAGTTGTGGTCGCTGACGTTGATCCCGCCCAGGTATGCAGCGTCGTCGATCAAGTACAGCTTCTTGTGGTTGCGGGCCGGGGCGAACAGGTTGGCCGGCCCGTTGGGATGGGTGAAGCGAACCTGCACACCGGCCGCCGCCAGCTCGGCGTACATGGCCCGGGTGCGGCGGTGCTCGTCGGCCACCGCCCGCCGCCGCACCGGCTGGTCGCTCACGAACCGGTGGGCGAAGCAGTCGATCAGCAGCCTGACCGGCACGCCCCGCCGGGCCGCCGCCTGAAGGGCGTCGGCCACGGCCAGACCCGACCGGTCGCCGTCGAACGTCATCAGCTGGAGGTCGATCCGGCGCCGGGCGGCGCCCAGCCGGCGGAGCAGCTCCACGGCGAACTGCTCGGTGGTCAGCAGGTGGTACGCCGGCCGGCGGCTCGGGAGCGATGACGTGGGGGATGGGGTCGCCCGGGCCGGCACAGGGGCAGCCAGCCTGGACCGCCGCCGGGTGGTGGTGGTCACCCGCTAGAGGTTAGGGGCCCGGCCGGCCCAGATGGCATCCTGTCGCGATGACGCGTGTGGGCATCTATCCCGGCTCGTTCAACCCTCCCACCAGGGCCCATGTGGCCATTGCCCGGGCGGCGCTCGAGCAGCGGGGACTCGACCGGGTGGTGCTCGCCCACAGTCCGAGCGTGCTGGGCAAGAGCGACGTCGAGCGCCCGTTGTTCCGGCACCGGGTGGCCGTGCTGGAAGCGGTGGCGGCCGACGAGGCGCCGTGGTTGGCCGCCACCGTGACCACCCACCGGCTGCTGGCCGACATCGCCGCCGGCTACGAGGTGGTGGTGATGGGGGCCGACAAATGGCACCAGATCCAGGAGCTCCAGTGGTACGGCGACAGCGAGGCCGAGCGTGACGCCGCCCTGGCCCGCCTGCCCGAGCTGGCCATCGCCCCCCGGCCCCCGCTGGCGGTGCCGTCCCGGTGGGCGCTGGCCGTGCCCGACGAGGCGGTGGCCGGCGTGTCGTCCACCGGGGCCCGGGCCGGGAACGTGGACCTCATGGCCCCCGCTGCCCGCCGGTTCGCCGAGGCCACCGGCGCCTGGATCGATCCCGATCGCTACGAGCGGTACCTGGCGGCCGAAGCCGCCGCTCCCCCCGATCCCGCCCCCGCCGACACCGACGCCCCAACCGACGTCACGTAACTCGCGTCACCCGCCCGTTCTGCGTCACGTTTTCGCCGTCTCCCGCAGAGAACGTGACGCAGATCGCCGGCGGGGCGCGAATTCCGTCGCGCAGTTCGGGCGGGCCGAGCCCGGGCCGGGCGGGCCGAGCCCGGGCCGGGGGTGGGGTGGGATCAGGAGTCGGCGGGGCCGCCGTTGGGGCCCTGGGCCCGGATGCGCTCCACCTCGGTCATGGCGTCACGCAGCCGGTCGATCCACTCACCCTGGTGGGCCAGCACCTGGTTCACGCACCAGGCCAGCGCGTCCGACCGGCTGCCGGCGACGCCGGCGTCGATCAGGGTGTCGAGCACCTTGCGCTCCTCCAGCCGGAGCCGGCTCATCACCGGCACCGAGGCATGGGTGAACACGGCCTCCACGTCGCCGCAGGCCGCCCCCCACGACACCACCCGCTGCCACCGGGCCTGCGCCTCCTCGGCGATCCGCATGCGGTACTGGCGGGTGTCCTCCCGGAACCCGGTGATGCGGGCCCCGGCGGCCACCCGGGCGGCGTCGGGCCCCTCGGGCATCGTGCCCGGCAGCGACAGGCGGCCCACCACCAGGATCTCGTCCCGGTCGAAGATCACCCGTGGCACCTCGGTGAACCAGTCGTCGGGGATGCGCCCGGCGAACCACGCAGTCGCCTCCTCGGGGTCGATCGGGGGGCGTCGGGCCGCCCCGCCCCGACCCATCGGGCCCCGGCCCCCGGGCCCACCGGGACCCGGGCCGAACCCGGGCGGCGGCCCGAACGGCCCCGGCCCCTCTGCGCCTCCCCGCCCTCTCGGTCCTCTCGGCATGTCGTTCTCCTTCTCGTCGGCGCTGTTCGGGGCGCTGTCTTTCGGTGTTCGTCTTTCGGCGTGCTGTTCGGCTTCGAGCGGAATAGCTGACCGACCTGGTCGGGTTCAGTCGTTGCACCAACTCGATTACGGTGTTTCTGAGTTACACTCGATAACTGTAATCATGTAATCGGAGGAGCAACAAGCCCATGACCATCACGTCGACCGAAACCCTCCCCGTCCTCCCGCTGCCCGACGGCGTCGTGCTGCCCGACATGGTGGTCACCGTCGCCATCCAGTCCAAGGAGGCGGCCGAAGCGATCCGGGCCGCCCACGACGGACGACTCCTGCTCGTGCCCCGGGTCAACGGCGCCTTCGCCCGGGTGGGCGTGATCGCCACCGTGGCCGACCGCTCGTTGGACAACACGCCGCCCATGGTCACCCTGCGGGCCCTGGGCCGGGCCCGGGTGGGAGCCGGCGTAGTGGGGTCCACCCCCGGGCTGTGGGTGGAGGCCGAGCCCGTCACCGACCCAACGCCCACCGCTGAGATCGAGGCCCTGGCCGCCGAGTACCGGGCCGCCGCCATCTCCCTGCTGGACCGCATGGGCGGCCGCCAGCTGGCAGGCGCCCTGCGGGAGCTGACCAGCCCCGGCGCCCTGGCCGACTCCGTCGGCTACTGGCCCGAGCTGTCGCTGGAGCAGCGGGTCGAGCTGCTGGAGACCACCGATCTGGAGGCACGCCTCCATCTCGCCCTGGGGTGGGTGAAGGAGGCCCTGGCCGACCTGGAGATCCAGGCCCGCATCCGCAAGGAGGTGTCGGAGGATCTCGACAAGGGCCAGCGGGAGGCCATCCTGCGCCGCCAGATGGCGGCCATCCGCTCCGAGCTGGGCCAGGGTGACGAGGATCTGATCGCCCAGTACCAGGCCAAGCTCGACGCCCTCACGGGCGCCGACGCCCTGGGCGAGGCCACCACCGCCGCCGTCCAGCGGGAGATCGACCGGTTGGAGCGCACCGGCAACGAGTCGATGGAGGCCAACTGGATCCGCACCTGGCTCGACACGGTGTTCGAGCTGCCGTGGGCCGAGCGGGCCAGCGAGCGGCTCGATCTGGGCGAGGCGGCCGACATCCTCGACGCCGACCACACCGGCCTGCAGGAGGTGAAGGACCGCCTGCTGGAGCACCTGGCTGTGCGCAAGCTGCGGGCCGAGCGCCAGGCGGCGACCACCGCCGGCGACGCCCAGGCGGAGCCCGAGCGCCGCTCGGACCGCCGGGGCGTGATCCTGGCCCTGGTCGGTCCGCCCGGCGTGGGCAAGACGTCGCTTGGCGAGTCGGTGGCCCGGGCCCTGGGGCGCTCGTTCGTGCGCCTGGCCCTCGGTGGCATCCGCGACGAGGCCGAGATCCGGGGCCACCGCCGTACCTATGTCGGCGCCCGCCCCGGTCGCCTCGTCCGGGCCCTCACCGAGGCCGGCTCGATGAACCCGGTGATCCTGCTGGACGAGATCGACAAGGTCGGCGCCGGCTGGCAGGGCGACCCGTCGGCCGCCCTGCTCGAGGTGCTGGACCCGGCCCAGAACCACTCCTTCCGGGACCACTACCTCGAGTTCGAGCTCGACCTGTCCGACGTCTTCTTCATCGCCACCGCCAACGTGCTCGAGACGATCCCCGGCCCCCTGCTGGACCGGCTGGAGATCATCACCATCGACGGCTACACCGAGACCGAGAAGGCCGCCATCGCCATCGACCACCTGCTCCCCCGCCTGCTGCGCCGCAACGGCCTGGAACCGGGCGAGGTGGTGATCACCGACGACGCGATCCGGGCCGTGGCCGCCGACTACACCCGGGAGGCCGGGGTGCGGCGCCTGGAGCGCCTGCTCGACAAGGCCATCCGCCGATCCGCCCGGACCATCGCCGAGCGGAGCGAGGCGACCAATCGGCACGTCGCCGAGCCGAGCGAGGCGACCAATCGGCACGGCGCCGAGCGGAGCGATGCGACCAATCGGCACGGCGCCGAGCGGGAGGCGGACCAGAACCCGGAGCCGATCGTCGTCACCCCCGACGACCTGCGACGCCTGCTGGGTCGGCCCATCCCGGCCGAGCAGGTGGAGAACCGCGTCGACCGGCCCGGGATCGCCACCGGTCTGGCCGTGACCGGGGCCGGGGGCGACGTGCTGTTCGTGGAGACCGCCCTCATCGACGGCGACGGCGATGCCGTGCTCACCGGCCAGCTGGGCGACGTGATGAAGGAGTCGGCCACGATCGTGCGCTCCATCGTCAGCTCCCAGGCCGAGCGGCTCGGGGTCACGTTCCCCGCCGGCAAGCGGGTCCACGTCCACTTCCCGGCCGGGGCGGTGCCCAAGGACGGGCCGTCGGCCGGGGTCACCATGACCACCGCCCTGGTCAGCCTGCTGTCGGGACGCCGGGTGCGGCCCGAGGTGGCCATGACGGGCGAGGTGACCCTCCAGGGCCGGGTGCTGCCGATCGGTGGCGTCAAGCAGAAGGTGCTGGCCGCTCACCGGGCCGGGATCACCACCGTGATCCTCCCGGTGGCCAACGGCCCCGACCTGGAAGACGTGCCCGCCGAGGTGCAGGAGGCCCTCACCATCCACCTCGCCTCCGACATCGACGAGGTGCTCGGCTGGGCCCTGGAAGGCGATCACCATGCGGCCTGAATCCCGTCAGCAATCGGGAACAAACCGGGCGGTCGCTGGTTGTAACGGATAGGGGCAGAATCCTCGCCCGAGGCTCTACGGCGGCCGGACCCGTCGCCCTACCCATCCCTCCAGGGTCCGGCCGCCGTACGACCGAACGCCTCCCTCCCGCCCCTGTCTGCCCCCTGATTCGTCGATGTGGGTGACGCCCAGCCAGAATCGCGGCACAATCTGTCTACCCGCGTGGCCGACCGCGCCCCGCAACCGGCTTGATCTAGGAGAATTCATGGCAGTACAGGGCTCGATTCTCGGCAATGCGGTACTCCGGCGGGAGGACCCCACGCTGCTCACGGGTGAAGACAAATACTTCGACGACCTCGCCATCGCCGGCGTGGGCTACGTCCACTTCGTCCGATCCCCCTACGCCCACGCCCGCATCACTGCCATCGACACCTCCGCCGCCGCCGGGATGCCCGGGGTGGCCGGGGTGTGGACCGCCGAGACCCTGCCCATGAAGTCCTACCAGGGCTTCGCCGCCTTCCCCGAGGTGTTCAACCGTCCCCCGCTGGCCACCGGCAAGGTGCGCCTGGTGGGCGACATCGTGGCCGTGGTGGTGGCCGACAGCCGGGCCGAGGCCGAGGATGCGGCCGAGGCGGTGGTGGTCGACTACGAGCCTCTGGGCGTGGTGACCGACATGGAGGCGGCGCTCCAGCCCGGAGCCCCCGTGCTGTTCGAGGACCACGGCTCCAACCTGGTGTTCGAGACCGGCATCGGTCTGGAGGACCAGCCGCTGGAGGGCGCCGACACGGTGGCCGAGGTCCGCATGGTCAGCCAGCGCCTGGCCGGCGTGCCCATGGAGCCCAACGGCTGCGTCGCCATTCCCGAGGGCGACAACATGACCGTCTACATCCCCAGCCAGAACCCGATCGCCGTGCGCGACATCATCGTCGCCCAGTGCGACCTCGACCCGGCCAACCTCCGGGTCCTCGCCCCGGCCGTCGGTGGCGGCTTCGGCCCCAAGGCCGGCGCCTACGTCGAGCACTTCATCACCACCCGCCTGGCCCAGGAGCTGAACCGGCCCTGCAAGTGGACCGAGCAGCGCTCGGAGGACATGGTGTCCCTCGTCCACGGCCGGGCCATGGTGCTGTCGGCCAAGCTGGGCGTGAAGAGCGACGGCACGATCGTGGGCCTCGACTGCGAGGTGGTGGCCGACGCCGGCGCTTACCCCGCCATCGGCGGTTTCCTCACCTTCCTCACCCAGACGATGATCCAGGGCGTCTACCAGATCCCCAAGATCCGGTTCCACGCCGTCACCGCCGCCACCAACACCACCTCCACCGGCGCCTACCGGGGGGCGGGGCGGCCCGAGGCCACCCAGATCCTGGAGCGGGTGATCGACGTGGCGGCCGACGAGATCGGCATGGATCCGGCCGAGATCCGGCGCAAGAACTTCCTCCAGCCCGACGTCTTCCCCTACACCACCCTGGGTGGGGCGGCGTACGACTCGGGCGAGTACGAGCGGGCGCTCGACGCCGTGCTGGAGGCCGCCGACTACCAGGACCTGCTGGCCCAGCAGAAGGCCCGGCGTGACTCGGGCGATCCCAAGCAGCTCGGCATCGGCGTGTCGTCCTACGTGGAGATCACGGCCCCGGTCGGCCTCCACATCGAGTACGGCGCGGTCACGGTGAACGAGGACGGCACGGTCACGGCCAAGGTGGGCACCAGCGCCCACGGCCAGGGCCACCTCACCGCCTTCTCCATGATCGTGTCCGACATGCTGGGCGTGCCGATGGACAAGGTGATCCTGGTCCAGTCGGACACCGCCGAGATCCCCCGGGGCGCCGGCACCATGGGCTCCCGCTCGCTGCAGACGGCCGGGTCGGCCGTGCACGTGGCGTCGGAGACCGTGCTCGACAAGGCCAAGAAGCTGGCCGCCCACCTGCTCGAGGCGAGCGAGAGCGACATCGTCAAGAGCGACGACGGCGGCCTCCAGGTGGCCGGCGTTCCCACCTCGAAGCTGTCGTGGGCCGAGCTGGCCCAGGCCGCCAACGACGAGGCCAAGCGCCCGTCCGACATGGAGGCCGGGCTCAGCCACGAGCTCGACTTCGACGGCACGAACTCCACCTTCCCCTTCGGTTCCCACATCTCGGTGGTCGAGGTCGACACCGAGACCGGCGAGGTGAAGATGCTCCGCCACGTGGCGGTCGACGACTGCGGCAAGATCCTCAACCCGATGCTGGTCACCGGCCAGCAGCACGGCGGCATCGCCCAGGGTGCGGCCCAGGCCCTGTTCGAGGTCGTGCTGTACGACGAGGACGGCAACCCCATCACCTCGAACCTGATGGACTACGCCATCCCGTCGGCGGCCGAGCTGATCTCGTTCGAGACGTCGAACACCGAGACCCCCAGCCCCCAGAACCCGCTGGGGGCCAAGGGCATCGGCGAGTCGGGCACGATCGGCTCCACCCCGGCCATCCAGAACGCCGTGGTCGACGCCGTGTCGCACCTCGGGGTGCGCCACATCGACATGCCGCTCACCGCCCAGACCGTGTGGAAGGCGATCAACGCCGCCAAGGGTTGATCCTCACCTGTCGTCGTCCTGAGACGCGCTGAAGGCCGGGCCCCCTCTCGGGGGCCCGGCCTTCTCGCGTCCGGTGTCATGGCTACGACGGGGGGGGGGGGAGATCAGGCGGAGCGGACCAGCACCTCGCCCGCCCCCACGTCGAGGGTGATCTCGAGATCGGGGTCGTCGACGTTGCGGCTCAGGTGGTTCCGGAACCCGTCGTCGGTGCGGCCGAACAGCTTCACGTCACCCAGCTCGGTGGAGGCGTCGATGTTCGCCTCGATCCCGTCGGGGATGATCAACTCCAGCGAGCCGAAGTCGAGCCGGGCGTCGATGGCGGCCGGTTCGTCCAGAGCGGCCAGCTCGGCCGGGGTGAGCCCGCTGAGGTCGATCACCACGTCACCGGCGTCGGTGTCGATCGACAGGGGCAGGTCGTCGGCCGAGCTGACGGTGTAGGTGCGGGTGTCTCCCTCGATGTCGATCCCGCCCCGGGCCAGGGCGATGGCGAGCCCGCCGATGGCCAGCAGGGGCAGCACCACCAGGGCCACCAGGAAGCCCACGAGCAGGCCGATCCCGAGCCGGCGGCGCCGGGAGCGGGGCGGTACCGGCGCGCCCACCGGGCCGGGCGCGGGGGCGGCGGCGGTGTAGGCGGTGGGGGGCAGGTCGCCACCCAACCCTCCGCCGGCCGCAGCCGGAGCGGGACCGGCGGCGGCCGGAGCCGGGGCCGTGGGCGGGGCGGGCGTGAAGGCGGCGGTGCCAGTGGTGGCCGTCGGGGCCGGAGCGCCGCTGTTCTCTCCCTGGAGCAGCAGCCACACGCCACCGCCGATCAACACGACGGGGATGATGAAGCCGCCGTCACCGCCGCCCAGGGCGATGGCCAGCAGGGCGCCGACCACGGCCAGGCCGATGCCGATGTCGCGGTTCGACAGGGAGCGCAGGGGCCGGGGCGGGCCGGCCGGGGGCCACACGTCGGCCCGGGGGATGATCAGCCAGGCCAGGAAGTAGGCGGCGATGCCGATGCCGGTCGACAGGGCGAGGATCACGAACAACAGCCGGACGAGGGAGACGTCGAGGCCGTAGTAGTGGGCCACCCCGGAGGCGACGCCGCCGAAGCGGCTGTAGGGATCGCGCACCAGGCGCCGCACCGGCGGCGCCGGAGGAGGTGGGGGCGGAAGGGGGGGTGTGGATGAGGGGGTGTCGGTCTCGTAGCTCATGATCTGATCATCCGCCTGCCGCCGGCCCACCGGTATCGGGCATGGCACGGAGCAACCCCTGAGATCGACCCTGAGGCTCAGGGAACAGGTCCGGGAAGACCCTGATGCGCTGGCCGGCCATGGGATGAGAGTATGCGATCGTGACCCTCGACGTACCGGCCCGCCCCCGCTGGCAGCTGCCCCGGATCGATTCCCGGGAGCGGTGGGTGGGCGGCGTGGCGGCCGCCGTGGCCCGTGAGATCGGCGTGCAGCCGCTGGTGATACGGGCCGCGTTCGCCATCCTGGCCCTGGCCGGCGGGTGGGGACTGCTGTTCTACGGCCTGGCCTGGATCGTGCTGGCGGTGGCCCAGCCCGACCGGCTCGCCCCCTATCAGCCCGAGCCCAAGGCCGCCTCCCCCATCCACCGCCACATCGCCGTGGGCATGATCGTGGTCGGGCTGCTGTCGGTGTTCAGCCAGATCGGGTTCGCCTTCTTCCCCAAGATCGTGGTGCCGGCCGGGTTCATCCTCACCGGCATCCTCATCGCCTGGACCCGCAGCCAGGACGAGAGCGGCGTGGCCGCCACCGCCCGCACCGTGATCGGTGTGGTGGTGGGGCTGGGCGGCCTCATCGCCTTCGTCCTGGTGTCGGACAGCTTCGTCAACTCGCTGGTGGTGGTGCTGGTGGCCATCGTCATCGCCGCCGGGGTGGGGCTCGTCGCCTTCCCCTCGCTGGCCCGGATCGGGCGGGAGCTCGACGCCGAGCGCCAGGATCGGGTGCGGGCCGACGAGCGGGCCCGGGTGGCGGCCCACCTGCACGACTCGGTGCTCCAGACCCTGGCCCTGATCCAGCGCCACGCCGACGACCCGGCCCGCACCTCCCAGTTGGCCCGCCAGCAGGAGCGGGAGCTTCGGCAGTGGCTCTACGGCACCCCCGCCACCCTGGCCACCCGCCTCGGCCCGGCGCTGGAGGCCATGGCGGCCGAGGTCGACGCCGCCCACGGCGTGCCGGTGACCGTGATCACGGTGGGCGACACCACCGACGTGGACCAGCGGCGCATCGAGCCGCTGGTGGCGGCGGCCCGGGAGGCGGCCGTGAACGCGGCCAAGCATTCGGGCGCACCCCGCATCGACGTGTTCGCCGAGCGGCTCCCCAACCGCATCGAGGTGTTCGTGCGGGACACCGGCCGGGGCTTCGACCCCGACGGCGTACCCCCCGACCGCCGGGGCCTGGCCGACTCGATCCGGGCCCGCATGCAGCGGGCCGGCGGGTCGGCCACCGTCCAGTCCGCGCCCGGGGCCGGCACCGAGGTGGAGCTGGTGCTGCCTCTGCTGGTGGATACCGTCGAACCCCAACAGGAGGTCTCCTCATGATCCGTGTGGTGCTGGTCGACGATCACGCCCTGGTCCGGGCCGGTGTCCGAGCCGAGCTGGAAGGCCATGTGGACCTCGTGGGCGAGGCCGGTGACGTGGGCGAGGCGGTCGACGTGATCGTGGCCACCAAGCCCGACGTGGTGGTGTGCGACGTGCACCTCCCCGGTGGCAACGCCCCCGCTGTGATCCGGGGTGTGGTGGACCGGGGGGTGACCACCCGGTTCCTGGCCCTGTCGGTGTCGGACGCGGCGGAAGACGTGATCGAGGTGATCCGCACCGGTGCCCGGGGCTACGTGACCAAGACAATCAACGGGGCCGAGCTGCTCGACGCCGTGCGCCGCATCAACGACGGCGACGCCGTGTTCTCCCCCCGGCTGGCCGGCTTCGTGCTCGACGCCTTCTCGGCCGACCTGGGGGCCAGCGGCGATCCCGAGCTCGACCAGCTCACGGCCCGGGAGCAGGAGGTGATGCGGCTCCTGGCCCGGGGGTACGCCTACAAGGAGATCGCCCGGCGGCTGTCGATCTCCACCAAGACGGTGGAGACCCACGCCTCGGCCGTGTTGCGCAAGCTGCAGCTGTCGAGCCGGAACGAGCTGGCCCGATGGGCCGCCGACCGCCGACTCCTCTGACGGCCAGGACCAGAGAAGCCAGCGGCCGACGACGATCAGCGCACCACGACGGTGGGGATCACCGGGTGGTGGATCAGACCGGTGGTGACCGATCCGAGCAGCAGATGGGCCACGCCCTCGTGGCCCCGGGCGCCGAGGACGAGGAGATCGGCCTCGGTAGCGGCCAGGCTCAGGAGCTGGCGGGGATCGCCCACCTCGCTCCAACCTCCGAGGCGGGCGCCGGCAGCGGGGAACTCGGCTCCCACCACGTCGATGGCGGCGGCCACCAGACCCTCGGGGCTGGCCGAGGCGGCGGTGCCGAGCGACGGATCGGCCTTGAGGCCGTGGCCCTCCCGCCGGCAGTAGAGCAGCTCCACCCGGGTGTCGGCCGGGGTGTTGGCCACGGCCCAGCGGGCGGCGGCCAGCGAGTGGGGTGATCCGTCGAGACCCACCACCACCCGGTGGAAGCGGTCGTCGGCCAGGGCGTCGTCGGGAACGACCGCCACCGGGACCGGAGCGTGGTTGACGCAGTAGAGGCTGACCGAGCCGATCACGCCCGCCGCCACCGCTCCGTGGCCCCGGGTGCCCACCACGAGCAGGGTGGCCTTCTCGGCCGCCGCCACCAGCACCTGACCGGCCGGACCGTGGGCGGTGACCGGGTCGAGATGATCGGACGGGCCCACCGCCTCCAGCATCCGGTTCACCACCTCCAGGGCCTCGGCGTGGAAGTCGGCGCTGGGTGGGGGGAGGGCGGCGGCGCCCGGAGCGAGCGGGGTCAGGGACCACCACGGGTACTGCCAGGAGGCGACGGGCTGGACCGGGCCGAACCGGTCGGTGTGGGAGACGGCCCATCGCAGGGCGGCGGCCGCGCCGGCGGAGCCGTCGACACCCACCACCATGCGCCGCGCCTCTGGGATCTCAGCCATGCTCCACCTTCCCACGTCGTCCTCTAGGACATTGGCGGCAACGGCCGCCGCCGAGCCAGGGACCTATGTCCCGGGCGATTGGATGCGCCGCTCTCACGGTGCGACCATGGTCACAGGTCCGTGTCCAGCGAACCTCATGGGGACCCACCCGACCCTTGGGGCCCACCTCTTTCCGAACCCCCCCGATCCAAACAAGGGACAACACATGCGACTTGGTTACTTCACGATGCCCAGCCATCCGCCGGAGCGGGACCTGAAGGCGGGCCATGACTGGGACCTCCAGAACCTCATCTGGGCCGACGAGCTGGGCTACGAGGAGGCCTGGATCGGCGAGCACCACGCCATGGTGTGGGAGCCTCACCCCTCCCCCGATCTGCTGGTGATCGAGGGCTTCCGGGCCACCAAGAACATCCGTATCGGTCCCGGTGGCATCTGCCTTCCCTATCACCACCCGGTGGAGTTGGCCAACCGTATGGCCATGCTCGACCACATCTCGGGCGGCCGCCTCAACTTCGGCATCGCCGCCTCGGGCTCCCCCACCGACTGGGAGATGTTCGGCGTCGACGGCATGGGCGGGGAAAACCGCGACATGGTGAACGAGTCGGTCGAGATCATCATGAACATGTGGGATCCCAAGCCGGGGTGGAAGTACGAGGGCAAGTACTGGAAGGCAGCGGTGCCCACCCCCATGGCCCCCCTGCTCAAGCAGCACATCCTCCCGGTCCAGAAGCCGCATCCCCCGATCGGGGTGGCGGGCCTGTCGTCGCCGTCGCCCACGCTGATGATGGCGGGCGAGCGGGGCTGGATCCCGATGAGCCTGAACCTGAACCCGGCCTACTGCGCCAGCCACTGGGACTCCTACGAGGCCGGGGCCCGCAAGGGTGGCCACACCGTGAGCCGGCGCGACTGGCGCATGGTCCGCGAGGTCTTCGTGGCCGACACCGACGAGGAGGCCTGGGAGCATTCGGTCAACGGGATGATGGGCCGGATGATGACCGAGTACTTCCTGCCGCTGCTCGACGCGTTCGGGTTCACCGATTACCTGAAGGCCGAGGCCAGCACCCCGAACAGCGAGGTCGACGCCGCCTACTGTGCCGAGCACAACTGGCTCATCGGCTCGCCTCAGACCGTGGCCGAGAAGATCGAGAAGGTCTACGCCGAGACCGGCGGGTTCGGCGTGCTGCTCCTGTTCGGCTTCGACTACATGGACGACGAGCCGGCCTGGAAGCACTCGATGGAGCTGCTGGCCAACGAGGTCATGCCCCGGGTGGCCCACCTCACCGGCGAGTGAGCACCCGCTCGTAGACGTTGGATCGACGGCCGGCGGGTCATCCCGCCGGCCGTCGCCGTTCTCGTGGCCTTACACCCGGGCGAGGGGGGTGGGGACGCCGGCCACGCCGGGATGGGTGCGGTACACGCAGCCCGCCTTGTCGGGATCGTCGAGGTTGTCGGCGGTGACGATGTAGAGCTCGTCGTTGGCCGGCCCGCCGAAGGCGCAGCTCGTCACCATCTTGGCCGGCACCGGGATCTCGCCCAGCAGCTCGCCGGTGGGGCTGAGCTTGGCCACCCGGCGGCCGCCGGCCTGGGCCACCCACAGATTGCCGTCGACGTCCACGCACATGCCGTCGGGCACGCCCCGCTCGAACACCTCCCGGCCACCGATGTGGCGGCGGTTCGACAGCGAGCCGTCGGGCGCCACGTCGTGGACCCAGAGGCCCTTGGTGGTGGAGTCGACGTGGTAGAGGGTGCGTCCATCGGGCGAGAAGCCGATGCCGTTGGTGGCGCTCACGTTGTCGTACAGCTGGGTGGCCGAGCCGTCGAGCTCGATGCGGTAGCACTCGCCGGGCACGATCTGGGCGTCGCGGTCGAGCGGGTTGAAGCGCATGCAGCCCACGATGATGCGGCCCTCGCTGTCGGGTTGGAGGTCGTTCCAGTGGGGCACCCCGGGGTCGCTGAGCAGGACCCGGGTCTGGCCGTCTCGCCAGTGGACGACGTCGCGGCCGGTGAGCACGAACCCGCCGTCGGCGTGGAGGGCGAGGCCGCCGGCGGCCTTGCGCTCGGGCACGAGGTTGTCGATCGTGCCGTCGGTCGAGCGGCGGTAGACGCCGCCCCTGGTGATGTCGGTGAAGTAGAGGTTCCCGTCGGCGTCGGTGCGTGGCCCCTCGACCAGCCCGAAGCCCGAGGCGAGCAGTTCCAGTTCCATGGGGCGGACGCTAGTGCCCGCCGGGAGGCGGTGCCCTTTTGGGCCGGCCTCCCCGGGCGGCCTACGATCCCCCGTCATGGCTCGACTGGACGGCAAGGTAGCGATCATCACCGGAGCGGCGCGGGGGCAGGGGGCGGCCGAGGCCGAGCTGTTCGCCGCCGAGGGGGCCAAGGTGGTGCTCACCGACGTGCTGCAGGAGGAAGGTGAGGCCACGGCCAAGGCCTGCGGGGGGCTGTTCTTCCACCATGACGTGTCGAGCGAGGAGGGCTGGGCCCAGGTGGTGGCCGACACGGTGGCCGCCCACGGCCGGATCGACGTGCTGGTCAACAACGCCGGCATCTTCCATCGGGCCAAGATGATCGACCACACCCTCGACGACTTCCGCCGGCTGTTGGAGATCAACACCGTCGGCGTGTTCCTGGGAATGAAAACGGTGGCTCCGGTGATGATGGAGCAACAGGCCGGGTCGATCGTGAACATCTCCTCGATCGCGGGGATCATCGGGGCCCCGGGCTCGATCGGGTACGGGGCGTCGAAGTTCGCCGTGACCGGGATGACCAAGACGGCGGCGGCCGAGCTGGCCCGCTACGGAGTGCGGGTCAACTCGATCCACCCGGGCCTGATCAACACCGAGATGTTCCAGGAGGTGGTGGGCCTCGACCAGGGCCGTTACGACCGCTTCGCCGAGTCGACCCCGTTCCGCCGCACGGCCGAAGCGTCGGAGATCGCCTACCTGGCCCTGTACCTGGCGTCCGACGAGTCGAGCTTCTCCAGCGGCTCGGAGTTCGTGGCCGACGGGGGCGTCACCGCCATCTGACCGGCGGCCGCCGCCGGCGGCACGACGGCGCGGTAGCGACGTTGGAAGGGCTCGCTGCCTGTACTGGCGGCGCTCGATCACGCCGTCGGTCACCAGCCGCTCGAGGCGGCTCGTGAGCAGGCTCGACGAGATGCCCAGGTTCTGTTGGATCTCGCCGAAGCGCCGGTCTGAAGTAGTAGTCAGTAGACATCTGGCCGTTCGGGCCACCGTTCCGACCGCCGTTCAGGGCAACCGTTCGACCATCCACCCAACAGACACCGAGGAGCCGCCATGTCCGGTATCGACGTCCCCATTGTGATCGCCGACTACCAGCGCGCCCACGATCAGCGCGACGCCGCCGGGGCGCTCGCCTCGTTCGGGCCCGACGCCACCGTGATCGACGACGGCGTCGCCTACGTCGGCACCGAGCGCATCCAGTGGTGGCTCGCCAACGCCGCCAGCGAGTACACCTACACCCGAACGCTCACCGGGGCGGAGGATCTGGGCGACGGCGCGTATCTCGTCCACAACCACCTGTCGGGGAACTTCCCCGGCGGCGAGGCCGATCTCCGCTACCGGTTCCAGCTACGAGACGGCCTGATCCACCACGTCGAGATCGCCCCCTGAGCCACCACCTGGGCGGCGCGTGTCGAGAAGATCAAGATCTGGACGTCAAGATGCCCGAGGCTCGTCCGATCAGAGAGACATGCCCCTGTTCAGTCGACCATCGAGCGGCGTGGGCGGCCTCGAACGTTGGAGCTCGTCGGGCCTGATGGCAGCGATCGACGCCCTCCAGGCCAACGTGTTCGTCGCCGACCCGGCCCTGAACCTCGTCTACCTCAACCCAGCCGCCGAACGAGCGGTGCGGGCCATCGAGGGTGACGTCCGGGCGACCTTCGGCGTGAGCGCCACCGAGCTCCTGGGTGGTTCGATACACCGGTTCCACCGGGATCCTCGTCGGGTGGAAGAGGTGCTGGGCAACGCACCCATGCCCCACGAGGCCAGCTTCACGTTCGGGTCGGTCACACTGTCGACGAGGATCAACAAGGTCCTCGACCACGCCGGCGACCTGTTGGGCTACGTGGTCGCCTGGGACGACATCACGGACCAGCGACGCCTCGAGAGCGCACTGGAACAGGCGGCGGGGACCCTGGCCCAGGGCTCCTCGACCCTGGTCAGCTCCTGCCTGTCCCTGTCGTCGTCCGCGGCCGAGACATCGGATCAGGCATCCTCGGTCTCGGTGGCCACCGAACAGCTCTCGGCCACGCTCCAAGAGGTCGCTCGAAACACCAGCGCCGCCGTGGCCGCCGCCAACGACGCCTCCAACTCCTCGCGTAACGCGGCCACCCACGTGCAGGATCTGGTCACGGCCGGCCAGGAGGTGGGGGAGGTCGTCCGGCTGATCGAGTCGATCGCCGAGCGAACCAACCTGCTGGCGCTGAACGCAACCATCGAGTCGGCCCGGGCGGGCGACGCCGGCAAAGGCTTCGCCGTGGTCGCCTCGGAAGTGAAGGAGCTGTCGAGCTCCACTCGTGACGGGACGGTCAAGATCGGCCAGCTCACCGAACGGGTGGCCCAGCTCTGCTCCATCATCAGCTCACAGCTGAACGCCATCACCACCTCCGTGGAACGGATAGCGGAGGAGCAGAACGGGATCGCGGCCGCCGTCGAGGAACAGGCCGTCGTGACCCGCGAGATCAGCGCCTCGGTCACCCGGGTGGCCGACGCCGCCTCCCACGCCACCCGGGAGACGAACATCGTCACCGAGGCCTCGACCACGCTCGAGCAGACCGCCCGCCAACTCAACGGCATCCTCAACCGGTAGCCCCGCTCGATCGCGCCCGCCCCCGGGTCGCCGGCCGAACCGGCCTAGGGGGAGGCGACGGCGGCCCTGACCGGTGCGTACTCGAAGAGGGCGTCGGTCTGCGTGGCGGCCCATCGTTCCCGGTGGCCGGCCGCCGCCAGGCGGTAGTAGACGATCCGACGCAGCGGGTCCCACATGTTGCCGCTCTGGTTGTGGGCCAGCAGGTAATGGGCCAGCAGCACGTCACCCCGCCGGGCCAGCACCGGCTCACCCCGGCCCAGGTCGGGCGGCTCGCTGAGCAGGCAGGCGTGGCCACTCTGGTGGCCCGTCATCAGCACATCGACGCCCCGCTCCCGGAAGAGCCGCTCGTGGCCCCGATGGGACCCGGGCCACACCCAGAGGTTCCCCCGGCCCGGCTCGGACTCGTCGCCGAGGTAGATGCCGGCCAGCATGGTGAACGTGTGGGGCTCGGTCTGGCCGTCGAGCCCGTAGCCGTCGATGTGACCGCCACCGGGCTGGTGGTCCCAGCCGTGGAGGCTCGTGGCCACCTGGATGTGATCGAAGGCGAGGTCGATGGCCAACGGCGCCACCAGCTCCCCGGCGAGGGCCAGCAACCCCGACTCCCGCAGCACCCGGTCGGCCACGGGGAGGGTCGACGGATGCTCGAAGTAGTGATGGACGCCCACCGTGCCCTCGGGCGCCGGCTGCCGGGCGATCAGGGCGTCGGTCTCAGCCGCCAGATCGGCGAGCAGTGCCTCGGCCACGAAGCGGCGCACGACGAGGAACCCGTCCTGCCCGAAGGCGCGCAGCTGCTCGACGCTCAACATGCCACGACCCTACGGGGTCAGGACCCGGCGTCGCCCCCCATTTTCAGCCGCTGGTTGAGCCGGGCCGCCTGGCGGCTCTGGTGCTGGCGCTCGGCCAGGTTGGGGGCGTTGCGGGCGGCGGTGGCGTACAGCCGGGCGGCGACGGTGAGGTCGCCGTTGCGCTCGTGCAGGAAGGCGGCCACCGCGTCCCACCGGGGGGTGGCCGGGTCGACGCCGGCCAGCGCCGCCAGCCCGGCCGGCGCCCCGTCGGCCTCGCCCACCGCCACCGCCCGGTTGAGCCGGGTGATCGCGGTGTCGGCGAAGCGCAGCAGCTCGTCGTACCACTCCACGATCTGCACCCAGTCAGTGTCCTCGAACCGCTCGGCGTCGGCGTGCAGGGCGGCGATGGCGGCCTGGGCCTGATACTCCCCGAGCCGGTCTCGGGCCAGGGCCGCCTGGAGTATGGCCACTCCCTCGGCGATCAGCCGGGTGTCCCATCGGGCGCGGTCCTGCTCGGCCAGCGGCACGATCGCGCCGTCGGGCCGGGTCCGGCTCCGACGGCGGGCGTGATGCAACAGCATGAGGGCCAGCAGGCCCTCGACCTCGGGGTCGTCGAGCAACTCCGACAGTTGACGCGCCAGCCGTATGGCCTCGGCCGCCAGGTCGACGTCGCCCGAGTAGCCCTCGTTGAACACGAGATAGAGCACGCGCATGACCGTGGCCACGTCGCCCGGCCGGTCGAGCCCGGCCCGGTCCACGGTGCGCTTGGCCCGGCTGATGCGCTGGGCCATCGTCGCCTCCGGCACGAGATAGGCCTGGGCGATCTGGCGGGTGGTGAGCCCGCCCACCGCCCGCAGGGTGAGGGCCACGGCCGACGACGGCGTCAGATCGGGATGGGCGCACAGGAAGTAGAGGCTGAGGGTGTCGTCGGTGCCCGGGACGGCCGGGGCCGGAGGATCGCCGCCCACCCGGTCCTCCCGGCCCCGGCGGGCGGTGTCGGACCGGGCCATGTCGATGAAGGCCCGCCAGGCCACCGTGATCAACCACCCCTCCGGCTCCGAGGGCCGCTCCCGCTCCCAGGCCGGGAGCGCCCGGATCAGCGCCTCCTGCACGGCGTCCTCGGCGGTGGCGAAGTCGGCGCCCCGACGGACGAGGACACCGATCACCCGGGGCACGAGCCGGCGTAGCTCGACGTCGTCCATGTCTCGCCGTCCCGGTCGATCCCGACCCCCGCTCAGTCGGCGACCGTGGGCGGCATGGCCAGGAACGGACGCAACTCCAGCCACTCGTGGATCGGTTCGCCGTTGGCTCCGGGGGCGGCCGACAGCTCGCCGGCCAGCTCGATGGCCCGCTCGTAGCTGTCGACGTCGATGATCATCCAGCCGGCGATGAGGTCCTTGGTCTCGGCGAAGGGGCCGTCGGTCACCGGCGGCTTCCCGGGGCCGTCGTGGCGGACCCACACCCCGTCGGGGGCCAGGGCCTGCCCGTCGACGAACTCGCCCGTGGCTTCGAGCTTGGCGGCGAAGTCCTGCATGTACCGGATGTGGGCCTCGACCTCGGCCGGCGTCCACTGGTCCATCGGGATGTTGTTCAGCGGCGCCGGCGCCCCCTGGTAGTGCTTGAGCAGCAGGTACTTGGCCATGTGATGTCTCCTGGTCTGTCGGGCGACCCTACCGGCCGCTCTCATCCCGGGGGACGGAGCCGGTGCGGCATTCTCGACACGCGGTTCACCGAAAAGTTGGCGAACCCGTCGATTCCCCCGGGCCCGATCGTGGTAACGGTGAACACCCCCCGCACACACAAGGACGCTCCAATGGGACTCATCCACATCGATCTGTTCACCACCCTCGACGGCGTGGCCCAGGCCCCGGGCGCTCCCGAGGAGGACCGAGACGGCGGCTTCCCGTTCGGCGGTTGGCAGGCGCCGCTGTTCGACGAGGCGGTGGGCGAGCAGGTGATGGCCGGGATGACAGAGCTGGACGCTCTGCTCCTGGGCCGCCGCACCTATGACATCTGGGCCGCCTACTGGCCCCACCAGGAGACCGGCACCGACGACGCCATCGCCCGGCTGTTCAACCGGGTACCGAAATACGTGGCCTCACGGGGCGAGCCGGCGCTCGGCTGGGCCGGCTCCACCCTGCTGGGCGCCGACCTGCGGGGGGAGGTGGGCAGGCTGCGGGAGCGGCACGACCACGTCCACGTGATCGGCAGCCTCGACCTGGTGCAGACACTGCTGGCCGAGCAGCTGTTCGACACCCTCACGCTGTGGGTCCACCCCATCCTGCTCGGCACCGGGAAGCGGGTGTTCGCCGGCGGGACGGTGCCCACCAACCTGACCCTCACCGAGCCGGCCACCACCTCACCGGCGGGCACGGTCACCCTCCGCTACGCCCTCGCCCCCGGCACCCCGGCCACCGGCGACATGACGGGCCGATGACCGGGCGCCCGAAGCTCCGGTCGATCGTGCTCGACGCCACCGACGCCCGGGCCCTGGCCGAGTTCTACCGCCAACTGCTGGGGTTCGGATACCGGCCGGGCGACGAGCCGCCGCCGGCCGGGGCGCCTGATCCGGCCGGGGCCGACTGGCTGGTCCTGGTGGACCCGTCGACCGACGCCCAGCTGGCGTTCCAGCAGGTCGACGAGCTCCCACCCAGCACCTGGCCGGCTCCGGACGTCCCGCAGCAGCTCCACCTGGATCTCAGCGTGGCCGATGTCGACGCGCTCCACACCCAACGGGACCGGGCGCTCGCCCTGGGCGCCACCATCCGGCTCGATCGCAGCGACGATCCCGACGAACCGCTCTACGCCTTGGCCGATCCCACCGGCCACCCGTTCTGCATCTTCGTGGTTCCCGAACCGGGCCCGACCGCCTCGACGAACCGCTCGATGGCCCGCAGCGACTCCCCCCGCACCTGAGCGTCGTCGTAGCCGATCACCGAGAGGCCCCAGAGGAACACGTCGAGCAGGCGCTGCACGTGCACGCCATCGGCGGCCTCCAGCTCACCCCGGGCGACGGCCCGCTGCACCATCTCCTGGCGGAACGTCACCGCTGCCTCCGGCCGATGGGCCACGTGCAGACCGGGGCGCTGCTGATCGATCTGGACCCGGACCGACAGCAGGGCGATGGCCGGCCGCTGGGCGAGGATGGCGTCGGCGGCGGCGAACAACTGCCGCAGCTCCCCCACCAGGGTGGTCTGGCCGACGATGGCCCGGCGGTAGTGGGCGTAGGCCAGGCCCACGGCGTGGTGGTAGGCCGCCCCGTACAGCTCGTCCTTCGTGGCGAAGTGGTGGAACAACGTGGTCGGGGTGACCTGCGCCAACCGGGCCAGGTTGCGGGTGCTCACCCCGTCGAAGCCGTGCTCGGCGAAGGCGTCGAGCGCCACCTCGAGCAGCAGCCGGCGGGTCTCGTCGCTGTCGTGGTTCCGGGGGCGGCCGGCCCGCCGCCGACCGCCCCCGTCGGGCGGAGGAGACCCCGGCACGGCGAGCGGTGCCGGCACCTCCGCCATCAGTGGTGCTTGAGCCCGGCCAGCACCCGGGCCCCCGGCGTGCCCGATGCCTCGGCGTGGCGGGTGCCGGCCGGCACCTCGCAGCACTGGCCGGCGGCGATCGTCTGCGGCCCGTGCTCGCCGTGGAGGATGAACTCACCGCTGAGCACGAACAGGCGGGCCGAGAACTCGTGGGTGTGCATCTCCCCCGGCGCGGTGCACGGCTCGTAGCTGGAGATGCGGATCTCGTCGTCGAAGCCGTCGCGCCGCAGCCCGGCCCGGAACTCGGCCTCGGTGAGGACCGGGCCCGTTCCGTCGAGGCGGGCCAACAGCCGCTCCAGCATCTGCTCGATGCGATCGAGACGGTCGCCGGCCACCGCCGCTCCGCCGGCCGCCGCCGGGGCCGCCTGCTCCTCGGCACACAAGGCCTCGTAGCAGTCGGCCCGCATCCGTACGCTGTCCCGCTCCTCGGAGATGAACCGACCCAGCAGCTCCCCGGTGGCGATGTCGATCGTGGTGTCCTCGAAGTAGCCGGCCCACCGGTCGGGCACCGAGGGATCGGGACGCTGGCCGAGGCCGAGCTTCTCGAACTTCTCACGGTCGGTCAGGTCGGTGGCCGCCCCGATGGCGGCCCTGCCCGCCGTCTCGGGGGCCTCGACGATCGCCACGTCGAACCCGAGCTCGCAGATCCGCTTCTGGAACGCCTTCGTGTGCTCACCCTCCCGCAGGGCGACGGTGGCGATGACCCCGCCGACGTCGGCCCGGGGTGTGGCCCGGGCCCAGGCCGAGAGGAACACCTCGGCGTTGCACTCGGCGTTGGCGATGCGGCGGAGTAGGGGCAGGTAGGACGGCTCGGCGCTCATGTGGCCAATATAGATCACCCGATACATTCTGGCCATCGGGCCGCCCCCCGGCCCGCTGGCCCGCCGCCCCCGGGCCGTTCTCGATCAGCCCGGGCGCGGCTCGACCCACAGGGATGCGGCGCTGGCCACCAGCTGGCCCTCGGTGTCGAAGATGTTGGCCGCCGCCATCCGCTTGCGCCCCTGCCAGCCGCTCCCGTCGCCGTCGAAACCGACGATGGCGTACTCGGCCCCCACCGTGACCGGCCGGTGGACCTCGGCCTCGAACCGGACGGTGAGCGAGTTGCGGCGGGGGCCAGCCCCGAAATTGACGAAGAAGCCCTGCACACAGTCGAGCGCGGTCCAGGCCATGGCGTCGTCGACCCGGCCCTCGGCGTCGCCCACCCAGGACGGCGGCGACCATCGGGTGGCGGTGCGCCCCGTGCCGTCGCCCAGCGGACCGGGCCAGACCTGCATGGTCTGCTTCCCCAGACCGCAGGAGAAGCAGCCGGCCGCCTCGTGCTCGCCGTCCGTTCCGGGGAAGCCGGCCATGGCTTCGGCGGCATCGGCCACGGCGACCGCCTCGGTCCGCGGCAGCCCGCCCGGGTGGCGCGGCGCCGCCCGCATGATCGTGGTGCTCCCGTGGCGCAGCTCCCAACCGTCGCCGACGGAGGCCACCTGGAGGTCGGCCTCCAACGGGATCGGGGCCCGGAGGTCGATGGCCACCGGCTGGCCGACAGCGAAGGCGAAACGGGCGGCCGAGAAGCCACCCTGCCCCCGGCCCGGGCGGCCCTGGGCCCACGCCGGGATGCTGATGCTGGGCTCCACCGGGCCGCCCTACCGGGTCCGGGCCCGGTGCCAGGCCTCCACCGCGGGGCGGAGCCACAGGCTGGGCCGGCCCCGGCCCAGGCTGACCACTGGGCGGGGCATGTCGGGATAGCGGCGCTGGTAGAGGCTGACGCTGTTGGCGTGGGAGAGCCCGAGGATCTCGGCGATCCCCCGGGCGTCGGTCAGATCCTCGGTGTTGACCATCGGAGCCATGGGCTCAGCCTAGTTGTTTCCACGTGTAGACGTCATTGTCTCGACCCGTAGACTGGTCCCCATGGATCGGATCCGTTCGAACAGCCCGTGCTGGTGCGGCGGCGGCGCCAAGTACAAGCGCTGCCACGGCGATCGCCGGCTGCTGCAACGGCCACCGGTGAAGGTCGGATCGGTGTCGGCACCGAGGCCCGTGCCCGCCCACATCACCCGGCCCGACTACATCATCGCCGGCGCGGTCGGCACCCCCAGGGCGTGGCAGATCCAGGACGAGGAGTCGCTGGCCCGCCTGCGCCACGCCTGCCGGGTGGCGGCCGAGGTGCTGCTCGTGGCGGGCGAGGCGGTGGCGCCGGGCGTCACGACCGACGAGATCGACGCCGTGGCCCACGACGCCTACATCGAGCGGGGGGCCTACCCCAGCGACCTGCACTACCACGGGTTCCCCAAGTCGATCTGCACCTCGGTCAACGGCGTGGTCTGCCACGGGGTGCCCGACGACCGGCCGCTGCGGGAGGGTGACATCGTCAACGTCGATGTCACCGCCTTCGTGGAGGGCATGCACGGCGACACTTCGGCCACGTTCCTCGTCGGGGCGGTCGACGAGCCGACCCGAGGCCTGGTGGAGACCACACGGCAGGCGACGCTGCGCGGCATCGCCGCCGTCGCCCCCGGCCAGCCGCTCCGCCGTATCGGCGAGGCGATCGAGCCGTTCGCCCGGTCGCGGGGGTTCGCCGTGGTGCGGGAGTACGGCGGCCACGGGATCGGCCAGACCTTCCATGCCGCGCCCCACATCAATCACCACGTCGTGCGGGGCGACGACGAGCTGTTCCGGGTGGGCATGACGTTCACCGTGGAGCCGATGCTCCTGTCGGGCGGCACCTCGTTCAGCCAGGGTGCCGACGGGTGGACCGAGCACGCCGACGACGCCATGCCGTCGGCCCAGTTCGAGCACACGGTGATCGTGACCCCCACCGGGGCCGAGATCCTCACGGTGACGGCCGACGGCGCCAGCGCGGTGGGCGGCCCGTCGAACCCCCTGGCCACCGCCACGCCCGGCCGCTGACACCACGGCCGCCGCCGGCTGCGAGACTGGGGCCATGACCGAACCGGCCGACAGCTCCGACCAGCACTGGTTCCGGCGCTTCCGATTCTCCCCCGAGCAGGCCGACGCCGTTCGCCAGCAGATCGAGTTCAGCTGCCGCTCCATCGACGGCGGGCTCGGATCGGCCGATCTGCTGGCCAGCCTCCTGGAGCTGGCCTGGGCCCTGTCGCCGCTCGGGCGCGAAGCGGAGGCGGCGGCGTTCGGCCGGCTGGCCGTGGACCTGGCCCGGGCCGGAGGCGACGTCGCCTCCGAGATCGAGGCACTGCTCCACACGGCCACCGCCCTCCAGTACACCGGCGAGCCGGAGGCGGCCCGGGCCCTGTTCGCCACCGGTATCGAGCTGGCGCTCGGGAGCGGCCACACCGACAATCTCCACTACCTCCACCACCATCTGGGCCGGCTGGAGGCCGAAGCCCTCGACCCCACCACCGCCGATGAGCTGTTCACCGCGGCGCTGGCCCAACGGCGCCAGATGGCCGACGACGGCCTGGTCCAATCGACCGAAGCGGCGCTGGCCGACTTGGCGGCGTGGGTGGATCTGCGTCGCACCACCGCCCCCTGACCCGGGCCTGCTGACCCGGCGCCCCCTGACCCGGGCATGCTGACCCGGCGCCAGGTGGTCGTACGACCAAGGTGCACATGACGGTTCGGACTGCCCGGTTCTAACCTCGACCGCAGGGGTGGGGCGGGAGGTGCCCATATGAATCGCATACGTCGAGGGGTCGGTCGGGTCCTGGGGGAGGCGGATCCGCTGCGGTTCGCCGCCCACCATGCCGTGAACCGCCTGAGCCGGCTCGTGAACACCGCCAACCCGGTCTACCAGAGCCGGCCGTACTACCGGCACCCGATGCTCCAGTCGGCCCGGCTGGCGGCCAAGCTCGGGCACACCCGGATGTCGGCCATCGAGTTCGGCGTGGCCGGCGGGAACGGCCTGGTCGACCTGGAGCACCAGGCCGATCTGGTGGAGCGGGAGACCGGCGTGCGGGTGGCCGTCTACGGCTTCGACGCCGGTAGCGGGATGCCACCCCCGGTCGACTACCGGGACATGCCCTACATGTGGCAGGAGGGCTACTTCGTCATGGACGAGGCCAAGCTCCGGGCCCGCCTCCGTTCAGCCCAGCTGATCATCGGCGACGTGGGCGAGACGGTGGCCAAGTTCTGCGCCGAGGCCGACTTCCCGCCGATGGGCTTCATCTCCTTCGACCTCGACTTCTACTCCTCCACCAGGGCCGCCTTCGCCATCTTCGACGCCGGCCACGAGCTGCTGCTGCCGCGTGTGGCCTGCTACTTCGACGACATGGTGGGCGATGTCGACTGGGCCTACAACGAGTTCACCGGTGAGCTGCTGGCCATCAAGGAGTTCAACGACGCCCACCCCGACATGAAGATCGCACCGGTCCGCGGCCTGCGCCACACCTCCACCCGGCCGGCCCGGTGGCACGAGCAGATCTTCGTGGCCCATCTGTTCGGCCACCCCGACTATTGCCGGCCCACGGCCGAGCTGACCCAGCTCCCGTTGGACAGCTGACGGCGGCGCCGGCCGGGCCGTCGGGCGCCGGCTACGAGCGGGGCACGTTGATCCAGGCCACGTCCTTGTCGACCCGGGGCTCGCCGGGCAGGCCGAGCACCTGCTCGCCCAGGATGTTGCGCATGATCTCGCTGGTGCCGCCCTCGATCGAGTTGGCCCGAACCCGCAGGAACCCGTGCCCGATCGACGTCTCGGTACCGTTCACCGACAGGTTCTCGGGCCGGCGGAACGTGTAGTCGTAGCCCACCATCCCCGCTGCGCCCTGGAAGGTGACGGCCTGCTCCAGGATCTCCTGGTTGAGGATGGCCAGGGCCAGCTTGGCCACCGACCCCTCAGGGCCCGGGTTACCGGCCCGCCGGGACGCCCCCGCCCGCAGGTTGGTGAGCCGCAGCACCTCGGCCCGGATCCACAGCTTCATCATCTCGTCGCGCCGGGCGCCCGATCGCTCGTCTTCGGGCAACCGGTTCCACACGTTGACCAGAGCCGAGATCGTGCCCGAGCCCCGCTTGGGGGCGCCGCCGGAACCGATCGACACCCGCTCGTTCATCAGCGTGGTGAGCGACACCCGCCACCCCTCGCCCTCGGCCCCGATCCGGTTGGCGTCGGGGATGCGGGCGTCGGTGAGGTACACCTCGTTGAACTCGGCCTCACCCGTGATCTGGCGCAGCGGGCGCACCTCGACCCCGGGCGAGTGCATGTCCACCGCGAAATAGGTGAGGCCCTTGTGCTTGGGCACGTCGGGGTTGGTGCGGGTGACCAGCATCCCCCAGTGGCCCAGATGGGCCAGGGTGTTCCACACCTTCTGGCCGTTGACGATCCACTCGTCGCCGTCGCGCACGGCCCGGGTGGCCAGGCCGGCGAAGTCGCTACCGGCCCCCGGCTCGCTGAAGAGCTGGCACCACCGCTCCTCGCCGGTGAACATCGGGCGCAGGAACCGCGTCTTCTGCTCGTCGTCGCCGTGGGTGTGGATGGTGGGCGCCGCCAGGTTCATGAAGAACATGGCCGGATCGGTGGGGGCGGCGCCGGCCGCCCGCAGCCGTTCCTCCACCATCCGCTGGAGCTGGGGGCGCACGCCCAGGCCGCCGTGGCCCTTCTCGAAGTCCACCCAGGCCAGACCGGCGTCGAACTGGTGGCCCCGGAACTCCTCCACCGTCTCCGAGCGCGGATCGTGGCTGGCCAGGAGCGAGGCCAGGGCCTCCTCCACCAGCTTGGTCTGGGGATCGGCGGAGACAGCGGTGTCGGTCATGCCTCACATTGTCTCGGAGGACGCCCCGCCCCGCCAACCCCTCTCTTCAGGGGGCTTGCGCCCCCGACGACTCCGTCGCCTCCCCACCGCCGTCGGGGCCCCAACCCCACCGGCCGGCCACCTCCGGCGGCCTCCCTTCAGGGGGCTTACGCCCCCGACGACACGGGCAGGGGCCTAGACCGGCCGGATCCGTACCGGCCGCCCCGCCGTGAGCCGAGCCAGGTCGTCGGGATCTGATGTGATGATCTCGTCGCCGGCTCGTGCCAGCAGGGCCACGTGGGCATCGACCACGTCGGCCGTGCCGGTACGGGCCAGCAGCCGCCCGATGGCCCGGGCCGCCTCCCCGTCGAGTGGATCCTCCTGCACGCTCCGCAAGGCCCGGGTCAGGGCCACCTGCCGGCCCGGATCCCGGAGCACCTGAGCCACGACCGCGCTGCTCGTTATCAGCGGGACGTTGTCGACCTGCGCCACAAGGAGCCTCCGCGCTACCGCGCGATCGATCCGCTCCATCGCGATGAGCGCACCGGCGTCGAGCACGTAGCGCATCAGGCTGGCCGCTTCTCGGCGCTGGCCCGGGCGTCCCGCTCGTCGGCCTCGTCTTCCTGCCTTGCCTCGCGGAGCAACTCCTCACGGCTCCACCCCTGCTCGGCGATGACTTCGTCAAGCCAGACGCCGAGCAGGTGGTTACGAAGGCGCTGGCGGACGGCTTCGGCCATCCAGGCCGACACCGATACGTCGTCTTCCTCCGCCGCCTCCCGGAGCGCCCGGCTCAGCTCGGGATCGAGCGACACGCTGAACTTCTCGACGGCCACACGCCGATACTACCACGGTAGCACCACCGTGCTGGCGGTAGGGCGTGCTGTTTCGCCGCAGGCGAAGCTCAAAGCAACCCGCAGGGTTGCCGTTCCCGGAGGGGACACCTATTCCAGCCAGGTGAGGATCAGCGAGCGAAGCCGGTCCATGCCGGTGCCCTTCTCCGACGACACCCACAGCACGTCGCCCGGCTCCAGCTGGCAACCGGCGGCGACCTCCTTCACCCGCCGGGCCCGGTGCGAGGGCTTCACCTTGTCGTGCTTGGTGGCCACCACCGTGTGGGGGATCTCGTTGGCCCGCAGCCAGTCGAGCATGTCCTGGTCGAGCGCGGTGGGGCCCACGGCCCCGTCCACCAGCACGATCACCATGGCCAGGCCGTCCCGCTCCAGCAGGTAACCCTCGATCATGGCCTTCCAACCGGCCCGCATGGTCTTCGACGCCTGGGCGAACCCGTAGCCCGGCAGGTCCACGAGGCTGCCCCCACCCTCGATCTCGAACAGGTTGAGCAGCCGGGTGCGACCCGGCGTGTTGGACACGTGGGCCAACCCCTTGCGCCGCCCCAGGGCGTTCACCAGCGACGATTTCCCCACGTTCGAGCGCCCGACGATGGCCACCTCGGCCTCGCTCTCGGGCAGGCGCTCCCACCGGTCGGCCGAGGTGACGAAGCTCAGCCCGAGGGGGGACGCCACCGCACCAGCTCCCGGTTGATCTCCTCCACCCGGGGCGCGCCGGCCAGCGCCATGGTGCGGGCCATGCCCTGGGCCAGGAAACCGAGCACGTGGTCGACCCCCCGCTCCCCCGCCGCCCCCAGGGCGTAGAGGTAGGCCCGGCCGATCATGCAGGCGTTGGCCCCCAGGGCCAGGGCCTTCACGATGTCGGATCCCCGCCGGACACCGCCGTCGCAGTAGATCTCGATCTGGCCGCCCACTTCCTGGGCCACCGGCTCGATCAGCTCCACCACCGGCGGGGCGTCGTCGAGTTGGCGCCCGCCGTGGTTGGACAGGGCGATGGCCTGCACCCCGGCCGCCACCGCCAGCTTGGCGTCGGCCGGGGACTGGATGCCCTTCAACACGAGGGGACCGCTCCACACCGACTGCAGCCATTCCACGTCCCGCCACGACAGGGCGGCGTCGAACTGGGAGTTCATGAACTCGCTGAGGGTCACGGCCGACGAGCCGTCGTCGGCCGGGTTGTTCGAGGCCACGCTGGCGAACGTGATCGGCGGGTTACGCAGGAAGTCGAGCGTCCACGCCGGATGGAGGATGCCGTCGACGATCGTGCCCGGCCCGATCTTGGGGGGCAGGGTGTAGCCCCGGCGCACGTCGCGCTCCCGCCGGCCCAGCACCGCGGTGTCGACGGTGAGGATGATGGCCTCGTACCCGGCGGCCGCCGCCCGGTCCACCAGGTCCTTCACCAGGCCCCGGTCCTTCCAGGTGTAGACCTGGAACCACTTGGCCCCGCTCGACACCGCCGCCACCTCCTCGATGGAGCGGGTACCCATGGTGGACAGGCCGTAGGGCAGGCCCGCCCGGTTGGCCGCCCGGGCCACGGCCAGCTCCCCCTGGGGGTCGGCGATGCGGGTGAACCCGGTGGGCGACAGGGCCAGCGGCATGGCCGCCGGCCGCCCCAGAATGGTCGTGGAGGTGTCGACGGCGCTCACGTCGCGCAGCACCCGGGGGTTGAGCTCGAGGCGACTGAACGCGCTGACGTTGCGGGCCAGGGACCGCTCGTCCTCCGCTCCTCCGTCGATGTAGTCGAACACGCCCCGGGGCAGCCGGCGCCGGGCCATGCGCCGCAGATCGCCCACGCTGGCCGCCTTGGCGATCCGACGTTGCACCGGATCGAGCTCCAGCGGCTTGAACTGCACCACCGATCGGACCGTCTCCACCACTCCCAGACCGGCAGCGTAGCTGCAGGCCGGGCTGGGCCCCGGCCGAGATGGGGCGCCGGGGGCGCAGCCCCCGCAACAACCAGCGTAGCTGCAGGCCGGGCTGGGCCCCGGCCGAGATGGGGCACCGGGGGCGCAGCCCCCGCAAGCGCTCCGCAGCCGCTGCAGGCCAGGCTGGGCCCCGGCCGAGATGGGGCACCGGGGGCTGGCCCCAGCCTTCCCGGGTAGGCGGGGGCGGGTGAAAGTACCTACGATGGACACATACCGGCCGGGGACCGCCGCCGGCGGCGACAGACAGGGAGGCACCCCGATGCCCCACCGAATGAACGGCCGCGCCCTGCCTCTGCTGGGGTTGGTCGCCGGCGCTGGCGCTCATGGCGAAGCTGCGCCGCCCGGCATGAGCAGGCCACCCACACCACCGCCACCCGGAGACCCGACGCCCCCGCCGCTTTCCCCGTGACCGTCACCGCCGCACCGCCGACGACCGTGATCGACGCCGCCGCTCCCGGCTGTCCCGGGGGTCATCGACGACGACGCCCAGACGGTGTCGGAGCAGCTCGACGAGACGCTGGGCGAGCTGATGATCGACTTCACCGACGCCGCCGCCAGCACCGCCCCCGCCTCGTGCCAGGTGTTCGGGCTCCAACCCCCACCGACCAGTGCGCGGTGTGCCACCATCACCAGCACCGACGGCGTGACCTCGACCTACCGCCTGGCCTACGAGCTGTCGGGCCCCGACCAGCGCCCTCGCTCGCTGCCGACTTCACCGTCGTGTGCCGTCGTCCCCGACACCACGGTGCAGGACGACACCATAGGCTACAGAGCGGCCCGGCCCCTGGGACCAGGTGGCATGCACGGTCACACCGAGGTGCTCGGAATCGACGCCCCGTAGCGGTGCGCCGCCGCCGAGGCGACCCCGGTGGGTTGGGCCCCACCGGCGATGGGGAGGCGGCGAAGCCGCCGAGCAGGCTTTGGTGGGTTGGGCCCCACCGGCGATGGGGAAGCGGGCGCGAGCGCCGGGGGCGCGAGCCCCCCGTGGTACAGCGCGAGCCCCTCTACCCGTGGTAGATCGCCAGGTCGCCGGGCCCGTAACCCTCGATGTCGACGTGGAACGCGGTGCAGCCGCAGGCCGACACGAGCGCCTCCATCTGCTCGGGCGGCACCTTGAGGCCGGGGTCGATCCGCACCCGGGCCCGGGACGCCTCGTTGACGAGGCGGGACAGCACGTTGGCCACCTCGATGTAGTTCTCCACCAGGTCCTCGTCTGGCTCGTCACCGACCGTGGCCACCATCGGCGCCGGCATCAGGGCCAGCGCCGCCCCCGAGCGGTGGGCGAAGGCCAGATCGGTGGAGATCACGGCCACCAGGGCGTCATCGTCGTTCACCAGCGCCCGCCGGGTCGCCGGATGGTCAGGGCTCTCCTTCGACGGAGTGACCTTGACCGTCCGGTTCAGCAGCTTGCGCAGGATGCGCTGCACGTCCCGGGACTCGAGGACCAAACCCATGTCACGCCCTCGACCCGGCGTTCAGAGCGTCGGCCAGTTGATCGGCGTCGATCGGCTTGCTCAGCAGGAACGAGGCGCCGGCGGCGTCGGCCTGCTGTCGGATCGACCCGCTCGACTCCGACGTGACGAAGCCCACCTTCACCATGTTGCCCTCGGCCCGCAGGGCGTTGAGCAGCTCGATGCCGGTCATGTTGGGCATGTTCCAGTCGGTCAGGACCACGTCGAGGTCGGAGGTGCGGGCGATGCCCAGTGCCTCGCCGCCATCCTCCGCCTCCAGCACCTCGGCCTCTTCGAAGCCGGCCTGCCGGATGGTACGGATGACCAGCTTGCGCATCACCTTGGAATCGTCGACAACCAGAATCATCATCTCAGCTCTCCCGCAGCTCTCAGGCTTCTTCGTTCCACATCGGCAGCAGGCCCGCCCGCTCCAGGCGTTCCTCCGCCTTGGCCGTGGCCCGGTCGAGATCGATCCCGAGGGCGTCGGCCAGGTTCAGATCGACGGCGAGGTCGGCCTCGACCGACCCCACCCCGCCGGGTTCCTCGTCGTGCAGGATCCGGTGGGCCAGGCGATCGCTCAGGGCCACGCCGGCCGCCAGCTCGTCTCCCTCATCGGGCCGGTGGTGGAACAGGATGGCCCGCACGATCTCGTCGGGCAGCTTCCAGTGGGCGGCCAGGGCCGCCCCCACCTCGGCGTGGTCGAGGTCGAGCAGCGTCCGCTCGGCCGCCGTGATGTCGATGCCCTCCTGCTGCAGGGCGTCGGGGATCAGCTGGGGCCGCAGCAGGCGGGCCAGCAGCAGCTTGCCGATGTCGTGCAGCAGACCGGCCGTGACCAGCGCCGGCGGCGGTTTGAGGGGGCTCAGCATCCGCACCACGTCGGTGATGTGCGAGGTGGCCACGGCGTGGGCGTGCAGCCCGCCTTCGTAGATCCCGTAGCCGGGGAGGGCTTGGTTGATCTCGCTGGGCAGGGAGTTGGTGACGGCGATGGCCAGCACCCGGGCCCCGCCCAGGCGGACCACGGCCTGCTCCACGGTGGAGGCGGCCTCGATGGCGCCCACGAAGGCCGAGTTGGCCTCCCGCAACACCACTGCGGTCAGCACCGGGTCGCTGCGCAGCGTCGCCGCCACGTTGTCGAGACCGGCACCGGGGTCGCTCACCGTGCGAGCCAGATCAAGCACCGCCTGGGGCAGCGGGCGCATGGATTCGGCCTGGTCCAGGATCTGGTGGTGCAGATCGAGGTTGGTTTCGTTCAGCATGGCAGATCCCTCGGTTCGCCGGTCAATTCCGAACGGACTCGTGGTCGCCCGGTCCCAGGGCGAGGCGGACCCAGCCGGCCTGCACGGGCAGGGTGGCCTCCACCCAGCCGGCGGCCCGGCTGGCGGTCTCGTCGCCTGGGGTCGGGATGCCGATGACCCACTCCCCTTCGAGGAGGGTCTTCACGGCGCCGGCGCACATGTTGGCCAGCTCGCCCACGGCGTCGGCCACCTCGACAACCCCCGACGGGGCGTCGGCGCCGAAGAAGGCGGCAGCCAGCAGGGCGGCGGCGTCCTTGTCGACGGTGACCATCAGCTGGAGCTCGGCGTCGATGTTCTCGGCGTCGCCGTGCAGGTTGGCCAGGGCCGTGATCCGGGGAGCGACCTCGGCATCGAGCCGGGCCATCCCACCCGGCAGGTCGAGGGTGGCCCACACATCGGCCAGCATGGCCTCGATGTCGGGCTCGGTCAGGGTGACCTCGGTGGTGCGGTCGGTGTGATCCATGGGAGTCAACCTCGTGTCGAAAGGGGCGGGAGCTAGAGGGGGCGGTAACAGGTGGCCTTGGCCAGCTTGCAGGTCTGGTAGACCTGCGGGCCGCCCACCATGGTCTCGCTGGACCCGAGCAGCAGATAGCCGTGCGGCTTCAGGACCTGGTCCTTCACCCGGGCCAGGATCTTGTGTTTGACCTCGGCCGGGAAGTAGATGAGGACGTTGCGGATGAGCACCAGATCGCACCGGGGGATCGACGACCACGGCTCCAGCAGGTTCAGCTGGCGGGCGTCGATCATGTCCCGCAGGTCGCTGCGCACGATCCAGTCCCGGCCCTGCTGCTGGAAATAGGTGATCATGTACTTGGCCGGCAGGCCCCGGTTCACCTCGAACTGGCTGTAGCGGCCCTCCTTGGTGCGGGTGACCATGCTGGGCGACAGGTCGGTGGCCACGATCTTGACCCGGCGCCGGCGCACCAGGTCGCCGAAGTGCTCGTTGAGCAGGATGGCCAGGGTGTAGGGCTCCTGCCCGCTCGAGCTGGCGGCGCACCAGATGGTGAGCGGATCCGAGGGTCCGAGCTTCGACAACAGGTCGGGGATGACGGTGGAGACGATGTCGTCGAACGGGTGCTGGTCCCGGAAGAACGACGTCTCGTTGGTGGTCATGGCGTCGATCACGTCGACGGCTACGGCGTTGTTGCCGCTGCGGACGCGGGCGAGCACTGCGGTCACGTCGGGTAGGCCGTGCTGGCGGGCCACCTTGTCGAGCCGGGACTCGACGAGGTACTCCTGACCCGGCGCGATCTGGATGGCCGTCTTCTGGGCCAGGAACGTGCGCAGGAACTCGAAGTCCGCAGCCGAAACCGACGACGTCCGGGTGTCGGTTGGCGAGGTCGTCATCGGTGGGTCGCCTCCAACCGGACGGGGCCCGCCAGACGGGCCAGGGCTCCGGCGATCTCCGGCAGGGGCAGGGTCTCGGTGGCGAGGCCGGCCCGGTGCACGAAGCCCGGCATGCCCCACACCACGCTGGTGGCCTCGTCCTGCACGATCACGTCGGCCCCCTCGTTCACGAGGTCGCGGGCGCCGTTGAGCCCGTCCTGGCCCATGCCGGTCAGCACCACCCCGAGCACGGCGTCGTGCCACACCGGGGCGGCCGACTGGAACAGCACGTCGGCGGCCGGCCGGCAGGAGTTCACCGGGGCGGCGTCGTCGGTGGTGATCGTGATCTCCCGGTCGGCCCGCTTCACCCGCATGTGGAGGCCCCCGGGGGCGACGTAGACCGTCTTGGGCTTCACCTTCATGCCGTTCTCGGCTTCCACCACGGTGAGCGGGCAGCTGCTGTTGAGCCGCTCGGCCAGGATGGCCGAGAACATGGGCGGGATGTGCTGCACGATGAGGATCGGCAGCTCGAAGGACCGGTCGATCCCGGACAGCACCACCTCGAGGGCGCTGGGCCCGCCGGTGGAGGAGGCCAGCACCACGGCTTCCAGGCTCTTGCGGGCCCGGGGCCGGGCCGGGCGGCGGGGCGCGGCGGCGGGTTGGGCGCCCGGCGCCGCAGCGGCCGGGGCGCTCGGGGCCGGGGCGGCGGGAGCGGGCGAGCCGGCCCGGCCGAGCGCCCGGATCTTGGGCACCAGCTCGGTGCGGAGCCGGGCGATGGCGTCGGTGTAGCCGTCGACCCCGGTCGGCTTGAGCTGGTAGTCGGTGGCTCCCCGGGCCAGGGCCTCCATCACAGCCCGGCTGCCGGCCTTGGTGAAGGCGCTGAACATGATGATCGGGACGGCCCGGTCGAACTGGCGGATGTGCGACACGCAGTCGAGCCCGTCCATCACCGGCATCTCGACGTCGACCGAGACCACGTCGGGGCGGACCTGGCGCACCAGCTCGTGACCCTCCTGGCCGTTGCCGGCCTCACCCACGATCTGGATGTCGGGATCGGTTTCCACCGCGGCGCTGATGATCTTGCGCACGGCCTTGGAGTCGTCGATGACGACCATGCGGATCGGCTTCACGACAGCCTCCCGGCCAGCACGTTCGTCTGCTCCAGCTTGCTGCGGATCATCTCGCCGTCGACCGGCTTCACCAGATAGTCGTCGGCCCCCACCATGAGGGCCCGGGCCATCTTCTTGGGATCGGACTCACTCGTGACCATCATCACGAACACGTCGGCGAAGGCCCGGGTGGCCCGGACCCGGCGAACCAGCGCCAGGCCGTCCATCACCGGCATGTTCCAGTCCACCAGCATCACGTCGACCGGGTCTTCCGGGTCGAGCTTCGTCAGCGCATCTTCGCCGTTCTCGGCTTCGACCACGTCGAAGCCCAGTGGCGAGACGGCCCGCTTGAGCAGCATCCGCTGCGCCCGCGAGTCGTCGACGATCATGGCTCGCATCAGAATTCCTCCCGGTTGTCTCTCGACTGGTTGTCATTGCTCGTCGTGCTCGCACCTGCGCGCACCTCGGTCGCCCGGGCCACGTCGAGCACCAGCAGGAGGTCGCCCTGCAGCTGGTGCACGCCGGTGACGAGGTACTGCATGGCCTCGTCCAGGGTGTCGGGAGGTGGGTCGCAGCGGAGATCCTCGGTGTTGAGGACGCCGCCCACGCTGTCGACCAGCAAGCTGACCGGACCGTCATCGGTCCGAACGACAACGCAAAAGGGTGGGTTGTGATCGGCGGGTTGGTGGATGCCCAGGCGATCGGCCAGCCCGATCGCCGTCACCACCTGGCCCCGCAGGTTGATGAGGCCCCGGACCGACGGCTCGGTCCTCGGCACCCGCACCATCGGCTGGTTGACCAGGACCTCCTGGACATGGTGGGCGTCGATGGCGAGATGGGCGTGGCCGACCCAGAAGGTGGCCAGCAGCTGTGTGGTCTTGGTGGCGGCCATCACCAGGCTCCGCTCATGGCAGGGGTGTCGCCTCGGGTGGCGGCCACCACGGCTTCGATGTCTATGACGTCGGTGACCCTGCCGTCGATCAGCACCGACACCCGGACCGGATAGTTGCCGGGCCGGCTGCCGTTGGGATCGGCGTCGGACACCTCGATGATCCGGTCCACCACGATCCCGGCCACGTCGTCGTCGCTCTCGTGCACCAGCACCAGCAGCGATCGGGCCGCCTCGGCCTCCACCATGTCGTCGAAGCCGCCGCCCCCGCCGCCGCTCCAGCCGCCGCCGGGCAGGAGGCTCTGGAGGCGGACCAGGCGCATCAGGCGGCCCCGGTAGGTGACCACCTCCACCCCGGAGGCGTGCTCGATGCTGGTGAGCGGGATGCTCTCCAGGCGGGTGATGCCGTCGAGGGGGAAGCCGATCCGGGTGGAGCCGCTGGTGCACACGAGCACCGTCTCGTGGCCGGCCTTGATCCGGAACTGGTCGTGTTCGCCGCCCCGGGTCGGCTCGTCGCCGGCCTGGAGGTCGACCACCCGGGTGATCCCGATGGGGTCGAGGATCAGGGCCACCGACCCGTCGCCCAGCACGGTGGAACCGGCGAAGGTGTCGAGGTCCTTGAGGTGGGCCCGCAGGGGCTTGACCACGATCTCCTCGGTGTTCTCCACGGCGTCCACCACGAAGCCGAAGATGCGGCCGTTGGCCTCCAGCACCACGATGTACTTGTCGGTCCAGACCTTGGCCGGCAACGGGCCGTCGGCCAGCACGTCGCTCCAGTGGAGCAGGGGGAGCAGCTCACCCCGTAGGCGGTAGAGGGGGGTGTCGCCCACCAGCTCGATGGGGGCGGTGGGGTCGACCCGGTGGAGCTCCAGCACGTTGAGCTGGGGGATCAGGTAGCGCTCGTCGGCGCACCGGACCCGCAGGGCGGGGATGATGGCCAGCGTGAGCGGGATGCGCAGCGTGAACACCGTGCCCTTGCCCAGCTCGGTCTGGATGTCGATCGTGCCGCCGATCTCGTCGATGCTGCGCTTCACCACGTCCATGCCGACACCCCGGCCGCTCACCTTGGTGATGGCCTTGGCCGTGGACAGCCCGGGCAGGAAGACGAGGTTGGCCAGCTCCCGCTCGCTCAGGTCGGCCACCGCCTCGGCGCTCATCAGGCCCCGGTCCACCACCTTGGCCCCGATGGCCTCCAGGTTCAGCCCGGCGCCGTCGTCGCTGATCTCCACGATCACCTGGCCGCCCTCGTGGCGGGCCCGGAGCGACACGGTGCCGGTCTCGGGCTTGCCCGCCGCCAGGCGGGCGGCGGCGTCTTCCAGGCCGTGATCCACGGCGTTGCGGATGATGTGGGTGAGCGGATCCCGGATCGCTTCCAGCAGCGTCTTGTCGAGCTCGGTCTCGGACCCCTCCATCTCCAGCGACACCCGCTTGTCGAGCTGGGTGGCCAGGTCCCGGATCATGCGGGGGAGGCGGTTCCACAGGTTGCCGATGGGCTGCATGCGGGTCTCCATCAGCGCCTGCTGGAGATCGCCGGTCACGATGTCGAGCTGCTGGGCCGCCGCCTGGAGCCCGGCCGAGGCGTCGCTGCCGGTGTTCTGGTTGATCTGGTTGCGGGCCAGGACCAGCTCGCTCACCAGGTTCATGAGGCGGTCGAGGAGGGCCACGTCGACCCGGATCGACGTCTCGGTGCTGGACCGTCCGGCGGCCCCGGTCGGCTTGTCGCCGTCGGCCCCGTGCTCGGCAGTGGGAGCGGCCGGAGCGGCTCCGGCGGCCGCGGCGGGGGCCGGGGCGGGCGGGACGGGAGCCGGGGCGACGGTCGGAGCGGGCGGGGCGTCCACGAAGGCCAGCACCGGTGGCGCCTCGGCTGCTTCCAGCTCGTGGACCAATTGGTCCAGCTCGGCCAGGCTGATCTCCGCCCCCGGGCTCTCGTGGGCCGCCGCCTCGGCGGTGTCCACCCCCGGTTCGTCGACCGGATCACCGGTCTCGGCAGCGATCTCGACCTCGGCTGCGGTCTCGGGCGCTTCCGCCTCGACGGCCGGTGCGGTCTCGGCTTCCTCCACCGCCTCGACGGCCGGTGCGGTCTCGGCTTCCTCCACCGCCTCGACGGCCGGTGCGGTCTCGGCTTCCTCTACCGCCTCGACGGCCGGTGCGGTTTCGGCGGGGCGGGCGGCCGGGGTCGGTTCGGGGGAGGGCCCGGTGTCGCCGTTGGCCAGGGCGATCAGGCGGGCCGACATCTCGGCCACGTCCATGCCGGCATCGGTGCCCTCGGCCTCGACCACGTCGAGGATGGCCCGGACCCGGTCCACCATCTGCAGCAGCACGGTGGTGAGGGTGGAGTCGAGGCTCATGGCCCCGTCCCGCATGAGGCTCAGCAGGTTCTCGCCGGCGTGGGTGAGCTGCTCGAGGCGGGTGAAGTCCAGGAAGGCGGCCGTGCCCTTGATGGTGTGGACCGTCCGGAAGATGCTGCCCAGCAGCTCGGCCGAGGTCGGATCCTGTTCCAGCGTGACGAACTCCTCGTCCAACCGATCCAGGTTCTCCCGGCTCTCCACCAGGAACTCGGCGATGATCTCGCTCATGTCCTCGGCGTCGCTCATCCCACTTCCCCGTCCGGGCCCGGTTCCGGGCCCCTTTCACGTCCGTCTGTCACGTCCACGACCACCGTCGGCCGCAGAGCTCCCCTACTGAGGGAAATCGGCGAGTGCCCCGGGCTAGTCCCACCCGGAGGGCACGAGCGGCTCCAGGTCGTTGACCGCCACCGTGCCCACCACGGCGTTCCGCCCGCCAGCCGGGCGGGCCGGACCGCCCGGGCGATCGACGCCGGCGGCGATCTCGAATCGGGCCAGGAGCTGCTTGAGCCGGCTGGCCAGGCGGTCCAGCTCGGCGGCGGACTGCTGGGCGTGGCTGGCCCCGTCACGGGTCTGATCGGCCGCCTCGGCCACCGCCCCGATGCTGGAGGCGATGTTGGCCGTGCCCACCGTGACCTGGTGGATGCTGTGGCTCACCTCGGAGGTGGTGGCGCTCTGCTCCTCCACCGCGCCGGCGATGGCGGTGGCGATCTCGTTGACCTTGTCGATCAGGCCGCTGATCTCGGTGATGGCGTCCACCGCGCCGGCGGCGTCGCTCTGGATGGCCTCGATCTTGGCCTGGATCTCCTCGGTGGCGGTGGCCGTCTGCTGGGCCAGCGCCTTCACCTCGTTGGCCACCACGGCGAAGCCCTTGCCGGCCTCGCCCACCCGGGCCGCCTCGATGGTGGCGTTGAGGGCCAGCAGGTTCGTCTGCTCGGCGATCGAGGTGATGACCCCGATCACGTTGCCGATGTCGGTGGCCGAGGCGTCGAGCTTCTCCATCCGGTTGCGGGCCAGGCTCGAGGCCTCGACGGCGGAGAACGTCATCCGGGCCGCTTCGGCCGTGTTCTCGGCGATCTCCCGCACGCTGGCCCCCATCTCCTCCATGGCGGCGGCCACTGCGGTGGAGCTGGCCGAGATCTGCTCGGAGGCGGCCACCACGTCGGTTGCCTGACCGGCGGTCTGCTTGGCGTTCGAGGCCATCTCGTCGCTGAGGCGGGTGAGCCCGGCCGACGCCGACGTCAGCTCGCCGGCCGACGAGTCGACCTCGGCCAGGGTGGAGGAGATGGCACCGAGCGCCGAGTTGAGGGCATCGGCCGTCTGGCCCACCTCGTCGGCCGAGTTGACCTCGAAGTCGACGGTGAGGTCGCCCTTGGCCACCTTCTTCAGCTTGTCGGCGTTGATCCGCAGGGGGCGGGCCACGCTGCGGCCCATGAACAGGCCGATGACCACGACCAGGAAGGCGAGGATGGCGGCGATCACCAGCATGGCGTTACGGGCGGCGAAGGCCCCCCGCTGGGCCTCGCTGGCCGCCTCGGCCACCACCACCGCCCAGTGGTAGCCCTCGTACGATTCGAAGCCGTCGAGGCCGTAGTAGCCGAACAGCGTCTCCTCGCCGGTCGCCTCGTCGGGGCCGGTGTCGAAGCCCCACGCACCGGGGCTGTCCACGCCGTCCTGGGCCGCCGCCACGCCCTCGTCGATGAGGTTGGTGGCGAGGGCGTCCTGGGGCACCGGGCCCCGCAGCACCAGCCCGTCGCCGTCGATCAGATGGGACTGGAACGAGCCCAGACCGTTCTTCTCGTACTGGGCTTCGGCCGCGTCGAAGATGTTGCCGACCGTGCGCTCGAAGGAGACCTCGTTGTGCCAGACGCCCACGATCTCACCGGACTCGTCGGTGATCGGGGCCGAGAACGGCAGCGTCAGGTGCTTCTCGCCGTAGGCCCGGCTCACCAGATCGCTCTGGTGAGCGTCGGTGTAATACGTGCCGCCCTCGGGGGTCCGGCCTTCGGCCACCGTGGTGAACCAGTCCTCGTTCGACACGTCGGTGCCGAGCAGGGCCGACGACTCGATCGCCGAGCCGTCGCTGTCCACCGAGTTGACGGCGGTCACCGTGCCGCTGGCGTCGGCGATCATCACCAGGTCGTAGACGCCGTAGGCGCCGGTCAGGAAGTCGACCAGATCCTGCTGCTCGGCCGGCGAGCCGGTGGCCTTGGGGTTGGCGGCGAAGGCCTGCACGTCGCCGTAGCGCTCGAACAGGTTCCGATCGATCATGCGGCCGCTGCTGACGGCCGCGTCGGCCATGCGCTCGCCCGCCGCCTCCTTCAGGTCGCCCATGGCGTTGGCGTTGGCGTAGACGCCGATGATCCCGGCCGGTAGCAGGCCCATGGCGAGGAACGCCGCCACCAGCTTGCTGCTCAGGCTGTTGAACTTGAGGCCGCCCGGCCGGACCTTCTGTGTGACTCTCATCTGGCGTACCACGCGTAGTAGTCGGTGCCGACCGCGGTCGACGAAGCTCCCTGGTGTCGCTCTCCATTCGGCCGACGCCGGGGTGAACTTGATCGTTAGGCGCCAGGTTCGGGTTCGGCGCCGTCGCCGTTGGCCGTGATCTTGCGGATCTCGCCGGTGAGGCGGTCGGCCAGATGCCACCGGTGGCGGCGGCGGGGGATCCGCCGGCGCTGCCCGTAGACGAAGTTCACGACGCCCCCGATCAGGAGCACCTGGGCCGACATCCAGAGCCAGGTGAGGGCGAGGAGGCTGGCGCCGATGGCGGCGGTCACGCCGTTGGCGTCGGCCGTGAGGCTCACGTACCAGCCGAACCCGATGGTGAGCAGCCACCACATCACGGCCGCCGCCACCGCCCCCGGCAGATCGTCACGGAAGCGGCTGCGTTGGGCCGGAGCGAAGTGGTAGATGGTGGAGGCCCAACCGACGAGCACCGCCACCGCCACCACCGTTCGGGCCACCTGCTCGACCACGCCGTCGTCGATCTCGTTCCAGACCCGCTGCTCGATGAGGATCAGGGGGACCGAGATGAGCAGGCTGCCCAGGCCGAGGAGCAGGGCCACGAAGCGGGTGTGGTACCAGGCCCGGCCGTCCTCCACCTCGTAGATGTCCTCCAGGGCCCGGATGAGCCCGGCGAATCCCCGGCTGACCGACCACAGGGCGACGGCCAGCGACACCGTCAACAGCCCCGGGTTCGTCTGATCGAACAGCGAGTCGACCGCCGAGCGCACGCTCGACCCCTGGGCTGTGAACACCTGGTCCACGAACCCGGTGACGTTCTCCTGCAGATCGGTCTTGAGGTCGGTACCGATGATGCGGCCCAGCCACCCCAGGGCGGCGAGCAGGGCCAGCACGGCCGCCGGGAGGGACACGAGAATCCAGAACGTGACCCCCGCCGCCAGGTCTCCCACCCCGCCCCGGTACCAGCGCACGGCCACGTCGACCACGAACCGCCACGAGGCGGCGAGCAGCTTGAACGGGCCTCGCGTCACCCTGCCACCCTAGGGGAACCCTCCGGGTTCCTCGGGTAGCCCGGGGCAGCTGACGGGTTACGGTCCGCGGCATGGTGCGGTAGGGTCGGGTGATGGCCGCAGACTCGTCGCCGTTCACGAACGTGCGGGCCGGTGAGGCCTTCCTGGTCGCCCCGCCCGGGGGCGGTGAAGGTCCCGGCGTGCTCATCCTGCACTCCTGGTGGGGGCTCACCCAGTGGGTGCGCGACTTCTGCCGCCGGGTGGCCAAGGAGGGATACACGGTGCTGGCCCCCGACATGTTCGACGGGGTCCAGCCGGTCACCGAGGCCGAGGGCGAGGCCGTGCTGGGCAGCGTCGACGCCGACGAGCTGTCGGGCCTGGTGATGTCGTCGGCCCACACCCTGCGGGCCCTGTCGGCCGACCCGGCCAAGCCCATCGCCGTGATCGGGTTCTCCATGGGCGCCTCGCTGGCCCTGTGGCTGTCGGCCCGCCTGCCCCGGGCCGTCGGGGCGGCGGTGGCCTTCTACGGGGCCCAGAGCATCGACTTCGACGACGCCACGGCCGATTACCAGGGCCATTACGCCGAGCTGGACCACATCGTGAGCGAGGAGGACCGGGTGGTCACCGAGTCCTTCATCCGCCTGGGCGGTCGTCACACCGAGTTCCACCTCTATCCCGGTACCCATCACTGGTTCTTCGAAGAGGGCGACACGTTCGATCCGGAGGCGGCCGGGCTGGCCTGGGACCGCACCCGGCAGTTCCTGGCCGATCACCTGGGTACGGCCGCCGGTGTGAGCTGAGCTGAGCCGCCCGCCCGGCATCCGTCGGGGACCGTGAGCCCCCTGGCGGGCCGACGGTGGCAGACTGTCGGCCATGGCAACGGCGGCCTTCGACCGACCGCCGGCGGCGACGCCACCGGCTCCCCGGCACCGCCGTCGGCCACCACCGACGACCTGCGGGTCATCGACGGTGCCCCGCCGGCACCGGACGACCCGGGCCTCGGCGACCCTGCCCCCAGCCCGCCGCCCGGGAGCAGTAGGGAGGCGGCGGGGCGCTGGGACGCCGTGGCGGCGCTGCTCCGGGCGCCGACGATCGTGTTCGGCGTCACGGCCGCCGCCTGGGCCCTGGCCCGCCGGTGGCCGGCCGGGAGTGCCTCCGGCCCCGGCGCCTACGGCTCGTGGCTGGCCGATCTCGTGCCGGTGCGCCCGGTACTGGCCGATGCCGCCACCGTCAGCGCCCAGCTGGCGGTCACCGCGCTGGCCGTGGCCGTGGTCGGCGGCCTGATCCTGGCCCTGGTGGCCCGCTGGCGGCGGCTCACCGGCGCCGTGACCGGAACCGGCCTCCTGCTGGCCTCGCTGGCCGGCCCTCCCCTGGCTCTGGCCGCCCGGTACTGGCTGCTCGAGCGCCGGGGCCTGGGACCCGGATCGGGGGCCGGCGCCGTGGGACCGTCGACGAGCTGGACCCGCCTCGTCGACGACCTGCTCCTGCCCGGCGCCGCCGCCGGCCTACCCGCCGCCCCGGTGCTGGCTGCCCTGTTCACCCCGGCCCGGCCGGGCGAGTCCCGGTGCTGGACCGCTCTGGCCGCCCCCCTGGCCGACCGGGGCCCGGCCCGGGCCGCCCCCGGAACCGGCCCGGCCCGGCCGGTCGGCCTGCCGGTCGCCCTGCTGGCGGCCGGGCTGGCCGGCAGCGAGGTGGTGTTCCGCCGGCCGGGCCTGTTCGCCCGCCTGGCCGAGCGATCGACCGTGGCCCTCGACGCCCGGGGCGCTCTCGACGTCGTGGCGATGCTGGCGGTGGGGGCCGCCGCCGTGGCCCTGGCCGTGGATCTGCTGGCGCTGGCCCTGGCCCCGGTGGCGGCCCGGCGCCGGAACCGCCACCCGGCGCCGCGGGCCGGTACCGAGGTCCTGTTCGCCGCCACCAGCGGCCCCGCCGTGCCGTCGGCCCACGCCGTGCGGGTCACCACGGCCGTGGTGGCCGGCCTGGGCGCCGGTGGTCTGGCCGGTCTCCTGCTGGCGCCCCACCCGGGACCGAGCGGCGGCCGGACGCTGGGCCCGCCCCTGCTCGACGGCGTGCTCGGCTCCGACGGCGCCGGGCGGGACCTCCTGGCTCTCACCGCCAGCGCCCTGGGGCGGGCCGTGATCGCCACCGCCGCCCCCGCCCTGCTGGCGACGGTCCTGGCCCTCGCTCTTGCCCCGGTGCTGCGGGGCCTGCCCCGGGTCGGTCGACTGATGCCCGGGGCGGCGGTCGATGCCCTGTGGTGGCCGGTGGGGATCTCGGCTGTGCTGGCCGTGCCGGCGATCGGGGGTGCCGCCACCCTGGTGCACCCGCTGGTCCTCGCTCTGTCGGGGGCGGCCCTGGCGCCGGTGGGGCTGCGCCTGGCGGCACGCACCGCTCCCCCGGCCCGGGCCGGCCGGCTGCTCCACGGGCTGAGCCTGTGGCTGCTGCTGGCCCCGCTGGCGCTGGCCGGCCACACGATCGCCGGGTTCCTCGGCCCCGATGCCGGCGGGCCGACCCTCGGCCGGTTGCTGGCCACGTCGCTCGACGGTCTCGCCCGTTCGCCCTGGCCGGCGGTATGGCCGGCGGCCGCCGCCGGGTTGCTGGGCGCCGGCTGCGCCGACCTCGGGTCTTCGCTGGCGGCGCTGGCCCGCCAGAAGGCGGGGCGACGGCCCGACGCCGACGATGGTCCCTGGGCCCTGTCGATGGCCGCCGTGCAC
>JAWKIL010000012.1:0-161441 GCA_041394285.1 Acidimicrobiales bacterium | reverse complement strand
TCCCGATCGGGGTTGGGGCCCCGGTCGGGGTGGGGGAGCGGAGCGTCGGGGGCGCAGCCCCCGTGGGTGGAGGCGTAGCCTCCCGATCGGGGTTGGGGCCCCGGTCGGGGTGGGGGAGCGGAGCGTCGGGGGCGCAGCCCCCGTGGGTGGAGTCGCGGCCGCTGCCAGAGGGCATTAGGGTCGGCCACCATGCAGACGAGTGTTGACATCGGACGGGTTGGGATCTGGCAGGGCGTGCTCGACCAGCAGCCGTCGAACCGGGTGAGGGAGCTGGCGGCCGAGATCGAGGCGATGGGGTGGCCGGCGCTGTGGCTGCCCGAGGCCACCGGTCGGGACGCCTTCGTGTCGTCGTCGGTGCTGCTCGGGGCCACCACCACCCTGAAGGTGGCCACCGGCATCGCCCAGATCCACGCCCGTGACCCGCTGACCACGGCGGCCGGGCAGAAGACGCTGGCCGAGGCGTACGACAACCGCTTCCTGCTCGGCCTCGGTGTGAGCCACCACCCGATGATCGAGAACGCCCGCAAACAGGCCTACGTGAAGCCGTACTCGTTCATGAAGGACTACCTGGCCCGCATGGCCGAGGCGCCCTTCACCGCCCTCGGCCCGGCCGAGCCGCCGCCCACGATCCTGGCTGCGCTGGGCCCCAAGATGCTGGCCCTGTCGGCCACCGTGCAGGGGGCCCACCCGTACTTCGTGCCGCCCGAGCACACGGTGCTGGCCCGGGAGGCGCTGGGGCCGGAGCCGCTGCTGGCGGTGGAGCAGATGGTCATCCTCGACACCAACCCGGAGACGGCCCGGGCCCTGGCCAAGGGCGACATGGCCCGCTACCTGGCCCTGCCCAACTACGCCAACAACCTGCGCCGCCTGGGCTACTCCGAGGAAGATCTGGCCGGTCCGTCCGACCGCCTGGTCGACGCCATCGTCGCCTGGGGCGACGGCGACGCGATCAAGGCCCGGGTACAGGCCCACCTCGACGCCGGCGCCGACCACGTGTGCGTCCAGCATCTCGTGGCCGACCGCAAGGTGCCCCCGGTCGACCAGTGGCGCCGCCTGGCCGAGATCCTGCTGTAGGTGCGCCCTGCGGGCGCCTCGGGTTCGCCTCCGGCGAACACCGCTGGCAGGCTCTACGCCAACGAGAGGACACCGCCATGGCCCTACGCCGACCCACCACCGCCCGGGTGCAACCGCTGCCCGAAGCCGTCGAAGGCGCCCGCCACGCGATGCGCTCGATGCCCCACAACGCCGTGAACGTGCGGGCCACCATGGCCCACCATCCGGTATTGGCCCGGGCGTTCGGCGGCTTCGCCAACGCCGTGCTCAACGAGTGCACCACGCCGCGGCGCCAACGGGAGCTGGTCATCCTGCGCATGGGCTGGAACTGCCAGGCCCAGTACGAGTTCGGCCAGCACGTCATGTACGGCATGGCCCACGGGGTGACGCAGGAGGAGGTGGCCGCCGTCACCCGGCCGCTGTCGACCCACGCCTGGGCCGACGACGACCGGGTGCTGCTGCAGATGGCCGACGACCTGTACACCGACGACTGCGTCACCGACGCCACCTGGGCCGAGCTGACCGCCCGGTGGTCGACCCCGGAGGTGATGGAGTTCGTGATGGCAGCCCTGTGCTACCGGGTGGTGAGCGGTTTCCTCAACACCTGCGGCGTCGAGCTCGACGAGGGCGTGCCCGGCTGGCCGGCCTGATCGTCCGGCCCCGGGCCGCAGCTTGGGACCGGTTCGGGGCCCGGTGGTAGCGTGCGGTCTCTCGTCGAACAACACAGGGGGTCCCGACGATGCACCAAGCCCGACCCAGCGCACCGCGCCTCGAGCCCGTCCCCGAGGTGGTCGTAAAGGCCCGCGAGTGGATGAAGAAGTCGCCGGTCAACGCCGTCAACGTGACGGCCACGATGGCCCACAACCGCACGTTGGCCAAGGCGTTCGGGGGGTTCGCCCAGGGCGTGCTCTTCGACGGCGGGCTGCCCCGCCGGATCGTGGAGCTGGCCGTGCTCCGCATGGGGTGGAACTGCCAGGCCATCTACGAGTTCGGCCAGCACACCCTGTTCGGCAAGGACGTCGGCCTGACCGACGACGAGATCTTCTGGGTCACCAGGCCGATCAGCCAGCACAGCTGGACCCCGGCCGAGGCCGCCGCCCTCCAGTGCGTGGACGACCTCTACGCCGACGACTGCGTGGGTGACGCCGCCTGGGCCGAGGCGTCCAAGCACTTCAACCCGTCGGAGATGATCCATCTGCTGATGGCGGCCGGCTGCTACCGGGTGGTGAGCGGCTTCCTCAACAGCTGCGGCGTCGAGCTCGACGAGGGCGTGCCGGGCTGGCCCACGCCGCCCACCGGGAGCTGAGGAGTATGGCCAAGCCGCTGGAGGGCATCAAGGTCCTCGATTTCACCCGGGTGCTGGCCGGGCCGTTCGCCACCCGCATCCTGTCCGACCTCGGGGCCGACGTGATCAAGGTCGAGCCGCCCGAGGGCGACATGACCCGCAACATCGGCAAGAAGATCGCCGGCATCTCGGGGTACTACACCCAGCAGAACGTGGGGAAGCGCTCGATCTGCGTCGACCTGCTCAAGCCCGAGGGCCAGGAGCTGATCAAGCGGCTGGTGGCCGAGGCCGACGTGGTCACCGAGAACTACCGGCCCGGTGTGATGGCCGAGATGGGGATCGACTGGGACACCCTCCACGCCATCAACCCCCGCCTGGTGATGATGTCGATCTCCGGGTTCGGGCAGGAAGGTCCGGAGCGGGAGCGGGCGTCCTACGCCCCGATCATCCACGCCGAGACGGGGATCCTGCAGCGCCACGCCATGGTGACCGGCATGGACCGGCCGATGGACATCGCCCTGTCGGTGGCCGACACCACCACCGGCATGCACGGCCTGATCGGGCTGCTGGCGGCGCTCCACCACGCCCAGCGCACCGGGGAGGGCCAGCACGTCGACATGGCCATGATCAACGCCATGTTCTTCACCGACGACTATGTGCACCTGGCCGTGCACGGGTTGGAGGCCCAGGTGCCGGCCGGGCTGGTGTTCAACGCCACCGGCGGGCCGATCATGCTGGCCGGTGACGAGAAGTGGTTCTGGCGGGTGCTGAACACCCGGGCCGGGGTGGAGGATCCGACGCCGGAAGGGGCCGACCTGGAGACCAAGATCAGGCTGCGGCGGGCGGCGATCGACGAGTACATGCTGTCGTTCCCCGACCGGGCGTCGCTGATCGCCAAGCTCAACGAGATCAACCTGGCCTGGGGCGAGGTGAACGAGGCCCGCACTGCGCTCGACCATCAGCGCTCGGTGGAGGGACGCAAGGTGCTGGTGGAGGTCGACGACCGCGAGGGCGGAACCCGTCGCACCACCAACACCCCGTACCGGTTCTCCGGCCTCGACGCCGGCGTGTCGGGCCCGGCGGCCCATCGGGGCGAGCACAACTACGCAGCCGTGCTCGACTGGATCGACATCAGCGCCACCGAGCTCGACGCCCTCCACGACGCCGGCATCCTGCTGCGCGACGACTCCGCCGAAGCCCCCGACCTCCGCTGACCCACCCCACCCCCCCCCCACCCACCCACCCACCCGACCGCCCGACCACCCGAAATTAGGAGCCTGAGCGGCGCTGAGCGCCGCTCAGGCTCCTGAGAATGGCGGATGCGCGTTTTCGGCCGATCGTGACTTGATGCCTACGATGACCGACGACGCAGCCTTCGAGGCGTGGTACCGGGCGCTGTACCCCAACCTCGTGGCGTCGATCGGCGTTGTCTTCGGCGACCCCGACCTGGCCCGGGATGCGGCCGACGAAGCCGTCGCCCGGGCCTACGAACGCTGGCACCGGGTGAGGGAGATGTCGTCGCCCAATGGCTGGGCGTACCAGGTGGCGCTGAACGAAGCTCGACGCCGGCGCCGTCGTCAGGCGATCGAGCGACGGCTGTTGTCCCGTGGCGCTGCCGACGTCCGGGCCCTCGACGGCCCGACCGGCGAGCTGTGGCAGCTGGTGCGGGCGCTGCCCGTCCGCCAGCGCACCGCCGTCGTGCTCCGCCACGTGGCCGACCTGACCGAACCCGAGATTGGCGAAGCCATGGGGATCAGCCGGGGCGGCGTGTCGTCGACGCTGCGAGCCGCCCACGCATCGTTGCGGCGCCAACTCGCCGACGTCGACGACCCTCGTTGGCGGAAGAGAGCAACCACATGACCATGGATCTCAACCTCATCGACGACCTGGCGGCCGACGTCCGAGCTGAAAGCCAGCGGACGACCACGAGGCCGGACATGCCGTGGATCCGGCAACGGGCCGGTCGCCGTCGTCGTCGCCGCGTGCTGGCGCAGACGGTGGCCACTGCGGTCCTGGTGGCTGGCATCGGGGCCGGTGGCGCCTGGGCGCAGGCTCGCGTTGAGCGGGATGAGGTAGGGATCGTGGCCGCCAGCGGTGGCGAGGAGGCAGTCGGCCGCAATGCCCGTGCCGGGGAGAGTCCGCTGTCGACGAACATCGCCGCCTGCGACCGAACGCGGGTCACGGAGGGGTTGGAGATGGGGTTCGTGGTGACCGACGAGCAGGAGATCACACGGCTCGAGGAACTGTCGGGCCGCTATTCGGGTCGACCCGGCGCTCGGGCGGTCGTGCCCACCACCGACGGTCGTGTGAAGCTCGTCGTCGATGACGAGGTCGACCCCGAACTGGTGGCCGAAGCGGGGAGGGATGGACTGGAGGTGGTCACCTCCTGTGTGACCGCCGCCGACATGCGGGCGCTGGACTCGGTGTTGGCAACCGTCGTCGTGGAAGGGGACGACTACGTCACCGCCGGGTACTCGGTCTTCGACGACATGGCGTCGCTCTCGACCAGCCTTTCCGAGGAGAAGATCCGGGGCGCTCTGGCTCAGGCCGGCATGACCGCCGAGCGGATCGACTCGGTGGTCGTGATCGTCGTCGGCCAGCCCGGCCAGATCGGTCGCCTGATCGGCGAGGGCGGCCCCGGCGGTTCTTAGGAGGCTGAGCGGCGCTCAGCGCCGCTCAGCCTCCTAAGAACCCAGGAAGCGGCGGCAGAGCTCGACCAGGCCCTTTGGGTCGTCGACGTACATCGACCACAGGATCTCCTGGATGTTCCACCCCTCGGCCTTGGCCCGGTTGCGCTTGCGGTTGTCGCGCTCCCGCTCCGTCCGCCCGAAGTGGAAGGCCAGCCCGTCCAGCTCCCACGCCTTCTTCCGCCGCGGCCAGGCCAGGTCGGCCTGCATGATGAACGACCCGTCGGCCGCCAGGATCCGGTGCTCCAGCACCGGAGCGGGCAGGTCGTGGTCGGCCAGGAGGTTGGCGATCAGCCGGCTGAAGTCCGACAGCGGCACCGTCTGGTCGCCGAGCCGCATCTCCAGCAGCGTGCGCAGCTTGCCGCAGCCGTCACGGCCTTTGCGGGAGTGGCGGCTCAGCGTCCGGACCAGGTCCGGCCAGGTGGTCAGCCGTTGACGAATGGCGGACTCGACCAGTCGCTCCAGTCTTCGCACCGTGACGACGGCCCCGCAGTCGAGCAGGGTCCGGTTGATGCCGGTCACCGGGATACCCCGGATCGCCGTCTCGTCGCGGAGGTGCCACTGGGTGGTCCGGTGGACGTGAACGCCGTGCACGGTGCGGCGCGTCGACTGGGCGATCTGGATCTCCGGTCGCGGCTGGTGATGGAGCCCGAGGCCCCACAACGCGGCCGCGCAACGGTGGGACGCCACCCCACCCGCCGCCAGGCAGCCGGCCAGCAGCCGGGACTCCCACGTGGGCACCACGGCGGCATGGCGGTAGACGGACGGATGTTCCCGTACCCACGTACCACTCCTGAGGCGTCGGTTGATCTGATCCGGGCTGAGACCGGCAACGAGGGCTTGTGGTCGGGTGATGAGGCCGTGCTGGCCCTGGAACATGTGGTCGACGCGCACGCCGTCCCCCTTCTGAGGAGCCTGAGCGGCGCTCAGCGCCGCTCAGGCTCCTAATTTCGAGTGGTTGAAGGGGGAAGAGGGCCGAGGGTCAGGTCAGGTCGGGTCAGGTGCCGGGGGTGGTGATGGCGTTGAGCACGTTGAGCTTCGCCGCCCGCCGGGCGGGGAACACCGCGGCCAGCACGCCGGCCAGGGCGGCGAACAGGATGGCGAACACCAGCGACTCCCAGGGGATCGACACCGAGTCGATGATGCCCTCGGGGATGGCGACGACGGCCGCCGCCGCGAACAGCACGCCGAGCACGATGCCCAGCACCGCCCCGAACAGGCACACGATCACCGACTCCCAGCGGATCGTGGCCCGGGTCTGCTCCCGGGTCATGCCCACCGCCCGGAGCAGCCCGATCTCCCGGGTCCGCTCGATCACCGACAGCACGATCGTGTTGATCACACCCAGGAACGCCACGACGAGGGCGAACGCCAGCAACAGGTTGATCAGCGTGATCAGCGAGTCGATCTGGCCCTTCTGGGAGTCGAGGAACTCACCGGTGTTCTGGACGGAGATGGAGCCGAACCCGTCGGCCAGTGTCTGCACCTGGGCCTGCACCGCGGCCCGGTCGGCACCGTCGGCCACCGTGGCCCCGACGAAGAAGTCGTCGTTGGCCGGGATGTGGCGCTCATAGGTGGACAGGTCCACCAGGAGCGGGCTGCCGAGCACCGAGTTGTCGTCGAAGATGCCGGAGACCGTGAGGTCCTCGGTCTGCCCGTCGGGGAACTCCACCGGCAGGCTGTCGCCCACCGCCAACCCCCGGCTCTCGGCTTCGTCGGTGAACACCAGCACGCCGTTGCGGTCCAGACCGTCGAGCGAGCCGTCGGTGATCCCGAAGGTGACGAGCTGCTCGCCCGTGTCGGCGTTGAACGCCGACAGCGACGTGACCTTGCCGTCGGCGAGCCGCACCTCGTTGGCCCGGAACCGGCTGACCACGCCGATGCCGTCGATCTGCTCCATCTGGTTGGCCAGCGCACCGGAGAACGGGGCACCGTTCTCGTCGTAGACGAACAGGTCGGCCTTGATGGCCCGCTCCAGCGTGTCGGCGAAGGTGGCCTTCAGCGACTGGCCCACCACGCCCACCGTGGCCACCAGGGCGATGCCGATCGTGAGGGCGGTGGCCGTGGCCGCCGTGCGCTGGGGGGACCGGGCCGCGTTCTGCCGGGCCAGCCGACCCTCCAGCCCCGCCCCCGAGCCGCCGATGCCGACGGTGCGGCCGCCCCGGGCCAGGCTGGCCAGGATCGACGCCCCGGTGACCACGGCCACCAGCGACACCAGCATCTTGATCACGAACACGATGCCGGAGAAGGGGCCGCCGGGGAGGCCGCTGCCCACGGTGAAGGTGAGCACCGGCAGGACCAGGCCCATGGCCAGCAGGGCCACCCCGAGCACCGGGGCCCGCCCCATCAGGTTGACCGCCGGGCCGGCGAACAGCACGCTCAGCATGGCCACCCCGATGAAGGTGAAGATGGCGCCGAAGGCCAGAGGCACGAGCACCGACGAGGCGCTGCCCCCACCGAACAGGCCGAGGCCCATCAGCACCAGGCCGATGGCCAGCACCACGGAGCCGATCACGATCCGCCGGGTCCGCGACGACCGGGACGGCGCCTCGTTGCGCATGGCGGCGATGGGTGACACCCGCCCGGCCAGGAACGCCGGCATCAGAGCCGACACGATCGTGGCCACCAGCCCCACCAGCAGCGACACGATGATCGTGCGGAGAGCCACCACGGTGGACGTGTCGGGGAACCCGCCGGCGGCCTGGAACGCCGACTTGATGCCGAACGCCACCACCAGCCCGAAGGCGATCCCCACCGCCGAGCCGATCACGCCCACGATCACGGCCTCCACCAGGATGCTGCGCCGGATCTGGGCCCGGGTGGCCCCGATCGCCCGCAGCATCCCGATCTGCTGCAGCCGCTGGTTCACCAGGATGGCGAACGTGTTGTAGATGATGAACAGGCTGACGAACAGGGCGATCCCGGCGAAGGTCAGCATGGCGTTGCGGAAGATGCCGATGACCTGCTCGAAGCCGGCGCTGAAGTCGTCGATCACCTGGGCCTGGTTGAGGACCTCGACGTCGGGAGGCAGCACCTTCTGCACGGCGGCGATCATGTCGGCCGTGCTCACCCCGGCGGCCCGGGTGAGGGCGATCTGGTCGACCTTGCCCACCTTGCCGTAGAGCTGCTGGGCCGAGGCGAAGTCGAACAGCACGTAGTAGGCACCGGCGCCCACGCTCGGTTCCACGATGGAGGTGACGGTGAACGTCCGCTCCCCCTCGGGGGTGCTCATGCGCACCTGATCGCCCACCGACACCCCGGCCGCCTTGGCGTAGGTGGAGTCGATGGCCGTCTCGTCGATGCCGTTGGGCGGCGTGCCCTCGGCCGAGGTGATGAACGAGCCGGTGTCGCCGTTCCACGAGAACGAGATGATCGGTCCGCCCTGGGGCTGTACCCGGGAGCCGTCGTCACGCAGGATCACGAACGGCCGGAAGTTCTGCTGGGACGCCCCCACGCCGGGGTCGGCCTGACCCACCTCCGGTAGGGCGGCCACGGTGGCCACCAGGCTCTCGGGCAGGCTCACCTCGTTCTGGCCGAACTCGGGGTCGGCCGCCTGGATCTGGGCGTCGGTCCCGGCCGTGGCGTCCTCGATGAGGCTGGTGAACGTGCCGCTCAGCGAGTCGCTCAGGATGAAGGCGCCCGACACGAAGCCGACACCGGCCACGATGGCGATCGTCATCAGCACGAGCCGCCCGAGGCTGGCCCGGATGCCCCGCAGGGCGAGCTTGAACATGGTCACGGTTTCAGCCCCCGAGCGAGCGGATGCGGTCGTAGACCTGGTCGGCCGTCGGCTTGGCCATCTCGTCGACGATGTGCCCGTCGGACAGGAACAGCACCCGATCGGCGTAGGAGGCCGAGCGGGGGTCGTGGGTGACCATCACGATCGTCTGGCCCAGGTCGTCCACTGCGCTGCGCATGAAGGCGAGGATCTCGGCCGAGGTGTGGGAGTCGAGGTTGCCGGTGGGCTCGTCGCCGAAGATGATGGCGGGCCGGCTGGCCAGGGCCCGGGCCACCGCCACCCGCTGCTGCTGGCCCCCCGACAGCTCGTTGGGCCGGTGGTCGAGCCGGTCGCCCAGCCCGGTGGCCGACACCACCTGGTCGAGCCACGCCTTGTCGGGCTTCGCCCCGGCCAGGTCGAGTGGGAGGCGGATGTTCTCCAGGGCGTTGAGCGTGGGGATCAGGTTGAACGACTGGAAGATGAAGCCCACCTTCTCCCGCCGCAGCTCGGTGAGGGCCTTGTCGTTGAGGGTGGACAGCGCCACCCCGTTGATGAACGCTTCGCCGGTGGTGAGGCGGTCGAGCCCGGCCATGCACTGCATCAGCGTGGACTTGCCCGAACCCGACGGCCCCATGATCGCGGTGAACGCCCCCCTGTCGAACGAGACGCTCACGTTCTCGAGGGCATGCACCTCGGTGTCGCCCCGGCCGTAGACCTTCACTGCGTTGACCGCCTGGGCCGCGGCGGCATCGGACAAGGTGGCCGGTGGGGGCGGCGGCAGGGCCGACGCGCTCGTTTCGGTCTCGGTCATCTGGGCATTCCCTCTCTGCCTCGCCGTTCGGAGGTCCTCGCGGTCTGTGCGTGCTCCCGGACGTTCTGACGTGCTCTACCCGGACGTCCTTGTCCGGATGCGTCGTCGTTCTTTCAGTGCTGTTCGACCAGTGCCGGTCGGTTCGATGTCGTTCGATGTTCGATCAGTGTCGTGGTTGTCGCCGCGAACCCAACCGCCCCAGCGTGCCCTAGCGGAGCCACATTGCGGTGTCAGGCTCGAGGCGGTCGGGTCGGGTCTGGGGAGCGCTGGCCAGGAGCACATCGCGGTGCGGGGGCAGGGCCACCGGTTCCGGCCCGTAGTTGACCACACAGGTGAGGCCGGAGCCCCGCCGGAAGGCGAGCACGGTTTCGTCGGCCGTCACCCAGTCGAGCTGTTCGTCGGCCACGCCGTGGACCCGGCGCAGGGCGATGGCGGAGCGGAACAGCTCCAGGCTGGAGGCGGGATCATCGACCTGGGCCTCGGCCGCCAGCCGGTCCCACCCCGCGGGCTGGGGCAGCCACCCGGGGCCGGAGCCGAACCCGTTCGACGGTCCGCCCGGGGTCCACGGCAGCGGCACCCGGCAGCCGTCTCGGCCCCGCAGGGTGTGGCCCGACCGCTCCCACACCGGGTCGTCGAGCACCTCGTCGGGCAGGTCCCAGGCCTCGGGCAGCCCGAGCTCCTCGCCCTGGTAGATATAGGCCGAGCCGGGCAGGGCCAGCAACAGCAGGGCGGCGGCCCGGGCCCGGCGGGCGCCGGTCGCCGGGTCGAGGACGTCGTAGGGGCCGGTGGCCGGCCAGCTCCGCCAGTCGGTGCCGTGGGGCAGGCCGTAGCGGGTGGTGGCCCGCATCACGTCATGGTTCGACAAGACCCAGGTGGGGGTGGAACCCACGTTGGCCGCCGCCTTGGTGGCCGAATCGATGATGTCGTGCATCTGCACCGCGTCCCAGCTCGCCTCGAGCAGGTCGAAGTTGAACGACTGGTGGTACTCGTCGGGCCGCAGGTACAGCGGCAGGCGCCCGGGGTTGACCCAGGCCTCGGCCACCATCATCCGGTCGCCGTCGTAGCCGTCCAGCACCGCCCGCCAGCGGCGCACGATCTCGTGGATCCCGTCGCGGTCCCAATGGGCATGGTTGGGCAGCTTGGACGACGCCAGCATCCGGGTGGTGGCGTTGTCGAGGTCGGGGTAGCTCATGTCCTTCACCAGGCCGTGGGCCACGTCCACCCGGAACCCGTCGATGTGGCGGTCGAGCCAGAACCGCAGGACTGCCTCGAACTCGTCCTGTGACCTCGGGTTCGTCCAGTTCAGGTCGGGCTGCTCCGGGGCGAACAGGTGGAGGTACCACTGGCCGTCGGGGAGCTGGTGCGGCCGGGCCCCCGAACACGCTCTGCCAGTTGGTGGGGCAGGTTTCCGCCGGGGCCCCGCCTGTCGAGGATGTGGTAGCGGCCCGGGCCGGGCTGCCCCTGGGAGAGGCCACCGCCTCGGTGAACCAGGCGTGCTCGATCGAGCGTGGTTGTGGGACCACGTCGGCGATCACGCGGATGCTGCAGTTTTCGTGGGCCTCGGTGATGAGCGCCTCGGCGCTCTTGGCCAGATCCCCGTAGCGGGACTCGATGGCCCGGTAGTCGGCCACGTCGTAGCCCCGTCGGCCAGGGGGCGAGGAGTACCACGGCTGATCCACAGGGCGTCGACACCCAGGTCTCGCAGGTAGGGCAGCTTGCTGGAGCCCGTTGATGTCGCCTCGCGCCGTCGCCGCCGTTGGCGTCGGCGAAGGAGCGGATGTAGACCTGTACACCAGGCCCCGGCGCCACCACGGCGCCGCCCCGTCGCCGTCGGCCGGGCTCCACCTGGGACGCGCCTACGGGGGCGGGGGTCGGGTCGGCTCCCTTGACTCATGGGCTCGACGGTAGCGGAGGTGCTCACCGACACGATGCCAGCCCGACGGCCCCGGCGGGGCCCGCCACCGGGCCCGCCCCGGACCGGGGTGGGGCCATCCCCGGGGCGGCGGCAGGCGACGGGTGGCACACCGGCGAAGCGCCGTTCCCACCGGGCACACTGGTGCGGTGCCCGAGGGAGACACGATCCACCGCACAGCCAGCCGGCTGGCTGGTGCGCTGGTGGGCCGGGTGCTGACCCGGTTCGACGCACCCCGGGGGCTGGACCGCCCCGGCCGCTCCGGGCCTCCCGCGGCGGGGTCGGCGGCCCCCGGCCCTGGCAGCCTGATCGAAGCGGTGGAAGCCCGGGGCAAGTACCTCCTCATCCGCTTCGGCGACGGCTCGGTGCTCGAGACCCACATGAAGATGACGGGTTCCTGGCACCTCTACCGCCCCGGCGAGCGCTGGCGCCGGCCGCCCTCCACGGTCAGGGTGGTCGTGGGCACCGACGAGTGGCTGGCCGTGTGCTTCGCCGCCCCCCACGCCGTGCTCCACCGGCCGTCGGTCCGGGCCCGAACCGACCCGGCCCAGGCCCCGCCCGGCCCAACCCACCTCGGGCCCGACCTGTGCCGGGAAGACGCCGCGCTTCCCGACGCCGATGTGGCCGAGATCCTGCACCGCCTGCGCACCCTGGTGGCCCCCGACACCAGGCTCGACACGGCCCTGCTCGACCAGCGCCTGTTCTGCGGGGTGGGCAACGTCTACAAGAGCGAGGTGCTGGCCGCCGCCGGCCTCCATCCCGCCACCCCGCTGGCCGCCGTCGACGACGGCCAGCGCCGCCAGCTGGCGACGATCGCCCACCGCCTGCTGCGGGCGAACACGGGTCGCACCGACCGGGTCACCGTGCCCGGCGGCCTGGCCGTGTACGGTCGGGCCGGCCGCCCCTGCCGACGGTGCGGTACCCCCATCGAGCGGGCCCTCACCGGGCCCCACCACCGGAGCACCTACTGGTGCCCGGCCTGCCAGTCGGCCCCCGGCGCCGCCGCCGCTCCCGCCCCCACCCCGGGGATGGGGGTCTCGGCCCAGCGCAAAGGTGCGGGCCCGGCGGCGTACGGAAAGTAGGCTGGTAAATGATGTCCTGTGCTTCCTGTGGGCGCCCGGTAGCTGTCGATGACCGGTTCTGCTCCCATTGCGGGGCACCACAGGCCGCCACCACCGAGGAACGGCGGATCGTCACCGTCCTGTTCGCTGACATCGTGGGCTTCACCTCACTGGCCGAAGGCATGGACCCGGAGGATGTCAAGCACCTGGTGGACCGGGCCTTCGAGCGCCTGGCCCGAGACATCCGGGCCTTCGGCGGAGCGGTCGACAAGGTGTTGGGCGACGGCATCATCGCCCTGTTCGGGGCGCCCATCGCCCACGAGGACGATGCCGAGCGGGCGGTGCGGGCCGCCCTGCGCATGCAGGAGACGATCGCCTCGTTGAACGACGCCGGGCCCCGGATCCGGATGCGGATCGGGCTCAACACGGGCGAGGTGCTGGTGGGCACGACCACCGCCGGGGGCGACTACACGGCCATGGGCGACGTGATGAACTCGGCCCAGCGCCTCCAGACCCTGGCCGACCCCGGCCAGACCCTGGTGGGGGCGGCCACCCGCAACGCCACCGGCGACGCCATCGCCTACCTGCCGGCGGGCGAGATGGCGGCCCGGGGCCGGGAGCGCCCGATCGAGGCCTGGGTGGCGGTGGCCGCCCTGCGGCCCCCCGGCCTGCACCGCCAGCGGGGCGTGGCCTTCGTCGGCCGCCGCCACGAGCTGGCCATGCTGGAGGCCCAGGCCCGGCTGGCCATCGACGGCTCCCGGGCCCAGCTCGCCCTGGTGGTGGGGGAAGCCGGCATGGGCAAGACCCGTCTGGCGTCCGAGGCGGCCCACTCGATGGAGCTGACCTTCGGGGCCGAGGTCATCGAGGGCCGGTGCCTCCCCTACGGCGAGGCCAACGTGTGGTGGCCGATCGCCGACCTCATCCGCCAGCTGTTCGACATCCCACCGGACGCCGAGATGGACCGGGCCGAGAGCATCCTGCGCCCGGCCCTGGCCGCCCGGCTCGACGCCGCCTCGGCCCGGGATCTGGACCGCACGGCCACCGCCCTGCTCCACGCCCTGGGGTACGACACCCCCCTGCGGGGCGGCGACCGCAACCGCAACCGGTCGGAGGTGAAGCTGGCCTTCACCACGGTGCTGGAGACCGACCTGGCGCACAGCCCGGTGGTGATGGTGCTGTCCGACATGCATTGGGCGGCGGCGGCGGTGTGGGAGCTCGTCGATCACCTGCTCACCGAGCTGGCCCGGCACCGCCTGATGCTGGTGGCCACCTCCCGGGGCGGCGGCGACGACGAGCTGGCCCCCCGGGGCCGCCGCTACGGGTTGTCGGTCATCCAGCTCGGCCCTCTCGACGATCTGTCGGCCGCCGCCCTGCTCAACGAGCTGGGCCTGGAGATCGCCCCCAACGCCGTGGCCGACCTGGTGGACCGGGGGGCCGGCAACCCGCTGTTCCTGGAGGAGCTGGCGGGGCTGGTGGTCAAGCGGGGTCTCACCCCGCTGAGCCGGGCCGACACCGACCCCGACGATCTGCCGGCCACCCTGCGGGGGATCATCGCCGCCCGGCTCGACGAGCTCGATCAGGGCGAGCGGTCGCTCCTGGAGGACGCCTCGGTGCTGGGCCGCACCGGTGCGGTGGAGGCCCTGGTGACCCTGGCCCACGAGATGCGGGGCAGCGACGACGTGCTGGCCGACCTCAACCGGCTGGTGGAGAAAGACCTGCTCGACCTCGACGGCACCCGCTACCGCTTCCGGTCGGATCTGGTGCGCGACGTCGTGTACGGGCGGCTGACCAAGACCACCCGGGCGTTGCAGCACTTCGGGATCGCCCAGTACCTGGAGAAGAGCCAGGGACCGATGGTGCGCAACTCGGTGGCGGTGGCCATCGCCGAGCACTACCGGGCGGCGGCCCAGCTGTCGGCCGAGGTGGCGCTGGTACCGGGGATCGACCGGATCGACGTCGTCAGCCGGGCCCTGAACTGGCTGGACCAGGCGGGGGAGCGGGCCCTGATCGCCGGTGAGCCCCGCCAGGCCGCCCGCTGGTACGACTCGGGCGTGGCCCTGGCCACCGACGACGCCGCCCTGGCCTGCTTCGTCTACGGCCGGGCCAAGGCCCGCACCGAGATGCACGACATCGCCGGGGCCCGGGCCGACCTCGACCGGCTGGAGGCGTTGGCCGACCTCGATCCGGTCACGTCGGCCAAGGCGCTGCTGGTGCGGGGCGACGTCGATCGCAAGGCCGGGGATCTCGACCTGGCGGCGGCCCGCCTGCGGGAGGCGGCCGATCGCCTGGCCGCCTTCAACGTGACCGACCAGCAGGCGCTGGCTCTGCGCCTGCTGGGCATGACCGAGATGGTCCGGGGCCACGATGCCCTGGCCCGCCAGGCCCTGGAGAGCTCCCGGGCGGTGGCCCTGGCCGCCGGCGACCGCCGGGGCGAGGCGTGGACCCTGCAGACCCTGGCCTGGCACGCCTTCCGCCTGGGCCGGGTGGGCGAGGCCCGGGCCCTGGTGGAGCAGGCCATCGACATCTTCAGCGAGATCGACGATCAGGCCGGGATCGTGTGGGCCCAGGGGGTGCTGGCCTGGGTGGCCTTCCACACCGGGGCCTGGGACGAGGCCCAGCTGCTGGTCGACACCGTGCTCCCCGAGACCCGGCGCCGGGGCGATCCTTGGACCGAGGGGATCATGCTGAACCTCGACGCCGCCCTCCACCTGTGGTCGGGCCGGGCCCAGATGGCCTTCAACCTGGCCCAGGAAGCCCGCGACGTGGCCGACCGGCTCGACGACTCCACCCTCGGGGTGCAGGCCCGGGCCCTCCAGGGGCGGGCCCTGACCGCGCTGGGGCGGATCGAGGACGGTACCGAGCTGCTGCTCGAGGCCTATTCGCTGGCCGACGTGGCCGACGACAGCGAGAGCCGCCGCCGGGCCGTCAGCTCCAACACCGCCTCGGCCGCCCGCCTGGGTGAGCCGGAGCGGGCCATCCGCTGGGCCGCCCGGTTCGAGAGCCTGCACGAAGACCCCGGGGTGGTGGGCGAGATAGACCTGATCGTCTCCCTGGCGCTGGCCATGCTCCAGCGGGGGTCGGTGGCCGAGGCGGCCAGCCAGCTCCGCTGGGTGCAGGACGCCTCCACCGGCACCGTCGGCTACTTCGCCGACGCGGTGGGGGCCTTGGTGGCGGCGGCCCAGGGGCGCCTCGACGAGGCCGAGCGCCTGGCCGGGCGCACCCTCGCCGGCACGGCCACCTATCTGGACCGGATCTACGCCCTGTTGACTCGGGCCGGGCTTCGTACCCGGGCCGGCGACCAGGCCGGACGCGATGCCGCCCTGGCCGACGCCCGGGCCGTGGTGGAGCGCACCGACGACCAGCCCACCCGGCTGCTGGTCGACCTGGTGGCCGCCCTCTACGGTGCGGGGTCGGTGGTGGAGGCCGAGCAGGCCGTGCGCGACGGCGGTATGGACCCCGTCGGCTGGACCACGGCCTGGACCCTGATCGCCCGTCCCGCCACTCCCAGCTCGGCCTGAGCCGGCCGGGGCGGCCGGGGCGGCCGGGCGGCGCGGAGCGAGCCGGCGGTTGATCGGGCGATCAGGCGGCGGGCCCTACTGCAGGTTGGGCTGCTTGGTGAGCCGCAGGTAGGGCTTCTTCTTGTCGAAGCCGGCGGGGAACAGGGCGGTGGCCTCCTCGTCGGACAGGGCCGGCGCCACGATCACGTCGTCGCCGTGCTTCCAGTTCACCGGGGTGGCCACCTTGTAGCCGTCGGTGAGCTGCAGCGAGTCGAGTACCCGGAGGATCTCGTCGAAGTTGCGGCCGGTGGAGGCCGGGTAGGTGATCGTGAGACGCACCTTGTTGTTGGGGTCGATCACGAACACCGAGCGCACCGTGAGGGTGTCGTTGGCGTTGGGGTGGATCATGTCGTAGAGCGTGGCCACGTTGCGGTCGGTGTCGCCGATGATCGGGAAGTTGACCGCCTGGCCCTGGGTCTCCTCGATGTCGCCCACCCAGCTCTTGTGGTCGGCCACCGAGTCGACGCTGAGGGCGAGCACCTTGGCGTTGCGCTTGGCGAACTCGTCCTTCAGCTTGGCCGTGTAGCCCAGCTCGGTGGTGCACACCGGGGTGAAGTCTTTCGGGTGGGAGAACAGCACGGCCCACGACCCGCTCTTCCAGTCGTGGAACGAGATCTCGCCTTCGGTGGTGTCAGCGGTGAAATCGGGAGCGATGTCTCCCAGCCGGAGGGACATGGGTGCGCCTTTCGTCGAGCCTGCGGTTCCAGTTGTACCGGATCCGCAGCAGAAAACCTAACTAAGCTGGTCGGGTTTATCGGCTATCCGGCGTGACGAGGGTCGTTGCCGCTACTGGGGCCGGGTGGTCGGCGTGACCTGCTCCACCGTCACCGGCACGCTCGCCGGCGGCGCCGGGATCATGAGCTGCTGGCCCGGCTTGAGGGTGTTGGGGTCGGAGATCCCGTTGGCCGCCGCCACCGACCGGGTGGAGATCCCGAACTTGGAGGCGATGCCCGACAGGGTGTCGCCGTCCTCCACCACATAGGCGGTGGCCCCGGCCGCCGCCGGGCTGAGGGCGGCCGGGGTGTTCCCGGCCGGCCCCACCACCGCCGGGGGCTGTGACAACGGGGTGGTGGTGGACCCCGCCGCCCCGGTGATCGTGGTGGCCGGGGCGAGCGCGCCGGGGGCGGTGGACACCACGGCGTCGGGACTGGTGATCGACACGCCGGCGATCGACGGGTCGGCGCTGGGGTCGCCCAGGGCGTCGGGCGGAGCCGACCGGCCGCAGCCGGTGAGGACCAGGCCGAGCCCCAGGGCGGCACCCAGGGCAGGCATCAGTGCCTGGTGGCGTCGTGACGACAGATATCGCGCTGCTCGCATCGTTAGGGGAACCTCCGAACCGCGTCCGAGTATGGCTCAACCACCACCCCGGCCTGAGGGATCCCCAGCGCTACTGCCCAGTGGTCACTGTAGTCGGCGAAACCCGGCGAACTGTGGCGCGGGGTGCTGCGGATTGCGCGCTGGCGCCACAGATCGCAGATTCGGCGGTCATTTGCGCCGCGACCGGTCCCGGGCCCGGCGGTTGGGCCGCACCTGATCCCGCTGGTCCTCCGCCTCGGCCCGGGCCCGGGCCTCGGTGCGCCGGGCCCGGTCCTCGATCTGGTCGTCCTGGGTGACGAGCTCCACCAGCAGGTCCCGGTAGTGCTCCAGGCGCCGGAGGGGGATCTGCCCCCGGGCCACCGCCGCCCGCACCGCACAGCCCGGTTCCTGCTGGTGCTCGCAGTCGGCGAAGCGGCAGCCGGCCCCCACCCGGTCGATCTCGGGGAAGGCCTTGGCCAACCCGTCGTGGGCCTGCCACAGCCCGATCTCCCGCACCCCCGGGGTGTCGATCATCAGCCGGCCGTCGGGCAGCGGGATCAGGTCCCGGGTCACGGTGGTGTGGCGGCCCTTGTGGTCGCCGGCCCGCACCTCGCCGGTGCGCTGCACCTGCCCGTTCGACAACCGGTTGACCAGGGTCGACTTGCCGATGCCGGACACGCCGAGCAGAGCCATCGTCTGCCCCGGGGCCACCAGGCCCCGCAGGCGGTCCAGGTTGTGGTCGGTCACCACCGACAGGGGCAGCACCTCCACCCCCTCGGCCACGCCGGCCAGCTCGGCCGCCGCCGCCTCGGGGTCGTCGACCGCGTCGGCCTTGGTCAGCACCACCACCGGGCGGGCCCCGGACTGCCAGGCCACCACGAGCTGGCGCTCCAGGCGCCGCAGGTTCAGCTCCCGGTCGAGGCCGTGCATGACCAGCACCACGTCGATGTTGGCCGCCAGCACCTGGGGCTCGGGCAGTCGGCCCGGCGCCCGCCGGCACAGCGCCGTGGTCCGCTCGGCCAGGGCCACCAGGATCGGGCCGTCCCGGGGGTCGATGCGCACGAGGGCGAAGTCGCCGGTGGCGGGGGCGTCGCCCAACCCGGTCCGCCCGGTGCCCGACGCCGCCAGCAGGGCGTCTCCCCCGATGTACACGAGCGAGAACCCCCGGTTCACCCGGGCCAGCCGCCCCTTCACCAGCGGGCCCTCCCCGGCCTCGGCCAGGGCCGGGCCCACGTCGTCGGCCCACTGGTCGAGGCGCTCGGTCCACCCCAGCGAGGCCAGCGTCGGCGTGAGCTGGGCCAGATCGTCGATGGCGGGGGCGGCGGCCATGGTCAGCTCACCGATCGGCCGCCGCTGGCGCCGACCCGGGAGACGGCGGAGGTGTCTGGGGTGCCGGGGGCGTCGGAGTGGCCAGGGTCTCGTCGAGGAAGGCGAGCTGGAGCCGCAGCAGGTTCTCGGCCACCGCCACCTGGGGCGTCATGTGGGTCACGCCCGACAGGGGCAGGACCCGGTGGGGGTACCCGGCCGACAGCAGGGCGGTGCTGAACCGCAGGGTGTGGGCCGCCACCACGTTGTCGTCGGCCAGGCCGTGGATGAGCAGCAAGGGCCGGGTGAGCGGGGCCAGCTCCAGCCCGGTGGCGTCGTTGCCTTCGCCCTCCCACCACAGGTTGCTGCGGCGGTAGTGCTCCGGGTGCTGGGCCGGGTGGCCCAGATAGCGCTCGGTGTAATGGGTGTCGTACAGGCGCCAGTCGGTCACCGGGGCCCCGGCCACGGCGCTGGCGAACCGGTCGGGCCGGGACAGCAGGGCCAGGGCGGCCAGGTAGCCGCCGAACGACCAGCCCCGGATGGCCACCCGGCTGGCGTCGAGGAACGGATGGCGCTCCAGCGCCGCGTCGAGGGCGGCCAGCTGGTCGTCGAGCGCCGGCCCGGCCAGGTCGCCCCGTACGGCCCGCTCCCAGGCCGGGCCCCGGCCCGGGGTGCCCCGCCCGTCGGTCACCACCACGGCGTAGCCGTGCTCGGCGAACCAGCGGGACACCAGGTGGGGGTTGTGGTTCTTCAGCACCCGCTGGGCGTGGGGGCCGCCGTAGGGGTCGAGCAGGACCGGCAGGGGAGACGAGCCGTCGTGGTCCGAGGGCAGGAACAGGGCGCTGGGCAGCTCGTCGGCCCCCAGGCGGCAGAACAGGGGGGCGGCGGCGAAACCGGCCTGCACCCCGTGGTCGGTGATGGTGGCCACCGCCTCGCCCGGCGCCGAGCTCCCGGGGCCATCCAGGCGGTGGACCGTGATCCGGGCCGGCCCCGGCTCGGGCCCGGTGGCCGTGAGCACCACCGTGGCCCCGTCGACCACGCCCCCGTGGACCCCCGGGGCGGTGGTCAGCAGCTCCAGCGACGCCGGGTCGGGCCCGCCATCGGCCCCGGCCGCCCCCGCCAGTGGCACCAGGCCGATCTGGATCTCGCCCGGCTCGTCGCCCACGGTGAGCGACACCACGGCCGCCTGGCCCCCGCCGGGTCGCTCGGCCAGGCCCAGGAGGGCCCGGATCTGGTGGTCGTCGCCGGTGAGCGGGGTGCCGTCGAGCACGAGGCGGCGGGCCGCCCCCTGATCCTCCACCGTCAGCAGCCCGGCGGCGCACCACCGGGGTGAGCCGGCCACCAGCTCCACCCAGATCCCGTCGGTGACGGCCCGCCGCTCGGCCACGGCGCCGGTGGCCGGGTCGATCTCGGCGATCGACACGGTGCGCTGGTCACGGGTCTGGCGCACCACCAGCGGGGGCCGGTCGCCCGACCACACCACGTCGGCCAGGTACTCGTAGCGGCCGCCCTCGCTCCAGTCGATGGGCTGGGCCGAGCCGTCCAACGCCACCAGCTCCAGCCCCACGGTGGCGTTGGCGGTGCCGGCGGCCGGGTAGCGGACGACCAGCGGCTCCCGCCCGGGATGGGCCGGGTCGCCGATCCACCAGGTGGCCACCGGGTTCTCGTCGACCCGGGCCACGAGCAGGCGCCGGCCGTCGGGCGCCCACCAGTAGCCGGCCTGGCGTTGCATCTCCTCGGCCGCCACGAACTCGGCCCGCCCGAAGCTCACCGCCGGGTCGGGATCGGAGCGCAGCACCCGGTCGGCCGAGCCGTGGAGGCGGCCGTCGAGCTCCACCACCCGCAGGTCGCCCCCGTCGACGTAGGCCACGGCGGTGCCCGGACCGTTGAGACGGGGGTCGTACACGCTGCCCGCCACGTCCGGCGCGCTCACCGCCCCCGACGCGAGATCCACCACGAACAGGGCCCCGGCCAGCGCGAAGCAGGCCCGGGTGGCGCCGTCGTCGGTGGCGTAGGTCACGATCCCCGACGCGCTCTCCCGGGCCCGTTCCCGCCGGGCCCGTTCGGCCGGGGGCAGGCTGGCCGTCGGGTCGAACAGGGCGGCCGGATCCACCACGAGGCGCTCTGTCCCGCGGGCCACGTCCAGCTCCCACAGGCACAGCACCGGATCCTCGGATGCCTTGGACCGGCAGAACAACACGCGACCGCCGCCCCCCACCGCCCGCAGGTTGCGAGGAGTCCCCAGCGTGAAGCGGGCGGTACGGGCATAACGGGCTGGAAAGTCGGCCAGCGCGGGCGACAGGGCGGAGGGGGACGTGGTCACCCGTCTTACCGTAAACGCAACCCCGCTCGATAGCATGCGCAGACGTGCGCCGTGGCAACGGTTCCGAGACAGTCGTCCGGGCGCCCGGTAGCCAGGAACAAAAAACAGGAGCTGACAACGATGGTGAAGGTCTGGATAGACCAGGATCTGTGTACGGGCGACGGCCTCTGCGCCGAGATCGCGCCCGACGTCTTCTTCGGTCAGGACGACGGCCTCTACTACGTGAAAGAGGCTCCGGAGAACTTCGGTGCCGAGAAGCTGTACGACGGCAAGGCCAACCCGGCCGGCGCCGAGGGCATGGCCCGGGTGCCCGAGGACGGCCTCGATCGCGTGATCGAGGCAGCCGAGGAGTGCCCCGGCGAGTGCATCTTCATCGACGTCGAGGAGTGATCGACCGCGGTTGATCCCCCGGCCCGGCGCGGCCGGCAGAAAATAGATCGAAAAGCACCAGAGAGCTGAGCCGAAGGGCTCAGCTCTCGCCGTTGGGGGCCGACGGTGGCCGGGTGCGTGTCGCTGCTGCGTTTCCACCGCTGATGCTGGTGTCCGGCCTGGGCCTGATGGCCTGGCAATGGGGAGCGGTGTCGGGGGCCTACACCCATCCTTCGGCCCCGGCGGCCGACGTCCAGCTCACCGGGATCGACCTGGCCGTCGAGACCACGCCGATCGGCCCGTCGCCCTACGTGGTCACCCCCGCCCCCGACACCCGGGCCCAGTCGCTGGAGCTGGCCTACGAGCCGCCGGCCGCCCCCGAGGCGAAGCCGGCCATCACCGGCGGTCGGGCCACCCTCAGCGGCGCCGTGACCCTGCCCTCCGGCCCCGCCGCCGGCGCCACGATCCGCCTCGAGCGCCACACCGCCGGCGGGGTGGCCATGGCCGACGTGACCGCCGGCCCCGACGGCACGTGGAAGGCGGGCGGCATCCAGGGCGGACGGTACCGGGTGCGGGCCTGGCTGAAGGGCCAGGCCACGATGACCGGCTCCACCGTGTTCTTCCTGGGCGGCGACGAGCGCCGCCCGCTCGACTTCACCCTCGAACCGGTCGACACCACCCCCCGGATGTCGTTCTCCAAGAAGGGCGACATCTACCTCGGGGGAACCGGCACGGTGGCCGTGTCGGTGAAGGTGCGCTCGGTCGACGACGACGGCGTGGCCGTCACCAACGGCCTGGCCGGGGCGATCGTCTCCCTGGCCCCCACCGGGTCGGCCACCCTGGGCCCGGGCACCGGCGCACCGGTGCCGGGAGCGTCGGCCGTGGTGACCGCCGACGGCGACGGGGTGGCCCGCTTCGTCCTCACCTGCAACGCGCTGGGCCCCAGCACGGCCGTCATCACCCATCAGGACCAACGGATGACCGTGGACCTGCCGGCCTGCATACCGGTGCCCCCGCCCCCCACCACCGTGCCCGACCCGGCCGCCACCCCGCCGGGCAACCCGGCCGCCATCGGAGCCAGCTCGTCGCCCACCACGCCGACCACCGCATCCACCGGGGCCCGCCCCGGCCCGGGAGGCACCCGTGGCTGAGCGGATCACCTGGAGCGACCGCCTGGCCCAGGTCATCTCCACCGTCCTGCGCCTCAGCACCGCCACCCTGGTGGCACTGGTGGTGGTGCCGCCGGCCACGGTGGGGGTGGCGGTGGCCACGCTCATCTACGGGCCTCTCCCGGCGGGCAAGCTGCCCGACGAGAAGCCGGCCATCACCGCCGAGCCGTCCACCGTGGTCGACGCCAACGGCGACGAGATCGCCGTGTTCCGCCGCTTCGACCGCACCGTGCCGGTCACCTGGGACGACATCCCCACCTCGGCCCGCCAGGCCGTGGTGGCCATCGAGGACCAGCGGTTCTGGCAGCACAACGGCATCGACTACGAGGGCATCGGCCGGGCCGCCCGCACCAACCTGGCGCTGGGCGAGGTGGCCCAGGGCGGGTCCACCATCACCCAGCAGTACGTGAAGAACGTCTACCTGTCACGGGAGCAGACGATCGAGCGCAAGGTGGAGGAGGCCCTGCTGGCCATCGAGGTGGAGAAGCGGATGACCAAGGAGGAGATCCTCTTCGGCTACCTCACCTCCTCCTACTTCGGCGACGGGGCCTACGGCATCGGGGCGGCGGCCGAGGTGTACTTCGGCAAGCCGGTGAGCCAGCTCGACCTGTCGGAGTCGGCCACGCTGGCCGGCCTGGTCCAGGCCCCCACCCGCCTGTCGCCCCGCAACGACCTCGACGCAGCCGAGAGCCGGCGGGTCATGGTGCTCCAGGCCATGATGGACCAGGGTTACCTCACGCTCGACCAGTTCCAGACCGAGGCCGCCCGCCGGCTGTGGCCGGCCGACAGCGACACCCCGGCCACCGGCCCCGTCACCCTGATCGCCCCCCGGCCGGTGAAGGGCGCCATCCGCTTCCCCTACTTCGTCGACTGGGTGGAGAAGACCCTGGTGGACCAGCTCGGGCCGGACCTCGTCTACACCGGCGGGCTCCGGATCGAGACCACGATCGATCCCCGCCTGCAGAGCGCGGCCGAGCAGGCCGTGGCCGAGCGGCTGGAGCGCACCGAGTATCCGGTGGACATGGCCCTGGTGTCGCTGGAGCCGGCCACCGGCCACGTCGTGGCCATGGTGGGCGGCCGTGACTACGCCTTCAGCCAGGTCAACCTGGCCACCGGGGGCACCACCGGCTTCCAACCGGGCTCCTCGTTCAAGCCGTTCGTGCTGGCCACCGCCCTGTCCCAGGGCATCAGCCCCGACGCCCGGTACCCCGCTCCCGGTAGCTGGCGGGTGCCGGGCTGCCAGGGCGACTGCACGATCTCCAACTACGACGGCGCCGGCCGCGGCAACATCCCGTTGCGGGAGGCCATGCGGGCGTCGGTCAACACCGTGTTCGCCAAGCTCGTGATCGACGTCGGCGTCGACAACACGGTGGCCATGGCCCGCAGCCTCGGGCTGGAACGGCTCGACCCCAACCGCAACTACGGGGCCTCACTGGCTCTGGGCGCGGCCGAGACCTCGCCCCTGGAGATGGCGTCGGCCTACGGCACGTTCGCCAATCGCGGGGTGCGGGCCGAGGCCACCGGCGTGCTCCGGGTGATCGACCGCAACGGCAACGTGCTGGTCGACAACACCCACCCCACCGGCTCCCCGGTGCTCGACCAGAAGGTGGCCGACAACGTGACCGACGTGCTCACCGGCGTGGTGGAGCGGGGCACGGGCAAGACGGCCCGGCTCGACGGCCGTCCGGTGGCGGGCAAGACGGGCACGGCCCAGAGCTACCGGGCCGCCTGGTTCGTGGGCTACACCCCCCAGGTGGCCACCGCGGTGTGGATGGGGCACGCCGATGGCCAGCGCTCGCTCACCGGCATCAACGGGGTGCGGGTGGTCACCGGCGGCACCCACCCCGCCATCGCCTGGCACGACTACATGACGGTGGCCATGGAGGGCAGGGAGGTGGTGCCGTTCCCCGTCCCGGAGAAGATCACCCCGCCGCCCAAGACCAAGAAGGCGAAGAAGAACGACGCCGCGGCGGCCAACGCCGCACCAGGGGCCGCCGACGGCGGCGCCGTCGAGGAGGAGCCGAACGAGGTCGGCGACCGGCAGAAGCCGGCCGTGCTGGCCGACAACTGCGGCGGCAAGGCGTGCCAGCGCCAAGGGGTGCCGGAGGTGCCCTCGCTGCCTGAACCCGAGGTGCCGGTGTCGCTGCCGCCGGTCTCCTCTCCCGCCGGTCTGGCCCCGGCCGGCCCCACATCCGCAAGCACCACCAACCCACCACGCGGGAGATGAGATGACCACCTCGATGCCACCCAAGGGCTCGTCGACCCGGGATGGGGCGGCGGCCAGGTCCAGAGCTCCCGGCGGGGAAGCCACCGGTGGCGGGGCCCGGGGCGCCGGCGCCAAGGGCTCCGGGACCCAGGGTTCCGGGGCCGCCAACGGCTCCACCCGGGACTGGTCGGCCACCGCCGGATCGGGGACCACGTCGGCCGGGGCGGCCGCCGCCTCCGCCCGCCGCTCCGGCACCACCCGCACCGCCGCCGGCCGCACCACCGTGGCCCGCACCACCGTCGGTCGCGCCGGGGGCACCCGCACCGCAGGCGCCCGCGCCGGGGGCACCCGCGCTGGCGACACCCGCACCGGGGCCACCCGCACGGCCGGCACCCGCACCGGCACCCGCACCGGCAAGGTGAGCCCCGCCCGGGCCAAGGCCGGCACGGCCGCCGCCGTGGCGGCCGCCGCCGCCCGGGCCGCCGACGAGGCTCTGGTCACCGAGTCCAGCCGCGCTGGAACGGGCGCCGGCGTGGAAGCCCTGGTCGGCTCCCGTCCGGAACGGTCGGGGGCGGCCTCCACCGCCCTGGTGGCGGCCGAGCGGCCCCGCCTGCCGGTGGCCGCCGAAGCCGAGGCCCGGGCTGATCCGTCAACCGGCTCGTCGCGCCCCGCCGGCCCGGTCGACCTCGACGACGCGGCGGTGGAGACGATCACCGTGGGCGAGGCCCGGGCCCGCGCCCGGTCCCGGTTCCGCAGCCCCGACGGGCGCCGCCTGCTCGTCACCCCCCGCCTGCGCCGCCTCGACGGTGAGCCGGCCCGGCCGTCGAGCGACTCCGGGGCGGCCGGCGAGCCGTTCGTCGCCCCCACCAACCCGGTGGCCAAGGCCGTGCGCCGGCGGCGGTGGGAGCGTCGGGGATTCGTGCCGGTCACGCCCGGCCGGGCGAAGGTGCGCCACCGGATCCTGCCCCGCAGCGTGATCGGGATCTCCACCATGCTGCTGTTCTTCGGGCTCGGCATCGGGTTCAGCGGGGCCGCTTTCTACGCCTACTACGACCAGCGGCTGGCCCAGAACGAGGAGACGGTGAGCCGCTTCGTCAACGGGTTCGACAAGCAGTTCACCGACGCCGTGGGCGCCGTCGACGAGCTCCGGGTCCAGGCCGTGAACGACATCCGGGCCGAGCTGGTGCCGCTCGACGAGTTCGTGGCCGACGCCCAGGGCGTCTCCACCCTGCCGGCTTCCGTCGGGCCGTCGGTGTGGCAGTTGGAGACGAAGGACGAGGCCGGGAACCTGCTCACCGGGGCGGCCTTCGCCGTGCTGCCCCACGACGACGGCACCGCCTTCGTCACCAGCTACTCGCTGGTGGCGGCGTCCACCACCGAGCCGGCGCCGGCCATCGAGCTGGTCAAGCGCACCCAGCGCATCCCGGCCCAGCTGTGGGCCTGGGACCCCGACCGCGACCTGGCCCTGGTGGTGGTGAAGGAGGTCATTCCTCCGCTGTCACTGGCCAGCGACGTGGACCAGGTGACCGCCGTGGGCGGCCGGGTGTTCGCCATGAGCGGCGTGGGGGGCCAGGGGGCCACCGCCTCGCCCGGCACCCTGCTCGACCATTCGCAGTCGGGTCTCCAGCACACGGCGCCGGTGGGCACCCTGTTCCAGGGCGGTCCCCTCGTCACCGGCGACGGCAAGGTGATCGGGATGGCGTCGCTCGGCTACCGGCCCAACGGAATCGACCCCGGCGACGTGCGCCAGGCACCCGACGTGGCCGCCCTGTGCGCCCGCATCCTGCACTGCGCCGAGGCGGCCGACGTGATGGCGGTCGATCTGACCACCGACACCCCGCCCGCCGGCACCCCCGTCAACCCCGGCACCGAGCCGGCGCCGGCCGACACCCCCGCCGGCGACTGATCGAAACTAGGAGCTTGAGCGGCGCTCAGCGCCGCTCAAGCTCCTAGGAATCTACTTGTCCAGGCCCATGAAGCGGCGGGCGTTGGTATAGGTCACCTCGGCGAACAACTCGGGCCGGGGGAGCTTGGCGAACGTCTCCTCCAACTCGGCCAGGGCGCCGGGGAAGGTGCAGTCGTAGTGGGGGTAGTCGGAGCCCCACACCACGGTGTGGGCCAGACCCATCTCGGCCACCTGGGCGAACGCCTCACCCTCGCCCGCCTCCATCGTGACGAAGCACTGCTGGGCGAAGATCTCGGTGGGGTCGCGCTTGAGGCGGGGCACGAGGTGGCCCATCGACTGCTTGTGGTCGTCGAGCCGCTCCAGCCAGAACGGCAGCCAGCCCAGGCCACTCTCGAAGAAGCCGACCCGGAGGCGGGGATGGTCGTCGAGGATGCCGCTGGCCACCACCTCCATCACCGACGCCATCTGCTCGAACGGGTGGCACACCATGTGGACGTAGAACTGGTTGGTGTACCGGGTGCGGGCGAAGCTCGTCATCTTGGAGCCGAAGCTGCCGTGGATGGCCACCGTGAGGTCGTGGTCTTCGGCCGCCGACCACACCCGGTCCATCTCGGGCGAGTACAGCTCCAGGCCGTTGTAGCGCTCGGGGCGGAAGGTGAGGCCGGTGAAGCCGTGCTCGGCCAGGAAGGCGATCTCGTCCACCGCGGCGTCGACCGACTGCAGGGGGCACACCCCCATGCCGTACAGCCGCTCGGGGTTCACGGCGATGAAGTCGGCCATCCACCGGTTGTAGGCCCGGGCATTGGCGGCGGCCACGTCGGGCCGGGTGATGTCGCCGGCCAGCAGGTCGAGCGAGGGGAACATGAGGGCGGCGTCGAGGCGCTCGGCGTCCATCACGTCGAGCCGCGCCGATGGGTCCCAGCTGCCGGGGAGGATGTCATCCCAGGTGATGTCGGGGTTGGCGTAGGACCCGGGGATGCAGGCCGGGGCGGCCGACGTGCCGGTGGGCTTCCCCTCCACGAACAGGTTGTCCCTGCCCGCCTCGGTGAGCCCGGCCCGCAGGATCAGTTCCCGGTACGCCGGGTCGCAGTATTCGGTCCACACCGACGTCGGCTCGCAGATGTGGGCGTCGGCGTCGTAGACCGGTGTCCGGTCCTCAGTCTTGATCGGTCCCATGCCCCAGTCTCGCGCCGGCCCGGCCCGGCCTGCACGGCGAGCGGGGGGCACGGGACCCCGCCCGCCACGGCCGATGGGGCCGCCGGGCCGACGAGCCGTCCGGACTGTCACACCCCGTCGTCATACTCGGAAGATGGTGCGGCGGAAGCGGGTAGCGATGGAGGTGCGGCAGCTGGCCCAGCCGGTGCTCACCGACCCTCAGATGTCGGCCGCCGTGCGCAAGCTCAACAGCGCGCTGGCCTGGCTCGACGGCAGCCGGCTCGACCGCCTGCGGGACGACGATCTGCTCGCCCTGGCCGGGGCGCTGGCCGTGTCGGGAACCCACCTGGTGGCCGTGGTGGCGGAGCTGCGCGACGAGCTGGCCCGGCGCGGCGCAACCGCGGTCGTTTCGAGCCGCGACGGGCCCCCAACCTAGGTTGCCGTCGCAGGCGAACTCGAGGTCCCCGAAGGGGACACCTGGGACGTTCGCCGGAGGCGAACTCGAGGTCCCCGAAGGGGACACCTAGGTTGGTGGGCATGACCGCCATCAGCATCGACGCCGACGAGGCGGCCCGGGCCGCCTACTACGCCGAGGGCGAGGCCCGGGCGCTCGCTCTGCCCAACCGGGGTCCGATCCGCTTCACCGACGACGGGCGGGTCCATCCCGACATCCTCGAGGCCTACCGCACCTACGGCTTCTACGTGTTCACCGGAGTGGTGGGCCCCGACGAGCTCGAGGAACTGCGGGCCGAGGCGAACGAGGTGCTGGAACGGGCGCCGTACCCCACGAAGTCGTCGCCGGTCGACCGTCACGGCCGTCCCGCCCTGGGGGCGGACTGGGAACGCAACCCGTGGCTGATGGCCCCACCCCTGTCCGACCCGGTGGGGGGAACCAGGCTGAACCACGGCCGGCATCCGGTGAAGATGCACGAGCCGGCGGCGGCCGCCGACGCCCCGGCCGAGGTGCCGTACCTGATCCAGGCCGGGCTGGAGATGATGGAGACGTTCCTGCGGGTCTACGGGCACCCGGGCCTGTTGCGGGTGGCCGAGGCCGTGCACGGGCCCGACTTCACCCCGTTCACCGACGTGGTGTTCGTGAAGCTGCCGGGGCTGGGCCCGTCGGTGGCGTGGCACCAGGACGGCCAGCTCCTGTGGGACGACCCGAGCTGGGACGGCGACGCCCACGGGTTCAACTTCCAGCTCCAGCTGTACGGGTCGAACCCGGCCAACGGGGTGTGGGTGGTTCCCGGCAGCCACCTGGAGGGCAAGATCGACATCAAGGCCCGGGTGGAGGCGAACGGCGGGTCCGAGCGCCTGCCCGACGCCGTGCCCATCGTGGCCGGCCCGGGCGACGTGTCGATGACGAACCGCCAGAGCCTCCACGGCTCGTACGCCAACAACTCGAACAGCACCCGGATCACGGTCAACTTCGGGTTCCACCGGTACTCGTCGGTGGTGGGCCGCACCGGGGTGCTCAACGGGTCGGGCAACGCCTACACGCCGGAGTACATCGAGCGTCGGGCCCGGTGCATCCCGGTGGCCGTCGCCGCCCGGGCCCAGCGCTTTCCCCACGAAGACCCCTACGTCTACGCCCCGCTGGCCCACGACCCGGCGGCCAACCGTTACGACGCCGAGACCCGCCGCACCGTCATCGACGGCTGCCATCGGTTCGATCTCGGCATCTGACCGCCCGGGACCGGTCACGGTCGCATCCTCGGATCGTACGTGGGATCGGTGTAGGGGGCCGGACAACCGTCATCGGCGGCGTCGGGGCGCAGCTCGTAATGCCACGGCTCGTTGTCATAGGTCGGGCAGAGGCCGTATCGGCTGCCGTGGCGGGTCAACCACTCCCGGGCCTCGGCGGGCCCGACATCGACCGCGTTCCCCGACACGTGAGCCGACCGGTCCGGGGCGGCCACCCACCGTGCCGCTTCGTCCCGCCCTCCATGGTCGGCGATCGCCTCGTCGAGCAGCTCGGCCTGATAGGCAGCTGATCGCCAGCCGCTGTTGACGACGATCTCGATCCCGTCGCCGGCCGCATCGTCGGCGGCGACCCGCAGCGCGGTGAGGAGCGCCGGGTCGAGCCTTGCCACCCCGGGGACGTCGGTGTCGAACACCGTCGTGCCGTCGGGAACGGCGCCCTCGGCTTCGGAGCGCGTGGCTGGCGAGGCACCGTGCCACCACGACACGACGGGGATGCCGACGATCGCCAGCACCGCCACCAGGGACCCACCACGATGGTTCCGGCGGTGGCACCGACCTGTTCTTCGTACCGGCTGATGGAGGAGCACCCCGTCATTGAGAACGGCGAGGTGTTGCCGGCACGTACGGAATTTTCGATACGGCGACGATACGGGGCAGCCGGTACCCTCGCGGAAGTGTGCGTGTGCTGATCGTCGAGGACGAGCCCTTGATGGCGGAAGCCATTCGCGACGGCCTCCGCCTCGACGCCATCGCAGCCGATATCGCTGGCGACGGTGACAGCGCCCTCGAGCTGCTGAGCGTCAACAGCTACGACATCGCCGTGCTCGACCGCGATATCCCGGGACCCTCGGGCGACGAGATCGCCCGACGCATCGTGGCCTCGGGTAGCGGCATGCCGATCCTGATGCTGACCGCCGCCGATCGTCTCGACGACAAGGCCGCCGGGTTCGGGCTCGGTGCCGACGACTACCTGACCAAGCCGTTCGAGCTGCGGGAGCTCGTGCTCCGCCTCCGGGCGCTCGACCGCAGGCGCTCCCGCCACCGGCCTCCGGTGCGGGAGATCGCCGGACTGCGCCTGGATCCGTTCCGCCGGGAGGTCTATCGCCAGGGGCGCTACATCGCGCTCACCCGGAAGCAGTTCGCCGTGCTCGAGGTGCTCGTCGATGCCGAAGGGGGTGCCGTCAGCGCCGAACAGCTGCTGGAGCGGGCATGGGACGAGAACGCCGACCCGTTCACCAACGCCGTGCGCATCACCATCTCGGCCCTGCGCAAACGCCTCGGTGAGCCGTGGATCATCGCCACCGTGCCCGGGGTGGGCTACCGCATCGACGCCCGGCTGGGCTCCGGCGGGGAGGCAACCGGTGGATAGACCCGCTGGTTTGAGCGTCCGCCTCAAGCTCACGGTCAGCTATGCCGGTTTCGTCATGCTGGCCGGCGCGGTGCTCGTCGGGGTCGGGTACTTCTCGCTTTCGCGGGGCGTGCACCCGGGGGTGGTGTTCTTCGTGCAGAGCCACGACGCCCTCGTGCGCAGTTTCGCTCCGATCGCCGCCCTGGCGCTGGGCTTTCTGTTGGTGTTCGGGCTGCTGGGCGGCTGGTTGCTGGCCGGCCGGATGCTCCGGCCCCTCACCCGGATCACCGACGCCACCCGGCAAGCGGCGACCGGCTCCCTCTCCCACCGGATCCGACTCCCCGGTCGTCGGGACGAGATCCGGGAGCTGGCCGACGACTTCGACACCATGCTGGCCCGGCTCGAAGCACACGTGCTCGAACAGCGTCGTTTCGCCGCCAATGCCTCCCATGAGCTGCGCACGCCGCTGTCCATCACCCGGACGATGCTCGAGGTGGCGCGCCGGGATCCGACCGGTGACACCGGCGAGCTCGTCGACCGCCTCCTGGCCGTCAACGCCCGGGCGATCGAGCTGACGGAGGCGCTGCTCGTGCTCAGCCGGGCCGACCAGCGATCATTCACCCGCGAGGTCGTGGACCTTTCGCTGGTGATGGAGGAGGCGGCGGAATCGCTCCTGCCGCTGGCCGAGGAGCGCGGCGTCTCGATCGAGACCACGGGCGACGTCACCCCCACGCTGGGGTCGCCCGCGCTTCTTCTCCAGCTGACCACGAACCTCGTCCACAATGCGATCGTCCACAATCTCGCCGACAGCGGGTCGGTTCGGGTCACGACCGGGGTCGGCCCGGGAGGCGCCGTGCTCATGGTGGAGAACACGGGCGGGCTGGTCCCGCCGGCGTTGGCCGCCACGCTCGTCGAGCCGTTCCAACGAGGCGCCGAACGGATACGCGGCGCCCACGCCGGCGTCGGGCTCGGCCTGGCCATCGTCAACAGCATCACAAGAGCTCACAACGGAGCGCTCACGATCACACCGAGCACCGCCGGCGGGCTCCGGGTCGCCGTGTTGCTGCCCGCCGTACCCGACGGAACGGCCCCGGCTGCCTCTGGCCGAACCGTTCGAGTAGCGCCCGGGAGCGGAGCGGGGCAGGCTGTCGGCTGTGCCTGATGCCCCGATCAAGCCCGAGCTGTCCGACCTGGCCGAGCGCCTGGCGTTCCTGTTCCCCGACGCCGACCTGTCGGCCATGGACCTCGACGACCCCGACGCCCTGGCCGACCTCGACGACGAGCACACCCGCCTCGGCTACATCGAGGCCGAGCACCCCCGCACCGGCGACCTCGTGGAGGACGAGCGGTTCCGCCTCCACACCAGCCTCCACCTGATCGTGGCCAACCAGGTGCTGACCGACGACCCGCCCCAGGCCTGGCCCACCCTCCAGCGGATCGTGGCCAAGGGCTACACCCGCCACGAGGCGCTGCACATGGTGGCCACCGGCATGTCCGAGGCCCTGTTCCACGCCATGCAGGGCCGGCCCCAGCCCCCCGAGGTCTACCTCGACTACCTGGCCGGCCTCCCGGCGCAGGCCAGCCGGCCCAAGCCCCGCCCCACCTCCCGCACCGGGGGCGCCGCCCCCGCCCGTCCGGGCAAACGCCGCCGCCGCTGATCGAGCCCGAGGGCCCCGGGGATCAGGGGTGGGCGGGGTCGCCCGACTCGTCGACCATGTGGGCGCCGGTGCGGTCCCGCAGGGGTTCCTTGCCGTCGGCCATGGGCACGCTGCGGGGCTTGAACGGGCGCTGGGGGAAGTTCAGCCGGTCCACCAGCACGGCCAGCACCGACAGGACCAGCGCCCCGATGACCAGGCCCAACAGGCCGGCTGCCCCGCCCATCAGAGGAGCGCTCCGGCCAGCTCGGACCACCCCGACCGGGGCAGGGCGGCGTCGGCCGTGAGCACCTGGACGCACACGTGGTCGGCGCCGGCGTCGTGGTGGGCCCGGACCCGGGCCAGCACGTCGTCGAGCGAGCCCCAGGCCACGATGGCATCGACCACGTTGTCGGCGGCGCCGGTGATGTCGGCCTCGCTGTAGCCCATCCGGATGAGGTTGTTGGCGTAGTTGGGCAGCCCCAGGTAGATGCCCATGTGCCGGCGGGCGATGTCGCGGGCGACGGCGGGATCGGTCTCCAGCACCACCATCTGCTCCACCGCCAGCAGCTTGCCGCCGCCGATCGCCTCCCGGGCCAGCACGGTGTGCTCCGGGGGGACGAAGTACGGGTGGGCGCCGTCGGCCAGCTCGGCCGACAGGGCCAGCATCTTGGGCCCCAGGGCGGCGATCACCCGGCTCGGCGGCTCGGCCGGCTGCACCCCGGTGAAGCGGGCCTTGTCCATCGCCGTCAGATACTCCCGCATCCGGGTGAGCGGCTTGGCGTAGGAGTGCTTGCGCACCCACTCGGTGAGCGTGTGGTGGCTCACCCCCAGCCCGAGCAGGAACCGGCCGTCGTAGGCCTCGTTGAGGGTGCGGGTGGCGTTGGCCGTGGTCAGCGCATCCCGGGCCCAGATCGAGGCGATGCCGGTGGCCACCCTCATCCGGGGTGCCGCCTCCAGGATCATGGCGGCGGCCACGAACGGGTCGCGCCCCACGGTCTCGGGGATCCACAGCGTGGGCCAGCCGGCCTGGTCGAGCTCGGCCGCCACCTCCCGCACCGCTCCCGCCGGATGGCCGTCGAGGGCGCCGGTCCAGATCCCAACCCGTCCGATGTCGATCATGGGCTCACGCTACCCGGTGCCCTGCGCCGGGCGGGCGTGCCGGCGCCGCCGGGGCCGGTTCACCACCAGGGTGAAGGTGGGCACGGCCCGGTCGGCCCAGCGGGCCTTGTAGCCGAGGTCCATCCCCAGGTCGTAGGTGGTGGCCTCGCCCGCCCGGCACAGGGCCCGGAGCTGGTGGTGCTGGAGGAGGTGGCCGACCGACAGCTCCGCCGCCTCCCGGTCGTAGCTCAGCTGCAGCCCCCGGTAGATGCCGGCCCGGACCCCGCCCAGGATGTAGCCGACGTCGGCCCCGTCGAGACGGGCCACCAGCACCCGGAGGCGGCCCCGGGCCTGTAGCCGGGCCGTCATCGCCCGGTAGGTGACGAGCATCTCGGGGGCCGTGATCCCGGTGTCGTCCTGCCCCTTCCAGCTCTGCCGCTCCACCGCCACGATCCGCTCGAACACATCGGGATCGTCACTGGCGTCCTCCACCTCCAGGCCGGCCGACTCGGCCCGCCGCCCGGCCTGGCTCAGGTTGCGGCGGAAGCGGGGCGACCGGCGGGCCCACCACGGCTCGTATCCCCCGCCGAGGTCGGCCACCTGGCGGACGATGCCGGCCCCCATCCCCACCGGTCCGAGCTGGGCCAGGGGAGTGGCCACCCGCATCGGGAACGAGGTGTCGCTCACCAGCTCCGGCATCCCCGGCAGCACCAGCTGGTCCCACGGCTCGGTCGCCAGCACCCGGGCCACCCGGTCGGCCAGCGCCTCGGGCTCCGGCCCGATCAGCGGGGAGGCGAACCCCCACAGCGGCTCCAGCCCGGCGATGACCCGGCGGCCGTTGCCCTGCCGGTAGCGGGCCAGCACCGCCCACCCCGTGCCGTCGGTCAGCACCAGCGGCTCGGCCTTCGACCCCGGCCCGAACCCGGCGTGCACCGGGAGCACCCAGTCGAGCCCCGAGCACCAGCGGTCGATCTCGGGCGTGCGGTCCACCGCCCGTTCGAATTCGGACCACTGCTGGTCCAGCTCGGCCAGGGTGAGGTGCTTCACGTCGGGTCCATCATCGGTCGCTCAACCAGAGTTTGTCGCATCGTCGATTCCCCGGATGGACTGGCACTCCATGACCTGTCCCGCCTCGATCATGCTCCCGTGCTTTGTGTTGCAAGTTGGTGAGTCTCGCCGTTCCCGGGCCGAGCGCCAGAAGCGCGCGAGGTAGAAAGAACCAATGGTTTCAGATGATGTGGTTTCTGCTTACGCGCGCGACGGTGTGGTCGTCGTGCGGGGGCTGATGACCTCGGCGGAGCTGGAACTGATCGCAGCCGGCATCGGTAAGATCCTTGCCAACCGGAGCAGCGCAGCTCAGGTGCTGAGCCGCCCCGACGACCCCGGCCTGTTCGTCGAGGACTTCTGCCGCTGGGCCGAGATCGACGAGATCGGCAAGGTGGCGCTGCGCTCCGGCGTGGCCCGCACCGCGGCCGAGCTGATGGATTCGCCAACGGCCCGCTTCTACCACGATCACATGCTGGTGAAGGAGCCCGGCACCGAGGCCACCACTCCCTGGCACCAGGATCAGCCCTACTACAACGTGCACGGCCGGGGTATCAGCGCCTGGATCCCGGTGGACCGGGTGCCCAAGGTCGGCTCCCCCGAGTTCTGGGCCGGCTCGCACCTGGGGCCGTGGCGGCTTCCCCGCTCGTTCCTGGAGCGGGAAGCCAAGTGGTTCCCCGAGGGCACGCTGGCCGAGGTCCCCGACATCGACGCCGACCGTTCGCTCTACGACATCCGGCGTTGGGAGCTGGAGCCGGGCGACGTGGTGTTCTTCGATTTCGCCACCGTCCATTCGGCCCCCGGGAACCCCACCGAGCACCGGCGGCGGGTCCTCACCCTGCGCTATCTGGGGGCCGATGCCCGCTTCGCCCATCGGCCGTGGAAGACGTCGCCCGAGTTCCCCGGCCTCAGCCGGGAGCTGGCCGAGGGAGCGGAGCTCGATCACCCGTACTTCCCGCTGGCCTGGCCCCGCTGAGCGGGCCGGGGATGGCGACCCCGGCCCGGACGGTTCGGCCCGGGTGGAACCCGGCGCCGCCACGAGCGCCGGAAGCTACCGCCCCTTCCAGTTGGGGGCGCGCTTCTCGGAGAAGGCCTTGGGGCCTTCGACGAAGTCTTCGCTGGTGGCCATGGCCTTCACCGAGTCGTAGCTGGCCTTGATCGACTCCTCCAGCGACGCCATGTCGAGGCTGCGGTAGACGACATCCTTCGAGGCCCGCACCGACAACGGGGCGCAGGCGCAGATCATGCCGGCCCACTCCCGGGCGGTGGCCAGCAGCTCGTCGGCCGGCACCACCTTGTTCACGAAGCCCAGCTCGTATCCCTCCGACGCCGGGACGTGGCGCCCGGTGAGGATCATGCCCAGGGCCCGCTTGGAGCCGATCTGGCGGGGGAGCCGCTGGAGGCCGCCGGCCAGGGCGGCCAGGCCCACCCGGGGCTCGGGCAGGGCGAAGGTGGCGGCCTCGGAGGCGATGATGATGTCGCAGGCCAGGGCGATCTCGAACCCGCCGCCCATGGCCACGCCGTTGACGGCGGCGATCACCGGCTTGGTCAGGTCGAACCGGGAGGTGAGGCCGCCGAAGCCCCGGGGGGTGGCCACCCGCTCGCCCCCCTCGGCCTGGTAACGGAGGTCGTTGCCGGCGCTGAAGCCGCGTCCCTCGCCGGTGATGATGGCCACCCACATGTCGTCGTCGGAGGCGAAGTCGTCGAAGACGGTGCCCAGCTCCAGGTTGGCCGGGGGGTGCAGGGCGTTGAGCCGGTCGGGCCGGTTCAGGGTGACCGTCATCACGTGGTCGGCCTTGTCGACCCGGCAGTACTCCAAGTCCATCTCGTTCCTCCAGCGCTGGGCGCCCGTGGGGGCGGCGTCGTGTTGCGGCTGGCGGTCAGCGCCGCCGGGCCGTGGCGCCCATCATGTTCGAGGGGTCGGCCGCAGCGCCAGACACCCGGGACGCTCCGGCCCCGGCGGGCCGCCGGCGCCGGGCCGGGCGGCGGGCGTCGGCGTCGGCCAGGACCCGGTACAGGGTGAGGAACACCACGACGGCCGAGACGCCGGTGGTGGTCCACCACAGCCAGGGAGAGGTGGCGTCGGTGCCGGCGGTGATCGTGTGGACGGTGGCCAGCCAGTAGCAGGCGAACGACGTGAGGTGGATCCGCTTCCACCAGCGCCGGGGCAGGCGTGACATGGCCAGCGACGTCACCTCCACCGCCGCCAGGGTGTAGAGGGCGAGGATGCCGCCGGCCACCGGCCACGTCTTGTACGGCGATGCCAGCGGCACCAGCAGGTCGGCCGGGCCGAACTGCACATAGCTGTCGGCCACCAGACCACCCAGGTGCAGGGCGGTGAACACCAGGGCCAGGCCGCCCATGAAGCGGTGGAGATCGAGCAGCCATTTGGGGGCCGACCAGCTCTTGAGCACGCTGGTGGACAGCAGCAGGCCCCACACCACCGACAGGGCCAGCAGCACCCAGGCCGTGATGCCGGTGGCCCGGGCCACGTACCACCACGTCTGGGAGATCATGGGAGCGCTCCCGCTGCTCCGTGGGTTCCGATCGGGTGGGCGGCGAGGAGGGGGAGGAGCTCGGGCGAGGCGTGCACCCGCCCGTCCCGGTCGACGATCACGGCCGCCGCGTGGTGCACGTGGCCCAGGCCCTCGGCGGCGTCGAGGGTGAACAGGGCCTTGGTGAGGGCCTCCGCCCACCAGCCTTCGGCCGCCAGCACGGTCACAGCCACCACGTCGGTCCGGGTGGGGACACCGGTGAACGGATCGAGCAGGTGGTGGACCGGGCGGCCGCCACGATCGTGCCAGCGCCGCAGCAGGCGGCTGCTGGTGGCCAGGGCCCCGTCGCCGACGGCCAGGCGGAGCAGCTCGACCTCGGGATCGAAGGGATGGGTCACCGAGAGGGGCCAATCGCCCTCGTCGGGCCCCCGGCCCCGGACCCGGAGATCGCCGCCCAGGTTGACCAGCGCCCCTTCGGCCCCGGCCGCCAGCAACTCGGCCGTCACCAGATCGGCGCCCAGGCCTTTGCCGATGCCGCCCGGGTCGAGGCCGTGCCCGGCGGCCACGGCCACCGTGTCGGCGTCGGCGTCGACGGTGAGGGCGGCGCCGGGGGCCAGCACCCGAGGCGGCGGAGGCAGGGGCCGCCTGCCGCCGGCACCGGCTTCGTCGGCGGTGCCAGCGGCGGGATCACCCAGGGACCGGTCGGGACGGGGACCCCGGGCCGATTCGGCTGCGGCGATGAGGGCGAAGGTCCGGTCGTAGCCGGCGGCCACCAGGGCCGGGAGCCGGGTGGCGTCGAAGCGACCGCCGGTCTCCCGGGCCGCCTCCGCCGCCCGGCGGGCCAGCTCGATCGTTTCCGGCGCCACGGCCACCGGGTGAGGTGAGGCGGTGTTGACCAGCGACACGTCGCTGGCCGGGTCGAACCGGCTCCACAGCCGCTCCAGCTCGGCCACCCGGGCCACGGCCCGGTCGGCGAGGGCGTCGCCGTCGACGCCCGCCGCCCCCGTCTCGACGATCAGGTGGCAGTCGCTGCCCAGGGCGCGGAAGCGGCGTTCAGCTGCCACGGCTCTTGCTGGCCGCGGGGGCGGCGGTGGCTCGGGGGGCGGGGGCGGTGGGGAGCGGGGCCGACGCCGTGGCGACGGGGGCCGAGGCGGCTGCTCCGGGGACGGTGGTGGGCGGCACCGTGATGGGGGTGGGGGCGGAAGCTGGCGGGGAGTCGTTGCGGCCACACCGGCGGTGCCGGCGATGGCGGCGTCCTGCGCGGCGAGGGTGTCGGCCGCTTGCTGGGCGGCGGCGGAACGGGCCATCGCCCCCACCATCACGAGGGTGGTGAGCACGCTCACACTGGCCACGAAGCGGCGGCTGGCGTCGGCCGGATGGGATGAGCGTCCGGCGCCGGGCGAAGCAGGAGTGGGGCGACTGCTCCGCCCGGCGGCCGTGCCGGCAACCGGGCCTGCTGAGGGGGGCAGGGTCCGGTCGCTCGTCCGGTCGAGGACCGGAGGTCGGGTGGGAGTGGCGGCGCCGCCGGCCCGCAGGCTGGCCGGGATGCGCTCGCGCCCGGCGGCGGGCCTGGCCGCCGGGCTCCCGCTGCGGAGGCCGGCCGGGATGCGCTCCCGGGGCCGGCCTCCGGCCGTCTCAGTCGTCATCGTCCGAGCCTTCGTACTCGTGCTCGTGCTCGTGCTCATGTTCGTGCTCGCCGTGGTCATCGTCGTCGTACCCGGTGCCGGAGGCGACGGAGCTGCCGGCCGAGATCGATACGGGCTGGGCTCCGGGGGACCGGACCGGGGGGAGGGTGGCCACGGTGGCCGGGCTCCGGCCTTCGGTTGCCGGCGGCGCGGCGACGGTGGTGGGGCTCTCCACCACCTGGTCGTTGGTGGCGGTGGCCAGCACCGACGGGAGACCGCTGGGGGTGGCGTCGGCCGCTCCGCCGAGGATGGCCGAGTTCAGCGCGGTGGCTGCTCCCGCCGCGAAGAGGGTCCCGGTGATGGCGGCGGCGGTGGCGAGGGCAGACTTACGTTTCATGGGTGTGACCGTAACGAACGCCCTGGTAACGCTGAGCCAGGCCTGGGTTAAGGCTCGGTAAGGAACACCCTGCAACAACGATCCGTGTCGAGGGGTCAACCGTCCCGGGCAGCGAGGGTGACGCTGGCGTCGATGCCGGCTCCGTTCGGGCCCTCGGCCAACTGGACCCGGCCGCCGTTCGCCGCCATGAGATCGGCCACGATGGCCAGGCCGAGCCCGGACCCGGTGCGGGCCGAGCCCGGGGCCCGCCAGAACCGGTCGAAGGCCCGGGCCCGCTGCTCCGCCGTCATCCCCGGGCCGTCGTCCACCACGTGGGCCGACACCTCGCCGTTGCGGCGATCGCCCTGGAGCCGAACCGTGCCCCCGGCCGGGGTTAGACCGATGGCGTTGTCGAGCAGGTTGTCGAGCACGGTGTCCAGCGTGCCCGGCACGGCGTCGACCACGAGATCGGGCTCGTCCGGCCCGAAGTCGAGGTCGAGCGACACGCCTCGCGTGTCGGCCGCGGGCCGCCAGTGCTCCCACCGCTCCACCAGCACCCGGGCCAGGTCGACCTCCTCCGTGGCCGGCGCCGTGCCGCCGGCCCGGGCCAGCACGAGCAGGCTGTCGACCAGGTGGTTCAGCCGGTCGACCTCGTGGAGCGCGGCGTCGACCTTGGCCTGGTCGGCCCCGCCCGGCGCCCCGTCGATCGTCTCCAGCCGCAACCGCAGCGCGGTCAGCGGGCTGCGGAGCTGGTGGGATGCATCGGCGGTGAAGGTCCGCTGGCCCTCCACCTGGCGTTGGAGCCGTTCGGCCATCCGGTTGAAGGTGGCGGCCAGGCTGCGCAGCTCGGGCGGGCCGGCGTCGTCGGGCACCCGCTGGTTGAGGTCGCCGCCGGCCAGGGCCTCGGCCCCGTCGCGGACGGCCCGCACCGGGCTGGTGACGCTGGTGGCCAGGGCGTAGGCGATGGCGGTGACCGTCACCAGCACCACCCCGGAGAGCAGGGCGAGCTGGATCCAGACGGCCCGGATCTTCTCGTCGATCTTCGAGGTCGGGTAGGTGATCCGCACCGCCCCGTGGATCTCGCCGCCCGACGTGACGGGCACGGCGGCGTACAGGAAGGCGGCCTGGAGGCTCTCGGAGAATCGGACGTCGCTGATCGAGCCCCGGCCGCTCAGCGCCGTCTGGAACTCGGTGCGGGTGGAGAAGTCCCGGGGCACACCGGCGGGATCGGCCGAGTCGAGCACCGAGATCCCCTGCTTGTCCACGATCACCACCCGGGACCCGGCGAAGGCCTCGACGTACGTGGCGACCTGGGGCTGCACGTCGAGCGGGGCCCCGCTCTCCAGGGAGTCCTCCACCAGGGCGGCGAAGTAGTCGGCTTCGCTTTCGGCCTGGAACTCGAGCCGGCTCCGCTCCCGGGAGGCGAAGGTGACGCCCAGCGGGTACACCAGCACCACCAGGGCGAACACGGCGATTCCGAGGTACGACAGCACCAGCCGGCGCGTCATGCTCAGACGGGGCAGGCTCAGGCGGGACAGGCTCAGGCGGGACATGGACGGTCGTCCGGCCACGGTGACGGCGCTACCGGGGGTCGAACCGGTAGCCGACGCCCCGGATGGTGGCGATCCAGCTGGCGTCGCCCAGCTTGCGGCGCACGGCGGCCACATGCACGTCGAGGGTCTTGGTCGATCCCCACCAGTTGGGGTCCCACACCTCGTCGATGATCTTCTCCCGGGTGAACACCGCCCCGGGGTCGGAGGCCAGCAGGGCCAGCAGGTCGTACTCCCGGGGGGCCAGGTCCACCTCGTTGCCGGCCACCGTCACCCGCCGGGACCGGCGGTCGATCTCCAGCGGGCCGAACACCTGGTGGGCGGCCTCGGCCCCGTCGCCGGCGGCGGCTCCGGCCGCCGCTCCGGCGGGATCGCCGGTCGGCTCGGGCCGGGCCCGGCGCAGCACGGCCCGCATCCGGGCCACCAGCTCCCGCAGCCCGAACGGCTTGACCACGTAGTCGTCGGCGCCCAGCTCCAGCAGCAGCACCCGGTCGATCTCGTCGCCCTGGGCCGACACCACGATGATCGGCACGTCGGATGCGGCCCGGAGGGTCCGGGCCACCTCGGAGCCGTCGAGATCGGGCAGGCCGAGGTCGAGGAGCACCAGGTCGGGGAGGGGAGCGGCCAGGGCGTCGCGGCCGAGGCTCACGTGGGTCACGGCGAAGCCCGCCTTCTCCAGCCCCTCCACCAGCGGCTCGGCGATCCCGGGGTCGTCCTCCACCAGCAGCACCCGGGGGGCGGCGGCGGCTTCCGGTCGGTCGCACGGTTCGGTCACGGCCTCCAGTGTGCCCGCCCGGACGGCGTCCAGTGTGCCGGGCCGGGCGCCGACCACTACCGTTCGGTCCGTGCGACTGGGACTCACGATCAGGACCCTCGACGGGTCGACGACCGAGCTGGTGGTGGGCGACGACGGCCTGTTCCATGCCCCCGGCGACCTCACCCCGGAAGCCGAGCTCGACGCCTCCGGGTGGTGGGCCGTCCCCGGCCTGGCCGACTGCCACGCCCACCTGTCGAGCAACCAGGTGTCGGCCGTCGACGAGGAAGGCTCGATCCTGGACCGGGCCATCGCCAACGCCTGGGCCCAGCTGGAGGGCGGCGTGTTCCTGGTGGCCGACAAGGGCACGAGCGACGATCTCAGCCTCCGGGTGCTCGACGAGCCACCCGCCCGCCGCCCCGAGCTCCACATGGCCGGCCGGATCATCACCAGCCCCGGCGGCTACTTCGCCGACTTCGGCCACGAGGTGTCGGAGGAGGATCTGGTGGACCTGGTGCGCCAGGCCACCGGAGCCGGCGACGGGCGGGCCACCTGGGTCAAGCTGATCGGCGACTGGCCCAAGAAGGGCGTCGGCCCCACCCCCAACTTCTCCCAGGAGGCCATGGCCCGGGCGGTGGAGGTGGCCCATGCCTCCGGGTGCCGCACGGCCATCCACACCTGCGCCCCCACCACCGCCACCCTGGCCGTGGCGGCCGGGATCGACTCGATCGAGCACGGCCTGTTCCTGACCCCCGACGACGTGGCCGCCCTCGGCCGCCGGGGCGGGGCCTGGGTGCCCACCATCGGGGCCATGGAGGCCACCCGGGACGAGCTGGGCCCGGAATCGAGCGGGGGCAAGCTGTTCGCCCGGGGGCTCGACAATGTGCGCGAGCTGCTGGCCGGGGCCCCCGAGGCGGGGGTCACGGTGTTGGCCGGCACCGACCTGCAGCTGCCTCACGGTGGCGTGGCGGCCGAGGCCCTGCGGCTGCACGAGTACGGGCTCACGGCGGCCCAGGTCGTCGACGCCCTCACCGTGACGGCCTACGACCATCTGGGCACGCCCTGGGGGTTCGAACCGGGTCAGCGGGCCGACGTCGTGTTCCTCGACGCCGATCCCCGTCACGATCTGACCGCGCTGTCCCGTCCCGTCCTGGCTCTGCGCCTTGGCCGGGCGGTGGTGGGCGCCGACCGGCTGCCGGGCTGATCCGCCGGGCCGACGAGGAGGGGGCAGGACCATGGCGATCCACACCGGAGGCATGAGGGGCACCGCCAGCTCCTGGGACGACGACATCCCCACCCACATCCTCCTGCCGCCCAAGCTGCCCCGGGGTGAGCGGTTCAAGGGCTGGGGGGTGGTGAGCGCCGCCTTCGGCGTGCTGGCCGTGGGCTACGGCACCCAGTTCACCTACGGCCTGTTCGTGAAGGTCATCAGCGAGGACACCGGGTGGAGCCGGACCGACCTGTCCACCCCCTACGCCATCTACATCGGGCTCTACTCCTTCCTGTCCGGGGTGAGCGGGTGGGCCACCGACCGGTGGGGGCCCCGGCGGGCCATCGCCGTGGGCGCCGTGTTCCTCGGCTCCGGTTGGGCGCTGCTGGGCCAGGCCCAGGCCCTGTGGCAGGTGTACCTCCTGTTGGGGGTGGTGGCCGGGATCGGGATGAGCGTGAGCTGGGTGCCGTGCAACGCCACCGTGGTCCGCTGGTTCGTGCGCCGCCGGGGCACGGCGGTGGGGATCACGTCGAGCGGGGGCAGCTTCGGCAACCTGGTGGTCCCCCCGGTGGCCGCCCTGTTCATGGGCCGGTTCGGCTGGCGGCCCACGCTCACCGCCATGGGGGTGGGGGGCGGGGTCCTGCTGCTGGTGTTCTCCCGGTTCATGATCCGCTCGCCCGAGGAGGTGGGCCAGTTCCCCGACGGGGCGTCCGGGCCACCGCCGTCCGAGGTGGGGGGCGTGGTGGGGCCGGCCATGACCCTCACCGAGGCCCGCCACACCCGGGCCTTCTGGTTGATGTTCGCCATCTACGGCATGACGTGGCTGGTGGTGTTCGTGCCCTTCGTGCACGGTGCCGCCTTCGCCGAAGACCTGGGGGCGTCGACGTTCGCCGCCTCCTGGGTGCTGTCGGCCATCGGCATCGGCGGCATGACCGGCCGGCTCACCGTCGGGCCCCTGTCCGACTCCGTGGGCCGCAAGGTGATGCTGGCCTTCACCCTGGCCGTGCAGGTGGTGTGCTTCGCCGGCTTCGCCCTGGCCCAAGGGTTGGTGGCGTTGCTGGTGACGGCGTTCTTCTTCGGCTTCTCCTACGGCGGATCGGTCACCACCTTCCCCGCCCTGGTGGGCGACGAGTTCGGGCGCCGCCACGCCGGCATGATCGTGGGTGCCATCTTCGCCACCGCCGGCACCGTGGCCGCCCTCGGCCCGTTCCTGGCCGCGTTCCTCTACGACCAGCTCAACAGCTACCGGGCGGCGTTCGCCCTGGGGGCGGTGGCCAACGTCATCTCGCTGGCCATGGTGCCCCTGCTCGGACGCCGCCGTCCGGTGCTCGTGGGATGACCGACGAGCCCACGTTCTTCGACGAGATCGAGGCCTACTGCGGGCGGTTGAGCTACGCCCCCGGGGCCACGGCCACCCTCCACGCGTCGTGCCGCTCGGGAGACCGGTTCGACGTCACCGTCGAGCGGTGGGGTGCCCGGCGGGAGGCGGTGTGGCGGGCCGACGGCGTGCCCGGCTCGTATCTGGCCCCGCCGGCCGACGCCGATGCCGCCGGCTGCCGCTGGCCGGTGTCGCTGGAGATACCGGTGGGGGCGGCCTGGGCGTCTGGCTTCTACCTCGTGACCTGTCGCCTGGTGGGCGGCCCGGCGGGCCGGAGCGAGGCCCACGCCGGCTTCGTGGTGCGGGGGCGGCCCGGCCACCCGGCGGGGGCGGCCCTGGTGCTGGCCACCAACACCTGGAACGCCTACAACACGTGGGGCGGGGCCAGCCTCTACACCGGGGGCAAGGAGGTGTCGTTCCGGCGGCCGTTCGCCCGGGGGATGCTGTGCCGCCCGGCCGAGGAGCGCGACGACCGCAAGGCCCGGCCCGTCCGGTGGGGCGAGGAGGCCGATCCCCAGGGTGAGATCTTCCAGGCGTGGCGGTTCGCCCACGGCTATCCGGCGGCCGTCGGATCGGCCGGCTGGTACACCCACGAGCGACGGTTCGTGGAGTGGGCCGAGGCCGCCGGCCACCGGTTCGACTACCTGGTCTCGTCCGACCTGGAAGACCCGGAGGCCCTGGCCGGCCAACGGCTCCTGGTCGACGTGGGCCACGACGAGTACTGGTCGGCCCTCCAGCGGGATGCGGTGGAGGCCCACGTGGCCGGCGGCGGCAACCTGGTGAGCCTGTCGGGCAACACCTGCTTCTGGCAGGTCCGGCTGACGGGCGGCGAGCCCGATCCGGAGGGGGTGCCGGATCCGCAGGGCGTGCCGGATCCGCAGGGCGTTATGGTGTGCCACAAGTACTCCGCCCCCGAGACCGACCCGGAGGTGGCGGCCGGCCGGCCGTGGAACATGACCGGGCTGTGGTGCGATCCGCTGGTGGGCCGGCCCGAGTGGTCGCTGCTGGGGGCGGGTTCGGCCTGGGGTCTCTACCACCGGTTCGGCCAGGCCGTGGCCCGGGGCAGCGGGGCCTTCACCGTCCATCGGCCCCGGCACTGGCTGCTGGAGGGCACCGGTCTGGGCTACGGCGACCTGCTCGGGGCCCGGCACGGGGTGGTGGGCTACGAGACCGTGGGCTGCCGCCTGGCCCTCGACGAGTACCAGCTGCCGATGGCCCGGCCCGAGCCGGGCATGCCGACCGAGGTGGAGGTGGTGGCCTACACCCAGTCGTCGAACCTGGCGGTGGGGGAGTACCCGGCCTCGATCTCGGCCCTGTCGGACCAGGGAGACCTGGAGTACATCGCCGGCCGCCTGTTCGGCCGGGTCGACGCCGACAGCCTGGCCCGGATCCGCCACGGCAACGCCGTGCTGCTCACGTGCCGGCCCTTCGGGCCAACCGCGGGCGGGGTGGTGACCGTGGGGTCCACCGACTGGGTGTTCGGCCTGACGGATGTGTCAGGGGGCGATCCGGCCGTGGCCCGGGTGACGGCCAACGCCCTCAACTGGGGCATGACCGGACAACCGGCCTAGCATCGGCGGCCAGGAGGTCAGGCCGATGACCGATCGCAAGATCACGCACCGCACCCAGGTGAGCTACATCGACAAGTCGCGGGAGTACTACGCCGCTCACGGCTACACCAAGGCCTACGAGTGGGCGGCCAACGACGAGGCCCCGTTCACCCCGCTGGCCAAGCCGCTGTCGGAGTGCCGGATCGGCTGCGTCACCACCTCCTACTTCCTGCCCGACGACTTCGTGTACACCATCCCGTCGGATCTGCCCCGGCTCCCCTACGTCGCCTCCCGGGCCGACACCGGCCAGCTCCAGAACCAGTACCTGTCGTGGGCCAAGGACGAGACCCACACCGAGGACGTCAACTCCTACCTCCCGTTGGAGCGGCTCGACGAGTACGCCGCCGCCGGCCGGATCGGCTCGGTGTCAGAGCGGTTCTACGGCCTGCCCACCCAGTTCAGCCACCGCCAGACCCTGCGGCGGGACGCCCCCCGGGTGATCAACTGGCTCCAGGAGGACGACGTCGACGTCGCCCTCCTCGTTCCCCTTTGACCCGTCTGCCACCAGTCCGTGAGCCTGGGTGCGCGTCTGATCGAAGAGGCCGGGATCCCCACCGTGGTGGTGGGGTCGGCCCGCGACATCGTCGAGGAGTGCGGGGTGCCCCGCTTCGTGTACGTCGACTTCCCGCTGGGGAACCCGTGCGGCAAGCCGTACGACGTCGAGATGCAGCGGTCCATCGTGGGCCTCGCCCTCGACACGCTGGAGAAGGCGTTCGTCCCCCGCACCACCGTCCAGGCCCCCTTCGTGTGGGATCCCGACGACGAGGGGTGGCGGGACCGCTTCATGCACGTGGGTGACGACAACCGGGCCCAACTGGCCGCCGCCGGCGAGTTGCGGCGCAAGCTCCAGGCCAGCAAACACGAGGCGGCAGCGGAGTAGTTCGCGTCGGACAGAGGATGGTGCGGGGTGGGCCGGCGCGTTAAGGTGAGCCTATCAGAGCCATGTCGCCGCAAACAGAACCACCAGCCCAAACCCGAGCCTCCACCGAGGATGGAGAGCCCGCCGCCCCCATGGGGTTGCGGGAGCGCAACAAGGCGGACAAGTGGCGCCGCATCGTCGATGCCGCCAGCCGTCTGTTCGCCAGCCGGGGTTTCGAGGCCACCACCACAGCCGCCATCGCCGAGGAGGCCGGGATCGGTACCGGCACCCTCTACCTGTACGTCACCTCCAAGGAAGACCTGCTGCTGGCGGTCTTCCGGGACGAGGTGGGCGAGCTGTGGGACAACGCCTTCGCCCTCATCTCGTGGGACGCCCCGGTGGTGGAGCAGCTGATGACGGCGTTCAGCCACGTGACGGCGTACCACGAGCAGGAGCCCGAGCTCACCCGGATCTACTTCAAGGAGCTCATGTTCGTCTCGCCCGCCATGCGCAGCGGGGTGAGCGAGTTCATGCGCCACTTCATCGGCCGGTTCGCCGAGCTGCTCGACAAGGCCAAGGCCAACGGGCTGCTCGACCCCGACGTGCCCAGCGGCACCCTGGCCCACAACCTGTGGGCCCAGTACTACAGCCTCATGCAGCGCCGATACGCCGGATCGATCGAGCCCGAGTCGCTCCTGCCCCGCCTGGAGCGGTCGTTCGAGGTGGCGCTGTGGGGAGTCACCCGGTCCTAACGGGTCAGCCCCGCTGGCGGACGCCAGCCCAGGCCCGGAGCACGGCGTCGGCCGCGGTGTCGACGTCGGCCCCGGTGGTCGAGGTGTCCGACACGCTGATCCGCATGGCCCGCCGGCCCTGCCATGTGGTGGCCCCCAGCCAGGCCGCGCCGTCGGCCTGCACGGCGGCGATCACGGCGTCGGTCGTCTCGTCGCACGTTCCGGCGTCGGTGCTCTCGGCTCCAGGGAAGGCGGCCAGGGCCTGGTTGAGCACCACGGGGGCCAGGATCTCCACCCCGGCGTCGGCCAGGCGGCGGGCGAAGCGGTCGGCCAGCCCACAGCACCGCTCCACCGCCTCGGCCACCCCGGCCCGGCCCCAGGTGGCGAGGATGGCCCACACCGGCACGGCCCGGGCCGCCTGCGACATCTGGATGCCGAGGTTCATGAGCGGGCGGTCGTCGCCGGCCCCGCTCACGTAGGCGGCGTCCATCGACATGGCCGCCCGCAGCGTTCCGGGGTCGGCCACGGCCACCACCCCGCAGTCGTAGGGGGCGTTGAGCCACTTGTGGGCGTCGGTGGCCCAGGAGTCGGCCCGGTCCACCCCGGCCACGAGGTGACGGCGGGCCGGCGCGGCGGCGGCCCACAGGCCGAAGGCGCCGTCGACGTGGATCCAGCACCGGTTCCGCACCCCGGTCGACTCGAGGTGGTCTGCCACGGCGGCGAAGGGGTCGCTGTGGCCGGTGTTGACGTTGCCGGCCTGCACGATCACCAGCGTGGGGCCGGCGTCGGGGCCCACGACGGCGGCGAAGGCGGCCGGGTCGAGCCGCCCGCTGGCATCGGTGGGGACGGCGGTGACCGTGTCCAGCCCGAGGCCGGCCACGGCCAGCGCCTTGCCCACCGAGGCGTGGATCTCGGCCGACGTGACGACGGCCAACGGGGGTGCGCCGGCCAGACCCCGGGACCGCACGTCCCATCCGGCCCGGCCCAGCAGGGTGTCCCGGGCCGTCACCACGGCGGTGAGGTTGGCCACCGTGGCCCCGGCGCAGAACGAGGCCAGGGCCCCGGCCGGGAGGCCGAGCAGGTCGACGATCCACCGGGCGGCGGTGGCGTCGAGGTGGGCGCCCACCGGTGACATCACGGGGAGGGCCAGGTTCTGGTCCCAGGCGCCGGCCACCACCGAGGCGGCCAGACCGGCCGGATCGACGCCGCCGTTGACGAACCCGAAGTACCGGCCTCCGGTGGTGCGCATGGCGGCCGGCCCACCCAGGCGGTCGAGCAGGGCCACGGCTTCGGCGGCCGGGATCGGATGGTCGAGGGCGTCGGGCGGGAAGCCGTCGAGGGCGGCCACGGCGGCGGCATCGGGGCTGGCCCGGCCCGCCCGTTCGCCGGCCACGTAGCGGCGGGCCACGTCGGCCGCCAGTGCCAGCAGCTCGCTCTTGTCGGGGCTCACCGGCTCGGGGCTCACCGGTTCGGGGCTCACCGGAGCTCCACGGTGCGGTGGGCGAAGTCGATGTCGCAGCCGAATCGCATGCCGGCAATGTAATCGTGCCGTCCCCGGGGCGAGGGCGTCAGACGGCGAGGCGCTTCATCACGGTCAGGGCCCGCGCCGCCTGACGCAGCCCGTCCTCCATGTCGGGCTGGATGACGGCCAGGCCGATGCTGTCGGGCTGATGCTCCCGCACCAGGGCTGCCAGCCGCTGGCCCACATCGTCGGGACCGCCCACCAGCATCAGCTGTTCCTGGAGGGAGTCGGTCACGAGGGCCCGGGCCGGCTCCCGGTCGCCGGCGGCCAGCGCCTCCACCGCCGCACCCAGATCGGCCTCGCTCACCCCCAGGCGGGACCGGACGCCGGCCGGTGAGTCGGCCAGGGCGTGCACCAGGTCGGGCCGCAGGTGCTCCCGGGCCTCGGGCCCGAAGGCGACGCTGGGGTAGAGGGCGATCTCGATGGGGCGGACCGAGCGGGCCCACCCGATCACCTCCCGGTAGCGGAACGGGGGCAGTCCCGACACGAAGGCGCCGTCGGCCAGCTCCGACGCCAGCTGGTTGAGCCGGGGGCCGCGGGCCCCCACGAAGATCGGCACCGGAGGGCCAACGGCCCGTATGGCGGTGGCGGTGGGACGGTAGCCGGGGGCGGGGCGGCCCTCGGCCACTGCGTCGGCCAGCTCCAGGAAGTGCCGGATGCGCTCGACCGGGCGGTGGGCCCGCACCTCGAAGGGGGCCAGCGAGAGCGAGCCGCCGGCGCCCACACCGAGCACCGCCCGGCCGCCGCTGAGCTCGTGCACCGTGAGCATCGTGGTGGCCACCAGTGCCGGCGTGCGGAGATAGGGGTTCGTGACGCCCACGGCGAGCCGGATGCGGGAGGTGGCAGCGGCGGCGGCGGCCAGCACCGTGAACGGCTCCCGGGCCGGGCCTTCGTCGCCCACCCACACCTCGTCGAGGCCCAGTTCCTCGGCCAGCACGATCAGCCGCACCAGCTCGGAGGCCGGCCGGTCGGGGAACAGCCAGACACCCGTGCGGGGGCCCGAGCCGTTGCCCTCTCCCGGCAGCACCCGGAGCTGGGGGGCGGTCGGCCCCGTCATCGTCTCCGCCCGGGCGCGTCGACACGGCCTTCCACCAGCGGACCATACGATCCGACGTCCAGCCCACAGCCCTGCAGCACCACCCACCACGGTAACCCCTCGGGCCGGCCGGGAGGATGGGGAAACGCCGAGCGCCCCGGCCTGACCGCCATGGGGGCGGGGGCCGGGGCGCTGCGGGCGCGTGCCCGATCGGAGCCGGGGGCTACGGGGTGGTCTTCTCGCAGTTGACGAACACCGAGTTGCCGCCGTCGCCGGCGCACTCGTCGCTGGCGGGGCCGCCGTCGAACTGGTCGTCACCCTCGTCGCCGCTGAGCTTGTCGCTCCCGGCGCCGCCGTTCACCTGGTCGTTCCCGGCGCCGCCCTTGCCCCGATCGGCGCCGTCGCCGCCGTCGATGATGTCGATGCCGTCCTCGCCGGCGATCTTGTCGTCGCCGGCACCGCCGTTGAGCACGTCGTCGCCCTGGCCACCGCAGATCACGTCATTGCCGCCGGCGCCGTCGATGACGTCGTTGCCGTCGAGGCCCCAGATCTCGTCGTTGCCGGGGGTGCCGGTGATCACGTCGTCGCCGGACGTCCCGACGATGGCGCCGACGGGCGGGATGTTGCCGGAGCAGAAGCCGCCGCCGCCCCCGCCGCCGCCTCCGCCGCCACCCCGGCCACCGCCACCGCCACCGCCACCGCCACCGCCACCGCCACCGCCGCCCCCGCCGCCGGCAGCGACGGTGACCGTGACGTCGAGAGCGAGGTGGCCGATGTCGATGCCGTCGGCGAAGGTGACGAGATCGAAGTGGTAGATCCCGGCCGGGGTGGTGGCGGGCGGGCGGATGGTGACCGTCACCGGCACCGACGAGTCCTTGGCCACCGGGCCCAGGGCCGGCAGGGTGAGCCATGACACGGAGGCCGGGATCGGGGCGGCCGAGGCCGAGGCCATGGTCAACGTGCTCACCGACGTCGAGGTGCCCGAGATGAGGGGCACGAGTTGGGTGGCCAGGCTGGTGCCGCCGGCCAGGCCGCGACTGGTGCTGTTCACGCCCAGGGCCAGGAACTGGTAGCAGCTGAGCGTGGTCGACACGAAGCCCGGCTCGAGCACCATGAACAGCGAGCGGCCGGCGGCGCTCAGCTCGCCGAGGGTGGCCGTGGTGCCGAAGCCCAGCGGATCGACCGTGGGATCGGTGCAGTTGGGGATCCCGTCCCTGCCCGCCCCGTGGGGGGAGGCGTCGCTCAGGACCACCAGGAACTTGGCCGTTCCTTCACGCCAGCCGATCGGTCCGCCCAGCGTCGGCGTGGCCGCGTTGTGGTACACGAGGTTGATGGCCTCGGGGGCGTCACCGCCGCCACCGGCCGCCAGCCGGTTCAGGGCGGCGCTGACCAGCGCCGGCTCTGGCGTGAGTGGCTGCTCCACGTTGTACACGGGGGTGTCGAACTGGTCGCGGAACTGCACGATCGACACCTGGGCGTCGGGTATGGCGGCCTGCAGGTCGGCCATCAGCGCCGTGGCGTCGGCCCGGGCCTGGGCGATGCCGGGGCCCATGGAGCCGGTGGTGTCCACCGCGATCTCGACGTCCACCGATGTGGGTGGGGTGGTGGTGTCGCCCGGGGGCACGCCGATGGTGAAGCTGGCCGAGGTCGAGCCCCCGGCGGCGACGGTGACGGCCGCCGCCTCGGGAGCCACCGACGCGTCGGCGGCCGGTGCCGACACCACGGTCAGCGTCAGTAGGGCGGCTGCGCACAGCCACCGGGGTCTCCTGTCCTTGCGGACCATTCTCGCTCCGTTCGACGGGTCGCCCGGGCACCCTCCTGGCACCGGGTCGACCACCCGGGCAATCGGATGTGCGGCGGGTCATGCGATCCTGAGCCGTCGCCCGGCACCCCACAATCGGACCTTGGTGCTAGAACTTCACGACAACATTTTCCCTGGTGAGAGTGGGTAGGACACCCTCGTCGGAGCATGGCGGCGAACCGGGAGACGAGCGCCGCGCCGGGGGCGGGGGCTGGCTCCCGGGGAGCCCGGTTCAGTCGATGATCAGGGGCACGTCATCGCTGGGGGGCTGGCCCGAATCGGCGTTGCGGGCCTCCTTGGAGTGGGCCTTCCAGTCGACGTCGGACGGGATCAGCACCGACGCCGCCCGCACCCGGTCGAACGACACGTCGGTCACGTTGGGCGGGAGCTGCCCCGTGTCCCGGAACCGCTTGGCGGCGTTGATCAACTGCGAGCGCACGGCGATCACGAAGGCGTCGGTGGATCCCAGGTTCTCCTGGGTCCGGTCGTAGAGCGGCTCGCCGTCGAAGCTGCACATCAGCTCGGTCATGGCCCGGTCCTGCAGGTTGAGCACGAACGGGATCCCGCAGTGCATCAACGTCTTCTCCACCTCGAGGTCTCGGAAGTAGTCGTTGCGCTTGTTGGCCTTGGTCACGAAGTACGACCGGGGATCGTTGGTGCGGGGCTCGTAGCCGCCCACCTCGTCGAAGGCGTGGGAGCCCCGGGCCGCTTCCGGGGGCAGTGGCCCCAGGGGGCTGGCGCTGTGGCTGATGAGCATGGCGTGGTGGTCGTCGAGGGGCACGAACGAGCGGAGGTTCACGATGTTGCCGACGCTGATCATCGTGTGGAACGGGAAGATGAACTGGTTGATCCGATGCCAGATCTGGCCGTCGTTCCACTTGCGCTGGGAGGAGTAGTAGGCGCCGTACTCGGTGCGCTCCACGTCGAGCTCGGGGGCTTCGGGGTCGGGGCTCCAGAAGCCGCGGATCCCGGAGGGAGGAGCGGGCGAATCGGCGGCCAGGCGGCGGTGGAGCCAGTTCAGGTGCACCGAGTCGAGGTCGCCCTCCATGTTCTGCACCCAGTTGGCCTCCTCCATCATGATCGCCGGCTCATCGACGTTCTCGATGGGCAGGGTGTTGATCTCGAAGGCGGGGAACGGGGGCGGCGTCTCCCGGGGGCCCATGTAGATCCAGATCATGTGGTTGACCTCGTGGCACGGGTAGGCCCGGATCTTCACCCGCTCCTTGAAGTGCTGCTGGGCCCGGCTGCCCGACCGCTCGGTTGGCAGGTCCACCAGGGTGCCCTCGATGTCGAACTTCCAGCCGTGGTAGTTGCAGCGCAGGCCGCACTCCTCGTTGCGCCCGAAGTACATGCTGGCGCCCCGGTGGGGGCAGGCCTCGGCCATGGCCCCCATGCGACCCAGGCTGTCACGGAACATCACGAACCGCTCACCCAGCAGCATCATGCGCTTGGCCGGGCCGTCGTTCTCGGGGAACTCCGACGACGGCAGGCACGGGATCCAGTACTGGCGCATCAGCTCGCCCATCGGGGTCCCGGGCCCGACCCGGCACAGCAGCTCGTTGTCCTCGTGCGTGAGCATCGACGTCTCCCCCTGGTGATGGGCGGCCTTCTCGGGACCATTGTGCTCGACCGGTGTGGCCGCGACCAGCCGACACAACCGTTCTGAGGAGCCTGAGCGGCGCTGAGCGCCGCTACGGCTCCTAGTTTCGCTCGGGGGACGGCGACAGGCGCCAGATGCCGAACCCCGGGCCGTCGTGACCGACGAGCAGCCCGTCGCCGTGGCGGGCGGTTGCGCCCTCGCCCGCCACCAGCTCGACCTCCCAGCCGGGGGGCAGCCGCAGCGGGGACGCCCCGTCGGCCCGGCACGCCCGGACCAGCAGATGCTCGCCGGCGGTGCGGCGCAGGAAGGCCAGGGCGTCGGGCGCCCGCTCCACCCAGCGGAACCCGCCGTGGGCCAGGGCCCGGGAGCCCGAGCGGAACCGGATCAGGGCCCGGTACCAATCCATCGTCGTCCGGTCCCACCGCCCGGGGTCCCACGGCATGGTGCGCCGGGCCGCTTCGGCGTCGGCGCCGGTGAGGCCGACCTCGTCGCCGTAGAGCAGGCAGGGCGCGCCGGGCAGGGTCAGGACCAGCCCCAGGCCCACCCGGGCCAGCTCGGATGAGCGGGCCAGCGAGTGCCAGCGGGGCGTGTCGTGGGAGGTGACCAGGGCCATCGAGCCGAGCACGGTCTGCCACGGCAGGGCCGAGCGGGCGGCGTCCATGGCCCGGGCCACCGCCACCCCGTCCCGGGAGGCCTGACCGGGCCCGCCGGTGAGGCGGGCCAGCAGCTCCCGTCGCCCCAGCCAGCTGGCCACCGGGCGGGCCACCCCGGCGTAGTTCATGAAACCGTGCCAGCTGCCGGGGCCGGCATCGGCGCTGGGATCGAAGAAGTGCTCGGCCACCAGCCAGCGGGCGGGGTCGACCTCGTCGCTGGTGCGGCGGGCCGAGCGCCGGGCCATCTCGTTGTGGTCGTCGTGGCCCCGCCGGCCGGTCATGTTGGCCACGTCGATCCGCCAGCCGTCGAGGTCGAACGGGGGACCGAGGTAGCGGGCCAGCACCGAGTGGGGGCCCTCGTAGAGGCGGTGGCGCAGCTCGGGCGACGCGTGGTTGAGCTTGGGCAGCGAAGCCACGCCGAGCCAGGAGACGTAGCGGTGGGGGTGATCGAGGAAGTAGTAGAAGCTGGCTTCGACCGCGGCCGGGTCGGCCTGGGCGGCGGTGAACCACTCGTGGTGGCTGCCGGTGTGGTTCAGGGTGAGGTCGCTGATGAGCCGGAGCCCGGCGCCGGTGCAGGCCCGGCGGAGGCGCACCAGGGCCTCGTCGCCCCCCAGCAGCGGGTCGATGGCGCCGAACGAGGTGGCGTCGTAGCGGTGGTTGGACCGGGCCGGGAACACCGGGTTGAGGTAGATGCCGCCGACGCCGAGGTCCCGCAGGTGGTCGAGCCGGGCCGCGATCCCGTCGAGGTCGCCGCCGTAGAGCTGGGTCATCGACCGCCGGCCGGTGGCCACCGGGTCGTCCCACCGGCTCATCCAGCCCCAATCGGGGAGTCGGGCCCGGTGACGGCCCGACGAGGCGAAGCGGTCGGGGAAGATCTGGTACCACACGGTCGAGGGCACCCACGGGGGCGTGCCGCCTGTGGTGAGGAGCCGGAAGTCGTGGTGGTCGGTCGGGTCGTGGTGGAGCACCCCGAGCCCGGTGAGCCAACGGGGTCCGCCCGGCCCGTCGAGCCAGAACCGGTACGACGTGACCGGGTTGTGGGCGCGCAGCGGCACCTCCCACGTGCCGGGGCCGGCCCGGTGGGCCTCGGCCCACGCCGCCTCGCCGTCGTGCACGGTCCGTACCGCCAGCGACGACACCCCGGCGCCGTCGGGCACCTCCACCGTGAGCGTCACCGTCTCACCCGGCGCCGGGCACGGGTTCGACACCAGGTGCTCGGAGGGGTCGTGGTGGGGTTGGTCGAGCACGGCGGGGGGTGCCGGCCGGGGGCCGGGTGGCGGCGCTACGAGGGCCGGATCAGCTCGAAGCGGTCTCGGGTGGTGGCGTAGCCGTTGCCGGCCATGCGGCCCACGGCGTCGAGGGCGGCGTGGTCGATCCGGGTGCCGTCGAGGATCTCGTCGTCCACGTGGAACCGCACCACCTCGCCGAACACCACCACGTTGATGTTGGGCTGGTTCCCCAGCTCCACCATCTGCACCACCCGGCACTCGAAGCTGGCCCGGGCCTCGGCCACCCGGGGTGCCTTCACGTCGATCGACGGCTCGGGGGTGAGCCCGGCGAAGTCGAACTCGCTCTCGCCGTGCTCCAGCTCGGCCGCCGTCTGGTTCATGCCCGACGCCACCTCCATGCCCACGATCGAGCAGGTGAACTCACCGGTGGCCCGGGCGTTGAGCAGGCTGTCCTTCTCGTCGCCGTCGTTCACGCCCACGGAGTACAGGACGGTGGGCGGGTGGGAGGCCACGGCCTGGAAGAAGGAGTAGGGGGCCAGGTTGGGCCGCCCGTCGGCGTCGACGGTGCCGATCCAGCCGATGGGGCGGGGCACGACGAGCCCCGTGAGGAGCTTGTAGCCGTCGACATAGGACAGGTCGGTGGTGGCGAAGGTGGCCATGGAGGGCAACGTTACCCGCCGGCCCCGGTGTTCGCCGAAGGCGGGCCGGGGAGCCCTACGGGCCCACCTGGCCGAGGGAGCGGGCCCGGAGGCGTCGCATGCCCTTGAGCCAGCGGTCGGGGTCGTCGGCCTTGCGCTTCACGTACTCGGCCACCTCGGGGTGGGGGAGCACGTGGAAGCGCTCGTCGCCGATGGCCTGCACCACCACCCGGGCCAGGTCGTCGGGCTCGATGATGCCGTCGGTCTGGCCGTCGCCCAGGCTCCTGGGGGCCATGGCGGTGTTCACGCCCTGGGGGCACAGCACCGACACCCGGATGCCGTCGTCGCCGTGGGTGATCGACAGGAACTCGGCCAGCTTCACCGCCGCGGCCTTGGTGACGGTGTAGGGGCCGGAGCCGATGGCGGCCAGCAGGCCGGCGGCCGAGGCGGTGTTGAGCAGGTAGCCCTCGCCCCGGGCGATCATCGAGGGCAGCACGGCCCGGGCGGCGTAGAGGTGGGACATCACGTGCAGCTCCCACTGCGTCCGCCACGCCTCGTTGGTGGCGTCGGTGAGCACGCCCTCGGCGCCGGCGCCGGCGTTGGAGCAGAAGAGGTCGATGGGGCCGTGGTTGGCCAGCGTCCACTCCACCAGGTCGGCCACCTGGGCCTCGTCGGTCACGTTGCAGGCCCGGGCCTCGCAGCCGATCTCGGCCGCGGCCTGGTTCACGGCGTCGGGATCGAGGTCGGCCAGCACCACGGTGCGGGCCCCCTCGGCCAGGAACGCCTTGGCCAGGGCCCGGCCGATCCCGCCGCTGCCCCCGGTGATCACTGCCACTCTGTCCTTCAGCTCCATGGGGGGCGACCATAAACGGGATGGGTCGGACGGCTCAAGGTCGGCCCGTTCCTGCCGACCACTCAGGGGAGGGACAGTCCAGATTCGCGACGTACAGGGAGTTTGAGCGGTGCTGCGACGTATTCGGATCGGACGGAAGCTGGCGCTGCTGGCAGTTCTGGCCCAGGTCATGCTGCTCGCTGTTGGCCTGCTGGGCCTGCGGGCGATCACCCGGGTGTCCGATCGGCTGGACGCCGTCGGCGAGTCGATCCCCGTCGTGCGCGACGTGGTGCTGGTGGACATGAACCACGAAGGTTTGAAGGCAATCGTGCTCGGGGCGTCGGCCGCCGGGAGCGAGAGCCAGGCGGCCGCCATCGAAGAGGCCACCGCCACCGCCGACGACATGTCGTCCCGTCTGCGGGCGGTGTCCGAAGGCGGGCACGACGCCGTCATCACCGATGCCGTCGACGAGGTGCTGCCCACCGTGACGACCTACGGCGAGCTGGCCGTCGCCGCCATACGGGCCGTCGGCGGCCCCGACGAGATCCAGGCCCGGAACGAGTTCTTCGATGTTTTCGACCAGCTCGAACAGGATCTCCCGACCGTTGCCGATGCCGTGGAGCAGCACGCCGACGCGGCCCGGGTCGACGCCGCCGACATCAGCGACACGGCCCGCTTCCAGGCGGTGGTGGCCCAGATCCTGGCCATGGTCGTGATGGCCCTTCTGGCCTGGCGGATCTCCCGGTCGATCGTGGGCCCGATCCGGGACCTGCGGGACCAGCTGGCCGAGATCGCCGACGGCGAGGGCGACCTCACCCGCCGGGCCGACGAGTCGGTGGCGGGCGAGCCGGGCGAGCTGGCTGCGGCCTTCAACCGGTTCGCGGCCAAGGTCGCCGTCGCCATGCGGGGCATCGGGGCGCAGGCGGAGGGACTGGCCCGGGCGTCCGAGCGGCTCAGCCACGTGAGCCGCACCATGTCGTCCACCGCCCAGGACACGGCGGAGGAGGCATCCAGCATGGCCCGGGACGCCGATCAGGTGTCGAGCGCCGTGGGCGAGGTGGCGACCTCGTCGAACGAGCTGGCCATCTCGATCCGGGAGATCGCATCGTCGGCCTCCGAGGCCGTGCGGGTGGCGAGCGAGGCGGTGGAGATCTCGGAAGCGACCCGGGCCGCCGTCGATCGCCTGTCGACCAGCTCGATGGAGATCGCCGACGTGGTGAAGGCCATCGGGAGCATCGCCGAGCAGACCAACCTGCTGGCCCTCAACGCCACCATCGAGGCGGCCCGGGCCGGCGAGGCGGGCAAGGGGTTCGCCATCGTGGCCAACGAGGTGAAGAGCCTGGCCCTGGAGACGGCCAACGCCACCTCCGACATCACCACCCGCATCGAGGCCGTGCAGGCCGACACCGCCACCGCGGTGGCCGCCATCAACGAGATCACCACGATCGTCAGCCAGATCAACGACACCCAGGGCACGATCGCCGCCGCGGTGGAGGAGCAGACGGTGACCACGGCCGTGATCGGCCAGTCGGTGACCGACTCGGCCTCGCTGACCGAGCAGATCTCCCGCAACGCCGAGACCGTGAGCCAGGCCGCCGAGCACACCAACACGGGCGCCCTCGACACCCAGCAGGCGGCGGGTGAGCTGTCGGTCATGGCGTCCCAGCTCCACGACCTCGTCGGCATGTTCACCTACTGACCCTGCGGGGCTGCGGTTCGCCCGCCAGTGGGGTCCGGTCGCGTTGCGTCACCTACTGTTGAAGGGAGCCTTGAAACAGCCAGTTGGACGGGGATTCGCCAACTGCGGGGGGAAGGAACGAACCATGATCTCGTACGACCTGCACATCCAGGGGGGAACCGTCGTCGACGGCACCCGGGTGCCGCGATTCACCAGCGACGTGTGGATCAAAGACGGCCGCATCGCCAAGGTCGGAGGCAAGACCGACGGTGTGTCGGCCCGCGTCATCGACGCCAAGGGCCTCATCGTCGCCCCCGGCTTCATCGACCTCCACACCCACTACGACGCCCAGATCCGCTGGGACCCGTACTGCACCACCTCGTCGTGGCACGGCGTCACCTCGGTGGTGCTGGGCAACTGCGGGTTCGGCTTCGCCCCGGTGAAGCCCGACTTCCGTGAGCGCTCGATGCTCACCATGGTGCGCACCGAGGCCATCCCCATGGCGTCGATGGTGGAGGGCATGCTCCCCAAGTGGGACTGGGAGACGATCCCGGAGTACCTCGACTCGCTCGACCGGGCGCCGCTCGGCATCAACTGCATCCAGTACATGCCCACCGCCTCGCTCATGACCTACGTGATGGGTCTGGAGGCGGCCAAGACCCGCCCCGCCACCGACGCCGAGCGCAAGGAGATGCAGCGCCTGCTGGCCGAGGGCATGGACGCCGGCCTGTGCGGCTTCTCCATCCAGCGCCTGGGCCCCAACTCCACCCAGGCCGACTTCGACGGCTCCCCCATGGTCACCGACACCATGTGCGACGCCGACATCCTGGCCCTGGGCGAGGTGCTGGCCGAGCGCGACGAGGGCTTCATCCAGATCACCCAGGCCACCGACGACGTGAAGGCCGACCTGGCGTTCGTGGAGAAGCTGGCCGAGGTGGCCAAGCGCCCGATCCTCTACAACGCCATCGCCCCCGCCATCAAGAACCCGGAGATCCACCGCCGCTCGCTGCGCTGGGTGGAGCGGTGCCGGGAGAAGGGCCTCCCCATCTTCGGCCAGACGGCCACCCTGCGGGTGGGCTTCGCCTTCACCTTGGAGCACTGGAACCTCTACGACGCCTCGCCGGCGTGGCGGGAGATCACCACCGGCACCAAGGAAGAGAAGATGGAGAAGATGGTCGACCCGGAGCTGCGCCAGGCGGTGCTGGCCGAGGCCGAGGAGGCCGACCGGCGCCTGCAGGCCATCCAGGCCGGTGTGGGCGGCAAGCCGGAGCGGCTGATCGTGCAGGGCGTCAACCGCCAGGCCGACCTCCAGGAGTACGTGGGCCGCTCGCTGGGCGAGATCGCCGAGGCCGAGGGCAAGCACCCGATCGAGGTGATGCTCGACCTGTCGCTCCGGGGCGACCTCAACGTCGAGTTCCTCGGCCCCGACCGCGGCATGAACGCCGACTTCATGGCCGAGATGACCAACGACTCGCCGTACACGGTGCCCGGCGTGTCCGACGGCGGCGCCCACACCAAGTTCTTCAACGGTGGCTCGTGGTCGACCGACTACCTGCGGTGGCTGGTGCGGGACGAGGCCAAGGTCACCCTGGAGGAAGCCCACTACCGGATGTCGTCGCTGGCGGCCCACGCCGCCGGCTTCAAGGATCGGGGCACGATCCGGGAGGGCTCGGCGGCCGACATCGTGATCTACAAGATGGAGGAGCTCGACGTCGAGCCGAACTGGGTGGGCGAGGTGGTCCACGACCTGCCCGGCGGCGAGTGGCGCCGGGTGCAGCACGCCAAGGGCTACCACCACATCCTGGTCAACGGGGTCGAGACGTTCAACAACGGTGAGTGCACCGGGGAGACCCCCGGCCGCCTCCTCCGCCACGGGCACGCCTGAGCGGGCCCCGATTCGTAGCTGTTAGCTGGCCATGTCCGGTCCGCCGTTGCGCCCCTGCCCCGGTTGTGGGCGCACGGCACCGGCCTTGGCCAACCTGTACGAGCACACCGAGGTGATCCAGGGCCCGAACGGGGCCATCACCACCCGGACCGAGACCCGCATCGAGCACCGCTGCCGCTGGTGCGGCACCCGGCTGCAGCCGGGCCGCACCGTGACCGTCGAAGACGCGCCGCCGCTGTAGGTGGGCGGCACGGCTTCGGTTGCGCCATGAGATTGCACTTCCTCGAGGAGAGGGCCCCGACCGGGTGGGAGCAGGCCCCGACTGCAACTCGATCGGCTGCTCTGGAAGGGCCCATCTCGTTGGGTCTGCGTCCTGCCTTCGCACCCGTACCCCACTTGTCGCCGGCACCATCCCGAAAGGATTCACCCCGGCACGGGGTCAGGCGATGCGTGCTGCCGTATCGAGATTGGCGAGCGCCAGATCCACGGTCTGGTCGACGGTGAGACCGGTCGAGTCGAGCCAGTACCCCAGCCTCGGCGTGGCCGTCCGCAGCAGGGAGTCGAGCTGCGCCGGGGTGAAGCCGAGGTAGCCGGTCTTGGGTCGCTGTCGTTCCCGCTCGGCCACCTCGTCCGCCTGTGGGGCCAGCACGACCAGGGAGAACGGCCGGCGTGGCACCAGGGCGACGACCTCGTCGAGCATCGGGCCGATGATGACGTCCTGCAGCACCGAGGTGAAGCCGGCCCGGCAGTAGGCCTCGGCGGTGGCGATCGCCAGCCGGTAGCGCAGGCGGAGCTGGTCGAGGGCCTCGACGGTCGGCTCGGCCGACATCTCGTGCCGTCCACTCACGATCGACCGTCGGTAGTGATCGCCCCGCACATGGGCGCTTCGGGGAAATCGCTCGGCCAACGCCTGGGCGACGGTCGACTTCCCCGCCGCCATGATGCCGGTCACCACGATGAGCTGTCCGTCGGCCACGGTCTGCAGCATCTCATGGCGGCGTCGCCCGGGGTGCGGGATTTGGGCGCCGACTACGCTTCATCCGTGGCCGACGATCCCGACTACTCGCTGCTCGACCAGGGAGGCCTCAGCGCCCAGATCTTCTTCCCCCGGCCCGACCCGTCACCGACCCCGGCGGGGGCGACCGACCATGCCGTGGAGGTCGCCGACGGGGTGACGATCGCGGCCCGGCGCTACGAGACCGACCCCCACGGCCCGACGATCGTCTACTTCCACGGCAACGGTGAGGTGGTGGGCGACCACGACGGCATCGCCCCGCTCTACCACGCCATCGGGGCCAATCTGTTCGTGTTCGAGTTCCGGGGCTACGGCCGCAGCACCGGGACCCCGACCATCGCCCATCTCGTGGGCGACGGCGCACGGTGTGGGCAGCGGGCGCTCGAGCTGCTCGACGCCGACGGGTTCGACGGGCCGCGCTTCGTGATGGGGCGCAGCCTGGGTGCCAACCCGGCGCTCGAGGTGGCGGCGCACGTGCCCGGCTACCGGGGGCTGATACTGGAGAGCGGCGCCGGGAACGTGGCCCGCTTCGTGCGGCGCCTGGGGCTGCAACCCGGCGACGAGGTCGACCGGCTCGTCGCCGCCCACGGGGCGAAGCTGGCCACGATCACGATCCCCACCCTCATCATCCACGGGCTGTGGGACGATCTCGTACCGGTGGAGAACGCGGTGGCCACCGCCGAGCTCCTGCGGGCCAGCGACGTGACCACCGAGTTCGTCGAAGGCGCCGGCCACAACGACCTGCTGTGGGTCGACCCCGGGCGCTACATCGAAGCCATCGCCCGTCTGATCGACACATCCCCGGCCTGAAGAAGGGTCGGCCCCCGCTGCGCATGTACGGTGCGGAGCCACCTCCTCATCGATGCGGTGTGTCGGTGGGCGAGCGCCGGGGACCGGAACCGGAGGCGATCAGACAACGGGAGCGTCTCGCCGGCATCGACGTGGCGCCTTCGTGTCGCGATGCGCCTGGCGCTGAGCGACTGGAGCTCGCCGCCGGCGTGACGATGCCGGAGAACTCAAGGACGCTGGGCCACCATCAGGAGATGGGGGCTCGCCCCGAGGAGCGACGGCTCGGTCTCGATGGCCCGGGCGGCGAACAGGATCGCCTCGCGGGCCGCAGGGTCGTCCCACCGTTCGAAGACGTTGCCGTCCTGGAACTCCTGGCGGTAGCCGGTGTCCACCCGGCACGGGCGTCGCCCGCATCACGATGCCCGGTAAGGCGCCGTCGCCCGCCTCCGAGCCGTCGTGCGAGGCCGTGCCGTCGTCGTCGTATTTGGTGGTGTCCTCGCCGAAGTACCAGACGTTGCCTTCACGGTGTCCTGGGCGTACCAGTCGAAGGTGTCCTCGATGATGTCGCAACTCCCACGTCGCGCCTGGTCGTGCACCACGACGGCATCGACACCATCACTGTGCGGGTCTCGTCGAGGACCTCGACGGTGATCCTCGACCTCACCGTCGGGTGATCGCTCCTCGTACTCCCATCGCCAGCCGGGCCGGAGCGGGAGATAGGGGTTGTCGATGACGTCGGTGAACGTCGCTGGATCGATCTCGACGACGTAGCGGCCGCCGTCCCCAGGGTCGATGATGTTGCCGTCGCGGCCAGGCACAGCCGTGGCGGGCGCCGCCGACGCCGACGAGACCGACGACGCCGTCGATACCGCCGTGTCCTGGGACTCACCGCAGGCGGTGATGAGGAGCAGCCCGGCAATGCCGACCGTCGAGAGCGCGGCGACCTGAGCCCGGCCCATCTCAGGCGTCCCCGTCGTCGGCAGACTCGATGTCGGTCTTCGAGGTCACGACCTCGAAGCGCTCGTCGAGCTGGACGTCGACCTGACGGCCGTCGTCGAGCGTGACCTCGACCTCGTAGTAGCTGTCCTCGTCGCCGACCTCGGTGGCGGTGACCCGGCCTTCGCCGGTGCTGGCGAGTGCGGCGACGCTCGCGGCGGTGAGCGCCTCCCCCGTGATCGGTCGGTCGTCGTCCCGCCCGACGATCTGGCTCGCTGCTGCCGTTCCGGCGGTCGCCACCGCGGCCAGGCTGGCCACAGCGCCGATGATGATGATGGCTCGTTTCCTCATGCGACGATCTTCCGGGGGGTCAGCTGACCGCAGCCTGACTGGGGCGAGCGGGTCTGTCAGGCGGCGTTCAGCTCGCTTTGCGAAGCTGGTGGGGTGAAGGTGCTCGTCATCGAAGACGAACTGAAGACCGCGGCGGCCCTCCGGCGGGGGCTCGAGGCCGAGGGGTACACGGTCGATGTCGCCCACGACGGCCACGACGGCCTCTGGTTGGCCACCGAGTCGGGGGCCGACGTGATCGTGCTCGACGTGATGCTGCCCGGCCTGAACGGCTACCGCATCTGCCGGGCGCTGCGCGAGCGGGGCGACAGGGTGCCGATCCTGATGCTGACGGCGAAGGACGGTGAGTGGGACGAGGCCGAAGGGCTCGACACCGGCGCCGACGACTATCTGGTGAAGCCGTTCTCGTTCACCGTGCTGCTGGCGCGCCTGCGGGCCCTGCTGCGCCGGGCCAGCGATCCGCCGATGCCGCTGGCGGTCGGCGACCTGCGCATCGACCCGGCCTCCCGGCGAGCCTGGCGGGCGGATCGGGAGCTGTCGATGACGGCCCGCCAGTTCGACGTGCTGGAGTATCTCGTCCGCCGGGCGGGCCAGGTGCAGTCGAAGGGTGACATCCTGCGCGGCGTGTGGGTGCACGACTTCGACGGCGACCCGAACATCGTGGAGGTCTACATCGGGCGGATCCGTCGAGCGGTCGACGAGCCGTTCGGGCGGCGCTCGATCGAGACGGTCCGCGGCGCCGGCTACCGTATCGTGGACGATAGGGCCGGCCGGTGAGGCGCCGGATCACGATCCTGGCCGCGCTTATCGTCGCTGCTGTCCTGGCGGTCGTGGGGCTCGCCGTCGTTTGGGTCGTCCACCGCGAGCTGTACGGCAACCTCGACCGCTCGTTGGCGCAACGCGCCGCCGACGTCGGCGCCCGCACCGGTGCCGACCCGGTGATCGTGGTGTCCGATCCGGAGGATCACTTCGCCCAGGTCTTCGACGCCGACGGCCGTGTGATCGCAGCCAGCCCGAACGCCGCCCACCTCGATGTCGGCTGGCCGCAGCCGGCCACGGGGACCCGGACACTCACCGCGGGCTCACTGCCGATCGACGACGGTGCGTACCGCGTGCTGGTGCGAGCCGTTGGCAGCGGGAGTGAGCGCCGCTACACCGTCGTCGGCCAGAGCACCGACGACCTGCGCGACACCGTACGCGCCCTGGTCGTAACCTTGGCCATCCTGTTCCCCCTGGCCCTGCTCGCCTTGGCGTTGGCCGTGTGGTGGCTCGTGGGGAGGACACTACGACCGGTCGACGCCATCCGGGCCGAGGTCGACTCGATCGGGCTGCAGGCGCTGGACCGCAGGGTGCCGGTGCCCGGCACCGGCGACGAGGTCGACCGGCTCGCGGCCACGATGAACGAGATGCTCGATCGGCTGGAGGTGGCTTCGGCCCAGCAGCGGCGGTTCGTGGCCGATGCCTCCCATGAGCTGCGCACGCCGCTGACCCGGATGCGCACCCAGCTCGACGTCGAGCTCCGCTCCGGTGCCGGCGAACATCAGCAAACGCTGCTCTCGGTCCGGGACGACGCCATCGATATGCAGACCCTGGTCGAAGACCTCCTCTTCCTCGCCCGTCGGGATGCCGTACGCGTCCCTGCGGGTCGTCGCGCCGCCCACCCGCTGGACCTCGACGTGGTAGTGCTCGACGAGGTTCACGCCGTCCGCCGCGAGTCGACCGTTGAGCTCGACGCCTCCGCCGTCGACGCCGTGGAGGTGCGCGGCAGCGACGCCGACCTGCGGCGCCTGGTGCGGAACCTGCTGGCCAACGCGGTCCGGTATGCGGAATCGAGGGTGGAGGTGGCGGTGCGGGCCGAGCAGTCGACCGCGGTGGTCACGGTCGCCGACGACGGGCCCGGCATCCCGGCCGGCGATCGGGCCCGGGTGTTCGGGCGATTCGTCCGGCTCGACGAGTCCCGCTCTGCCCGCAGCGGAGGCAGCGGGCTCGGGCTGGCCATCGTCCAGGAGATCGCTGAGGCACACCGGGGAACGGTCCGGATCGACGACACCGCGATGGGCGGCACCTGTGTCGTGGTGGCGCTGCCCCTCGTCGATGTGTGAACTGAGGCGGCCTCGTCCCGTGCCTGATCACGACATGAGGGCGACGAGCTGGTCGAGGGCGGCGCCCCAGCCTTCGGCGAAGCCCATGTCGGCGTGCTGCTTGCAGCCGCTCTCGTCGGCGTGCATGGCGACGGCCCGGTAGTGCGTCCCACCGTCGGCCGCCGGCTCGATCTCGATCCGGGCGGTGAAGCCCAGATCGCCGGCCCCGTTCTGCGGGGCCACGGGCCGGAAGTTCTCCGTCATCACGCTGGTGAACACGAGCAGGCGGTTCGGCTCGACCTGGAGGTAGCACCCGGCGTTGGGGTACCGGTCGCCCTCGGGTGACTCCATCGTGGTGATGTACCGGCCGCCGGGCCGCAGCTCGAGGTCGACCTCGGCCGTCTTCCACGGTGCCGGGGTGAACCACTGCTTCAGCAGCTCCGGCTCGGTCCACGCCGCCCACACCCGGTCGGGCGACACGGGAATCGTGCGCTCCAGCACGAGGTCGAGGGCGGGATCGGGGGTGAACTGGCTCATGTCGGCTCCTTGTGGGGGGTCGGTCGGTCGCCGGCGGGATCGCCGGTGGGGTTGGTGGCGGGATCGCCGGTGGGGTTGGTGGTGATGAGCAGCTGGTCGAGCTGGTCGAGTGCCCGTTCCCAGTGGTTGCGGAACTCGGCCAGCCAGGCTGCTGCGAGCTGCAGCGCGCCGGGGGCGAGCTGGTAGACGCGGGTGCGTCCGCTCTTGTGCGAGGTCACGATCCCGGCCCGCTCCAGCACGCCCATGTGTTGCATGAACGACGGGAGGGCCATGGCGAACGGCTTGGCCAGCTCGCTGGCCGAGGCCGGAGCGATGCTCAACCGCTCCACGACGGCCAGGCGGGTCGGATCGGACAACGCCTGGAATATGCCTGGCAGGTCGGGATCTGCCGGTAAATGCTTAGGCATGTGCCTCACTGTAAGGCGCACCGACACTTAGGTCAACACCTAAATGAACACCTAAATGTCGGCGATCCCGGCCGAGACGCCTACGCCCCGGAGCGCCGCCGCCGTTCCTTGGCCGACCAGTCCTCGGCCGCCTTGGCCCGCTTCTCCAGTTGGGCCACCGTGGCCTCGGCCACCTTGGTGACGCCCGACAGCCGGTTGAGCTCGGCGTTTATCTGGGCGTGCCCCAGCCCGGTGAGCCCGGCCAGCTCCCGCACCAGGTTGGTGTTGATCCGCCGCTGGCGCTCCCGCTCCCGGGCACTGTTTGGGGCCGACCCCGGCCGCCGGGACCCGGCGATCGGGGGCAGCGCCGTCAGGTCGATCACCAGGTCGGGGTGGTGCACCTCGTGGCTGGGCGGGTCGGGGAGGTCGGGTTCGTCGTGGGAGGCGAAGATGTCGTCGAGGTCGGGCGGGGTATCGGTGACCTGGGCCGACAGCACGGTGAACAGCGACAGCTGGTCTCCCCGGTCCTGCTCCGGCCGGTCGAACTCGGTGGGGTCCCGCTCCTCGGCGCCGTCGTCGCTCTCCGAGTCGACCTTCAGCCGGTGGCGGCGGGCCTCGGCGATGGAGTCGGCGAAATACCGCAGCCGGGGATCGTCGGGCACGAACATGTAGGCCCGCCCCCGGCCCCCCGTGTAGCGCACGATGCGGCCCACGGCCTGGCGGAAGAACAGCTCGGTGGTGGTGGTCGTGGCGTGCACCCCCACCCGCAGCCGGGGGATGTCCACCCCCTCCGACACCATGCGCACGGCCACGATCCAGGGGTCGTGGCTCTGGGCGAAGCGGGCGATCTTGTCCGACGCCTCGGGGTCCTCGCTCACCGCCACCGTGGCCCGCTGGCGGAACCGGTCCCGGAGGAGGCGGGCGATGCCGTGGGCGTGGTCCTGGTCGATGGCGATCACCAGGCCGCCGGCCTCGGGCTGGGTGGCCCGGATCTTCTGGAGCTGGGTGTTGGCGTGGCTCAGCACCGCCGGCAGCCACTCGCCGTCGAGGCTCAGCGCCGCCCGCAGCCGCTGGTTGGCCAGTTGGCGGGGGAGCGGATCGTCGAAGGTGGCGGCCAGCTCGGCCCCGTCGGGCGCCATCCACTCCATGTGTCCCCCGAAGCGGGGGAAGTAGACGGGGCGCACCACCCGGCCGTCGCCCAGGGCTTCGGCGTAGCCGTACTCGATGTCGGGCACCACCTGGTAGCCCACGTAGCGCAGGAAGGGGATGGCGGCGGTGTCGCTGCGGAACGGGGTGCCCGACAGGGCCAGGCGGCGGGCCGCCGGCTCGAAGGCCCGGGTGATCCCGTCGCCCCAGGCCAGGTCGTCGCCGGCGTGGTGCACCTCGTCGAGGATGGCCATGCCCCCGGCCACCACCGAGCGGATCTCGTCGGCGGCGGTGGCCACCTGCTGGTAGGTGGTGACGACCCCGTGGACGTCGCCCGGGAGCCGGTCGGCCGGCGACCACTCGGTGTCCAGGTGGAGGCCGAACTGCTCGGCCGCCCCCGCCCACTGGAGCTTCAGGTGCCGGGTGGGGGCCACCACCACCAGGCGTCCACCGAGGCTGGGGAGGCCGAGGCGGGCGGCGGTGAGGGCGAAGGTGGTCTTGCCCGCCCCCGGGGTGGCGACGGCCAGGAAATCGGGGCGGTCGGTTGTCTGGTAGGCGTCGAGCGCCATCCGCTGCCAGGGCCGCAGGCGCAGGGTGCGGCGAGCCGATCGGCCCGGGCCGTCGCTCCCGGCCGGGGCCGATGGCGACGAGGGATGGCCCGCCGAGCTTCTGGCCGGCGAGCCTGGCGTGGTGGGGGTACCCGTTGGCATGACCGGTCGAGTCTGCCGGGATCTGGCGCCCATCCCGACCTCCCCGCGGCCGGTACGCCACACTGTGGACCCCGCCGTGGAGACCCCGTGACCGGGGTCGTCGTCACGCGACCGCAATGAAAGTGGTACGTGACCGCCCCGAAACAATTGGGCGTTGTGCTAGCTTCCCTCATGGAAGTTCTGTCGAATTTTCCAAGGAGTTTCCACGGCCGGAGCAAACCGGCTACCAGGGAGAGAGCATGAAGATATCGAAGCGAGCAATCGGTCTCGCCTGCGCCGCATCGCTGGCGCTGGCGGCCTGTGGTTCATCGGGCGACACCGAGGCGTCGGACGACACCACGGCATCGAGCGAGGCCACCGGGACCTCGGAAGCCGGCGGCAGTGCCACGTCCGAGGCGGGCGGCTCCGGCGAGGGCCTGCTGAACGGTGAGATCAAGTGTGAGAACCAGTTCGAGGGCAAGACCGTCACGGTCTTCTCCCCCGTGCGTGACAGCGAGAACGACACCCCGATCGCCGACTACGTCGCGGGCTACGACCCGCTGGTGGAGTGCACCGGCGTCAAGATCGAGTGGCAGGGCACCGACCAGTTCGAGACGGAGATCAACGTCCGCCTCGAAGGCGGCGACGCCCCCGACGTGATCGACTTCCCCCAGCCCGGCCTCATGGCCGCCGCGGCCCGCAAGGGGTACCTCCAGGAGCTGCCCGACTCGGTGGCCAACCACACCAAGGAGGACTTCTTCGAGGGGTGGCTCGGCTACTCGAGCGTCGACGACAAGGTGTACGGCATCCCCGGCCGTTCCAACATCAAGTCGCTCGTGTGGTACAGCCCGGCCGCCTTCGAGGAGAAGGGCTACGCCATCCCGACCACGCTCGATGAGCTGAAGACGCTGTCGGACAAGATCGTGGCCGACGGCGGCACCCCGTGGTGCGTGGGCGCCGAGTCCGGTGTGGCCACCGGCTGGGTGCTCACCGACTGGATGGAAGACATGATGCTCCGCCTCAACGGCGAAGACGTCTACGACCAGTGGGTCAACCACGAGATCCCCTTCAACGACGCCAAGGTCAAGGCCGTGGCCGACGCCGTGGGCTCCTACGTGAAGAACCCCGACTACATGGGGAGCGAGAACAACATCAAGGCCATCGCCACCACCAAGTTCCAGGACGGCGGCCTGCCCATCCTGGCCGGCAACTGCTACATGCACCGCCAGGCCAGCTTCTACTCGGGCCTGTGGCCGGAGGGGACGACGATCGCCGAAGACGGCGACGTCGACTTCTTCTACCTGCCGAGCAACCCGGGCACCAAGTACATGCTGGGCGCCGGCGACATCTACGCCGCCGGTACCGACAAGCCGGAGACCTACGCCGTGCTGGCGTACACCGGCTCCGCCGACTACCAGCTCTACATGACGAACACCCGTGGTGAGCTGTCGCCCAACAAGAGCGTCGACCTGGCCGAGATCGAGGATCCGATGGTCAAGCGGTTCGCCGAGCTCCAGGCCGACGCCGACGTGTTCCGCTTCGACGGTTCGGACCTCATGCCCGGCGCCGTCGGCTCGGGCACCCTGTGGACCGAGATCACGGCCTGGGTCACCGGTGGCAGCACCGACGACTTCGTGAACAACGTCGAGAACAGCTGGCCCTCCAGCTGATTCGGGCGCCGCAGTGAGGCATCTGTCACACTGTGTAGCGCACTGTAAGGATTGACGCGGAATGGAATGAAGCGGTCGTGAGGGGTCGGGCCGAGGCCCGGCCCCTTCCGGCCATACGAGCAAGAGGGAGCGGGGTGGTCCGGTGATCGAGGTGATCGTTTCGCTGGCCGTGGTGATCGCCGGCCTGGCGGTGCTCGGCGCAGTGCTGGCAGCGCTGTACTGGTTGGGGTCGTTGATACCCCGCCACCGGCAGGAGGGGTTCCGGTCCTGGGTGTTCCTCGGGCCGGCGGTGTTCCTGGTGGCCATCGGCCTGCTGGTCCCGGCCGTCCGCACCATCTACCTGAGCTTCTTCGACGATGCGTCGAAGAAGTTCGTCGGCCTCGACAACTACATCGACATCTTCTCCGGCCGGAACACCCGGCTCACCGTGTTCAACAGCTTCCTGTGGGTGCTGGTGGGCACGGCCCTCACCGTGGTCGTCGGCCTCACAATCGCCCGGTTCGCCGAGGGCATGCGGGCCGAGAAGGTGGCCAAGTCCGCCATCTTCATCCCGGCCGCCATCTCGCTGGTGGGGGCCGGCGTGATCTGGGGCTTCGTGTACGCCGGGCCGCCGTTCAACAACGGCCTGCTCAACCGGGTCACGTCGCTGATCCCCGGCCTGCCCACCTCGATGGGGGGCGACGGGGAGCGCATCTGGATGGTGGAGCGGGGCTACGGCCCCCTGAACCCGCCCAACGGCTTCCCCGGGTTCAACACCCTGCTGTTGATCGTGATCTTCATCTGGGCCTCGTCGGGCTTCGCCACCGTGGTCTTCTCGGCCGCCATCAAGGGGGTGCCCGAGGCCCTGATCGAGGCGGCCAAGGTAGACGGCGCCACCGACCGCCAGGTCTTCTACCAGGTGGTGCTGCCCTACATCCGGGCCACCATCGTGACCGTGGCCACCGTCACGGCCATCGGCGGCCTCAAGGCCTTCGACATCGTGGCCGCCACCACCGGCGGCAAGTTCGGGACGAGCACCATCGCCAACGAGTTCTTCGTCACCAAGTTCGTGCAGGGCCGCAACGGCCTCGGCTCGGCCCTGGCGGTGCTGATCTTCGTGCTGGTGACCCCGATCATCGTCATGAACCGGCGGGCCCAGCAGCGGGCAGAGGAGATGATGGGCGCATGAGCACCGTGGACACCACGATCGTCGCCGACGAGCTGGCGGCCCCGGCCACCACCCGGGCGATCCCGAAGAAGAAGGTCAAGAACGAGCCCATGGGCACGTCGGTGGGCGCCGCCCTGTCGAGCCCGCTGGGCCGGGCCATGGTCTATGTGTTGATGGTGCTGTGGACCGTCCCCACGTTCGGCATCCTCGTGTCGTCGATCCGGCCCGAGGTCGACGTGAAGACCAACGGCTGGTGGAACTGGTTCCGGGACCCGGCCTTCACCACCGACAACTACCGGCGAGTGCTGTCGTCGTCGCCCGGCAACGACAACCTGTGGCACTTCTTCCTCAACTCGCTGCAGATCACCGTGCCCTCGGTGGTCCTGTCGGTGGGGATCGGCATGCTCGCCGCCTACGCCTTCTCGTGGATGAAGTTCAAGGGCCGGGACTGGCTGTTCGTGGCCGTGGTCGGCCTGCTGATGGTGCCGCTGCAGATGGCCCTCATTCCCCTGCTCCAGCTGTTCACCGGCGGCGCCCACTTCACGATCCCCGGTACCACCTTCACCCTCACGCTGATCCCCTACCTCCACCTGAAGAGCTCGATCTACGCCGTGTGGATCGCCCACACGTGCTTCGGCCTCCCGTTCTGCATCTTCATCCTGAAGAACTTCGTGTCCAGCCTGCCCCGCGAGATCATCGAGGCGGCCCAGGTGGACGGCGCCGGCCACGCCACCGTGTTCTTCCGGCTGATCGTGCCCCTGTCGGTGCCGGCCATCGCCTCGCTCACGATCTTCCAGTTCATGTACATCTGGAACGACTACCTGATCGGCAAGATCTTCGCCGGCACGGCCAACATCCCGGTCACCGCGAAGTTGGCGGAGGTCACCGGCACCCGGGGCCAATCGTGGCATCTGCTCACCGCCGCCGGCATGGTGTCGATGGTCCTGCCGCTGGCCGTGTTCTTCGCCCTGCAGCGCTACTTCGTCCGGGGCCTGCTGGCCGGATCGGTCAAGGGGTGAACGCCCCGGACAGCAGCGGGGGACCATCCAGCGAGAACACCGGGGCCGGGAACGGCGCCTCGATCGAGGGCCTGCTCGACGCTCTCACCCTCGCCGAGCAGGTGAGCCTGCTGGCCGGCGACGACTTCTGGCACACCGTTCCCGTCGAACGCCTGGCGATCCCGGCGATGCGGGTCACCGACGGCCCGGTGGGGGCCCGGGGCACCACCTTCGCCGGGGGACCGCCCTCGATGTGCGCCCCGTGCGGCACCCTGCTCGCCGCCACCTGGGACCCGGCTCTGGTGGAGCAGGTGGGCCAGGTGCTGGGCCGCGAGACGAAGGCCAAGGGGGCGAGCGTGCTGCTGGCTCCCACCGTCAACCTCCATCGCACCCCGGTGGGGGGACGGAACTTCGAATGCCTGAGCGAGGACCCCTGGCTCAGCGCCCGCATGGCCGTGGGCTACGTGCGGGGCGTGCAGAGCGAGGGCGTGGCCTGCTGCATCAAGCATTTCGTGGGCAACGACACCGAGCACGAGCGGATGTCGGTCGACTCCCGGATCGACGAGCGCACCCTGCGCGAGGTCTACCTCGTGCCCTTCGAGGCGGCGGTGACCGAGGCCGGGGTGCAGGCCATCATGACCGCCTACAACCGGATCAACGGGGTGTGGTCGGCCGACAGCGCCGAGATCCTGGCCCTGGCCCGCGATGAGTGGGGCTACGACGGGCTGTTCATGAGCGACTGGTTCGGCCTCCATTCCACGGTGGAGGGCATCGAGGCCGGGCTCGACCTCGAGATGCCCGGGCCCACCCTGCACCGGGGGGCTGCTCTGCTGGCGGCGGTGGAGGACGGCCGGGTGGACCCGGCCGCCGTGCGCCGGGCCGCCGGCAACGTGCTGCGGCTGATGTCCCGCAGCGGCGCCCTCGACGCCGACGGGCCCGGCCCCGAACGGTCACGCACCGACGGCCCCGAAGCCGAAGCCGATCTGGCGCTGCTGCGCCGGGCCGCCGCCGCCGGGATGGTGCTCGTCCACAACCCGGCCCAGGCCCTCCCCCTGGCCGCCGGGGAGCTGCGCCGTCTGGCGGTGGTCGGCCCCAACGCTGCCGTGGGGCAGGTGATGGGAGGCGGCAGCGCCCATGTCACACCCACCCGGGTGGCCCACCCGCTGGCCAGCCTCCAGGCCCGGCTGGGGGGCGACGGGGTCGAGGTGGTGCACGCCGCCGGCGCCTACATCCACCGCCGCCTGCCCGAGCCCGAGCCGGCCGTGCGCACCGGCCCCGGCACCATGGCCATCTACGCCTCCCCCGACGACCTCGACGATCCGAGCGCCGAGCCGCTGTCGGCCTCCCGCCTCGACGGCTTCCACATGATGTGGGTGGCCGACCCGACCGGGCGCCGCGACCCCAACCCGTCGTTCGGGGCCCGCTTGACCACCACCGTGGTCCCCGACCGGAGCGGCGAGTGGCAGGTGGGCGTGGAGTCGGTGGCCCCGGCCCGGGTCCTGGTCAACGGCCGGCCGCTCATCGACAACACCGACGAGCCGGTGGGCGGATCGTTCTTCGGCACCGGCCGGGGTGAGGTGCGCGCCCCGGTGCAGTTGGCCGCGGGCGAGCCGGCCGAGCTGGTGGTGGAGATCCGGCACCGGCCCATCGGCATGGGCATGGGCGGGTTCAACCTCGGTCTGCTCGGCCCGCTCGACGACGACCCGATCGGGTTGGCCGAGGAGGCGGCGGGCGGGGCCGATGCCACCATCGTGATCGTCGGCACCAACGACGACTGGGAGTGCGAAGGGTGGGACCGCACCACGCTGGCCCTGCCCGGCACCCAGGACGAGCTCGTCCGCCGGGTGGCGGCGGCCAGCCGGCGCACCATCGTGGTGGTCAACAGCGGGTCGCCGGTGCAGATGCCGTGGTTGGCCGACGTCGACGCTGTGCTCCTGTGCTGGTTCCCCGGCCAGGAGATGGGGGAGGCCCTGGCCGATGTGCTGCTGGGCGACGTGGAGCCCGGGGGCCGCCTCCCCGTCACCTTTCCCGCCAGCCTCGACGACACGCCCACGGTGGAGCACTACCCCGGCCGCAACGGGGTGGCCGAGTACCGCGAGGGCCGGCTGCTGGGTCACCGGTGGTACGACACGGTGGGCCGGGCGCCGTTGTTCCCCTTCGGGTTCGGTCTGGGCTACGCCGAGATCGAGGTGATCGCCGCCTCCCGGGGCACGGGAGCCGAAGCCGGCACGGTGACGGCCACGGTGGCCAACCGGTCCGTCCGTAGCGGCTCCCAGGTGGTGCAGGTCTACCTGGCGCCCATTGGCGACCGGTCCGGTGACCAGCCGGCGCAGCGTCTGGTGGGGTTCGCCCGGGCGGCCGTCCCGGCCGGGAGCGAGGCCGACGTGACGGTCACGCTCGATCCTCGGGCCACGCTCACCTGGGACGTGGCCAGCCACAACTGGGTGGAGGCCCCGGGGCCGTTCGAGCTGCGGGTGGGCACCTCGTCCCGCCACCTTCCGATCCGCCTGCCCCTGACCTGAGCGTCCCCTCCGGGGGGTAAGGGGCCGAAATTAGGAGCGTCAGCGGCGCTGAGCGCCGCTCAGGCTCCTAAGAACCGCTGCGGGGCGGGGCCGTGGTGCCCCGGACCACCAGTTCCAGCTCCAGTTGCTCCGACGACGGCTCGGCCGGTCGCATGCTCATCGACTCCACCACCAGCTCGGCTGCCCGCTCGCCCGAGTACACGAGCGGCTGGCGTACGGTGGTGAGGCCCATCAGGGCGGCGAGGTCGATGTCGTCGTAGCCGATGATCGACAGATCCTCGGGCACCCGCACCCCGAGCTGGCGGGCGGCGTCGAGGCAGCCGAACGCCTGGGTGTCGGACCCGGCCACGATGGCGGTGGGGGGCTGATCCAGGCTGAGCAGGTCCCGGGCGATGCGCCGGGCCGCGGTGTGGAGGAAGGCGCCGTAGCGCACGAGCTCCGGCGGGACGGGCTGGCCGGCCTCCGCCATCATGCGGCGGAACCCCTCCTCCCGGTGGGCGCTGGCCACGAAACCGAACTGATTGCCGGGCTGCTCCCCTACGAAGGCGATGCGGCGGTGGCCCAGGCTCAGCAGATGGCGGGTGGCCATGGCCCCACCGGCCCGATCGTCGATGTGGACGCTGGGCAGGGCGGGATCGATCGTGTCGACCAGCACAGTGGGGAAGGGGGCCCGGGCCAGCTGCCGACCCTCGTCGTGCTGGAGGGGCATGGAGATCACGATCAGGCCGTCGAGCATGGTGTTGTTTGGAAGTTCCACGAGCCGGGCCCGGGCCTCGGCCGGCGACTCGACGTTGAGGATCACCGCCTCACCATGGTGGCGGGCCAGGCGGTGCACGATGCCCCGCAGCCGCATGAACGGCGACGCCTCGCCGAAGAAGGGCACCAGCACGCCCACCAGCCGATGATGTTGCCCCTGGTTGCGGCGGTTTCGCCGAGTCGGCTGGTAGCCCGTCTCCTCCATGGCGGCCCGGACCCGGGCCCGGGTCTCGACGCTCACGTGGGGGCTGTCGTTCAGCACGCGCGAGACGGTGCCGATTCCTACTCCGGCCGCCCGGGCGACGTCGTGCATGGTGGCCACATGGAAAATCGTAGCGGAGGTTCCACGGGCTTGAAAGACGGGACGAAAGGCTGGGTTCAGCTTTCGGCCGGCGGCGCCACGCTGAGGCCGACCACGCTGTGCTTGGCGATCAGCTCGGCCACCAGGCCCGACGCCTTGGCCGCCTCCACGAACGCCACCAGGTACTCGATGCCGGCCGGGTCCCGGTCCCGGGGGGTACCCATGGCCTGCTGTACGGCGGTGAACCGGCCGTCGAGGATGCGGGCCCCCGGCAGCTTCTCCACGTCGGTGATCAGCCGGGGCCGGAGCCCGGCCAGGGCGTCGAGCTGGCCGTCGACGAAGAGGTTCCACGACCCGTCCAGGCCGTCGGTGTTGCACACCTCGGCCTGGGTGATGTTGCGGTCGAGCCACAGCCCGTAGGCGCTGCCGGCGGCGCTGGCGATACGCACCCCGGGCCGATCGACCTCGTCGACCGAGGTGATAGGCGAACCCGGCGGGACCAGGTAGGTGGCCTCGATCTCGCAGTAGGCGGCGGTGAAGGCGATCGTCTGGGCCCGGGCCGGCTCAGCCCCGATGTTGCCGATGTCCCAGGCCCCGGTCTCGGCGGCGTCGGCCAGCAACGACGGCGTCTTGTAGCGCAGCAGCTCTATGCCCACCCCGAGCTGGCCGGCCAGCGTCCGGGCCATGTCGGGCGACACCCCCTCCGGATTGCCGTCGGCTCCCCGCCCGGTGACCAGCAGGAAGTTGCTGATGTTGATGGCGGCCCGGAGCGTGCCGGTGGGAGCGAGGGCGGCCACGGCAGCGGCCGAAGGGGAGGGAAGCGTCATGGCGAGAAACCTAGTTGTCGGTCTTGGGTACGGCCAGGGCGGTGTTTTCAGGGGGCTGCGCCCCCGGCCCTTCGGGCCTCCCCATCGGCGTCGGGGCCCCTACCCCGCCGCCCGCCGCCCCGGTCAGTTGTCGGTCAGTTGTCGGTCTTGGGTACGGCCAGGGCGGCGAAGAGGGCCAGGGAGGAGACGAGGCCGGCGGCGATGAAGGCGGTGTGGTAGGAGCCGGCCAGGCCGTCGGTGGCCAGCCGGGACACCTGGACGGTCTGCATGAGCTGCACCCCGGCGGCCGAGCCGATCTGGGTCATCATCTGGCTCGTGGCGGTGGCCACCCCCAGCTCGGTGGTGTTCACGGCCTGGGTGAGCATGGCCATGAGGGGGGCCACGATGATGCCCACGCCCACCCCGGCGAAGCCGAGCAGCAGCACGATCTCGGCCCCGCTGGTGCCCGGTCCGATGAGGGTGAGGAGCAGGCACGCAGCGCTGTTGGCGATCACCCCCGCCACCACGATCCGCCGCCTCGGCAGGCGTCGCACCAGCCAGGCCGACGCCGGTCCGGCCAGACCCCACATCAGGGGCCGGCCCAGCGTGAGCAGGCTGATGTGGGTGGTGGTGTAGCCGTACAGCTGCGACAGCAGCAGCGGTATCAGCACGAACCCACCCTGATAGGACACCTGGCACAGCGACTGGGTGACCATCGGGATGGTGAAGCGGCGGTTGGCGAAGTAGCGCAGCGGCAGCAGCGGGTGCTCCACCACCCGCTCCCAGGCCACGAACCCGGCCGCCGCTATCGGCGCCGCCACCAGGAGGCCGAGCACCACGGGGTTGGTCCAGCCCCATAACGGGCCCCGGTTGATGCCGAACAGGATGGAGAAGGCGGCGGTGGCCAGCAGGACCGTACCCACCACATCGAAGCGGACGCCCCGTAGCCGGGCCGACGCCGGCAGCACCCGGAAGGCCAGCACGAAGGCGGCGATGGTGAGCGGGATCTGCACGATGAAGATCCAGCGCCAGCCCACGGCGTCGATCAGGAACCCGCCGGCGACCATGCCCAGCACCGGGCCGCCCGCCATCACCAGTCCCCAATAGCCGAGGGCCGTCACCCGTTTGTCGGCCGGGAACGCCTCGCTGATGATGGCCATCCCCGTGGGGGCGGTCGACTGGCCGAACACCGCGCTGGCCGTCCGGAACAGGATCGCCGTCAGGGCTGTGGGCGCGGCGGCGGTGAGCCCGGCGAAGAGGCAGCATCCGGCCAGGCCGATGAGGTACACCCGTCGGCGCCCGTAGAGATCGCCCAGCTTCCCCGTGGTGGGGCCGAGCACGGCGTAGGCCAGCGTGGGCCCCACCACCAGCCACGACACCGTGGACGGCGGCGCATCGAAGTCGTTCACGAGCAGCGGCACCACGATGGCCAGCACGCTCACGTTGAAGTTCGTGCTGAACAGACCGAACAGGGCCACCGACAACAGCAGCAGGGACGAACGGGAACGGTCCGGGGGAGCAGGCGCGGCGTCGACGGTGACGTCTGCCATCCCGAGCCCCTGTTCGATCACGAGGAACGACAGTACCCCTGCGCCCTCGGGGCACGCACGGTGGCCCTGGCCACGTGCCCTAATTCACGTCGTGGCCGGGCTGATCCCCCTGGTCCCCGTCGTCGTCGTCGTGGCCGGAGCCGGCGTCGGGCGTGGCGTCCCGGCTCAACGACTGCATGCGGGCGCTCACGTTCGCCGCTTCCAGGCGGGGTACGGAGCGCCGGGCGTGGTGGATGGCGCCGATCACTCCCGACCGGGCGCCCAGGGCCGACAGCTCCACCGGAACCCGCCACGGCATGATCCGGTCCAGTGACTCCCCCAGCATCTCCTGCAGGAGCGGGTTGGCACCGATCCCGCCACCGAGCACGACGAGCTCGGGATCGATCAGGCAGCCGATGGTGAGCACGGCCTGGGCCACCAGCTCGGCCTGCCGCCCCACCGCCCGGCGCGCCCGCTCGTCACCCCGGGCCGCCGCATCGTAGATGTCCCGGGCCGAGCTGGCGGCCGACAGGTCGCCCGCGCCGGCCGTCGACCCGGTGCCTCCCTGCAGCTCGGCCGCCAGGAGGGCGGTGAGGCCGGAGCCGGCGGCGGCCACCTCGAACGCGCCCCGGCGCCGGGCCTCGGGTGAGGCGGGATCGGCTCCGATCGGCAGGTAGGCGACCTCGCCCGCCGCGCCCCGGGATCCCCGGGCCAGGTGGCCGTCGATCACCAGGGCCGCGCCCAGGCCGGTGCCCAGGGCGAGCAGGGCGAAGGTGTCGCATGCCTGGGCGGCACCTTCCTCCATCTCGCCCAGGGCCGCCAGGTTCACGTCGTTCTCCACCTGCACCGGCGTCGCCAGCATCGTCTGGAGCCCGGCGGCCAACGGCACCGAACCGAGACCGGGCACGTTGTCGGCCAGCCGGATGGTCCCGTCGGCGTTCTCCACGCCCGGCGTGCCCACGGTGACGGAGGCCACCTGGCTCCACGGGATGTCCAGACTCCGGGCCAGCCCTTTGGCCAGCTTCGCCACCTCGGTGAGGAGGTCGTGGGCCCCCGAGCGGGGCGTGGGGATCTCGGCTTCGGCCCGCACGTTGCCGGCCAGGTCGGCCAGGGCCGCCGCCAGTTTCGTGCCGCCCACATCGACGCCCACCACGTAGGCGGCGTCGGGATTGGGCTCGTACACGACCGGGATACGGCCCGCTCCCCGGCGGACGCCGGGCCCGGGTGACGCCCGCCGGATCAGGCCCTCCTGTTCGAGCGCCGCCACCAACCGGAGAACCGTCGGTTTGGACAGGTTGGTGAGCGCCACCAGCGATGCCCGGCTCACCGGGGCGTGATCCACGATCGACTGGAACACCAGCTGCACATTGGCCCGGCGCACGATCTCGTGCCGACCGCCGCCGCGATCCGCTGAAGCGGAGACAATTGAGTCGTCGTCGGTTGTCATCGTCTGCTGGGCATCATGCGCGTTCAAGCACCGCTCTCGGGGAAGTTGACGTCGCCCCCGACGGTGATCAGGTTCGGAGAACCGAATCGGGGTGCCCTGGCCGGACTGACGGCACGATAGACAACATTCACGTTGGACCGCTACATGAAGAATGAATGGGGGAAACATCCACGACATCGTCCGAAATTGGACTTTCTTTGGAGGAAGGGAACGGGTCTGAAAATGGCTGGAATCTATGGCTGACGACACGCCGATCACAGGCCCTTGCACGGCTCCACCGCAGCGCCATGTGGTGATCATCGGGTTGATGGGGGCGGGCAAGACGACGGTGGCCGAAGCGGTGGCCCGGCGCCGGGGATGGCCCATGCGCGACTCCGACCGAGACATCGAGGCCGCCACCGGGCGCACCGGGCGGGAGGTGGCGGCGTCCGACGGCGTCGATGCGCTGCACCGGTGGGAGGAGGCCGTGCTGCTCGACGCCTTGGCCTGTCCCGAGCCGCAGGTGGTGGCGGCGGCTGGTTGGGTGGTGGAGTCGGCCGCCTGCCTGGAGGCGATGGCCCGGTCGGCGGTGGTGGTGTGGCTGCAGGTGGGGGAGGACGAGCTGCGGCGGCGCATGGCGGCGGGCCGGCACCGGCGCCCGCTGACCGAGGCCGAGCTCGATGCCATGGTGGCCCGGCGCAACCCGATGATGGCGGGCGCGGCCGACGTGGTGGTCGACGCCGACGGCTCCCGGGAGCAGGTGGTGGCCGCCGCCCTGGCGGCCCTGGAGGGACGCTGACGGCGGCCCGGCGCCGGCGTCTGGGCCTCCAGATCCGGCTGGTTCGGCCGATGGGACGGGATGACCGACGCCATGGCCGGCCGCCACGTCGGGCCGGTGCTCGTGGCCGAGCGCGAGGCCCGGGAGCGCCAAGCGCTGGCCGCTGCCCTGCGGGCTGCGGGCCGGCCGGTGATCGAGGTGGCCGACGCCGCCGCCTGTCTGGTGGCGGCCGCCGCTCCCGAGCTGGCCGCCGTCGTGCTGGACCTCGATCTGCCCGGCATGGAGACCGTGGCCCTGGTGCGGGCCGTCCGGGCCCGGTGCGCCGGGCGCCTGGTGGTGGCGGTGGCCCCTGTCGACGGGACGGCCCGGTGGAGGGCGGCGCAGGCCGCCGGGGCCGACGACTGGGTGACCAGGCCCTACCGGGTGGGCGAGGTCGAGGGGCGGCTGCGGTGGGCGCCGCCGACCGACGATGCCGCCGACCGGGCGGGGCAGGATCCCGGGCCCCGGCTGTTCCGTTGGGCTCACGGTGATCTGGAGCTCGACCTGGACCGGCGCGTGCTGCGCCGGGCCGGGTCCGACGTGGCCCTCACCCGGCACGAGCTCGGGCTGCTCGAGGTGCTGGTGGCCAATCCGGGCCGCCTGTTGAGCCACGAGGCGCTGCTCAAGACGGTGTGGGGACCGGCCTACGGGACCGAGTCGGCCTATCTGCGCACGTTCATGTCGCAGCTGCGGCGGAAGCTGGGCGACGACGCCCGTCGCCCGGCCCTGATCCGCACCGAGCCGGGGCTGGGCTACCGGTGGATCGCCCCGGCCGGCACCGGCGCCACGGTGGGGGCGGCGGCGGCCGCCGGCGTTCAGTGATCCGGGGTCGACGTCTCGTGGGCTCGGGTGGACGAGGTGCGGGTGGCGGCCGTGGTCGGCGTGCCCTTGATGTCCTCGTCGGTGATCGGGTCGCCGATCACATCGGGCTCGGCCAGGACCAGCGTGGTGGGAGCGGCCCCCGAGAACTGCACCGTGACCACGAGCTCCACCCGCCGGTTCCGCCGGCGGCCCGCTTCGGTGCCGTTGTCGGCCACCGGATGGGTGTCGGCGTAGCCTTCGACCACGAGACGCTCGGGGTCGATACCGGCCGCGATCAGCACCTCGGCCACCGATGCCGCCCGGCGGCTCGACAGGGCCCAGTTCGAGTCGCCGGGGATCGGCCGGGAGTCGGTGTGGCCCTCGATCAGTAGCTGGTTGGTCGTGCCCTTGAGCACCTCCGCCACCTGCTGGAGGATCGCAACGCCGCGCTGGCCGATCTCGGCCGACCCGGCGTCGAACAGCAGGGCATCGTCGGGAAGGGTGAGGACCACCCCGCGTTCGTCCACCGTCGAGTCGATGCCGTACCCCTCGCCCGTGCCCGACCCGGTGCCCCCGCTCACGCCGGCATCGCCGGTGGCCGAGCCTTCGAGCTGGCGGGCCAGATCCGACGCGTGGGCGGCGTCGACCTCCCTGGGGCTCGCCTCCTGATCGACGTAGGTGACGGCCTCGGGCGGGGCCTCGCTCGCTCCAGCCCGCCAGATGCCGATGCCGCCGTCCAGGGGGTGGATGATCTCGGTGGCCGCTCCCCGGGCGAACTGGGAGTAGTCGTCTTCCTGGGGCGGCCCGCCCATGGCGTAGAGGATCACGAACAGGGCCATGAGCAGGGTGATCATGTCGGCGTAGGTGACGAGGTACCGCTCGTGGTTCTCGTGTTCCTCCTCTACGGCGAAATCGTCGTCGCCACCTCCGCCGCCGCTCACCGGCGCACCTCGGGACGCGTCCGCTCACTCATCAGGAGGCTTCGAGGAAGTGGGCCGCTTCGGCCGGTGGCAGCTGGGCCGCCAGCACCAGCCTGAGTTGGCGGGGGTTGGGGTTGGAGGCGATCTGCTCCACCCCGGCGATCACGATCTGGGCGATGTGGACCTCGTCGGCCCCCTTCATCTTGAACTTGGCCCCCATCGGCAGGAACAGCAGGTTGGCGAAGAACACGCCGAAGAAGGTGGCGGTGAAGGCGGCGGCGATCAGGTGACCCAGCTCCTCGGCGCCGCCGCCCAGGCTCTCCAGCACGTGGATGAGGCCGAGCACGGTGCCGATGATGCCGAGGGTCGGGGCGAAGGCCCCCATCTTGGAGAAGAAGTCGGCCCGGGTGTCCCACAGCTCGCGGCGGGCCATCGTCATCGACTTCATCACCTTGACCGCCTCGTGGTGGTCGACGCCGTCCACCAGCATGGTGAGGCCGGTGCGGAGGATCTCGTTGGGCTCGTTGGCCAGCTGCGACTCGAGGCCCAGCAGGCCGTCGCGGCGGGCCTGCTCGGCGTAGCCCACGATTCGGTTGATCAGGGCGACGGGATCGTCGGCGGCCACGGTGAAGGCGAGGGCCATGGCCTTCAGCCCGTCGATGGCGCGGTCGAGCGAGGTGCCGGCGCAGGCCGCCCCGAACGTGCCGACGCTGATGAGGAGCATGGCCGGGGGCGCGATCAGGGCCGCCGGGTTGCCGCCCTCCATGATCATCGAGCCGAACACGGCGATGAAGCCGCACACGACCCCGATGATGGTTCCGATGCCCATTCTGGGTACCTCACCTTCCTTGGTCTGCCCAAGGTCTCGGATCGGCGGGCAGCGGCCATGACGACGGCCACGGAATCCTTGCCCGATCCTTGCAACCCCCTGATGGGGAGGTTGGCTTGCGGGGCGCCGGTCCATCGAACAAGGTGGGCCGGTGAGTGATCGACCGCGGGGGATCCCCGAACATCAGGAACGTGAGTCCGACGCTGCCGAGCTGCCGATCGAGGGGGTGCGGGCCTTCACCGCCGCCGCCTTCACCGCGGCCGGGATGGCACCCGAAGATGCCGAGACGATGGCCGAGAACTTCATGTGGGCCGACCTGCGGGGTGTGGACACCCACGGGGTGCAGCGGCTCACGTGGTACCTGCGGTGGTTCGAGAAGGGGATGTGTAGCCCCACGTCGCAGATGGAGGTGATCCGGGAGCTGCCGGCCCTGCTCCAGGGCGACGGCCACAGCGGGCTGGGCCAGCTGGTGGCCACCCGCTTCATGCAGCGGCTGATCCCCAAGGCGGCCGAGGCCGGCCTGTGCGTGGGGACGCTGCGGAACTCCAACGACTGGGGCTGCGGCGGCTGGTACCCCCATCTGGCGGCCCAGGCCGGGCTGGCCTGCGTGGCCACCACCACCTCGGTGCCCAACCTGGCCCCCTACGGGTCGCGCACCAAGATGTTCGGCAACAACCCGATCGCCTTCGCCTTCCCCCGGCGGGACAACCCGCCGATCCTGTTGGACATGGCCCTCACCCCGGTGGCCCTGGGCAAGGTCCTGCGGGCCCAGGCCGAAGGGACCACGCTGCCGCCGGAGTGGGGCTTCAAGGACCGCGACGGCAACCCCACCGTCGATCCCCACGTGGCCATGTCGGGGATCGTTCCCGCCATCGGGGGCTACAAGGGCACCGGCCTGGCCATGATCACCAACATCCTGGCCGGTGTCATCACCGGCTCGGCCCACACCGGGGCGGTGGACGTGGGCAAGCGGGGCCAGTTCTTCCTGGTGATGGACCCCGGCGTGGTCCACCCCGACGGGGTCGACGCCTACCACGAGGCCATCGAGGACCTCGTCTCACAGGTGAGGGCGGCCGAGGTGCTGCCGGGCGAGAGCGTGTTCCTGCCGGGCGAGCCCGAGCAGATGCGCCTCGAGGCCCGTACGGCGTCTGGCGTGATCCCCTACCCGGGCTCGGTGATCGACGGCCTGAAGCGCACAGCCGAGAAATTCGGCCTCCCCTTCGACCTGGCCTAGGTCGTCGTTCTGAGGAGCCTGAGTGGCGCTCACCGCCACTCAGGCTCCTAGTTTCGGGCGCACTCAGTGGTGTTCGCCGAAGGCGAACCCGAGGCGCCCGAAGGGCGCACTCAGTCGGCGGTGGCGGTGGCGGGTTCGTGGTGGGCGCTGAGGTGGAAGCCCTCGTAGCCCTTGGCCGTGACCTCGTCGCACTTCTCCCGGTAGGCGCCGACGCCGCCGGGATAGGGCATGAACACCCGGGGCTTGCCCGGGATGTTGGCCCCCAGGTACCACGAGTCGGCCAGCATGAACATCGTCTGGGAGGCGATCTCGTTCACGTGGGCCACCCAGTCGGCTTCGGCCTGGGCGTCGGCCTCCATCACGTCGAGCCCGTTGGCCTCCATGTGCCTGATGGCGCCCGTGATCCACTCCACGTGCTGCTCGATCGACACCGGCATGTTGCTCAGCACCGACGGCGAACCGGGCCCGGTGATCATGAACAGGTTGGGGTACCCGGCCACCGACACGCCGAGATAGGTGAGCGGGCCGCCCTCCCACTTGTCCTTGAGCTTCTCGCCCCCCTTGCCCTGGATGTCGATCTTGTTGAACGTGCCGGTCATGGCGTCGAAGCCGGTGGCGAACACGATGATGTCGAGGTCGTGCTGCTCGCCGCCTTCCAGCTTGATGCCGGCCGGGTTGATCTCGGCGATGGGGTTGTGGCGGATGTCGACCAGGGTGACGTTGTCGCGGTTGTAGGTGTCGAAGTAGTTCGTGTCGATCAGGGGCCGCTTGGACGAGAACGGGTGGTCCACCGGCACCAGCTTCTCGGCCACCTCCGGGTCCTTCACGATCTCGCGGATCTTGGACCGGATGAACTCCGACGCCGTGTCGTTGGCCCGCCGGTCGAGGCTGATGTCGGCGAACGAGCCGAACAGGAACTTGAACCCGCCCTGGTTCCAGGCGTCTTCGTAGACGGCGGTGCGCTCCTCGTCGCTCACCTCGAGGGCCGAGCGCTCGGCGGCGTCGTAGGGGAGGCCGCCGGTGGAGCGGCGGGCCTTCTCGTAGATCTCGTCGTAGTTCTTCTTCACCTCGTCGAGGAACGCCTTGTCGACGTTGCCGTGACGGGCCGGGATCGTGTACTGCGGGGTGCGCTGGAAGACGGTGAGGTGGCCCGCCGTGCGGGCGATCACGGGGATCGACTGGACGCCGCTGGAGCCGGTGCCGATCACGCCCACCCGCTTGCCGGCGAAGTCGACGCCCTCGTGGGGCCAGGCTCCGGTGTGGTAGCTCTGGCCGGCGAACGTGTCACGTCCCTTGATGTTGGGCACGTTGGCCGACGACAGGCACCCGATGCCGGTGATGAGGTACTTGGCGGTGACCTTGTCGCCCTGGTCGGTCTCGACCTCCCATCGGGCGGTGTCGTCGTTCCAGTGGGCGGCCGTGACCCGGGTGTTGAACTGGATGTTGCGGCGCAGGTCGAACCGGTCGGCCACGTGGTTGAGGTAACGCAGGATCTCGGGCTGCTCCGGGTACTTGCCGCTCCACTCCCATTCCTGCATCAGGTCCTGGTTGAACGAGAAGCAGTACATGTAGCTCTCGGAGTCGCACCGGGCGCCGGGGTAGCGGTTCCAGTACCAGGTGCCGCCGACGCCGTCGCCGGCCTCGTAGACCTGGACGTCGAGGCCCATCTGATCGCGCAGGGCGTAGTTCGTGTAGAGGCCGGCGAAGCCGGCGCCGAGGACGACGGCGTCGAGGTCACGGGTGGGGGAGGTGGCCATGGCTGGCTCGCTTTCGTTTTCGAGTGTGGAGATCGGTCGGACTAGGCGGCGGCCTGCTGGCCGGCGGCGTGGCGGGCCAGGGCCGCCTTCACGCCCTTCACCACCTGCTGGAAGCCGCGCTCGCTGCCGGGCAGCATGAGCAGGCTGAAGAAGCCGTGGGTCTGGCCCTCGTGGCGGCGGAAGTCCACCGGCACACCGGCGTCGGCCAGCTTGCGGGCGTAGGCCTCGCCCTCGTCGCGCAGCACGTCGTGCTCGGCCGTGAGCACCACGGCCGGGGCCAGGCCGGTTAGGTCGGCCGCCCGGAGGGGGGAGGCGTCGGGCTCGGCCCGGCGGGCGGGGTCGGGCGTGTAGTGGTCCCAGAACCAGACCATGGCGTCCTTCGTGAGGATCAGCTGGTTCTCGGCCGCGGTGTAGGACCCGGTGGCGAAGTCGGCGTCGGTGACGGGGTACACGAGCACCTGGAGGGCCAGCTCGGGGCCGCCCCGGTCACGGGACCGCTGGGCCATGACGGCCGAGAGGTTCCCGCCGGCCGAGTCGCCCGCCACGATCAGGGGGGCGTCGGCCCGCCCGGTGATGTCGGCCCGGTGCTCGGCCGCCCACACCAGGCCGGCCCAGCAGTCGTCGACCGCCGCCGGGTAGCGGTGCTCCGGGGCGAGGCGGTACTCCACCAGCACCACCGCGCACGAGGTGCGCTCGGCCAGCTTCCGGGCCAGCGTGTCGTACTCGTCGATCGTGCCGATCACCCAGCCTCCGCCGTGGAGGTACACGATCACCCCCCGGGCCCCCTGGGGCGGTACCAGCACCCGGACCGGGATCTCGCCCCCGTCGACCGGAACCGTGTGGTCCTCGGACCGGGCCATCTTCGGTGCCGGCCCGGCCATCTCGGCGATGGCCGCCCCGAAGGCCCGGGCCTCGTCGGGTGTGAGCTCGTGCAACGGCTTGCCTCCGGCGGCCGCCATCTGCTCGAGCAGCGTGGTGGTCGCGACGTCGAGCGCCATGTGATCCCCCTGTGGACGTGGTGCGCGGTCGGTGAACCACTACTACCGCCCACGGTCGACCGGTGGCAAACCGCCTCCCGGTGGTGCGCCGGCCGCCCGATCGAAACGGCCGCCGTCAACTGGGCCCTGTCACACCCCGGGAGTAGCGTGAGGCCAAGAGCAACATCCACTGCGATCTCACGGGGGGACCATGGCAGTCACTGTCGCGACGAGAGAAGACGTCATCCAGGTGGGCGAGGTGCCCGTCACCGTGGTGCGGGGCGGGGAGGGCCCGCCGCTCGTGGTGTTCCACGACGAGCTGGGCTACCCGGGCTGGATGACGTGGAACAACGAGCTGGCCAGTCGGTACGAGCTGATCATCCCGCAGCAGCCGGCCTACGGGAAGACCCCCAAGGTGGACTGGATCCGGTCCTACCGTGACCTCGGCGGGTTCTACGCCCGGCTCATGCGGGAGCAGGGCTGGGCCGGCGCCCCCGTGATCGGCTTCTCGGCCGGGGCGTTCGCCGCCGCCGAGATCGCAGCCGGGTGCCCGTCGATGTTCTCCCGGATAGTGCTGGTGGGCCCGCTGGGCCTGCGCCCCACCGAGGGCGAGATCTTCGACTTCCTGGCCGTCACCATCCGCACCCACGTGGCCGCCACCGTGTCCAACGTCGAGGCACCGGAGTACACCCTGATGTACGGGGGCGAGATGACGCCCCTCCAGTTCGAGCTCTTCGAGGATGCCCGGGCCGAGACGGCCCGCATCGGCTGGGAGCCGTTCATGTTCAACGACAGCCTGTCCCACCTGCTGGGCGGCGTGGGCGACCTGCCCACCCTCCTGGTGCGGGGCAGCGACGACCTGATCGCCCCCCAGGGCTGCATCACCGCCTACGAGGCGGCCATTCCCAACACCACGTCGGTGTCCATTGCGGGCGCCGGCCATCGGCCCGAGATCGAAGATCCCGAGGCGTTCCTTTCCGCCGTCGACGCCTTCCTGGGAGCCTGATCATGCACGTCGCCTACTTCACCGAACGTCCCTACCGCTGGGTGCCCGAAGACGTGGTCATCCGCAACAAGGCCTTCTTCGCCGTCCCCAACACCTACTTCGACCATGTACGGGGGGCCGACGACTACAACTACTACCTCGACGAGTACGTCTACGCCGAGGAGCTGGGCTTCGACGGGGTGGCCCTCAACGAGCACCACGGCAACCCGTTCTGCATGGGCAACGTGATGAACGTCGAGGCCTCGATCCTGGCCCGCATCACCAAGCGGGTGAAGATCATCCTGATCGGCAACCCGCTGCCGGTGATCAAGCACCCGCTGCGCATGGCCGAGGAGCTGGCCACGATCGACCTGATCTCCCGGGGCCGGCTCGTCACCGGCTGGGTGCGGGGTGCCGGCTCGGAGCAGTTCTTCAACAACGCCAACCCGGCCTACAACCGCGAGATGTTCGAGGAGGCCCACGACTTCATCATCCAGGCGTGGACCCGGCCGGGGCCGTGGCGCTACGAGGGCAAGCACTTCCACTACCGCCACGTGAACCCGTGGGCCCTCCCGTATCAGAAGCCGCATCCCCCCATGATCATCCCCGGCGTGCTGTCGCCCGAGACGGTGAAATGGAGCGCCGAGCACTCCTACCCCTACATCGGCCTCGGCACCTCGCTCGGGCCGACCGCCGACCTGTGGGACTACTACGCCGACACCGCGGCCGAGATGGGCTACCAGGCCGGCCCCGAGAACTTCGGCTACCTGATCCCCACGTTCGTGGCCGACACCGACGAGAAGGCCCAGGAGCTGGGCAAGGGCTTCATCTACGGCGGCGGCCAGACCGTGTTCTCGGCCCCCCAGTACACCCTGCCTCCCGGCTACAACTCGAAGGAGGCCATCCGCCGGTTGTCGAAGCAGCCCGGTGGCAGCTGGCTGGGGGTCAATCGCAACAAGCTGATGCAGGCGGCGATAGACGACGACGCCCCGATCGACTACGAGCAGATCCGGGCCCGGGCCGAAGGCCAGTTGCGCAAGTCGCAGCGCAACTACCTCACCCTGTTGGGCTCGCCCGACACCATCATCGACAAGGTGAAGACGATGCTGACGGTGCTGCGTCCCGGCACCTTCGTGTTCTTCGGGCCCCAGGGTCCGGTGCCCAACGAAGACCGCCTGCGCAACCTCGAGCTGCTGGCCAAGTACGTGATGCCGGAGATCAAGGCCTACGCCGAGGAGATCGGGCTCCGCAGCCCGTTCGAGACCCCGCCCGGTGATCTGAAGCTGCGGACGGGCGAGGCCCGGGGCGCCGTGGTCGACCGCAGCGCCGTGCCCAGCATGGAATCCTGACGGCGTCCGGCGCCGTCGCCATCCCCAAGCCGCGTAACGGCACCCGCACCCCGCGCCCGATCTGTGTCGCGGACTCCCCGGAACTCGGTGAGAACGTGACGCAGATCGTGGCGTGGGCGCGATTTGCGCGCCGTCGATTCGGGCCGGGCGCCGAGGCGGCACCGACGTCAGTTGTCGCTGGTGTGAGGCCGGACGGGGCGGCGCAGCTCGTTCCGTACCGCCTGGTTGACCTGAAGGGAGAGAACGCCGCCGCGCGCCGCCAGCTCGCTGGCCAGATCCGCATCCAGCGGTATCCAGATCGTCCTCTTCGGCTTTTCCATCGGCAGGCAAGAGTAGGACACTGCAACACCATGGATGGCGATGGTCGCCACAATCCCCGCGGGGAACCGATGGCGGCCCTGGCCGATCGGTTCGCCCTGGTGGCGGTGGGTGTGGACGGCTCCGGTGGGGGGCCGTCGAGGGCCGCCTGAGCCCTGCGGTTCGGGTCTGACTACCACGGGAAGCGCTGTGAACAGCAGGCCCTGCCACCAAGATCTCACACCCCGGGACCAGAACCCAGAGCACCTCGGGCTCGTCTTTTCAGCACCCTGCTAGAGTCCCCGGAGCCGCTCGGCGCGGCAGAAGGCTGGTTGCCGACCCGGTGGACCGTTCCGCCCATCCCGGCCCGAGCGTCGAGTGTGAGAACCATGCCGCCCACCAGGGCGGTACACCCATGGGAGAGAACCACACGATGACAACACGAACCCGCTTCGGCCGGTGGCGCTGGCTGCTGGCCCTCACCATGGTCCTCGGCCTGGTGGCCGCGGCCTGCGGCTCCAGCACCGACGACGAAGGCACCGACACCAGCTCGGGCACCGGGGATACCGGTACCGACTCCAGCGCCGCCACCGACGACAGCACCGCCACCTCCGAGGCCGAGGGGTCGGCCACCGACAGCGGTGAGGCGATCAAGGTCGCGTTCGTCTACGTGGGCCCGGTCGGCGACGCCGGCTGGACCAAGAAGCACGACGACGGGCGCAAGGAGCTGGAGGAGGCGCTGGGCGACAAGGTCGAGACCAGCTTCCTCGAGAACGTTCCCGAGGGGGCCGAGAGCGAGGCCGTGTTCGAGCGCCTGGCCCGCGAGGGCAACAAGGTGATCTTCGGCACCTCGTTCGGCTACATGGACCAGATGCTGGCCGTGGCCGAGAAGTACCCCGACACCGTGTTCATGCACGCCACCGGGTTCAAGACGGCCGACAACATGGGCACCTACTTCGGCGCCGCCGAGGAGGCCCGGTACCTGTCGGGGATGGCCGCCGGAGCCATGACCAAGTCCAACACCATCGGCTACGTCGCCGCCTTCCCCATCCCCGAGGTGATCCGGGGCATCAACGCCTTCACCCTGGGGGCCCAGAAGGTGAACCCCGACGCCACCGTGAAGGTGGTCTGGACCTCCACCTGGTTCGACCCGACGATCGAGAAGGAAGCGGCCCAGACCGTGCTGTCGGCCGGGGCCGACGTGGTGGCCCAGCACCAGGACACCCCCTCCGCCGGTGAGGCGGCCCAGGCGGCCGATGGCTTCTGGGTCGGCTACAACGACGACATGAGCCGCTTCGCTCCCGATGCCTGGCTGACCGCCCCGGTGTGGGACTGGGGGCCGTTCTACATCAAGACCGTCGAGTCGGTGATGGACGGCTCGTGGAAGAGCGAGCAGTACTACGGCTCGATGGCCGACGGCCTGGTGAACCTGGCCCCCGTGTCGGACAAGGTGCCCCAGGAGGTGCGGGACCAGATCGACGCCACGGCCGAGGAGATCGCCGACGGCACCTTCGCCCCGTTCACCGGCCCAGTGGCCAAGCAGGACGGGACCGAGGCCATCGCCGCCGGGGCCGAGGCGCCGCTGGCCGATCTGCTCAGCATGAACTACTTCGTCAAGGGCGTCGACGGGAAGATCGAATCGTCGTGATGTCCGATGGCGACACCCCCGGGGCGTCGGCGGCGCCACCGGCGTCTGCGCCGGCCCCCGGGGGCGTCGCCATCGCCCTCGCCGCCCGCCGGGTGACCAAGCGGTTCCCCGGCGTGGTGGCCAACGGTGAGGTGGAGTTCGAGCTCCGCCAGGGCGAGGTCCACACCGTGCTGGGAGAGAACGGGGCGGGCAAGAGCACCCTGGCCGCACTGCTGTGCGGCCTGTACCAGCCCGACGAGGGCCACATCGAACGCCAGGGGCGGCCGGTGCGGCTCCGCAGCCCCCGGGAGGGGCTGGCCCGCGGCATCGGGATGGTCCACCAGCACTTCCGGCTAGTCGAGCGGTTCACCGTGGCTGAGAACGTGGTGCTGGGAGATCCGGCCCAGCCCGCCCTGCTACGGCGGGCCGACATCGAGACCCGGGTGGCGGAGATCGGCGAGCGTTTCGGGCTCCCGGTGGATCCCCGGGCCCGGGTGTCATCGCTCACCGTCGGCCAGCGCCAGCGGGTGGAGATCGTGAAGGTGCTGTACCGGGGGGCCGAGGTGTTGCTGCTCGACGAGCCCACCGCCGTGCTGACCCCCCAGGAGGCCGAGGCCCTGTTCACCACCGTGCGGGCCATGACGGCCGAAGGCAAGGCGGTCGTGTTCATCAGCCACAAGCTGGGCGAGGTCATGGCCGTCAGCGACCGGGTGACCGTGATGCGGGGTGGCCGGGTGACGGGCGAGGTGGCCACCGCCGCCACCAGCGCCCGGGAGCTGGCCGAGTTGATGGTGGGTCGGCCGATCGAGGCCGAGGTCCGCCGGGGCTCGCCCGCCGATCCCGGCACTGGCGACGGGCCGGCGACCCCGGCGCTGGAAGCGGCCGACGTGCGGCTGGTGCGGGGCGGCCAGACCCTGCTCGACGGGATCGACCTCGCCGTCCGACCGGGCGAGGTGGTGGGTGTGGCCGGCGTGGCCGGCAACGGGCAGCGGGAGTTGGCCGCCGTGCTCGCCGGGATCACCGCCCCCAGCGCCGGCCGGGTGCGGGTGGCGGGCATCGACGTGACCGGTCGGGGAGCCCGGGCCGCCCGTGACGCCGGGCTGGCGTTCGTGCCCGAAGATCGCCTCGGCACCGGCCTGGTGCCGGGCCTCAGCCTGACCGACAACATGCTGCTCACCCGGCGCCGGGGGTTCCTGGTCACCCGGCGGGCCGCCCGCCGGGAGATGGCGACCGCCATCGACGCCTTCGAGATCAAGACGCCGGGCACTGAGGCCGAGGCCCGGGTGCTCTCGGGCGGCAACGCCCAGAAGGTGTTGCTGGCCCGGGAGTTGACCGGCCTCGGCACCGACCGCGGACCCCGGGCCATCATCGTCGCCTCGCCCACCCGCGGCCTCGACATCGGGGCGGCCGAGATGGTGCGCGGCCTGCTCCACGAGGCCCGCCAGCACGGCGGGGCGGTGCTGATCATCAGCGAAGACCTCGACGAGGTGCGCAGCCTGGCCGACCGGATGGTCGTCCTCTACCGGGGCCGGGTGGCGCTGGAAGGCCCCACCGACGAGCTCACGCTGGAAGAGATCGGCCTGGCCATGGCCGGCGTGGCCGGCGCCGTGGCGGGCGTCGGTGCCGGCGACGGAGCCGGCGACGATGCGGCGGTGGGATCCCCGTGAGGCTACGGCTGGAGCGCCGGCTGGAACAGCGGTGGTGGCACGCCGTGGCCGCCCCGGTGGGGGCGGTGGTGGCCGCGCTGGCGGTGGGGGCCGTGTTCCTGGCCATCGAGGGCTTCAGCCCGCTCACCGTCTACCGGGAGCTGTTCAAGGCCAGCTTCACCTCCGCCTTCGGCATCACCGACAGCCTGGCCATCGCCACCCCGCTCGTGGTCACCGGCCTGGCCGCCGCCGTCGCCTTCCGCATGAACCTGTTCAACATCGGGGCCGAGGGCCAGCTCTACGCCGGGGCCATCGGTGGCGCCTGGGCCGGCCTGGCCCTGGGCCCGCACCTGCCGGCCCCGCTGGCGGTGGCGGCCGTGCTGGCGGCGTCGGCGGTCGGGGGGTTGGTGTGGGCCCTGCCGATGGCTGTGTTCAAGGCCTGGTTCGGTACCAGCGAGATCATCACCAGCCTGATGCTCACCTTCGTGGCCCAGTACCTGATGCGGTATCTCATCTTCGGGTCGAGGTCGTACTGGCGCGACCCCGAGTCCACCAACTTCCCCCAGGGCCGCAAGATCGCCGAGGCGGCCGAGCTGCCCCAGTTCGGCACCTACCGCATCGGGTGGGGTCTGGTGGTGGTCGTGGCGGTGGCGGTGGCCGTGTGGGCGCTGATCCGGTTCACCTCGGTCGGGTTCGACATGAACGTGGTGGGCACGTCGCCCGAGGCCGCCCGCTACGCCGGGATCTCGACGGTGCGGGTGGTGCTGATGGGGCTGTTGTTGTCGGGGGCCCTGGGCGGGTTGGCCGGCGGGATCGAGGTGGCGGGCCGGGCCCACGCTCTCGACCCCAACGGCCTCGAGCTGGGCCTCGGCTTCACCGGCATCGTGGTGGCCGCCCTGGCCCGCTACAACCCGTTCGCCATCCTGCTGGTGGCGACGTTCCTGGGCGGGTTGCGCAACGCCGGCGTCGCCCTGCAGACCCTGCCCGGGGCGCGGGTGCCGGTGGAGGTGTCGCTGATGCTGCAGGGGGCGATCCTGCTGTTCGCCATCGGGGCCGAGATCTTCGTCCGCCACTGGCTGCGGCTGGTCCGCTCCGGCCTCGGCCCGGCGGCCGGGGCGGGGCTCTCGACAGCCGCCGACCCTGGGGAGCCGGTGGGCCCGGCGGGGCGGGCGGAGGTGACGGCGTGAACGACGCAGCCTTCGTCGCGCTGCTGGCCGCCTCGGTGGTGGCCGGTGTACCCATCGCCCTGGCCGCCCTGGGGGAGCTGCTGGCCGAACGGTCGGGCGTGCTCAACCTCGGGGTGGAGGGGATGATGCTGATCGGGGCGGTGGTGGCGTTCCAGGTGGGCAACTCGTCGGGCAGCCTGTGGCTGTCGCTGGTGGTGGGGGCCCTGGCCGGCGGGGCGTTGGCCCTGGTCCACGCCGTGCTCACCGTCACCCTGCGGGCGAGCCAGATCGTGTCGGGCCTGTCGCTCACGATCTTCGGCACCGGGCTGGCCACGTTCGTGGGCAAGTCGATCGAGGGTCTCCCGCTGGCCACCGACTTCCGGCCCGTGGCCTGGGAGCCGCTGGCCGATCTGCCGGTGGCGGGCCCGGTGGTGTTCGATCAGGACCCCATCGTCTACCTCACCGTGGTGCTGAGCGTGGCCATCACGTGGTATCTGCGGCGCACCCGGGCCGGGCTGTCGCTGCGGTCGGTGGGGGAGTCGCCGGCCACGGCCGACTCGATGGGCATCGCCGTGGCCCGCCTCCGCTACCTGCACGTGGTGGCCGGTGGGGTGCTGGCCGGCGCGGCCGGTGCCTACCTGGTGCTGGGCCAGGTGCCGGCGTGGAGCCAGGACGGCACCACCAGCGGCCTGGGGTGGATCGCCCTGGCCCTCGTGGTGTTCGCCTCCTGGGAGCCGATGCGGGTGCTGTTGGGGGCGTTCCTGTTCGGGTTCTCCCGCCAGCTCAACTTCTACCTCCAGGCCAAGGGGGTCGACGTGCCGGCCGAGCTGCTGTCGATGCTGCCCTACCTGCTCACGATCGTGGTGCTGGTGGTGTGGGGCAGCCGGGACCTGCGCCGCCGGGTCGGTGCCCCCGCCGCCCTCGGCCTCCCCTACGTGCGCGACGAGCGCTGAGCTCTCCGGACCTCGCCGAACGACGGCCCGGCGGAATACGGCGCGCGGCGGCACTTCTCGCCATAGTTCGGAGGTATGGACATCGAGATCGCCGTGGTGGGGGCCGGGATCGGCGGCCTGGCCGCCGCCGGGTTCCTGAGCCGGGCCGGGTTCCGGGTGACGGTGTACGAGCAGGCCCGGGGCTTCGAGCGGGTGGGGGCGGGCATCCAGATGAGCCCCAACGCCATGCGGGTGCTGCGGGCGCTGGGCCTGGAGGACCGGCTGCGGGCCGCGGCCTTCACTCCGCCCACCTGGAGCCACCGGGCGGCCGACACCGGTGACCTGCTCGGCGACCTGGTGCTGGGGGCCGACGCCGAGGAGCGTTTTGGGGCGCCCTATCTCGTGCTGCACCGGGGCGACCTCCACCAGGCGCTGCAGTCGGCCGTGCCGCCCGACGTGGTGCGGTTCCGCCACAGGCTGGCCGGGATCGAGCCGGCGGGATCGTCGCGGCTGCGGCTCCGGTTCGACGGCGGCACGGCGGCCGAGGCCGACGCCGTGATCGGGGCCGACGGCGTCCACTCCCGGGTCCGGGAGCTGCTGCTCGGGCCCGAGCGGCCCCGGTTCACGGGCCGGGTGGCCCACCGCACCACGTTCCCGTCGTCGCTGGTGCGGGGGTTCACGGTGACCACCAACACCAAGTGGTGGGGCGCCGACCGCCACATCGTGATCTACCCGGTGACGGCGAACGCCGGCGAGCTCTACTACGTGACCAGCGTGCCCGACCCGGCGTGGGACACCGAATCGTGGAGCGCCCGCTGCGACCCGGTCGAGGTGGTGGAGGCCATGGCCGGCTTCCACCCCGAGGTGCGGGCGGTGGTGGCGGCGGCTCCCGAGGCCCACAAGTGGGCCCTGTTCGAGCGGGATCCGCTGGAGCGGTGGGGCGAGGGCGCCGTCGTGCTGCTGGGCGACGCCTGCCACCCCATGACGCCCTACATGGCCCAGGGGGCGGCCACCTCGCTGGAGGACGCAGCGGTGCTGGTGCGGGCCATGGCCGGCCACGCCGATCCGGCGACGGCGTTCGCCGCCTACGAGGCCACCCGGCTCGACCGGACGGCCCGGGTGCAGCTCACGTCCCGGACGAACACGTGGGGCCGGGCCGGGGGCGACACCTCCTGGCTGTACGGCTACGACGCGCTCACGGTCCCGCTCGCTCCGCCCGGCCGGTGACCCGCCGTTGACCCGGCCCGGTTCCTGGGCTACACACGTCCGGTGGTCGCGACATGAGCGCGGCGGGCGGGGGGCAGGACCGCTTCGAAGACTTCTATCACCGGCACGTCGACGAGCTGGCCCGCCTGGCCTGGTTGGTGCTGGGCGACGGGGCCGACGCCGACGATGTGGCGGCCGACGCCCTGATGGCGGCGTGGCGCCAATGGGACCGGGTCTGCGCCAGCGACCGCCCGGTGGCCTATGTGCGCCGCATGGTGGTGAACATCGCCGTCAGCCGGATCCGTACCCGGGTGCGGGACCGGCGGCGGCTCCTCGCCCTCGTACCCTGGGCCGCCGTGGATCAGGTGCTCGACGCCGACACGGGGGCCCCCGACCATGATCTGCGGGCGGCGCTGCTCGGCCTGCCGCCCCGCCGCCGGGCCTGCCTGGTGCTGCGGTATGCCTTCGATCTGCCCGAGCAGGAGGTGGCCGAGCTCCTCCAGATCGCTGTCGGCACGGTGAAGAGCCAGACGGCCAAGGCGGCGGCCCAGCTCCGACGGGATCTGGAGGCGATCGAGGCGGAGCTGGGCGAGGTCGGCACCGGCCCGGCCGGCTGGCGGGCGCCGCTGCTGGCCCCGGCCGTCGCGTCCCGTTCGGGCCGGCTGCGACCCCGCCCCGAGGCGACGCCATGACCGTCGACCGCGAGCTGCAGGACCGGCTCGGCCGCCTGCGCGACGCCCACCAGCCCGACCGGGACCGCATCCGGGCCCGGTTCGAGGCGGGGATCGCCGCTGACGTGGGGCCGGCCCCGCTGCCGGCCGGGCGACGGCGGCCGGCCCGGGCCTGGCGTGGCGTGCCGGTTCGGGCCGCGGCCGTGATGGCGGCGCTGGGCCTGGCGGCCACCGGCGCCGTGGTGGCGACCCGGGACCGCCCGGCCAGCGTCGAGGCCGGCGGCGCGCCGGCCGCTGCCGGGGTGGCGCCGCCCTACGTGGCCCCCACCACGCCCGCCGCCACCGCTTCCACCGTCCCCGCGCCCAGCCTCCCGCCGGGCACCGGGGTGGCCACCACCGCCCCGGCCGGGACCGGCCCGGTTGCGTCCGACCCGGCGGCCACGGTCACCGCGTCCGCCGCCGGTCCCGACCCCAGCGTCACGACCGCGGGCAGCACCGGCGTCGGGCCGTCGGCCCCCCGGTCCCCGGCCACCCCGGCTGGCTCACCCCTGTGCCGGCACAAGGACGACGTCGACCTGGGGCGGCTGCACCTGGTCAACGACCTGTGGGGGGCGGCCCAGGCCTCGTCGGGGTCCCAATGCGTCACCGTCACCTCCCCGTCGTCGGCCTCGATCGGGGCCGACGGCACCGGTCTGGCCTGGTCCACCCGTTGGGGGTGGGCCGGCGCCCCGGGCCAGCCCAAATCGTTCTCCAACGTGTACCTGGGCTGGGACTGGGGTTGGAAGGAGGCCGACAGCGGCCTGCCCCGGCGGATGTCGGACCGCCCGGTGGTTCGATCGAGCTGGGATTTCACGGTGTCGGTGGAGACGCCGGGCCGCATGGAGGTGGCCTACGACCTCTGGTTCCACGACCGGCCCGACCCCGCGGGCGACACCCTGCCGGTGAGCGAGGTGCGCATCATCCTCTACCGGACCCCGGGCGACCTCCCCGCCACCGGGCGCCAGGGCACGGTCACGCTCGAGGGCGGCACGTGGGACGTCTACCGCTTCGGTGACGGCTGGGACGTCGTCACGTTCTACCGGACCACCCCCACCACCAGCGCCGACGTGGACCTCGGCCGCTTCCTCGACGAGGCCGCCCGCTACGCCCGCCTGCCCTGGCTGACCAGCATCCACGCCGGCGTCGGCGTGAACGACGGCGCCGGGCAGGTCGACACCAGCCGGTTCACCCTCACGCTGTCCTGAGAAAATCCAGCCGTCCGGGCAACGCCGGGGCCGGTCCCGAGCGACGGATCGGTGTGACGACCTCTCTTCCTCGCCGGGCCATCTGGATCTCGTGCGCCATCGTGACCGCCATCACCCTCATGGCCACCGCCGCCGTGGCCTCGCCCCGCCTCCGATCGGCTGGCGGCGACGACCGGGCGGCCACCGTGTCGGCCTCCTCACGCCACGACCGGGCCATCCGGAGCTTCCACCGCTTCGATCGCCGCCGGCCCCGCCCGCCGGTGACGGTGACGGTGACCACGGTGGTGCCCTCCACCGTCACCCCCTCGACCGCCGACACGGCAGCGACCGGCTCCACGCCCACCGCCGGCACGCCGACCTCGGTCGTGCCGGCGCCGGTGCCGCCCACCGCCGAGATCACGACCACGACCATCCGGGTGACGACCACGACAACCCAGCCCACCCGAGCCACGACCACGAGCACCCGGGCGGCGACGACCGCCTCCACCACGGCGCCCCCGGTGGGCGGCGGCAACGCTCCCACCCACTTCAACACCCTGCCGCCCGGGGCCTCGCTGCCGTCGAGCGCCCAGTGTGCGGCGTGGGTCGACGCGGTGCCGGCCCCGCCCGAGGTGAAGGGGATCAACGCCGTCCCCAACGCCACCCGGGGCCAGGCGGTGGCCGGCGCCACCGGGCGGTCCACCCGGGTCGACGGCAACTACACCGGCACCACCGAGCAGATCCTGCGGTGGGCGGCCTGCAAGTGGGGTATCGACGAGGACATGGTCAAGGCCCAGGCCGTGATCGAGAGCTGGTGGCGGATGGACACCAAGGGCGATCGGGGCACCGACCCCACCCGGTGCGCGCCGGGCCACGGGATCGGGGTCGACGGGTTCCCTGGTGAGTGCCCCGAGAGCTGGGGCCTGCTCCAGGTCCGCTACCCCTACAACCAGGTGGCGTTCCCCTATGCGATCACGTCGAGCGCGTTCAACGCCGACTGGGCCTACGCCCAGTGGCGGTCCTGCTTCGAGGGCGACCTCACGTGGCTGAACACGGTGGAGCGGGGGTCCGACTATGCCGCCGGCGACGCCTGGGGCTGCTTCGGCACCTGGTTCTCCGGCCGCTGGTACACCCAGGGCGCCAAGGACTACATCGCCCGGGTCCAGGGCACCCTGGCCGAACGCACCTGGACCACGGCGAACTTCAAGCAACCCTGACGTCCTGCGCCCGGGTCTCCCCCGCCCGGCGCCTGGCCGATATCGCGCCTGTCACCCGGCGGGGCCGGCGGCGGCTACAGAGGGGTGATGACGGCCACCGATGCAGCGATCACCATGGCGGACGCCTACGCCCGCCATGGCGTGGCGCTGACCAGGTTCGCCACCGGCCTCGTCGGCCCGTCCGACGCCGCCGATGTGGTGAGCGATGCGCTGGCCCGCCTGCTGACGTCGCCGGTGTGGGCCGAGGCCCGTGACCACCGGGCGGTGCTGTACCGGGCCGTGCTGTGGGAGGCCCGGATGCACCACCGCTCCACTGGTCGGCGGCGGGCCCGGGAGCACCGGGCGTCGGCGCCGAGGCCTACGAGATGGCCGACATCAGCCCGGAGGTGGCGGCCACCGTGGCCGCCCTCAGCCCCCAGCAGAGGGCAGTGATCTTCCTGACCTACTGGGAGGACCTCGACGTTCGGGCGGTGGCCGACTTGCTCGACGTGAGCGAGGGCACGGTTCGCCGCCACCTGGCCCGGGCCAGGAGCAAACTGCGGGAGGTGCTGCGATGACCGACGATCATCGGGTCGGGTCCGCCGACGACGCGCCGTTGGACCAGGCGATCCGGCGGATGGTGGGCGCTCTGGTGGAGGCGGCCCCGGAGCCGCCCCCGCTGCCGACGCCGGGCGTGACGCCGGCCCCGACTCCGACCCACGAACAGGACCGGCGGCGGTGGTCGGCGGTGGCCGCCGCCATGCTCCTCATCGTGGGTGGTGTCGGCTGGTGGATGGCCGCCGGCGACCGCGACCCCGTGCAGCCGGTCGCCACCGAGGCGGTTCCGGTAGCCCATCAGGCGATCCGCTGGACCCAGGAGGTCGAGCTGCCCTGCGAGGGCGGCGCCGGGGCAGGCACGACCGCCATCGAGCTGGAGCTGTGGGTCGACGTGGCCGGCGAGCGGGTGCGCCAGCAAGCCACCTACGCCGACGGGGCGGTACGGAACCAGATCTGGGAGGGCTCGCAGGACCACCCGGCACGCAAGTTCGAGCGTGGTTCGTCGTCGTACGTGGCGCCGACGTGCCCCCGTTGGGGAGCGGCCGCGGTCGACAACACACCCGGGATGATGGGTCGGCTGGCCGGGCCGGGCCCCGACCTCACCCCCGGCGACTCCAGCGGCCGCCGCATCGCGGTGCCGGGCGAGCACACCGACGAGATCGGCCGATCGGCCGAGCTGGTGCGGGAGGAGTCCGAGGGCACGGCGCAGCTCGACGACGGCGGGCCAGCAGGCAGCGTTCCGTTTCGGCAGACACTCGACTGGTACCTCGAGCCGGGCACCGGTCGCCTGCTGCAGAGCACGTTCCGCATCGAGCTCGAGGGCGTCTACACAGTGACGACCACCACGGTCGTGCTCGCCGACGAGGACGTCGCAGTGGCTCGGGCCTCATTCGACACCGACGGCTACGAGCTCGTGTACGAGGCCCCCGCCTTCGACGGGCGGCACGCGACCGCCGAAGCGGTGGAGCCAACGGTGCAGGTGGGGCCCGACCGGTACTGGCCGTCCGATCCGACCGCGGGCGACGACCCCGAGACGTCGGCCCGCCGATTCGCCACCGAGGTGCTGGGGTGGACCGGCTCCGAGGTGGTCACCGCTCCTGGCCCCGACGATGGTGGGGCCTGGGAGGTGACCGTCGACGATCGTCGAGGGCACTCGGTCGAGCTGACCTTCGTCCCGATACCGGGCGGCTGGGAGCTGCTGCGGATCGACTCCGGGATCATCGACAGCAGCATCGCGCCCGACGGGAACACCCAACTCGATCTGCCGTTCCCGGTGGGTACGACCGAGCTGGTGGTCGAAGGACACCTGGACCCGGGTGGGCGCCGGGCCTGGCGGGCCACGATCGAGGCGGCGACCGCCGGCGTGATACTGCCGGAGACGACCGACGATCCGATGAAGTTGCTGATCCTGCTGTACCGGGACGCTGAGGGGCGCACGATCGGGGCGGCCACCGTCGGGGGAGGGCGCCTGCGGGACCCGTCGACGATCACCACCGAGGCGCCGGGCTCCTGAACCTTGTAACGAACTGCCGGCTCTGCCGGCATTTCGTGACGAAGTTCGCCGCTCTGTCGCGATTTCCGCAGCGGGGCCCAGCACCGGGCGGCGCCCGGCGGGGCCGACGAGCTACGCCCGCTCGACCTGGACGGCGGTGTCGCTGAAGGTGGGGGCGCGGCCGATGTCGGCGTAGCGGGTGGCGTTGAGGGCGTTGACCGACAACCCACCTTCGGAGCCCGACGCCCAGTGGCCCATGGGCATGGCGGCCACGCCCGGCGCCACCTGATCCGTCACCCGGGCCAGGGCCAGCACCGCCCCCCGTTCGTTGAACACCCGAACCCGGTCGCCGTGGGCGATCCCCCGGGCCGACGCATCGGCGGGGTGCAGGGCCAGGCGGGGTGGGCCCTGCTGGTCGAGCTGGCGGTCCATGTTCCCGTACTGCGAGTTCAGGAAGGCATGGCTCTTGGGTGAGATCAGGGCCAGCGGGAACCGTTCGTCGGTCCCCACCTCCACCGGCGGCCGCCACGTCGGCAGAGCGTCGACCGGGCTGCCGTCCTGGTTGCCGGGGATGCCCTGGCGGAACAGGGGGGCCACGAAGTTCCCCCCAGCCGACATCGACGACAGCAGCTCCACCTTGCCCGACGGCGTGGGGAACCCGCCCTCGGCATGCGGGGCGTAGGCGTCGGCCGGCGGCACGTTGAGCCGCACGTAACCCTCGGCCTTCAGTCGATCCAGCGTGATCCCCTCCATCTGGGGGGCCGACCAGTCGAGCGCCCGGGCCAGCTGCTCGTCGTCGGACAATGAGAACCACGGGTCGTCGAGGCCCATGCGGGCAGCCAGCCGGCGGAAGAGCTCGTTGTTGGGCACGCTTTCGCCCACCGGCTCGATCATCTGCGGGTTGTACGTGAGGTACAGGTGCCCCCACGAGAACATGAGGTCGTTCTGCTCCATGGCCATCGTGGCCGGCAGCACGATGTCGGCGTAGCGGGCCGTGTCGGTCATGAAGTGCTCCGACACCACCGTGAACAGATCCTCCCGGGCCAGCCCCTCCAGCACCGCCTGCTGCCCGGCGATCACCACCGCCGGGTTCGAGTTGTAGACGAACAACGCCTTCACCGGGGGCCCGCCGTCGCCCAGCTGCCCGGTCAGCGCGTCGCCGAGGCGCCACTGGTTGACGATGCGCACCTCGTCGGCCCGGGGGTGGGCACCGTGCAGGTCGTCCCAGCTCACGGGGAAGGCCCAGATCGGCATCTGCAGCACCCCGCCGCCCACGTGGCGCCACGCCCCCACCAGGGCCGGCAGGCAGAAGATGGCCCGGGCCGCGTTGCCTCCGGCGGCCGACCGCTCGATGGCCACCCCGATGCGGATCATCGACGGCTCGGCCGCCGCGTACTCCCGGGCCAGCGTCCGTATGTCGTCGGCCGCCAACCCGGTCTGCCCCGCCGCCCACTCCGGCGTGTACTGCTCCACGTGCTCGGCCAGCTCGGCCGCCCCCACCGTGTGGTCGGCCAGGTAGTCCTCGTCGGCCAACCCCTCGGCGAAGATCACGTGCATCAGGGCCAGGGCCAGGGCGGCATCGGTGCCGGGCCGGATCTGGAGGTGCCAGTCGGCCTTGTCCGCCGTGCGATGGCGCACCGGGTCGATCACCACCACCTTGGCCCCGTTGGCCTGGGCCTGCTCGATGAACGGCCACAGGTGCAGGTTGTTCGACAGCACGTTGCAGGCCCAGATGACGATGTACTTCGAATGCACCAGGCTCTCGGGGTCGACGGCGGCCGTGGGGCCCAGCGTCATGATGTAGGCGGTGATGGCGCCGCCGTCGCAGAACGTCCGCTCCGACACCGATGTGCCCAGGCCGTTGAAGAACCGGTCGCCCACCGTGAGCCCGTTGAGGATGCCCATGTTGCCCAGGTAGCTGTAGGGCAGGATGGCCTCGGGGCCGTCGGTGGCGATGATCTCGCGGTACCGGTCGGCGATCCGGTCGAGGGCGGCATCCCACGAGATCGGCTGGAACTGGCCCGACCCCTTCGGCCCCACCCGCTCCAGCGGGGTGGTGATGCGGTCGGCCGAGTAGACGTGGTTCGGGTAGTCGGTCACCTTCACGCACAGCCCGCCCCGGGTGAAGGGGTGATCGCCGTTGCCCCGGACCTTGTCCACCCGGCCGTCGGTGATGGTCACCACCATCGAGCAGGTGTCGGGACAGTCGTGGGGGCAGGCCCCCAGGTGCGTGTGCGAGCCCTCGGTGACGGCCACGGCGGGTTCCTCCTCGTTTGACGGGTCCGGCGGGTGGGTCGACGCCGCCGGCCGCTCCCAGTCTGGATCAGGCGGGGCTGCCCCTCAACGGTCCATCACTGACCATGAGGGGTGGTTCATGGGTCGGAGGGCTCAAGTTTCGAGCTGCAGGCTGCCGATAGCGGAAGCAGCTGGCGGCGACTCCGGGGGCGTCCCGACTCCCCTCCCCTCCCTCCATCCCCGGGGTCGCCGCCAGGTCTTCGCCTCAGAGGCCGAGCTGCGCCCGGCACGGTTCCCACCCGGTGACGGTGACCGGAAGGTCGGTGCGCGTGGCCAGCCACCGTTCCCGGGTGAGCAGGAACCAGATCTGTTCACCCCGTTGGTTGCGGCGGGTGTTGAACCGCCGGCCGTTGGGCTCGTAGCCGACAGCCAGCGATACCCGCTGTGACGCCGCGTTGTCGACGAAGGCCGAGCTGGTGACGGCGAGCGCCCCCAGCGCCTCGAAGGCGAAGTGGACCACGGCCCGCCGCATCTCGGTACCGATGCCCCGACCGTGGTGGGCCAGCCCCAACCAGGACCCGGTCTCGGCCGTGCGGAGCAGAGGGAAGGTATCGGCCTGGATGCTCTGGATGCCCACCAGCTCGCCGTCGCACCGCACCCCGAAGCCCAGCCGCCAGCTCTCGGCCGACAGGCCCACCCGTCCACCCCAGTGATGCTGGAGTGACTCCCACTCGAACCGTGGCGACGGCACATCGGTCCATGGCACGCCGAAGGGCATGGTGGCCGGATCGTGGATACCCCGGAGCGACAGCTCGACCAGCTCGGCCAGGTCGTCGTCGGTGGGCAGGCGCAGCTCGAGGCGGGGGGTGGCGATGCGGAGACCGAACAGGGGCCAGAGGTCGACGAGGGAGGCCATGTCCCAGTCTGGTCACCCCCGGCCCCGCCGGCCGCTGAATTAGCTGGCCGGGCGATAGCTCGGCGGCGACACCGGGTCGGGGGCGGCGGGGCGGCCGGGGCGGGCCACCCCCCGGTTGCGGCGGCTGACGAGCTGGCGCCAGGCCACGGTCATGGCGTCGGTTGCGCACAACACCTCGGCCGGGAACCCGCCGCCGTGGCGGTAGAACGGCTCCATCGCCTCCCGAGCGAAGATGTCGCAGTCGTTGAACCCGTAGATGCCGAGCGGCTCCCACACGTCGTCGTAGTCCTGCCGGAACGCCACCTCGTCGGCCTCGGTGGGGCAGTGGGCCACGATCAGCTCCCAGTAGTCGTGGGTCTGGTCGTCCACCGGCACGTAGAACTCGAACTGGGCCAGCCCCCGCTGGGGGAAGTTCTCCACCTGCAGGCAGCACGGCATCCACATCGACGTGCGGCTCCCGGCCGGCACCCCGTCGCCCAGCGGCTCCAGACCCAGCTCGGCGTGCTCGTTGACCGGGAGGTAGGCGTCGGTGCCGAACTCGTTGCGCACTCCGTGGGGTCCGTCGGCGTCGCTTTCCAGCCAGCTCACCGCCGCCGGGCCCACCGGCCGCATGCCGAGCGGCAAGTTCCATCCCTGCACCCGCACCAGGGTGGTGTTGCGGTGGATGAAGATGTGGCCGGGGTCGAAGCCGTTCTCGCACCCCAGCCGCCAGTTCGACCGCACCCGGCGGCGGATCCCGAGCACCAGCGCATCCTCGTCGAGGACGTGGGGTGACCAGTGCCGGTGGCCGCGGTCCACCAGCGGGGGCAGGTCGGCCTCGAGCGGCGGGGGCGGGCAGTAGTCGGCGTCGCCCACGAACACGAACACCAGCCCGTTGCGCTCGGCCACCGGGTAGGTCTGGAGGCCGACGGTGCCGATCAGCGGGTCCTCCGGGCTGACGGCGATGGCGCTGAGCTCGCCGTCGGCCAAGCGGTAGGTGAAGCCGTGGTACCAGCAGGTCACGGTGTCGGCGGTGAGGCAGGTCGGCTGGAGCGACAGCTTCACCCCGCGGTGCACGCACTCGTCGCGCAGGGCGTGGACGGTGCCACCGAGCCGGCGCAGCAGGATGGGGATGCCGGCGATCTGCACGCCCACCAGGCCGTCGTCGCCCAGCTCCCGGGAGAAGAGCGCCGGGTACCAGTGGTTCATCAGCCCCCACGACGCCTCGACGTAGGGCTGGTAGGCGCTGGTGTCGTTCATCGGTGCTCCCCCGGGCTGAACCCCTCGGTGGTGATCGACGCCGGCGGGAGGCCGAGGTCGACCAGGCGGTCGAAGGCGGCGGCCACCATGGCCGGCGGCCCCGCCACATAGGCTCGCACACCGGGCCCGACGTCGTCCGCTCGGATCAGAGCCACCGGGTCGGCCACCGGGCCGTCCCAGGCGTCGTGAGGATCGGGGCGGGACAGCCCCACCCGCACGGTGAGACGGGGCATCCAGGCCCGGCGCAGGTCGAGATCGTCGGTCGCCACCAGCCGCGCCCGGTTGCGGCAGGCGAAGCACACCACGGCGGGGCGGGTGGCGGCGAAGCGGCGGCGGTGCTCGTCGAGCAGGGAGAGGACGGGGGCGATGCCGGTGCCGCCGGCCACGAACAGCGCCGGGTGGCGGCCCGGGTGGAGGGCGAACCCGCCGAACGGGCCCCGCAGGGTGATGCGGTCGCCGGGGGCGGCCCGCTGGCCGACCCACCCGGCCATGGCCCCACCCGGCACCAGGTCGACGAGGAACACGAGCCGGCGGTCGTCGCTCGGCGGCGACACGATCGAGTACGCCCGCTCCAACGGCCCTTTGCCGGGCCCGTCGGCGCTGGCGGCCCCGGGCACGGTGAGCAGCACGTACTGGCCGGCGTCGAAGTGGAGCGGGGTGTCGAGGTCGAGCACCAGGCGACGCACGCCGGCCGCGGCATCCTCGATCGCCGAGACCCGGGCGGCGATCGTGCCGGCCGCCGGGGCGGCGGCGGGGCGGGCTTCCACCCGCACCTCGCACGGCCCGTCGGGCAGGGTGGAGCACAGCAGGCGTACGCCGGCCCGGTGGGCGGCCGGTGGCAGGGACCGGACCCGGTCGGCGACATCGGCCGTCGCCCCCGACAGAAGCTGGGCCCGGCACGACCCACAGCTTCCGGAGCGACACTGGTGGGGTAGCGCGATCCCGGCCGCCAGGGCGGCGTCGAGGATGGTCACCCCGGCCGGTACGGCCACCGTCACCGGCGACCCGTCGCCCACCTGCACCGTCACCGGCACCCCGCCCGGCGCTCCCGCCGACTCTGGTCCCGCCGTCACCCCGGCGTCCCCGCCGTCGCTTGTCGACGGTGCCCGTGGCCGAACCGTGCAACGCAACACGCGCCCTGCCGACGAACTGCGTCGCGAACCCTGCGGATTCCGTCGAAAAGGTCGCGCAGATCGCGGCGGGGGCGCGGTTCTCGTCGCACGGTTCGGCGGCGGGCGAGAGGGCACGGCGGGCGCAGCGGGTGCGGCGGCATCAGCGGGAGGGGAGGGGAGCGCCGGGCGGGCGCCAGGGGCCGCGGGTCTCGGCCAGGGGGCGGTCGCAGGTGTCGACGACCACCCGCACCAGCAACTCGATCAGAGCTGGCGCCCGGGCCAGGTCGACCACGTTCATCGGCATGGTGTCGGGCCCGGCCCAGTGGTCGGGCTCGCGCCGCTGGGCCGGCAGGCCGATGCGGATCGTGGGCAGGCCCCACATGCGGAGGATCTCGGCGTCGGTGGCGCCGCTCAAGCGAAGGTAGGGCCGGTGGGGGCGGCCCTCGATGTGCTCCCACGCCCCGACGGCCGACCGCACGATCCAGCTGTCGGGGTCGGTGCGGGTGCCGGGGATGGCCAGGATCAGCTCCAGCTCGGCATCGAGGCCCGGGTTGGCCTCGGCCACACCGGCCAGCACGGCGGCCAGGGCCCGCTTGACGTCGAGCGGGTCCTCGTCGGGAGTGACGGCGATGTCGACGAACACCTCGCAGGCGGCCGGCGGGAAGCGGGGCTTGAACGGCCACCCGCCTCGGATGGCACCCACCGCCCCCTGGGGTTCGATCGTGCCCACCGCTCGCTCGGCGGCGTAGGCCGGGAGCCAGGCCTCGATGGCCTGCACCACGGTGGCGGCGTCGGCGATGGCGTTGCGGAACGGGGTGAACTGGCGGATGCCGGTGTAGGAGAAGGTGCCGCCCACGGTGATCCGGAACCAGGCCAGGCCCACCTCCTCGTGGCTCACCGCCCAGCCCGGCTTGGCGATCACGGCGAAGTCGCCCCGCACGCCCTGCTCCAGCAGGAAGGCGACGCCGGTGCCCTGGCCGGTGTTGGCCCGACCCACCCCGGGCCGGCTGTTGGTGGGCATGCCACCGGCGCCGAACCCCACCAACACGTCGCCCCGCAGCTCGATCCCGGCCCGGTGCAGGCACAGGGCGGTGGCGGCGATGCAGGCCACGTAGGCCTTGGGGTTCTCGGCCCCCAACCCGGCCAGCTCGGTGCCGTGCAGCCTGGCGTGGGGTTGGAGGAGCGGTAGCGGGGTGCGGGAGGCCCACGGCACGTCCTCGTCGGGGTCGCCCGACAGGTGGGTGTCGGTGGGGGCGTAGAGCAGGAGGTCGGCTCCGCCGCCCCGGCCCCGGTGGCGGGCCCAGGCGTTGGCCTGGCGATCGTCGATCGGCTGGAGGTGGGCCTCCACCCCCTCGGCCCGGAGGCGGGCCACCAGATGCTCGGCGATCGGCCGTTCGTCGCCGGTCGGGCTCGGGATCTCCACCAGCTCGGCCAGGAGGTCACGCAGCTCGACGGCGTCGAACCGCTCGAGCGCCGCCGCCACCTTCGCCTCCCGCTCGGGCTCCAGCTCCATGGCCCCGACACTAGACGCCGCCCCCGATGGGGGCGCCAACGCCCCCGTGCTGGGCGTCACGCCGGCCCCCGGAACCGGCCGCAGGGCTCAGTCGACCGGGACGGCGGCGTCGTCCTCGCCTTCGGCGAAGGCCTCCCACAGCTCGCGGTAGCGGCCGGGGACGGCCACCAGCTCGTCGTGGGTGCCGTCCTGCACCACCCGGCCACCGTCGAGCACCACGATCCGGTCGGCGGTGCGGGCCGACGGCAGCCGGTGGGCCACCAGCACCGTCGTCCGCTTCGACGCCACGGCGGCCATGGCCCGCCGTACGGTCGCCTCGGCCTCCAGGTCGAGGTTGGCCGTGGCCTCGTCGAGCAGCAGCAGGGCCGGGTCCACCAGCTGGGCCCGGGCCAGGGCGATGAGCTGGCGCTGCCCGGCCGACAACGACCGCCCCCGCTCGGTGATCTCGGTGCGGTACCCCCGGGGGAGGCCGGCGATGAAGGCGTGGGCCCCGATGGCTCGGGCCGCCGCCTCCACCTCGGCGTCGGTGGCGTCGGGCCGGCCGTAGGCGATGTTGTGGCGCACGGTGCCGGTGAACAGGAACGGCTCCTGGGGCACCACACCGAGCTGCCGGCGGTAGGCCGTGAGGTCGATCGAGCGCAGGTCGATGCCGTCCACCGCCACCTCCCCCGCCGTCGGGTCGTGGAACCGGGCCAGCAGCTTCACGATCGTGGACTTGCCGGCGCCCGTCTCGCCCACCAGGGCCACCGTCTGGCCGGCGGGGACGTGGAGGTCGACACCCCGCAGGGCCTCGGCCCCGCCCGAGCCGGCGTAGGCCAGGTGCACCCCCCGCAGGTCGATCTCGCCCCGCAGCCGGCCGGGATCCACCGGGTGGGCCGGGGGCGGGGTGCCCGAGGGCGTCGTGAGGAGCTGGGTGATCTTAGCCGTGGAGGCGGCGGCCTGCTGCCAGGTGTCGAACACCTGCGACAGCTGCTGGATGGGCGAGAAGAACAGGTTCAGGTACAGCACGAAGGCGATGACCACGGCGGGCGTGGTGCTGCCGTTCGACACCAGCGCTGTGCCGGCGGCCAGCACCACCACGGCCCCGACGTCGGCCAGGAACCCGATGCCGGGGAAGTAGAGGGCGATCAGCCGCTGGGACGACAGTCGGGCCCCGAGGTAGGTGCCGGCGGTGGCCCGGAACCGCTCGGTGTTGCGGGCCTGGCGCCCGTAGGCCTGCGTGACCCGCACGCCCGACAGGTTCTCCTGCAGGTCGGCGTTGACGTTGGCGATGGCATCGCGGGCCGAGCGGTAGGCCCGCGACGAGCGCCGCTGGTACCACCAGGTGGCGCCGATCAGGAACGGCAGCACGCTGGCGGCGGCCAGGGCCAGCGGGGGCGACAGGAGCACCAGGAACACCGCCACGCCGGCGCAGGTGGCCACCCCCACCACGGCGTTCACCAGGCCGGTCTGCACCAGCTGGCTCAGCGCCTCCACGTCGGTGGTCATGCGGGTCATCACCCGGCCGTCGAGCTCGTTGTCGTAGTAGTCGAGCGACAGCCGCTGCAGGTGGCCGAAGATCCGCAGGCGCAACGCCAGCAGCATGCGCTCGGCCGTTCGGCCGGTGACGGACGCTCCGGCCCAGGTGACGGCCCAGTCGACAGCGGTCACGGCGGCGAAGGCGATCGAGGTGGCCCACAACACGGACCGAGACCCGGCCTCGATCCCGGCGTCGATGCCGTGGCGGATCAGCACCGGGCCCACCACGGTGAGGCCGGCGTCGGCCGCCACCAGGGCCAGGCCCAGGGCCAGCCAGCGGCGCCAGGGCCGGACGAAGCGCAGCACCCGGAACGGCTCGGCCGGCTCGGCGGCGGCCGCCGCCAGGTCGAGGCCGGGTTCGTCGTCGGCCGGGGGGAGCTTGGCCAGCTGGGCCAGCAGCTCGGGGGTGGGGGCGAGGTTGGCCCCGATGTTGCCGCCGCCGGGCCCACCGCCTCCCCGACCGCCCACTGCGGTCACCGCCAGGGTGGCCGTGGGGAGCAGGCTCTCCTCGCCGTCGTCCTCGGCCGGCGGCCACGCCTCGAGGGTGAGCGGGACGGCACCGGCAGTCGGAGACCCGAGGGGCGGCGAGGGCGATGAGGCGGCGGCGGCCGGCTCCGGGCTCAGGCCCGAACCGATCAGGGAGCGGTAGGCGGCGCTGCGGGCCAGCAGCTCCTCGTGGGTGCCCTGGTCGACCACCCGGCCGTGGTCGACCACCACCACCCGGTCGGCCAGCCGCACGGTGGAGGCCCGATGGGCCACCAGGATCGTGGTACGGCCCGCCATCACCTGACGTAACCCGGTGTGGATGGCCTCCTCGGTGGCGGTGTCGACGGCGGAGGTGGCGTCGTCGAGGATCAGCACCGCCGGATCGGTGACGATGGCCCGGGCCAGGGCCAGTCGCTGGCGCTGCCCGCCCGACAGGGTGTGGCCCCGCTCACCCACCACCGTGTCCCACCCGTCGGGCAGGGCCTCGATGAACCCGGTGGCGCCGGCTATGGCGGCGGCCCGGCGGATCTCGCTGTCGGTGGCGTCGGGGTGGCCGTAGGCGATGTTGGCCTTCACCGAGTCGGAGAACAGGAACGCCTCCTCGAACACCACGCCCACGTGGGCCCGCAGCGACGCCAGCGTCGCCCGGCGCACGTCGACCCCGCCGATGCGCACGGCGCCGCCGGCCACGTCGTAGAAGCGGGGGAGGAGGGCGGTGACGGTGGACTTGCCCGACCCGCTCCCGCCGACCAGGGCCACCACCTCGCCCGGGGCCACCCGCAGGCTGAAGCCGTCGAGCACGGGCTCGGTGGTGGTGTAGCCGAAGGTGACGTCGTCGAGCTCCACCTGGCCGGCGCCGCCGCCGCCCTCGGCGCCCACGCCGTCCTCGCTGGCGGCCGCCAGCAGCTCGGCCAGGGGCCGGGCGTCGGGGGCGTCGGCCACGGCGGCATTGGCGTCGAGGATGCCGAGCACCCGGCTGGCACCGGCCCGGGCCTGCTGGGTGGCGGCCACGATGACGGCCAGCATGCGGATGGGGGAGGTGAGCTGGACCAGGTACGACGAGAAGGCGAGGAAGGTGCCGAGGCTCACCCGCCCCTCCAGTGCCGCCCACCCGCCGAGGGCCAGCACCGCCACCTGGGCGAAGGCGGGGATGGCGGCCAGGGTGGCGGTGGCCCGGGCCTGGAGCCGGACGAGCCGCACCCGGGCCCGGTAGAGCGAGGTGGACACGGCGCCCAGCCGCTCGATCTCCCGGTCCTCGGCGCCGAACCCCTTGACGATCCGCACGCCGGAGACGGCCTCGTCGACCACACCGGCCACCTCGCCCGCGCGCTGCTGGGCGTCCCAGGTGGCGGGGAACACGGTTGACCGCAGGCGCACGGCGGCCAGCCCCAGCAGTGGCAGGGTGGCCACCATCACCAGTGACAGGAGCGGCGACAGCCACACCATGGCCACCAGCGACAGCACGATCAACACGATTTTGCCCAGCAGGATCGGCAGGAACGACAGCAGGCCCTGGATGAGGCCGAGGTCGCTCGACGAGCGCGACACGAGCTGGCCGGTGCGCAGGGCGTCGTGGCCGGCGAAGTCGAGCCGCATGAGGCGGTCGAAGATGGCGATGCGGAGGTCGTTCTGCACCCGCAGGCCCGCCCGGCCCCCCACCCAGCGCCGCACGTAGGCCAGGACGAAGGTGACACCGGCCAGCAGGCCGAGCAGGGCCAACCAGGGCCCGACCGGCCGGCGCTGGTTGACGATGCCGTCGTCCACCACCACCTTCTGCACCACCGGGCCGAGGCCGTTGGCCACCTGGCCCACCACCGCCGCCCCCAGAGCCAGGGCGATGTCCCGGCGGTGGACGGCCAGGAACGGCCACAGCCGCCGGATCCAGCCGCCGGTGGGGGCCGGTTCGATGCGCTGTGAGCCGAGGGATCCCGACCGGCTCTCGGCCGCCGCCGGGCCTGGAGCTGCCGGCCCGGCCGGGCTGGCCGCCGGGTTGGAGCCGGCCGGGCCGGTGGGGGTCGGCGCCGTCACGCCTGCTCCGCCGGGGTCGCTGGGGCACCGGCCGACGCCGTTTGGGGGCGGAAGCGGTCGTGGGCCGCCTGCTTGAGCTGGCCCAGGGCGTCGACCACGCCGTTGCGGCGGCCGGCTGGCATCTCGTCGAGCAGGCCGGCCAGGGCCTGGCCGGCCTCGTCGAGGGCCCGGGCCAGGGCCACCGACCCGGCCGGGGTGATGCGCAGGGTGACGCCCCGGCGGTCGCCGCTGACCAGGTGGCGCTCGACCCAGCCCCGGTTGACCAGCCCGTCGATCAGGCCGCTCAGGGTGGGGCGGCTCATGGCCGCCCGCTCGGCCAGGGTGCCGGCTCGAACCGGATCAGCGTCGACCAGCGACAGTATGCGCAGCTGGGCCAGGGTCAGCTCGCCCAGCTGGCGTTCCAGTGCCCGGGCGGCCAGAGCCACGCCGAGCACGGCGTCAGTCAGTTGATCCGCGGGTCGTTCGGCAGCCACATCATTAGGCTACCGAACAGTTTGGGGTCACCAACTTTTCGCCGAGGCTGTCACCGGTGACGTGCTGGGTGAAAAGATGGCGCTCGCCACCAACTTTCCACCCCAGGCGTCACCGGCGACGATCCCGGTGAGAAAGTGCGTCTGCGGCGGCCGGGGCCGGGGGCCGGGGCCCGAGCTACTGGGTGGCGACGGCGGCGCGCTCCTCGGCCGCCGGGTTGCGCCACGGCTCGCCGTCGGCCTCGATCACCACCTGCACCAGCACGCCGGGCGTGATCTCGGCCCGGCCCTCCAGCTCGGGAGCGATCGGGGTCATGCGCTGGTAGCCGACGGTGAACGGGTCGACCCCGTAGGTCAGCGGCGTGGTCTGGGCCAGCGGCCCCCGCCCCACCGGCACGTCGCCGTACCACAGCTCCAGCTCGCCCCGGTGCGGGCCGTCGGGCGTGAACCGGGCCGACACCTCCACCGGTCCCTCCGGCAGCTCCACCTCGGCCGACACGGTGGTGAGCACCGTGCCCAGCAGGTTGTTGACGTAGTGCAGCCGCCGCCCGGCCAGGTACAGGGCGTAACCGCCGCTGTGGCCGCCGTGGCCCACCAGAACCCCCTGGCACGGTAGGTCGCTGCCCGCCGGCGGCACGCTCAGCGACGCCGTGATCGTCCATCGGCGGTTGCGCAGGTTGGGGGCCATGGCCTCCGGGATCGACGAGATGCCGGGCCGGTACACGTAGCGGTTGCGCACGAATCGACGGTCGCCGTGGCGGCCGGGCTGGTTGTTGAGCGGGAGCACCTGGTGGCGTTCGGCCTCGGCCCACCACAGCTCCTGCAGCTCGGCCAGGCGTTCGGGGAACCGGGTGGCCACGTCGTGGCACTCGGAGAAGTCCTCGGCCACGTGGTACAGCTCCCACACGTCGTCGTCGAACGGCCGGCGGCCGTCGGACCCGTCGTAGGTGAGGCCGGCCGGCGGGTGGAAGACCACGGCCTTCCAGCCGTCGTGGTAGATGGCCCGGGAGCCGAGCATCTCGTAGTACTGGGTGGTGCGGACCTCGGGGGCATCGGCGGCGGCCAGGGTGGGGGCGATGCTGGCCCCGTCGAACGGGGTCTGGGGTACGCCGTTGATCTCGGCCGGGGCCTCGATGCCCACCAGGTCGAGCAGGGTGGGGGCGATGTCGATGGCGTGGACGTACTGGTGGCGGGTCTCGCCCGGGCGGCCCAGGCGGGCCGGCCAGTGGACGATGAACGGGTCGCACACCCCGCCCTCGTGGGTGTCTCGCTTGAACCGCTTGAGCGGCGTGTTGCCGGCCCAGGCCCAGCCCCAGGGGTAGTGGTTGTTGGCCCGGGGCGTGCCCAGGTCGTCGATCCGGCGCAGGTTCTCCTCCAGGCTCTCGGGCACGAAGTTGAAGAAGTACTGCTCGTTGAACGAGCCCCGGGGACCGCCCTCGGCCGACGCCCCGTTGTCGCTCATCACGATCACCACGGTGTTGTCGAGCTCGCCCAGCTGGTCGACGAAGTCCACCAGCCGACCCACCTGGGCGTCGGTGTGGGTCATGAAGCCGGCGTAGACCTCCATCATCCTGGCGTAGAGCCGGCGCTCGTCGGCGGTGAGGGACTCCCAGGCCGGCACCCACGACGGCCGGGGCGACAGGTCCGTACCGGGCGGCAGCAGGCCCGACGCCATCTGCCGCTCGAACACGCCGTCCCGCCAGGCGTCCCAGCCCATGTCGAACCGGCCCCGGTAGGGGTCGATGAACGAGGCCGGGGCCTGGTGGGGGGCGTGGCAGGCGCCAGGGGCGAGATAGCAGAAGAACGGCTTGTCGGTGGAGTAGGCCCGCAGATCGCTGATCCAGCCGATGGCGCGGTCGACCAGGTCTTCGGTGAGGTGGTAGCCCTCCTCGGGGGTGCGGGGCGGCGCGACCTGATGGTTGTCGGCGATCAGATCGGGGTGGTACTGGTCGGTCTCGCCGGCCAGGAACCCGTAGAACCGCTCGAACCCCTTGGCCAGCGGCCACCGGTGGCGGGGGCCGCCCAGCGTCATCTCCGACGCCGGGGCCAGGTGCCACTTGCCCAGGGCGAAGGTGGCGTAGCCGTTGCGGACGAGGATCTCGGGCAGGAACCCGTTGTGGGGCTGGATGTGGGCGTCGTAACCGGGGAAGCCGGAGGAGAACTCGACGATCCGGGCCATGCCCGAGGCGTGGTGGTTCCGGCCGGTCATCAGGCAGGCCCGGGTGGGGGAGCACAGGGCCGTGGTGTGGTAGTTGGCGTAACGCAGGCCGCCCGCGGCCAGCCGGTCGAACGTGGGGGTGGCGATGTCGGCCCCGTAACAGCCGAACTGGGCGTAGCCCACGTCGTCGAGCAGGACGAGCACGATGTTGGGCGCCCCCTCCGGTGCCCGGTGGAGCGGGGGCCAGGCCGCCTCGGAGTCGGCGAACGTGCGCCCGATCCTGCCGGTGAAGTCTTCCCGCCTGCTCATGTGCTTCCCCCTGCGTCCTGAGTCCTGGTAGCCGAGCTTAGATCGACGGTGTGACAGCGTTCAGCGGACCGACAGCACCTCGGGCCGGAGCTTCACCCACAGGGCGATGCCGGCCAGTCCCGTGAGGTTGAACGCCACGAGGGCGGCGGGGGCGCCGATCTCCTGGGCCAGCTCGCCCAGGGCGTACATCCCCACCGGCAGGGCGCCGATGGCCATCGACAGCAGGCCCATGGCCCGGCCCCGCATCTCGTCGCTGGTGGAGGTGATGGCCAGCGCCGTCTGGGTGGACCCGAACAGGCCCATGGCCAGCCCGGCGGTGAAGGCCGAGGCCACGATCACGGGGTAGCTGGCCACGGTAGCCAGGCCGAGGATGAGCAGGCAGGCCGCCATCGACCCGACCACGTAGGCCCGACCGGCGTGGGGCCGGCGGGCGGCCACCCAGTAGGAGCCGATCATCATGCCCAGGCCGGTGGCGGCGGCGATGAGTCCTGTCATCGACGGGGTGGCGTCGACCCGCTTGGCGATCACCTGGATGATCGGGGTGAACGAGAAATGGAAGAAGTCGACGAACACCGTCACGCCCAGGATCGACACCAGCGCCGGGTTGGCCGGCAGGGCCCGGAAGCCATCGGCCACGGTGGACAGGAACGACGGCCGCCCACCGGGCGGAGTGAGCGAGGCCGCCCGGGGCGGCGACGGCACCCGCCACATGATGGCCACGGCCACCACCAGGCCGCCCACCACCACGAAATAGGCCGGGCCCACGCCCAGCGTCTGGATCACCGTGCCGCCGATCAGGGCGCCCATGGCCAGCCCGGCGGCCGAGCTGAGCATCTCCAGGGCCATGGCCCCGGTCACGTGCTCGGGGCCCACCAGGTCGTAGATCATGGCCCGGCGCACGGTCATGTCGACCACCCAGCCGATGCCCACCGCCACCATGAACGGGTAGATCATCCACACCCGCAGCTGGTCCCGCAGGGCCAGGACCCCCATCAGGGAGGTGAGCGGCACCATCAGGGCGAGCTGGGCCAGCACCACCCGGCGCCGGTCGAACCGGTCGGACACGGCGCCGCCGATGAGCCCGGCGAAGAGCAGCGGGCCCCACATGAAGCTGCCGGTGAGCTGGACGAGGCGGGGCGAGTCGGTGAGGTCGTTGGCCACGTAGGCGCCGAGGAAGCCCATGGCCCACCGGCCGATGTTCCAGATCCACCCGGCGGCCCACACCTTGGGGAAGTGGCGGGCCCGCAGGGAGGCGAATGCGCCCTGGCCCTGACCGGCCGGCTCGGCTGCCGGCCCGGCCCGCGGTGGTTCTGTGGTGGTCATGGCCGCACCCCCTGGTGGCGTCGCCCCCTTGGCCCGGTCGGTCGGGACCTGTGGTCGACCCCTCCTGTCTAGCGCTCCGGGGCCCGGCGTCCGAATCTCGACGGGTGGCGCGCCGCCCCCCGGCGGGTGGGGGCTGCCCCGGGTGCGGGGTGTGGTCGGCGGGGATGCGACGGTGGGCTGGCGGCGGGGTAGTCGGTGGAGCCAGGGACCGGGTGATGGCAGGGTGGGCGGGTGACGTCGTCAGGCCCGGCTGCTCGCCCGCCGGATCCGCCGCCTCCGGGTGGGCGCCGGGTCACGCTCGTGCTGTGCTCGGTGCAGCACGGTGTGCTCGGTGCGCTGGAGCCGTTCACGGTCGGCACCCCGGTGTGGCAGGAGGTGGGCGACGTCGTGGCCGCCGCCCGGGCCCGCTTCGGCCTCGACGTCACGGTGCTGCGGCTCCTGCGGGGCCGGTCGGACCGGGTGCCGTTCGGGGGCGAGGTGGTCTATCTGGCCGAGGTCGACGACGACGGGCGTCCACCCCGCCCGCCCGTGCTCCGCCCCCTCGCTGCGCTCGGCCTGGCGGCCGACCCGCTGGCCCCCGCCCCCGGCCGGGCCGCCTACGCCGAGCCGGGGGGACCGGCGGCCGAGCTGGCCTGGGCCCGGGCGCGCCTGGTGGCGGCGGGCCGCCCGCTCACGGGCCGCCCGGAGCAGGTGCGGACGTGGAACCTGTCGAGCGTGTGGCGGATGCCGACGGCGCGGGGCCCCGTGTGGCTCAAGTCGGTGCCGCCGTTCCTGGCCCACGAGGGCCCGCTCCTGGCCTCGCTGGACGGGCTCACCACCGGCGGCGGCCCGGCGGCCGTGCCCCCGGTCCTGGCCGCCGAGCCGGGCCGGGTGCTGCTGGACCACGTGACCGGCGACGACCAGTACCACGCCCGGGGCCCGACCACGGCCGGCTTCCTACCGCCGCTGATCGAGCTGCAGGCCGCCACCCGGCACCGTCTCGACGAGCTGGCCGCCCTCGGTGTCCCCGACCATCGTGGCCAGGACCTCGTCGTCGCCGCCGGCCAGCTGGCCGCCCGGGTGGAGGGAGAGCTGACGCCGGCCGACCGGCAGGCGGTGGACCGGCTCCTGGCCGACCTGCCCCGTCGCCTGGCCGCGCTCGAGGCCTGCGGCCTGCCGGCCACCCTCGTCCACGGCGACTTCCACCCCGGCAACATCCGGGCCGGGGCCGGGCGGCCCGCCGTCGTGCTCGACTGGGGCGACAGCTCGCTGGGCTCGCCGGCCCGTGACCTGGCCCACCTCCTGACCCATCTCGAACCGGAGGACCGGCCGCCTGCGCTCGATCGGGCGGTCCGGTGCTGGCAGGAGTCGGTTCCCGGTTGCGATCCGTCCCGGGCCGCCGGCCTGGCCCGGCCACTGGCCGCCCTGGCGGCGGCCCTGGCCTGGCAGGGCTTCCTCGACCGGATCGAGCCCGACGAGCGGGTGTACCACCACGGGGATCCGGCCGCCGGTCTCGCCCGGGCCGCCCACCTCAGCGCCGGATCGACGAGCTGGCCGACCGGCGAGCGTTGAACACCGGCCCCCGGTGGAGCGGGTGGGCCGGCATCTCGGCCCGCCAGGCGCCGCCGGCGGTGCGCTGGGCAACGAGATACGGACGGGGACGACGCCGGTAGCGTGGCCGGCCATGAGCGACGCCTGGGGTGAGCTGACATGGGCCGATGTGCTGGCCGAGATCGAGCGCCAGGGGCGCGACGCCTTCGTGGCTTCCGTGACGCCCGGCGGACGCCCCCATCTGGCCATCGTGTGGCTGGTCGTGGTCGACGGCACGGTCCACTTCGTGGGCGACCGGAGCTCGGTGAAGGTCCGCAACCTGGCCGCCGCCCCGGCCCTGGCCTGCCACTGGCAAGTGCCGGAGGATGATCGCCGCCAGCTGATGATCCAGGGGGAGGCCACCCTCGTCGAAGACGGCACCGAACGGCGACGCCTGTGGGAGAGCGGTGCCTGGGGCGACCTGGCCCAATGGTACGAAGGCCCCGACGACGCCCAGCTCGCCTTCGTCCGCATCGACGCCAGCCGGGCGTCGATCGTGGAGCAGGCCGGCGCCGGCCCCCGCTCCCGCTGGCGGGCCGTCGACACGGTCGTCACCGCCGCCGAGTCCGCCCCCGCCGCCGCGTCTGCCGCCGCCCCCGACTCCGCCCCCGCCCCCGACACCTCTGCCGGCTGATCTGCGCGACGGAAATCGCGACACGCCGCCGAAGTGCGTCGCGAAATCGACGAAAGTCGTCGAAAAGGTGGCGCAGAACGGTGGTGGGGCGCGATTTTCGTGACGCGGTTGCCGGCTCTAACTTCGAGCCCCATGAGTGCGCAGACGGGTACCCCCACAGCGAGCAGGCGGCGGATCATCATCATCGGGGCCGGGCCGGGCGGGATCTGCGCCGCCATCGGGCTGCGCCAGGCCGGCTACGAGGACATCGTCGTGCTCGACAAGGCCGAGGGCGTGGGTGGCACCTGGTGGCACAACAGCTACCCCGGCTGCGCCTGCGACGTGCCCACCCACCTCTACTCCTTCTCGTTCGAGCTCAACACCGGCTGGAGCCGGCCCTACGCCACCCAGCCCGAGATCCAGCGCTACATGGAGCACGTGGTGGACGCCTACGGGGTGCGCCCGCTGCTGCGCCTCGGCACCGGGGTGACGGGCTGCTACTGGGACGACGAGTGTCTCGTCTGGCGAGTGCTGACCGACACCGGCGAGGAGCTGGAGGCCGACGTGGTGGTCAGCGCCATCGGCATGTTCAACGAGTTGAGCTGGCCGTCCATCCCCGGCCTCGACAGCTTCGGCGGCACCCTGTTCCACTCGGCCCGCTGGCGCCACGACCACGATCTGACCGGCCGCAAGGTGGCCGTGATCGGCAGCGCCGCCAGCGCCGTCCAGTTCGTGCCCGAGATCGCCGCCCGCACCGACGCCCTCCACGTCTACCAGCGCACGGCCAACTGGGTGTTGCCCAAGGACGACACCCCGTTCGACACCGAGACCCTGGCCGAGCTGCAGGCCAACCCGATCACGGTGCGCCAGCGGCGGTGGAAGCTGTGGCGGGAGCTCAACCACTTCACCCAGTTCGACGACGACGTGCTGCTGAGCAAGGCCGAGCGGGCCGGGCTGCGCAACATCGCCCAGGTCGAGGACCCCGCCACCCGGGCCAAGCTGACCCCCACCGAGCCCTACGGCTGCAAGCGGCCCCTGATCTCCAACGACTGGTATCCCACGTTCAACCTCCCCCAGGTGGAGCTGATCACCGATCCGGTCGAGCGGATCACCGAGCGGGGCGTCGTGACCGCCGACGGCGTGCTGCGCGAGGTCGACACGATCATCGCCGCCACCGGATTCCAGGTGCAGCGCTACCTCACCGCACTGGAGGTGACGGGGCGTAACGGGATGGACCTGAACGAGGCGTGGGCCGACGGGGCCCAGGCCTACCTCGGCATCACCACCAGCGGCTTCCCCAACCTGTTCATGTTGTACGGGCCGAACACCAACCAGGGCTCGATCATCTACATGATCGAATGCCAGGTGGCGTACCTGGTGCGCCAGGTGCAGCGCCTCGACGCCGAGGGCCTGGTGTGGCTGGACGTGAAGCCCGAGGTCCAGGCCGCCTACAACGACCGGATCCAGGAGGAGTTGGAGCGCTTCGACGTGTGGAAGCACGACTGCAACCACTACTACCGCAGCCCCTCGGGCCGGATCGTCACCCAGTTCCCCGGCGACATGGCCAACTACCGGGAGCGCACCTCCCAGCCCGACCACGACGCCTACGTGGTCGGCGCCGGTCACCCCTTCGGCACCCGGGTGCGCATGGGGGTCTGACGCCGCCGTCGGGGAGCGCGTCGGCCCATCCCACCGGGGATGGCCGACACCGTCCGCCCGCATCGACCGGGCGAAGGGTACCGAGCCAACCGCTTGGGAAGAACCAGCCGGCGGATCGGGAGCCGGTGGATCCGGCGCTGGCCGAGCGGGCCCATCAGGCCGGGTTGGAGCCCGACCTCGTGTACGTCGTCGACGTGGACGGCTATGACCGGGTGGTCGGGGGCACGGGCCCCTACGGCGACAGCGGCTTCCAGGACATCTATGTCTCGCCCGCGGGCGGCGACATCCGCCTGACCGTGGAGCGGCTGGTGCTGGACGACGCCGGTTGCCCGGGCCTGCCGATCCCGGCGGCCGAACCGGCGGGCGCCCAGCCCGGCCCATCCGATCGGCGAACCGTGGCACCAGCTGCTGCATTTTGCGCGGTGGCGCCACAGTTCGACACAGTGACCGCCATGACGACGACGGCTGGGCCGATGGACGGGGTGAAGGTGGTCGAGATCGGCCTGTGGCTGGCCGGGCCGGCCTGCGGGGCGATCCTGGCCGACTGGGGCGCCGACGTGGTGAAGGTCGAGCCTCTCGACGGCGACCCGTTCCGGGGCTACGCCTACCTGTTCGGGGGCGAGGCCAACCCGCCGTTCGAGCTCGACAACCGGGGCAAGCGGTCGATCGCGGTGGACCTGCGCCAGCCGGCCGGGCTCCAGGTGGCGCTCGACCTGCTGGCCGAGGCCGACGTGCTCGTCACCAACTACCGCCCCGGCGGCCTGGAGCGCCTCGGCCTCGACTGGCCGTCGGTCCACGCCCACAACCCCCGCCTCGTGTACCTGTCGCTCACGGGCTACGGGCTGGAGGGCCCGGAGCGCGACCGCGCCGCCTACGACATGGGGGCCTTCTGGGCCCGGGCCGGGGTGGCGGCGTCGCTCACCCTGGCGGGCCAGCCCCTGCCCTACCAGCGGGGCGGGATGGGCGACCACATGACCGGCCTGGCCGCCGCCGGCGGGGTGGCGGCCGCCCTGTTCCGCCGGGAACGCACGGGCGAGGGCACGCTGGTGGAGACGTCGATGCTCCGTCTCGGCATGTACCAGATGGGCACGGACCTCAGCGCCAACGTCCGCCTCGGCACCAAGACGTTCGCCACCCCGCTCCACGAGGCGGTCAACCCACTGCTCACCGGCTACCAGGGCTCCGACGGCGAGTGGTTCTGGCTGCTGTGCCTGGAGGGCGACCGCCACTGGCCCCGGGTGCTGGCCGCGCTGGGCCGCCCGGAGCTGGGCGACGATCCCCGGTTCAACTCCATGGAGGGTCGCGGGGCCAACGCCAAGGTGGTGGCGGCCGAGCTGCAGGCCGTGTTCGCCACCCGCACCCGCGACGAGTGGGGAGCGATCTTCGACCGGGAAGGGGTGTGGTGGGCCCGGGTCCAGCACACCCACGACCTGGTCGACGACCCGCAGGCCAACGCCGCCCGGGGCTTCGTCGACATGCCCCTGGCCGACGGCACCACCGCCCGCATGGTGGCCACCCCGGTGGACTTCGACGGCCGGTCGCCCGAGATCGCCCAGCCCACTCCCGAGTTGGGCCAGCACACCGAGCTGGTGCTGCTGGAGCTGGGTCGAACCTGGGACGAGATCGAGGCGCTCCGCGAAGCCGGAGCGATCGCCTAGCCGGCTCCCACCGGACAGCCGCCCCGGCCCGCCACGCCCGGCCCGCCACGCCTGGCCAGCTCCGCCCGGGCGGGAGACAATGGGGCCCACATATCAGTCACAGCAGGGGGGAAACGCCATGACTGAGACCACCGACGCCACCACCGACCCGGCGACCGACGGCATGTTGGCCGGGTACCGGGTCCTCGACCTGTCGCAGTACCTGGCCGGGGCCGGGGTCACCCGGATGCTGGCCGAGCTGGGACCCGAGATCATCAAGGTCGAGCTGGCCCCGATGGGCGACCCGGGCCGCCTGATCCCGTGGCTGGTCGACGACCGCAGCTCGTTCTTCGTGCAGAACAACCGGGGCAAGCAGAGCCTGTGCCTCGACTGGGACCAGCCCGAGGGTCTCCAGGTCATCAAGGACCTGATCCCGCGCTGCGACATCCTGGTGGAGAACTTCGGCAACGGGGTGCTGGCCAAGCGGGGGCTCGACTACGAATCGGTCCGCACGCTCAACCCGGAGATCGTGATGGTGTCGGTGTCGGGGTTCGGCCGCAACAGCCCCTATGCCGACCGCCCGGCCTACGACGGGATCATCCAGGCCTACTCGGGCATGATGCACATGACCGGCGACCCCGCCCAGCCGCCGTCGGCGGTGGGATTCGCCGTGGTCGACACCACCACCGCCGTGCACGCCTTCGCCGGCCTCGGCTACGCCCTGCTGCACCGGGAGCGCACGGGGCAGGGCCAGCACGTCGACATCGCCATGGTGGACTCGATGTTCCATCTGAACGAGACGCTCAGCCAGTGGCACGTGGCCAAGGGTGAGTTCACGCCCACCCGGATGGGACGCCACCACCCGCTGGTGTGCCCCGTCGGCATCTACGACATGCCCCAGGGGCACGCCGTGCTCATGTGCCTCGACCGTCAGTGGCCCTACCTGGTGAAAGCCATGGCCCGTCCCGACCTGGCCGACGACCCCCGCTACGCCACCAACGCCGACCGGGCCGTCAACCAGGACACGCTGGTGCCCATGATCCAGGAATGGCTGCTGTCGTTCCCCGACAACGCCACCGTGCTCCAGACATGCCTCGACCACCGGATCCCGATCGGGCCGGTGATGACCCCGATGGACGCCGTCGGCCACCCCCACTTCGAGGCCCGGGACATGGTGCGCCTGGTGCCGGACCCGGTGCTGGGCGAGGTGATGATCCCCGGCTACCCGTTCAAGTTCTCGGCCCAGCCCACCCTGCCCGACCTGCGGGCCCCGCTGTTGGGCCAGCACAACCGGGCGGTGCTCACCGGCGTGCTGGGCTACGACCCTGAGCGGGTGGCCGCCCTCGAGTCCCGCGGTGTGCTCTACGCCACCGACCGCTGATCGGGATGGGGAGACGGGGTGGTGCTACTCCTGGCGGAGGGCGGTGGTGATGCCGAGACGGGAAGCGGCCCGGGCCGGACCGGCGATAACCGCCACCACCGCCGCCACCGTCACCACCGGCACCAGGGCGAGCTGCCACCACGGGGGCAGGGCCGCCCGCTCGGTGCTGCCGTTCACCAGCTGGTAGACGCCGAGGAACAGGGCCGTCCCCAGCGGGATCCCGGCCACGGCCGCCACCACTCCCAGCAGGCCATCGGCCCAGTACACGCCGAGGCGGACCTGGCGGGGGGTGAGCCCGACGGCGCGGGTCACCGCCAGCTCACGCTGGCGCCGCCGCAACGACACCAGCGCCGTGGCGGCCAGGTTGATCACGGCCACCGCGGCCAGCACGCCGTTGAAGCCGTGCACGATCGGCTTGAGCTGCTCGCGGGTGGCGTCGCTCACCGGTACCGGGTCGGGGGCGGTGGGAGCGAGTTCACCGGCCCGGGCGTCGGCCTGCTGGCGGGCCTGGTCGGCCAGCTCCAAGGCGTCCTCGTGCCGCACCGTGGCCTCGAAGGCCAGGCCGGCGACCAGGGAGCCGACGCTCAGGGTGAGCGCGGCGGCGGTCAGCGCCGATCGACCGGGGCGGCCGAGGGTCTGCTTGACCCCCAGCGTCACCGGCAGCGGCCGCTCCAACGGCACCCGTCGGCTGAGGCGGTTGGGCCGGGCGTCGTGGCCTCGGGCCCGCAACGACCGGGCGACGGTGGATCGACCGACCCGCAGCGCGGGGGCCATCGCCGCCGCCGCGGCCGTGGCCATCACCACCGCGGCCGTGGCTGCCACCCGGGCCGGTGACAGCGGGGTCGGTGCGGCGCCCAGCAGGACCGAGGAGTCGGCCAGCAGCCGGGGGGTGAGCCACACGCCCACCGCCGAGCCGGCGACGGCGGCCATGGCGGCGAGGGCCACGTGCTCGGCCAGCACCACGGCCACCACCTGGGCCGGTGTGAACCCCACCGCCTTGAGGAGCCCCAGCTCACCTGCCCGTTCCAGGACCCGGGTGCCCACCAGGCTGGCCAGCACGAGGGCCACGGCGGCCAGCAGCACCACCCCGTAGACCTCGAGCACGATCGTCGTGGCCCGCTGGGTCTCCTGGGCGTCACCCAGCCGGCCGCTCCAAGTCTGCACGGCCACACCCGGGGGGAGGCGGGAGAAGGCCGCCCGGGCCGCGATGTCGGATTCGTCCGGCCGGGCGAACCGCACCGATTCGCTCCACCGCCAGCGGCCGGAGTCGGGTTGCAGGCGTTCGAGATCCGCCCGACCCACGAACCCCTCGCCCGGCCGGTTGGCCGGGTACTGCTCGTCCCGGGCCAACACCCACAACCCAACCACGGTGAACGGCCTGGCGCCGTCGACGCCCCGAAGCGTCACCCGATCGCCGACGCCCAGGCCCAGGCTGCGGGCGTAGGCGACGTCGAGAGCGACCTCGGCACCGCCACCCACCCAGCGGCCGGCGGTGAGCAGCGGCCGTTCCACCGCGGGCGGCTGGTCGGCCCCGAAGGCCCGCAGCGCGAAGGTCCGGTCACCGGCCACCAACGATGTGATCACGTGGGGCAGCGGATCGGCCGCCTCGGTCACCCCGGGGAGGTCGGCCACCCGGGCCACGTCGGGCGTGGCGCCGAACGCCTGGAGGTGGGCGCCGTTGGTGGCGTCGAACGTCCGCTGCCACGGGTCGAGGGCCACGGCCCGGAGCTGCACGGCCAGCATCACGGCGGTCGCCCCCACCAGCAACAGCAGGAAGGACAGGGCGGTGCCGGCGGGGTGGCGGCGCCAGCCGGTGAGGCCCAGCCGCAGCAGACGGGGGGTCACGACACCTCACCTTCCAGCGTGAGCGGCCCCAGCGACAGGAGGCTGGGTACGGGGCGGCCCCGGGCCACCTCGGTCTCGTCGCTCACCAGGCCGTCGGCCATCGTCACCACCCGGTCGGCGGCGGCCGCCACCCGGGGATCGTGGGTGACGAGCAACAGGGCCTGGCCGTCCTCCCGGCCCTCGCGCAGCGCGTCGAGCACCTCGCGGGCGGCGGCCGAGTCGAGGTTGCCGGTCGGCTCGTCGGCCAACACCACGGCCGGCCGGTTGGCCAGGGCCCGGGCGACGGCCAACCGTTGCTGCTGTCCGCCCGACAGTTGGCCGGGGGACCGGCCGGCATGGTCGGCCAGGTCCATCCGGCCCAGCAGTTCCGCCGCCCGGGTGCGGGCGGCGGCCCGTGAGGCACCGGCCAGCAGCACGGCCAGCTCCACGTTCTCGGCTGCCGTGAGGCTGGGCACGAGGTTGAAGAACTGGAACACGAAGCCCACGGTGCGGCGCCGGAGCCGGGCCAGCCGGGTCTCGCTCGACTGGTCGATCCGCTCACCCCGCCACGTCACCTGCCCGGCCGACGGGCGTTCCAGGCCGCCCAGCAGGTTGAGCAGGGTCGACTTCCCCGATCCCGACGGTCCCATGACGGCCACGAACTCGCCCGGGTGCACGGCGATGTCGACGTCCCGCAGGGCGAGCACGTCCACGCCGCCGGTGGTGAACGTGCGGGCCAGGCCCCGACCTTCGATGACGGGGGCGGCCGTGCCGCCGGAAACCGTGGCGTGCGAATCGGTCATGATCGCTCCTTGGGCAGTAGGCGTTGGGCGCAGAGGTCGAGCCAGCGGAGGTCGGCCTCCACATGGAGTTGGGCCCCCTCCACCAGCAGGGCGGCCACCGTGTCGCCGCTGGCGGTGCGGGCGAGGTCGTCGAGGTCCCGCAGGGACTGGAGGTACTCCCGGCGCTGACTGTCGATCAGGTGTCGGCCCTCGTCGGCCGAGCGGAGGCTCACCACCACCAGCTTCATGAAGAACTCGTCCTTCAGTCGGGTGCCGGGAACGGGGGTCTCGATCCAGGCCTGCAGCTCGGTCCGGCCGGTGTCGGTCAGAGCGTAGGTTCGCTTGTTCCGGGTGTCGCCCGGCACCTCGTGGCCCTCCACCAGGCCGTCGCGCTCCAGCCGTTGGAGGGTGGTGTAGATCTGGCCGGTGTTGAGCGTGGGCAGCATCGACCCGAAGGTCTGCTCCAGGGTGGACCGGAGCTCGTAGCCGTGACGGGGACCGTCGGCCAGCAGGGCGAGGAAGAGGTGGCGCACGAGAGGAGTCGGTGTCGGCTTGTCTATCCGCTACCTGTATCGAGTATCTATCTCGTTCGGCGGACGGTCAAGGGGCGTAGTGGTCCCCCCCTGACAGGGTGACCGCCGACCCGGTGCTCAGGCCGTCCGGGAGAACCGAGAGAGACTCTGGCTTGGTACGGGGGGCGCGGGATCGTTCATGATGAAGAACATGAGCAAGACCGGGGGCCCCGTACGGGCGCCACCGGTCCCAGCCCTCCCAGGAGCCTCTCGCATGACCTCGATCATCCCCGAACCCGATCTCGCCAACGTGTGGCGGCTCGAGACCCCCGGCAACGAGGGGTGGGAGCGTTCGGCCCGCCCCGACGCCGACGACAAGTTCTTCATGGTGTCGGCCGACGGCCACGTGCAGGAGCCGCGGGACTTCTTCCGGCCCCGCATCCCGACCGAGTACCACGACCGCCTGCCCGGCATCGTGATCGACGCCAAAGGCGACCAGTTCCAGAAGACCGAGGGGTTCCGGGCGGCCAAGCTGGAGTGGGTCCAGCCCTTCGAGGGCCACGAGCAGCTGCGCAACCGCTCCGGCCTCACCCCGGAGGAACGGCTCTCCGATCTCGCCCTCGACGGCACCGACGCCGAGATCCTGTTCCCCAACAAGGGGCTGGTGGTGTGGGCCACCAAGGACGCCCACTTCTCCCACCTCATGTGCAAGGCCTGGAACGAGTGGGCGTGGGAGACCTTCGCCCCGTTCAACGACCGCCTGGCCCCCATGGCCTGCATCGCCCCCGCCTCGCTCGACGAGGCCCTGGCCGAGATCCAGCGGGTGGCCGCCCTCGGGTTCAAGGGCCTGTGCCTGCCGTGCAAGCCGGTGTTCGGCCCGCCCGACGTCGACGACCCGAACTACAACCTCAAGGAGTTCGAGCCGCTGTGGGACTGCATCACCGATGTGGACCTGCCGGTCACCTTCCACGTGTCCACCGGCCGTGACCCCCGTACCTCCCGGTCCAACGGCGGGGCGGTGATCAACTACACGATCCACTCCCTGGCTCCGACGATGGAGCCGCTGGTGAACATCTGCGCCTCCGGTGTGGCCGAGCGCCACCCGACGCTCCGCTTCGGCGCCATCGAGGCCGGCATCGGCTGGGTGCCGTGGATGCTGGAGGCCATGGACGAGGCCTACCTGAAGCACCACATGTGGGTCCGGCCCAAGCTCGACGGGCTGCCCAGCGACTACTTCCGCCGCCAGGGCTTCTCGTCGTTCCAGGAAGACCGTTCCGGCCTGGCCCTGGCTCGGGAGTTCGACCTGGTCGACAACTTCCTGTGGGCCAACGACTTCCCCCACCACGAGGGTTCGTGGCCCTATTCGGCCCAGGCCATCGAGCGGACGATGGGCGACCTGACCGACGGGGAGCGGGCCAAGATCCTCGGCCTCAACTCCGCCCGGATCTTCAAGCTCCCGGTGCCCGAGCGTTACCGCAATCACGACGACGCCGCCGCCGTGGCCCGGGAGATCGACGGCTGAACCCCGCTGGGCGGCGGCCAGCGGGACGGGCATGCCGTCGCCGTCGGCCGGTCGCCGTCGGCCGTCCTGTCGCCGTCGGCCGGTCGCCGGCCGGCGGCTGTTCCCGGCGATGCCGTCAGCCGTCGAGGGCGCGGCGGAGGTCCCGGGCGGCGGTGGCGAAGATCGTGGTGTCGTTCGAGACCATCACGAAGGCGAAGCCCCGCTCGGCTGCGGCCCGGGCGGCGCCGGCGTCGCCTACGGCCGTGCCGCAGGGGATGCCGGCCCGGGCGCACGAGGCCAGCGTCGCGCCGATCAGGGCGTCGTTGTCGGGGTGGGAGGCCGGCTTGCCGCTCGACAGCGACAGGTCGCCGGTGCCGATGAACAGGGCGCTCAACCCCTCGACGGCCAGGATCTCGTCGATGATGCCGAGGCCGCCCTGGTCTTCCACCTGCACGCCGCGCACCACGCCGGCGGCGCCCCGGGCCAGGTAGCCCTCGGTGTCGAGACCCCACCGCCCGGCGCGGGATGTGCCGCCCAGCCCTCGGCTGCCGGTGGGGCTGAAGCGCATGGCGTCCACCGCCGCCCGGCAGGTGGCGGCGTCGGTGACCCGGGGCACGAGGATGCCGTCGGCCCCGGCGTCGAGCAGGCGCTGAAGGTGGCTGTCGGACCGGTCTGGTACCCGCACCAGGGCCCCCATGTCCATGGCCTGGGCCATCACGATCAGCCGGTAGGCGCTCTCCATGCTGAGCGGCGCGTGCTCCATGTCGACCACGATGTAGTCGAATCCGGCGTGACCCAGCAGCTCGACGGTCTCCAGCGTGGGCAGCTTGGTCCAGGTGCCGAACAGCGTCGGCCCTCCCGCCGCCAGCCGCTCCGCGAACGCTCCAGGTCTCAACATGGCCGCAGTGTACGCAGCACCGGCCGCCGGCCGCCGGCCGCCGGCCGCCGTGCTCCGTGCCCCGTCGAGTGTTCTGCGCGACGACAGTCCCGCCCCGCCCCGCCGGCCAAACTGCGCGACGAAAACCGCGCTCCGCAGCGAACTGCGTCGCGAAACCTCCGCAGAACGCAGGAAAGGTCGCGCAGAACGGGCGGGGGGCGCGGTTTCCGTTACACGGTTCGGGCGGGAGCGGCCGGGGTGCCGGGGCTCCCCACGCCGGGCGACGGTGTGGCGGCGTGGGCCAACAGGTGGCGGACGACGTCGCCGTGCTGGTTGTAGGTGGGGCCGGGCGTGGCGATGCGGGCCGGCGTGCGGGACAGGTGGAACCGGGGCCCCTCGACCACCACCGGCCCCAGCAGGGGATGCTCGACGGTGCGGTAGTGCTCCCGGTGGGCCAGCTGGGGATCGCTCAGGCAGCCGGCGGTGTTCTGCACCCGGTGGGCGGCCACGCCCAGGGCCTGCAGCTCGTCCTGCACCACGGTGGCGTCGAGGTCGGCGGTGCGGGCTCCGATCAGGGCGTCGAGCTCGTCCTGCCGGGCATGGCGCTCGGCGGCGGACAGAGCCGACAGCTCGGGCCGGCCCAGCCAGCCGGCCAGGGCCGCCCACTGGGCGTCGTCGCCACAGGCGACCGCCACCCAGGCCTCGGTCTCCTCTTCCGGGTCGGCCTGGCCATCGATACCGGTGTCGAGCCGGGAGCGGTAGACGCCGTGGGGGGCGAGCACGAGATCGCGGTTGCCCCGGCCCTCGAACGGCCGGCCGTTGACCTCGGCGTCGAGCAGGGCCGGGGCCTGCAGGTGCATGGAGCTCTCGGCCTGCGACAGGTCGAGGTGCTGGCCCTGTCCCGTACGGCGCCGGTGGTCGAGCGCCGCCAGCAGGGCGGCCAGCCCGAAGCGGGGCGACACGATGTCGGTGTAGGCCCCGAACGGCCCGCAGGCCGACCGGCCGGGCCAGCGGGTGGTGGTGGTGAAGCCGAACAGGGCCGTGGTCAGGTTGCCGAGGCCCGGCATGTCGAGCGTGCCGGTCTGGCCCGGGAGGCAGCTCGACAACAGGATGATCCCGGGGTTGGCGGCCGACACCGCCTCGTAGCCGAACCCCATACGGTCGAGCGCGCCGGCCGAGAAGCTCTCCACCATCACGTCGGCCCAGCGCACCAGGTCCCACATCGTCTCGCGGTCGGCCGGGTCGGTGAGGTCGAGCTCGATGCCCAGCTTGCCGGCGTTGCAGTTGGCGAACAGCCCGCTGCCCTCCATCGGCACCTCGGCGTTGCCGGGGTGGAAGGGGGAGGTGGTGCGGGTGAGGTCGGGTCGGACCCGGTTCTCCACCTTCACCACCGTGGCTCCGAAGTCGGCCAGGGTCCGCCCCACGTAGGGGCCGGCCACCGACCATGCCAGGTCCAGCACCCGCAACCCGTCGAGGGCCGGCCCATCGGCGGCCCCGCTGTTCCTGTTGGTGGTGCCGGCGCCGTCGCCGCTGCCGCTGCCGCTTCCGTTGGCCCCGGTGGCGCCGTCGCCGCTGCCGCTTCCGTTGGCGCCGTTGGCGCTCGGGCCGTCGGCCCCGGCGCCGGCCGTGGCCGGAGCGACGCCGACGGCCGCCGGGGCGGCGGCGGTGCGAGGCTGCCAGGGATCGGCCCCGTCGTGGCTGCCCAGCTGGGGAGCGGGGCCGAGCACCGCCAACGGGGCGTCGGACGCCACCACGAACCGGCCGGGGTAGCGGTGGGGCCGGTCGGCGTCGGGATGGCGGACCTCGTCCCAGAACCGCCGATCGGCCAGGTGGCCGTTGTCGAGCACCTCGGCCAGGGTCGAGATGGGGGCCAGCAGCACCTTGCGCCGGGTCGCCTCGGACGCCAGGTGGGCCTTGGTGTGGCGGCTGGTGAAGCGGGTGACGATGTCGCCCAGCCGCAGCGCCTCCGACGGGGGCACCGAGCCGTCGAACAGGCCCTCGCTGAGGGCGACGAAGTCGATGTCACGGTCGGCTTCGTGGCAACCCCCCTCCTCCCAGATCCAGCGGAAGAGGTTGACGGTGTAGTGGGCCAGGGCGGCCCCGAAGGAGAAGGTGATGCTCACCTCGCCGTCGAGGGCGGGGTAGGTCCAGCGGATCTTGTAGACGCCGAAGTCGATCCCGTCGCCCGAGCGGCGCATGGCCGGCCACTGCCAGGCCCGGTTGATGGCGTAGCAGAACGAGGCCTGGAGGCAGGAGACCTGGGCCGACACGTCGGCCAGCTGCCCCCGGCCCGACCGGGCCCGCTCCTGCAGGGCGATCAGGGCGGCCACCGCCATGTCGGCCGCCCCGTGCAGCCAGGCCTGGGGCGACCCCCACCGCAGGGGCGGCAGCTCGGCCTCGCCGGTGAGCGACATCGAGCAGCTGGCGGCCCCGATCGTGAGGTCGGTGGCGGCCCATCTCGCCTTGGGGCCGTGGAGGCCGAAGGGGGTCATGGCCACGATCACGAGGCCAGGGTTGGCCGCTTCCAGGGCGGCCCGGTCGAACGGCTCCTCGCCCGGTCGGCCGGTCCACAGCAGCACGTCGGCCCCGGCGGCCAGGGCGGCCAGCCGCTCCCGGCCGGTCGGCGTCGACAGATCGGCCGTGACCGAGCGCTTGCCCCGGTTGTAGGCCCAGTGCCACAGGCCCCGCTCGGGGTCGGGCTGCTCGCCGGCGAAGGGCGGGAGGTGGCGGGCCGGGGAGCCCGACGGCGGCTCCACCAGCACCACGTCGGCCCCCAGCTGGGCGAGCATGAACCCGGCGAGCTGGCCCCGCTCGTCGGTGCAGTCGATCACCCGGTACGGCGACAGCATCATCAGTTCCCCCTTCTGGCCAACCTACCTCCCACCCTCCCCCGGGTCCCAGCCCGCGCCCCCCACCCGCTGGCCGCCCGCCACCAACCGACCCCACGCAAACCGCGCCCTCGCAGCGAACTGCGTCGCGAAACCCCCGCCTTCCGCAGGTTTCGTGACACAGAATCCGCCCGAGGCGCGATTGCCGTTCCATGGTTCGACGTGATGCAGTCGTGCTGACCGCCGACGAACGATCGGCCGAGGGGGAGACGACGACAATGGCGGACATGCGGATCGGGGTGCTGTTGCCCAACGTGGGGACGGCGGCGTCGCCCGGGGCGATCGTGGAGCTGGCCCGGGAGTCCGAGTCCATGGGAGCGGCGTCGCTGTGGGTGGGCGACCACCTGCTGCTGGCCGCCGACCAGCAGGCCCGCTACCCCTACAACGACACCGGCGACTACGTGGTCCCGTCCGACCGGAACTTCCTCGACGCCTTCACCACCTTGTCCTGGGTGGCGGGCCAGACCGGCTCGATCCGCCTCGGGGTGTCGGTGTGTATCGCCCCCTACCGCCACCCGGCCCAGGTGGCCAAGGTGCTGGGCACGCTCGAGTTCCTGGCCCCGGGCCGGATGGTGCTGGGCGTGGGCACCGGGTGGATGCGCGACGAGTTCGACAGCCTGGCCGTGCCCTATGAGAACCGCAACGCCGACACCGTGCGGCTCGTGCGGTTCCTGCGGGAGGCGGGGCGGGCCGAGGGGCCGGTGACGATCGAGAACCCCGGCTACCCGACCCACGAGATGTATCTGCGGCCCCAGCCGGCGGCCGACCTGCCGATCTGGATCGGGGGCAACGGGCCGTTGGCCCGGCGTCGGGCCGCCCGCCACGGCGACGCCTGGCACCCGGCGCTCCACCGCCAGTCGCCGGCCCAGCTGGCCGAGGAGATGGCGGAGGTGCGGGCGCTGGCGGCCGAGGCCGGGCGGGATCCGGCGGCCATCGAGCTGACCGTGTTCGCCGGCCTGGCCCTGTCCGACACCTGGCGGGACCGCCCGTGGGAGCGGGGCATGATCCGGGGCCCGGCCGAGCCGGTGGTGGAGACGATGGCCGGCTACGCCGACGCCGGCGTCACCGAGATGATCCTGTCGATCGGCGGCTCCACCCGTCGCCGCCTGGCCACGCTGGAGGCCCTGGTCGACGCCGGCCTCGCCCTCACACCCTGATCTGATGCCGGCGGCCGCCACCGGTGACGGCCGGGGACATCAGATCCCGCCTCGGCTATGTCAGCTGAACTCGATGAGCTCGATGAACGTGCCGTCGGGGTCCTTGAAGCAGACGAAGCGGGTGTTGCGGTTCATGCTCACCGGCTCCGACACCAGCTCCACCCCGGCCTCCTTCAGCTGGGCCACGTGGCCGTCGAGGTCGGTGCAGTAGAGGCACAGGCGGGCCATGCCGACGTGGAACAGATCGGGCGGCGGCGTACCCCGGGTCTTGGGGTTCGTCCACTCGATCAGGTCGAGCCGGCACCCCCGGTTGTTGCCGGGGTCGAGCATCATGATCGACGCCTTGCCCTTGGCCGTGGGGTCGCCCAGGCCCCGGCCCATGGATTCGCTGCCCCCTTCGCCCAGATCCATGATCGACTGGAACCCGAGCATCTCGTAGAACGCCTTCGACCGCTCGAAGTCGGTGCAGTTGATGTTGACGTGGAAGACGGACTTGATCGCCATCTGGCTGGACCCCCCCAGTTCGGCTGGAAGGGCCACACTAACCGCAGCGATCGAAGTGCACCGAAGCCCGATCATGGCGCATCATTTCCTGAGCCGGATCGGTTTCCAAAGGAGCTCCTGAACCATGACCGTGATCGACAGCGCCCCCTCGGGCACGGCAGCGGAGCTGGTGGAGCGGGCCCGGCGGCTGGCCCCCGTGCTGCGGGAACGGGCGGTGGCCACCAACGCCAGCCGGCGCCTGCCCCGGGCCACGATCGACGACATGCGGGCGGCCGGCGTGCTCAAGGTCCTGCAGTCGCCCCGCAACGGCGGCTACGGCCTGTCCATGCGGGACCATCTCGACGTCAACGCCGCCCTGGCCGAGGGCTGCGGCTCCACCGCCTGGGTGGTGGGCGTCACCCACGCCCACTCGTGGATGATGTCGCACTTCCCGGCCGAGGCCCAGGAGGCCACCTACGGCACCAACCCCGATGCCTTCGTCTCGGCCGTGATCGGCCCCCGGGGCCGGGCCGTGCGCACCGACGGCGGATGGCGCCTGAGCGGCGTGTGGCCCTTCGCCTCCGGCAGCGAGAACGCCGACTGGCTGTTCCTGGGCGGGATGATGGTGGACGGAGACCAGGAGCTCGGCCCGGCCGAGTTCCTGTTGCCCACGAGCTCCGCCACCTACCGGGACGACTGGCACACCACCGGGCTCACCGGCACCGGCTCGTGCACCGTGGAGGTCCACGACCTGTTCGTGCCCGACGCCTTCCACCTGCCGATGATCGAGCTGGCCACGGGGGCCTCGCCCGGCGCGCCGTTGCAGACCGAGGGCTGGAACCACCGGGCGGCCGCCATCCCGGTGCTGATCCTGGCCCTGGCCGGCCCGGCGCTGGGCATCGCCCGCCGGGCCCTGGCCGACTTCCCGTCGGTCATCGGCAAGAAGACGATCGCCTACACCGACACGGTGCAGGCCGAGCACACCACCACCCACCTCCACATCGCCGAGGTGGCGGCCCTGATCGACGAGGCCCACTTCCACCTGTACCGGGCGGCCGACGACATCGACCGGGCGGCCCGAGACGGCGTGCCCCTGGATCTGCTCACCCGGGCCCGGATCCGGTCCGACTGCGCCGAGGCCACCCGCAAGTGCCTGGAGGCGGTGGAGCTCCTGTGGCGCGACACGGGCGGCTCGGGGCTCTACACCACCAACCCGCTGGGTCGGGCCCTGGCCGACCTGCAGGCCATGAACGTCCACGGCGGGCTGATGCTCGACAGCGCCCGCGAGATCTACGGTCGGGTGCTGATGGGGCTCGACCCCCAGGCCCCGCTGCTCTGAGCCGCGGGCCCCGATGCTCCAGGACGAGACACACCGGAAAATCACGGAGGCAGCCATGTCCACCACGTCAAGCGAACCCGTCACCCAGCAGTCGGCCACCGGCCTCAGGCTGGAAGTGGCCCACAGCGTGCTCTACGTGCACGACGTGGACAAGATGATCGGCTTCTACACCGACATGCTCGGCTTCGAGGTCACCGACCGGGGCCCGATCATGGACCAGGAGATCATCTTCATGTCCCAGATCGCCAACCACCATCACCAGGTGGCGTTCATCACCGGCCGGGCCGCTCCCGAGAAGTCGAACAACACCCACCACACGGCATACCGGTCCTCGGGCACCCTCGACGACCTGAAGGCCCTGCTGGCCCGGCTCCAGGCCCACCCCGAGGTCACCGGCATCATGCCCCTGACCCACGGCAACGCCTGGTCGATCTACTTCCAGGACCCGGAGAACAACGGGGTCGAGGTGTTCATCGACACGCCCTGGCACGTGAAGCAGCCCCAGGGCAAACCGCTGGACCTGACCCGGTCGAACGACGAGATCATGGCCGCCACCGAGGCCGCCTTCGCCGACGAGCCCGAGTTCAGCGACCTCGACTCGTTCTACCGGCGCCGGGCCGAGCATCTCGACGAGCGCAGCTGAGCCGGGCGCGATGCGCCCCGCCGGCGCGGCATTTCGCGCACTCGGGCGAACTTTGTAGAGAAATGCCGGCCCTGCCGGTATTTCTCGACAAAGTTCGGCGCCGTGTCGCGGTTTTCAGCCCAGTACCCGCACCCCGACCAGGGCGTCCCGGGTGACGAGGTCGCGCAGCTCGTCCTCGCTCAGGGCCTCGGTGCCGGGCGGGCGCCGGGGGATGGTGACGTAGCGGATCTCGGCCGTCGAGTCCCACACCCGGATGGTGGTGTCGTCGGGGAGCACCGTGCCGAACTCGGCCAGCACGGCCCGGGGCTCCCGCACCACCCGGGCCCGGTACTCGTCGGACTTGTACCACTCCGGCGGCGGGCCCAGCAGGGCGGTGGGGTAGCACGAGCACAGGGTGCACACGATCACGTTGTGGACCTCGGCCGTCTGCTCCAGCGCGATCAGCTTCTCCCCGTGGCCGCCCCCGTAGCCGAGGGAGGCGCAGGCGCCGGTGGCGTCGTCGTAGAGGTGCTCGGCGAAGTCGCGATCCACCCAGGCCCGGGCCACCACCACCGCCCCGGCCGTGATCTCCTCGCTGCGGGCCACCCGACGCAACCGGGCGGCGAAGGCCCCGGGGATGATCCAGCCCCGCTCCACCAGCGCCTCCTCCACCGCCCGGATCCGGTATTCGGGGTGGAGGCCACCCTGGTCGTGGTCGTGGTCGTGGTCGTGGTCGTGGTCGTGGTCGTGGGGGTCAGCCGGCTCGGTCATCGGGGTCCACCTCCAGCAGGTAGGGTTCGAACAGGTCGGCCAGCACCTCGTGGTCGGGTGGGGGGCGCCCATCGTCGGCATCGGGCCACAGGTCGGCGGCGGCGAAGCGCACCGTGTAGACCCACGTCGCCTCCTCCTCGCCGCCGTGGGCGTTGGTGTCGGGGTAGACCCAGTAGCCGTTCACGGCGGTGATCACCCCGGGCTTGCCCCGCAGGTAGCCGGCCAGACGGGTGTGGCCGGGGGGTGTCCCGATCCGGGTACGGATCCGCTGGCCGGGGCGGAACCAGGGGTCGGGGGCCTCGTAGCCGGGATCTCGCTTGCTGTGCGACAGCCGCCGGGGTGGCTGGTCCACCAGGCGCTTGGGCTCCGGGTACTCCTCAGCCGGGAGGGGGCGCAAGCCTTCGGCCCGGCGCCGGGCCCGGTCCTCCAGCTCGGCCGGGGTGGCCACGCCGGCGTCGACGGCGCACCGCACGGCCACCTCCACCCACCGGCCGGCGGGGCTCAGGCGGCGGTAGAGGTCGGGCGGGAGGCACTCCATGAGGTGGCGGAGGGTGTCGCCGTTCGCCCCGGCCAGGTTGGCCATCATCGCCGCCAACGGCCCGGCCGCCTGCTCCCACCAGGTCGTCCAGGGGCGTGTGGCGTGTACCGGCACCGGGCCGAAGCCCGGCCGCCCCCCGAGATCGTGCGGTCCGTCCATGCTCCCTCCAGCCTGTCACGCCTGCGGTCCGCGTTCACGATCTCGTGCCCCTCTCCGCCACCGGTGACGCCCTCGGGCATCAGATCCGGCCGACCCGATCTGATGCCCCCGACCGCCACCGGTGACGTCCCCGGGCATCAGATCCGGCCGACCCCGATCTGATGCCCCCGACCGCCACCGGTGACGCCCCCGGGCATCAGAACGGGCCGGTGCGCGGTTTTGACGGCCCGGCCCCCGGTTGCCAGCCTGAGCCGATGGCGGACGCACTGGATCTCCTGCTGGACGCGCTCGATCTGCGGGACACGGGCGTCCCCGACTCGTTCGTGGGCCCGGGCGACATCGAGAACGACTACGGCATCTTCGGTGGGCACCTGCTGGGCCAGGGCGTGGCCGCCGCCTGCCGCACGGCGCCTCCCGGGCGCCACATCCACTCCCTCCACGCCTACTTCGTGGCCGGCGGCCCCGCCACCGACGACATCGGCTACAAGGTCGAGCGCATCCGCGACGGCGGCACCTTCGCCCACCGCGAGGTGCGGGCCGTGCGCCCCACCGCGGAGGGCGGCGACAAGGAGCTGTTCCGCCTCACCGCCTCGTTCCAGGGGCCCGAGGATGGGCTCGACTGGGAGCCGGGGCCGGTGGCCGAGCCCGACCTGCCCGGGCCCGACGACCTGCCCGATCTGCCCGAGCTCCTGGCTGCCCGGGACACGCCGATCTTCGACGACTACTGGACGCACCGGCCCCGGGCGGTGGAGCTGCGCTACGCCCGGGCCCCATGGGCCGCCGCCGGCCCGGCCGACGACGCCGGCATCCGCGTCTGGTGGCGCACCCGTCGCCCGGTCGGCGACGACCCCCACCTCCACGCCGCCATCGCCGCCTTCGTGGCCGACGAGTCGATCTCCGACAACGTGCTCACGCCCCACGGCCTCACCTGGACCAACGAGTCGATGATGGTGGTCAGCCTGGACCATGCCATGTGGTTCCACCGTCCGTTCCGGGTCGACGACTGGCTGTTGTTCGTGCAGCGCCCCCTGATCACGTCGGCCGGCCGGGGCCTGGCCCTGGGCCAGATCCACGACCGATCCGGTCGCCTCGTGGCCACCTGCACCCAGGAGGTGCTGGTGCGGGCGGGCGCGCCGGGCTGACACCCGGCCGGGAGCGCAGCGACCGGCAGCGGCCGGATCCCCACCAGGGTGGTGCGGTACCGGGCCGGGCCCGACCGGCCGGGGTGGGCCCGGCCGCCTAGGATGGCGCCCGTGCCCACCCGCCTCCCGCTCGCCGCCCTCACCGCGCTCGCCGTCACCGCAGCCGCCTGCAGCCAGGCTCAGCAGGTGGTGGAGGAGCAGACCGGCGGGACGCTCGACCTGTCGGGTGTGACGATCCCCGACAACATCGACCTCAACGCCCCCGACTTCACGGTGCCCGACATCGTGGCCCCCGACATCAACATCGACATCGACATCACCGAGGCCCCCGACCTCCCGGTCATCCGGTTCCCCGACGCCATCACGATCGAGCTGCCCGAGATCACCAGCGACGACGTGGAGGTGCAGGAGACCGACGACGAGACGATCTACCGGATCTCGGGCACGGTCCTGTTCGACTTCGACCGGGCCGATCTGCGGCCCGAGGCCCTCGACGTGCTGGCCGAGATCCAGGCCGCCATCGAGGACCGGGGCGAATCGGGGACGATCGAGATCGCCGGCCACACCGATGCCGTGGGCACGGCGGAGTACAACTACGACCTGTCGGTGCGGCGGGCCACCGGCGTGGCCCTGTGGTTCCGGGAGCGGGTGCCGGCCGAGCAGGACATCCAGGCCGTCGGCTACGGCGAGACCCAGCCCATCGCCCCCAACACCAAGGACGACGGCAGCGACGATCCCACCGGGCGGGCCCAGAACCGCCGGGTGGAGGTCATCGTGGAGAAGAACTAGGGCCGGCCCGCCACCGTCCGTGACGACGGCCGGGAAGAAGTGAAGCAGTAGGGCCGGGCCGACCGCCGGGCCGATCGCCGTTCAGTCGACAGCGTTCGGTCGACCGCCGTTCAGTCGACCGCCGTTCAGCGGCGGTCGGCGGCGAGGCCCCAGCGGCGGAGCACGGCGCGCTCCAGGCGCCCGAAGACCAGGGCGTCGACCACCACCCCGATCGCCAGGATCACGATCATGGTGGCGATGAGCCCTTCGGCGTCGGCCAGGCTGCGCCGCACCTGGAGCACCGAGCCGATCGACGGCTTCTCGGCGATCACCACCAGCAGCTCGCCCGCCATCAGGCTGCGCCAGGCGAAGGCCCACCCCTGCTTCAGCCCGCCCACGAAGCTGGGCAGCGACGCCGGCAGCACCACATGGCGCCAGGCGGCGAAGCCGCGGGCCCCGAGCACCCGACCGGCCCGGAGCAGGACGGGCGGGATCTGGTCGGCCCCGGCGATCAGGCCGTTGGCGACCGCTGGCGCGGCCCCCAGCACCACCACGAACAGGATCGCCCTCTCGGTGAGCTGGAACAGCAGGATGGCCAGCGGGAACCAGGCGATCGAGGGCATGGTCTGCACGCCCGTGATCAAGGATCCGAGGGCGGTCCGGAGCAGCGGGACCCGGGCCACCAGGCTGCCCACCGCCACGCCGATCACGACGGCCACGGCGAACCCGCTCACGGCCCGGATCATCGTGTTGACGGTGGCCTCGGCCAGGGTTCCGTCGGCCATCATGCCCCACAGCACGCCCAGCACCGGACCCGGGCCGGGCAGCACGTAGTGGGGCTTCCAACCCGACCACACCACCCCCTGCCAGATGGCCAGGCTCAGACCGATGGCGGCCAGCTTGGGCCACAGCGACGACCATACCGCCCGCCGGCGACCCGGGAGCCTGTCGTCGGCCCGGTCCAGGGCGTCGAGCCCGGCCAGGTCGGCCGAGGTGGCGACCGATCCGGCGGGCACCGCTCCAGTGCCGCCGGCCCCGGCGCGGAGCGCGATCTCATCGGTCTGCGTCACCGGCATGGCGCCGCACCTCCTCCCGCAACCGGGCCGTCACCGACGCCGCCAGCTCACCCACCTCGGCCTCTTCGATCCGGCGGGGCCGGGCGAGGGGCACGTCGAGCACCGCCGTCACCCGGCCGGGCCGGCTCGACAGCACCATCACGCGGTCGCCCAGGCGCACCGCCTCCCGCACGTTGTGGGTCACGAACAGGACGGTGAGGTCCCGTTCCCGCCACAGGCGTTCCAGCTCGTCGTGCAGGATGTCGCGCGTCATGGCGTCGAGCGCCCCGAACGGCTCGTCCATCAGCAGCACGTCGGCGTCCTGGGCGAAGGCCCGGGCCAGCGCCACCCGCTGGCGCATGCCGCCCGACAGCTCGTGGGGCCGCTTGTGGCCGAAGCCGGCCAGGTGCACGGTGGCCAGCAGCTCGTCGACCCGGGCCCGACGCTCCGCCCGGGGAACGCCCCGCAGCTTGAGGGCCAGGTCGATGTTGCCGGCGGCGGTGAGCCAGGGGAACAGGGCCGACTCCTGGAACATCAGGGCGGTGCGGCCGGCCACGGCCACCCGGCCCGACGTCGGCTCGTCGAGCCCGGCCACCAGGTTCAACAGAGTGCTCTTGCCGCAGCCGGAGGCCCCCACGACGCACAGCAGCTCGCCGGGCCGCACGTCGAGCTCGATGCCGTCGAGCGCCGTCACCTGTCGGTGGCCCCGGCCGTAGCGCTTGGTCACCAGCTGGAGCGAGATCGCAGGGGACAGGATGGTGGTCGTGGGCGCCATCGGTCAGCTCGACAGGGTGGGCAGGCCGCGGGCGGCCAGCACCGTGTTCAGGGGACCCAGGTCGTAGATGCCGTCGAGGTCCACCGGTTCCAGCAGGCCCACGGCCACGGCGTCGTCCTTCGAGCCCTCGAGCGAGGCGGCGATGGGGTCGGAGGTGAACGTCAGGTTCTCCCAGGCACCGGCGATGATCTCGTCCTCCAGGCGCTTGCCGGTGACGGCCTCGATGCCGTCGTTGGTTGCGGTGCGGGCGGCGTCGGGGTCGGCCCGGATGGCGGCGAGCGAGTCGAGCAGGCCGCCCAGGAGCGCCTCCACCAGATCCGGGTGCCCGTCGAGGAGCTCGGTGGAGACGACGAGGTGGGTGGTGACGAAAAGGCCGCCGTCCCACAGGGTCCTCTCGTCCACCAGCGTGTGGCCGTCGCCCTCCCGGATCAGCCGGGTGGCCCACGGCTCGGGCACCCAGGCCCCGTCGATCGCGCCGTCGAGGAAGGCGGCGAGGGTGTCGGCGTTCTCCTGGGGGCGGACCGACACGTCGCCGCCGCCCTCGGTGTCGGCCGTGAGGCCCTGGTCCTTCAACCAGGCCCGCAGGGCGACGTCCTGGGTGTTGCCCAGCGACGGGCTGGCCAGCGTGGTGCCCTTCAGGTCGGCCGGGGCGTCGATGCCGTCCCGCACCACCAGGGCGGCTCCGCCGGAGGTGGTGCCGGCCACGATCCGCAGGGCCTCGCCGTCGCTCTGGGCGAAGCCGTTGATGGCGGGGTTGGGGCCGACGAAGCTGGCGTCGACGGCGCCGGAGAACAGCGCCTCGATCACCTCGGTGCCGGAGTTGAACGTGGTGAGCTCGAGGTCGACGCCGGGGCCGAGGGCGGTGGTGAAGTAGCCGCCCTGCACACCCACGAGGGCGGGGGCGTGGGTGACGTTGGGGAGGTAGCCGAGCCGCAGCCTGCCGTCGAGCGGCGTCGCCGCCTCCTGCCCGCTTGACCCCGCCGTGCCGGCCCCGCCCTCGCGGCCGGTACCGGTGCCGTCGGCCGGCGAGCCGCGGCCGCAGGCGGCGGCCAGCGTGGCCACTGCCAGCAGCGTGAGCAGCGGTCTCCACCGGCGTCTCACCCCGCCACCGCCGGGGTGCACGGCGCGAACCGGGCGATGCTGCCGGCCGGATCGACGCCGTGGTCGGCGCCCCGGCGGGCCCGCACCAGCACCAGCACCACCGGTTGGATCCCGATGTTCACCAGCTGCACCCGCTCACCGCCGGCGATCGAGCACAGGCCGCCGGCGCTCAGGACCTCCGAGCCGTCGTCGGCCGTCCACACCAGGAGCTGGCCGGTCACCACGGCCAGGCTGGCCGCCAGGCCGGGAGGGCTGTCGATCACCCGGCAGCTGTCGGCCCCGATCACCTCCAGGCTGGCCTCGTAGGCGGCGGTGGCGAGCAGGGTCCCGCCGGCGTCATGGTCGGCGTCATGGGCGGCGGCGGCCGGGATCGTGCGGGCCAACCCGGCGGCGATGTCGGGCAGCACGTCGGCCGGCGGGAGTGCGGGCTCGGCCTCGGCCGCCGGATGGAGGAGGCGGGAGGCGCCCGGCGACGGCCGGGTGGTGTCGTGACGGAACTGGGCCATGGGATCACTCCGGTGTCGGGAGCGGGCGGTCGTCGCCCAGCAGCCAGAGCCTGACGGGGTGGGCGGCGATCATGCCGCCCGCTCCCTGGCGCCGCTGGCCGATGGGCCGTCGGCCACCACCACGAGCGGGGTGGCCCCCGGCCGGCGGGTGATGTCGGCGCAGGCCTCGCACACCGTCGCCGGCAACCACCCGAGGCGGACCAGGACGGCGAACAGGCGGCAGCCGATGCACAGGGCGAAGGCGGCCTCCAGGGTGGCGGCTCCCACCACGGCCGCCAGCAGGCCGGCGGTCACCAGGTTCGTGCCAGCGGCCAGCCAGGCGCCGGCGGCCACGGTGGTGAGGGCGGCCCCGATGGCCTGGGCGAACCGCTTGGGCGGGCCCGGCACCGGCCGCTCGGCGGCGGGCAGGCGGGGCACCAGCACCCGGGTGACGAGCAGGGCCCACGGGCTGAACCGGGGCCCGTTGAGGGCCCGGGCCACGAACCCGTAGGCCAGCGGCACCGCCAGCCAGTGCCAGCCGGTGGCCACGGCCAGGGCGGCCACGGTGGCCACGCCGCCGGCCACGAGGCGGGCCGCCACCTCGTTGACCGGATCGGGAAACGGCGGCAGGCGTAGTGGCCGGCTCATCGCCAGCTCGTTGGTGTGGTCGGACTGTTCACGCATCGAAGCCTAGAGCCGACAAAGCTGATCAACAAAGTCATCTTTAGGATCGCCCGTCGGCGGGTAGGGTCGGCGCCATGCCCCCACCCGCCCGACGCTCTCGTCCCGGTGGCGTCTCGATCCTGGTGTTCGGCGATCAGCTCAACCGCCGACTGGGCGCGCTCGGCGGCGCCGATCCGGATGTCACGACGGTGCTGCTGGTGGAGAGCGAAGCCCTGCTGGCCCTCGGCCGCCACGTCCAGCGCAACCATCTGGTGATCACCGCCATGCGCCGCTTCGCCCGGGAGCTGGCGGCCGAGGGTTTCGACGTCGACCTGCGCCGGGCCCCCACCCTGCGGGCCGGGATCGAGGCCCACCGGGCCGAGCGCCGCCCCGAGCGGCTGCGGGCCACCGAGCCCAACTCCCGCCGGGCCCGGGCCCTGTGTCGGGCGCTCGGGATCGAGCAGGTGCGCAGCGACCAGTTCCTGTGCCACCACGACGACTTCGCCCGCTGGGCCGGCTCCCGCAAGAGCCTGCGGATGGAGGACTTCTACCGCTGGACCCGTACCCGCCTCGGCTATCTCATGGACGGCGACGGCCCGGTGGGGGGCCGGTGGAACCTCGACGCCGAGAACCGGGAGCCGCCGCCGGCCGACCTGTCGGTGTTCGCCCCGCCCCCGGCCGACCCGCTCGACGACCTCGACGCCGAGGTGCTGGCCTCGCTCCCGCCCGGTCTCCCCGGCGCCGTCCCTGCCGGGTGGTGGGCCACCACCCGGGCCGGCGCCCTGGACCGCCTCGACCACTTCGTGACCCACAACCTCGAACGGTTCGGCCCCCACGAAGACGCCATGACCTCGGGCTCGTGGCACCTGGCCCACTCGGTCCTCAGCCCCTATCTGAACCTGGGCCTCCTGCTGCCGGGCGAGGTGTGCGACGCGGTGGAGGGCCGCTACCGGGCGGGCGGGGTGCCGCTCAGCTCGGCCGAAGGCTTCATCCGCCAGGTCATCGGCTGGCGGGAGTACGTGTGGGGGCTCTACTGGCTGTGGCCCGACCATGCCGATGCCAACGCCCTCGACCACCACCGGCCGCTGCCCCCGATGTATACCGGCGGCGCCACTACCCGCATGGCGTGCCTGGCCGACACCTTCGACGGTCTCCACCAGCGGGCCTGGGTCCACCACATCCCCCGCCTCATGCTGCTGTCGAGCTTCGCCAACCTCGTCGGCGCCGAGCCCCGGGCCGTGCTGCGGTGGATGTCCGACACCTACATCGACGCCGCCGAGTGGGTCATGGTGCCGAACGTGATGGGCATGGCGCTGTGGGCCGACGGTGGCCGGATGGCCACCAAGCCCTACGTGTCGGGCGGGGCGTACGTGAACCGGATGAGCGACCACTGCTCGCGGTGCCCCTACGACCCCAGGAAGCGCACCGGCCCCGACGCCTGCCCGTTCACCGCGCTCTACTGGGACTTCCTGGCCCGCCACCGGGAGCGGCTCGGTTCGTCGAATCGGATGGCCCGGCCCCTGGCCAACCTGAACCGGCTGAGCGACCTGCCGGAGGTGCGGGCCGAGGCCGCCCGCATGGTCGACGCCGCCGCCGCCGGCTGCCTCTGATCGCCCGTTGTGCCAGGCTGATCGCATGACGGTCTCGTTCGGCATCACGATCCCCCAGCGAGGGGCCCTCATCGGCGTGGGCCCCCTGGCCCAGCTCCTGCAGCTAGCCCCCCGGGCCGAGGCCAGCGGGCTGTTCGACTCGGTGTGGGTGGGCGACAGCCTCACGGCCAAGCCCCGGCCCGAGGCCATCGGCCTCCTCGGCGCCCTGGCCGGCATGACCAGCCGGTTGCGCCTCGGCGTGGGCTGCATGGCCAGCTTCCCGGTGCGCGACCCGGCCCTGTTCGCCTACCAGTGGGCCACGCTCGACCAGATCTCGCAGGGCCGCATGGAGCTGGCGGTGTGCACCGGCATCGTCACCGCCGACCGGGCGTCGAACCACGAGGGCCGCAACTTCGGCGGGGTGCGGGACATCGACCGGGCCCGCCGTCTGGAGGAGAACATCGGTGTGTGCCGGCGCCTGTGGGCGGGGGAGCGCCTCACGTTCGACGGCCACTTCAACCATTACGAGGACCTGGCGATCGAACCCCGCCCGGTGCAGGACCCCTGCCCGATCTGGATCGCCGCCAACCCGGCTCCGGGCCGCTACTGGGAGCGGTCGCTGCGCCGGGTGGCCACGCTGGCCGACGGGTTCCAGACCTGCCACCTGGCACCGGGGGCGCTTCGCCTGATGGCCGACGACGTGCACCGCTTCCGGGCCGAGGCCGGCCGCACCGGCCCGTTCCCGGTCATGGCCTACCACAACGTGAACATCGGGGCCGACGTCGATGCCTGCCTGGCCGAGTCGAAGCGGTTCCTCGACGCCTACTACGGGCCCACCTTCACCGAGCCCATGGTGGCGGCCTGGACCGCCGCCGGCCCGCCCGAGCGGTGCGCCGACCAGCTGCGGGACCTGATCGACCAGGGGGCGACCGCCATCACCCTGCGCTGCACCAGCTTCGATCAGGACGGCCAGTTCGAGCGGCTGTGCCGCGAGGTCCTGCCCGCCGTGCTGGGGTGAGCCCGATCGCCCGGCCGTCACGCCGCACTGCCCACCGCCGAGGCGGGGTCGATCGGGCATCCGCTGGGAGGAGCTGTCGGACGACAAGATCGCTGCTATCCCGTTGTTGGGTCGCCTCCGGCCGACCTCGGGCTGAGCGGGGCGGCCGTTCCCGGCGCCGGTCCGGGCGCCGGTCCGGGCGCCGGCTCCCGGGTGGCGGCAGCCAACGCGGTGGCCACGGCGGCCAGGGCGGCGGTGAGGGTGAGGGCCCGGCGTACGCCGGTGTGGTCGCCGATGGCGCCGATGAGCGACGGCCCGGCGAGGAAGGCGCCGTAGCCGATCGTGGCCACCACGCTCACCCGGGCCGCGGCCCGTGCCGGGTCATCGGCCGCGGCGCTCATGCCGGTGGGGAAGCCGAGGGCGGCCCCCAACCCCCACAGCACGATGCCGGCGAAGGCCACGGCGAGCGACGGGCCCGACACCACCACCAGCACCCCGATCAGCGAGCACACCGATCCGGCCCGCAACACCGGCACCCGGCCGAATCGGTCGAGCGCCTGGGGGCCGAACCAGCGGCCCACGGTCATGGCGGTCACCAGCGTGACGTAGGCGAAGGAGCCGACGGTGGCCGATGCCCCGTACCCGTCGATCGTGGCCACCCCCAGCCAGTCGTTGCCGGTGCCCTCGGTGAAGGCCATGCACAGCACGAACAGGCCGATCAGGAGGGTGCGGGGCTCGATCCAGGCCGGCCGGACGGTGCCGGTCGGCCCGCTGTCGTCGGCTGCGGTGCCGTCACCCGCTCCGGGGAGGAAGCCCCGGGCGGTCACGACGCCGCCCCCCGCCACCACCGCGGCCACCGCCAGCAGGTGGGGCAGCACGCCCACTCCGAGGGCGTTCATGGCCGCCCCACCGAGCGCCCCGGCGATCGTGCCCAGGCTGAACACGGCATGGAAGCGGGACATGATCGACCGGGCCAGCCGCTGCTCCACCGCCGCCCCTTCCACGTTCTGGGCCACGTCCCACTGGCCGGCGCCGAAGCCGAACAGGAACAGCCCGGCCCCGGCCAACGGTGGCCCGACCCGGGTGCCGACGGCGGCCACGGCCAGCCCGGCGGCGTTCACCCCGGTCATCACGGCCACCGTGCGGGCGGTGCCGATGCGCTGCACCACGAACCCGGCCAGGGGAAGCGACAGCAGTGACCCCACGGCGATCATCAGCAGCAGGAGGCCGAGCGGCCCCGGGCTCAGATCGAGGGTGTCGCGCACCTGCGGTACCCGCGACAGCAACGTCGAGATGGCCAGCCCGCACAGCGCGAAGACCCCGAAGACGCTCCGCTTCGCTCGCTCCACGATGGCGGTGGTCACTGGCTACGGCTCCGGCCCGGACCGACATTGCGGTCCTATCCTTACAGCGGCTACTTTACCGGTACAGATGAACCGGGTGACGCTCCAGACGATCGCGGACCATCTCGGCGTCAGCCGTATGACCGTTTCCAACGCCTTCTCCCGGCCCGATCAACTGTCCTCCGAGCTGCGTCGGCGGATCCTGGCCGCCGCCGACCAGCTCGGATACCCCGGGCCCGATCCCACCGCCCGGGCCCTGGTCCGGGGATCCACCGGGGCGGTGGGGGTGCTGTCCACCGATCCGTTCCGCTTCGCCTTCAGCGACGACGTGGCCGCCCGCTTCATCGGGGCCGTGGCCGAGGAGATCGAGCCCACCGGACTGGCCCTCACCCTGTTCACCGCGGCCGAGGTGGCCGGGGTGGCTCCGGCTCGGGATGTGGCCATCGACGGCGCCATCGTCTACTCGTCCGACGCCGGCTCGCCCGCCGTCGGCTGGTTGCGCCGGCGGCGCCTGCCGCTGGTGTTCGTCGACCAGCCACCGGAGCCCGGGATCGCCTGCGTCAACATCGACGATCGGGGCGGCGCCCGGGCCTCGGCCCGGCACCTGCTGGACCTCGGGCACCGGTGCATCGCTCTCGTCACACCCGCCGCCCCCCACCCGGGTCCCTCCCCGGGCCCGGGTGTCGGGGCCGACGGCGACGGGGCCGGCGGCGATGGGGCCGGTGGGGCGGCGGTGCCCATTCCCTTCCCCGCAGCGGAGCGCCTCGACGGGTGGATGGACGAGCTCGGGCCGGCCGGAGCTGACGTACGGCTCGTCTTCCAGCAGCATCCGCCCGACCACGGCTCGCCGGCGATCCGGCGGGAGCTGTTGGCGTCCCGGCCGCCCACGGCCGTGTTGTGCTACTCCGACGCCATCGCCCTGCTCGTTGTCCGGGAGGCGGCGGCGCTCGGCCTGCACGTCCCGCGGGATGTCTCGGTGGTCGGGTTCGACCACTCGCCCCTCATGCAGCACCTCGGGTACTCGCTCACCACCGTCCACCAGGACATCGCCGGCAAGGGTCGGGTGGCGGCCGCCACCCTCCTCGACGCCATCGGCGCCTACCGTTCCGATGCCCGTCGGCCCGATGCCCGTCTGTCCCGCGGGCCGGCGCAGGTGAGGCCGCCGGCGGAGCTTCTGGTCGGGGCCAGCACCGCCCCGCCCCCGGCAAGCTGAACCGGTCAGCACGGCGCCCGGTCAGCCGAAGGAGCTGGCGGTGGGCAGCAGCGAGTCGTACCGGCGGCCGGTCCGCTGGATCCAGGCCCGCTGCAGGCGCTTGAGCTTGAGCAGCCGGGGGAACAGCTGGGCCTCCTCCCGATAGTGTTCGGCCGCCTCCGCCGGTGAGATCTCGATGCCGTGCCGGTGGCGGGCGATCCGCACCACCGGTTCGCACCAGGCGTCGAGATCCTGGCGGATCAGACCGACCAGGACGTCGGTGAGCACATACCCCGTGTCGAGGTAGCGGGGGGCCAGCGCCGTCACCTCGCGGTACACGAGCGGGCGGAGGGGGAGGGGGTATTCCTGGAGGAACCCCCACGCCTCGAAGCGGATACGGCCGGCCGGGTCGAGCAGGAGCGGGGTGGAGAAGTCGAGCTGCCACGGCTCGCCGTCGTGGTGGTACCAGTTGGCGAACTGGGCGTCGAGACCCACACCGTTCACCCCCGATCCATCCGGACCGCGCAGGGCCGCCACCACCGTGTCGACCACGGCCACGGCCAGCGGATGCTCGGGGTCGGGTTCGTCCCGGGCCAGCACCTGGTCAGCCAGTTGCTCGACGTCGAGGAGGGGCTGCACGTGATACACCACGGTGCGGCCGTCGGGTCGGGTGAGGGCCGCCAGGTCGGTGGCGACGCAGCGCACGCCCCGGGCCCGAAGCGTCGCTATGTAGTCCCGGGTCAGGGCGATGTAGCCGTCGGCCGCGGCCCTGGACCGGAACGGCGGCACCCGCTTCATCACCCAGTGGGTGCCGTCGCACCGCCAGTGCACGGCGATCGAGAACTCGCCGTTGCCGATCAGGTCGAGCTCGTCGGGCCGCCGCCGGTCCACCGCCGAGCGGATGGCCGCCTCCACTGCCGCCAGGTCGGGTGAGGCGGGGATGACATCGGGATCGCTCACGGAGTGGACCACCTGTAGGTGCCGGCATCGCCTGCGCACCCGATCGACCGGAGGGCTCGGCCGGTTGAGGTTTGCCGGGGGCCGTCGCCCCGGCCCCCGGCGGACCTGAGTCTACGGACACCGAGCGGCATATGTCTACAGTGGAAAGATCTCGGTCACGGCCGGCCGGCCCGGCCGGTCTCGTAGGCCCACATGGCGATCTCCACCCGGTTCCGGGCGCCGAGCTTCGCCATGAGGCTGGCCAGGTGGGTCTTCACCGTGCTGAGGCTGATGTGGAGCTCGGCTGCGATCTCGGCGTTGGTGCGGCCCCGGGCCACGGTGGCCAGCACCTCCTCCTCCCGGTCGGTGAGCGGTTCGATGGGCTGGACGGGCGGGGCGGCGGGGCCTCCGGCGAAGACCGCCAGGAGCCGGGCCGTGATGCTGGGCGAGATGAGGGCGTCGCCGTTGGCCGCCGCCCACAGGGCCTGGACCAGCAGCTCGGGGCCGGCGTCCTTGAGCAGGAACCCCCGGGCTCCGGCCCGCAGGGCTTCGTGCACGTACTCGTCGAGGTCGAACGTGGTGATGACGACCACGGCCAGGGGATCGGCCACGTCGGGCCCGGCCAGGGCCCGGGTGACCTCGATGCCGTTCTGCTCGGGCATGCGGATGTCGACCAGGCAGACGTCGGGCCGGTGACGGCGGGCCAGCTCCACCGCCTGGCGGCCGTCGGCGGCCTGGGCCACCACCTCGATGCCGGGCTGGGCGTCGAGGATCATGGCCAGCCCGGTGCGGACCAGATCCTGGTCGTCGGCCACCAGCACCCGTAGCGGGGCGGTCATGCCACCTGGCGGGGCAGCACCGCCGTCACCAGCCAGCCGCTGCCGGCTCCGTTGTCGGCCGGCCCGGCGGTGAACCGGCCCCCGAGGAGCTGGGCCCGCTCGGCCATGCCCAGGAGGCCGTAGCCGTCGGCGCCGTAGCCCTCGGCGTGGGGGCCGTCGGCGTGGGGGCCGTCGGCGCGGGGGCCGGCGTTGCCCCGGCCGTCGTCGGCCACCGTGAGGCGCACGAGGTCGCCCTCGGCCGTCACCCGGACCTGCACCCGGGCCGCCCGCCGGGCGTGGCGGATGGCGTTGGTCACCGACTCCTGGGCGATGCGGTACAGGGCCGCCCCGACGGCAGCATCGACGGGGCCCAGACCGTCGGCCACCTCCACCTCCACCGCCGGTTCGCCCGGCCGGTGGCGGGCCAGCTGGGGCAGCTCGGCCAGGCCCCGGAGTGGGGCCAGGTCGGGCTCGGCTTGGCCGCTCCGCCACACCCGCACGATGGCCCGCATGTCGCTCAGCGCCTCCTTGGCCGCGGTCTCGATCACGGCCAGCACGGCCACCGCCCGGTCGGGGTCGGTGCCGGCCACCGCTCGTCCGGCCTGGGCCTGCACGGCGATGGCCGACATGTGATGGGCGATCGTGTCGTGGAGCTCCCGGGCCAGCTCGGCCCGTTCCCGGGTCGTGGCCTCGGCGATGGCTCGCTCCCGGGCGGCGTGGTAGTACCGCACGGTCAAGCCGATCTCCACCGGCAGGCACAGCACGATGAAGCCGCCGATCACGTCGCCCACCGTCTTGGCACCGGTGATCGTGCCCCCCACCCAGGCGATCAGCAGGACCCCGGCGCCGATGGCCCCGTCCCGCCCCGAACCCCAGCGGTACAGGGCGTAGGCCGTCACCAACAGCACGCTGCCGCTGATGAGGCCGCTGAGCCAGTACCCGAAGGCGGCGGCCAGCGCACTCATGCCGACCACCAGGGCGAAGCCCCAGGTGACGGCGAGCAGGGGACGGGTCCGCCGGACGAGCAGCGCCGGGAGCGCCCCCAGCAGCGCGGCCAGCGAGGCCACCCGCCAGGCGGGGGGTAACGCCGTCCAGTCGGCGTCGGTGCGCAGGGCGGCCTCGGCCACCGCCGCCACCGCGGCCGCCGCCACCAGCGCCCGGTCCCGCCCCGGGCGCGCCGGGGGGTCGGCCACGGCCGGCTCGGCCAGGTAGCTACGGACGCTGAAGGGGATCGCCACCACGGCCCATCGTAGGTACGGCGGCGCCGGCCCGTATCGGCCGAAGGTATGACCGGCCGGTCGCCGAAAGGCCGGGTGGGAACGGCCGGCGGGCCGATGCGGGGCCGGCCCGGTCCGTTCAGGCTCGGTGGAGCGAGGAGCGACGACCACCGGAAGGGAACCCCGCCATGTCATCCGTGTTGTATCGATTGGGCCGCTGGTCGGCCGGGCGGCCGTGGACCGTGATCGGGTTGTGGGCGGCCGCGGCGGCGCTGGTGCTGGCGTCGTCGGCCGCCTTCGGCCGGGCCATGGAAGACAGCTTCGAGGTGCCCGGGGTCGACTCCCAGCAGGCGGTGGACGTGCTCAGCTCGGCCGCCTCGGACCGGGCCGGGATAACGGCCCGGGTGGTGGCCGCCCCCGAAGGCGGGGCCGCGTTCGCCGACGCCCCCGGGGCCGAGGCGGCCCTGCGACAGCTACGGGCCGACCTGGCCGGCCTCCCCAAGGTGCTGGACGTGAGCGAAGCCCGCTCACCCGACGGGCGGGTGGCGCTGCTCACCGTGCAGTACCCGGTGCTGGCTGACATGCGGGCCGACGACCTCGACCCCCTGAAGGAGGTGCTGGCCGACACCGGACGGGCCGGGGTGCTCCAGGCCGAAGCGGGGGGCGAGCTCTTCTTCAACTTCGAGGAGCCGGCCGGGAGCTCGGCCGAGCTGATCGGGTTGGGGGCGGCGGTGGTGATCCTGCTGGTGGCGTTCGGGTCGGTGGTGGCCATGGGCCTGCCGATCGTCATCGCTCTGTTCGGGCTGGCCCTGGGGGTGGCGGCCATGCCCCTGATCAGCCATCTGGTGATGATCCCCAGCTGGGCACCGCAGATGGGTTCGATGATCGGGCTCGGCGTGGGCATCGACTACGCCCTGTTCCTCGTGACCCGCCATCGGGAGCTGCTGGCCCGCGGGCTTCCGGTGCCCGAGGCGGCGGGGCGGGCGGTGGCCACCGCCGGCCAGGCCGTCGTGTTCGCCGGAGGGACGGTGGTCATCGCCATCCTGGGTCTGTCGGTGGCCGGACTGCCGTTCATGACGGCGGCGGCGGTGGCCACGGCCGTGATCGTGGCGCTGATGGTGACGTCGTCGGTCACCCTGCTGCCGGCCCTGCTCGGCCTGGTCGGCCCGTGGATCAACCGGCTCGGCCTGCACCGCTCGGGCCATCGGGTGAACGCCGGTCCCACCCCCGGTTGGCGCCGGTGGGGACGGCACCTGGGCCGCCATCCGTGGGTGTACACGGTGGGGGTGACGGCGGTGCTGGTGGCCCTCACCGCGCCGGTGCTGTCGCTGCGCCTCGGCTTCCCCGACGACGGCACGGCGCCCGGGTCGCGCACCGAGCGCCGGGCCTACGACCTGGCCGCCGGTGGGTTCGGGCCGGGGGTGAACGGCCCGCTGGTGATCGCCGTCGATCTGGGAGGCGACGACGTGGCAGTGGTGGAGCCGTTGGCGGCGGCGGTGGCGGCCGACCCCGGGATCGCCGCCGTGGCCCCGCCCGAGGTCAACGCCGGGGCCGGGGTGGCCACCATCGTGGCTCTGCCCACCACCAAGCCCCAGGACGACGCCACCTGGGCCACGGTGGAACGGCTGCGGGCCGACGTGCTGCCGGCCGTGCTCGACGGCACGGGTGCCGAGGCCCACGTCGGGGGCCAGACGGCCACGTTCGGCGACGCCGCCAGCCGGATCGGCGACCGGCTGCCGTGGTTCGTGGGGGCGGTGGTGGTGCTGTCGTTCCTGTTGCTGATGGTGGTGTTCCGCTCGGTGCTGGTGCCGTTGAAGGCGGCGGTGCTCAACCTGCTGAGCATCGGGGCGGCCTACGGCGTGCTGGTCGTGGTGTTCCAGTGGGGGTGGGGCAAGGAGCTGATCGGGCTGGAGACCACGGTGCCGATCGTGTCGTTCCTGCCCATGTTCATGTTCGCCGTGCTGTTCGGGCTGTCGATGGACTACGAGGTGTTCCTGCTGTCCCGGGTGCGGGAGGAGTACGCCGCCACCGGTGACAACGACGAGGCCGTGGTGGCCGGGCTGGCCGGGACGGCCCGGGTGATCACGTCGGCGGCTCTGATCATGATCTCGGTGTTCGCCGGCTTCGTGCTGGGCGACGACCCGATCGTGAAGATGCTCGGCCTGGGGTTGGCGGTGGCCATCCTGGTCGACGCCACCGTGATCCGGGTGGTGCTGGTACCGGCCACCATGACGCTGCTGGGCCGGGCCAACTGGTGGCTGCCGGGCTGGCTCGACCGGGTGCTGCCCGCCATCGACATCGACGGCGGCGACACCGGCGGGCCCGATTCGACCGAGGAGGACCGGCTGGCACCGACCGGCGCCGGGGTCCGGGCTCGGGTGCCGGCGGCCTCGCCGGCGGCCGAGCTCTAGGATCGGCCCGATGAGCGTCACCCATCGACCATTGCGCAACGCCGGCGGGCACCGGATCGTCGGCCTGGAAGGCTTCGCCCCGGGCCCGGTGTTCTCCGATGCCGTCCGCCTCGATCTCGGCACCGGGGCCCTGGTCCTGGTGTCGGGCAAGATCGGGGCCCGGCGCGACAACCCCGATGATCCGCCGTTGACCATGCGGGAGCAGGCCGAGCGGATCTTCGCCGACATCGGCCGCAGCCTGGAGGTGGAGGGCGGAGAGCTGGCCCACGTGGTACGGATGCGGGTGTACGTCACCGACATCTCGCCCGAAGCGGTGCGGGCCCTGCACGAGGTGCGGGCCGAGCTGTTCGAGGCGGGCCGGTACCCGGCCAGCACGCTGGTGCAGGTGAGCGGGTTCGTGGTGCCCGACGCGCTGGTCGAGATCGAGGTCGAGGCCTTCATTCCGGCTGAGGGGTAGCCGCCGGAGGCAGCACGGCGGGGTGGGGACCCCGAGGTGGATGGGGAGCCGGCGCCAGCCGACGAGGGCCGGGACGAGGAGTAGAGCTAGGGTCGGGTCCCATGGGGACCACTTTCGGAATCTCGCATGTGGCGGTCGGCGTGTCCGACATGGACCGGTCACTGGCCTTCTACCGGGACCTGCTGGGCCTGCGGGTCACGCTCGACACCACCGAGCGGATCGAGAGCCGCAGCGGCAAGGGGAACCGGCGGCGGGCTGTGTACCTGCGGGCCGGCGGGGAGGGCGGGGGCAGCCCGCACGACTTCTTCATCGTGCTCGATCAGCAGCTCGACCGGGAGCCGTTCGGCGCCCCGCCCCGCCTGTTCCAGCTCGGCACCCACCACTTCTCGTTCTGGATCGACGACGTGGAGGACCGGGCGGTGGCGGCCCAGAAGGCGGGTTACGAGGTGATGGTGGTCCCCACCCGGTCCACGCCGGCCGCCTACGGCGAGGCCGAGGACGCCGTGCCGGTGATGACCACCATCCTCAAGGATCCCGACGGGAACCTCGTCCAGCTGGATCAGCGGTTGACGGCAGCGGCCTGAGGGCCGCCGCCGGTCCGCCGGTCACCAGTTGAGCTCGGCGTTGTCGATCGGTTCGCAGCCCGCGCTCTCGGGTCGGCGCCTGGTGGGCGGGTCGGGGGCCGGGCGGGGTACGTGCTGTGTGGGGTCGTCAGGCCGGGGAGCCGAGGCGGCGCAGGATGTTGTGGGTGATCTGCTCGATCTGGGGATCGCGGCCGGCGAGGCCGTGGGCCCAGTCGGTGCTGCCGGCGGTGACCACCGTGCCGCCGCCCGGTGAGGTGTAGGTGCCGAGCACGGCGTGGCCGTGGGCGATGCGCTCGACGGCGGCCGGGTCGTCGGTGCCGAACAGGCGGCCGGCGATGAACTCGATCTCGGACGGCTGGTGGGGTTTGGGCGGGCGGGTGGAGGTGGTCCGGGTGAAGTGGGCGGCGGGGGCGGTGGCCAGGATCTCGAAGGTGGCCGGGGTGCCGTCTTCGCCGGTGGGGTAGGGGAGGCCGTCCCGGTAGGTGAAGGCGCAGCCGTCGCACTCGTAGCCGACGGCGGTGGAGGCGGCGCCCAGCACGTCGCCGTAGGTGAGGCCGGTGGCCTCGAACAGCCAGTGGGTCTCGCGGTGGACGGTGTAGCCGCCGGCCCCGGCGGTGACCCGCTTGCCGATGCGGTGGTAGCCGCCCCGGGTGAAGCTGACGCCGGTCATCCGGTTCTCGGGCCGGCCGAGGAGGTGGTCGGACCAGATCGTGGTGAGCTCGGGCTGGCGGTCGGTGCCGAAGACCGGGTCCTGGGCCAGGCGGTCCTTGTAGCCGATCATGGTGGCCGCCGGGCCGCCGCCGTCGGGGCGGTCCTCCAGACGGACCTGCCAGAAGGCGGCGTTGCCGCTGAGGAAGGCGGCGTTGCCGCCGTGGGCGATGAACGTCTCCACCGTGTCCCGCATGGGCCCCGACCAGTACTCGTCGTGGCCGACGGAGAGGTAGAGGGTGTAGCGGCCGCCGAGGAGGAGGTCGGGGTGGTCTTCGAGGTCGGCGTTGGTGACGACATCGACGCCGTACCCGTTGGCTTCGGCCCAGGCCAGGAAGGGGTGCTCCCAGTCGGGCCAGCCGGCCGAGCCGGCCCAGGCCGAGAGGTGGTTGAGCTGGAGGTAGCCGACGTGGCCCGCCATCTGCGGGTCGGGCGGGCCGACCACGGTGACGCGGCGGCCGTGCCCGGGCGGCTTGTGGAGGAAGCCGGGCGACATCGGACGTTGGAGGCTCACCCGGGTGTTGCCGGTGTAGAGGCTGGGGCCGCCGAACTCGTTGTAGGCGTGCCAGGTGTTGGTGGAGAGGGCCAGGAGGATGGTGGCGGAGGACGTGGGGCGGGGGCGGACGACGAAGAAGGCGTGCCCCCGGCGGTGCTTGCCGTCGAGGTCCACATCGAGCGTCACCTCGTAGTAGCCGGAGGGCCAGTCGGGTTCGACGTCGATCGTCAACGCCGCCGGCCAGTCGCAACCGAGGGCGGCGGCGTTGGGCGGGGTGTCGTGATGATCGGCCGGCACGGCCGGATCGGCGAAGACCGGGGTGCGCCCGGCCCCGATGCGGGCCACCTCCACCGCCACCGGCAGACCCCGGGGGGAGGAGAGGTGGAGGGCCACGGTGTCGCCGGCTCCTACCGACTGGGGCCAGCAGTAGCCGGCGACGGTCTCGAACGGGGTGGCGGAGGAAGCCATCAGGCGCCGGGCCCGGTGGGCAGAGGGCCGGTGAGCGAGGCCCGTTGGGAGATCTCGACGAAGCCGCCGTCGGCGTCGCGCACGAACGACACCCGGGCCGTGGTGCCCAGCGTGATCGGGGCCCAGGCCTCGGGGAAGCCGAGGCCCGTGATCCTCGCGTGCTCGGCGTCGACGTCGAACACCTGGACCGTGAGGTAGCGGAAGCCGGCGGCCTCCCGCTCGGTCATCGGGGCGAGGTTCGGCTCGTGGACACAGCGGACGATGGTGTCGCCCAGGCGGTAGCGGGTGTCGTCGGGGTCGCCGGAGGTGAGGTCGTCGGCGCCGAGGGCGTCGACCCAGAAGCGGCGGGCGGCGCCCTCGTCGGCCGTGGCCACCGTGATCTCGATGCCGACGATGTCGTGGTGCCCGCTCGGCACGAGGGTCACCGGCACCCCGTCGGGATGACGGAGCGGGGTGGGTTCGGTCACCCGGTCCGAGGCGACGCGCAGCGCCCGGTACACGGTGGGGGCATCAGCGGGCAGAGGTTGGCGGGCGTGGTTGACCTTCACCACCGAGCCGTGGCAGCCGAAGCGGTACTGGCGCACACCGCCACCCACCTTGATCCACTCCTCGAACGGGAGCCCGGCGTCGTCACGCCAGAAGCGTTCGGCCCGCTCCCAGTCGTTGGTCATGAAGCCGACGTCGACGTGCGGTTTGGCCAGGCGCATGAGCAGACGGTAGCGAGCTGGAACCGGTCAAGCGAAGGGAAACAGGCGGTCGCGCCGGGCCCACAGGTAGTGGTCGGTGACGAAGTTGAGGAAGCGGCGGGCGATCTCGAACTGGTCGGCCAGGTCGGCCAGCTGCGACCGCATCGACGGGATCGGGACCAGGGCCGACGCCAGCCGGTACCAGCGGGGGCCGAGCGTGCCGAGCAGGGGGCCGGTGGCGTCGAGCTGATCCCGCTGCACGAGGCGGGCCAGATCGGCCCGGTCGTGGTGGGGGATCGAGCGCAGGATGCGGTCGACCTCGATCGGAGACAGCGTGGTGCGGGCGGCGTGGTCGGGGAAGACGCCGTTGAGGAACAGCGCCAGGTCGCCCAACCGCCGGTAGGTGCCGGCCCGCTCGTCGAACGGCTGATCGGCGGCCAGCCGGGCCAGGTGGGCCGGGTTCATCTCGCTGAAGCGCCGCCGACGCCACCGGCCCCGGCTCAGCTCCCACTGGGGCCCGCTGGCGATGCGGGTGAACGATCCCAGCAGCTCGATCAGCAGCAGGCGGGCGGCGGGATCGGCGGCGAAGGCGGCCAGCCGACCGCCGTCGAACAGGGGCACCAGCAGCCGACTCCCCACCCGTTCCGGTACGTGGGCGTGGCCGCCGATGTCGGCCGCGGCCCGGTGGATCATGACGGCGAAGATCAGGAGAGGGGTGACGGACTCCAGCTGGGCCTCGGCGCCTGCCGGCCCGGCCGGGAACAGGGCGTCGAACGTGGCCGGTGCGTCGAGCGCGGCGGACACCCGGCTGGCCCGGGCCCGGAACCAGGCGGGAGCGTCGGCCTCGGGGTGGAGACCGCTGGCCCGGCCCAGCACCGTCAGGTCACCCTCGCCGAGCAGCTCCAGGTAGCGGGACGAGCCGTCCATGCCGAATGACCGTAGTCGAGGGCTGTGACAGTCCAGAAGGCGAGCGGCGTGACCGACCGGGCCGTCCTCGACGCCGGCGGTGACGGCTACGGCTCGCCGAGGCAACCTCGGTCTCGGCGGGCGTCGTGCGTCAGCTGGGGGCGCCGGGGTACGTCTCGGACTTCAGGAGCCGGGCCAGATGCGCCGCGCTGCTCGCCGTCATGGCCAGATCCGACGCTACCGACGGGGGCGTCTCCGGGAGCTGGTTGTAGTCGACGGAGCCCATCGCCTCGCCCACCCAGTAGACGCTGCCGCTGGCCGGGATCGTGTAGCCCACGTCGCTCAGCCACTGGAAGCATTCGGCGGCCGCGTGGTGGGCGCCGTCCTCGTTGCCGACCACGGCGACGATGGCGACCTTGCCGAACAGCGGGGTGCGTCCGGCGTCGTCCGTCTCGCCCAGCATGGCGTCGAATCGCTCCACCACCCGTTTGCACAGGCTGGAGGGGGCGCCGAGCCAGATCGGGGTGCCCATCACGAGAATGTCGGCGTCGAGCGCCTTCGCCCGGATAGCCGGCCACTCGTCGCCGTCGCCCTCGTCCGCCGTCACACCGGGCTTGATGTCGTGATTGGCGATCCGCACCGTCTGGTGGGTCACGCCGAGTGCGGCGAGCTGTTCACACACCTGTTCGAGCATGAGGCCGGTGCTGCTGGCACCGTCGCCCGATTTCAGTGTGCAGTTCAATGCGAGGGCCGAGAGCGTCACGAGCTTCGACTATCCGGGAGGGGCCGGAGGTCAAACAGGTGGGCCGTCGGGCGATGGGCGTGAACTGCTCACAATTGTCCGCGATTTGACGACCTCGGCGCTCGCTCATGGTCGGCGAGCGGCGTCCGATGGAGGGTGATGCTGTCTCGTTTGATTCGGGCGACGAGATCAGGATCCGATCGTGAGCCGCCGCTCGACCTCGACCTCGCCCTCGGCGAGGCCGCCGCCGTGCTCGACGTCGTCGGAGCGTGCGTGATGATCGCCGACAACGACCTCGTGCTCCGGTACGTCAACCGGGCGGCCATGGCCAAGCTGAGCGACCTGAGCCCGGCGATCGAGGCCGAGTTCGGCGTCACCCTGGCGCAGATGCTGAACGGGTCCATCCATCGCTTCCACCGGAACCCGGCCCGGATCGAGGAGGTCCTCGCCGGCCACGCCTTTCCCCACGAGGCCACCATCGAGTTCGGCCGCACGCGGCTGCGCACCTCGGTGGACGTGGTGGTTCTGGGCGGGGTGAAGGTCGGGTACATGGCGACGTTCGAGGACATCTCCGATCTGGTGCTGGCCGAGTCGAAGTCGAGCCAGCTGGGGGCGCAGCTGTCGGACGCCGCCTCGGCGGTGGGCGAGCTCGAAGGGTCGATCGCCGAGATATCGAGCAACGCCTCGGGGGCGGCCCACCTGGCCGGTCGGGCGCAGGCCGACGCGCTCGAGATCACATCCTGCGTGCAGGAGCTGCACGACCGGCGCAACGCCATCGAGGCCAGCCTGGCCTCGATCCTCGACGTGGCCAAGCAGACGAACCTCCTGGCGCTCAACGCCACGATCGAGTCGGCCCGGGCCGGCGAGTACGGCAAGGGGTTCGCCGTGGTGGCCGGCGAGGTGAAGCAGCTGGCGAACCAGACGTCGGGCGTGACGGTGGAGATCAGTTCGAAGATGACCGAGGTGACAGCGTCGATCAGCGAGGTCGAGCGCCGAATCGAGGCATTGCGGAACACCGTGGAGGACATCAGCGCCCGGCAGTCGGGGATTGCCGGCGCGGTGGAGGAGCAGCGGACGGTGGCGGCATCGCTGGCCGAAAGCATCAACGCCGCCGTGCGGTCGACCTGACGACCCCTGCGGTGCTCGGGGCGTACGGGCAGTTCGCCAGCTGGCGTCGCCGAGGCGGCGTGGCGTGCACTCAGGCCGGTGGTTGTCCCGTCGGTACGAAGGGAAACCAGGCGGCGCGGGGTGCGTCTGCCGCTTTCAGCGCAGCTTGCGCTCGGCGTAGTACTCGACCGAGCTCGGTCTCGCGGTAGAGCCACGATTCGCTTTGGCGGGCGGCCGGCGTGTGCTCCGCCAGTTCGATCGCGACCTCCTCGTAGTAGGCCCGCAGGGCGACCGCGGCTCGGCCGATCTCGGCTGGGGTCAGGCCGGACTGCTGCCAGTCGGCCCCGTCGGCGATGTCGAGCAGAACCTGCGCCGCCGCAGGAAGCTCGTCGGGGTCCACGATGCGGGAGAGCGCTGACTCGCCGGTCGCGGCTCGCCGGCGATCCCAGGCCGGACGCAGCCCGAGGATCTCATCGATGGCGGCGGGCACCGTCGGGTCGTGGCGAGGGGGCAGCGAACAGGCGAGCGGGGCGTCGGACTCGTCCTCGATCGTGTGGGGGAAGTCCACCAGGACAGGCACGTCGGTCCGTTCGAGCAGACCGAAGGCGGCAGTGAGCACCCGGTGCTGGAACCCGGCGTCACCGGGTACGCCCAGCGGCCGCCCCAGGGGGAAGTTGCAATGGAGCATGCGGGGTGGACGGCTCTTCTCGGCTTGGCCCCGCACCAGGCTTATCCCGACGGTGGCCAGACCGGCCTGTTCGAACACGTGGGCCAGCGCACTCACGGTGCGCGTGCACAGCGGTCAAACCGGGGTGAGGAGGACGACGTCCACCCCGTCGTCGAGCAGACGGCGGGCCGCGGCCGGCCCGGTGTCGAGCCGGAGGGTCGTGAGGGTGTGGTCGGGCTGGGCCCCCATGAACGACAGGTGGTTGGTAGCCACTGAGCCGATGGTGCCGTCACGGGCCAGCTCGTCGAGGCGGTCGGCCGGGTAGGCGACGTTGAGGTCGGCCATGAGACCGGACCGGTCGAAGTTGATCGAGACATGGGCCAGGGTGAGCTCCCGGGACCGGGCGTCGAGCGTGACGAAACCCTGGCCGTCGCTCCAGGCTCCCTGCCCGTCCGGTCGCAGCCCGGCTGTGGTCACGATCGCCACCCGGGCCTGGGCGAGCGGTGGGGCCACTGTCGCCGCCGTGGTCTCGAAATCGAACGCGTCGAGGTCGTTCACGTTCTTCCGCACGATTGCGTCGCTGCTCATTGCTCGCCTCTATCCGGAGTGGGGACGTTGTTCATGGGGTGAGATCCTCGTTCATGGGGTGGCCCGGTCGCTGGCCAGATGCCCCACCCGGTGGCCGCCGGTCCAGTCCTCCTGCTTCGGAGGGCCGCCGATGATGGTGAGTTGGGGGGCCTCCCGCAGGCTTCGCTTCATCTCGGCGAAGCCCGGGAACGAGGCCAGGGTGACGACGGCATTCCACAGGGGCAGCACGTCGGCGTCGTCGGGGACCCGCGAGATGACCGGGCCGAAGAACGACACGCCCGAAGGCGGATTGAAGGTGATGATCGGGGTGCCGACGTCACGGCCGGTTCGGGACAAGGCGAGCTCGGTCTCGTCGTCGAGGAGCTGATCCCACGAGGTGTCGTCAAGTGCGCTGGCGTAGCTGGTGGGCAGACCGGCGGCGGTGAGGACCTCCGATACGTGCTCGGTGGTGCTGAGCCGTGACCGCATGCCCGAGCCCTTCGGCTGATCCCAGTAACTGTGGCCGTAGGCGGCCACGAGGGCGTCGAGCGGCGCTCGGCCCAGCTCGGCCCGCACCGCAGCCGCCACCCGCAACATGCGCAGCCCGGCGGTATGACCCTCCTCGTATTCCGGCGGGAACTCCGTGGCGTAGTCCTTGTGCTTGTTGAGCAGCCGGAGCGAGATGAACCGCCAGTCGACCGAATAGTTCGACTGCTCAGCGACCTTGGCCACCCACCGGGACGTGATCCAGGCGAAGGGGCAGACGGGGTCCCAGAAGAACTCGATGTCGTAGTGCTCGTCGGACGACCCTGCGTCCCCGGTAGTGCTCGATTGGTCGGTCATGTGCGGGTCCTTTGGGTTGAGATCAGCGCAATGCTTCCGGAGCGGTCGGGATCGATGCCGGCTCCCTCGCGATGTGGACCGTTCGGTCCAGCCGACTGGACTGAACGGTACATCTAGTTGGACTGTATAGTCCAGTGTCGTGGAGGATAGCCGGACGCCGGTCCCCGAATTGACCGCCAGAGGCCGGGCCAGTCGGGCCCGGATCGTCCAGGCCGCCACCAAGCT
>JAWKIL010000011.1:0-193281 GCA_041394285.1 Acidimicrobiales bacterium | reverse complement strand
CTGGCGGTGGACTCCGGTGGGATCCGTGGCCCAGCACGGCCCCATGGTGCGAAGCCGCCGGCGAGAGATGTGCCGAGAACGAGCGGAACCGAGGATCTGCTGCGGGTCGAAACCCGCCCTGGCGAGCTGGCCTCGGTAGGTGCGCACCAGGCGTCTGGCGGTCCGGCGGCGCAGAGGACCCCAGCGGACGTGGGTGACGAGATCGTGCCCAGCGGCGACATCGTCGGCGCTGAAGCCGTGGCCATCACGCCGGACTGCCCCGTCGCACGCCGAGGCGAGATATTCGATCGCCTCCCGAACGGTCGCGGTGGTCGGATGTCGGCGTCGAAGCAGCATTGCGGTCCTCCTCGCGCAGTTGAGCTCCAGCCTGGAAGAGCGGTGTGACACGAATGGGGCCGACCGGCCAGGGGGACGCCCCTTGTCCGAAGTCGCGCTCGTACCCTTTGATGCGTGAGCACCCCGATCGTCCCCGGCTACCTCAAAGGTCCGCGTCGCGATTGTCTTGCCGACCTGTGGCAGCGGCCTCCAGGTGACTACCCGGATGAACTCTGGCCGCTCGATGTCCTCGGAGAAATTCTCCGAGAGCCCACCGGCTGGATCACCGTCTGCGAGCACTACTCGAGCGACGTGCGCCATGGAGGCCGAGGGTGTGTTCTCTCTGCCCCTGCGGCGGTCGCCGCTGCGCTCGCTGACACGAGGTGGGTCGGCACCGATCTCGGGACATTCAGCGTCTGGGAGAACTCCGAGGGCGCGGCGGGCTTCGACACCGGGCTTCACTCCACGGAGCGTGGCACCGATCTCGAGTTCTTCGCTCAGGTGAAGCGTCCCGCCGGATCACCAGATCCCATCCTCGACATCTCCCAGCCGTTCTTGTGGTACTTCGACGCGTACCCAGTCCGGGGCGGCTGGGCGTACTTGAATCGAGCTGGCCGCCCTCAGGAACTCGTCCGCGCTCAACTGGCGCGGGAGCACTGGATCGTTGAAGTCAGGGCGCTCGAGTTTCGCCAGTTCCTGCACGCCTGCGGTCGCGACGCCATCATGCAAGTCGACTGCGCGCCGCTCACCTCGACCGACGACTTCGAACGAGTCGACGACGAGTTCAGCTCTGCTTGGGCGAACTTCGACTTCGTAGCCACTTCGGAGCGCTCCTACTCGGATGGTGGGTTCGCCCGGCTGCTCGGGCAGTACGTTGTCGAGGGAAGCCGCACGAGCCGAGTCCCGCGCTTCGAGGAACGGCGTCGTGATGTCACATATCCGGACTTCGTCTACGGGATCGATCCTTCAACAGGTGAGCCGCTCTCGCATACATGCGACCCGAGTGAGCTCGGCACCTACTTCGATGCGGACAACAGCCGTCTGCACTACCTCACGCCGGTCTACTTCAAGCGGGAGGTCCTGATCCCGTACGCGCAGGAGCCGAACCGCTATCGGCTCAGCAGGACACGCCTGACTTGCCTCGACCTGTGGGGCCTCGACATCTCGTTCAACACGGCTGGCCTGGTCGAGGTGTACCTCGGCGACCTAGGTCGAGACCTGCCATCGGACGAATGGGGTCACTGGATCACATACAACACGATGCCCGAAGGGGAGATGGAGCGAGGCCGCTTCCGGCGCGACTTCCTCAACCAGTTCGCAGCATCACCAGACATCCCTGGTGACCTGCGACGCGCTCGCGAAGGGGTAGCCGAGGCTACCGAGCGCGTCCTCGGAGCGCCCGTGTGGCGACCGCTCGGCGATGACGTTGCCCCAGAGTTCGAGTCAATGATCGGTCCACTCAGTGAGGATCCGGTCGCTCTGCAAGGCCCTCTGATTCTGATCGCCAAGTGCTTCGTCGACGCCATCGATCCTGCGCCCCTGAAGACGTTTCTCGGAGACGCCCAGTCGGGCGAGCGAAGCCTCAGCCTCCTTGGCCGGACAGCCGAACGCCTTGGCGGGTCGTCGGATGATGTCGAGGCGCTGAGAGCGCTGTACGACGTTCGGTCCGCCGGTGGGTTCGCCCACTTGGGTGGATCCCGTCGGGAAGCGGCACTGGCTCGGCTCGGGATCGAGGACATGAGCACCATCGATGCGTTCGACCATGTGGCCCTGCGCATCATCGACTGTCTGCAGGAACTCACAGCTCTCATGGATCGCGCCGCGTCGTAGCTTCACCCTCCGGAGCTGGCGCTCAAGGGCCGTGTTGTCCCAGCTCAGAGGCTCGGAGAGATGACGGAGAGATGACTCCCCCATAAATTCTGGCGGAGAGAAGAACGAGAGATCGGCGGTGAGCTGGCGGTAGAGGCCCGACCCTCACGGTCTGGCCATGAAGCAGATGGCCTGCAGAGAACTCAGTGCCGCACTCGGCGACGAGTGGCGGCACATCGCCTCCGAGCGCCGATCGGGGGACCGGCTCACCGCCTGGGCAACGGTCGAGCCGGACCTCGCCGGCCTCGGTTCGCTCAGCGATGTCGTGGACGTCATCGCTGTGCCGATCGGGATCCCGCACGAGAGGTCGGTGGCCGTGACGCAGGCGGTGATCCGCTTGGCCGAGGACGACCCGGTGGCTCGTCGGCTGGTGCTGCAGGTCATGGCTCCGATCCTCGTGAAGGAGATGTTCCGGACCCTGGCCGTGTTGCGGCTGGCCAAGGTCGAGGTTGACGACACCGAGGTGATCTCCGTCGTGCTCGGATCGGCCACTGACGCCATTGCCTCGGTGGCCGGGTCCACGCTCGAGTGGCCGCTCCGCAACCTTCACCGTCGGTTGACCAAGCGCCTCGTGCGACGGCGGGAGAAGCTGATCGCCGAGACACGGGAGCGGCTGGAGTTCTTACCGGAGCAGGACTGCGTCGCCCCCGTGTCCGAGCCGTCGCCCGCTTTGCTGCTCGCTCAAACCCTCGAGCTGGCTGTCTCCCGCGGCATCGTCAGCGGCGATGACGCCCACCTCGTTTGGGCGAGTGCGTTCGATGGCGAGACCAGCTTCACGCTTGCCGCCGGCAACCAGCGGGAGGCCGAGCGGCTACGCAAGCGTCGCACTCGGGCCCAGCAACGGCTCGCCGCCCGTCGTAGCGAACTGGTCGAGGTCATCGCAGTATGAGCGCCAACCACGGATCCGGCTCGTCGGCCGACAGCGACACGATGCTGATGCTCGCCATCATCGGGGCTGGCGTCGCCTCGGTTGCAGTGTGGGCGGGCGCCCAGGTCGTATCGCTGATCCACTCCGGATCGACCCTCGGTGTCGGAGCGTCACAAGGGTTCCGGGCGATGTTTCGACTCCCCGCCCACGCGTCCGACCCTCGCCTCGCGTGGGACGAGCCCGCGGCGTCGCAGCTCCCTGGTCCGGTCCTCTACTGGGTGACGACCGGGATCGTCGTCACATTAGCCCTCGGCATTGCTGTCGCCCTGGCGCTGAGGCTGACCTCGACATCGGTCGGGACCGACCGAGTCGACCGTCTCGGCGTTGCCCCGAAGGCCCGCCTGGCACGGCGACGCGATCTGAAGCCGCTCATCGTTGCCAAGCCGACGGCCGGCCGCTTCGTGCTGGGGAGGGTCGGACGACATCTCGTGGCTACCGAGGATCGACGCAGTCAGGCCGAGCGGGCGCAACGTGACCGCACCCGAACTCGGGTGGGTGACCGCTCCGCTGTGGTGGTCGTCGGCCCATCGCGTTGCGGGAAGACGGCCAACGTGACCGCCGGGGTCCTCGACTGGGACGGGCCCGCCATCTTGTCCTCGGTCAAGGACGATCTGTATCGAGCCACCATCGAGCGTCGCCGCCAGCTCGGCAAGGTGTTCGTGTTCGACCCGTTCGGTGAGCTCGAAGAAGACCTCGGTCCGAAGGTCGAACGGGTTGGTTGGTCGCCGCTGCAGGCCTCGGTGTCCATCTCGGGCGCCCAACAAGCTGCGGCCACCCTGCTCGACGCCGGTCCGTCCGAGGGCGTGACGAACGCCAACTACTGGTCGACGAAGGGGCAACAGCTCCTCTGGCCGATGCTGTTCGCTGCCGCCGTCAACGACCGAACCATGGGCGACGTCGTGCGATGGATGACGCTACAGGATGGAAACCAGAGTGGCGGCAGCGAGTCGCCGGAACTGCTGGCGCAGACGACCAAGGGCCTGGAGGAGGCCAGGCCCGTCAGGCGCTGGCGGCGTTCACGGGCTTCTGGATGACTCCCGGACCCGGTCCGACATCTTTCTCCACCGCCCAGACCGAGGATCACGGCATGGAAGACCTGGTCGTGGCAGCAGCGTCGGCCACCGAGTGCGGCCACGAAGGACGGCATACCCAGCAGACCATGCGATCTGCGGCTCCTGCTGACCGGCAACAACACCTGTACTCGGTGCAGCCCCTCAAGTCGGTCGAGCGATCCAAGCCGCTGTTGGCGGGCTCATCGGAGCACTGCTCCGCGAGATCAGCCCGCCAGAGACTCGCCTGGGAGCCGGTCCTCCACGCTGGCGGTGATCGACGAGCCGGCAACACCGCTGCGATGGTTGCCGACGTGGCATCGACCTGTACCGGGCACAACCAGCTCGTCACCAGAGGTCTTTGGCCCAGATGCGGCCATCTACCAAGCGCAGACCGACTCGCTGCTCACCAACCATGGCTCGAAGATCTTCTTCCTCGGGCCTACGACCGAGAGACCCTCGACTACGCCAGCCACCTCGGTGGTGACGAGGAAGTACTCCAGCAATCGACCTCGAGTGATGTGGGCTGGCGGGCCGAGCGGCGTTCGGTGGCCATGTCGACCACGAGGGTTCGTCTGCTTCCGCCCGACCTGCTGCGGCAAGTGCCGCCCGGGTCTGCCCTACTGCTCCACGGCACGCTCCCGCCGGCGCATCTCGTCGGCCGTCGTCCGCGGGAGGACCGTCGGCTGCGCCTTGGCTGCTGGGCAGGGTTCTGGAGCCGCAGCCGCCCGAGCTGTCGAGAAGCCTGAGAAGGCGCTGCGGGCCGAGGACAAGGTGTCGCTGTTCGTCGAGGCTCACATGAACGCGATGGCGATGCGCACCCCGGTGGAGAAGCCGAAGCCTCAGCCCGACGACGCCACGGCCCCGGATGCGACGGCGCAGGAACAGCCTTGGGTGGCGTTGGCCGACAATGTCGCGTGGGCCGAGGCCAGCGGAGTGGACGAGGCGACCGTCTCGCCCAACGACTCCGATGAGGTCTCGGCTCCAGCCACCGACGGCTGGGCAGAGGGCACCGGTGAGCCTGCGGGTCCGAAGTCGACATCGGGCGAGAACGATCCGACCGACGACGAGCACCAGATCGAGCTCGCTCCGGCTGCGGAGCCCGTTGAGGAAAATCCTGCGGTGACTGCCGACGGATCAGCAGGGGCGGAGGTTGAGCAGGATCTCGATGTCGCCCACATGCTCGAGCTCCTTCGCCGCCACAGGGCGACTCGGCCCGACCACGGAATCGACCGATAGCGGATGCGGGGTACCTACAGAGGCAACCTATGTCGTGTGGCGGGAGGAGCAGAGCGCTCGAAACTGCTGGATACCGGACGGCGACGCGCGACGATCGGAGGGTGGCGACCTCTGTGGAGCAGAGCCGGGGGCGCAGAACTCTCACCTACGACAGATCGATGCGGACCTCCGTCGCACCAGGTTCGCCATATCGCTTAACGGCGTAGCTGCCCGAACCTAACCCAACGGCGAGGACGGTCGTCTCGACAGCGTCCCAAAGCCGATCGGCGTCGGGGCCGTACATGTAGAGCACGGCACCATCTGCGCCGATGTCGATTCCGTCGAACTCTCCGACACCGGCAGCCTGGATTGCCTCGATCAGCGGGTCCTCGATCTCATCGAGGCCAGTGTCATCGTCTCGGAGCGACGTGAGTCGCAAGCACGGCTTGGTCGGCCACCTCCGAATCCTGGCCGAGCACGTGCCGCTCAGCAAGCACCAGGCCGCTCAGAACATCGAGCGGCGCCAGTCGCAGCGACGTGCCGCCGTATCGGCACGTCTGCGCTCCGCTGGCTGCTCGAGGATGTGGGGTGACGGGAACCGCCCCGGGGTGGTGGAGCCTCTGGCCTCTTCTGTGTTCGGTGCTCGGAGCAGGGCCCGCGATCGCCGGCGCAGATAGCCTGCGAGCATGCCCGCGATTCCGCTGCCACGACGTCTGAGTGAGGCATTGGGAGTGTCGCTCGTTGGGGACCTGACGGAGCAAGCTCTTGCCGCGTTGGTGGGTCTGCGGGAGTCAGACGACCTTGAGGTCAAGTCCGCGGCCTACGGGAACAGCGAGTCAGATCGGCGTGAACTCGCGACTGATGCTGCCGCGCTGGCGAACGCGACCGGCGGGCTGTTGCTCATCGGCGCAACTGAGACGGATGATGTTGTTGACGAGCTCGTGCCGCTGAGGTTGGCAGGTGAGGAACTGCGGATTCGTCAGATCCTCGCCAACCTCGTAGCTCCGGCACTCGATGTCGAGACCATCGTCGTGCCATCGAAGCATGAGGTGGGCAAGGGCTACCTAGCCATCGTGGTCGGGCAGAGCCCAAGCGGTCCCCACGCTGTGCTCAAGAACGCCGACCTCCGATTCTTCAAACGTGACGGACCGCGCAAGCGGCCCATGAGCGAGTCTGAGGTCGCCGACCACTACAGAGGGCGCTTCACGGCGGCGGCCAGTCGCGTTGAGCGGCTCATGGCTGTACACGACAACCTGCGGGATCTAATCAGTCCTGATACGAATCGAGCCTGGTTGCTTGTCAGCGGGCTCCCGGAGATCCCGGGTCGCGATCGAAGCTCCCGCGCCGGGCTCGACGAGCTTCGCAGCTGGATGCCCTCTGTCGTAGCCCACTCGCCCATGCCCTACTTCTTGCAGGGCGCCACCAACTTCACCACCGGATTCCGGCGTTACGTCGTCGGTGACTGGGCTCTCGACCAGCGCGGCGCAGCCGAGCAAGTTGCAGTCGAGCTCCACCACGACGGCGCAGCTGGGATCGCGTTCGCAGTCGGGCACGACTGGAACGAACAGCGGCGGTTCCGATCCTCGGGAGACGCAGACGATTCCGACCCCGCGCTCCTGACCATTGGTGACGAGGGGCTGTCTTTCGCCGTGCTCACGGCCCTTGGGCTTGTAGGCGCACAAGCTCAACGGACGCATGCCGGAGGACAGATCGAAGTTGCTGCGTCGTTCTTCAGCGTGCACCCGGTCGGGCTGGGTCACACACGGCAGTACGGAATCGATGACCGCCTCGGCAACCGCTCACTGGCTGAATTCGAACGACTGACGCACACGCTCGCAGTGAACGATCTCGCGTATCCGGGTCCGGGGCTCGTCGCGGCCGGGTACCTGGTGGCCTCTGACCTCACCGCAGGCTTCGGGCTCCCTGAGACGCTACAACTCGACATCGAGGGCCACCTGAAGTGGCGCTTCATTAACCATACGTATCGCGGCGATGTTGGACGCTGGGCCGACCTCTATGACATCCCGGTCGATGGACGCGATTGACGCCTGCGCGATAAGACTGTTCCGTCTGTTGGGTGAGTCGGTCTCACAGCTCGGACCGCTGCCACGCGGCTCCTCGCTGTCGAGGTTGATCCGCTCAGAACTCCAGGTCGGCTGGCTGACGCCCTCCCACTCGGGATCGGCACATCCGATCGCCGGTCTCGGATTGCACCGACGCCGCCGTCATGGCGTCGGGCGGGATGTCGCCGAAATGTTCAGGGCTGCGGCTGAGTCGCCTTGACGCAGGCTGCGGAACCGATCAGCGCCCTCGACGCAGAACTTGCTCGTGGGCCTTCGGCATAGCCAGGTAGCGGTCGATCACGGTGGTGACCTTCTCCCATGCCGTCGCCTTGGCTGTTGTACTCGGTTTGGGACCGATGGCCCGGGCCAGTCCTGGTGCTGATGCCACGGCACCGGTGCCGGGCGGGATGTGGAGATGTCGGTGCCGGTAGTTCTCGATGGAGCGGGCGGCGGCGTTCCACCTTTCCCGGTCACCGTGGTGTCGGGGACGTCGCCCGAGCGCGTGCGTCAGGTAGTCGGCGGGGCGGGCGACGGCTGCGTCGATGCGTCGGTCGAAGGCCCGGTCGATGGTGGCGATCCGGGCGTTGATGGCCGCTCGGCTGGCCGGGTCGCCCTTGCTTGCCTCGAGGCGCTGGCGTGCACGGTCCACGTTCGCCTCAGCTCGGGCTACGCCATGACGGGCGCCCTCGGTGGACCGGCGCTTCAGCTCTCGATCCAGCGGGCTCGAACGGCGGATCGGGTTGTCGGGCCGTTCGGCCATACGAAGTCGTTGTTGGGCTCCGTGCAGCGATCGCTCGGCCACGGCGAGCCGTCGCTCAGTGGCTGGGTGATCGTGGCTCGGCGAGTTGGGCTGCGCGGCCCTTAGGGAAACGTGTTCGGTGGCCAGGTCGACAAGCGGCACGTTGGCGAGATGCTCGACGTCGGCTGCGAGGACTGCGTGTTGGACTCGGTCGTAGTGTTCGTACTTCTCGGTCCCATCGCCAGGCACGGGCTCGGCAACCCCGCCGTCAATGGTGACGGTGTCGGTATCCCATCGGGCGCGGTAGATGGCTGCTTCGCCGACGGCGTGATCCCAGAGTCGGCGTTGGGCGCCGATCGGCGGGCGAGGACCGAGGGCGGCGACGGTGACGGGGTCGGGAAGTTGGATAGCTGAGGCGGCGATGCGCTGCTCTGCGAGTGTCCGCGCCCGACCGTCGGTCTCGGCGAGCGGTCGGTTGGCATCGGTAGCCACTGCGTGGGCGGCTGGATCGGCAACCGAGGCGAGGTCGACGCCCCGTGGCTTTGAGAGGGAGTCGGCGAGCGCTTCGAGAGCGGTCCGCTCGTCGGCGATGATCGGGAGTTCGGGTGGTTCGAGTCGCTGGTCGTCAGGGGCGATGGCGTAGGTGCGTTGGTCGTTGCGGCCTCGGGTGAGCGCCACGTACATGCCTTCGGTGTTGACTGCGCCGGGTGCGGCGAGGTTGCGGCCGGCGTCGAAGGTTTGGCCCTCGGCCTTGAACGAGGTGACGGCGTAGGCGGGTGTGATGCCGCCGCCGCGGCCGGGGCCGACCTCGGTGGTGATGAAGTCGTGCGGGACGGTGATCGCGCCGAGACCGTCGAAGTTCACGACAACGTCGGGTGTGGACCGTTTCCCGGTGATGGCGATGATGGTGCCTCCCGAGCCGTTGATGACGTGGTCTCGACGATCTGCGCCGTCGGCGAGGAGGTCGCTGTTGCGGGCCTGGGCGACGACTCGTTCGCCGATGTGGAATTCGGTGTCGCCGATGGTGACCGGGTGGTGGAGGAGTCCGTCGTTCCGGAGGAGTGCTTGGGCTCGGCGGTTGAGGGCGTGGCGGTCGCCGTTGCGTTCGGCGACCATCTTCGATGGGTCGGCCTGGCCGGCGATGTGGCGTCGATGGTCGACGTACCAGTCAGTGGCCATCTGATCGAGGAGCTCCTCCCACGTAGGTGCCGTGACAATGCGGGCGTCGGCGTCGAGGCGTTCCAGGGCCTGGCCGATGAGGCCTTCGCGGTACTCGTCGAGGGCGAGTCGGACCTCGGCCATGTCGGCCCCGGTCTGGCGGCGGTTGTGCTCGAGGGTCGGGGTTCGGTCGGCGAAGCGCGTGGTGAGGTGTTGCCAGAGCCCGCCGGCTTCGACGGACTGATGTTGTTGGGGGTCGCCGATGGTGCGGACGGTGGCGCCGACTTCGGTGGCGTGGCGGTAGAGCCGGTCGAGCTGTCGGTTGCCGATCGTGGAAGCCTCGTCGACGACGATGACCGTGTTGGCATCGATGACCGTTGACGGGTCGCCGGCGAGTTCGATGCGGGTGAGGAGCCCCTCGAGAGTGCTGGACCGGAGTCCGGTCTCGTGTTCGAGCTTTCGGGCTGCGTCGCCGAACGGAGCAGCCCCGATGGTTCGGTAGCCCGCGTCGTTCCATGCGGTGATGGCGGCTCGAAGTGCGGTGGTCTTGCCGGCGCCGGCTCGTCCGACGACGGCTTGGAATTGGTCGCCCGACGAGCAGATGGCGCGCACCATGGAGGCTTGGTCGGCCCCGAGATCGGGGCTCATGGCGGTGATGGCGGCCTCGATGGCGGGTGCAGGAACGAGTCCGAAGGAACGGGCTTGGCCGCGTTCGTGGAGGTCCAGGACGCGGGCCTCGATTCGTAGCATGTGGGGTGTGGTGTAGCGCTGTTCGTCGGGTGCGAGTGATACGGCGGTGCGGCCGTTGGCGAAGGTCTCGCGTCGGTGGGCGTCGGCGATGTCGAGGGGGACGACGGCGTCGGTGCCGAGCCAGTGGTCGGCGAGGTCTTCGATGGCGGCGGCCGGGAGCCGGTTGTTGGCGCGAGTGGCGATGGCCTGGATGACGTCGCGACGGTCGAAGATTGCGGCCTGCTCGGTGATGCCTCGGTGGCTGGCGAGGTGGGTGAAAAGCGCGCTGGTGTCCTCCGACGTCCACGGTGTGCGGTCGTTGGTGTGGTGGAGGCGCTCAACGTCGTCGGCGGTGAGTCCGGCGTCTGCGATCAGGTCGCGCCAGCGGGCATGGAGCTCGTCGGCTTCGACGGATTGGTCCTTGCCTGGTCGGGTGGCGAGGGCGGCTCGTTGTCGTTGTTCGGCGGTGGTGTAGCCGAGTTCCTCGGAGAGGGTGAGGACGGCCTGTCGACGGGACGACATGGCCCTGATGGTGGAGCGGTCGATGCCCTCGATGTCTGCCAGGCCTTTGTGGGGTGTGGTCCAGGAGACGCCGAGCCGGTCGGCGAGCTGGTGGCGGAGCTCGGCGCCGGCGAGGTAGCCGGCGGTGGTGGCGTGGGCGAACAGGCCGCGGGCGTCGACGGCTCGGACCTGGCCGGTGGAGTTGGTGGCCATGTTGGCGATGACGACGTGTTCGTGGAGCTGGGGTTCGAGGGCCCGGTTGGTGTTGTGGCGGTAGCCGGCGGCGACCAGGGCGGTGGCGGTCTCGCGTTGGCCGTTGCGGCGGACGTGGAAGCCTTCGCGCTCGAGGTAGGCCATACCGGTGGCGACCGAGGCGTCGATGGCCTGGTCGATGGTGGCCCGGTCGGTGTCGGTGCCCTGGGCATAGACGAGCGAGACCGACTTCGGGACGGACCAGGTGATGTCGTAGCCGAGGACGACCTTGGCTTCCTTGCGGCTCTCGGCGAAGCGTTCGGCCTCGCCCCGGGCGATGACCCAGTGGCCCTGGGCGTCCTTGGTGGCGTCGAGGTAGGCAGCGGGGGTGTCGGGGCGAGGCATGCCCTGGGCGTCAGCGTGGCGTTGCGCTCCCCTGACCTGCGCTGTGTCCTTGACGAGTCGCTTGATGTAGGACGGATCGACGCCGACCAACTTGGCGACCTGCTTCGTGTCGAGGAGTTCGTCGGGGTCGTGCTGGCTCGTGGAGAGGTTGCGCGACTTGCCTCGGGCCCGTCCGTTGGAGCCATTGGCCTGGACGAGTTGCTCGCCGGTCCACGGGTCTTGGCCGAGGAGGACACGGCGGAAGGCTTCGGGATCAACGCCAGGGCCGAGGTCGAAGTGCTCGGGTTCGGTGCCGGTGCCCCGCCACTTGCCGGGCGATTCGGCAGAGTCGGCGTAGTAGCCGCCCGGACCGCCGGAACCATTGAGCGCCTGGGTGAGCGGAGCGGTGTCGGGCGCTGCGCTGCCCTTCTGTGAGCGTCGGGCTTCGACCGAGCCGTTGCGGCTCTGGTCGGTGCCCTCGAGGTAACCGACGATGTTGTCCACAGCGCGGCGGACATCGCCCGCCGATGCGCCGAGAGTGGTGACGCTCACGTGCATGTCCCATCTGTGGCCCGCGCCTACGGGCGATTGGGACACGCTGCTCCACTCGTCGTCCCGAGCGGCTTCAGGGGCGATGGAGAGATGCGAGTTGGCATCTCTCTGCATGCAGGTCCGAAGGACCTGCAGTTGTGTCTGACGGATTTTCGTTGGAGAGATGACGCTTCGGCGGCAGGAGAGCCTGCATCGTGAGGTAGCCGGATCGGTGTTGGCGAGCGTGCGTCAGGCGGTGGACTGACCGATGGTCTGGCGGCTCCAGGCTTGTAGCTCGGACCGGTAGGGGAACTCGAAGCGGGGTCCGAGGGGTCGGGTGAGTCCGCTGATCTGTTCGAGGACGTCTCGCTGTTCGGCGGGGTCGAGGGCGGCGATGAAGCTGGTCGACAGGGCGCGTGCTGCGACCGCGTCAGGGCTGGACGGGACTGGGTTGGCGACGGCGAAGTCGTCGACGATGGCGAAGGCGGGGTCAGCGTCGATGGCGCGACGCCACTCCATGGTCCGGTGGCGTGGGGTGTCGCCGGCGTAGCGATCCACGATGTCGGTGAAACCCTGGACCCAGGGTTCGGTCTCGTCACGCACGTTCCAGACGCAGACGAGGTGTCCGCCCGGGCGAAGGATGCGGCGGATCTCGGCCAGGGCCTGGGTGTGATCGAACCAGTGGAAGGCTTGGGCCACGAACACCGTGTCGACGCTCGAGTCGGCGAGGCCGGTGTGCTCGGCGGTCCCGTCGAGGGTGGTCGCCCCGGGGAGCGAGGCCTGGAGTTCAGCGCGCATCTCGGCGACGGGTTCGATCGCTATCGGCTGAAGGCCTCGTTCGACAAGCTGACGGGTGAAGATGCCGGTGCCGGCTCCGAGATCGATGATGGTTCCGTTGCCGTAGGCGTCGACCGATCGGTCGATGAGGGCAGGGTGGTAGGAGGGTCGGGCGCTGGCGTAGGTGGTGGACTCTTGCCGGTATCCCTCGGCTGCGGATTCGTGGACCATGCTCAGCAGTCTGGTCGCGGCAATTGGCTCCCGGTGAGCTTGGCTATGAAACGGGGCAGGTGGGGGTCGAAGCGGGTGCCGGGGCCGTGGGTGATCTGGTCGATGGGCCACCAGCGGGTGTCGGCGAACTCGCCCGGATCGGGCTGGATGGTGGTGTCGGTCGGGGTGCTGAAGGCGTACCAGAGGGAGACGTCGTGGTGGGTGGTGACGTCGCCCACGGTTTCGGTGACGGTGACGAGCACCGGTTGGTCGCCGAACGCGTGGTGGGGGTCGGGGTGGATGCGCAGCTCTTCGGCGAGTTCTCGCCGGGCGGTGGTGGTGGGGTGTTCGCCGGGTTCGATGTGGCCGCCGGTAGGGAGCCAGAGTCCGGCGAGGCGGTGATCGACGAGGAAGGCGTGTTCGAGGGCAGGGTCGATGACGACGGCGTAGGAGACGAGGTGCATGGGTGGGGTGGCGGGCTTGGCGGTGCGCCACAACGGTGCATCGGAGTCGATCCAGTCGAGGACCTGGGCCCGGTGCAGGACCTCGGTGTCGTCGAGCGGGTCGATCGCAGCGACGAGGTCGCGGGTCGCAGCGCGCATCTCGGTGTGCGTCTCGCTCACAGGCCGATGCCGGTGAGGTGGGCGGCGAGTCGTCGTTGGAGGTCGCCGTAGGTGTCGGGGTCGAACAGGGTGCCGGTGCGGATCTCGGTGGGGTAAGCCCAAACGGGTGCTCGGCGGTACTGGTCGGGTTCGGTGAGGTAGCGGGGGAAGATGTGGGCGTGGAGGGCGGCGTCGCCGTTGCCGAGGATCTCGTAGTTGATGCGGAAGGTGTCGGTGCACGCGTGGAGGGCCTCGCCGAGGCGGGCCATGTCGGTCAGGTACTGGGCTCGGCCGGCATCGTCGAGGTCGGTGAGGTGGTCGACGACGGGGTCGGGGAGCAGGAGGCTGTAGCCGGTGAGGAACTGGTGGTCGCCGAGCACGGCCCATCCGGATGGCATCCGGCAGATGACCGTGGGGTTCTCGCAGCGTCGGGCGGCGTCGACTCGTTCGTGGATGAGGGTGTGATGGGTGGTCATGGGGATCGCGTGAGTCGGTAGAAGCGGTGGGGTCCGACCGGGTGGTCGATGTCTCGTTCGTAGCTGAACCCGACCTTGGTGAGGACGTGTTGGGATGCGTCGTTGGTGTCGAGGGTGACGGCGCCGAGCTGGGCGAGGTCGTAGTGGTCGAACGCGATGGTGACGAAGGCTCGAGCGGTTTCGGTGGCGTAGCCCTGATGCCAGGCGCTGCGGGCCAGGTGTAGCCGATCTCGGACGAGGGTTTCACCGACGGAGGCATCGATGGTTCGGAGGCCGCCACGTCCGACGATGACGCCGTCTGCCCGGTTGGTGAGCACCCATTGGCCGTAGCCATGGGTGTCCCAGTGCTCGAGATTGGTGGCGAGCCAGTCGGCGGACTCGGCGTCGGTGCGGATCCCGCCGATCGTGGCCATGACGTCGGGGTCGCGATGCAGTTCCGCGAGCCAGCCGGCGTCGGATCGCTCGAGAGGCCGGGCGGTGAGTCGCCCGGTGTCGAAGCCGGTCACCCGGCCGTCGTGCGTCTGGACGTTGTGGACTGCTAGTCGGGTCATGGGAGGTAACGGCCGACGATGACGGCGAGATCGGAGGCGACCCGGATCTCGGAGGCGCGGAGATCGGGGTGGGTGAGCCAGTGGATGCGGCTGTGGTCGGGCTGGTTGCCGAAGGACGGTGGCCAGGTTGTGGTCGGCGTGTAGTCGTCGATTGTGATGGTGCCGCCGGGACGCAGGACTCGGGTGGGTTCGACCGGGGTGTCGCCGGGGGTCTTGCCGCTGCCGGGGCCGCCGTCGAGGACGAGGAGATCGAATGGTCCTTGGTCGAAGAGCTCGGCGGCGTCGCCGGTGGTGATCGTGACGTTGTCGTGGTCGGCGAACAGGGAGCGGGCGGCCTCGGCGCGTTCGGGGTCGAGTTCGTAGCTGAGGAATCGGCAGCCGGCTGGTGCGTGGGTGACCAGCCAGGCGAGCCCGGCACCGGTTCCGGTTCCTGTCTCGCCGACGATGGCTCCGGTGGGGAGCCCGGCGGCGAGGACACCGAGGAGTCGACCGATCTCGGGTCGTACGCATAGGTCGAACCCGAGTCGCTCGGCGGCGGAAACCGCGTCGAGGACCAGCGAGGGCACGACGAGACCGTTGGGAGGTTGCGGTAGGAGTTGGTGCCACCCATCGACATCCGATGATCTTCGCATCTGGACTCGCCGAGAGGCTTCGTTCCGAGGAAATCCTGGTTCCTCATCGACGAGAGCGTCGCGTCCGACGCGATGACAAGACGTTCGAAGGGGCGCGGCGTTCGTGTCGCCTACGGTTTGCGCATGCTTGGGCGAGGTGAGGTGGTGATCGTGTCCGGCCCGCCGGGGTCCGGGAAGTCGACAGTTTCTGCAGCGTTGGCGGACTCGGTCGAGCGGGTGTGCATCTGGAGTCGGACTGGTTCTTCCGGTGGATCCGTTCGGGGTTCATTCCGCCGCATCTGCCGGCGTCGCACAGCCAGAACACGGCGGTGATGGACCTCGTGACCGACACGGCTGCGGGGTACGCGGATGCTGGCTACGTGGTGGTGTGGGACGGGATCGTGGGTCCGTGGTTTCTGGACCGGGTGGTCGCCCGCTTGGCGGCCAGGGGTGTGCGGGTGCGCTTTCTGGTGGTTCGCGCCGAACGGGAGACGGCGCTGGCGCGGGTTCGGGAGCGTGACGGCGCGGTCGAGGTGTCTGGGGCGGAGGTGATGTGGGATCAGTTCGCCGATCTCGGTGATCTCGAGCGTCACGTGGTGTCGGGTGAGGGCGATCGGGGCGAGGTGGTGGCCCGGTGCCGGGCGGCGTTGGCCGATGGTGGCCTGGCCCTGGAGTCCGAGGCGTGGGTGGACGATCGGTGGTCGGTGTCGGTGAAGGGTGTGGTCGGTTGGGACGGTCGGGTCGTGGTGCTGAGGAACCGGCGTGGCGAGTGGGAACTGCCAGGCGGTCGCCTCGACGCTTCCGACGCGTCGCCGGCGGCCGCGTTGCGGCGAGAGATGGTCGAGGAGCTCGGGCTCGAGGTCGAGGTCGGCGAACTGATCGATTCGTGGATCTATGACGTCGAGGGCAAACGGGTGTTGATCCTGACGTTCGCCTGCGCTGCCGAGCGGCCACACGACCTGGCGCACAGTGGCGAACACGTCGACATCGGAGAGTTCGACCTCGACCGGCTACGCCGAGAACCGATCCCCGAGGGCTACCTTCGATCGATCGCCGCAGCGGCGGCTTCGAGGAATGAGGCGAGGTGAGAGAGCCCTGGCGGCTGCCAGCGGGTCTTTTCGCCGGGGGTGCTCGTAGGAGGGACTTGATCGAACCGGGGTGTTGACCGATACTCTGGTCATATTCCCCCAGTCGCTTCGGTGGCTGGGTGCAGGGCCCGCTTCGGCGGGCCCTTGCGGTTTTTCGTTACCAGGACGCAGGTTTGTGGATCGTGCCCTGAGCGTCGTGCAGTACCGCAGGCAGCTGGGTCTGGGCGAGGACGCTCGGGCGGAGCTGCTTGAAGGCGGAAGCCGGATCGTTCGAGCACCCGGATCGAGGCCTCGTGTCTCTGGTCGACCCCGCCGGTCACCGAGACGATGTCCGGGACGCTTCGGGCTCGGTCGACCAGTCCCTTCACCAGTTCGGTGGCGATGCCGCGACCCCACCAGGCCTCGTAGATCATGTACCCGATCCGGAGATCCAAGGGGCCCGTGTCGGGATCGCTCGCATCGGTGGGAACGGTGTCGCCGGCGGGAAGGGCAGCGAGGATGGCTAGCCCGATAGGTGCACGGTTCGCTCTGTCGGTCACGAGCAGCGCGGTCGAGTCCGCCTCCCGGTCTTCGATCCACGCCCGAGCGCGTTGGATGGTGAAAGCGCCGCGCCAGGCTGCTGGAAGGGCCACCGTGGTGGTCGGGGTCAGCACGCCGGCGACGACCGACGCCAGGTCCACTCCGGACTGGCGGGCCTCTTCGATCCAGGGGCCGCATCGCAGCCGCTCGGTCTCGAAGGCAAACATGTCCGGGTCGAGTTCCACCCCCTCCATCCTCGCACCGAGTCGTCTCGGCGACCTCGGTCCGGCTCCTATCGTGACCGGATGAAGCCTGCGACCAAAAACTGTGGACGAAGCAGAACCAATATTGCGGCGATCGTTTGCGCCTCTTCGTTGCGGTTGCCGACCATGTCGAGGCGTCTCGGGCGCTGTATCCGGGATCGTTCGTCGACGTGGCGGCCTCGTTCGCCTTCCCAGCGGTCACCTACGTCGACGTCGATCGTCGAGCGGCGAAGTTCTTCGCCGACCGCGAGGGGGTCGACGAGATCATCGCGGTCAACCAGGTCGACCCCGGTGGCAGGACGGTTGAGTTCGTCGCCGGCGACTACGCAGACGACCTCGGTCTCGCCGACGAGTCTTTCGACCTGCTGATCTCGCTGTACGCCGGGTTCATCTCCGAGCACTGCACCCGCTACCTCCGCATCGGTGGCCATCTCCTGGTCAACCCGAGCCACGGTGACGCCGCGATGGCCTCGATCGACGAGCGGTACCGGCTCGAAGCGGTGATCCCTCGGGCGGCCCGCACGGCTACCGGGTCGACACTCGTGACCTGGACACCTACCTCGTTCCCAAGAAGCCGCAGCCCGTCACCGTCGAGCGCCTCCACGATCTCGGCCGAGGGATCGGCTACACCCGATCGCCGTTCGCCTACCTCTTCGAGCGAATCGCCTGAGGAACTGGCGTTCCCTGCCGGTGCGGGCCTCAAAAGCTCGTCGGGTGGCTCACGAGGTTTGCCTATCGTTGCGGGGTGGACCAGACCGATCGCTCCTTTGCGTTGTTTCTTGAGGTGTACGGCACCCTGCCTCGTGCCGGTCCTGGAAGTGATGAGCACACCCGCCGGGCGCTCGGGCTGGTGCCCGGGGCGCCGAAGACTGTATTGGACCTGGGGTGCGGGCCAGGGGCCCAGACGATGGTGTTGGCCTCGGCCCTGCCCGAGGCCCGGATCGTCGCGGTTGATCTTCTGGAGTCGATGGTGGCCGAGACCGAGCGCCGCGTCACCGACGCCGGGTGGGGGGACCGGGTCGAGGCGGTGGTCGGGGACATGGCCGCGCCCCCGGTAGAGCCGGGGACCCAGGATCTGATCTGGTGCGAGGGCGCGATCTACAACGTGGGGGTGACTGAGGCCCTGACCGGCTGGCGGGCCTCGTTGGCGCCGGGTGGGACGGTGGCGTTCAGCGAACTGGTGTGGCTGGTGGACTCACCGCCGGACGAGGTTCGGGAGTGGTGGACGGCGGAGTACCCGCCGATGTCGGACCGGGCAGGGGTCGAGGCCCGGATCGCGGCGGCGAGCTATCGCACGGTCGGGTCGTTCGTGTTGCCTGCGGCGGCGTGGTGGGACGAGTACTACTCGCCGATGCGGGACCGCATCGCCGATCTGCGGGCCCGGCTGGGCGACGATCCGGCGGCAGCCGAGGTGGCAGAAGCGGCCGAGGCCGAGATCGACATGTTCGGTCGGTACTCGGACTTCTACTCCTACGAGTTCTTCGTCGTCCAGCCGAGGGATTGACCTCTCACGGGCTGTTGTCTGGATCCGAGGTACGGCAGCGCGGGAGCTGCCCTCGGCAGCGCCGAAGGTCTGTCGCAGCAGGTGTCGCCCGGCCATGCCGGAACGCCATCGCTGGTGGGGACTGCGGCGACGACGCCGCCGGCGGACCGAGGATTCTCGCCGCCAGGCGTGGCTACCTTTGGTCGCGTGTTGGTCTGCGATCTTCGCCACTACCGCGACATGACCGAGGACGCTCCTGGGCCGGCGAGGCGGCTCGCTACGCAGCTTGGGGCGATCGTGCGCGCCGGGAGCGCCCTGCCGGCGGGCACGAGCGCGACGTCGGGAGTCGGGTGCACGAGGCGCCCGGGCCGGCGACCGTGTGACGGGTTCTTGATGGTGTTCCGGCACGCCTACGGGGAGATTGCTTGGGCGTGTGATGTCTGCGGCGACGAGGGCGTGATCACCGGTTGGGAGGGCTCGCCGACCGATGTCTCGGGCCTTGACGACAGCTACGCCGACGGTGATGTGGTCGCGGTCGTCATGTCTCGATCGCTGTTCGATTTGTTGCGCGGTGTGTTGGTGCTGGATGCGGCTTCGGAGTTGTTGATCGCTCGCGCTCAAGGAACCACGGAGGGCGTCGTGTTGTCGGGGTCGGCTGAGGCGTTCGACGAGTTGGTCGGCTTCGTGGCGTCGGAGGCGAACGCCGAGACCGACCCTCGGCGTGCCCGATCGCTCGACGAGGCGGGCGCGGTGCTCGAGGCCGCGTTGGCCGAGGAGTAGGGGTCCGTCGTGTTCACGGTTCGGGGCACGGGGAGTTCCTGGATCGGGTCGGTCGCCCGGACCCGGATCCGCCCTCGTCGTCGTCGACGGTGCTCGGTTACTAGTACACGAACGTATTGTTCCGGCGCAAGCGGCCGGTTTCCAGCGGCGTGACCGACCCAGGTCGCGCCTCGGCTCAGCCCAAGGACGAACGGGCTGTGACCGCCGAGTCGACGCAGCCGAGTCTGCGGATCTTCTCGCTCGGGCGTTCGAGCCGGCCATCGAGCGTGGGGTGCGCTTCACGTTGGCGCCGTGCACCGCCCTCCCGCCGAGCTCGGGTACCCACGTGCGCCGCCGGGGGGTGTCTGCCTGCACGACCCGCACGGTGTCGGGCGCCTCGTTTCATCCGATCAGGGGTGGCGTGCGAGCGAGAGTCGGCACTGAGCAGTGTCGTCGCCCTTGATGTGTCACCGCCGGTCCCCGCCGCTTTTGATGAGGGAGGTACCGTCGGGGCGCATGCCCTTCACCATCGCTCTCCCGATCGCTGATCGTCGCGCGTCGTTCGACTTCTACCGGCAGGCGCTGCGGCTCAACGCCGTCGGCCCGGTCGCCGACGACGGTGTGCCCGAACCGCTCGCTTTCGATCTGGTCGACGGTGTGCAGCTCATGTTGATCCCGGCTGACGGCTTTGCGTGGGTCATCGGTGAACACGTGGTCACCGAGCGGGGACAGACCGAATGTCTGCTCGATGTGGCCGCCCACGGTCAGCCCGAGGTGGATGATCTCGTCGACCGGGTCCGTAGCGCCGGTGGTCGTGTCCTCGAGGACCCGCAGTCCAAGCCCTGGGGCTACTGCGCTCTCTTCGCCGACCCCGACGGACACCTGTGGACCACGACAGCGCCTCTCGAGTGACCTCGGCCCTGCGGCGCTCATCGGCGCGCTCTCGGTCTTCGGCGGTTTCCACGGCGGCCCGTTCCGGCCTGGGGCTGAGTCGAGCCGGCGGTGGGTCGCTCGAGGACGTCGACGTGGGCCGCCATCGGTGTGCTCCCTGGGGCGCGGGCTCGCCGACGGCTCGGTGGGCGGGATTCGTCGGTGTCGACGAGGTCGAACGAACTTTCGTGGAATCCTGTGAGGAGCTCGACTTCGCGTTCCGTCTGAGCTCGTGGCGCACCATGTGGTAGTCGTCGAGCGTTGCGTCCAGGTTGCCCTCGGGAACGCGCCCGCTCGTTTCCCCCGGCGAGATGCGCCCGGATCGCGCGGTCGACGCCGTCGACAGCGGCCCCTACGCCGACCACGCGATCGCGATCCCGGAGCAGGTCGGTGACTCGCAGGCGGTACCTGACCTCGGCGCCGGCTTCCCGGGCGGCGGCGGCGATGAACGAGGCCGGCCTTCCTGCTGCCCGGGACCGCCCTCGCTAACCGGCTGCGGGGCCGGCGTTCCAGTGGTAGGTGGCCGGGGGTCGGTGCTTCGACCAGCCATGGCGGTCCCCGTTCGGCAGTTGCCGGTAGACGGGCTCACTGATCCGGATCCCGGGGCCGCGGCCCATGCGGAAACAATGCAGCACACCGCGCCCGGACAGGTCGCGCCAGCCCTGAGGTCCGAAGCGACATTCGACGACCGGGGCCCGATGCACGCTCACCCCGCAATCCAGATCTATCCCGTGCGCCGACCCGATGCCCCGAGCGAGCTCTCGGAGTCGTCCGGCGCAGTTGACCGCGTCCGGTCCGGCGTCGGCGTCGAAGTCGGCCAGCACGCCGTCGCCCAGGTATTTGACGACGTCGCCGCCGTTGGCGGTCACCTCGTGGCTGGCTTCGGTCAGCCACTGGTCGAGCAGACCGGCCACGGCCAGATCGTCGAGCTGGGCGACCGATCCGGTGAAGTTGGCCAGATCCGCGATGATCAGCACGCGGTCGCGTTCAGCGATTGCACCCATGAGGGGGGCTCCTTTGTTCCTGTGTCCTGAGTGAAGCGGGGGTGACTCCCGCAGGGCCCGCAGATGCGGGCTACCACCCACCGACAGTAGTGCAAGCACCGGTGCCGGGTCTCGCCGACGCTGGGAATGGTCCCCGCCGGCAGCCACCGGCCGGCGACCCGACCAGCCACGGAGCCCGGCATCGTCGCTGTGCTCCGCCCTGCGCTCGTGAGGCATCATTCCGGGCACGATCGGCGCCCGCCGACCGTCCCTGCCCTGGAGGCAAGATCATGACGTCACTCCCACGTCTCGGCGCCGGAGCGGGGCGATGACCACCGTCGGGCTGCACCTCCGCCCGGGAACCTCGGTGGCCGAGGGCGTGGCCCTGGCCCAGCGGGCCGAGGCCATCGGTGTCCACGCCGTGCACGGCATCGAAGCCATCAACGACGTGTTCGTGCCGATGGCCGCCATCGCCGCCGCCACGTCGACCATCGCCCTCGGCACCTACGTGGCCAACGCCTACGCCCGCACCCCGCAGGCGGCGGCCTTCGCCGCCCGGAGCCTCGACGAGCTGTCGGGCGGGCGGTTCACCCTCGGGATCGGCGCCGGCAACCGGCACGTCAACCAGTGGGTGTTCGGCCTCGACTCCACCCGGCCGATGGCCAAGATGCGCGACTATCTCGCTGTTCTCGAGGCGTTGCTCACCGGCGAGGTGGGCGACCGCCCCGAGATAGGCGGCCCGGTCCACCACGTGGAGGCCCGGTTCGTGAGCCGCCCGGCCCGCCCCGTGCCCGTGATCGTCGCCGCCGCCGGACCGAGGATGATCGAGTTGGCGGCCGGCGCCAGCCAGGGCGTCGGGCTCGGCATCCTCATCTCGCCCGATCACATCGCCGGCGACATCCGGCCGAGAGCCCAGGCGGCGGCCTCGGCCGCTGGCCGTGATCCACAGCAGATCCGGTTCCCGATGGCGGCGCTGACCAGCGTCGACCCCGACGATGACCTGGCTCGGGCCCGGGCCCGGCGGGGGATCAGCGGCCTGTTCCATCCCGTGCCGCATCCCTACTACGACTACCTCCTGCGGGCCCAGGGATACGGTGCCGTCGCCGACGCCCTGACCCGGCTCGCTCCGCAGGGGCAGTGGAAGGAAGCGGCCGACGAGATCCCCGACGAGGTCATCGACCGGCTCACCATCACCGGAACCCCCTCCCGGGCGGCCGCCCGGCTGGGCGCCTACGACGGCATCGTCGACGAGGTGATCTGCCTCCAGCTCGGCTCCCGCCACCCCGACGACGAGGCCCTGTTCGCCATGCTCGAGTTGGCCTGCACCGGGCCGGGCACGTGATCGCCCGCTCAGGCCACGCATCGCGGCCCGGCGGTGGCTAGCGTCGCGGCGATGACGATCGAGCCCCGGCGTATGTGGGAGCTGACCGAACGGCTCCACGCTTGCTTCTACCTGGCGCCCGAGCCCCGCCACACGGCGGCCGAAGCCGGGCTGCGCGGGTTCTGGATGACCTACTTCGCCTCGCGGGCGGCGCCGATGGGCCCGGTGGGGGCCGACACGGTGATCGCCACCTTCTTCTACTTCTCACCGGCCCGGGTGCGGCGCGCCATCCCCGATGCCTGGTCCTTCGCCTCGCCCGAAGCGGTCCTCGCCGCCCGGTACCGGGGGGTCGACGCCGTGCTCCGCCGGCTGCTGGGCGACGGGATCGCCGCCGACCCCGCCCTGGCCGAGGCGGCCGAGCTGGTGCGGGAGGCCGTCGCCGGCTGCTCGCCGGTCGGCCGGCCCCTGTTCGCCGGCTGGGCCGGTCTGGCCTGGCCGGCCGAGCCCCACCTCGCCCTGTGGCACGGGTGCACCCTGTTGCGTGAGTTCCGCTCCGGCGGCCATCTGGTTGCGCTGACCGCAGCCGAGCTCGACGGCTGCGAGACGGTGGTGTCCCACGTCGCCGTCGACGAGGCCCCTCGGGACTGGATCGCCGGGGAGGCGGGCTGGACCGAGGAGGAAGCCGCCGCCGCCGTGGCCCGCCTGCAGCAGCGGGGCTGGCTCGACGGGGCCGGCCGGGCCACCGACGCCGGCCGGGCCGGGCGGGCCCGGGTCGAGGAGCTCACCGACCAGCTGGACCGGGCGCCGTGGGCCACGCTGGGCGAGAGCCGGACCGGGCGGGTGGTCGACCTGCTGGCCCCGCTGGTCGCCCGGCTCCCGCCGGACGACCAGCTCGACTGGCGAGCGCACTACGGCCCGAACTGACCCTCGGATCAGGCCTCGAGCGCGAGGTTGCCCATCGGCTCGGCGACCGGTTCGGCCACGGGCTCGACCGGCGCAACCCCGTGCGACTCGTGGTCGTGGGCCTGATCGGGCAGGAAGCGGTTGGCGATCAGGGCGGCCACGCCCACCACCACCGCCCCCACGAGCAGCGACAGCTTGAACCCGCTCACCCAGGCGTCCTTGGCGGCGGAGGCCAGCCCGACGCCGTCGGCCCCCAGCGTGTTGGCCACACTCAGGGCGCCGCCCAGCGAGCCGACGGTCAGCTCCCGGGGCGCACCGGTGAGGCCGCCCAGCGCGGGCGTGAGGGCATGGGCGTAGCGGGAGGCGAGCAGGCTGCCGAACACGGCCACCCCGAGCGAGCTGCCCAGCTCCCGGGTGGTGTCGTTCATGGCCGACCCCATACCGGCCTTCTCCCGGGGCACGGCCGACATCAGCAGGTCGGTCGTGGGCGACATGGCCAGCGCGATCCCGCCGGCCATCACCGCGATGCCCACCAGCAGCAACAGGTAGCTCGGCGAGACGCTGACCAGGCTCATGATCAACACCCCGACGGCGGTGCTGGCCATCCCACCGGCCACCACACGCCGCTTGCCGAAGCGGGCGGCCAGGGCCGCCGAGCGAGGCGCCACCACCACCATCACCACCGACACGGGCAGCATGCGGACGGCCGAGCCCAGCGGGGAGTAGCCCCACACCAGCTGCATCAGCTGGCTCATCGAGAAGAACATGCCCATCAGGGAGAAGAACACGAGCGTGAGCACCAGGGCCGAGGTCCCGAAGGCGGGGATGGCGAACAGGCGGACGTCGAGCATGGGGTCGGTCACCCGCAGCTCCCACCACACGAACACGGCCAGCACGGCCAGGCCGGCGCCGCCGATGGCCAGCGTGGTGGGCGACAGCCACCCGTAGTTCGGCCCCTCGATCAGGGCGAACACCAGGGTGCTGAGGCCGATGGCCGACAGGAGCGCCCCCAGGGGATCGAGGGCCGACCCGTCGTTGCTGCGGGAGCGGGGCACCACGGCCAGCCCGAAGGCGAGAGCCACCACGATGAACGGGATGTTGACGGTGAACACGCTGTGCCACGAGAAGTGGCGGAGCATGAAGCCGGTGAGGAGCGGGCCGATGGCGGCCCCGCTCCCGCTGATACCGGCCCAGATCGACACCGCCCGGGCCCGCTCCCGGCGGGGGAACACGTTGGTGAGGATCGACAGCGTGGCCGGCATGATCATGGCGCCGGCCACGCCCATGGCCACCCGGCCGCCGATCACCTCGCCGGCCGAGCCGGCCACGAAGGCGCAGTACGCCGTGGCCACACCGAACAGCACCAGGCCGCCCTGCAGCATGCCCTTGCGCCCGAACCGGTCGCCCAGGGTGCCGGCGGTGAACAACAGGCCGGCGAAGACCAGCGAGTAGGCGTCCACCATCCACTGGAGCTCGGAGTTGGTGGCCCCCAGCTCCCGGCTCAGCGTCGGGATGGCCACGTTGAGGGTGGTGTTGCCGATGATGACGATCAGCAGGCTGAGGCAGAGGGCCCCGAGCGTCCACCAGCGGCGGGCGTAGACGGCGGGGTCGATGCCGTCGAGGAGGTCTGGGTCGTTGCCGTCGGATGTCGACGACGAGGGGGCGTGGGCGTCCATGAGGGTGTAACCGATCGGGGAGGGTGGGGGAGGGGAGCGATGGGCTGTCCAGGCGCTATCTGGCACCTGTGCCAAGTGACAACTCTGCCATATGGCATATCTGCCATACAACCTGCTACCGTGTGACACTGTGCACGGCACAGCCACCTCGACGTCGCCCGATGGTTCCTCGCTCACGCGGCGGGAGCGGCGGGTGGCCGAGACCCGGTCGGCCCTGGTGCTGGCGGCCACCGAGCTCTTCGACCGCAAGGGGTTCGCCGAGACCACGGTGGAGGAGATCTGCGAGCGGGCCGACGTGGCCCAGCGCACGTTCTTCCGCTACTTCCCGTCGAAGGAAGCCGTGCTGTACGCCGAGTTCGAGGACCTCCAGACCCAGTTGCTGGCCCGGCTGGCCGAACGGCCGGCCGACGAGCCGCCGCTGGTCTCGCTGCACCATGCGCTACGGGTCCACGCCGCCGTGGTCCAGTCCCGCTTCGACGCCCTGGCCCGGCTGGCCAAGCGAGCCGAGGAATGCCCGGGATCGGGGGCCGACAAGGCCGTGCTGCGCCAGCAGATGACGGAGGGGGTGGCCGGTGCGCTGGCGGCCCGGCTCGGTACCGATCCGGCCGTCGACCCCCGCCCCACGGCGTGGGCCGGGCTCATGATCTCGTGCTTCGGAGCCGCCATGCGGGCCGCCATGCACGATGGCGGTGACCTGGCCGCCCGGTTCGACGAGCTCCTGGCCGGCACTGCGGCCGAGCTCGCCTCCCTGCCCGCCGGTAGCTGACGCCAGATTCGGGGGTCACCAACCGGGGTAGGGGGTTGGCATCGAAGGGAGCCCCCGTGGCCGGAATCGCCGTCATCACCGAAGCCTGCATCGAGACCAAGGACCGGGCCTGTGTGGACGTCTGCCCCGTGCAGTGCATCTACGAATACGACCCGGCTGCCGGTGTGCTGTTCTCCGAAGAGGTCCACGGCAGCGGAGAGGTGGAGAACACCCACACCCCCGACGCCGACAACGTCGCCATCTTCGGCGACAGCATCCTGTACGTGAACATGGACGAGTGCACCAGCTGCACCGCCTGCTACCAGCCCGACGTGTGCCCGGTGGGTGCCATCTACTCCGACGAGCAGGTGCCCGACGGGACCACCAAGACGAAGTACAACCCGGCCGACCCCCACAAGGGCCACGACCACACGTTCTTCATCGGCCACAGCCGGGCTGTCTTCGCCGACTGACGCCGCGGCTGACGGCCGGGCGGGAGCCCGGGGTCAGCCGGCGGCGGCGTCGAGCGGGAGCTCGGCGAAGTCACGCTGGACCTGGCGGTACCACTTCATGCCCGACAGGGGGCGCTTCCAGCGGCCCTTCATGTCCTTGAGGGCCGGCTCGTGGTCGGCCTGGCCGGCGGCCACGGCATCCTTCAGGTGCTGATCCTGGGCCTTGATGATGTCGTTGGCGTCGTCGCCGTGGTGGGCCACGTCACAGGTGCCACCCAGCTGCCGGCACGTCATGGTCTTCATCGGTGTCTCCTCCTGGTGCTGGCGGGCACCTCCCGCCGGCTTCTCTAGAATGAGAGTAACACTATCAATTTGGGAGTGCTAGTGTCAACACTGTGGTAGTGTCAACCGTGTGGCAACCCAGGGAGCTACCCCCGAACGTAATGGCCGCCGGGGCCGAGGCAGCCAGGCCCGAACCCGCCTGGCCCGGGCCGCCGTGGTGCAGGCGGCCGGCCGTCTGTTCCTGGAGCGGGGCTACGGGGCCACGACCATGGAGGCGATCAGCGATCTGGCCGACGTGCCGTCGGCCACCGTGTACCGGTTGTTCTCGTCGAAGTCCGGGATCCTCAAGGCGCTCCTGGACGTGTCCATCGCCGGCGACGATCAGGAGATCCCGGTGGCGGAGCGGCCCGACGTCCAGTCTCTCCGGGCCGAGCCCGACCCGGCCCGGCAGCTCGCCGGCTTCGTGACGGTGACGGCGCAGGTCAACGCCCGGGTGGCGCCCCTCTACCGGATGCTGGTCAGCGCCGCCGGCACCGACCCCGACGCCACCGCTCTGCTCGATGAGCTCACCAGCCAACGCCAGCAGGGCCAGCGGATGATCGCCCGGGCCCTGGCCCGGGCCGGGGCCCTGCGGCCCGAGCTGCGGGAGCGGGATGCCAGCGACGTGATCCACGCCCTGATGTCGCCCGAGATCTACCGGCTGCTGGTGATCGACCGGGGATGGAAGCCCGAGCGCTACCGGCGGTGGCTCACCGAGACCCTCGCCCACCAGCTCCTGCCGCCGTCCCAGCCGCCGGTCTGACCCCGGCTCACGGCCGGCGCCGCCCTGCCCGCCCGCCCTGCCTGGTGTCGGGCGATCTCAGGCCCCGGCCACCACGAGGCGGGGTTCGGCGTCGGGCCGCTGCGGTGCCCGGAGCCGGCGGGCCTCGGCTCCCAGCTGATCCACCGTCGCTGCGCCGATCGGCTCGTACGGGGTCAGCCGCACCTCCGTCTCGGGGCCGGCGTGGATGGTCCACTCACCGGCGATCCTCCCGTCGACCAGGACCGCCCCGGGCAGCTGTCCGTTGGGTGCGGCGAAGAAGCGGGCCCGGGCGGCGTCGGACATCAGCCGGCTGCGGTCCCGGTAGCCGAGCAGCAGGTTGTCGAACGGGCCCACCAGGCGCGGGGGAGCGGGTGTGTCGTCGGCGGGGCGGGGGGCGTCGGGCAGGTCGAGGTACCGGGTGCCGCCCGGCCCGCGGAGGGTCACCAGCCGGTCGCCCAGCCGCTGTACCACCGGGGCCAGCCGCGTGCGGCCCGCCCACGTCTGCAGGTCGGCCACGGTGGCCGGTCCGAAGGCGGCCAGGTAGCGCAGGACCACCGCCTCATCGACGGCCGGGTCGACGGTCGGATGGACGGTCGGCTCGGCGGTCGGGTCGACGGTGGGGTCGGCTCCGTCGTCGGCCGGCGGCAGGGAGCCGTGGCCTCCGAACGTCGTCCAGCGGGCGGCGCCGCGGCGACCCCACACCGCCCGGGGTGGCACCTGGATCAGCACCAGCCGGGGCCGGACCACGTTCCACAGCACGCGCTCGGGTACGCCGGGCCAGCCGGGGGCGAGCGCCGCCGTCAGCTCGGCGGCGGTCATCGGCTGGCCCGCCAACAACTGGGCGGCGGCCCGGGCCACGGCGTCGGCGGCGGCGGGGTCGAGGGCGGCCCGGTCTGCCGGTTGGCTCCACACGGCCCGGTCGATGGCGGTCCGGGCGAACGTGAACAGGGGGGCTGCGTCGTCCGCCACCACCAGGTGGATGGTGCCCCGCAGCGAGACGCTGCGAACCGCCCGGCGGTCGGTCAGGGCGGTGGCGAGGTGGGTGGGATCGAAGCCGTCGATCCGGCTCCACAGGGCGTAGTACGGGGCCCACACCGCCTGGGCCTGGAGGGCCACCAGCGACCGCACCATGTCGAGCGGGTCCCGGGCTGCCCGGCTCAGCAGCTGCTGGCGGGCCAGCAGCGCCCGGTTCAACCCCTGGAGTGTGATCTCGTCATCGGCTGCTGCCATGCGTGTCCTCGCTGCGCCCCGTCTCGCCGCCGTAGGCGCCGGCGGTGGGGCGGCCGCGGCCAGTGTTCCACAGACGACCTGGTTCCCGGGTCGCCCGGTGCCGGCGGGGCGGAGCGCCCCGGCCGGGTTGATCGCGAGCACCGCGATCCCGGCCAGGGCCAGGGTGAAGCCGGCCAGCTGGGCGGTGGCCGACACCTCGTCGAAGAACATCGCGCCCCACACGAAGGCCAGCAGCGGCTGGAGGAGCAGGATGGCGCTGCTCGTGACCGATGCCATGCGGGCGATCGACGACACGATGAGCCAGGTGCCGAGCACCGGCGTGCAGATGGCCAGCAGCACCAGCCAGCCGTTGGCCGCCCACGACCCGGGCGGCGACGCCTGGCCGGCCAGGGCCGCCGCCGCCAGGTTGACGGCCAGAGCGGCCGGCGTCACCGACGCCACCACGTCGAGCGATGTCAGCTCGGCCCGCCCCGTCCGCCCCGGCAGAACGTTCATGCGTGAGCCGAACCGGGTGGGCCGGGGCCATCACGGTCCCGGCGGTCAGCGGGGTCGCGTGCGAGCGCCTGGGCCCTTGGCCGCCCGGGGGGCCTCACGTGCCGGGGCCGGGGCCGGGGAGTCGGGGCCGCTGAGGGTGCCCGAGATCTTCTGCATCACCCGCCGGAGCTGCTGCACCTGGGTCGGCGTGAGCTCGTCGAACACGAACCGGCGCACGGTCTCCAGGTGGCCGGGCGCCGCCGCCTTCAGCTGCTTGGCGCCGGCGGGGCGAAGGACCACCCGGGTGGCCCGGCCGTCGAGCGGGTCCGGGGTGCGGGCCACCCACTGGCGCTCCTCCATCCGGGTCACCACCTGCGACAGGCGGGACAGGGCGCCGCTGGTGACGGCGGCCAGATCGGTCATGCGGTACCCGTCGGACCCGGCCTGCTCCAGGCCGGCCAGCACCACGTACTCGTAGAACGTCAGCTTCGACTGGCGTTGGAGCTGGGCGTCCAGGGCGGCCGGGAGGGTGAGGAGCACCGACGCCAGCGGTCTCCAGGCATCCTGCTCGTCGTCGTCGAGCCAGCGCGTCTCGTCGGCTGCCATGGAGCTGGATGGTAGTAGCCGTCACCGCCTCGGGCACTGGGCCCCGCTGGCTCGGGCCCGGTGGCTCGTCGGCCGCCGCAACAACCGTGACACGGTTCGAAGCGGGTACGCGATGGGAGCGGTGAACGCACAATCCGTGACACGGTTGGAACCGTGTCACGGATCGAGCGGTGGTCTCGGGGGTTGCGGCGAGGCTTGCAGCCGGGTGTGTGGCGACGGGGGCCGGAGCTCCCGTCGGCTCAGCGGGTGCGGAAGCCCCGCACCGCCATGTAGACCCCGAAGCTGAACTCCCACACGGCGATGGGGAGGGTGAGCAGGGCGGCCGGGGTGGAGATCTGATCCCACGCCCCGAACAGGGTGGCGGCGGTGGAGGCCAGCAGCATGGGCGCCCCGATCAGGCCCAGGGTGGGGATCCACCGCGGGATCAGGCGGGACCGGTACATCACCGAGCCGATGAGCAGGGCGTTGAGGGCGGCCATCAGGCCCGGCCCGATGAGGAAGGTCCAGTCGTGGACGGCCACCAGGGCCTGGCCCACCGTGAGCAGGCTGGCGTTGTCGGCCCCGGCGGTGCCGGCCACGTCGTGGCGCAGGGTGTAGATGGACATGATGGCGAACACGCCCACGAAGATGACCACCGCCTCCATCACCCGGGTGGTGACGAACCCGAGCGCCGAGCGCTGGCTGTGGCGCCGGGCCACCGGGAAGAGGGCGACAGCGGTGATCACGCCCCCGAGGGCGGTGAGGATCTCGAACAGCGCCCCCAGGGGCACGCCGGCGCTGCTGCCGGCTCCGAGGATGAAGTCGGGCTTGTCGAGCACGTCCACCCAGAGCCCGAACTTCACCGGGATCGAGAACACGAAGGTGGCGATGTAGGCCACGCCGGCGATCAGGGCCGTGCGCCGCACGGCCGATGCGGTCGGCGTCGGCTGGTCGATGGCGTCGACGGCGACGGTGACGGAGTCGGGCCGGGATGGTCCGGCCGGGGCCGGGGTGGGATGGGTCGTGGTGAGTGTCATGTCAGTGGTCTTCTTTCTGGGTGAGGGAGATCAGGGGGAGGCCGAGGTCGCGCAGCTTGCGGAGCAGGCCGTGCAGCGCCGCCTGGTCGGGCACCGGGCCGTGGAGCACGGTGGTGCCGTCGTCGCCCGGGGCGACGGTCAGGCCGTCGAACCAGGCCGACCAGCGGGGAGCGAGGCGGCCGGCCACCCGGATCTCGTAGTCGTGGTGTGATTGGCTCACGTTCGGACCGTACGAACGGATCTGGTGAGCGGTCGTCACCACATCTGGTGATCGATGGGGTGAACCGGGGCGCTGATCAGCGCGTGGTCACAGGCCGAGCTCGGCCGCCCGGCGGACGGCCTCCCGCCGGTTCTTCGCGTCGAGCTTGGTGTAGATCCGCTGGGTGTGGGTGCGCAGGGTGTTGAGCGACACATGCAGTTCCCGGGCCATCTCCGGTCCGCTGAGGTCGCCCCGCAGGAGGCGGAGCACGTCGAGCTCCCGGGCGCTGAGCGGGTCGACCAGCCCCCGTTGCCGGGCGACGGGTGATCCTGCCGGCGGTGGGATCGCCGGAGCCGGCGCCAGCGCTTCGGCCGGGCCTGGGGCGGCGGGCCCGGCCGTCAGCAGCTCCCGGGCCAGGTCGGCCCCGTCTCCGGCTCCGTCTCCGTCACCAGCGGCGGCCCCGGCGGCCACCGCCGCCAGCAGCGGGTCGATCGACGGCCGCTCGTCGGCCACCACCCCTACCAGGTGCTCGGGCCCGGCCGCGTTCAGGGCCCGGTCGAGCATCGCCGCCGCCTCGGCCCGGTGACCCCGGGCCTCGTGGGTCAGCGCCGTCAGCACCAGGATCTCGACCACGGCACCAGGCCGGTCGCCGGCCTCGGCGGCCGCCAGCAGGCGGCCCAGGAACGCCAGCACGTCGGGTGCGTCACCACCGCCGGCGGGGTGGTCGGCCAACAGGAGGCGGGCCAGCGTGATGTGCTCGTGCTCCCGGACGTAGCTGAGCTCGTCGTCGGGGCCGAGTCCGCTGTCCCGGGCCCATCGCCGGGCGGCGGCCCGGTCGCCGGAGGCGAGGTGGGCCCGGGCCCGCACCGCCGACGCCGGCCGTACGGGAGGCGACATGTCGGTGTTGTAGCGGGCCACGGCCTCGTCGAGCAGCGGCAGAGCGGCCGCCCCGTCGCCGTGGGCCAGGTGGAGCCGGGCCGCCGCCAGCCGCCACCGGTACGGGTGCTGGGGCAGGCCGGCCCCCTCGCCCAGGGCCCGGGCGGCGTCGAGATGGCGGGCCGCGCCGTCGGCATCGTGACGGTCCAACAGCGCCTCGCACAGGGCGGCATGGAGGTCGGCCGTCCCCCGCGCCACCCCGTGGAACCGGGCCAGATCCAGCCCGGCCTCCAGTGTGGCGATGGCGTCGCCCAGCCGGCCCCGCGTTGACTGGATGTCGGCCAGGGCGAGCGAGCACCCGAGCACGTCGCTGATGTGGCCGGCGGCGGTGAGGCTGCGGATGCTGTTTGCGTAGCGGGCCTCGGCCTCGGCCAGGTCGCCCCCGGACCACCGGGCCAACCCCACCAGGGCGGCGGCGCTGCCCCGGCGCAGGTGGTCGTCGGGAGCGGCCAGCTCCAGGGCCCGCTCGGCGTGGGCCACCGTGGCCGCCAGGTCGCCGCCGATGAGGGCCAGCGCCGCGCGGTACACGGCCACCTGGGCCGGGAGGGGAGCCAGCTCGGCCTCGTTGTGGACGATGGCGCCGCTCAGGTCGGCGCCCGGCTCCAGCCACGGTTTGATGCCGGCCAGCAACTGCTCCACACCCGTGAGCCCGCCGCTGACCATCGTCGCCCCCACGGCCAGGATGCTGAGCACGGGCCGGTGCGGGAACAGCTCGGCCGGCAGGGCGGCGATCCAGCGGCGGGCCGTCAGCTCCTGGCGCGTCTGGAACAGGGCCGGTGCCGCCAGCTCGATCAGGCGGGCGGCCCGCTCGGTGTCGTGCCCGGCCAGGGCGTGGGAGATGGCCTCGGCCGGTTCGGCCGCCTCCTCGAACCAGGCCGCCGCCCGACCATGGAGCTGGTCGACCAGCTCCGGCTCCTCGTCGAGCAGGCGGGCCTGGAGCACGTCGGCGAACAGGTGGTGGTAGCGGTACCAGCGGCGGCGGTCGTCGAGGGGTACGAGGAACAGGTTGGCCCGCTCCAGCCGTTCCAGCATGGCCCGCCCACCGGTGGTGCCGGTCACGGCATCGCACAGGGGGCCGGTGAGGCGGGTGAGCACGGCGGTGTGGAGCAGGAAGCGGCGGACCTCGGGCGGCTGGCGCTCCAGCACCTCCTCGGCCAGGTAGTCGACGACGAAGCGGTCGTCGCCGGCGAAGCTGGCCACGAAGGCGGCGGGGTCGTCCCGCCCCTGCATCGACAGCGCGGCCAGCTGGAGGGCGGCGATCCAGCCCTCGGTGCGGGCTTCGAGGGCGGTCACCTCGTGCTCGCCCAGGGTCAGCCCCATCACCTGGTTGAGGTAGGTGCCGGTTTCGGCCGCGGTGAACCGCAGGTCGGCGGCCCGGATCTCCAACAGGTCGCCGGTGGCCCGCAGCCGGGCCAGGGGGAGCGGCGGATCGGCCCGCCCGGCCAGCACCAGTCGGATGTTCGCCGGTAGGTGGTCCACCAGGAAGGCGACGCCAGCGTGGATCTCGGCCGACGTGATCACGTGGTAGTCGTCGAGCACCAGGGTCAGGTCGGTGCCGGCCCCCTCGGCCATGTCGTTCAGCAGCGAGGCGACGATGGTCTCCGCCGGTTGGGCCGCTTGGAGCAGCGCCGATGCCTCGGCGCCGACGCCGGGGGCCACGGTCTGCAGTGCCGCCACCACGGCGGACCAGAAGGCGGCCGGGTCGTCGTCGGAGGCGTCGAGCGAGAGCCACGCCGTGCGCCGGGCGGCGGGGTGGCGGCCGGCGGTCGACCCGGCCCCGAACCACTCGGCCAGCAGGGTCGTCTTGCCGAAGCCGGCGGGCGCCGACACCAGGATGAGGCCCGGCGGGTCGGCCCCGGCCAGGCGTCCGACGAGCCGCGGCCGCTCCACCAGCCCCCGGCGCCGGCGGGGCGCATGCAGCTTCGTCCCCAGAACCACCCCCTCTGTGTAACGAAAACCGCGTCACGCCGTCGATCTGTGCCGCGAAACCTCTGGAAGACGGGGAGAATGTGACGCAGAAACGGGGTGGAGGGCCGGGTGGGTGTGGGGGCCGGGTCAGCCGAGGGGAATCACCGAGTCGTCGGCCAGGGTGGTGCGGATGTCGACGTCGGCCCGGGGTACCACGTCGGGGCAGAACCGTAGCGACGCCTCCTCCAGGGCAGCCCGCACCTCGGCCGCCACCGCCTCGGCCTCGGCCCGGCTGCACTCGATCACCACCGAGTCGTGCACGGTCTGGACCGGACGGGCCGACGGGAACCGGGCCAGCCGGCGGTGCAGGTCGGCGTAGGCCACCAGCATGATGTCGGCCACCGCCCCCTGGATGGGGGCGTTGCGCCAGGCGTTGACCATGGCCCCCACCCGCTCCCGGGCCGCCCGACCGAGATGGGCGTCGGCCGCCTCCTTGCCCACCTCGGCGGCGATGGCCTCCACGAAGGCCCGGCGCAGGGGCCGGTCCTCGAACTGGCGGTCGATCCGGGCGGTTCCCCCCGAGCCACCGTCGGCGTCGAGGCCGTCCAGGGCCAGACCGTGATCCCGGGCGAACCGGCTTCGCACCCGGGCCAGCGCCGGGTCGGTGGAGCGGACCGCCTCGTGCACCACCGCCAGGAACAACCGGTCGAGGTGGAGGTTGAACTGCTGGCGCCGGCCGGCCACGGTGCGGCTGGCGAACGTGAACGGCGCACCTCCGGCCACCAGGGCCACCGGCGCCGGGTAACCGAGCAGCCAGGCCACCTGGCTGGCCAGGGCGGCCTCGTCCATCTCCATCCGCAGGGGGTGGACGGCCACGATCTCCTCCACCGCCGGCCACCGCCCGACGCCCTTGCGGAAGTCGCGCCGGATCTGGGCCACGTCGCCGTGGCCCCGGGCCAGGCGCATCGTGGCCCGCCAGTCGATCGTGTCGGTGGTGGCGGCCAGGGCGTCGATCTCGGCGATCCGGGCCTCGGCCCACGCCGCCGTGCCGGGATAGGTGGCCCGGTAGCGGGCCAGGAGGTCGGCCGCCTCGTCGACCGAGGTGACCGTGCCCTCGGCCGTGAGGGTGCGGCTCAGCGCGGCCGCCCCCGACCCGTAGGCGATGCCGAAGTTCAGGGCCTTGGCGATCCGGCGGAGGCGGGCGAACCGGTCGGGGTCGGCCGCCCGCAGCTCGGCGGCGTCGACCGCGAACATCGACGCCGCCGTGCTCACGTGCACGTCGTCGCCCCGGCGGAAGGCGGCCCGCAGGGGCTCGTCGTCGGCCACCTGGGCCAGCACCCGCAGCTCGGCCTGGCTCAGGTCGGCGTGCACGAACACCCGATCCGGCTCGGGCGGGCGAACGAAGGGCAGCATCCGGGGGGTGAAGTTCTGGGCGTTGGGGTTGCGGCTGGCCAGACGGCCCGTGTTCGTGCCCACCACCTGCAGGTACTGCGGGTGGAGGCGGCCGTCGGGCCACAGGTGCTCGTGGATGGACTCGCCGTAGGTGGACAGGATCTTGGTGTGGTTGCGGAACTCGAGGATGGCCTCGCACAGCGGACCCCCGATGTCGCGCAGCACCGGGGCGCTCACCGAGTCGCCCTCGGCCAGAGGGCGGGGCGCCCCGTACCGTTCACGGGTGAACCGCTCCACCTCGGCCGCCGACCACCGGTTGAGGGCCTCCTTCACCTGGCGGTCCGACGCCGGGTTCCATGTGGGCTCGGTCACGTCGTCGAACAGGGTGCCCTGGCCACCGCCGGTGAGCGCCGACAGGGTGCCGAGCACGGCCCGGTTGGCGCTCTCGATCGAGCGCAGCTCGGCCTGCCAGCCGGCCCAGTCGAACGGGAGGCCGGTGCGCATCATCTGGTCCAGGAAGGGGCGGGCGTCGTTCTCGATGGCGGCGATCTGCTCCAGCCCGGCCGCCGCCAGCTCGGCCCGCAGGGCGTCGCCCACCCACAGCGTGACCACGGCGTCGCTGGCGGCGTAGCGGATCTGCTCGGCCGACAGGTCGCCCCGCTCGGTGAACGACACCTGGATCGAGCCCTTGCCGTCGAGGGCCCACCCCACGTACCGCTCGGCCGCCCAGGCCAGGCCGTGGTACCAGGTGAAGCCACTGGAGCCCTGGTGGAGCACGGCGTCGGCCAGCTGGCAGTCCCACCACCGCAGGTGGGAGGTGGTGTCGGCCGTGCCCCACACCGCCCGGTCGAGCACGTTGGCGTCGAAGGCGGCGTTCCAGCCGTCGGCCTCCACCCCGGTGAGCAGCGGGGCCAGGAGGGTGGGGTCCACATCGCGGGCATCGACCACGAACGACTGCTCGCACCCCTCGCCCGACCGCACGGCCAGCGACATCACCCGCAGCGTGCCGGCGGCCGGCCCGTCGATCGGGGTCTCGGTGTCTATGGCCACCCGCTCGGCCGTGGCCAGCGCCGCCGCCAGCAGCGGCAGGTCCGCGGCCTCGGTGATGTACCGGCACGGGACCGACGACGGATCGCGGCCCGGGGACACGGCGGCGGCCAGGCTCGTCATCGCTCGACGAGGACCATGCCGTGGGGCGACGTGCCCTGCACCCGCTCGACGTCGATCGCCACCGCCACCCCGGTGCGACCCGGGTCGTGGAGCTGCTCCACCTCGGGGCTCAGCTCGTAGATCCGCTGCCGCTCGGCCTCGTCGGCCACCACCCGGGCCCGGCCGATGATGGTGAGCGTGGTGCGGGTGGGGGAGTTGCGGTACAGCAGCGTGACCCGGGGGTCGGCGGCCACGGCCTCCACGAAGCCCTCGGGCTTGCGGGCCCACAGGGTGAGCAGGAGCGGGCCCGCCGTCTGGATGCTGCCCCGCAACGACAGGTGCGGGGTGCCGTCGGCCCCGGTGTAGGCCAGCACGAGTGGTGTGCCATTGGCCAGGGCGTCGTCGATGGCCGCCCGCACGTGGTCGGGCATGGCGGCGGTGGACACCGGTGGTTCCCACAGCTCCATCTCGTAGGCGACGGATGCCATGCGGTGGTCGCCGTCGAAGGCCACCCGCAGCGTCACCCGGCTGGGGGCGGCCCCCAGATCGGGGCAGACCGCCTCCACCAGGCCGGCGTCGCCGTCGAGGCGGGGCAGCGACCAGTGGGCCCGGCGCAAGGTCGGGGTGAGGGCGTGCTGGCCCGACAGCAGGCGCAGGGCGCCGTCGACCCCGGCGGCGTACCCGTTGCGGGCGGTCACCGTGACCCCGGGGGCCAGATGGGGCCGCAGCTGCTCGGCGGCCGTCAGCTCACCCGTCCGCAGCGAGCGCACCAGCAGCCGCAGCCCGTGGAGCCGACGGGTCTCCGTGTCGCTCATGCCGCCGCCGCCGATCCGGCCGTGGCCGCCGAGCACAGGGTGACCGGCTGGCGACCGGGTGGAGCTGCGGCCAGGGCGGCGGCGAGGTCCGCCCCCGAGGGCTGCGGGCGGAGCCACCGGCCCTCGATCACGAGCTCCAGCGGGTCGGTGTCGAAAGGGTAGGGATCGAGCACGATCCGATCCTCGCTCCGGGGTGTGACAGCGACGGCGACATGGGCGCCGCCCGTGGTGGGCACGTGGCGGAGCACGGTGGGCCGGCGCCCGGCCGGGTGGGTGACCTGCAACCACAGGGCCAGGGCGTCGAACGTCTGGAGGGCCTTGTAGCTGTGGAGTAGCGCGGCGTCGGCCAGCCAGGGAGCCGTGGCCGGATCGGCCGTCAGCTGGCGGCGGAGGCGGGCCTGGCGCTCGGTCTCGGCCGCCAGCATCGGCTCCAGCAGGGCCCGGCTGGGCTCGTCAACCAGGTCGAGGATGCGGGTCTGGTCGAGGCCGTAGCGGCCGGTGAACAACCCGTGGATGTGCATGCTGGCCAGCAGGCCCCGGTAGGGGTGGCACCGTTCGTTGTGGTCGATCGAGCGGGGTCCGGTGCCGATCGAGACCGACGTCGGGGTCTGGTAGACCGACCACGGCAGGTCGGTCGACGGGTCCCGGGGGGCCGCTGCGTCCACCTCGGCCCAGCCCCGGTCGTGCTCCCGCACCAGGCCCAGGAGCAGGTCACGGGGCTCCAGTGGGGCGAACGGCCCCACGCCGCCGAAGTGCTGGGCCAGGGTGCCGGCGGTGGCCGTGTGCTGCTCCATCGTCAGCACCAGATGGGGTTCATCGGGCAAGCGGGTGGACTGCACGATCACCCCGCCATCATGCCACCCCTCGGCGTCCTCCGGCGGGGCCGGCCGCTCCCGGTCAGGGCGTGGCGCCGAAGCTGTCGTAGGCCCGTCCGGCGGCGGTCGCCGCCTGCACGCCCGTCTCGTGCTGGTAGGCGCTGATCCCGCCCGGCTCCCACGGGCCCACCGAACCGGCGGTCACGGCGGCCGCCGACTTGGCCACCAGGCCGAACCGGCGCCGCAGCTCCATCACCGGCTGGTGGGCCAGGGTGAACCAGTCGAGGGCCAGGAAGTCGACGTCGGGCTCGCCGTCGGGTCCGTGGCTGAGGGCCCCCCGGCGCAGGGCGTCGGCCACCCGGACCGCCATGCCGTCGGCCGACAGCTGGCCGGGAAAGGCCTCGAACAGCCCCGCCCCGGTGGCCAGGTAGCCGGTCTCGAACAGGCTCACGACCATGGCCAGGAGGGAGAAACCCCGGGGGTCGTCGTTGGCCCGGGCGATGAAGGCGAACACCTCCAGCTCCGACTCCACCCGGGTGCCGTAGTCGGCCAGCACGTGCACCCAGTCGTGCTGGGCCAGCAGCGGGGGAGCAGAGCCGGCTTCGCCGGGGAAGGCGAACCCTCGCGCCCGGTACAGCTCCCACACGCCTCGGCCCAGGGTGCCGGCGGGTAGGTGCTCCAGGCCGGCCCAGCGGGCGGCCAGCTCGGCGTCGTCGCTGGCCTGCTGCCACGCCTCGGCCAGACCGGTGCTGGTGTGGAGGGCGTCGACCCGTTCGGCCGACCAGCCGGCTGTGTAGCCGTTGCGGTCGAAATCCACGGCGGCCAGGCCGAGCTGGCCGGCGGCGAAGCGCTGGGCCACCCGGAGCATCCCGTCGTCGACGCACAGGGCCCGGGCGAACGCCTCCACCCGCTCGGCCACCGCCGGCTCCAGCGGCCGGAGCACCAGCGCCCCCAGGATCATGGTCTGCAGGATGCGGGTGCGGAAGGCTTCGTTGCGGCCGGCCATCCCGGTGGCGAACGCTTCGGGGTCGACCGGCGGCTGGTCGGCCGTGATCGGCGCGTGCCCGGTCATGGCGTCGAAGGCCGCCCCCACCAGGAGCCGTTGCAGCTCGGTGGGGCCGGCGGCGGGAGCGATGGCCGTCAGCACGCCCCGGGCCAGGTGCTGGACTTCGTCGGGCCCGGGGGGCGTCAGGTCGGCGGCATCGGGGGAGGGGAGGGGCGTGGGCATCGTGGCCTCGTGATCGTCCGGTCGAGATCTAATACAATACAGACCTGGAACGAAAAGCGATCAGGGGGCGGCGGCGGCGGCCGTCACGATTCCAAGGCCCGGGCCTGGGCCCGGATGATGCCGGTCACGGTGAGCAGCCCCACCACCTGGGGACCGTCGGGACCCGGGGTGGGGTCGAGCACCACCGCCTGGTAGCGCCCGCTCCGCTCCATGGCCACCAGCGCCTCGTGCAGCGGCTGGTCGGGCGACAGGATCAGGGTGCGGTCGACGCTCTCGTTGTCGCCCGGAACATCGGTCATGGCGTCGCCCACCGTGAGCAGATCGAGCACGTGGGGGGTGGGTTCGTCGTGGGGGAGGTGGAGGCCGTCCTGGGCCAGGAGGGCCTCGTAGATCGGGATGGGCCGGATGTGGCGGGCGATGGCGAATGCCAGCATGTTCGCCATCATCAGGGGCAGGATGAGGCGGTAGTTGCCCGTCATCTCGTAGATGATCAGCACCGACGTGATCGGGGCGCGGATGATCCCGGCGAACACCGCGCCCATGCCGACCAGGGCGAAGGCGCCGATCACGGACCGCTCGTGGCCGAGGAGGGCCACGTCGAGGGTGCCGACGGCCCCGCCCACCATGCCCCCCAGGAACAGTGAGGGGGCGAAGATGCCGCCGGCCATCCCGCTCGAGTACGAGAACACCGTGGCCGCCAGCTTCATGGCGCACAGGGCCAGCATGATCCGCCAGGCCAGCCCGCCGTGCAGGGCTTCGGTGAGGGTGTCGTACCCGCCGCCGGTGATACCCCGCTGGCCCAGGAGGCCGATGCCGGCCACCGCCAGGCCGCCGGTCATCAGGCCGCCGACGGCGGGCCGGGTCCAGATCGGCAGGGGGGAGTGCCGGAACCGCATGCGCAGCGCCAGCAGCGACTCGGTGAAGGCCAGCGACACGGCGGCGGCCACCAGGCCCAGCAGGAGGAACAGGAGCAGCGAGTCCAGGTGGTGGATGCCGAGACCGGTGGGCACGTCGAACACGGGCTTCGATCCCAGTGCCACGTGCTCGATGGCGGCGGCCAGGGCCGCAGCCACCACCACGCCGGCCAGCACGGTGTGGTCGAGGTCGCCCACCACCTCCTCCACCGTGAAGGTCACGGCGGCGATCGGGGCGTTGAAGGCGGCGGCGATACCGGCCGCCGCCCCCACCGGCAGCATCCGCCGCAGGCTGTCCTCCGACAGCCGGGCCGCCCGCCCGATGGTGCTGGCGATGGCGGCGCAGATCTGCACCGTGGGACCTTCCCGCCCCAGCGAGGCGCCGGTGCCGATCTGCAGCGTCGACACCAAGAACTTGCCGATCCCCTGGCGCAGCGGGAGTTGCCCGCCCTCGATGCTGTAGGCCACCTTCACCTGGGGGATGCCGCTACCCCGGGAGTTGGGGAACACGTAGGTGAGCAGGGCGCCGCTCACCAGGCCGCCCACCACCGGAACGACCAGGCCGAGGACGATCCACCACCGGCCGGTGGCATCGAGCGCCGGTTCGATCATGAACCGCTCCGCCAGCTGGATCGAGAGGTGGAACCCGACGGCGGCCAGGCCCGACAGGGCGCCGACGAGGAGGGTGAGCAACCAGACCCGCTGGTTCTCGGTGGGCATGGCCCGGCTCAGCCAGCGGGCGACCCATCGGCCCAGTGGCGCGCCGGTGCTCCAGGGAATTCTGGCTTCGGTGCTCGGACGTTGCGACATCTGCAACTATTGTAGGGGTGCAATGAACACGCGAGCACATCGACGGCCGGGGAGCGTACCCGAGCAGGGGGATTCCCGGGCCACGGCCGAAGCCGCCCTACGGGCCTCCCGGGCGCTGGTGGCCGTCGCCGCCTCGTCGATGGGGATCCTGGGCGACATCACGCTGCCCCAGTACCGGGCCCTGGTGATCCTGGCCCAGCGGGGGCCGCTGCGGGCCGGCGAGCTGGCCGAGGCGCTGGGCGTGCACCCCTCCACCCTCACCCGCCTGGCCGACCGCTTGGCCCGCAAGGACCTGATCGAGCGCCGGGTGCCGGAGCACAGCCGGCGGGAGGTGGAGATCCACCTGCTCGACGAGGGCCGGTCGCTGGTGGCCGACGTGAGCCGGCGCCGGTTGGCCGAGCTGACCCGCATCGTGGCCTCGGCCACGCCCGAGCAGCAGGCGGCGATGCTGGCCGGGTTCGAAGCCTTCGCCAACGCCGCCGGTGAGCAGCCGGAAGATGGCTGGGCTCTGCCCTGGACCTGAGGTCAACGCCGGCCCGTTGACCAAATGTCCACCAGGAATGAACTCGGCGACGTTTGGGTCTGCTCGAGACCAAAAGTCCGCCCGGTTGGACGGTTCCGCCGGGTTGGACGGTTCCGCCGGGTTGGACGGTTCCGCCGGGTTGGACGGTGCCGACAGAGCCCGACCTCAGGCGTCGTCGATCTGGTCGAGGCGCAGGGCGTGGGCCGGGCACCGGTCCACCGCCCGCTCCAGCGCTGCCCGGTCGGTCTCGGGATAGGTCTCGGCCAGGGTGACGGCGACGTCGTGCTCGTCGAGGTCGATCAGGCCGGGGGCGGCGTCGAGGCAGTTGGCGTAGCCCTTGCATGCCGGACGGTCCACCACCAGCTTCAGGCGGCCGGTCATGCGCCCGCCATCAACGCCGACCAGGAGTCGCCCCGCACGAACTCGCCCCAGCGCCGGTAGAAGTTGCGGGCGTTCTCCTCGGTCATGAAGTAGTCGCTCTCCACCGCCCCCCGCAGCGAGCTGGGCTGGGTCATGCCCAGGCCCAGCTGGTAGTTGTACGGATAGCGGCGGGCGATCGGGCCCCGGCTGGCCTCGGTGGCGTAGTCCCAGTTCTCCATGTCGTCCTGCTCCACCAGCCCACCCGGCCCCGAGTAGCGGAGGTAGTAACGGCGCAGCCAGTCGGCGACCTCGGGCGGGGCGTCGGCGTCGACCAGGTACCACCGCCACACCTCGGTCTCCCACGGGCTCACCGGGTGGGCCACCATCAGGGCCCGGGGGAACGGGCCGGCGTGGAACGACATCGACGGGAACAGGGTGGCCGGCCCCATGGCCCCGATCGGGCGGCCTTCGGCCTCGAACCTCGTGGCCCGGGCCGCCTCGCACCGCTCGAAATAGGCGGTGAGCTCCGGCTCCTCGAAGGCCGGGTAGCCCAGGAAGTAGCGCACCGAGCCCGTGGCCCCGTGGCCGAGCCGGGTGAACGAGGTCGAGGCGATGCTGCGGGGCCGCCCCGGGGCCGCCCCGTGGCGGGTGGCGGCCGAGGTGCCGCCGGGCCCGATGCCCACGGCGTCGACCGACTCGTGCGACGGCGGCCCGTGGTAGTTGTCGCCCAGGAAGTTCTCCGACACGAACTTCCAGTTGGCCCGGATCCGCCACTTCTGCACCCCCCGGGCCACCCGCACCTGGCCGATCTCACCCGAGGCGTTCGAGCACAGGTTGTCGAGCCACCAGTGGAAGTCGCCCAGGTACTCCTCGAACGGCGGGGCGTCGGGGTCCCACGAGGCGAAGATCAGCCCGTGGTAGTTGCACACCCGGGGGCAGGGCACGAGGCCCCAGGCCGAGCGGTCGAGCTTGCCCCCGTAGCCGGCCCGGAAGTGGGGGACGCCGAACAGCTCCCCGGCCACCGACACCAGCGTGCCGTCGGTGGAGTAGGTCCAGCCGTGGTAGGGGCACAGGAAGTTGAGCGTGTTGCCCTCGTCGTAGCGGCACACCTTCATGCCCCGGTGGCGGCACGAGTTGAGCAGCACGTGGACGGCGCCGTCGGAGTCCCGCGTCAGCAGCACCGACTCGGTGCCCATGCGGGAGCTGAAGAAGTCGCCCGGCTCGGGGATCTGGCTCTCGTGGCCCACCAGCAGCCAGGCCCGGGGGAAGAGGTGCTCCAGCTCGGCCTGGTAGACGGCCTCGCTCACGAAGATCTCCCGGCTGATCACGCCGTTGTCGGCGTCGAGGAGGTCGGTCAGGTCCATCGTGTTCGATTCCCCTCAGAAGAGCAGCGTCAGGTTCTTGGCCAGGAGCACGTTCTGGTCCAGCAGGAGCTCCCGGCGGGCCAGCTTCCAGCCCCCGGCACCGTCGGTGCCACCGGTGCCATCGGTCTGGCGCCAGGTGTCGTGGCGGCGGCCGACGAAGAAGTCGGTCTCGTCGGCCACCCGGTTGCGGTGCACCACGAACCGGCACGACAGCTCCACCTCGGGCAGCTCGATCCGCCGCAGCCGCACGTTGGTGACCAGGTGGCTCACCCGGCTCAGCGGCTCCTCGGCCCAGTGGACCCCGGTGCGGAGCTGACCCACCCGCTGGGTGAGCGTGTGCTTGCCCTCGTCGAACCAGCACACCTCCTCCCCGCCCCGGGTCTGTTCTCTCGCGCCGTGCTCACCGACGGCCACGTTGAGCCGGAGCGGCATGACGTAGGAGAGGTCGTCGGCCAGGAGGTCGAGCCACTCCTCCCACCGGCCCTCGTCGAGCAGCTCGGCCTCGTCGTACAACACATCGGTCAGCTCCTGGGTGAGCAGGAGGCGCTCCAGCCGCTCGTCACGGTCGTGTCCCGTCGACATGGCCCCAGTCTCGCGCGGCGAAGTACGGTGCTGCCCATGACCACCGTGACCGTCACCGACACCTTCGATCACCCCGTCGACAAGGTCTGGCCCGTCGTGGCCGACTTCGGCGGCATCCACAAGTACATGCGGGGCATGCCCGAGACCGAGGTCAAGGGCTCCGGCATCGGCCAGGACCGGTTCCTGGGCATGCCCGGCGGCACGGTGGTGGAGCGCCTGACCTGGCTCGACGACGACAACCACGCCTTCAGCTACACCATCCTCGACGGGCCGCTGCCCTTCGAGCGCTACGTGGCCACGGTGAAGCTGACCGACAACGGTGCCACCACCGGCATCGAGTGGCAGGGGAACTTCGAGGTCAACGGGGTGCCGGAGGAGGAGGGCGTGGCCATGGCCAACGGCATCTACTCGGGCGCCATCAAGGGCTTCAAGAAGTTCCTGGCCGGCTGAGCCCGGCCGACAGACGAGCGAGAGAGCGAGCGGGACCATGCCCTACGCCGAAGGTCGGACCTATTTCGACGCCGACAGCCACCTGATGGAGCTGCCCGACTTCCTGGTCGAGTACCTCGACCCGGCGTTCCGGGGCGTGATCCCCCCGCTGGCCATCCCGCCGATGGCGGCCCCCGGCGGGGCCGCGACCCCGGCCGAGCGGATGGCCCGGCTGGTGGCGGAGCGGGCCCACGAGCCGGCCCGGGCCGACGAGCTGGCCCGCGACGTGATGACGTCGGGCAAGAACTACGACGCCCTCGGTGCCTTCAACCCGGCCGAGCGGACCCGGGCCCTCGACCTCCTCGGCTTCCGGGCCCAGTGGGTGTTCTCGTCGTTCTCGGCCGGCCAGGTGTTCTTCCTGCGCGACGTCGCCGCTCGCTACGCCGCGGCCCGGGCCCACAACCGGGCCATGGCCGCCTTCTGCGCCGACGACCCCCGCCTCCTGCCGGTGGCCGTGCTCCCGCTGGACGACCCGGCCCTGGCCGCCGCCGAGCTGGAGCGCGCGCTGGAGCTGGGGGCCCAGGGGGTGTGGGTGCCGGCCGGTCCGTGCGGGGGCCGCTCACCGGGCCACGACGAGCTCGACCCGATCTGGGCCCGCCTGGCCGAGGCCGGGATCCCGTTCCTGCTCCACGTGGGGGCCCAGCCCATCCAGATCCGGCCCGAGTACATGAACACGGGGCGGCCCCAGCCCAAGGACTGGCTGGGCGGGGCCGAGAACGTGCGGTCCAAGGACCTGACGGTGATCCACCAGTCGAGCGAGGAGTTCCTGTCGGTGCTCGTGCTCGACGGGGTGCTGGAGCGCCACCGGAACCTGCGGGGGGCGGCGGTGGAGCTGGGGGCCACGTGGGTGCCGGGCCTGCTGCGCCGGCTCGACCACGCGGCCGAGATCTGGGCCCGGTCCGAGCCCGAGCTGCGGGCCTTCACCCGCCGGCCGTCGGAGCAGATCCGGGAGCAGCTGGCCTTCACGCCCTACGTGTTCGAGGACGTGGGCGCGCTGATCCGGGAGTCGTCGCCCGAGCTGTACCTGTTCTCGTCCGACTACCCCCACGCCGAGGGCGGCCGCAACCCGATCGGCCGGTTCGAGGCCAGCCTGGGCGACCTCGCCCCGTCGGTCCGTGACGCCTTCTACGAGGGCAACTTCGTCAAGCTGCTCCCCTCGGCCGCGGCGTGACGGCATTCTGAGGAGCCTGAGCGGCGCTCAGCGCCGCTGAAGCTCCTAATTTCGTGTCACCCACCCTGGTGGCGGACGGCGTCGACCATGGCCCGGTCGAACAGCAGCTCGCCGTCGGTGTCGGGCACAGGCAACAGGATCCCGTCGGCCACCATCACGTCGATCCGGTCGACGGGGACGGTGAGGACCTCGGCCGCCTCGGTCCGCCCGATCAGGTGGGGGTTGGTCGGGTCGTCGGCCGAATCGTCGCCGCCACCCCCGCCCCCGTTCTCGCCGAAGGCGAGCCGGCCCCCGAGGTACCCGGCGCCGGTGGCCACCCCGGCCCCGGCCAGGGCGAGCAGCTTGCCCCGGATGTACCGGCTGCGGCCCCGGGCCCGCCACGAGGCGAGATACAGCAGGGCGGCCACGCCGTTGCCGGCGGCGTGCACGGCCGCCACCCGGCGGGCCTTGGGGTCGGTCATGCCCGAGTAGTCGGCCAGCCCGGCGGCCGCCGTGGCCGGCACCGACAGCAGGCCGAGGGCGATCAGGCGGCGGGCGGCGGTGCGGCCCCCGCGCCCTCCGATCAGGTCGAGCACGTTGGCCGAGGTGAAGAACCCGATCGGCAGGTCGGTGAGGGCCGGGTGGAGGGGGTGGCCGAGGGGCTCGCCCCGTAGCACCTCACCGGTGCGGCCGGGGCTGACCTTGGCCGCCAGCCCGTCGAGCTGGGTGGCCACGGCGTCGAGCTTCGGGTTCGACTCGATGCGCTCCAGCCACTGGTGCAGCGTTCGACGTAGCCCAGCTCCGGCGTCCGTCGTCGGCGGGGGCTGGGAGCTGGCGTTGGGGCTCGGGCTGGCGGCGCGGTCCATGACGGAAACCTCCGGGTGGTCGAACACCCCGTCACTGCCCCCGCCCGCCAACCGGCAAACCGGAACTCTGACGGCGCAAGCCGGCCGGCGGCACGCCACGTCAGAGTTCCGGGGTTGGATCGGCTCTAACCGAGGTCGTAGACCTCGGCCAGGTTGTCGTGCAGGATGGCCCGCAGCTCGGTGTCGGTGAGCTGGGCCGTGTGCTCGCCCAGCAGCTCCTGGCTCCAGGGCCAGGTGGAGTCGAGGTGGGGGAAGTCGCTGGCCCAGCACAGCATCCGGTGCATCGGGGTGTCGTCGAGGCGGCACATCTTGAACGCCACCCAGTCGTCCTGGAAGGTGAGGCGGATGTGGTCGAGGCAGAACTCCGACGGCATCTTCGACAGCTTCTTGTAGCCCATCACCGCGCCCTCCCGGTTCACGGCGTGGTCCATGCGGTACATGAAGTGGGGGATCCAGCCGGCGTCGGCCTCGGAGCACACCAGCTTCAGGTTCGGGTGGCGCTCGAACACGCCGCCCAGCACGAACATGGCGATCACGTCCTGGTTGCCCCGGATGATCGACATGAAGCTGGCGATCTTCGGGCCCCGGTGGCGCTGGCTGCCCATGGTGAGGATGTGGAAGCTGATCGGCATCTTCAGCTCGATCGACGCCTCCCAGAACGGGTCCCAGTACGGGTCGTCGTAGTCGGGGCTGTTGCCGTTGTACGTGTCGGCCGGGAAGCCGGGCATCATGATGCCCTTCAGGCCCATGTCCTTCATCTTGACCAGGTCGTCGATGCCCTGCTCCACCGACAGGAGCGCGCTCTGGCCCAGACCGAACAGTCGGCTGGGGTCGTGGGCGCAGTACTCGGCGATCCAGCGGTTGTAGGCCTCCATGCAGGCCTGCTTGTAGGCCAGGTCCTTGTGGTTGCACAGCAGCATGCCCACGGTGGGGTAGAGGATCTCGCCCGCCACCCCGTCGCGTTCCTGGTCGGCGGCCCGGGCCACCGGGTCCCAGCCCGAGCGGTGGATGTCGGAGAAGCGCTTGCCGTGGTTGCGGAGCTGGTCCGACGGGATCCCGGCCGAGCTGAGGGGGGCGATGGCGATGGGCTTCATGCCGGGGATGATGAACAGGTCGCCCTTGGTCTCATGGGTGATGATCTTCGGCGCCTCGTCCCGGTACCTGGGGTCGATGTACTTCGTGTAGCAGTCGGGCGGCTCGGTGATGTGCGAGTCGGCCGAGATGATCCCGGCCGGTACCCGGTCGACGACCGTGGTGGCGTTCATGGCATTCCCCCGTGGTGGTGCGGCCGGTCGAACCCGGCCCGTCTCCCCAAATTAGGAGCCTGAGCCGTACTGAGCACGGCTGAGACTCCTAATTTCGGGGCATGGTGGCGGGGTGACACGGATCGAGCACGACTCGCTGGGGCCCGTCGAGATACCGGACGGCCGCTACTGGGGGGCGCAGACCCAGCGGGCGGTTGAGCACTTCGCCATCGTCGACCAGCCCGAGCGGTGGCGGTGGGGGCGGGCCGTGATCGCCGCCCTGGGCCAGGTGAAGAAGGCGGCGGCCGGGGTGAACGACGAGCTGGGCCTGCTCCCCGACGGCGTGGCCGACCTGATCGCGGCAGCGGCCGACGAGGTGATCGCCGGTTCGCTCGACGACCACTTCCCCCTGCTCATCTGGCAGTCGGGCTCGGGCACCCAGACCAACATGAACGCCAACGAGGTGATCGCCAACCGGGCCATCGAGCGGGCCGGGGGCGAGGTCGGCTCGAAGGACCCGGTGCACCCCAACGACCACGTGAACAGGAGCCAGTCGAGCAACGACGTCATCCCCACCGTCATGCACCTGGCCACGATCACCGAGCTGCGGGGCCGGCTCTACCCGGCCGTCGAGCACCTGGCCGCCACCCTGCGCCGCCTGGCCGACGAGCACGCCGAGCTGGTGAAGGTGGGCCGCACCCACCTCCAGGATGCGGCGCCGGTGACCCTCGGCCAGGAGATCGGGTCGTGGGCCACCCAGCTGGAAGCGGCGCTGGCCCTGGTGCGCCGGGCCGAGGAGTGGCTGCGCCACGATCTGGCCATCGGCGGCACCGCCACCGGCACCGGGCTCAACAGCCCGGCCAGCTTCGGGCCCCGCATGGCCGAGCGGCTGGGCCACGCCCTCGGGCTCGACCTGGCCCCGGCGGCCGACCACCTGGCCGCCACCGCCAGCCACGATGCCCTGGTGGCCACGTCGGCCGCCCTGCGCACGCTGGCCTCGGCCGCCCTCAAGGCGGGCAACGACGTGCGGTGGCTGGCGTCGGGCCCCCGGGCCGGGATCGGCGAGCTGATCCTGCCGGCCAACGAGCCGGGCTCCAGCATCATGCCGGGCAAGGCCAACCCCACCCAGGTGGAGATGGTGGCCATGGTGGCGGCCCAGGTCATCGGCAACGACGCCGCCGTCGCCTTCGCCGGCACCCAGGGCAGCTTCCAGCTCAACACGTACAAACCGGTGATCACCCGCAACGTGCTCGACAGCATCGAGCTGCTGGCCGGGGCCCTGGCCTCGTTCGACCGCCACTGCGCAGCCGGCATCGAGCCCGACCGGGCCCGCATCGCCCAGCACCTCGACGCCAACCTCATGCTGGCCACCGCCCTCAACCCCCACATCGGCTACGACGCCGCAGCCCGGGTGGTGAAGCGGGCCGCCGCCGACGGCACCACCGTGCGGGAGGCGGGCGTGGCCCTGGGGGCCTTCACCGCCGCCGACTACGACCGCTGGGTCGACCCCCGCACGCTGACCCGGCCCGATCCGGACTGAGTTGTTCGGGGGCTGCGCCCCCGCCGGCCGCAGGCGGCCTCCCCCATCTCGCCGTCGGGGCCCCATCCCCGCCGGGCCGGGCTGGGCCGGGCCGGGCTGGGCGAAAGCGGCTGCGGCGGTGGGGTTGCGTCGCGAGAATGGCGGGATGGACGCCTCCACCAGGATCAACCGGGCGCTGTGGGACGAGCGGGCGGCGGTCCACGCCGCCTCGCCCGACTACAACTTCCACCGGTTCGCCGCCGAGCCCGACTTCATCAGCGACGTGGTGCGCTTCGACCTGCCCCGCCTGGGCCCGATCGAGGGACTCGACGGCGTGCACCTCCAGTGCCACATCGGCACCGACACCGTGTCGCTGGCCCGCCTCGGCGCTCGCATGGAGGGCCTCGACTTCTCGCCCCCGGCCCTGGTGGAAGCCCGGCGGCTGGCCGAGCTGGCCGGCGTCGACGTGGCCTTCCACCAGGGTGACCTCTACGACGCCCCCGACATCCTGGGTCGGGAGCGGTTCGACCTGGTGTTCACCGGCATCGGGGCCCTCGGCTGGTTGCCCAGCATCAGCCGGTGGGCCCAGGTGGTGGCGGCCCTCCTCCGGCCCGGTGGGCGCCTGTTCCTGCGCGAGGGCCACCCCCTCCTATGGGCCCTGGCCGAGGATCGCCCCGAGCTGGTGGTGGACCACCCCTACTTCGAGACGGCGGAGCCGTTGGTGTGGAACACCCCCGGGACGTACGTGAGCACCGAGACGACCCTGACCAACAGCACGTCGCACGAGTGGAACCACGGGCTGGGCGAGATCGTGACCGCCCTGCTAGACAACGGCCTGCGGATCACGGCGCTGGAGGAGCACCGCAGCGTGCCCTGGGACGCTCTGCCCGGCCTGACGACGTTCGACCACGCCATCGACGAATGGCGCCTCACCGAGCGGCCCGACCGGCTCCCGTTGACCTACACCCTCCAGGCGGTGCGCCCGGCTTGAGCACGGAGCGAGAACGTTCCCCCTGTTTGGAGCGCTCGGGGGCCGGGTAGCCAGCCCCCGTGAGCCCCGACCCGGATCGGCCCACGGGCCGCCCGGATCACGAGGCGTCGTACGACGAGGTGCGGCGGGTCCTCGTGATCCGGGCTCTGCCCGGACTCGGCGACATGCTGTGCGCCGCTCCTGCTCTGCGGGCCCTCCGTACGGCCTGTCCCCAGGCCGACCTGGCCCTCCTGGGTCTCCCGGGAGCGTCCGAGGTGCTGGCCCGCAGTGGCCACCACGTAGACCGGGTGCTGCCGTTCCAAGGCTGGCCCGGCATTCCCGAAGGGCCGGCCCGCTGTCCCGGCGAGGGCGCCGACGCCGCCGACGGGTGGGCACCCGTCGACCTGGGCGTGGCCTACGCCGGCCTGGTGGCCCTGCAACGGGAGCGGTTCGATCTCGTGCTCCAGCTCCACGGCGACGGCTCGGTGACCAATCAGCTGGCCCTGGCCGTCGGGGGCCGCCACACGGCCGGGTTCCACGCCTCATCGGCGCCGGCCCCCGGCACCGGCACCTTCCACCCCTATCCCGACGACCTCCACGAGATCCACCGCCAGACCCGGTTGCTGGAGCTCCTCGGCATGCCACTCGATGGCGACCACCTGGAGATGTCGGTCTCCGACGACGACCGGCGCCGGGCCCGGGATGTCGTGGGATCGGCGTGGTCGGCGCCGTACGTCTGCCTGCATCCGGGGGCCAGCTGCCCCAACCGGCGGTGGCCGCCCGAGCGGTTCGCCGCCGTGGGCGATGCCCTGGCCCGGCAGGGGATCGCCGTGGTGCTCACCGGCTCCCCGGGGGAAGCCACCCTCACCGCCGCCGTGGCGGCGGCCATGGCCGAACCCTCCATCGATGTGGCCGGGCGGCTCACGCTCGGCCCGCTGGCGGCCCTGCTGCAGCAGGCCCGCCTCGCCGTCACCAACGACACCGGCACCTCGCACCTCAGCGTCGCGGTGCGCGTGCCGAGTGTCGTGGTGTTCGGCGGTCCCGACCCGTCCGACCCCCGCCGCTGGGCCCCGCTCGACACCGACCGCCACCGGGCGGTAGTGCCGGCGGGGCCCGGGTGGCCGGAGTCGGCCGAGGTGGTGGACCAGGCGCACGATCTGCTGAGCCGACCGGTGGCGGCCCACTCCGACCGGGTGGGACGTGCCGGTGAGGACGGCACCGGACGGGCGGAGCTGTTGTGAGCGGCCGGGAAGTCGGTTCGTTGCCGGCCGCCCTGGCCTCCGCGCTGGTGGGCCTGCTGGGCCGCGCCCGCCACCGCCCCCGGGCCTGGGTACCGGAATCGAATCAGGGGCTGGAGCCGGCCGCCGCCGACCCTGTGGTGGCCGCCGCCGGTGGGATGCCGGGCCACGACGGCATCCCGGTGACGATCGAACGTCACCTGCCCCGCCGGGGCCCGGCCGAGCACCGCCATCAGCGGCTCGGCCGGGTCCGGGCCCGCCTGATGGGCGCTCCCCGCACGTTCTCGTCCACCACACCCCAGCGAGAAGCCGATGCACCCCACCTCATTGCCGTCTGATCCCGGCGCCACCGGCGCCACCGGCGCCACCGGCGCCGCCACGTCCGACCGGGAGCCGCACCGCATCCTGGCCGTGCGGCTCGACAACCTGGGCGACGTGGTGCTGCTCACCCCGGCGCTGCGGGCGCTGCGGGCCCGCCACCCCGACGCCCACCTGGCCCTGCTGGCGTCGGCTACCGGGGCCCGCCTGGCGCCGCTGCTGCCCTGGGTCGACGAGGTGTTCGTGCTCGACGCCCTGTGGCAGCAGCTCAGCCCGGACGGGGCCGACTGGTACGGCGACATCGCCGCCATCTCCCGTCTGCGCCAGGCCCGCTTCGATACGGCCTTCATCTTCACCAGCTGGGCCCAGTCGGCGCTGCCCCCGGCCTATTTCTGCCATCTGGCCGGCATCCCGGTGCGGGTGGGGGAGTCGAAGGAGTTCGGCGGGGCCACGCTCACCACGGCGGTGGCGCCGGGGCCCGACGAGGAGCATCAGGCCCTGCGCAACCTGCGGTTGGTGGCGGCGGCCGGGGTTCCGGCCCAAGGCGACCAGCTGGAGCTGGAGGTGCCGCTGCCGGCCGCCTACTCGGCCCAGCGCCTGCTTCGGGAGGCGGGCGGTGACCCGCTGCGGCCCTACGTCGTGGTGGCTCCCGGGGCCAGCGCCCGGTCCCGGCGCTGGCCGGCTGAACGGTTCGGCGAGGTGGTGTCCGGTCTGCGCCGCCTGGGACTGGCGTCGGTGATCGTGGGCGGCGCCAACGACCACGATCTGGCGGCCACGGTGCTCGCCGCCAGCCGCCAGAGCGTCACGTCGTCGCCGGGCAGCGTCTCGGCCGCCGGAGGCGATCTGCCGGTGGCAACGGCGGACCTGTCGGGCCGGACCTCCGTGCCTGAGCTGGCGGCCCTGGTGGCAGGGGCGGCGTTGGTGGTGACCAACAACTCGGGACCGATGCACCTGGCCGAGGCGTTCGGCCGGCCGATGGTGGTCGCCTTCGCCGGGACGGAGCTGGAGAGCCAGTGGGCGCCCCGCTCCGCCCCGGCCCGGCTCCTGCGCCGGCCAACCTCGTGCCATCCCTGCTACGGCTTCGACTGTCCCTTCGACCTGGCCTGCCTCGACATCACCGCCGACCATGTGCTGGCGGCGGCGGCCGATCTCCTCCAGCCCGCCCCGCCCATCGCACTGCCTGCAGCCACGGCACTGCCTGCAGCCACGGCACTGCCTGCAGCCACAGCACTGCCTGCAGGTACGGCACTGCCTGCAGCCACGGCGCTGCCTGCAGCGGGGGGCCAGGGGACGGGCGACCTGCCGGCGCTGGCGGCGGGTGCGGGCTGAGCCGCCGGGAGCCGACAGTGCCCCGGCGGCTGCGCATCCTGACCTGGCACGTCCACGGGGCCTACCTGTGGTACCTGTCGCACATTCCCCACGACCTGATCGTGCCGGTGAAGCCGGGCCGGCCCGAGGGCTACGGCGGCCGCAGCGGCACGCTGCGCTGGCCCGACAACCTCTACGAGGTGCCGGCGGCGCAGGTGGCGGACCTGGAGCTCGACGCCGTGCTCTTCCAATCGCACCGCAACTGGCTGGTGGACCAGCACGAGATCCTGTCGCCGTCCCAGCGCCGGCTGCCCCGCCTGCACCTGGAGCATGATCCGCCCCGGGGCAGCCCCACCGACACCGTCCACCCCGTCGACGATCCCGAGGTGCTGGTCGTCCACGTCACCCCGTTCAACCGGCTGATGTGGGACTGCGGCCCGTGCCCCACGGCCGTGGTGGAGCACGGGGTGACCGTGCCGGCCGGGGTACGGTGGCACGGCTCCCGGGACCGGGGTGTGGTGGTGGTCAACGACCTCGACCGCCGGGGCCGCCGGCTCGGCGCCGACGTGTTCGAGCGCCTGGCGACCCAGGTGCCGCTCGACCTCGTCGGCATGGGCAGCGAGCGACTGGGCGGGCGGGGTGAGGTGCCCCACGGGGAGCTACCGGCGCTCCTCGCCTCCTACCGGTTCCTGTTCAACCCGATCCGGTGGACGAGCCTGGGGCTCAGCGTGTGCGAGGCGATGCTGGTGGGCCTACCGGTGGTGGCGCTGGCCACCACCGAGATGTCGACCGTGATCCGCTCCGGCCACAACGGCTACGCCGAGACCGACGAAGGGGCGCTGGCGGCCCGGATGCGCCATCTCATCGAGCGGCCCGATGCGGCCGCCCGGCTGGGGGCCAACGCTCGGCGCACGGCCCGCACCCGGTTCGGCCTGGGCCGGTTCGTGGCCGACTGGGACGCGGTGCTGACGGCCCATGTGGGGCTCCGCCGGATCGGCCGGTCGGAGTTGGCCGAGACCGTGCCCCCCGGTGGCGCCGACACCCCGGGTTTGGCCGGCGGCCCCCTGGGGTAGTGCGGCCGCGACCGGAGGTGTTACAGCGGCCACCGCCGGTTCGGCCCGCATGGCGGGGGAGGCGGCGGAGCCGGATCGCGGCGTGCGGAAGTGGTCCGATCCGGCTCCGCCTGCCACCGCCAACCCGCCGGCCACCGCACAGCCCGCTGGCCACCGCACAGCCCGCTGGCCACCGCACAGCCTGTTGGCCTGTCGGTCAGGTCAGGCTCTCGAGATAGGCGGCGATGTCCCGGGCGTCGGCCTCGGTGACGTCGAGGTTGGGCATGGCGGTCCCCGGCTCCACCGCCTGGGGGTCCATCACCCAGGTCACGAGATTGTCGGGGGTGTTGGGCAGCTCGCCGGCGATGAACGACCGCCTCCCGAACCGGTCGAGGGGCGGCCCCACCAACCCGTCGGCCCGCCTGATGCCCGGGATCTCGTGGCAGGAGCCGCAGCCATAGGCGCTGATGGCCTCGGCTCCCTGGCCCGGATCGCCGAAGGGCACCACCGGGCTGCGCTGCACCGCCGTGGCCCCGCACCCGGCGACCGTCAGGGCCACCGCCCCCAGCAGGGCCAGCGGCAGCAGGGACGCCGTCGGCGCCCAGCCGAGGAAGCCGGTGGCGGCCGGCCAGGGTCGGGCGGTGTCGGGTGCCGGCTCCCGGGCCAGCCACCGCAGCAGCAGGGCGACGGCCACACCGGCGTAGACGAGCCCGCCGGGGACCCACATCACGGCCCCCGCCAGTTGCTGGTCGCCCAGGGCGGTGAGGCCGTGGGCCGGGGCCGACACCAGATGGGCCTGGTAGAGGGGGCGGGGGCTGAGCGTGAGCAGGGCGGCCAGGGCCCCCGACCCCAGCCCGGCGGTGAACAGGGCGAGGAGCCCCCCGGGCGACACCAGCACCAGCGGCCAGAAGGCCAACCCGCCGGCCAGCATCGTCAGGTGCTCCACGGCGTGGAGCCGGGAGCTGTCGACGGCGCCGTCGTAGAGGGCGGGCAGGTGCCACACGGCGAGCGTGCCGACGTGGGCCGCCGTCACCAGGGCCAGCCGTCCGCCGCCGACCGGCGTCGGGCGCCGCAGGCCCCCCGCCGCCAACAGCGGCACCACCACCGCCAGCACCAGATGCTGGGCCATGTGGCCGAGCAGCAACTCGTCGGCCCAGCCGCCGATGGGCGGCGCCACGGCCACCGCCGTCACCACGAAGGCTGTCACCAGCAGCCACGGTCGACGGATCAGCGCCATCTCAGGTGTACCGGCAGGCGTCGAGCACGAGCACGGGCGCCCCCTCCAGCACGATCAGCAGCAGCGAGACGGCCCCGAGGACCACGCCGAGGAAGCCGAGAAGGTGGTCCCGCTCGATGCCGGGCCGGGGGCCGAGGTCGTTGCGGGCCGGCGTGCCCCCCGCCGGCTGGGGTACCAGGCGCAACCCGGCCGCCATCGACGCCACGGCGACACCGGCGGTGACCACCGTCACGACGTTCTGCACCCAGCTGAGCCCGTGGGTACACGCCGGGGCGACGAGCGCGGCCAGAGCCACCAGGTGCACGGTCCAGGCCGTCAGCCCGCCGAACAGAGCGAACGACAAAAGCGCCAGCCCCGGCTCCCGGGTCCCGGCCGCTCGCTGTTCGACGTCTTCGTGCACCGCTTGGGCCCTGCCCGTCGCCGGCGCCAGCTAAACGGGGCGCCAGCTAAACGGGGCGCCAGCTAAACGGGGGCCGGCTACACGGGGCGGTTGCCGGACCGGTCGTCGCCCGGCGGCGTTGGCGGCGCCTCGGCCGGCGCCGGGCCGTCAGTGGTCGGCGGCAGATCGTCGACCTCGTCGTTCAGCTCGCCCGCCCGGGCGAAGAAGCGGGCGATGGGCACGTCGGTCGAGGAGTGCAGGATGATCGACACGGCCACGGTGACCGCCGCCAGGTTGAACAGCACGTCGGCCTGGCTCACCCCGGCCCGGAGCACGATGATGGCGTAGATGGCCGAGGCGAACCCCTTGGGCCCGAACCAGGCCACGGTGGCCAGCTCGGTGTTCGGGACCCGGCGGCCGATCATGGCCAGCGTCACCGACATCGGGCGGATGAAGAACAGGGCGAGGATCACGAAGCCCCAGCCGCCGAAGCCGATGCCGGAAAGGAGGGCGGGGGTGAGCAGGGCGCCGAAGGCGAGGAGAGCGGCCAGCTTCAACAGCTCGGCCAGCAGCTCGCCGAAGACCTCGAACTCCTCCCGCAGGCGGGGGGCCACGGTGGCGATGGCGCTCCCGGCGGCGAAGGCGGCGACGTACTCGTTCGCCCCCACCAGCCGTGTGGTGGCCAGGATGATCAGGGCGGTGGCCACCGCCCCCAACGGCACATAGGTGGCCGACGGGGAGGCTGACGCCACCCGCCGCACGAGGGAGGCGGCCAGGGGGACGGCCAGCCCGATGAGGAGACCGCCGGCCAGCTCGGCCACGAGCCGGGTGGCGGCCGTCGGCTCCTCCACGTTGATGTCGGTGAGCACGAGCACCAGCGGCAGGGCGAGCCCGTCGTTCAGCCCGCTCTCCACGTTCAGCAGGTGACGGACCCGGCCCGGCACCTCTTCCCGGCCCACGATGGCCTGGGCGAACACCGGGTCGGTGGGGCTGAGCACGGCCCCCAGCAACAGGGCGTGCTTCCAGTCGAGTCCCACCAGCAGGTGGGAGGCCACGGCGTAACCCATCATGGCCAGGGGGAGCCCGATCAGCAGGAGCCGGCCCGGTGCCCGCCATGCGCCCTGCAGGTCCTCCAGACCGGCCTTCATCCCGTCGGTGAACAGCACGGCGAACAGGGCCAGGCTGGCCGTCTCCGACACGGGCCCGCTGGTGGCCGAATACACCAGCACCCCCGTGAGGTGGCCCATCACCCCGCCCAGCAGGAACACCGCCGCCGTGGACACGAGGCTCGACCGCTGGGCCAGGCCGGACACGAACACCGCCACCAGCAGGGTGATGCCGAACACGAGCACGGCGGCCACGGCGCGGTCCCGGCCGTCCCTAGGCCGGCGTCACGTGGACGTGGCTCCGGCCTCCCGCTGCTTCCCGGGCCCGGCGGGTGGCGTCGGCCACCACACCCACGGCGTCGTCCACCGAACCCGTCCGCTCGAGGCGGATCTCCGCCGTCACCAGCAGTTCCTCCGGCCCGAGCTGGAGGGTCTGCAGCGAGCGGAGCTCGCTCACCCCGGGAGTGGAGCGCAGCGCCCGGCTGAGGGCGTCGATGGCCTCGGGGGTGGCCGATTCTCCCACCAGCAGGCTCTTCATCTCGATGGCCAGGGTGATGGCGATCACCCCCAGGAGGAGGCCGATGGCGAGGCTGCCCAGGGCGTCGAAGCGGGCGTTGCCGGTGACGTCGGCCAGCACGATGCCCACCGCGGCGAACACCAGGCCCACCAGCGCCCCCGAGTCCTCCAACAGCACCACCGGCAGCTCGGCGTTCTTGGTGCGGTGGATGAACCGGAACCAGGGGCGGCTCCCGGGCTCGCGGCGGGCCGTGCGCACCGCCTTCACCAGCGACAGCCCCTCGAACACGAAGGCCAGCCCGATCACCACCAGCGGCGCCACCGGCGAGCCGGGGTCGTGGGGGTGGCGCAGCTTCTCCTCCCCTTCGAGCAGGGCGAACAGCGAGCCGAGGGCGAACAGCAGCACGGCCACCACGAAGCCCCAGAAGTAGCGTTCGCCGCCGTGGCCGAACGGGTGGTCCTCGTCGGCCGGTTGCCCACCCCGCCACCGCCCCACCAGCAGCAGGCCCTGATTGCCCGAGTCGGCCACCGAGTGGAACGTCTCGGCCAGCATCGACACCGAGCCGGTGATGGCGAAGGCCACGGCCTTGGCGATGGCGATGGACACGTTGGCCGCCAGGGCGGCCAGTACCGCTCCCCGGCTCTCCTCCGAGGAGCCGCGCTCCCGGGGGTGGGCGGCGTCGTCCCCGCTCACCCGCCGCCCGGGCCGCCGAAGTGGGGGGCCAGATAGAGCGACGAGAACACCGCCACCCAGACGGCGTCCACGAAGTGCCAGTAGAGCACCGTCACCGTCACGTCGCCGTGGCCGAGGTGGCCCTCGCCGTCGCCGGTGTAGCGGCCCTGGAGGCCGCGGCCGAACACGAAGGCCAGGAACAGCAGGCCGATGATCAGGTGGAGGGCGTGCAGGTTGGTGATCAGGTAGACGAGCGAGCCGTAGGCGTCGGTGGAGGGGCGCAGCTCACTCCACATCCTGATCGTCTCGTCCACGTGGCCGCCGAGGAAGACGGCGGCCATCGCCCACCCCAGGGCGAGCCAGGCCAGCATGCCCCGCCGGTCGCCCGCCTTCACCCGGCGCTCCGCCAGCTGCACCGGTAGCGAGCTGCCGAGCAGCAGCACCGTGCGGCCGATGGTGAACGGTCCGAGGTCGGTGAGGGGATCGCCCGGCGGCGGCCACCGGTCTGCCTTGGTCCACAGGTAGAACCAGGCGAACAGGAGCAGGGCGAAGATCATGGCCTCGGTCGTGATCGCCATCACCATGCCCCACCAGGCGAGTGAGCGGCCGGCCAGGGGACCCATGGAGGGACGATCGGTGGGCCCCAGGTCGGGGGCCCGGGCTTCGGCCAACGCCGTCCGGTCGGTGGTCAGCGGCGCCGCTCCGGTACCCGCCGTCATGTCGCCTCCCGGTGCCAGCGGTAGAAGGACCAGGCGATCCAGGCGCTGGCCAGGCCGACCACCAGCCCCGAGCGGAGCAGCACGCCGGTGGACAGGGCCAACACACCGGCGGCCAGGGCCAGCGGCCAGGTCGACGGTCCGGGCATGGTGACCACGTGCACGTCGGTGGCGTCGAGCACCGAGGTGAGCACCGCCCGGTGGTGGCCGTGGGGTGGTTCGTCCAGCACCTCGCCCTCGTAGCGTTCGATGGTGGGTACGGGAACCCGTACCGGATCCCATGCCGGGTGCCCCGTTGCCCGGGCCACGTCCCCGTGGCCGCCGCTGTCCCCGTCGGCGTCTCCGGCGCTGCCGTCGCCCGCTTCGGGCTCGCCCCACAGCGGCCGGGGCGAGGTGACGACCGGGGCGGCGGCGAAGTTGTAGGGCGGCGGTGGCGACGGCAGCGCCCACTCCAGCGTCTCGCCGCCCCACGGGTCGTCGGGCGCCGGATCACCTCGCCACCAGGACAGCACCAGGTCGACGGCCACCATGACGAAGCCGGCGGCCAGCACGAACGCCCCGATGCTCGACAGGAGGTTGAGCCAGTCCCAGCCCAGATCGGAACCGTAGGTGTAGACCCGCCGGGGCATGCCCATCAGGCCGAGGATGTGTTGGGGGAAGAACGTCACGTGGAACCCGACGAAGATGGCGGCGAACGCGGCCCGCCCCAGCCACGGGTGGGTCGCCTTCCCGGTGACCTTGGGGAACCAGAAGTACAGGCCGGCCATGATCGGCATCACCGAGCCGCCGATCAACACATAGTGGAAATGGGCCACCACGAAGTAGCTGTCGGTGATCGCCTGGTCGAAGGGGACCACGGCCACCATCACGCCGGTGAACCCGCCCAGCACGAAGGTGACGATGAAGCCGAGCGCGAAGAGCAGGGGCGGATCGAGGCGGGGGCGGCGGCCTTCCACCAGGGTCGTGAGCCAGGCCAGCACCTGGATCCCCGACGGGATGGCGATCACCAGGCTGGCGGCGGAGAAAAAGGACGCCACGAGGAAGGGGAGGCCGGCGGCGAACATGTGGTGCACCCACAACCCGAAGCTGATGAAGCCGGTGGCCACCACCGAGGCGATCACCAGGTTGTGGGCGGCCAGGGGGCGGCGGGCGAAGGTGGGGATGATGGTGGAGATGATCCCGGTGGCCGGGATGAAGACGATGTAGACCTCGGGGTGGCCCCAGATCCAGAACAGGTGCTGGTAGAGCAGCGGATCGCCCAGCCCGTTGGGGTCGAACAGGTGCATCCCGAGGGCCCGGTCGGCCTCCAGCAGCGCCCCGGCCAGGGTCACGGCGGGCAGGGCGAAGATGATCATGAACGACATGGTCAGGATCGTCCAACCGAAGATCGGCAGCCGGGCCAACGACATGCCCGGGGCCCGCATCCGCAGGATGGTGACGATGAAGTTGATGCCGCCCACCGTGGTGGAGATCCCGAGGAACGTGATGCCGATGGCCCAGAAGTCGAGGTTGCGGCCGGGTGAGTAGACCGACGAGGTGAGCGGCGTGTAGGCGAACCAGCCACCGTCCGGCGCCTCGCCCACGGCGAAGCTGGTGTAGACGAACAGGCCCGACAGCAGGAAGATCCAGTACGACAGGGCGTTGAGCCGGGGGAAAGCCATGTCCCGGGCGCCGATCTGCAGCGGGATCAGGTAGTTCCCGAAGGCGGCGAACATGGGGGTGTTGAACCACAACAGCATGGTGGTGCCGTGCATGGTCATCAGCTGGTTGTAGGCGTCGTGGCCCAGCAGGTCGTTGTCGGGCACGGCCAGCTGGGTGCGCAGAGCCAGCGCTTCCAGGCCCCCGATGAGCAGGAAGGTCAGGGCGGTGACGGCGTAGCGCACCCCGATCCGCTTGTGGTCGACGGTGCGGATCCAGCCGCCGAGCCCGGGGCGGTCTTCCCAGGCGTCGTGGAGGGCCTGGTGGTCGCCCCGTGCCCCGCTGGCCGCCCGCCGCCGGGGGGCGGCGGCGGGAGCGAGCACGGTCGGGCCGGCTACGGCTGGTGTGGTCATCGGAGGCTCTGGAGGTAGTCGAGCAGCGACAGCAGTTGCTCGGGGTCGAGGGGCACGGCCGGCATCAACGATCCCGGCTTGGTGCTCTGGGGATCGGCGATCCAGCCGCCGAGATGGCCCCGGTCGTTGGGCACGGTCACGGCGGCCAACGTGTCCCGGGCGGCCAGGTGGGTCAGGTCCGGGCCGATCACCACCCGGTTGCGGTCGGCCCCGAGCAGGCCGGCCGGATCGTCGACCACGCCCCGGATGGCGTGGCAGCTGCTGCACGCCTCCTGCTGGAATGTCGCCATCCCCGCCCGTTGGCTGTCGGTGGTGGGGACCGGCGCCGGGGCGGCCTCGTTGGCCAGCCAGGTCTCGAACTCGTCGGCCGGCACGGCGTGCACCAGGAACGCCATCCGGGCGTGCTGGGCGCCGCAGAACTCGGCGCACTGACCCCGCAGATCGCCGGCCTGGTCGATCGTGAACCGCAGGTGGTTGGTGCGGCCGGGCACCAGGTCCCGCTTGGGTCCGAGCTCGGGCACCCAGAAGGAGTGGACGACGTCGTCCGACGTCAGCTCGAGCTGGACCGGCTGGTCAACGGGCAGCACGAGCTCGTTGGCCGTGACCACCTCGCCGCTCACCGTGGAGCCTCCGCCCGGCTGGTAGCGGATCTCCCACCAGTACTGGTGGCCGATCACGTTCACCGTCAACGCCGGATCGGCTCCCGCCGGCGGGGTGTCGGCGTCCAGCGCCCACACGGTGAGGCCCGACAGCGCCAGGATCACCACGGCCGGGAACACCAGACCGCCGCCCACCACCCAACGCTCGGCCCCGAGCGGGAGGCGCCGGCGCCGGGCCAGGCCGAGGGCCAGGAGACCGAGCACCATCACGAAGGCGATGGCGGCCACCGCCAGCATCAGCCATGTGAGCAGGGCCACCTTCTCCGCCCCCGGAGTCCGGGGGTCGAGCACCCACCCAGCATCAGTCACCGGACGGGCCATAACCGGAGATGGCCGGGTGTAAACGGTCCCGGCCGGGTAGGGCCGGGACGATGCTGCTTCCGTCACCCCATCGGCCAGCCGCCCGCGTGGCGCTCCTGCCCCTGTTGACCGTCGCCACCGCCCTCGGGGTGGCCCTGGTGCTGGGCGGCGGTCCACCGGCCGCCGTCGCTGCTCCGATGCAAGGGACCGGCGGGCCTCCGGCCGGCGCTCGCGACGATCTGGGCCGTGAGATCTACCAGCACGACTGCGCCACCTGCCACGGCCCGGCCGGCGGGGGCACCTACCGGGGCCCCGACCTCACCGGCGTCGGCCTGGCGTCGGTGGACTTCATGGTCAGCACCGGCCGCATGCCGATCGACGACCCGTACCAGCGGGCCCACCGGGGGGAACCGGCGTATCCGCCCGAGGAGCAGCAGGCCCTGTTGGCCTACGTCGCCGGGTTCGTCACGGCCGGGCCGGCGGTCCCCGAGGTGCCGGTCCCGGCCGCCGGGTCAGGCGATCCGGCGGCGTACCCCGACGTGGCCCGGGGCGGCCAGCTCTACCGCACGAACTGCGCCGCCTGCCATCACGCCATCGGTTCGGGGGGCGCGCTGGCCTACGGAGCGGTGGCCCCGCCCCTCGTCGAAGCGACCCCGGTGCAGGTGGTGGAGGCGATGCGGATCGGGCCCGGTCGGATGCCGGTGTTCGGGCCCGACCTGTTCTCCGACTCCGACGCCGCCGCCATCGCCGCCTATGTCCAGCTGCTGCGCGATCCGCCCGATCGGGGCGGCTGGGGCCTGGGTCACATCGGCCCGGTGTCCGAGGGGCTGGTGGCGGTGGCCGTGGGCCTGGGGGCGCTCGTGGTCGTGACCCGGTGGCTCGGCACCCGATCGCCGGCCCCCTCCTCGGGCGGGGCGCCTCCGGGCGAGGCGGCGCCTTCGGGCGGGGCGCCTTCGGGCGAGGTGTAGGACCGGCGGCACACCCGGTAGGTGACCCAGCCGACCAGGGGTGGGGCGATCAGCACGGCGGCCCGGAACATCACGAGGAGCTGGTCCACCGACAGGCCGAACCTCACGGCGAACACGTCCTGGCCTCCGGCCAGGAACAGCACACCGTAGAACGTGAGGGCCCCCGCCCCGATGGCGGTGCGGGTGGGGCTGGACCGGGGCGGGCACAGCAGGTTGTGGTCGGCCCGGTCGCCCGTGACCCGGCGCTCCAGGAACGGCCACAGGTACAGCACGGCGAAGGTCAGGGTGGGCAGGGCCACGCCCGGGAAGAACACGGCGGGGATCTCGAACCACCCGAAGCGCACCTCCCACGGCGGGAACAGGCGCAACCCGCCCTCCAACCAGCCCATGTACCAGTCGGGTTGGGCGCTGGTGGTGACCTTGGCCGGGTCGTAGGGTCCGTAGAGCCAGATGGGGTTGATCTGCACCAGCCCGCCGAGGGCGAACAGCACGGCGAAGGTGCCGAACATCAGCGACACCGACTTGACCGCGTAGCGGGGCCACAACCGCGACCCCACCACGTTGTGCTCCGTGCGCCCCGGACCCGGGAACTGGGTGTGCTTCTGGTGCCACACCAGGCCGAGGTGCACGGCCAGCAGGGCCCCGATGGCCAGGGGGACGATGAGCACATGGACCACGAACAGGCGGCCGATGATCTCGTCGGTGGGGAACTCGCCGCCGAAGGCCAGGCTGACCACCCACGGGCCCACCACCGGGATCGACAGGGCGATGGCGGAGCCGACCCGGAGCCCGGTGCCCGACAGCAGGTCGTCGAGCAGCGAGTAGCCGGCGAACCCGTTCGCCAGGGCCAGGAGGAACAGGGTGAGGCCGACCGTCCAGTTCAGATCCCGGGGTCGACGGAAGGCGCCGGTGAAGAACAGCCGCATCAGGTGGGCCACGATGGCGGCCAGGAACACCAGGGCGGCCCAGTGGTGGGCCTGGCGCACCAGCAGGCCGGCCCGCACGTCGAAGCTGATCCGCAGGGCCGAGCTGTAGGCCGCCGTCATCGGCACGTTGCTCATCGGCTGGTAGCTGCCCTGGTACATGACCTCCCGCTGCGACGGCTCGAAGAACAGCGACAGGTAGATGCCCGTGCCCACCAGGGCGAAGAACGAGTAGAGGGCGACCTCGCCGAACATGAACGAGAAATGGTCGGGGAACACCTTGCCCAGGGCGGACCGGGTGAAGCGGGCGGCGCCCACCCGGTCGTCGATGCCCCGCACCAGCCGCCGGATCAGCATCGGCGCCTCAGCCCCCCTCGCGGGCCCAGAATCCGGGTCCGATCGGTTCCGGATAGTCGCCCTGGGCCACCAGGTACCCCTCGCCGTCCACCGTCAGGGGCAACTGGGGGAGGGGCCGGGTGGCGGGGCCGAACACGGGGCGGGCCTCGTCGAGCACGTTGAACAGCGACTGGTGGCAGGGGCACACCAGCTGGTGGCGTACGGCGTCGTACAGGCCGACGGGGCAGCCGGCGTGGGTGCAGACCTTGGAGTAGGCGATGGCGCCGTCGGGGGCCCAGCCGGCCCGCTCCGGCGACGGTTTGAACTGGGTGGGGTCGAGCCGGATCAGCAGCGTCTGGGTGTCACCGGCAGCCGCTCCCGGGGGCCGGCCGGGCAGGTCGGGGAACACGGTGAGCACCTGGCCGACCTCGAGGTCGGCGGGCCGGACGGCCCGGCCCTCGGCCGTGATCAGCCGCATCCCGGCCTGCCACGGCGTGGTGCGCAGCGCCCGCCACGGCCGCGAGCCGAGCGAGCGCAGCGGGAACAGGGCGGCCCCGGCCATGGCGGCCACAGCCGCCGCGGCCATGCCCCCCAACACCGTTCGCCGGGCCAGTTCCTGCTCGCCGGTGACGAAGTCTGCGGTGAAGGCGGCCCGGTCGTCGGGGCTGGACGCGAGCGGATGGCGCTCTTGCACCGCCTCCTTGCCCGATGGGTCCGACGGCAGCAGCTCGACGCCCCACAGGCCCAGGCCCAGCCCGAGGCCGCCGAAGGCGAGGGCCGCCGTCACCCCTTCCCACTGGGTCTGCCCGCCCCGCCAGTAGGCCACGGCGAACCCGATCGAGGCCAGCATGGACACGAGGAACGCCAACGCCGTCCCCGCTTCGATCACCCGTTCCCGGGACCTCTGGCCGCTGCTCACCGGATCGGCCCTACCGCTGGGCCGGCCGTCTCAAACCCGTCGGGGCGCCAGGCCGGGATGGCAGCGGGAACCGGGCGGCCGTTTGGGGCCGGCGGGGCACGGATAGCCCCGGCCCCATGGAACAGACTGTAGGTGTGAGCGTGGCCCGGCGTCTGGCCGACTGGGGGGTCGACACCGTGTTCGGCCTGCCCGGCGACGGGATCAACGGGTTGATGGAAGGCTTCCGTCAGGAGCAGGACCGGATCCGGTTCGTGCTCGTGCACCACGAGGAGGCGGCGGCTTTCATGGCCACCGGTCACGCCAAGGCCACCGGCCGGCTCGGGGTGTGCCTGGCCACCTCGGGCCCCGGCGGCATCCACCTCCTCAACGGTCTGTACGACGCCAAGCTCGATCATGCCCCCGTGCTAGCCATCACCGGCATGCAGGAGACCCCGGTGCTCGGCACCCGCTACCAGCAGGAGGTGCATCTCGACCGGCTCTTCGCCGATGTGGCCGCCTACAACCTGCTCGTCACGAATCCCCAGCAGGTCCCCTCGGTGGTCGACCTGGCCATCCGCACCGCGCTCAGCCGGCGCACCGTGGCCCACCTCACGTTCCCCAACGACATCCAGGTGGCGCCGGCCGATCAGGACCCGTACCGCCACGTGGCTCCGGCCACGAGCCCGACCACCTCACCGGTGTGGGTGGCGGCGCCCGCCGCCCCTGACCGGGAGCAGGTGGCGATGGCGGCCTCGGTGCTGGCGGCAGCCGAGCGGCCGGCGATCCTGGTGGGAGCGGGCGCTCTGCATGCCCGGGCCGAGGTGCTGGCGCTGGCCGATCGGATCGCGGCGCCCGTCGTGAAGACCCTGCCGGGCAAGGCGGTGGTCCCCGACGATCATCCCCTCACCACCGGCGGCCTCGGCCTGCTCGGCACGAAGCCGAGCGAGGAGCTGATGGAGCGCTGCGACACCCTGGTGATGGTCGGCACCTCGTTCCCCTACACCAAGCACCTGCCCGAGCCGGGCAAGGTACAGGTGGTGCAGATCGACACCGACCCCACCGCCGTCGGGTTGCGACTGCCGGTGGCGGCCGGCGTGGTGGCCGACACCAAGGTGGCGCTGCGCGACCTCCTGGCGCTCGTGCCCGAGACCGGCGACCGGTCGTTCCTGGAGGAGTGCCAGCAGAACATGGCGGCCTGGCGTTCCAACATGGCGGCCCTGGAGGATGCCGATCGCTCGCCGATCGCCCCCCAGTACCTCATGCACTGCGTCGACCGCGCCGCAACCGACGACGCCATCCTCACCTGCGACTCGGGCACGATCGCCACCTGGGCCGCCCGCCACTGGACGATCCGGGGAGACCGCCAGTTCTATCTGTCGGGCAACCTGGCGACGATGGCCCCCGGCCTGCCCTACGCCATCGCCATGCAGCTCGCCTACCCGGGCCGGCAGGTGATCGCCTTCGTGGGCGACGGTGGCTTCGCCATGCTCATGGCCGAGCTGCTCACCGCCGTTCGCCACGGGGCCCCCATCAAGGTGGTGGTGAACAACAACAACTCCTACGGCCAGATCCTGTGGGAACAGATGGTGCTCGGGTACCCGGAGTACGCCGTGCGCCACGAGCGGCCCGAGGCGAACTTCGCCGCCTGGGCCACGGCCTGCGGCGCCTATGGCGTGAAGGTGACGGAGGCAACCGATCTGCCCCATGCCATCGAGGCCCTGCTGGCCCATCCCGGCCCGGGGGTGGTCGACTGTGACGTCAACCCCAACGAGCCCCCGATGCCGGGCAAGGTCAGCTACGACCAGGCCAAGTCGTTCGCCCAGTCCTTCCTGCGGGGTCAGCCCCACAAGGCGGCCACCTTGGCCACCATCGCCCGGGACAAGATCAACCAGCTCCGCTCGTGACCGGGACGGAGCCGGTTGCCTGATGTCACTGCCCGGTACGGGCTCGGTGTCACTGCCCGCTACGGGCTCGGTGTCACTGCCCGGTACGGGCTCGGTGTCACTGCCCGGTACGGGCTCGGTGTCACTGCCCGACGCGGACGCCGGGGTCGCCGCCGGCGTACTCGATCGGGCGGTGGATGACCCGCCCCGGCTTGTTGGCGTCGGCCGACAGCTTGCCCAGCGGCAGCACCACCATCCCCCACGACGACTCGAGCATCATGGCCCCGGCCGTGTAGGTGGCGGCGGCCGCCGCCCCGACGAAGAGCCAGCCGGCGATCTGGGTCACCGAGGTGGAACCGTCCATGAAACCGGCGAAGGCGACGTAGGCTCCGGCAGCCAGCACCCCGAGGGTGAACGTCAGGGCGATGCTCTCCCGCAGGGCGGCCACGGCGCCGAAGGTGGTGATGATGGCGAGGGCCAGGAACCAGTAGGCCAGCTCGGGGAAGGCGCCCGACGGCTCGGTCAGCGTCCCGGTGGCGAACAGCAGCTGGAGCAGGCCGTAGGCCAACCAGAACGAGCCCCACATGCCGTGCATGGCCGTGGCCAGGGCATCGCGGGCCCGGTACGACCACATGCCGGCCACGAACTGGGCCAGGCCGCCGAACAGGGCGGCGAAGGGGAACAGGTAGCTGGGGGAGCTGCTCGATCCGTACCAGCCCGCCATGTTCGCCGCCACCACGAAGGTGGCGCCGGCGAAGGCGAACAGGCCGAGGACCGACGGTGCGGCTACCGGCGAGAGCACGATGCGGGTGTGATCCACCAGCACCGCCTCAGCCGTGTGGCCGTTGGTCGATGCATCCGGGGCGCGGGTGGTCGGGATTTCACGGTCGATCATGACGCGGGCCATGTCGTTCCTTTCGGTTGGGTGTCCGGCACCCGATTGGAGGCACCGGCACGATGGCGGTATCCCTCCCCAACCGGGAGGTGCCCGGGGCTCGGCGGGCCGAAACGGAGGAACGGCCGGAGACCGGCCCGGATGGGTAGAGGACTGTCGTGACCCGGTTACCGTTCCGCCTCCCTGCACCTCTCGCCCATCCCCGGATGTTCTACGACCGGCTCCGGGGCTCCCTGCTCACCGTGCCCCTGGCCCTGGTGGCCGCCGGGTTCGGCCTGGCGCTGGGAACGGTGCAGATCGACCGGGCCATCACCCGGGCCGGCAACACCTTCGCCTTCACCGGCGGCCCCCAGAGCGCCCGCGAGGTCCTGTCGGCCATCGCCTCCACCATGCTCAGCTTCACCGGTCTGGTCTTCTCGGTCACGATCGTGACCCTGCAGCTCACGAGCAGCCAGTTCTCCCCCCGGGCCCTGCGCAACTTCCTGCGCGATCCGATCAGCCAGTCGTCGCTCGGCGTGTTCCTCGCCACCTTCGTCTACGCCCTGACCGTGCTGCGGGAGGTCCGCGGTTCCGACGGGCTGGTGGACCGGTTCGTCCCCGGCATCGCCATCACCATCGCCTTCGTGCTCGTCGGCCTGAGCGTGGTGTTGTTCGTGGGCTACATCCACCACATCGCCCAGTCGATCCGGGCGGTGAGCATCATCGGGCGGATCGGGGCCGAGACCCGGCGATCGATCGACCGGGTCATGCCCGACGAGCTCGACTCCGACCACCCGGGCCCCGGCGCCAGAGGCCACGGCGGCCTCGACGTGGAAGGAGGCCGGATGGTGGCCGCCCCCCGCTCCGGTGTGGTCCAGCTCATCGACGGACCGGTCCTGGCCCGGGTGGCAGCCAAGGCCGACCTGGTGGTGGCCGTGCTGGTGGGGGTGGGCGAATTCGTACCGGAAGGAGCGCCGCTGCTGCGGGTGGCCCCTGCCGACCCCGCCGGTCGGGCCCGGGCCGAGGACCGCAGCGCCAGGAACGGCGACGGCCGGGACCGCGACCAGCAGGACCAGGACCGGGAGCGGCAGGACCGGGAGCGGCAGGATCGGGAACTGTCCCGCACGGTGGTGATCGGCGACGAGCGGACCATGGAGGGCGACCCCGGTTTCGGGCTCCGCCAGCTCGTGGACATCGCCGAACGGGCCCTGTCGCCCGGCATCAACGATCCCACCACCGCCGTGCAGTGCATCGACCAGATCCACGCCCTGCTGCGGCGGATCGCCGGCCGGGCCGAGCCCGAGTCGATCCAGTTCGACGACGACGGCCGGCCCCGGGTCCTGCTCCCCGTGCCCACGTGGGAGAGTCTGGTCCACCTCGCCTTCGACGAGATCCGGCACTGGGGGGCATCGTCGCTCCAGGTGCGGCGGCGCCTGCGCCACGCGCTCGACGACCTGGCCGACGTCGCCGGCCCCGACCGCCTGTTCCCCGTCACCGAACAGCTGCGTCAGCTCGACCTGGCGGCTCCGGCCGCCGGCGCCGGCGTGGGATGAGCAGGTCCGTTTGCCGGTGGCGACCCGGGGGAAGGGCCCCCGACGGGGCGGGGCGCAGTGGAAAGCCAGCGAGACCGAGGAGCGGTAGATGAATCTCGACACGATGCTCGACGCCTGGCCCGTGATCCGTCAGCTCCGCGGGAGCGACCGGTCGGGGCGGGGCGAGGCGGCCCGATCGGCCGGGACCGAGGCCCTCACCGCCCGCACCGCCACCGCCGACAAGGTCGTGAAGAGCGTGTGTCCGTTCTGCGCCGTGGGCTGCGGTCAGGACGTCTACGTACGCGACGGGGCGGTGGTGCAGATCGAGGGCGACCCCGACAGCCCGGTGTCGCGGGGTCGGCTGTGCCCCAAGGGATCGGCATCCAAGCAGCTGGTGACGAGCCCCACCCGGTTGCGCACCGTCCACTACCGCCGGCCCCACGGCACCCGGTGGGAGCAGCTCGATCTCGACACGGCGATGGACATGGTGGCCGATCGGGTGATCGCCACCCGGCGACAGAGCTGGGAATGGGAGGAGGACGGTAAACGGACCCGCCGCTGCCAGGGGCTGGCCAGCCTGGGAGGAGCGACCCTCGACAACGAGGAGAACTACCTCATGAAGAAGCTGTACACCGCTCTGGGCATGGTGCAGGTGGAGAACCAGGCCCGTATTTGACACTCGTCCACGGTCCCCGGTCTGGGGACCTCGTTCGGGCGGGGCGGTGCCACCACCTTCCAGCAGGATCTGCAGAACGCCGACTGCATCGTCATCGAGGGCTCCAACATGGCCGAGTGCCATCCGGTGGGGTTCCAGTGGGTCATGGAGGCCAAGGCCCGGGGGGCCACCATCATCCACGTCGACCCCCGCTTCACCCGCACCAGCGCCCTGGCCGACCTCCACGTGCCGCTGCGGGTCGGGTCCGACATCGCCTTCCTGGGCGGGCTGATCAACTACGTGCTGTCCAACGGGCTCGAGTTCCGGGAGTACGTGACGGCCTACACCAACGCCGGCACGATCCTGCGTGAGGACGCCGCCGACACCGAGGACCTCGACGGCCTGTTCTCCGGCTACGACGCCGACGAGCACGGCTACGACACCGACACCTGGCAGTACGAGGGCACGGTGGCCGCCCCCGCCGGCGGCCAGCGCGACCGGCCGTCGAAGCGGAGCTCGAAGACGGCGGCCAAGTCGGAGACCCACGGCAGCGGCGGCCCCTCGATGCGGGGGACCCCCGAGGTCGACGAGACGCTCCAGCACCCCCGCTGCGTGTTCCAGGTGCTCAAGCGGCACTTCGCCCGCTACACCCCGGAGATGGTGGCCGAGGTGTGCGGCGTGCCACCCGAGCAGTTCACCAAGGTGGCCGAGGCCATCACCCGCAACTCGGGCCGGGAGCGGACCACCGCCTTCGCCTACGCCGTGGGGTGGACCCACCACACGGTCGGGGTCCAGTACATCCGCACGGCGGCCATCCTGCAGGCCCTGCTGGGCAACATCGGCCGGCCCGGGGGCGGGATCCTGGCCCTGCGGGGCCACGCCAGCATCCAGGGTTCCACCGACATCCCGACCCTGTTCAACATCCTCCCCGGCTACATCCCGATGCCCCACGCCCATGAGCACCTCGACCTGGCGTCGTTCATCGAGGCCGACGCCGGCACCAAGGGCTACTGGGGGAACATGGATGCCTACACCGTGAGCCTGCTCAAGGCGTGGTGGGGCGACGCCGCCACCGAGGCCAACGACTGGTGCTTCGACTACCTGCCCCGCCTCACCGGCGACCACGGCACCTACAACACGGTCATGCGCCAGCTCGACCAGGGGGGTGGCGGGTACTTCGTGGTGGGGGAGAACCCCGCCGTCGGGTCGGCCAATGGCGGCATGCAGCGCCGGGGTCTGGCCAACCTGGACTGGCTCGTGGTGCGGGATCTGGTGATGACCGAGACGGCGACCTTCTGGCTCGACGGGCCGGAGATCGCCACCGGCGAGCTGCGCACCGACGACATCGGCACCGAGGTCTTCGTGTTCCCGGCCGCCGCCCACACCGAGAAGGACGGCAGCTTCACCAACACCCAGCGGATGCTGCAGTGGCACCACCAGGCGGTGGAGCCGCCGGGCGACGCCCGCAGCGAGCTGTGGTTCTACTACCACCTGGGTCGGATCATCCGGGACAAGCTGGCGGCGGCGGGCGCCGACGGAGGGTCGTCGGCCGACGACCTCGATCGCCCCGTGCTCGATCTGACCTGGGACTACCCCACGGAGGGTCCGCTCGCCGAACCGTCGGCCCAGGCCGTGCTGGCCGAGATCAACGGGTTCGGGCCCGACGGCTCCCCGCTGTCGGCCTACACCCAGCTCAAGGCCGACGGGTCCACCCGCTGCGGCTGCTGGATCTACTGCGGCGTGTACGCCGACGGCGTCAACCACGCCGACCGGCGCAAGCCGGGCCAGGATCAGAGCTGGGTGGCGCCGGAGTGGGGCTGGGCGTGGCCGGCCAACCGCCGGATCCTCTACAACCGGGCATCGGCCGATCCCGAGGGCCGGCCGTGGAGCGAGCGCAAGGCCTACGTGTGGTGGGACGAGTCCCAGGGGCGCTGGACGGGCCACGACGTGCCCGACTTCGCCGTGGACAAACGGCCCGACTACCAGGCGCCGCCCGATGCCATCGGCCCCGATGCGATCGCCGGCAACGAGCCGTTCATCATGCAGTCCGACGGCAAGGCGTGGCTGTGGGCCCCGGCCGGACTGGTCGACGGGCCGTTGCCGGCCCACTACGAGCCCGAGGAGTCGCCGCTCCGCAACCCGCTCTACGGCCAGCAGTCGAACCCGGCCCGGGAGACCTATGACCGGCCGGGCAACCGCTACCACCCCAGCGACAGCGAGCCCGGCGCCGAGGTCTATCCCCACGTGCTCACGACCTACCGGCTCACCGAGCACCACACCGCCGGAGGCATGAGCCGGACGCTGCCCTACCTGTCGGAGCTCCAACCCGAGCCCTTCTGCGAGGTCAGCCCGGAACTGGCGGCGACCGCCGGGCTGGAGCATGGGGGCTGGGCCACGATCACCACCTCCCGCACCGCGGTGGAGGCGCGGGTGCTGGTGACGGAGCGGCTGCAGCCCCTGGTGGTGGCGGGGCGGACCATCCACCAGGTCGGCTTGCCGTACCACTGGGGCACCAACGGCCTCACCACCGGTGACTCGGCCAACGACCTGATCGCCATCTCGCTCGATCCCAACGTCCACATCCAGGAGACCAAGGTGGCAACCTGCGCCATAACCGCCGGCCGGCGGCCCCGGGGGCCGGCCCTGCTCGATCACGTCGCCCGCTACCGGGTCCGGGCCGGCATCGATGGAGGTGACCAGTGAGCACCGCCATGGGATTCTTCACCGACACCAGCGTCTGCATCGGCTGCAAGGCGTGCGAGGTGGCGTGCAAGGAGTGGAACCACGTCCCCGAGGACGGGCTGTCCCTGACCGGCATGTCCTACGACAACAGCGTCGGGCTCGGGGCGTCGACGTGGCGCCACGTGGCGTTCATCGAGCAGCCGGTGGCGCCGCCCGGCCCGCTGGCCACACCGACCGGCGCCGCCCAACCCGGGCCCGGTGGGGCCGAGGCGATGTCGTTCCGGTGGCTGATGGAGTCCGACGTGTGCAAGCACTGCACCGAGGCCGGCTGCCTCGACGTGTGCCCCACCGGCGCCTTGTTCCGCACCGAGTTCAACTCGGTGGTGGTGCAGAACGACATCTGCAACGGCTGCGGCTACTGCGTGCCGGCCTGCCCGTTCGGCGTGATCGGCCGCCGGGAGGAGCCCGACCACGACGCCGCGGTGGGCCTGGCCCAGAAGTGCACCCTGTGCTACGACCGGCTGCGGGACGACCTGGAGCCGGCCTGCGCCAAGGCCTGCCCGACCGAGTCGATCCAGTTCGGCGAGCTGGCCCAGCTGCGCTCCCGGGCCCGGGACCGGGTGGCGACCCTGCAACAGGCCGGCGTGGCCGGGGCCCGGCTCTACGGCGCCGATCCGCACGACGGAGTGGGCGGCACCGGCGCCATGTTCCTGCTGCTCGACGAGCCCGAGGTCTACGGCCTGCCGCCCGATCCCCAGGTGCCGACGCGGCGCCTCGGCCGATTGTGGCGCCAGGCCGGTCTGGCCGCCGGCACGATGGCGGCGGCGGCCGCCGTGGCCTTCCTGGGAGGTGGTCGGTCGTGACCGGCACGATGGATCGGGTTCGCTCCGCCGTCGGTGCCGGCCGGAGCTGGGGCCGGACCGTGACCGACGGATCGTCGTCGGGCAACGGCCACCGGAGCGGGGACGGGGCTCCGGCCCAGACCCGCCGGCGGCGCCGGGGAGGGGGCGAGCAACCGATGGTGCCCGACGCCGAGTTCACCTCGTACTACGGCCGGCCGGTGGTGCGGCCGTCGCCGTGGACGGCCGACATCCCGGCCTACCTGTTTCTCGGCGGGCTGGCCGGTGGCTCGTCGCTGCTGGCCGCCGGGGCCGATCTCACCGGTCTGGCCGGGTTGCGACGGGCCACCCGGGCCACGGCCCTGGCCGCCCTCGGCGGTGGGACCTACGCCCTGGTCCACGACCTGGGACGCCCGTCCCGCATGCACCACATGCTCCGGGTGGCCAAGCCCACCTCGCCCATGAGCGTCGGCAGCTGGCTGTTGGCCGCCTACGGGCCGCTGGCCGGGGCGGCGGCGGCCAGCGAGCTGGCTCCGGCCGTGCTGGGGGAGGGGCGGGCGGCCGCCGTGCTGCGGTTGGGCCGGGCGGCGGGGCTCGGGGCGGCCGGCTTCGCCCCGGCGGTGGCGTCGTACACCGGCGTGCTCCTGGGCGACACCGCCACGCCGACCTGGGCCGAGGCCGGCCCCTACCTGCCGTGGTTGTTCGTGTCGGGGGCGGCGGCCGCCGCCGGCGGAGCGGCGCTCGTGACGGCGCCGCGGGGCCAGTCGGCGCCGGCCCGGCGGCTGGGGTTGGCCGGTGCCGTCGGTGAGCTCGTGGCCACCGAGGTGGTGAAGCGGCGGGCCGGGCTGGCCGGCGAGCCGATGGGCCAGGGCCGGGCCGGGCGGTACGCCCGGGGCGCCCGCTGGTGCACGGTGGCGGGGGCCGGGCTCGGGCTGAGCGTCGGGGGGCGGAGCCGGCTGGGGGCCGCCGCCGCCGGAGCGCTGCTGGCCGCCGGATCGTGGTGCAGCCGCTTCGCGGTGTTCCACGGTGGTCAGCAGTCCGCCGCCGACCCCCGCTACACGGTCGTCCCCCAGCGGGAGCGCCTCCGCCCCGGCACCTGACGCCCGCCCGCCGGTCCGTTCTGATGCCGGGGGCCGTCACCGATGACGTCTGGGGGCCATGAGATCAGAGCGTGGTCCGCTCTGATGCCGGGGGCCGTCACCGGTGACGGCTGGGGGCATGAGATCAGAGCGTGGTCCGTTTAATGTCGGGGGCCGTCACCGGTGGCGTCTGGGGGCATGAAATCAGGGGGTGGGGGCGGGAGGGACGATGTCGACCACACCCTCGGCGGCCAGGCGGCGGGCGAGCACGAGGCGGCTCTCCGGGTCGAGATCGGCCAGATCGGCCAGCGGCACGGGTTCGCCGCCCGCCAGCCGCTCCAGCACGGGAGCGAGGTGGTCGGGCAACCTCAGCAGCCCGCCGGGGAACGAGAGGAGGAGCTGACCCTCGCCTGCCGGGGTCAGCCGGCAGTCGGCGGGGTGGCGCCACACCAGGTTGGCGTCGGGGCCGAGGGTGGCCGCCATCGCCGCCCCCAACGTGGCGGCGGGCACGGTGGGGGCGGGGCGGCTCCACAACACGTCGTCGGCCAGGGCCGCCGGATCGGCGTCAGCCAGGGCCCGCCGGGCGGCGGCCAGGGCCTCGTCGAGGGCGGGGGTGAGATCGGCGGCGGGGCGGCGCCGGTAGCCGAGCGGGAGGCGGCGGTCGAGATCGGGAGTGGCGTCGATCACCTGGCTCACGATCGAGCGGACCGTGTCGGGGATGACGCCCAGCGTGAGGTGGAGCGACGGCTGGTCGGTGGTGGTGGCCGAGTGCTGGCTACCGGCGGGGAGGTAGAGGACGTCGCCCGGGTGGAGGGAGAGGTCGCCGAGGCCGGCCACCGACCAGCGTTTGGTGCCGTGGCACTGCACCACCAGCACGTCGTGGGCGTCTTCGTGGGCCGCCAGCCCCCGCTCCTCGGGCGGGGTGAGATAGGCGTTGGCCTGAACCGGGTGCGACAGCTCGGCCGACAGTCCGGCCACGACCTCACCCACCGGCCGCCAGGTGCGGTGGAGCGACTGCAGGACCACGGTGGCGCCGGCGAGGTAGGCGGCGGTCACCTTCACCGGGTCGACCACGTCGGTCATCGCCTGGCCTCCGAGGCGCACCCTGGTGCAGTAGGTGGCCGGTTCGATCACGGCCCCGTCGCGCAGCAGCCGCACCGTCGGCCGGCGGGGGGCCGATGCCAGGAAGCGGTCGACGTCGGCCACGGACAGCAGCCGCGAGGCCGGTTCGCCCCGCCCGCCGCCGGTGCTGGTGGCGGCCCGCTGCAGCCGGGGGCAGCGGCCCCAGTGCCGGCGGGCGAACAGCTCGACGTCACCGACCAGATCCTGCAGCTGTACGGTCTGCCGCTCCACGAGGTCCGGTCAGCGGCGAGCCTGGGTGGGGTCGACCGGGTTGATCAGGTCCGGGCCGCCACCGCTGCCGTCCAGGTTGTCGAGATAGGCGTCGTCGGTCTCGATGTCGCCAGGATCGGCGCCTCGAAGGCCGGGTTCGTTGCCGGCCGGGCCGGGGCCGTCCTCGGCCAGCCGGTAGTCCTCGCCGCCGCTCGGTGGCGGCTCCGCCAGCGATCGGCGCACCGGCCCGCTCTCGCTCGACGCGTCTCCCGTGTCGCGGGGTCCTTCTCCGCCGGTGTCGAGGTTCTCGTCATTTTCGGTGGGTCGGTCCTCGGTGGGCTGGTCGCCGGTGTCGCTGGGGCCGTCGCCGCCGATGTCGAGGTTCTCGTCGTCCTCGGTTGGCTCGTCGCGGGCGATGTCGCTGTCTCGAAGTGGTGTCTCGCTCATGGTCGTCGCGATACCCAGCCGTGACGGGGCGAACCCTGCCACCACCGTCACCCGCTCCCGCCGTTCCTCGTCGGCCGCCCACGCCAGCAGGACGCCGACGAGGAGGTTGGAGACGATCAGGTCGCCGGCCACCCACAGCAGCCAGCCGCCGGTCCGCTGGTCGGCCAGGGCGCCGGCCATCCCCGCCGGTTGCAGGGTGGGGCGGGGGAGGCTGAGCACGGCCAGGCCCAGCAGGGCGTGCACGGGGAGGCTGAACCCCACGGCCGCCACCCGGGCGGGGTAGCCGGGCCGGGAGGGGAGCGGCGGGCCCGAACCCACCGCCAGCTCGGCGAACAGCAGTCCCGTCGCCAGCATGTGGGCGTGGACGACCTCGTGGAGCACGGTGCTGCCCAGCGACCATCGGTAGAGCGGCGTGAGATAGAGGGCCACCAGGCCGCCGTTGAACAGGAGCCACACCACCAGCGGGTGGGTTGCGGTGCGGGCCAGCCGGTGCCGGCGGCCGGCCGCCAGCGCCCGGCGGACCCGGCGTGATGCCGACGAGGCCACCGCCAGTGGCGAGCCGAGGGCGATCAGCGTCGGCCCCCCAACCGCCAGCAGGAGGTGACCGACCACGTGTCGGCTGAAGGCGGTGTCGGGCAGCATGATCCCGCCCGCCACGGCCACGATCCCGGCGGCGAACGCGGCCTGACGCCACGTTGCCGGGGCCGCCCGGGCCCGTCCCGCGGCCCGCAGATAGGCGATCAGGGCGCCCCCACACCCGGCCAGGACCACCACGACACGCACCACGTCCCCTCTGCTACCCCCGTTCGCCGGGCCCAGACCGCCGCCGTTCACGCCCCGGCCCGTGCCCACGAGGGGGGCGCGGGACGATCTCGTTGCCGGAGGCACCACCGGTGGTGCCCGGTGCGACGAGATCGTGGGGCCGCCGTTCTCGTTGCTGGAGGCACCGCCGGTGGTGCCCGGTGCGACGAGATCGGGGAGGGCGGCCCGAGGGGGCGGCCGGGGTCGGAGAAGCCTGGGGCGTTTCGTTGGCTGCGGGGAAGGGGATTCTCGGCAGATGAACCTGGCTGCGCCCACGTCGCCGACCCGGCCGATGTCGGCGGGAGAGCCCCGGGTTCCACTACTACTCCTGGGCACGACGATCTGGCTGTCGTCCGAGGTGATGTTCTTCGGGGCCCTCCTCGGCGCCTTCTTCACCCTGCGGGCCCGGGCCACCGGCCCCTTCCCACCTCCGGGGGCCGAGCTCGATGCGCCGGTCACGGCGCTGGTGACCCTGGTGCTCGTGGCCTCCAGCGGCACCGTCCACCTCGCCGTCAACCGGCTCCGGGCCGGCGACCGCACCGGGTTCCGCCGCCTCCTGCTCCTCACCGCCGCTCTCGGGGCCGTGTTCCTCTCGGCCCAGGCCATCGAGTGGAGCCGGCTCGACTTCACCGTCTCCGATCATGCCTTCGGGTCGGTGTTCTACCTCACCACCGGCTTCCACGGCCTCCACCTCGCCGGCGGGCTGGTGGCCCTCGCGCTGCTGGCCGGGCGCTCGACCCGCCCCGGCTTCGGCCCGGCCCAACTGCCGGCGGCCGAGATGGTCTCGCTCTACTGGCACTTCGTCGACGTCGTATGGCTGGCCGTCTTCATCTCGCTCTACCTCGTCGCTTGAGCGCCGGCCGCTGGCTCGGGCCGCTGGCGGCGGTGGTGGTGTCGGTCCTGTCGGTGCTGATCGCCCGGCCCGGGTCGGCCGCCGGGCCACAACCCCACCAGCCCCAGCAGGACCAGCAACAGCAACAGCAGGAGCAGGAGCAGCGACCGGGGGAGGACGAGCAACCGGCGGACGTCCTCGTGGACCGGGGTGAGGAGCTGTACCGGGTGGGCTGTGTGTCGTGCCACGGGGTCGACGGCCGGGGGGTGGACGAGCGCGGCCCGACCCTGGAGAACGCCGGGCCGGCGTCGGCCGACTTCTACCTGGCCTCGGGCCGTATGCCGGCGGCCAGCGGCGCCGGCCAACCGGCCCGCAAGGAACCGGTGTACGACGCCGACGAGCGGGCCGCTCTCGTGGCCTACGTGTCGACGCTGGGCCAGGGCCCGGCCATCCCGAACGTCGACCCGTCGCAGGGCGAACTGTCCCTCGGCCAGCAGCTGTACACCGCCAACTGCGCCGCCTGCCACAACTCGGCCGGTTCGGGTGGCGCCCTGGGCCAGGCGATCTACGCCCCCGCCCTCTACGCCGCCACCCCCCTCGAGGTGGCCGAGGCGGTGCGGGTCGGCCCCGGCGCCATGCCCGGCTTCAACGAGGAGCAACTCGACCAGCGCGAGCTCGACTCCGTGGTGCGCTACGTCGTCCACCTCCAGAACCCGGTCGACCGGGGCGGCTTCCCGTTGGGGCGGGTGGGCCCGGTCCCCGAGGGGCTAGTGGCCTGGGTGGTGGGCCTCGGCCTGATCGTCCTGGCCATCCGCTGGATCGGCACATCCGACGCCGTGACCCTCGGTCCCGAGCCGACCGGCCACGCCGAGCCGACCGGCCACGCCGAGCCCACCGGGCAGGCCGAATCGACCGGCCACGACGAGCAAGGGAGCAGCCCGTGATCAGCTACCGGGGCATCGGGGTGGCGTTCGCCGCCAGCGGGCTGGCCGGCCTCGGCCTGGCCGTGGTCTACATCCTGGGGGGCCAGCCCCAGTGGGAGGGGGCCCTGCTCATGGTGGCCCTGGGCGGGATCGGGCTGGGCCTGATCGGGTGGGCCAAGCAGCTCTACGGCGACAGCGAGGAGACCGACGAGCGCCCGGTGCTGCCCTCGGCCTACGAGCCCCGGATCGACTTCCGCCAGAGCCTGGAGCGCTCGGAGGTGTTCAGCCGCCGCCGGGGGCTCACCGGCCTCCTGGCCTTCGCCGGCGGGTCGCTGGCCCTGGCCGCCCTGTTTCCGCTGCGCAGCCTCGGCCCGTCGCCCGGCGGCGCCCTGCGCCGCACCGCCTGGCGCCGGGGGAGCCGCCTCGTCACCGAGGGCGGGCAGGCCCTCCGGGCCGACTCGCTCAACCGGGGTGGCATCGTCACCGTCTTCCCCGAGGGCACCGAAGCCCACGAAGACGCCGCCACCGTCGTGATCAGCGTCGACCCGACCCTGCTGGCCGACGGAACCAACGCCGACTGGGTGGTCGACGGCAACATCGCCTACTCCAAGATCTGCACCCATGTCGGCTGCCCGGTGGGCCTCTACCGGGAGTCCGAACACTCCCTGCTGTGCCCCTGCCACCAGAGCACCTTCGACGTGCTCGACGGCGCCCGGGTGGTCTTCGGTCCTGCTCCCCGCCCTCTGCCCCAGCTCCCGCTCGGCGTCGACGAGGAGGGCTACCTGATCGCCCTGGGCGACTACCCCGAGCCCGTCGGCCCCACCTTCTGGAACCGGGGCCGGTGACGGCAGGGAGCGGCCCATGAGGCAACGACGACCGACCCCACCCCGAACGATCGGATCCTGACGTGCTCCTCCGCCTGCTCCGCTGGTTCGACGACCGGGTGGGCGGCGCCCGCTTCGGGCGCCAGGCCCTCGACCGCATCTTCCCCGACCACTGGTCGTTCATGCTGGGCGAGGTGGTGCTCTACTGCTTCATCTCCCTCGTGGTGACCGGCACGTACCTCACGTTCTTCTTCGAGCCGTCGGTCCGGGAGGTCACCTACGACGGGAGCTACGCCCCGCTGCAGGGTGTCGAGATGTCGGCCGCCTACCGCTCCGCCCTCGACATCAGCTTCGAGCACCGGGCCGGGCTCGTGATGCGCCAGATGCACCACTGGTCGGCGCTGGTGTTCCTGGCCTCGATGACCGTGCACCTGGGCCGGGTGTTCTTCACCGGCGCCTACCGCCGTCCCCGCGAGCTGAACTGGCTGATCGGCATGACGCTCCTGGTGGCCTCGATCGCCAACGGCTTCCTCGGCTACTCCCTCCTCGACGACCTCCTGTCGGGTACCGGCCTGCGGGTGGCCTACGCCATCACCCTGTCGATCCCGCTGCTCGGGCCCGACCTCGCCTTCGGCCTGTTCGGCGGCGAGTTCCCGGCCGAGGGCATCATCCCCCGCTTCTACACCCTCCACGTCCTGGTGCTGCCGGCCGTGATCGCCGCCCTGCTGGCGGCCCACCTGGCCCTCGTCTGGCGCCAGAAGCACACCCAGTTCGCCGGCCCCGGACGCACCGAGGAGAACATCGTGGGCAGCCGCCTGTGGCCGGCCTACGCCGCCAAGTCGGTGGGGCTGTTCTTCCTGGTGATGGCCGTCCTGGCCGGCCTCGGCGGCCTGGCCCAGATCAACCCCATCTGGGTCTACGGCCCGTTCCGGTCCGGTCTGGCGGTCACCGCCGTGACCTCGGCCTCCCAACCCGACTGGTACATGGGGTGGCTCGACGGCGCCCTGCGGTTGTGGCCCGACTGGGAGCCCACGGTGGCCGGCTACGCCCTGCCCAACCCGTTCCTGCCGGCCGTGGTGTTCCCCGGCGTGTTCTTCACCCTGCTGTACCTGTGGCCCTTCCTGGAGGCCCGCTTCACCCGGGACCGCCGGCCCCACAACCTGCTCGACCGGGCCCGTGACGCCCCCACCCGGGCCGGGGTCGGCGCCGCCGTGGCGGCCGTGTACGGGGTGCTGTTCCTGGCCGGGAGCAACGACGTCACGGCCGGTGCCCTCAACATCGCCCCCGAGTCGCTCACCACGCTCTACCGGGTGCTGGTTTTCCTGGCCCCGGCCGTCGCCTTCGCCCTCACCCGGCGGATCTGCCGGGAGCTGGGCCGCCGCCCCGTCCGCCCGGTGGCCGGCATGCCCACCCACACCATCGTCCGTACCGCCACCGGCGGCTACGAGACGGTGCCCGAGCCGGAGTCGGCGAGCGCCGCGTCCTCCTCTTCCTCATCATCATCCTCATCTGGGGAACTCTGACATCGGAGCCCCGGAGCCGGTACGGGGCGTCAGAGTTCGCGGTCAGGGCGAGGTCTCGCGGGCATAGCCGGCGAGGGCGAGGGCCAGGAACGCCAGGCCCGGTAGCCAGATCCACGGCGTGAAGGCCAGCCCGTAGGCCACGATGGCGGCGCCGGCCGCGATCAGGGCCGGCCAGACCGACGCCGGGGGCACAGCCCGGAGCACCGGAACCGGCCCGTCGGCGGTGCCGGCGCCGGGGTCGGCGGACTCGTCGTCATCCGGGCCGGGCGGCGTGCCCCGGGTGGCCCCCACCAGGTAGGCGGCGAGGCCGAACATGGCCACCCCACCCAGCAGCAGGAGCACGATCCCGGCGTACTCGTCGGACAGGATCCAGTACAGGACCCCGGTGGGCACCAGCCACGCCCCCACGAAAGCGATCGACAGGATCGACGCTCTCACGGCCGGTCGCCGTCCCCGGCCCGATCGCCTTCGACCACACCGCCTCGGAGCCGCTCCCCGTCCGGCCCCCAGCGCTGGTCGAACACGGGGCGGGCGGAACGGATGGGGGGCAGCGAGTGGAAGTTGTGGAGCGGCGGGGGCGACGAGGTGGCCCACTCCAGCGTGTTGCCCTCCCACGGATCGTCGCCGGCCGGCACGGGCCGGCGGGCCGACACGGCGATGTTCACCAGGAACAGGAGCACGGCCAGCGCTATGAGGACCGTGCCCAGGCTCGACCACAGGTTCAGGGTGTCGTAGCCGATCCCCTCCGGATAGTCGGCGAACCGCCGGGGCATGCCCCGCAGCCCGAGCACGTGCTGGGGCAGGAACACGATGTTCGACCCCACGAACAGGAGCCAGAACTGCACCTTGCCCAGCCCTTCGCCCAACCGGTGGCCGAAGAACTTGGGCCACCAGAAGAACAGGCCGGCGAACATGGCGAACACGGCCGTGCCCAGGAGCACGTAGTGCATGTGGGCCACCACGAAATAGGTGTCGTGCACATGGCTGTCGAAGGCCCGCACCGCCAGCATGGGCCCGGTCAGACCGCCGATCAGGAACACCACGATGAACCCGACGGCGTACAGCATCGGGGTGTCGAAGCGCAGCCGTCCTCCCCACATGGTGAACACCCAGCTGAAGATCTTGATGCCGGTGGGCACGGCGATGAGCAGGGTGGTGCCGCTGAAGAAGCCGTCGGCGATGGCGCCGGTGGTGAACATGTGGTGGGCCCACACCGTCAGCGAGTAGGCGGCGATGAGCACGGTGGCGATCACGATGGCCTTGTAGGCGAAGATCGGCTGGCGGCTGAACACGGGGATGATCTCGGTCACCACGCCGAAGAAGGGGAGGGCCACGATGTAGACCTCGGGGTGCCCGAAGAACCAGAAGAGGTGCTGGTAGAGGATCGGGTCGCCGCCGCCGGCGGGCGTGAAGAAGTGGGCCTCGAGCCGGCGGTCGGCCAGCAACATGAACAGGGCGGCCGTGATCACCGGGAAGGCGATCAGGATCATGAAGCTGACCACCACCATGGTCCAGGTGAAGAGGGGCAGGCGGAACATCGTCATCCCCGGCGCCCGCAACCCGATGACGGTGCTCAACAGGTTCACGGCGGTGAGCGTCGACGCCACGCCGGTGAGGGCGATGCCCGTGATCCACAGGTCGCCGCCGGCGCCGGGGGAGTAGGTGTTGTCGGACAGCGGGGTGTATCCGGTCCAGCCGAAGTCGGCTGCGCCCCGGGAGGTGAGGAACCCGGACAGGACCACCAGGCCCCCGGTCACGTACAGCCAGTACGACAGGGCGTTGAGCCGGGGGAAGGCCATGTCGGGGGCGCCCACGTGCAGGGGCACGAGGAAGTTGGCCAGCCCGGTGGCCATGGGCACGGCGAACAGGAACATCATCACCGTGCCGTGGATGGTGAACAGCTGGTTGTACCGCTGCGATCCCACGAACTGCAGCCCCGGCTCGGCCAGCTCGGCCCGCATCAGAGCCGCCAGCAGCCCGCCCACCACGAAGAAGGCGAACGAGGTGCCCACGTAGAGGATCCCGATCCGCTTGTGATCGGTGGTGGTGAGCCAGCCGACGATCCCCGCTCCCGGCTGGTCGCCCGGGTCGCCGGCGGCCGCCGGCCGGTCGGTCACGGCCAGGGCCGGGCTCACGACGGCTCCGCCACGTCGGGCACGGCGCCGTCGCCCGCTCCCTCGCCCGTGGCCAGCCAGCGGTCGAAGGCATCGGCGCTCACGATGTCGACGGCGAAGTTCATGCGGGCATGGTCGATGCCGCACAGTTCGGCGCAGTGGGCCACGTGCCGGCCCTCCTTGTCGGGGGTCACGGTGAGATCCATGGGACGGCCGGGGATGAGGTCCTGCTTCCAGGCGAAGGCGGGAACGAAGAACGAATGGATCACGTCGTCGCTGCGCAGGTGGAAGGTCACGGTCTGATCCACCGGGAGCACGAGCACCGGATCCCGCCCCGGCTCGCTGGCCACCACCCGGCCCCCCGGGTACTCGAACCGCCAGCCCCACTGATAGCCCTGCACCGCCACCTCCAGGTCGGTCGGGGGGTCGTCGTCGATGCGGGCCTGGTACCACAGGCCGAGGCCGAAGATCACGGCCGACAGGGCGGCGGCTCCGGTGATGAACGTGAACTCCAGGGCCAGGTTGCCGTGGCGCTGGGGAGGGAGATCCTCAGCGCCACGGCGTGTGCCCCGGATGGTGGCGATGGCCAGCAGACCCAGCACGACCACCGCCACTCCGGTTGCCGCCACCAGCAGGAACGTCCACAGGTCGGCGACGTACCGCCCTTCCCGGGTGACCGGGTCGAGCATCACATTCGGCCGGCGGTGGCCAGGCGGGGGTCGACGGTCGGGCCCGGACCCATCGCTGCTCTACCTGCCACTGCCATGGCTCCCCTCCTGGTGGGATCGGCCTCCTCAACCGGTTCGGCTCCCGTCGGCTGCTACCCCCGGCCCGGGGCCGGCAAACGGTGGGCCGTGTGGGGGCCGGACCAGCCGGGTACCGGGGCGCCGCCCATGCCGGCGCCGACGTGCAGGATCACGGCCCGCTCCAACCGGTTCACCCCGATCGCCCGTCGTCCAGAAGGTCGGGCTCGGGCGGGTCCTCGGAGTCGTAGGCCTCGACCACGGTGGCCACCTCGGCCTCCAGCTCCTCGCCCGGTTCCACCGGATGCTCCTCGTCGCCCAGCGACTCGAGCACCATCGGGTCCACCGGCACCTCCTCCGGCTCGCCCGCCACCGGGTCGAGCAGGTCCAGATCCTCCAATTCGTCGAGGTCGTCCACCTCACCCGTCAAGCGCTCCTCACGGCGCAGCAGCCGGCGCCTCGGGTCGTGGGGGTCGAGACCGGGGTCGGGCACCAGCTCGGCCGCCGGATCGGGCTCGTAGCGCCGTTCCCGCTCATCGAGGGGCTCGTCGATCCGCTCCTCCTGGGGCGTGGTGCCGTACTCGTCGGCCCCCTGCAGCTCGTCGGGCGGGTAGTCGTCCATGGCATCGTCGTTGAGGCCCTGGACGTCCTCGTCGGTGAGGATCTCGGAATCGTCGAGTCGTTCCGCCTGGTCCTGCTCGTCGCCTCCGCCTCCGCCGCCGCCGGTCATGTCGCTGTCCATGATGTTCTCCCTGTCTCGATCGGCGATCCGGGGTGGCCCTCCGGATCGTGGCCGTGGCCGTGGCCGCCCGCGTGCCGTGCCCGGCGGTGGACCGGGCGAAACGTTTGACACCGCGGGGCGCCGGGAACGGGCCGCCCATGGATCTGCCGGTGGTCGACGTGTGCCTGCGACTGGTGGTGGCTCTCGTGCTGGGTGGGGCGGTGGGGATCGAACGGGAGCGGGCATCCCGGGGAGCCGGTGTGCGGACCGTGGCCCTGGTGTCGATGGGTTCCGCCCTGTTCACGATGGCCGGGGCCTACGGCTTCGCCGACGAGCCGGGGACCCGGGTGTCCGATCCCACCCGGGTGGCGGCCCAGGTGGCGACGGGTGTGGGCTTCATCGGCGCAGGGGCCATCATCCGCCAGGGCACGTCGGTCATCGGGGTCACGACGGCGGCCACCGTGTGGATGGCGGCGGCGCTCGGTGTGCTGGTGGCCGCCGGTGGCTACGCCGCTGCCACCATCGGCACCGTCCTCACCCTGGTGGTGCTGGTGGGCCTGCGCCTGGCCAAGCCCCTGGCCTGGCGCCTGGGCCAGACGCGGTCGGTTCTCGAGGTGGAGTACGACCGGGGCCACGGCACCCTGCGGCCGGTGCTCGACGCCCTGGATGAGACGGGGGCCGCCCTGGAAGACCTGGACATCGACGACCGCCAGGCCGGCATCAGGCGGGTGATCATGCGGGTGCGGTTGCCCCGGGGCACACCGGTTCACGAGCTGGTGGCGGCGATCGAGGAGCATCCCGACGTGCACCGGGTGACGTCCAGCGCCGGCGAAGAGTGAGCGCCGCCACGGGGGACCGGCCGCCCGTGGCGGCCCGCACGGCGTGGTCCGGGGGTCGAACGGGTAGGCCGTGGCCCATGCGACGTGTTGCAGCCTTGGCCCTGATGGTGTCGACCTCGGTGCTGGGGATCGTCGCCTGCAGCTCGTCGGCCGCCGACGACCCGGCCGCCAACGACCCGGCCGCCGGCGTTCCCACGACCGCCAGCGGAACTACCACCGACGTCTCGACGGCGACCGCAGCGGTTCCGGAGTCCGGCATCAGGACGTTCGACCAGATCCCGGATCTGGTGTCGGCCGCCATCGGCTCGGTCTTCACCGTGGTCACCTCGTTGGGCGAGGGGAGTGGGGTCATGCTGTCGGACGGGACGGCCGTGACCAACGCCCACGTGGTCGGATCCGACACCCAGTTGGAGGTGATACTGGCCAGCGGCCGCCAGCTACCGGCCCGGGTGGTGGGCACCGATCCGCTGGTGGACCTGGCCGTGCTCGACCTGGGGGCCAGTGACGTGCCCGGGTTGGAGCTGGCTTCCGACCTGCCCGAGGTGGGATCGCTGGCGGTGGCCATCGGCAGCCCGCTCGGCTTCGAGAACACGGTGTCGGTGGGCGTGGTGTCGGGGCTCGAGCGGTCGATACCGGGCGGAGGCCCATCGCTGGTGGGCCTGATCCAGACCGACGCCGCCATCTCGCCGGGCAACTCCGGCGGCGCCCTCCTGGGGCCGGACGGCACGGTGATCGGCATCAACGTCGCCTACCTGCCCCCGAGCTCGTCGGGGGCGGTGTCGATCGGGTTCGCCATCCCCGCCCCGCTGGTGGCCGACGTGGCCGGCCAGCTGCGCGCCGGCGGTCCCGTCCGCCACGCCTTCGCCGGCGTGCGGGTCGGTCCCGTGACCCCGCCGGTGGCGGAGCAGCTGGGGCTGGACCGGGCCGAGGGCGCCCTGATCGTGGAGGTGGTGAGCGGCGGCCCGGCCGCCGCCGCCGGTATCCGGCCGGGCGACGTGGTGGTGGGCGTGGGCGAGGCCGGCGTTCGCAGTGTGGGCGACTTCCTGGCCGCCCTCCGCTCGGCCGCCCCCGGCGACACCGTGGCCATGCGCATCGTCCGCGACGGCGGCGAGCAGTCGGTCGACGTCACCCTCGACGACCGCCCACCGGCGTCGTGACCGGAGCGACCGCCCGCTCGCGGCACCGTGGACCCATACCCACCGAGGAGTTCCCCCGATGAGCACCATCGACGATGACGACGAGCGGGAGACCGGCAGCGCCGAACCCGTCGCCGATCCCCGACAACCCGGCGAGGAGGCCCGGGAGCGGGTGGCCGAGGGCGACGAGAACGCCGTGGAGCGGTACGTCGACAGCCCGGGGGCCGGTCTGGCCGGCGCCCTCGACGAGCTCCCCGAGCCCAACGAACCGGGCTGACGGCGCCCCCACCTGGGGTTTCGTCCGGGTTTCACCGGTCGTCCGGGCGGGCAGACGGCGGCCATGGATCGAGCACACCAGCGACCGCCCGGCGCCGACGACCGCACGGTGGAGGCCGTGGGCAAGCTCACCGAGGCCTTCGAGTGGATCGAGCGGGCCCGGGGCCAGCTCTACACCTTCCACCAGTTGATGGGCCACGCCGACGAGCTGGTCAGCGACGCCGCCGACGCTCTGGACGACGCCGGTCACACCCGGTTGGCGGACGAGGTGCGGGAACGGCTGATGGGGCGCAACACGATCGACGGCCGCTGGACCTTCCAGATGGTGGAGGAGTTCGACGACGGCTACTACGCCGACGCCCGTGCCACCGAGCGCCGGGTTCGGGACGAGCTGATGGCCGGCCGCCGCCACGTGTTCGAGGCTGAGCTGAAGGAGAAGCGCCGCACCCGGGGCCGAACCGGTCACGAGGCCCGGCCCCCCAGCGCCCACGAGGCCCACGTGGCCACCATGGCCGACTTCGGCCCCCAGCCCTGACACCGGCCCATGAGCGAGCAGGGACAGATCCTGGCCGAGGAGGCGGGGTTGGTCTACGTCGAGGACGGCGGCCCCGGCTACGCCCGCCGGCGGCTGCTGTCGACCGGCCCGGGCCGCAAGGGGGCGGGACGGGCGTTGCTCACCCCCGAGGAGATCGACCTCCTCGACTTCCTGAGCTGACGCGGGGCGGTGACACGGCCAGGGTGACGACCGTGCCATCGGGCCCACTGGTGCGCTCCACGTGGTCGGTCAGGGCCTCCATGATGGCCGTGCCCCGGCCCCGGTCCCGGCTGTGGGGGCCGGGGGGCCGCCACTTGCCGCGGTCGACCACCCGGGCCACCAGGTGGTAGCCGTGATCGCTGACGTCGACCACCACGGTGGGACGGCCGCCGCCGTCGCCCGCCGGGTCGGAGGCGCCTGGGTGGAGGTGGTAGGCGTGGTCCACCACGTTCGTCACCGCCTCGCCCACCGCCAGCAACAGGGCGTGCTGGTGCTCGGCCACCACCCCCCGCTCCGTCAGCCACTCCCGTAGCTCCCGTCGCAGTCCGGCCAGCGCCGAGCCCTCGGCCGGTATCTCCCGGTGGTAGCGGTCGACGGCCGGCGTCCAGCGGAAGCAGGCCACGGCGATGTCGTCGTCCTGGCTGTGGCTGTCGGCCGCCATCGCTGCGATCACGGTGTCGACCAGGCGCCCGGTCGGCTCGTGGCGATGGGCGGCCAGGGCGTCTTCCAGGCGGGCCAGGCCCAGCCCCAGGTTCTGCGACCGCCGCTCCACCAGACCGTCGGAGTAGAGCACCACCACCGAACCCGGCTCCAGCTGGGCTTCGGCCTCGGGGCGGACGGCGGGCTGCAGGGTGGACAGCGGGGTGGACCGGGCGCTGTCGAGCCGGGTGACGGTGCCGTCGGGGGCCACCACCATGGCCGGCGGGTGCCCGGCCGAGGAGTACACCAGCCGCCCGGTGGCGGGGTCGACCACCACACAGGCGGCGGTGGCGTACCCCGTGCCGTTGGGGCCCCGGGCGAACTGGTCGATCGTCTCCAGCAGCCGCCCGGGGGAGGCGTCGCTGATCGTGGCCAGGGCGGCGGCGGCCGACCGCACCCGACCCATGGCCGCGGCCGACTCCAGGTTGTGGCCCACCACGTCGCCGATCATGAGGCCGATGTGGCCATCGGGCCAGCGGAAGGTGTCGTACCAGTCGCCCCCCACGTGGAGCAGGTCGCTGGCCGCCTGGTAGCGGGCCTCGATCTCCAGGTCGGGATCCCAGCAGACCTCGTCGGGCAGGAGGGCGTTCTGCAGGGTGATGGCGATCACGTGCTCCGCCCGCCGCAGGTGGGCGGCCGACAGCACGATCGACACCCGCTGGGCCACGTCGTCGAGGAAGGCCCGGTCGTCGCCGTCGAAGGCCGGTCGCTCGGGGTCGACGATCGCCGCCACCAGCGTGGCGCTGCTGCCGTCGCCGGCGTCGAACGTCACGGTCACCACCGATCGGGCCCCCGACCAGGTCACGGCCCGCACCGCCCCCCGCCGGGACGACGCCGCAAGCAGGGCATCGAGGCGGGCCGGTTTGACGTGGGCCCCGATGACGGTCCGGCCGTCGGGCCGGCTCACCTCGATGATCGCCACGTCGGCCACGACCGGGACGAGGTTGTCCACCACCAGCTGTAGGGCGTCGTCGGCCGGGCCGGCGGTCTCCACCCCGGCCAGGATGTCGGCCCGCAGCGTCTCCCGGGCGGCCGTGGCCCGCAGGGCGGCCTCCGCCTTCTTGTGCTCGGTGACGTCGACGCTGGTGCCCACCACCCCCTGGTACTCGTCGCCCCCGAAGCGGGGCTGACCCCACGACTCGATCCAGCGCCACTCGCCGTCGGCCCGGCGGACCCGGGCCGTGGCGTGGAACGGCTGGCGTCCGGCCACCGCCGCCCGGAACGCTTCGATGTAGGCGGCGCCGTCGTCGGGGTGGAGCAGGCCGACGAGGCGCTCCTCGTCGGTCGCCTCGTCCCGGCTGATCCCGAAGAACCGGCAGTATGTGCGGTTCACCCACTCCGGGCGGCCCTCGTCGTCGTGGACCCAGACGACCATCGGCGACTGATCGGCCAGGAGCTTGAACCGTTCCTCGCTCTCCCGGAGACGGGCCGACTCGAGCCGGGACTGGTGCAGCAGCTCGTCGATCCGCCGGCTGGCCTGCTCGGCCGCCAGCCGGCTGGCCCGCTCCACCTCGTACAGCTCGGCCCGCTGCACGGCCTGGCCGATCACCCGGCTGGCGGCCACCAGCTCCTCCCGCTCCTCCGGGGTGAACGGTTCGGGCCGGAGCCGCACGATGCCGAGGTAGCCGACCGACCGCCCGCTCACGTCGACCGGGATGGCGCCCATGGCCTCGGTGCCGAGCTCGGCCACCACACCGGCTGCGGCGGGGAAGCGGGCCACCAGGTCCTGGGCGGAGGCGCACCACACCGGCTCGCCGGTCTCCATGGCCTGGGCGCCGGGCACCGCTGAGGTGAGCGTCCAGCCGGCCACGGCCTGCGTCACGGTGGGAGGCAGGCTCGACGGGGTGGGGCGGAAGTGGTCGGCTTCGTGGTCGTAGAGGGTGAGTACGGCATGGTCGGCCGGTACCAGCCGGCGCAGGTGGTCCTCGGCCACGTGCACCACGTCGTCGACGGTGACCGCTCGCACCAGGTCGGCGCTGAGCTCGCCGATGGCCCGTACCGACTCGGCCCGCTCCCGGGCGGCCCGTTCCTGCTCCTCCCTGGCCCGCACCCGGCCCAGGGCCTTGGTCTCGATGGCCAGCAGCCAGGCCGTGACGATGAGGGTGGCCAGCAGGAGCTGGAGCCAGGCGAGCCGCGTCGGCGTGGACATGTCCAGATCGGCGAACGGACCGCGCCCGGCCGCGGTGGCCAGGTTGGCCACCACGGCGATGATCGTGCTGGCCACGGAAACGCCCCGCACGCCGCAGCGCACCGCCACCCACACCAGCACGGGCAGGACCAGGATGGCGGGCGGCACCTTCCACTGCCAGAACGCCAGCACGCTCACCACGAGGGTGGCGGCCATGGCCGCCACCGGCTCGGCCAGTTCCCGGGCGTCCGGTCGCGGCCGGTCTCCGTCGCCCAGCATGAGGATGGCGGTGCCCACGGCCAGCACCGCCAGCCCGTCGCCGGCCCACCAGTGCATGGCGGCCGGAAGCCACGCCGTGCCCTCGGCCGCCCGGCGGACGGCGCTACCCAGCGCCGCGCCCACCGCCGGGCCGATGCCGACCGCCGCCACCAGGAAGCGGAGCACACCGGGGAAGCGCTCCAGGTCGAGCGGGCGTCCCCGACCCAATCGGGCCAGCACGAACGCCCCAACCAGGGGCTCGATGGCGTTGGCGGCGGCGTAGCCGAGCGCGGGGCCCAGGCCCAGGCCGTGGGCCAGGTCGACCCCGGTCTCGGCCACCAGCACGGCGGCCACCACCTCCCACCACCGCCGGCGGGGCGACAGCACGAGGGCGGCCAGCGTGACACCAGCCGGCGGGAAGAAGGCGAGGCCGAGGTTGTCGGCCCCCAACAGGCGCCACGTCAGGTCGGCTGTGGCGGCGTAGGCCACGGCTACGACGAGGAAGATCACGCCGGGCGGCCACCCGGCGCCCGGCACCCTGCGACCGGTTCCGGTTGGTGCAGGGGCGTTGGCTGACGGACCCCGTCGCATCGCACTCGCTTCCTCGCCCACCGACCGCATCCCACGATAGCGGCCGGCGGCAGGCGACGCGGCGCCGGCGGCCGGGTCGAGCGCGCCGGCCGGAGGGAGAACGGGCCGGAGCCTCGGCTCCGGCCCGTCACGGGGGGTGGATGTCCGGCTGGCCGGGTGGGGTCAACCGGTGATCAGCACCGCCAGCTCGATCAGCGGTTGGCCGATTGGACCAGGGAGTCGAGCAGGTTCTCGGCCATGGTCCAGTCCGCCACCCGCCAGAAGGCGGCCACCCAGTCGGCCTTCTTGCTCTGGTGATCGAGGTAGTAGGCGTGCTCCCAGCCGTCGATCACGAGCAGGGGCAGGGCGCCCACGGCGTGGGTGCTCTGGTGGTCGTGGATCTGCTGCACGATCAACCGGCTGCCCAGCGGATCCCAGGCCAGCGCCCCCCAGCCCGAGCCCTGCAGGGAGTTCACGGAGCCGGTGAGGCGCTTGCGCAGCGAGTCGACCGAGCCGAAGTCGGACTCGATCTGGCGGGCCAGCAGCCCCTGGGGCTCGCCGCCCCCGTTGGGGCTCATGCTCTGCCACAGCACGGAGTGCAGGGCATGGCCGCTGAGGTGGAACGCCAGGTCCCGTTCCAGGCGGGCCAGGGTGGCCGGCTCCGGGTCGGCCCCCAGCTCCGACAGCTTGTCGAGCGTCTCGTTGGCCCCCTTCACGTAGGCGGCGTGATGGGTGTCGTGATGCAGCTCCATCACCCGGGCCGACACGTGGGGCTCCAGGGCGTTGTGGTCGTAGGGCAGGTCGGGAAGGGTGTAGACGGTCATCGGGCCGCTCCTTCGGGCTGGTTGTTGTTGTTCGGGGCTCCGCTGGCCTGCACGTTGGAGGGCACGGCGGAGCGGGGGTCGTCGGACGGGTCGTGGGAGCGCTCCACGAAGGAGCGGACGAACCACTGGAACAGCTCCAGCTTGCCGATCTGGCCGATGAGGAGATCCTCGGTCACCGGGTCCAGGTCCGACACCATGGACATCGCCTTGCGGTGGTCGGCGATCACCCCGTCGTACACCTTGTCCAGCTCCTCCAGGTGGAGCATGGCCAGTGCCCGGTCGAGGGGGTAGTCGGCCCAGGTACGGCGGTCGACGATGGCCTGCACGGTGCCCCGGGGCGTGCCGCCCAGGGTGCGGATGCGCTCGGCCAGCTCGTCGACCTCGTCACGCACCTTCGCCACCTCGCCGTCGAGCATCTCGTGCACGCTGATGAAGTTCGGGCCCACCACGTTCCAGTGGATGTGCTTGAGCACCAGCTGGAGATCGAGCAGGGCGACGAGCCGCTCCTCCAGCACGCTCACCACCTGCTTGGCCCGCCCGTCGTCCAAACCGGGAACGGATTGGTGCGGTTCATTCGTCATTGGATGTCGTCCTTCCGAACGTTGATCGATTCGGAAGCGGGCTACCCCGGGTCGTGGAGACCAAACGTTCACGTGAGGTTTCGGACCTGGGACCTGAGTGTGAGCGGGTTCGTTCCCGCTGTCTCTGGCGGCCCGGGCCGGGCCGGCCCTCGATCGTTTCGGGCCCAACGGGAGTGGATAGGGCCCCCGATGATGCATCGACACCACCGTGACCGCCCCGGTGTGCACCTCACCACCGAGGAGCGCCGCCGGTTCTCAGAGATCGCTCTCCAGCTCCGCTACGAGCTCGACGGCCTGAACTTTCCCGACCAGGTCGACGACAACCACAGACCGGCCGATCGCCGGAGGGTCAGGGCCGCGTTGGCCCGAACCGCCCGCCGTGCGACCAAGATCCTGGTGGGGCTGTCCCGCCGTCTCGTCAGCCCGTTCGGGCTGGCCCTCATCGGCCTGGGTGCCGTGATCGGGGCGGCCATGACGGCCGGCGACCTGCGCTTCGCCCTCATGACGGCCGGGTCGTTCACCCTGGCGTGGGCCACCACCACCGCGGCGCTGCACTTCACCCGCCACCGGTACGCCCGCCGGGTCGCGGCCCGCCGCCAGCATCTGACCTCACCCTGACATCCACATCCGACGACGTCGACATCCGATATCGATATCGGCGTCACACCTGCTGATCTGATGTCCGGAGTTGTCACCGGTGACGACCCCGGAGAGCAGATCGTGGGCCCCGGTCCGGCCGGGGGCGCGCCGCAACGGTCGACGGGCCGGAATGGCCGGAATGATCGGCGGGCTGTACGCCGGATCAGTCGGCGGCCTGGTCGGTGCGGCGACGGATCTCGGCGGCCTTCTCACGGTCGAGGTCGACCACCCGGGTCTCGATCACGGTGGGGCCACCGGCGTCGGCGTCGGTGACATCGGGGCTCGCCTCCAGCCCGCCGTAGAGCGACCACAGCGCGCCGAGGATCGATCCCACGAGGGCCGTCGTGATCACGGTGGGGGGCCACCACAGGCTGTCCCAGATCAGCAGGGCGATGAGGGCCACGGCCAGACCCACGGCGGCGCCGGCCACGCTGCCGATCACGACCCGTCGGGCCTGGCGGCGGATCGTGGCATTGTCGACCGCGCTGACCTCCGACACCGATCGCGGGGGTTCGGTCTCGACATCTATGTGATCGCTGCTCACGCCGCGGCGCTCGAGATCGAGCACGAGCTCATGGGCGTCGTCGGCGGGCAGCGGTTCGCTACGGACGTTGGGACGGGGGTCGTTCTGGTCGGCCATGAACGCGAGGGTTCCCCACCGGGCGAGGCCCAAACGGTTCCGGGCCGAAACGGCTTGTTTTCACTGGACCGGCCAGGGGTATTCAGCTGGTATGTCCAACCAGCTGAGCGAGCAACCGATCGACGGACCGGGCCCGGCTCCGGTCCGAATCGCCTCCTACGCCCGGTACGAGGAGGCCCAGGCCGCTGTAGACCGGCTGTCCGACGAGGGGTTCCCGGTGAGCGGCGTCACGATCGTCTGGCGGGGACTCCGCCAGGTGGAGCACGTGACCGGCCGGCGCACGGTGGCCACGGCGGCGGTCGAGGGCCTGATCGGAGGTGCCTGGTTCGGTAGCCTCATCGGCCTCCTCCTGGCCCTCCTCGTCGACACCGGCGACACCAACGAACTGGGTCTGATCTTCACCTATCTCGTGGTCGGTGCCGTGGCCGGCGCCGCGTGGCAGGCCGTGGGCCACGCCCTGCGGCGGGGACGGCGCGACTTCTCCACGATGGGTCGCCTCGACGCCGAGACCTACGAGCTGTGGGTCACCCCAGATCTCGTGGCCGACGCCCAGCGACTGCTCGGCGTGGGCACCGTCCGGGCCGGCGACCCCCGCTGACGCTGCCGGCCGACGGCACGACCAATCGACACACGACCATTCGACTATTCAGGAGGAAGCAGTGAACGACGACCAGAGCCGAGCCAACGAGGAACGGGAGCCGGAGAACCCGGTGGAGTCGGGGCGGATGCCGGTGCGCGAGCGGTCCGAGGACCGCCGGCCCACCGGGCCCATGTCGCCCGGAACCGATGCCCCCGACGTCGACGACGGCCGGCCCAAGGGCCCAATGTCGCCGCCGCCCCAGCACTGATCCGTTCCGCGCTGATCAGCGCCGGCGACCGGCGCGGCACAGCCCCGGACCGAGCATCGAGCCCGTGGTCCGGGGCTGCGTCGCGAGAGGCGGGTCCGTCGAGATGGCCGGACGCCGGGGGTCAGCCCCGGGCCTGACCGGTCTCGTCGACCTCGCCCCGCCAACCGCCGGTCTCCACCTGGCGGGCTTCGATGTACTCCTTGAACCGTTCGAGGTCGGCCTTGGCCTGCCCCTCGACGAGCCCGAGCTTCTCGCCCACCTTCTCCACGAAGCCCTCGCCCTCGAACTCGAGCTCCAGGTTCACCTCGGTGTGGGTGGCGTCGACGGGGCGGAAGGTGACGACGCCCCGGTTGGTGGCACCCGTGGTGGCTTCCCAGGCGATCCGCTGGTCGGGCTCCTGATCCACGATGCGGGCGTCCCACTCGCGGGTCACGCCGCCGATGCTGGCGGTCCAGTGCAGGGTCGTGTCGTCGAGTTGGCGCACCGACTCCACGCCGCCCATGAACCGGGGGAACTCCTCGAACTGGGTCCACTGGTTGTACACGGTGGAGAGAGGGCACTCCACCTCGATCCGGTCGGCCACGGTCGAACTCATGTCGGCATCTCCTTGGGGAGTGATCGGGTTTGCAACGGGGGGTGTCGCCCACGTCGCCGTTCTCGTGTGCATCCCCCTGCACCCCCGGACCCCAAACAAGTCACCCCCGTACGGGGGTCTCTCGTTTGCCCCGCCGCCGCCGGGGGTAGGCGCGCGCCCATGCGCGTGGTGGTGACAGGAGCGTCGGGCAACGTAGGGACGAGCGTGGTGAGCCGCCTCCTGGCCAATCCCGAGGTGGAGTCGATCGTCGGTGTGTGCCGGCGCCCGCCGGCCCTGCGCCAACCCGGGGTCACCTGGCACGGCGCCGACGTCGGCATCGATCCGCTCGTGCCGGTGGTGGCGGGGGCCGACGCCGTGATCCACCTGGCGTGGCAGATCCAACCCGGCCACGACACGGCCCAGCTGGCCCGCACCAACGTGATCGGCACCCGCCGGGTGGTCGACGCCGTGGTGGCGACCGGCGTGCCGACGCTGATCTACGCCTCCTCCGTCGGCACCTACGCCCGGGGTCCCAAGGACCACCCGGTCGACGAGAGCTGGCCTGCCACCGGCGTGCCCGGTTCCCTCTACTCCGCCCACAAGGCGGCGGTGGAGCGCCTGCTCGACTCGGTGGCCGCCGCCTCCTCCGGGCTGCGCATCGTGAAGCTGCGCAAGGCCCTGGTGTTCAAGGCCGGGGCGGCCACGGGCATCGCCCGGCTGTTCCTTCCCCGCTGGCTACCCACGCCGGTGCTCGGGCGGCGATGGGTGCCGGCGATGCCGACGTTCGACCGGCTGGCGCTGCAAGTGGTCCACACCGACGACGCCGCCGCCGCCTACGAGCAGGCCCTCGTCACCGGCGGGGCCGAGGGCGCGTTCAACATCGCCGCCGACGGTGTTCTGGGCGGTAGGGAGCTGGCCGACGCCCTGGGCGCCCGCCCGGTGCCGGTGCCGCTCCCTGCGCTGCGGGCCGTGGTGGAGGCCAGCTGGCGGGCCCGGCTCCAGCCGGTGGCTGGCGGCTGGGTCGATCTGGCGGCCGGTGTGCCGCTGATGGACACGGGCCGGGCCCGGCGGGAACTGGGCTGGGCGCCGACCCAGGATGCCGGCGCCACGTTCGAGGATCTGCTCGGCGGCTTCGCCCGCCGGGCGGGCCTGCCGACGGCCCCGCTGCGCCCGCCGCCCGGCGGCGAGCTCCTCACGTTCCACCCGACGTCGGACCCCGCGAGCGGCGCCACCGCCGGCGGGCCCGTTCACGGTGGCGCACCGGCGACCCGATAGACCGGCCCGGCAGTGCGCACCGGACGCGAGGGCGCGCCAGTGCGAGCGAACCCACATGCAGGGCGCGCTCAGCCCTGGGCGAAGTAGCGCTCGACCCGATTCACGTAGCCCGGGTTGGTGAGCTGGAACGGGTCGAAGTCGGGGCTGTACCGGAGCCAGTCCCGGTCGGCGGGGGTAACGGCGTGGCGCTCGATGCCGTCGCCCACCACGTTCACGGTGTCGACGGGCACGAGCTTGCGGGCGCCATAACTCCAGTGCCGGGCGTCAACCACCACATAGCGGCGATGGCCCACGGCCACCACCTCTTCCAGCTCACCCAGATCCTGCTCGCCCTTGATGCAGAACAGGATCAGGCCTTCGAGCAGCACTGCGTCATCCATCACGATGGTTTGGGCGGGTCGAAACACCTGTCCGGCCTACCCTCGGGGCAACGGCGGCAAACCCGGCCCGGGCCGGCGCCCACCACCGTTTCGGCGGTCAGAACGGGGGGTAGGCGCGCCGCATGACGCTTTCCCTGGGGTTCACCCTGTCCAGCGAGGAACATCCGCCGCAGGAGCTCGTCTCGCTCGGTCGCCGAGCCGAGGAGCACCGCTTCGACTATCTCTCCATCTCCGACCATCTCCACCCCTGGGTCGACGCCCAGGGGCACTCCCCGTTCGTGTGGTCGGTGCTGGGGGCGCTGGCCCAGTGCACCGAGCGGGTGGAGGTGGCGGTCGGCGTGACCTGCCCCATCCGCCGGTTCCCGCCACTGCTGGCCGCCCACGCCACGGCCACCGTGAGCTGCCTGCTGCCCGGTCGCTTCACGTTCGGCGTGGGCTCGGGGGAGGCGCTCAACGAGCACGTCACCGGGGAGGCCTGGCCCGCCGTCGATGTCCGCCAGGACATGCTGCGGGAAGCGATCGGCCTCATCCGCGAACTGTGGCGGGGCGACCCGGTGACCCACCGGGGCGAGCACTTCCAGGTGGAGTCGGCCCGCCTGTACGACGTGCCCGAGCAGCCCCCGCCCCTGATCGTGTCGGCCTTCGGGCCCAAGGCGGCCCGCATGGCGGCCGAGCTGGGCGACGGCCTCTGGACCCATCCCGACCCGGAGGTGATCGACGCCTGGCGCGGGGCCGGCGGTTCCGGTCCGGTCTACAGCCAGGTCACCCTGTGCTACGACGAGTCGCCCGACAAGGCCCGGTCGATGGCCCGCGAGCGCTGGCCCAATGCCGGGGTGCCGGGCCAGCTCACCCAGGATCTGCCGACCCCCCGGCACTTCGAGATGGCGTCGGCCCTGGTGACCGAGGAGGTGGTGGCCGAGTCGGTGCACTGCGGCCCGGATCCCCAGCCGATCGTGGAGACCGTGCGGTCGGCGATGGAGGCTGGCGTCGACCACGTCAACGTCCACCAGATCGGACCCGATCAGGACGGCTTCCTCCGCTTCTGGGACGAGACCCTGGAGCCTGCCCTCCGCTCCCTGTGAGACCACGATGATCTCGGGTCGGGGACCGTCACCGGCGACATCCGGACGGGGGTGCGAGGTGACCGCCGGCGGGCCGGCCAGGGCAACCGCCGGCGGTCATGACCGCTGCTCGCCCACTGGTCGCCCGTTTCGTAGCTCTCGCCGCTCAGCAGATCGTGTTGAGCGGTGCCACCGCCAGCTTTCGGGTGGCGATGGCGTCCCAATCGTAGGCGGCGGCTGGATCGGCTGCCTGCCATCCGTGGTATCGGGGCGATCGGCTGCGGTCAAGGGTCCGACGCAGCTCCGTCGATGCCGCCGCCGTGTCGATGCCCCGGCCGCGTACGGGTCAAACGGGCGACCACTGTTTCGGACGAGCCGGTCAGGGTAGTCGCGCGCCATGAGCTCTGATACGGCACCGCCGTCCTCGTCCGACCCCTCAGGGACCAGCGATCCCGGCCCCGACCTGGCGGCCGCGCCCCACCGCCCGGCCGGGGCCCCGGGCGACAACACCACCATGCTGGAGGTGCTGCACGACTACGAGGAGGCGGGATACGCCGGCCAGTTCTCGGTGGTGGACGACGGGCTCGTGCTCTGTTACACGTGCCGGAGCCGGACCGAGCCGGAGTCGCTGGCCGTCACGTCGATGCGGCGTCTGGAGGGGGCGTCGGATCCGTCCGACATGTTGATGGTGGCCGCCATCACGTGTCCGATCTGTGCCACCGGCGGCGTGCTCATCATGAACTACGGGCCCGAGGCGTCGGCGGAGCAGGCCCAGGTCCAGGCGGCGCTCAACGATCGCCGGGGCACCGGGCCGCTGCCGGCCAACCGGGCTCCGGAGGAGGGTGAAGACGGGGCCTAACGCACCGGTTGCTCGGCCGCTCGCCGCATCATGGTGAACGAGCGGCGGAGCAACCGGGAGACGTGCATCTGGCTGACGCCGACCCGGTCGGCGATCTCGGTCTGGCTCAGCTCGGCGAAGAAGCGGAGCCGCACGATCTCCTGCTCGCGGGGCGGCAGGGTGGCGATCAGCTGCTCCACCAGCACCCGGTTGGGGGCCAGCTCCAGCCGCTCGTCGTCGGTGGCCAGGTAGCGGGACCGGTCGGGGGCGGCGGAGTCGGTGGCGCCCAGGGCGTCGAGGCTGCCCGAGCTGTAGGCGGCGGCCGCCCCCAGGGCGCCCACCACCTCGTCGGTGCTGATCTCGAGGCGGGCGGCGATGTCCTTGACCGTGGGCGAGCGGCCCAGCTCGTGATGGAGGTCGTCGGTGGTCTGGCGCACGAGGAGATGGAGCTCCTTGGCCGATCGGGGCACCCGCACGGCCCACGCCGCGTCCCGGAAGTGGCGCTTGATCTCGCCCTCGATGGTGCGCCCGGCGAAGGCGGTGAACGTGGCGCCGAAGTCGGGGTCGTAGCGGTCGACGGCCTTGACCAGGGCCAGCAGCGCGATCTGGTTCAGGTCGTCGTCGGCGATGCCCCGGTTGGAGTACCGCTTGGCGATGTGGCGGGCGAAGCCGATGTGGCGGTCAACGAGCTGATTGCGGACGCTGCGCCGTTTGGTCTCGGCCAACTTGCGGAACAGCTCCTCGTCGGTCGGGCCGGGCCGGCCCGCCGCCGTGCTCATCGGGCGACCGCGGCGCGCCGCTTGAGGATCCGCCCGCAGCCTTCGCGGATGTCGAACGCGTCGACCACGGCCCCCAGGATCTGGCGGGTGATGTCGTCGAGCACCAGCATCTCCTGGCTGGCGGTGAGCGTGGCGGTCTCGACCGCCGCCTCCATCTCCAGGGTGTCGTCGCGGAGCTGGTAGCGCAGCTGTATCAGCGGGATCTCGTTGTCCTCGGCCCACTCGATGACGAGCGACGTCACCTCGTCGGCGGCGACGGTCACGTCACTGATCTCGTCCACCGTGAAGTCGAGCTCGGCAGCCAGGCTGGCCGCAGTCACCCGGGCCAGCGCCACGAAGCGGGAGTTGGCGGGGATGGTCACGGTGATCTCGGTCTTGTCGATGATCATGGAGTCGGGGCCTTCGGGTTCGGTGGTGAGTGGGATTGCGGGGGAGGCGACAGCGGGGGGCTGTCAGTCGGCCGACAGCGGGGCTGTCGAATCGGACAGGTGGGCCGTGACCGTGACCCGACCGGGAACGGTCGAGTCGACCTGTACCTCGTCCGACAGGGCGTCGACGATGGCCAGGCCCCGGCCCCGGGGAGCCAGGGGATCGGTCGGAGCCCATCGGTCTCTGGGCGGCGGGGTGCCGCCCAGGGTGACGTTGGTGACCGTGATCGCGGCCCGGGATGGCGGGCCGGCATGGAAGGTGAGCCGGACGTCCAGCGGGTGGCCGGGTCCGGCTTCGATGGCGTTGGAGCTCAGCTCGCTGACCGTCAGGGCGGCCCGGTCGATGGCGGCAGCCGAGAAGCCCCGTTCGGCGAACCACCGGGACACGTCGGCCCGGATCTCGGCCAGCGCCCCGTCTACTCCGGCGTAGGTGCCGTGAAAATCCGTCGGATCCGCCCCCGGAACGGGGGAGGCACCGCCGTTGGATGCCGCCTGGCCGTTGTCAGGGCTGCGGTCCGGGGCGGTCACCAGCATCGACACCCGGCTCAGTGGACGTGGAGGTGCTCGTGCAGCCCGGTGATCTCGAGCAACCGGGTGACGGCGGAGCTGGTGTTGGTCAGGACCAGCCGACGGCTGGCCGCCTCGAGCTCGGAGTGGGCGTTGACGATGATCCGGAGCCCGGAGGAATCGATGAATTCGACGTCGGCCAGGTCGAGCACCAGGTCGTCGTCGGTATGGCCGTGGGCGATGATCGCGTCGCGGAGCTGGCTTGCGGTGTGGGAATCGACCACACCGACCACCTTGAGCCGGTTGGGACTGTCATCGATCGAGATGCGTGACGGTTGTGAATCCATCTGGGGCAACTGTACTCCGGCTCGGCGGGCCGAGGCCCGGTCGGTTCTGCTGGTCGGGTCCCTCGGGGACCGGGTCGAACCGACGCGGTGGCACCACGTCACTCCCCGGGGCTCGTCCGCCGAGGCGGTACCCGGCCGGGCCGGAAGTGAAACCGGTTTCGTGTCCCGGGCCGCCGGGCACAGGGCGACGGATGCCGTACCACCCGCAATCGACGATCATCCCCGACCCGGTCGTGCCGTCGCCGGCCCCCGACCCGACCCCTGGTCCGCTCCCCGAGCCCGGTCCCCAGCCCATACCGGTGCCCGAACCCGGGCCCCAGCCCATTCCCGTACCCGAACCTGGTCCCGGCCCGGTTCCCGGTCCTGAGCCGGGTCCGGGTCCCGTCCCCGGCCCCGAACCCGGTCCGGGTCCGGCTCCGGGGCCCGAGCCGCTCCCCGGTCCGGTGTCCTAGCGCACCGGGCGCGATGGAGCCGCCGCCCCCCTCGGTTCTCACCGGGAGGGCGGCGGCTCGGGGTGGAGGTGGATCAGATGTGGTGACCGGTGTGGCGGCCGGTGGCCGAGCGGGAGTCGACCATGCGCCAGATGAGCAGGGCGATGACGGCACCGATGATCGAGCCGATCACACCGGAAGGTTGGAGGGCGCCCTCGCTGAAGTCCTTGCCGAATATGGCCCAGCCGAGGAAGCCGCCGATGAACGAACCGACGATGCCGAGAACGATCGTTGCCACCACGCCCATCGGGTCGGGACCGGGCACGAGGAAGCGGGCGACGAAGCCGGCAATGAGCCCGATGATGATGAGGTAAATGATGAAGCCGAGCATTGGCTCCTCCTTAGCTGTATCTACCGGGCTCCCGTTCGGGCCGTCCGGGTCGCACTTGGTTGTACGTCGGGGCGAGTACCCCGTCTCGGACAGGGGAAACCGACATCAGGTGTCAGCGGTTCGCTGGTCCCGCGCCGATAGGGGCCACGCCGAATCCGCGCAGGAACAGCTCGGCCGCTTCCCGCTGGGCTCGTTCCGCCTCGTCGAGCACGGCGGCGGCGCCGAAGAACTCGTGCATGACCCCGGCGTAGGTGGTGCAGGCCACGTCCACGCCGGCCGCTCGCATCTGGTCGGCCAGCTGCTGGCCCTGGCTTCGCAGCGGGTCACGTTCGGCCAGCACGATCAACGTCGGGGGCAACAGGCCGAGGCGGTCGGCACCCACCGAGAGCAGGTCGACCCGCCAGTCGGCAACGGCGTCGGGGGTGTGGGCGAAGGCGTGCATGGCCATCCACGACAGCACGGCCTTGTTGAGCGGTCGGGCATCGGCCTCCTCCACCATCGAGTCACCCAGCTCCTCGGCTGTGGTGAGCGGGTACACACACACCAGCGCCGACGGGGCCGGATCCCCGGTGCCGCCGTCTCCCCGCAGGGCGAGGGCGGTGGCGGCGGCCATCGTTCCCCCCACCGACTCGCCCCCGATGGCCATGCGATCGGGATCGACGCCGAGATCGGCGGCGTGGGCCGCCCCCCACCGCCACGCCGCCAGCACGTCGTCGTAGGCGGAGGGAAACGGTGCCTCGGGCGATCGCCGGTAGTCGGGCGACACCACCACGGCGCCCGTCTTGTTGCACAGACCGCGGCACGAGGCGTCGTAGGTGTCGATGTCGTACAGCACCCACCCGCCGCCGTGGATCCACAGGATCACCGGTTGCGGGCCGTCCCCGGCCGGTCCCGGGTCGAGCGGCCGGTACACCCGCAGGGTCTGTTCGCCGCCCGCCGCATCGGGGATGGCGATGTCCTCCACCGAGCCCACCGGTTCGGGGCCGTGGGCGCCGGCCGCCTCCAGCACGGCCCGCACCCCGGCGTCAGGCCCTGGTTGGCGCCGGGCCAGGTCCGGGGTGAGGATCTCCACCGGCTGAGGGCCGAGCGAGGCGTAGGCGTCGGCGATCGCCTGGGCCTGGGGCACCAGGCGCCCGGTGGCGTCGGTGGCGAGCCGTTCCTGGCGGCCGGAGGCGATGTCGCGGGCCAGGTCGACGATGCGGGCGGCCACGTCGGTCAGGGCGTGGCCGATCCCGGTGGACGGGGCGTGGGGATGGGACCGGGTGGGTGCGCTCCGCTTGGCCTCGAGGAACTGCTGGCCCAGCTCGACCATGCCCTCGGGACCCACCGATACCCGGAGCTGGGGCAGTAGCCGGCCCTCCTCCTCGATCACGTGGTGGCGGACGGCCCGGATCAGCTCGCTCAGCGCGTCCTCGAACTCGGATGTCCCCGGGTCCTCGCGGTCCAGCACCACCAGCAGCTCCTTGACCGTCTGGTGCTCCGAGGTGGCCAGGTCGGCCTCCGGATCGAGCCCGGCGTCCCGCAGGGCGGGATAGATCACCCGCTCCTCGGCGGTGGCGTGGAGCGTCAGCTCGAAGGCGACCTGGTCCACCAGCGCCCGCCGGTCGCCCCGGCCCGACTCCAGGCACAGGAACTGCTGCTCCACGATGAGATGGTCGTCGGCGATCATGTGGTCGACGTCGGCCGGGTTGGCCTGGTAGGTGAGCATGGTGTCGGGCCTCCTCGCCCGCCGCCGGATGGCGGCGCTGGTGCGGCGGCGTTACCCCTCGTGGGGCCGGCTCAAGCCGTGGACCGGTGGTCTGGGGCCGGCTGTCGACGAGCGGTGCCGGGAGCCGAGTGCATCGTCAGCCTTTGCCCATTCGACACGTTTCCCCGGGGGCGGGCCGGGGCAAAGGCTCGTCACGGCGCAGCCCGACCGCAACCGTAGCGGTCACTAGCGCTCCGGGGCGTTACTGCTGCCGTAATAGGGAGGTCGCAGTGGAAACGGAAACCGAGCTCTTCGCCCAGTTCCGTAAGGCAACGATGGAACGGCGCCAGGAGCAGGATCGCACGATCCATCTCGAGGAGTATGTGGAGTTGGTGCGGGGGTGTCCGACGGTGGCTGATCGGGCGCATGCCCGGTTGTTCCATATGTTGGAGGCGGGGGGGTTTGTGCCGGATGAGGCGGTGGAGGGGGTGCGGGCGTCGTTTTTTGATGGTGAGATTTTTGGGTTGTCGCGTCCGTTGGATGAGTTGGTTGAGTATTTTCGGACGGCGGCTCGGGGGCATGCGACGCGGCGGCGGATTTTGTTGTTGTGGGGGCCGCCGGGTGGTGCGAAGTCGTCGATTGCTACGTGTTTGAAGCGGGGGTTGGAGGCGTGGTCTCGGACTGATGGGGGGGCGGTGTATGCGTTGGAGGGGTGTCCGATGCATGAGGAGCCGCTGCATTTGTTTCCGTCGGAGTCGGAGCCGGGGGCGCCGTCGTTGCGGGAGCAGTTGAAGGCGTACACCGGGGTGGAGGTGGAGGGTGGCTTGTGTCCGGTGTGTGCGTTGCGGTTGGAGTCGGAGTTCGGGGGTGATCCGGAGCGGTTCCCGATTGTGCGGGTGCAGTTTTCGGAGTCTCGGCGGGTGGGGATCGGGACGTTTGCGCCGTCGGATCCGAAGTCGATGTCGACGGAGCAGTTGACGGGTGGGGTGAATTTCAAGTTGTTGGAGACGTATGGGTCTGATGATGATCCGCGTGCTCTGGATTGGGCGGGGGAGTTTTCGAAGGCGAATCGGGGGGTGTTGGAGTGTATTGAGTTTTTGAAGAATCCGAAGGAGTTTTTGGTTGAGTTTTTGACGTTGTCGCAGGAGCGGCAGTTCAAGGTGCCGAAGTTTGGGTTTATTGATGCGGATATTGTGTTGTTGGCGCATACGAATGAGTCGGAGTTTCGGCAGCGTATGGCGGATCCGACGAATGAGGCGTTGCGGTCTCGGTTGTACACGATTCCGGTTCCGTACAATGTGCGGTTGACGGATGAGGCCCGGATCTACCGGAAGTTGTTGGGGCAGTCGGATCATGACTTCCACATCGATCCCAACGCCATCGAGGCCGCCTCGGCCATCGCCGTGATGACGCGTCTCACCCCGTATCCGAACCTGTCGCCGGTGGAGAAGCTCCATCTGTACGACGGGAAGGAGACCGGGGAGTTCAAGCTGAACCAGCTGCCCGAGATCCGCAAGCAGTCGGCCCGGGAAGGGTTGGAAGGGATCGACCCCCGGTTCGTGATCGACGCCCTGAGCCGGGCCGTGGCCGAGACCGAGACCGCCCCCGGCCCCGACGGCCAGCCTGGCGGCGGGCTCCGTCCCTGCCTGACGACGGTGATGGCGATCCGGGCGCTGCGGACCTCGATCGAGCGGTCGCACCAGATCGGCGACGACACCAAGAAGGCGTATCTGGCGTTGTTGACCGAGGCCCGGCAGGAGATCGACCGGCAGTTGAAGGACGAGGTGCGCAAGGCGTTCGTGCCGGCCTTCGCCGACACGGCCCAGCACCTGCTGGAGAACTATCTGAACCACTGTGAGGCGTACTGCGGTTCGGAGAAGGTGACCGACCCCATCACCGGGGAGGAGCGGGATCCCGACGAGAAGCTGCTCCGTGGTGTGGAGGAGATGATCGGGGTCTCGGAGAACGCCAAGGACGGGTTCCGGTCCGGGGTGTTGATGCGGATCGGGATGTGGCTGCGCAAGGGTCGGCCCCTGGCCTACAACTCCGATGAGCAGCTGGGCCGGGCCATCGAGGCCTACCTGTTCGAGGAGATGAAGGACATCGTGCGGATCACGGTGTCCAAGCGCAGTCCCGACACCCAGCACGCCGAACGGCTCAACGAGGTCATCAAGGTCCTGTGCGACAGCCGCGGCTACTGCCCCGTCTGCGCCAGCGACCTGCTCGACTACGTCGGCGCCCTCCTCAACCGGTGATCGGGGACAGCGACGATGAGCGTGCTCCAAGATCCCGGCATCTTCCACGACGACGGCGAGCGTGACCGCCGCCGCAACCACGACCGGGTCCGTCAGCAGATCGCCGAGCGCCTCCGCGACCAGGTGGGCGACGAGGAGCTGATCACGGCCGGCCCCGAGCGCCGCATCCGGGTACCGGTGACCGGCCAGCGCGAATGGCGCTTCATCTTCGACCGTCAGCGCCAGCAGGGCGTGGGCCAGGCCGACGGGGTCGGCGACGGCGACGTGATCGATCTGGGCGGCCCCGACGCCGAGGGCCAGCCCGGGGGCGAAGGGGCCGGCGAGGGTGGAGGAGACGGGGAGATCACCTACGAGGTGGAGCTCGACATGGAGGAGGTGGAGCAGCACCTGTTCGAGCAGCTCGGGTTGCCCCGCCTCGCCCCCCGGGGCGCCCCCCAGGAGCGCACCGAGCACATCTTCTTCGACGACCGGGCCCGCAAGGGACCCCTGCTCGACAAGAAGGCCACGATCCGGGCCAACCTCAAGCGCAACGCCCAGGCCGGCAAGGCCGGCATCGGCGACTTCGACCGCGACGACCTGCGCTACCTCACGTTCCGGGAGCAGCTGCGGCCCGCCTCTCAGGCGGTGGTGTTCCTGGTGATGGACGTGTCGGGCTCGATGGGCCAGTTCGAGCGGCGGATCGCCCGCCTCTTCTTCTGGTGGGCCACCCGCTTCCTCCGCCATCGCTACACCACCACCGAGGTGGTGTTCATCGCCCACCACTCCGAGGCCATCGAGTGCGACGAGCAGCACTTCTTCTCCATCGTCGACGCCGGCGGCACCCGTTGCTCGTCGGCCTACGCCCTGCTGCTCGACATCCAGCGTCAGCGGTACCCGGTGGCCGACTGGAACATCTTCGTGGCCCACTGCTCCGACGGTGACAACTGGGACGACGACAACGGGCGCCTGATCGACCTGCTCGGCCAGACGGCGGAGGTGGCCAACCTCGTGGGCTACTGCCAGATCGAGCGGTCCACCCGCTACCACTGGTCGGGCGAGCACCTGCTCGGCATCCTGACCCGGGCCGACATCCCCAACGTGGTGTGCCACTCGGTGGGGGCCGATACCGAGGTGTGGGCCGCCTTGCGCACGATCTTCTCGCCCGACGACGCCGAGGTGCTCACATGATCGCTATCCCGAGGTGCGGGGTGGCTCGATGAGCCGGCCCTACGACCTGGCCGAGCTGCAGAGGCTCGACGACGAGTGCCGGGCGGCGGCCGCCGGCCTGGGGCTCGACGTGCCCGAGGTGGTGTTCCACCTGGCCCCGGCGGAGCGGATCTACGACATCGCCGCCCGAGGCCTGCCCGGGCGCTACCCCCACTGGCGCTTCGGCCAGGACTACGAGCGGATGAAGCTCGACCACGACCACGGCCGGTCCCGCATCTACGAGCTGGTGCTCAACACCCAGCCCTACCAGGCCTACCTCCTGGAGGGGAACTCGTGGGTGGCCCAGCTGCTGGTCATGGCCCACGTCTACGGCCACTGCTGGTTCTTCGAGCACAACGGGCACTTCGCCAGCGTCGACCGCCGGTTCCTGCCCCGGGTGCGGGCCGGCGCCGAGCGCATCGAGGACTACTGCCGCCGCCACGGCCGCAGCGGGGTGGAGGACTTCGTCGACGCGGCGCAGGCCATGGCCCTCCACGCCCCGCTTCGGCTGGTGACCGCCCGCCCGTCGGCCCCGCCCCCGGCACCCGACGCCGGCCCCTACGACGACCTGTTCCCCGACGAGACGGCGGCCGCCCGCCAGGCCCACGAGAACGAGGTGGCGGCGTGGCGGGCCCGGGTGCCCCGGGAGCCCGACGCCGACGTCCTCGGCTTCCTGCTGCGCCACGCCCCCCGCCTCGACGACTGGGAGCGTGACGTGATCTCGATCATCCGGGAGGAGGCGTCGTACTTCGCCCCCCAGCGCCGCACGAAGATCGCCAACGAGGGCTTCGCCTGCTGGGTCCACAGCCAGATCATCAACGGTCTCCAGATCGATACGGCCGAGTTCGTGGAGTACAACCGGCTCAACGCCGAGGTCACCCAGCCCCATCCCTTGTCGGTCAACCCCTACAACCTGGGTCTGGCGCTGTGGGAGGAGGTCGAGCGCATCCACGATCGGCCCACCCCCGAGGAGGCCGAGCGCTTCCCGGCGGCCGGGGATCCGGCGCTGACGGGCCGGCAGCGGGTGCTGGAGCTGGCGGCCACAGTGGACGATGCCGCCCTCGTCGCCTCCTACCTCACGCCCGGGGTGTGCGAACGGTGCCACCTGTTCGCCTGGGAGCGTCAGACCTCCACCCGCCTGCGCTGCACGACCACCGAGGCCGAGGAGGTGCGCGACGCCCTCGTGGGCCAGCTCGGCCATATGGGGGTGCCGACGCTGGAGGTGGTCGACGCCGACGCCTTCCGCGCCGGTGGTCTGTGGCTGGTCCATCGCCACGAGGGGGTGGGTCTCGACCCGCTCTACGCCGCCAACACCCTGCCCCTGGTGGCCCGCCTGTGGGGTCGGCGGGTGTACGTGGAGACGGTGGCCCAGCGGCCCGAAGGCCTGCGACCGGTGTGGTACCGCTGTGGGCCGGGCGACCGCCAGGCCGAGACCCTCACCATCGCCCCCGCTTCCTGAGTCGCCTTCTCGGGAGGCCACACACCCCCCGCCTCTCCCGCTGCGCTAACCTCCCGCTCTGTGGGAGCGAGCGATCCCGAGGGGATCGACGGTGGGCCGCGGCCAGCAGCGGCGTCGGTGCATACCAGGCCGGCCGACGGCGCGCGGCTGGTGGTGGCGGTGTCGGGCGAGGTCGACCTGTCCAACGCTGGCGACGTCGAAGCCCAGGTGGTCGAGGCCATGGCCGGAGTCGGAGCGGTGGCCATCGACCTCAACGGCGTCACCTACCTCGACAGTCGCGGCCTGCAGCTCCTGCTGCGGCTGGCCGAGCGCCACGCCCATCACTCCCTCGATCTGGTGATCGTGGCCGCCCCCCGCAGCATCGCCTACGAGCTGCTCCAGGTGACCGGGCTCGTCGAGGTGGTACCGGTGGTGCCCGGGCTGGGCTGAAGCAGGTTTGGCGAGGACGGGATCGGGAACCCGACTTGACACGAAGCGGCCGCGACCGCTTCCGGGCTCCGTGATCGGAGCCGATCGGGGAGGCATCGCCGGTCCCTCGTCCCCCCCTCCCGGCGATGCCTACCCCGACCCCCGCACCACGCCATCAGTTCGGGCGGGCGGTTTGGGGCGGGGAGGGGTTGGATAGGCGGCCGGTATGACCGAAACGGCTCAATCCGTCGATCCCGGCGTTACCGACTCCGACCTCGATCCCGCCCTGGTGGCTCTGGCCCGCGGCGCCGGCCCGGTGGTGTCGGCCGTGCTCGACACCCACGCCGGCGGGGAGCAGGCGGGGGAGCCACGGCTCCGGCAGCGGTGGGATGCCCTTCGTCGCCGGCTCGCCGACGAGGGCGCAGCCGACGAGGTGCTCGACCGGGTGGGGCGCGCCATCGACGACGCCCGACTCGACGGTCCCGTCGTGGCCGCCTACTGTTCGCCCGATCTCGACGAGCCGGTGGTGATCACGGGGCCGGAGGAGGAGGGCGGCGACTGGGCGGCCTGGGACCGCCTGCCCCGCCTGGCCACCGTGGTGCGCTGGCATCAGGCCACGCCCCCCGCCCTGCTGGTGGCGATCGACCGTACGGGCGCCGAGCTGATCAGCGGAGGGCGGGCCAGCGATCCGGTCCTCGAGTCGGTGAACGACGACGACCAGTACATCCGGCGGATCCAGCCCGGCGGCTGGTCGCAACGGCGCTACCAGCAGCGGGCCGAGAACAGCTGGCGGGCGATCGCCGGCGAGGTGGCCGATCGGGTGACCGAGCACGTGAAGGCGAACGGCACCCGTCTCGTGGTGGTGGCGGGCGACGTGCGGGCCGTCCAGCAGCTCCGGGATCAGCTGCCGGAGCGGGTGGCCCGGCTCGTGCGACTGGCCAGCGGCCATCCCGGCGCCGGCAGCGAGGGGGCCATGGCCGACGACGCCCGCCGGTGGTACCGCACCGCCGTGGCCGAGGACACGGTGGCGGTGGTGGACCACTGGAAGCAGGAGCTGGGCCGCAACGGCCTGGCCGTCACCGGTATCGGTCCCACGCTGGCCGCTCTGGAGCAGGCGGCCGTTGCCACCCTTCTGGTCCACGACGACCCGGCCGATTCCCGCCGCCGTCCCGTGACCTCAGCCTCGGCCGACGCATCGGCCGTCGATGAGGTCGACCCGCTGGTGTTCGAGGGCGATTCGCCGCCCCGACTCGTCGACGGGGCCATCGTGTCGGCTTGGGACTCCGGGGCCGGTGTGCGGGTGGTGCCCACCGTTCCCGAGATGACCGACGGCCTGGGCGCGCTGCTCCGGTTCCCCCTCGCCCGGTGAGGGCGGCCCCGGCGCTGAGTCGCTGAGCCCCCGGAGGCACCCGCCGCCCGTAGGACCGACCGGAGGCCCTGCCCCTAGGAGCCCCCTAGGAGCGAGGGGCCGGGCCTCCATCGTCGGGGCCGTGGACCTGCTGGATGGCCTGCTCGGTGCGCAGGCAGTACCTGCGCCACAACTCGTTGCTGTCGGCGCCGGCTTGGGAGGCCAGCTCGTTGAGGGCCTGGTTCAGGTACTCCGCCAGGACGAGGAGGGTGAACCGGCTCTGGGTCGCTGTGAGCTCGGCCGCCAGCTCCTCGGCCCGGCCGTGCTCCCCCGCCATGGTGGCTGTCACCACCGCCATCGTGGCCCGAACGGCGCCCGCCGGGTCCTTCACTCGTTCAGGTGTCACACGAGAGGAGTACCCCTGCGGCACGTCCTCGAACCTCGACGAAACCCGGTGGGACCGTACCCCCTGGGGTGTCGGGCGCCAGGCCAGCCCGGGGGAAGATCCGGCGAAACCGGGGCAAAACACAGAGAGGCACCGCCAGACCTGGTGGGCGACGACCAGATGGCGGTGCCTCCGATGGGGACGCCAGGCGGAGGTTGACGTCGAACTGTTGGCTACCCCGGTCGTCGAGGTGTCAAACCGCTCGCTTGCCCGAATCGGCGGCGTCGTCGGCGGCACACCGGCGGGCCAGGTCGGCGAGGCTGACGGTGGCCGCTGGGCTGAGGTCGAGCTGATCGAGGGCGGCCACGGCCTCCTCGAGACACTCGGCGATCCGGGCCTCGACGGTATCCACGGCACCCGACTCGATCATCAGCGAGCGGATGGCGGCGGCGTCGGCCAGGGCCAGCTCGGTGCGTCCGATGCGACCCAGCAGGGCCAGCGCTACGGCGTCCCGGCGCTGGGCCGCCCACGACCGGGTGAGGTGCACGAGCCAGGTCTGCTTGCCCTCCCGCAAATCGTCGCCCTGCGGCTTGCCGGTGGCCACCGGGTCGCCGAACACGCCGAGGAGATCGTCGCGGAGCTGAAACGCCTCGCCCACGGTGAGGGCGAAGCGGGAGAGCCCGTCGCCCTGGAGCGAGAGGTGCCCGGTGAGAGCGGCGCCCAGGTGGAGGGGTCGTTCGACGGCGCAGGCCGCCGCCTTGTACCGCACGATCCGCCGGGTGCGGGCGGCGCTGCCCTCGCCGATGGCCGCCACCATCACGTCGAGGTACTGGCCCAGGTGGGCCTCCGGCCGGAGCTCGTCGAACACGTCGTGCACGGCGGGGGGCATGCCCCTGAGGAGCCGATCGGCGTAGCCGAGGGCCAGGTTCCCGAGCAGGACGGCCACCCCTTCGCTGAACCGGCGACGTTCCACCCGCCACCGCTGCCGCTCGTGGGTATCGGCCAGGGCCCGATGGAGGCTGGGGCCGTGGCGGCGGCTGTCGGAGCCGTCGATCACGTCGTCGTGGATCAGCCCGGCCGTGTGGAACAGCTCGAGGGCGGCGGCCAGGCGGACCGCCTGGTCGTCGTGCGGGTCGCCGCCGGTGCCGAGGAAGGCCAGCAGGCACCACCGCGGTTGGAGACGCTCGGTACCCCGGGCGACGAGGTCGATGAGCAGATCGAAGCCCAACTTGAGGGTGGGGTCGATCCGTACCCACCGTTCCCGCTCCTGGTCGAGGAGGTCCGACAGCACATGGTCGACACCGGCCACCATCGCCGTCACCTCGGCGTCGGCGTGCGGTGCGGCGCCAGCGGAGGGCCCGCCGCCAGTGGACGGCGCAGCGCCGACGGCCTCCGAAGGGGCGCGGGCTGCGTCGGTGTCCACGGCTGGCCCGGAAGGCGGCGAAGGGCTGGCCGATCGACGGGGCGGGGCGAGATCGGTCACGACGAGCTGACGATTCCCTGAGGCCGGCGCGGCCAAACCGGGGCCGCGCCCAGCATGCTCACGAGCGATCGGGGTCTACACCGGTCTCGGCATGGTCGGGTGGCGAGGGGAAGATGTCGCCCCCGTCGTGGCCCACCGCCATCCCCTCGGCGGCGGGCCCGCCAGGACGGGAACCGGGCGGGTAGGGGGCATCGGTGGGGCCGGCGGCCGGCTCGTTGTTGGGCGGCGGATCGGTGGACATGGGGCGGGGGAACCACTGCCACAGCAGTATGGCCAGCACGACGACCGTCAGCACCGCCCCGCCCACCACCACCGCCAGATCGACTCCATCCATACCGCCCCGGTACCCGCCCGGGAGCCGGGGAAAACGGCCCGCCGATCGACCGAATCTGGGTGGTTTCGCCCGGTCGCCCAACGGGTACTGCGGCGCCGAGCGAGGTGAACAATGCCGACCACTGCCGAGCCCGAGCCGCCTGCCCGCATGCTGCAGCGCCAGCCCTGGCCGTTCCACCACTGCCCGTCGTGCGGGCACGAGGAGTTCGAGGTGTCCTCCCGGACGGGGGATGTCATGTTCTCCTGCCAGGGTTGCAGCCGCGTGTGGCGGTTCGTGCTCGGCTATCTCCAGGAGTTGCCGAGCGGGCCCGGTCCGGAGGGCATCGGCCCTGCTCCCGGTGCCGGTGCCGGCCCCGGGGTGTCGGCCACCACGACGGCCACCATGCCGGTGGCCGGACAGGGGTGACGGCGATGCGCAAGGTACTGGTGGCCATCGATGGCAGCGAGGCGACCCACCGGGTGGTCGCCTTCGTCAACCACTTCTTCCAGGGGAACGGCGGCGGCGGCGACGTGGAGGTGATCGGGGTCAACGTCGGCCTGGCCGACACCGTGCCGCCGACGGGCTTCATCATTCCCGACGGCGCCATGTTCGGCATGGCCTACCCCTGGTATTACGACCGTCCCTCGGGCGAGTGGGCCGAGATGGCCGCTCGGGAAGACGACGAGGCCCGGCAGGAAGCGGCGGCGGTGGTGGCGGAGTCGGGGTTGGAGGACGCCGAGGCGCTGGGCCGGCTGGGGGAGCCGGCCGACACCATCGTGCGGGTGGCCGACGAGCAGGACGTCGACCTCATCGTGGTGGGCGACAACCATCGGGGTGCCCTCCAGCGGTTGCTCGCCCCGTCCATCTCACGTGAGGTGGTGAAGCGCTCGGAGCGCCCGGTACTCGTCGTCCCCTGACAGACGGGCCGCCGGCCCCGGGCGCCGGGCCGTCTGGCCCCCCTTGGCCCGACCGGGCAGGCTGGAGCCGATGACCAGCGTGGATCGGGCCACCGAGCCGGTAGCGCCCGAGGCGTCGCCCTGGGTGGTGCTCGGCGTGGTGCTGTCGGGCCTGTTCACCGTGCTGTTCAACAACGCCGTGCTCGTGGTGCTGCTGCCCGACCTGGCCGACGAGTTCCACACCAGCACCACCACCATGACGTGGGTGGTCTCGGCCCCGCTGCTCGCCTTCGCCGTGCTCAGCCCGCTGGCCGGCAAGCTCAGCGACCTCTACGGCCGGCGCCGGGTGTTCCTGGCCGCCGAGCTGGGAGCCGCGGCCTTCGCCCTGGCCACCGGGTTGGCCTGGAACGCTGCCAGCCTGATCGCGCTGCGCACGATCGGAGCCACCATCGGCGCTGCCACCGGCCCGGCCGCCCTCGGGTTGGTCAGCACCCAGTTCACGGCCGAGCGCCGGGTGCAGGCCATGGGGTGGTGGGGGCTGGTGATGGCCATCGGGCCCGTCATCGGCGTGTCGGGCGGGGGGCCGTTGGCCGAGGCCACCACCTGGCGGGTCCTGTTCTTCGGCCAGACGGTGCTGATCCTGTTGGCCTTCGCCGCCGCCTGGCGGGTCCTCCCCGACTCGCCCCGGGCCGCCGCCACCCGCTACGACCTGGGCGGCACCCTCCTGCTGGGCGGGGCCACCACCGCCTTCCTGGTGGCCGTGAACCGGGGCCCGGCGATCGGTTGGGCCCATCCCCTGGTGGTGGGCGGCTTCACCCTCAGCCCGTTCCTGGCCTGGGCGTTCGTGGCCTGGGAGCGGCGGACACCGCACCCGCTGCTCCCCGTGCGCTATCTGGGGCGACGGAACTTCACCGCCCCGATCCTGGCCGCCTCGCTGTGCGCCTTCGCCTACCAGGGCGTGCTCGTGCTGACACCGGTGCTGCTGCACGAGGAGCTGGGCTTCTCCATCAGCCGGGTGGCGGTGCTGGTGGCGTGGCGACCCCTGTTCTACGCCCTGGCCGGGCCGGTGGCCGGGTTCCTGGCCGTGCGGGTGGGGGAGCGGTCGGTGATGAGCGCAGGGGCCGGGCTGGTGGCCGCCTCCACCGCCGGGTTCGTGCTGATCCGGCCCGGAGTGGGCGAGGCGGTGATCTTCGCCGTGCTGGGGCTGACCGGCTTCGGGCTGGGGTTGCTGGAACCGCCGGTGGCGGCCACCGTCAGCTCGGCGGTGGACCCCGGCGACTACGGCGTCGCCGGCGCCACCCAGCAGATGGGCCGCCAGATCCTCACGGTGGCGGGCATCGGTGTGCTGGGGGCGGTGCACGAGGCCCGGCGCTCGGCCGTGGGGGGTCTGGCGTCCTACCGGGCGGCGTTCCTGGTGGGCACGGCGGTGGCCGCGCTGGCCGCCGTGATCGCCGCCGCCGCCCGCAGCCTCCCCCGCTCGGGGGATTCCTAGCGGCGCCCACCCGGGCCGTTCCGGCGCCCGTGAAGATCCTCCCTGGTGAGCCGGGGGGATCGTCGACAGCGATGCCTCCGAAGCCCGGGGCGCGTTGTCTCTGGAGCGCCATGGTGGTGCAATGGGCACCAGAGGCGACGAGGAGACGGCGGATGGAAGAGATGGCCCACGGGCGTCGCGACCCTCTGGGGGAGTGGCACCCGGAGCACCCGGACGGCTGGTCTCCTGTGCTCTGGAACGCGGTCTACCTGGCCGTGGCCGGGGGCGTGTGGCTGTGGGCCACCCCGTCCCGGGAGGCCATGGCCACCTGGTCGCCGGGATGGGTGGCGGCGGTAGCCCTCCGTGACGTGATCCTCCTGGTCGGCTGGTACAGCCTGGCCCATCTCCGCCTTTTCTGGAGCCGGAGCCAGGGGACCCGGTGCAAGTACAACCTGCGGTGGCCGGCGGTGTCGGCGGAGCGGTTCGCCTTCGGCTCCCAGCTCCGGGACAACCTGGCCTGGACGCTGGCCAGCGGCCTGCCGGTGTGGGTGGCGTGGGAGGTGGTGACCCTCCATCTGTTCGCCTCCGGCCGGATCCCGTGGCTCGTGTGGGCCGACAACCCGGTCGGATTCGTGGCCCTGCTGGCCGTCACCCCGCTGTGGCGGGAGGTCCACGTCTACGCCGTCCACCGGCTCCTGCACTGGGGTCCCATGTTCCGCGCCGTCCACCGGATCCATCACCGCAACACGAACCCGGTGCCGTGGTCGGGCCTGGCCATGCACCCGGTGGAGCATCTCCTGTACTTCAGCGCCGTGGCGCTGCACTGGATCGTGCCGTCCCATCCGCTCCACGCCCTCTACACCTCGTTCCACCTGATGATGGCGCCCGTTCCGGGCCATGCCGGGTTCCACCGGGTGGCCCTCACCGAGTCGGTGTGGGTGCCCACCGGGGGCTACGCCCACTACCTGCACCACAAGCTGCTCGACGTGAACTACGGCGACGGCGTCCTTCCCCTCGACCGTTGGTTCGGCAGCCTCCACGACGGCACCCCCCAGGCCGACGACACCCTCCACCGCCGTCGAGCCGCCCGCCCCGCCTGATCCCGCACGCCCATCCCGGCCCGGGGGCGTCAGCCGACGCAGCGGCCCGTGGGTACCGGGATGGCGTCGGGAGCGGCCGTCGCCAGGAGGGGAGCGACGGCGGCGATGTCGGTGGCCCAGGCCCTGCGGCCGGTGCCAGCTGAGGGGCCGGGGCCGGGGTCGACGCCGTTCCGGCTGGTGGCGAAGACGACGGCTCCGGCCCGCCCGTCGTCGGCCACCACCACGGCACCGCTGTCGCCCGGGGTCACGTTGGCTTCGAGCTCGAAGCCGGGGCGCAGGTGGGTGCCCCGGCCGTAGAGGTCGGCCATCGACAGGTCGGCCCGGCGAGCCACCGTGGCCGGCTCGGCCGTGGCCCGGCCGTCGGCGTCGTGGACCACGAACACGCCGTGGCCGCCGGCAGCCAGCGTTCCCAACGGTAGAGGTTCGGCGGTGAGCCCGTCGACGGCCAGGACGGCCAGGTCGTTCACCGTGTCGAGCGCCACCACCACGGCGGTGTGCTCGCCACCGTCGGCGTCGGTGACGGCAACCGAGGTACTGCCGGCCACCACGTGGGCCACGGTCACCACCAGCTCGTCGCCCACCACCGAGCCGGAGCCGGTCAGGCTCTCGGCCTGCCGGCAGCCGGTGGCCCGCACGGCCACCGCCGCCGCCAGGGCCGCCTGCGATCCGGAGCCGCCGCCCCCGGGCCCGGTGGTGGCCGGGAGGGGAACGTCGGGCGGGGCGGTCCCGCAGCCTGCGAGGGCGCCGCCCACCAGCAGGGCCACCAGGGCCGGGCCGCGCCGCCACGAGGGCCGCCACCAGGACGAGGACCAGGGCGGGCGCCGGCCGGGGGCGCGGCCGGCCAGCCCGCCCCCGCCGGGCACAGCGAGGGTCGGGCCTGGCACAATGACCCGATGGCGGGGCGCGACTACTCCCTCACCGGACCGGAGGCGGCGAGGGCCCGGGAGCGGGGGCTGGCCGAGGCCGAGGCGTGGTTCCGGCCCGTCATCGATCCCGAACGGCTGCGGGCACTGTCCCGGAGGTCGAACGGCCGGGCTGCGGCCGACACCCTGCTGTGGCTGGGGCTGATCGCCGGCACCGGCCTGTGGGCCTGGTCGGCCCGGGGCTCGTGGTGGGCGGTGCCGGCCTTCGCCCTCTACGGGGTGCTCTACAGCGGCATGGCCGACGCCCGCTGGCACGAGATGGGCCACGGCACCGCCTTCCGCACCCGCTGGCTCAACGACGCCCTTTACCACCTGGCCTGCTTCATGATCATCCGGGGTCCCACGCTGTGGCGGTGGTCGCACGCCCGGCACCACAGCGACACCATCATCGTCGGTCGCGACGCCGAGATCGCGGTGCCCCGGCCCACCACCCGCCGCCAGATCGTGGTGATGTTCCTCGGCGTGCCGGGCACGATCCAGATGATACGGCGGACCGTTCGCCACGCCCGGGGCCGGTTGGAGCCCGATGTGCTCAGCTTCGTCCCGCCGGGCGAGACCGGGCGGGTGGTGCGGGAGGCCCAGGTGTTCGTCGCCCTGTGGGCGGCGGTGGTGGTGGCGGCGGTCGCCACCCGGAGCCCGGTGCCGCTGCTCTACGTGGGTCTGCCCAGCTTCTACGGGATCTGGGTGATGGTGTTCTTCGGCCTCACCCAGCACGCCGGGTTGCAGGAAGACGTGCTCGACCACCGTCTCAACACGCGGACCGTGCTGATGAACCCGTTCTTCCGCTTCCTGTACCTGAACATGAACTACCACGTGGAGCACCATCTCTTCCCGACCGTGCCCTACCACGCCCTCCCCGCCCTGCACCGGGAGGTGGCCGGGCAGCTGGCACCCCCGCTGCCCAACACCCGGGCCGCCTACCGCGAGCTGCTGGCCGCCACGGCCCGCCAGGCCGTCGATCCCCGCTGGGAGATCCCGAACCGCCGGGTCCCGGAGCTGGCCGGGGCCGGTCGGTCGGCCATCGACACCGGCACCCGCCTGTGGCACCGCGGGCCGGGGACCGCTCCCGGGCCCGAGCCAGCGACGGCGGATGCCGCCGGGCTCGACCTTGGCCCGGCCGACACCGTGGCCGAGGGCGGATTGCGCCGGGTCGACATCGGCGACGCCACGTTCGTGGTGGCCCGGGTCGGCCCCTCGGAGTACCGGGTGGCCGACGGGTTCTGCACCCACGGCCGGGCCCACCTGGCCGACGGGGTGCTGGTGGGGTGCGAGGTGGAGTGCCCCCGGCACAACGGGCGCTTCGATCTGCGCACCGGCCGCGCCACCCGGCGGCCCGCCACCGACCCCGTTGCCCTGCATCCGGTGACGGTCGTCGGCGGCCACCTCCGTCTCACCGACCGGAGCGGGTGATCTCGTTGCCGGGGGCGCCGCCCGTGGCGCTCACCGGACCGACATCCGACCCGGGGGCGGCGACCGGTGCCCACAGCGCGGCGGGCGGGGTTCGCCGGGGCGCCCCGCCGCTACCGTGGCGACGATGATCGTCGTGCTGATCGTCGCCCCCGGCCGTGGCTGACGGCCGCAGCTCCGGGCCGCTGGCCCTCGGCTTCGACATCGGGGGCACCAACATCCGGGCCATCCCCGTGGCCCGCACCGGCCCGGTGGGGGAGTGGGCCCACGTGCGCCGGCCCGAACGGCCCGAGCTGATGCTGGAGGCCATCGTCGGGCTGTGGCGCCAGGCGGCCGAGCAGCACCCGATCGCCGCCATCGGCGTGGGCTGTGCCGGCGTGGTGGACCGGGCCGGGGTGGTGCGCACATCGCCCAACATCGCCATGCTCACCCACTACCCCATGCGGGAGCTGGTGGCGGGGGCCACCGGGTTGCCGGTGGCCGTCGACAACGACGCCACCGCGGCCGCCTGGGCCGAAGCCTCGGTGCCCGGCCGATGGGCCGACGACCTGGCCCTGGTCACGTTCGGCACCGGCATCGGGGGTGGCTTCGTGCTCGACGGCCGCCTCTACCGGGGGGCGTCGGGCTTCGCCGGCGAGATAGGCCACATGACGGTGGTGGCCGGCGGGATCCTGTGCGTGTGCGGCCGGCGAGGGTGCTGGGAGCGCTACGCCTCGGGGTCGGCCCTCGGGCACCAGGCCCGCGATGCGGTGGCCGCCGGCCGGGCCCCCACGGTGCTGGCCGCAGCAGGCGGCGAGGTCCGGGCTGTGCAGGGCGAGCACGTGCTGGGGCTGGCCGCCGCCGGCGATCCGGTGGCCGAAGACCTGGTGGCCGAGCACGCCCGCTGGATCGCCCTCGGGCTCGACAGCCTGGCCAACCTGCTCGACCCGGCGGTGTTCGTGCTCGGCGGTGGGGTCAGCGAGGCGGGCGAGACGTTCCGGGCGGCGGTGGAGGGCGCCTACCGCCAGGCCGTCGTGGACCGTGAGGCCCGGGGCCCGGCCGAGATCCGCCTGTCGCACTACGGCGATCGGGCCGGGGCGGTGGGCGCCGGCCTCGTCGCCCTCGATCTGCTCGTCGAGGGCCCAACGCAGGAGCCTGAGCCGCACTGAGCGCGGCGCAGGCTCCTGATTTCGGCTGATCAGCTCTCGTCGGCCGGGGCCCGCACGTAGAAGGCCTCCCGCTCCTGCGACGGGGGCACGATGGGGATCTCGTCGTCGGCCATCTCGGGCATCCGCACCTTGCGGGCCATGGCCGCCTCCAGGTAGGGGGCGAGCTCCTCCATCTTGGCCGCCTCCCGGGCCTCCCGGTCCTCCTGGAAGTAGGGGAGCACGTCGCGGGCGAAGTACTCCAGGCTCTCGCAGATGTGCTCGTGGCGGTTCTTGCCCCCCTGCTGGAGGAAGATCATCTGGTCGATGCCGGCGTTCTGGAACTCCATGGCCAGCTTGCGGTAGTTCTCCGGGGTGCCGATGCCGGGAGCGGCCAGCGACGGCAGGTCGGGGCCCCGCAGCTCCTCGTACTCGTCCCACAGCCGGCTGCGGCCGGGGCGGGTCTCGTTGGCCACCAGGGCGTTGACGGCGTAGCGGAAGAACTGGAAGCCGTCGATGCCCCGGCGCTGGGCCTCGTCGGCGTCGGGATGGATGGAGAAGCCGGCCACCATGGCGAAGTTGGGGTTGACGGCGTGGCCGATCGGCACGCACTGGTCGCTCTTGATGATCGAGTAGTAGACCTCGGCCCAGTGGGCGGCCGACTGGGGATCGAGGAAGCTGAAGGCCAGCACGCCGAGGCCGTTGCGGGCCGCCACCTCGATCGTGGCCCGGTTGGTGCAGGCCATCCACATCGGAGGATGGGGCTTCTGGCGGGGCTTGGGGATCACGTTGCGGCACGGCATGGAGAATCCCTCGCCCTCATAGCCGGGGTAGGGCGTCATCACCATCATGTTGGCGATCTGCTCCGCCGCCTCCAGCGACAGGGCCTGCTTGCGTCGGGCGTTGATGCCGTAGCCCCGCAGCTCCAGGCGGGTGGCGCCCTCGCCGATGCCGAAGTCCACCCGGCCGTGGGAGATCAGGTCGAGCATGGCCACCGTCTCGGCCGAGCGGGACGGGTGGTTGTAGCCGGGGATGACCTGGCGGATCCCGAGCCCGATGCGGATGCGCTCGGTCTTGGCCGCCAGCGAGGCCAGGAACACATCGGAGGCCGAGCAGTGGCTGTACTCCTCGAGGAAGTGGTGCTCCACCGCCCAGGCGTGGTCGATGCCGAGCTTGTCGCCCAGGATGACCTGCTCGGTGGCCTCCTGGATGATGCGGTACTCGCTCTCCTCGTCCCACGGCTTGGGGATCTGCAACTCGTACATCAGTCCGAACTTCATGGGAACCGACGCTACGCCTCCCCCTCGCTCGGGGCCAGCCCGTGGGCCCGGTCCGGCCCCGTCCTACGCTGGGGGCATGGACGGCACGCCGCAGGACCTGCGGATCGACCGGGCGGCGGTGGTGGAGCGCCGGGACCTGTCGGGTGGGGCGTGGGTGGAGCTCGCCGCCGGCTTCGCCCGGGACCCGGGCGACACGATGGCCGAGCTGCGGGACTCGCTGCCGTGGCAGCAGAGCGAGATCCTGCGCTACGACCGCTACGTCCCCGAGAAGCGCCTGGGGGCGGGCGTCGACGCCGCCGTCCACCCCCTCCTGCGCCAGACCGCGCTCCACCTCCGTGCCCGCTACCGGGTGGCGTTCACCGGGGTGGCCGCCCTCCTCTATCGTGACGGCGCCGATTTCCAGGGCCTGCACAGCGACCGTGAGCTGCGCTGGCTCGACGACACCCTGATCGCCATCCTCGTGCTGGGGGAGCGCCGACCATTCGTGCTCCGGCCCCGCCAGGAGGGGGGCGGCGTGCCGGTGGAGCGCGTCCCGTCGGGAGCCGGGCCCGATGACCTGGTCCTCACCCCGGGCGAGGGTGACCTGCTGGTGATGGGCGGTGCCTGTCAGCGCGCCTGGCTCCACGGGATCCCCGCCGTGCCCGGCCACGACCAGCCCCGCATCTCGCTCACCTGGCGCTGGACCAGCCGCACCGGGCGACCCGACACGAACCCCTCGTACTACGACGGCCGCCAGTTCGGCGACGCCCCCCGCCGCCCCGGCTACCGCATGCGGCCCCGCTGAGGTGCCCGCCGGCCGGAGCGCTTCCCGTTCGGAAACGGCAGGTGCCGGGCGGCGCTGAGCGCCGCCCGGCGGATCCACGGGAGGGGGAGAACCTCCCAGGGAGAACGCAGGAGACCGTTCCGATCGGGGGACATGCGGGTCGAAGGCATTCCCCCGATCGGAGACCTGGTGGGAGCGGCTACCCCTGGGGTGTCACCCGCCCCACGAACTCGGCCGACTCGGTGAACTGGAGCATCAGGTCGCCCCGCCCCAGGCCGCGGGCCAGCTCCTGGGCCCAGAAGGCGAGGCCGACGTCGTCGGGCAACCGCTCCAGCACGTGCTGGTAGACGAGCACGATGAAGTCGACGTCGGTGGTGCCGCCGTAGCGCTGCTGGAACTCGTCGGACCGGGCGAACACGGCCGAGATCTGGCTCAGGGGCACCCCGGCCTGGCGCTGGCCCACCCAGTAGGCGAGGCCGGCGTCGTCGGGGAGGCGGGCGAAGTAGCCGAGATAGAGCCGGGTGACGGCGCCGGCGAGGGGGCTGGCGTCGGTGAGCGGCGCTCCCAGGAACGGAGTGGCGGTCGACGGGGCCGGGGTACCGGTGAGGGCCACGAACTCGGCCGACTCCGAGAACTCGGTCATCATCCGGCCCCGGCTCATCCCGGCGTACAACTGGCCGAGCCAGAACGCCCGACCCTCGGGCTCGGCCGCCCGGCCCAGCACGTTGCGGTACACCTGGTCCACGAAGGCGGCGTCGTCGAGCTCCCCGTAGCGGGCGATCAGCTCGGGGCTGGCGGCGAAGGCGTCGGCGATCGAGTGCAGGCTGCCGCCGGTGAGCAGGAGCCGGCGCCAGTACCGGTAGCCGGCCTCGTCGGGCTGGCGCTGGAAGAACGCCCGGTAAAGACGCACCACCTGGCCGTCGACCGACGCCATGGGCCGGGTGGCCAGCGGCGGGGTGACCCGCACCATCGTCGACTCCGACGGCACCCCGTTGCCGTCGAGCACGGTGAGGAGGTAGAAGCCGGGGATCAGGTGGTTCTCGTTGAGCGGGAGGGTGGCGGAGACGGCGGTGGTGCCGTTGGCCCCGGCCCGGGTCTCGATCGGCAGCTCCACCAGGTGCTGCTCCATGTTGAACGAGTGGGTGACCGCTCCCGCCTTCAGCATCGTCACCCGGGAGACGCCGGAGGCGCTGGTGGCATCGAGCGTGATGGTCTGGCCCGGGGTCAGGTCGGTGGCCGACACGCTGCCGATCGTGGGCCGGGTCACCTGTGTGCCGTCCCCGTTGAGGAGGTAGTCGGGGGTGAACAGCTCGGCGTTGAGGTTGGTCTCGGGGCCCGGTGCCCCGCCGCCGCCCACCAGCACCCGCCCGTCGGGCAGGAGGATGGCGGTGGAGTGGTACATGCGGGCCACGTTCGAGCCGGCGGCCTCCACGGTCCAGGTGCCGGTGCGGGGGTCGAACACCTCGGCCGCGTTGTTGATCTGGTAGGCGCCGATGTTGTCGGCCGTGCCCATGCCGGCGATGGTGGCACCCCCGGTGGCCAGGATGCGCCCGTCGGGCAGGAGCGTGCCGTTCACCCAGCGCCGGGCCGACGACAGGGCCGGGCCGGGGGTGACGACGGGCGTGGTGCCGGTGACGTCGATGATGACGCTGGTGTTGGTCTCGCCCCCGAAGTGGAGGATCCGGCCCGGGGCGAACATCACGGCGGTGGCGCCGAAGCCCTGCCGGTGCTCGGGCAGGCGCCCGACCGGGGTGGCGGTGGAGAGGTCGGCCGGCATGACGTACATCCGCCCGAACACGTCGATGGAGAAGAGGCGGCCGTCGGGCAGCACGAACGCCTTGGGGTACCACCAGAAGTAGGGCGACAGGTCGGCCCCCACCAGCTCCGAGCCCCTCTCGGGGCTCCACCGCTCGGGATGATCCCAGCCGCCGTCGCCCCCCTGCACGAGGATCGAGCCGTCGCCCAGGGTGGTGGCCGTGGCGTACCACCGGGCCCGCAGCATGCCCTTGATCTTCGTGAGCTGGCCGGTGGCGGGATCGTAGGAGTTGATGTCGGGGTTGCCGGTGTTGGTGGTGGCGGTGCCGGTCCAGTTGTCGCCCCCGAACGTCAACATCTCGCCGGTGTCGTAGCGGTTGATCTGGAGGCTGCAGAACACGTCGGTGCCGGTCCTGTTGGGCAGGGTGCGGTGGCCCTCGGCGGCCGAGGCGTTGGGGGTCCACACGTCGTAGAGGAAGTAGCCGCTCTGCTTGCCTTCGGCCGTGGTGCCGTAGGTGACCACCCGGCCATCGCGATCGAGGGCGGCGTGGATGCCGATCAGGGGCCAGCTCTCCACCGGACCCCAGGCCCCGGCGCTGGCAGGGGCACCGGCGACGGCGTCGGCCGTCATCGGGGCGGTGTACTCGCCGCCCACCAGCGTGCCGTCGGCGGCGATCGACGGGGCGGCACCGGCCGGTGCGGTGAGCGACGGCAGGGGCACGACGGCGGCGGTCGAGGCGAGGGCCAGGCAGCCCACGGTCATCCGCCGCAGGCGCCGGCCCCGGGCTCGATGGCGCCGGTGGGGCGGCGGCGCCCCGGAGAAGGTTGCTGTTGGTTCGACCCGCATGTCGGGCCGAAGGTACGGGCCCTGTTTTCCCAGGCCAGGGCGGGTTTGCCCAAACGGGAACGGGCGCTCAGGGGGGTCGTTGCTCCCGCCTCACGGGCCGCTGGGCAAAGCATCCCGGAGGGCGCTTCCCGGGGTGGGGTGATCGGCTCTTTACCGTCTGGGTCCGGGGGCGGCGAATCTGAACCGGTGGGCGGGCGGCCACTAGCCTGACCCCCGTGCACGGGGCCACACAGCCGGGGGACGAACCGGCGAACGGGGTGGCGCCCACCGGCGGCTGGCGGGGGGCGTTGCGGCGGGGGGCGGGCGACACGTTCCGGTCGCTCCGCGTGCGCAACTACCGCCGGTACTTCGTCGGCCAGCTCGTCAGCCAGGCCGGCACCTGGATGCAGACCGTGTCGGTGATCTGGGTGGCGTTGCGCCTCACCGACTCCGGCGTGGCCCTCGGCCTGGTGACCGCCGCCCAGTACCTGCCGGTGCTGGTGCTCGGCGCCTGGGGTGGCGTGGTGGCCGATCGGGTGGACCGCCTGCGGTTCATGATCAAGACCCAGATCGGGTACACGATCGTGGCCATCGCCTACTGCGGCCTGATCTTCACCGACCGGTTGTCGATCGGGTTCATCTACGTGCTGTCGGCCCTGTTCGGCCTGCTCACCGCGCTCGACAGTCCCACCCGCCGCACGCTCGTGGTGGACCTGGTGGAGCCCGAGCTGACCCCCAACGCGGTGGCCCTCCATTCGGCCATGATGACGGGTTCCCGGGTGGTGGGTCCGGCGGTGGCGGGAGCCCTGATCGCCTCGGCCGGCGTGGAGTGGTGCTTCGTGGTCAACGCCGTGAGCTACGTGGCCGTGCTGGCCGCCCTGTTCAGCCTCGACCGCAGCGCCATCCGCAGCTCGCCCAAGGTGCGGCGGGCGAAGGGCCAGCTGATGGAGGGCCTGCGCTACGCCTGGGGGGAAGCCGAGCTGCGCCAATCGCTGCTGTTGCTGGCCGTGGTGGGCACGCTGGCCTTCGAGTACCAGGTGACGCTGCCGCTGCTGTCGGAGCGGACCTTCGGCGCCGGGGCGTCGGGCTTCACCCTGCTGTACTCGCTGATGAGCGTGGGCTCTGTCACCGGCGCTCTCGCCATGGCCCGGCGCAGCACGATCGATCTGCGGTTCCTCCTCCTCGGCGCCTGGGGGCTGGTGGTGACGACCACCGTGTTGTCGCTGGCACCCACCCTGGCCCTGGCCACCGTGGCCGCGGTGGGGGTGGGGGCGGCCACCATCCTGCTGCCGGCGGGGCTGAGCGCCCTGGTTCAGCTGCATTCGGCCGACGAGTTCCGGGGCCGGGTGCTGTCGCTCAGCACCGTGGTGTTCATCGGCTCGACCCCCATCGGGGGCCCTATCGCCGGCTGGGTGTCGGAGCACTACGGCCCACGGGCCGGGCTCATGCTGGGCGCCGTCAGCACCGCCCTCATGGCCGGATGGATCACGTTCACCCAGCGCCGGGCGGCCCGGGCCGCCCGAACCGTAGGGCTGTCTTCGAACGGTGGCCCCAACGCGCAGAATCCAGCACCGGGCGCCACAGATCGCCAACCTGAGGGGTTTCCGTGACACGCTCCGCTTATGGCCTGCCCACCCCGGCCGAGCCGTTGCCCACCAACGCCTACAACACGGTCCGCCCGGGGTGACCACGGCCCTGGCCCCCGGTTCGATCGGTGGGGCGGGGTGCGTTACGTTCGCTGGTCATGGCGAGCGAACCCGGCCCGGCGCCGTCCACCCCTGAAGCTGTCGCTCCCGAGGGGGGCGAGACGAAGAAGAGGCGGCGGCGCTACCCGCATCCCCGGTCGATCCTGTGTTACAGCCGGCTGGTGCACGAGCTGCACGAGGACGGCACGGTCACGGCCACCATGCCGGTGCTGCCCGACCAGCTCGACGACGGCGGGCGGGTGCGGATGGGGGCCATCGCCCCCCTGGTGGACCTGTGCGCCGGGTTGCTGGGGGCCAAGGCCGTCCACCCCGACTGGACGGCCACGCTCGACTTCAAGCTCCACCTCGACCACCTGCCAGACGGGGGCGAGATCCGGGGTGACTGCCGGCCGCTGCGGGTGGGGAAGAACATGGTGCTGTCGGAGAACCGGCTGGTCGACGGCGACGGCCGGGCCGTGGGGGTGGCCCACGTGACGTTCAGCCGCCTGCCCCGCCGGGACGACACGCCCACCACACCGCCGCCCAAGGTGGGTGTGACCGATCTGACCAAGCCCGACGAGGAGGAGCCCCGGCTCCGGCTAGACGAGTACTACGAGATCCGCATCGACGCCGACACCCCGGCCTTCGAGCTCGACCACCACGAGCGGATCTACAACAGCTTCGGCTCGATCCAGGGCGGGGCCATGGCCGCCCTGCTGGAGCGGGCGGTCACGCTGGCGGCGGAGCGGATCCTGGGCCACCCGGCCCGCACGCTCGACCTGCACTTCTCGTACCTGGCGCCGGCCACCACCGGCCCGTTCCGGGTCGAGGCCACGCCGCTGCGGGTGGAGGAGACGTCGGTGCTGTCGACGGTGGAGCTGGTCGATCTGGGCAACGACGGCCGCCAGTGCGCCATCGGCACCGGCCGGGCCGTGCCCATCGGGCCCGGCCACCCCGATCGGGAGGACTACGCCGACGCCGAGGCCGACGCCGACGAGCCCGCCGGGCCCTGACCGGACGGCCGGCAACGTTCTGGTCGGCGCCAGCCCAGCCGGCCCGATCGCCGTCCGGTCAGGGCCGGGCCCGGGCCGCAGCGACCTTGAAGATGGCGGCCGTGTCTCTCACGCCCTGCGCGCTCCACGGCGGCCCGGCCCCGTCGGCCAGCCAGCCCATCAACTCGAGCAGGTCACGATCGGCCTGGTCGGCGTCGAGCGGTTCCAGTCCCTCGACGATGGCCCCCACCTCCAGACCGGCCGGGAACGGGCGCCCCGACCGGCCGGTGAAGGTCAGCTCGTAGAGCCGGCCGTCGACCGCAACCACGGCCGGGGCCCGGAACGGGTCGGTCCGGAGGTCGAACGTGTCGGCCAGGAAGGCGGCGAACTCGGGGTAGTGGCCCAGATCGGGCTCGTGCAGGAGCGGGACGCAACGGTGTCCGGCAGGGCGTTCGGCATGGCGGGTCACGGTCATCGTCCGACCGTCCGCACGGCGAACCCGGCCAGTAGAGCGCCGATCTCCGACCCCGAGTCCTCCTGGAGGAAGTGGCGGCCGGTCACCAGGTGGGTGCCCTCGGCATGGGGCCACAGCTCGTGCCACCGTGGCCCGAAGGTCCCGGCGTCGAACACGTCATCCTCCCGGCCCCAGATCACCGTGGACGGCAGCTGCAGCCCGGCGACACCGGCCTCGAGCCAGCGGAACCGGTCTGCATCGAGGTCGGTCTCGAGGCCGAGCGGTATGGACCGGGGCCACAGCCAGGTGAGGCGCCGCTCATCCGGATCGGAGACCACCGCTTCGTAGGCGGGCCGGGCGTCGGCGTCGTAGCGGGCCCGGTCGACCACCGACAGGTACACACCGCGGCCGGGCATCCCCGCCTGGCGCCCGAGGAGGAACGGGCCGAGCGCGGGAGCGTGCATCGTCCGCCAGGGCACGATCCGTTGGTGGAATTCGGCCGGCGGCGCGAGCCAGGCCCAGGTCGACATGACGGCCACCGCCGCCGCCCGCTCCGGTCGGGTGAGCAGGGCGGACAGGCCGGTCGGGCCGCCCCAGTCGTGGCAGGCGAACACCACGCGGCGCAGGTCCAGCGCATCGAGAAGAGCCACCAGGTTGGCGGCGTGGTGGTCGAGGCTGTGGGCCGAGGCCAGGTGTGGCTTCTCGGACAAGCCGAAGCCGATCTGGTCGGGGACCACCACCCGCAGGCCGGCGTCGAGCAGGGGCGGGATGGCGTCGCGCCACAGGTAGCCCCAGGTCGGATTGCCGTGGAGGAGCAGCACGGTGGTGGCGTCGGCCGGGCCTTCGTCGACGTAGTGCATCCGCCAGCCGTTGGTGGTCACGAACCGTGACCGGTACGGATACCGGCGAGCCACCTGGCCCCCCATCTGCTCGATCGTCGTGATCATGTGGTGCCTCCCGGCTGTGTGCCCTCGATTCGATCCACGTACACCTTGATGCCATCGGGCTCGACGAGCGTGGCCAGGGGGACGGTCAGCGACGCCGACAGCTCCGTCGGTAGGCCGCAGGCGGAGTCGTCGCACGCCTGGTAGGTGCAGCGGACGACGAGCTCGGCGGTGTGCTGGTCGAGGCCGTGGCCGAGCCGAATGAGATCCGACGTGGCCGTGACCGGCACCGTGACCGTCACCGGGCCCTCGTGGACCGGCACCGACAGGCCCAACCACGGCAGATCCAGTTGGCGGGGGGCGGGCCAGGCGGCGGGCCCGAAGCGGAGGCCGTGCCCGTGGACCTGCAGGGTGACGGGCGTGAACTGTTCGGGTGAGCCGGAGGCGTAGACGTGCAGACCCGGAGCCACGTCGAGCTGGCAAACGAGCGTGCTGAGCACCTCGAGCCGAAGGGTGGGATCGGACAGGTGGATCCGAAGCGCCACGTCGGGTCCGTCGGTCGCCGCCTGCGGTGAGTCGGGGGTCGACTCGGGCACGGTGCCGAGGACCCGGTGGACCAGGGCCGGGCCCGACAGGCGCCGGGCGTGATGTTGGTGGAAGTCCTTGTCCACCACCACACCATGGGCGTCGGTGATGTAGGTGCCGGGATAGGGGATCCCGTACCAGCGCATGTGGGCACCCTCGCCCGGCTGGATGAGCGTGTTGAGTATGCCGAACGCCCGGATCACCGCCGAGTCTTCGTCGGACAGGAGCGGGAAGGTGATGGCGTGGCGGTCGGCGAAGTCGGCCAGCCGCTCGACCGTGTCATTGCTGACGGCGAAGACCTCGTAGCCGGCGGCCCGCAGGGTGGGAGCGATCTGTTGCAGCTGCACGAGCTGCGTCATGCACGGCGGTCACCAGTAAGCGGACCGGTGGAACACCACCACGGCCCCGGCGGCTCCGCGGCGCTGGGCCACGTCCACCGGGGCGCCGTGCTGATCGGGGAGCACGATCGGCGGCAGGACCGAACCGACGGCTGGTCCGGTGGGGAAGTCCGGTCCCGGTTCCCGCCGGGCGGCTCGGTCGAGCGGCATCGGGCTGTAGAACCCGAACTCGTCGTGGAACCCGGGTTCGGTCATCGCATCTCCACTGTCGGCTCGGTCGTACAAGATACGACCGATGCTATCGTACATGGTACGATCGAAGCAACCGGGAGTGGTCCCCGGGAGTGGTCTGGGAGAGAGCTTCGGGAGGTGTCGTGCCGCGAGGAGTCACGTCGTTGAGCCGCCAACGCATCGTCGAGGCGGCCGTCGAGCTGGCCGAGGGCCGAGGGCTCGAGCGGTTCACGATGCGCGATCTGGCGGCCGAGCTCGGCGTCGGCACGATGTCGATCTACCACCACCTCCCCGACAAGAGGGCGTTGCACCAGGCCATGGCCGATCACATCTGGTCGCAGCTGGTGCTGCCCGCCCCCGACGCGCCGTGGGATCGGCGCCTGGCGCACCTCACCACCCAGCTGTGGGAAGCGGCCCGGCGCCATCCGGCGCTCGTCCCCCTGCTGCTCACCCGGCGTTTCACCGGCCCCGAAGCTCTACCGGCGGTGGAAGCGCTGCTCGCCGCGGCGGCCGACGCTGGCTTCGACCCGCCGGAAACGGCGACGTGCTTCCGGATCCTCGTGGGCTTCGCGGTGGGACTGGCCCAGGCCGAGGTGGCACGAACGGTGGCCGAACGCGAGCACGGCCCCGCGAGGCTGGGGGGCGGTGATGACGGGGGTGATGCGTTCCCCCGGCTACGCGCCGCCCTGGCTGGTCCTCCGGTCAGCCCAGAAGCCGAGTTCGAGTTCGGTCTCGAGGTGGTGCTGTCGGGACTGCGTCGTCGAACCGGGACCTGACCCTGCTGTGCCCGGATTCTGTGTCGCGTTTTCCGGTTATTTCTGGTTTTCTTCCTTCTAGGGGCCGAGATTCGGGTTCGCTGTCACACCTCGTGCGTAGGGTTGGCTCATGGATTCGGCGGCGGAACCCGGGTTTGCGAACGAGGCGCTCGGCGCTCGGGTCGCCGCCGCGGTGGCGGCGGTCGAAGCGTTGGCGGCAGAGTTGGCTCAGCCCCAGCAGGCGGGCGACGCGCTTTTGGTCGAGCACCGGTTGGAGCACCTGCACCGGTTGGTCGGTGCCGCCCAGATCGACAACGTGACCGCCATCGACACCGGCCGGTTGCATCGGATCGACGGTCACCGTTCGGTCAAGGCCCACATCGCCCACGTGTTGAAGGTGTCGCCGGCCGAGGCGGGCCGGCGGGCCCAGGCGGCCCGGGCCCTGCGTGACCTGCCCGACATCGCCGCCGCCCTGCGGGCGGGGCGGGTCAGCCTGTGTCACGTGCAGCTTCTGGCCCGGGTGCAGGCCAATCCCCGGATCACGGGCAAGGTCCCCGGCCGGCAGGAGAAGTTCCTGCGGTGGGCGGCCGAGGAGTCCTTCGACCGGTTCAAGGACAAGGTCCTGGACTGGGAACGGGCCACCGACATGAACGGCGGATTCCACGACAACGAACGCAACCACGCCAACCGCAACGTCCGCCTGATCCACGCCAGCATCGACAACACCTGGGAACTGTCCGGCCACTTCGCCGCCGATCAGGGAGCCCGGATGCGGGAGATCCTCGACCACTACACCCACATGTTGTGGCAGGCAGACTGGGCCGCCGCCCGGGCCAAGTTGGGTGAGGCGGCCACGGTGTCGGATCTGAAGCGGACCGACGCCCAGCGGCGGGCCGATGCGTTGGAGCGGATCTTCAACGACGCCGCCGGCGCACCCGCCGACACCTCCCGGCCGGCGATCGTCCACAACATCGTCTGGTCGGCCGACACCTACCTCGCCCTGGCTGATCTGCTGGGTGCCGACGCCGCGGCCCTCGACACCCACTGGTCGGCGTCGCTCACCGACGCCACGGTCCAGCGTGACCAGTGGTGCGACCCCGACACCTACCGGTGCTCCACGTTGGACGGTGTGCCACTGGAACCGGTCGAGCAGTTCTTCTCCAGCCTGGCCAACCACGTCCGACGCGTGATCGTGAACACCAAGGGGGTGGTCATCGACCTCGGCCGCAAGGCCCGCCTGTTCACCGGGTCCGCCCGCCTCGCCGCCCAGTTGCAGAGCCCCCGGTGCATCTGGCCCGGCTGTGATCATCCCACCACCCGCTGCGAGATCGACCACCTCCTCGACCACGCCAGAGGCGGACCCACCAACCCCGACAACGGCGCACCGCTGTGCGGGTTCCACAATCGATGGAAACAGAAGGGCTTTGCCACTACCCGAGATCCGGTCACCGGCCGGTGGCGCACCTACCGCCCCGACGGGAGCGTGATCCAGTGAGCGGGACGACGAACTGCGCCCTGCTGGCGGCCCGGCGCGCCGTGCGACATCATCGGGGGCCGGACCGCAAGCAGGACCGCAAGCAGGGAGACAGCACCAGTGGCCGAGATGATGCGAGCCGGGCAGATGCTCGGGATCAACGACATGCGCTGCGTCGAGACGCCGATCCCCGACATCGGCGACCACCAGATCCTCGTGCGCACCACCATGGCCTCGATCTGCGGCTCGGACCTCCACGTGGTGTGCCACGGGGCAGGTGTGCCTTTCCCCCTTCCGTGTCCCCACGGCTATCCCGGTCACGAGGGCATCGGGGAGGTCGTGCGCTCCAACCACCCCGGCGTGGCCGAGGGCACCCGGGTGCTGTGCTTCCCGTTCGCCGGTGCCTCCGAGGGCTTCAGCGAGTACCAGCGGATGCACGGCAAGTACGTCCTGCCCCTCCCGCAGTGCGACGTTCCCGAGGAGCAGCTGCTGATGGCCCAGCAGTTCGGCACGATCATCTTCGCCGCCCGCCAGCGCCCGGTGGATGTGGTGGGCAAGACCGTCCTGGTGCTGGGCCAGGGATCGGCCGGCCTGTTCTGGGCCTACTGGCTGAAGCGTCAGGGCGCCGGCCGCCTGATCGCGGTGGACCTGTCGGACGCCCGCCTCGCCGTCTCCAAGCAGATGGGGGCCGACATCACGATCAACGCCGGCGAGGTGGACGTGATGGAGGCGGTGCGGGAGCTCACCGGTGCCGGCCCCGACTACGTGGTGGAGGCCGTCGGCCGCCGGGAGACCCTCTACCAGTCGATCGAGATCGTCCGCCCCGGTGGCGACCTCCTCTGGTTCGGGCTCCCCGACACCGACGACAGTGTGCCGATCAGCTTCGCCAAGTTCTTCCGCAAGAAGCTCACGGCCTCCAGCACCTACGGGGCACAGGACGAAGGCGACGCCGTGTCGTTCCGCACCGCGCTCGACCTGATCGCCGGCGGGCACCTCGACGTGTCGCCCCTGCTGTCGCACGTCTACCCCATCGAGCAGATCGACACCGCGTTCGCCGTGGCCAACGACCCGGTGCCAGCCGGAGCCCTCAAGGTGTCGGTAACGTTCTGACGGTGGAGCCCCTCCTCGCCTGCTCTGGTCTCCGCCGCACATTCGGCGATCGGGTGGCGGTGGAGGGCATCACGTTCCACATCGACCCGGGCGAGACGTACGGGTTGCTCGGCCCGAACGGCTCGGGCAAGACCACCACCATCTCCATGGTGGCCGGGATCCTGCGCCCCGATGCCGGCGAGGTGTGGGTGGCGGGTCGGCCCCTCACCACCAGCTCCACCGACAGCAAGGCCGCCATCGGTCTGGTGCCCCAGGAGATCGCTCTCTACGAGGACCTGTCGGCGGTGGAGAACCTCAAGTTCTTCGGCCGGCTCCAGGGCCTGGGCGGCCGACCGCTGGCCACCCGGATCGAGCGGGTGCTCGACCTGGTGGGCCTGGCCGACCGGGCCCGGGACCGGGTCGGCGACTACTCCGGCGGCATGAAGCGCCGGGCCAACATCGCCGTCGGCCTCCTCCACGAACCCCGCCTCCTCATCCTCGACGAACCCACCGTGGGCGTCGATCCCCAGAGCCGGAACCAGATCCTCACCTCCATCGAGACCCTGGGCGGCGAAGGGCTCTCGGTGCTCTACACCACCCATTACATGGAGGAAGCCGAGCGGCTCTGCGACCGCATCGGCGTGCTCGACCACGGCGTGCTGATCGCCGAGGGCACCCGGCGGGAGCTCGTGGCTCGCATCGGCGAGCACGATGTGATCGCCGTGGAGCTGGCCGGCGACGACAGCGAGCCCGAGGCCCTGGCCGAGCGGTGTCGGGCCCTGCCCGCCGTGAGCGGGGTCCGGGTGACCGGCCACCGGGTGGAGGTGTTGGTCGACGACGCCGACGCCGTGCTGGCCACCGTGATCGGCGAGGCGGCGACGGCCGGCCTGCCGGTCAGCGGCGTGTCGGTGACCGAGCCCAACCTGGAGACGGTGTTCCTCCACCTGACCGGCCGGGCCCTGCGGGACTGAGGCCGGACCGATGCGCCAGCTCCGTCTCACCCTGGTGGTGGCAGCGGCCGACCTTCGTCGCCGGGTTCGCAACCGGTCGGCGTTGGTGGTGGCGTTCGTGGGACCGCTGTCGCTGGGCGTGGTGTTCAGCGTGCTGCTGGGCGGGGCCGGAGGCAGCACCTTCGAGGTCGGTGTGGTGGACCTCGACCGCTCGGCCCGGTCCACCGATCTCGTGGCGTCCCTGGTGGCGGCGAACGCCGAGCAGGACCAGGTGCGGTTCGTCGAGGTGGATGACGATGCCGCGGCCCGCCAGCAGATCAACGACGGCGACCTGGGGGCGGCCATCGTGCTGGGTGAGGGGTTCGCCTCGATCGAGGTCCTTCGGGACCCCGAGCAGCCGGTGACGGGCCAGGTGGCGGAGTCGGTGGCCCAGACCATCGCCTCGGGCCACGAGCGGGTGGCCCTGTCGGTGGCCACGTTGGCCACCCTGGGTGCGGCCCCCACCGACGAGGTGGCGGCGGCGGCGGCCGAGGCGCCACCGGCGCTCACCCTCGACGACCTCCCGGTGGGTGGGCGGGAGCTGTCGCCGGGAGCCTTCTACGGGGCGTCGATGGCAGTGCTGTTCCTGTTCTTCACCGTCGGCTTCGCCGCCCGGTCGGTGCTGGCGGAGCGCCAGACGGGCACGCTGGCCCGCCAGCTCGCCACCCCCGCCTCCCCCGGGGCGATCCTGGCCGGCAAGACGATGTCGGTGGCGGTGCTGGGCTTCGCCGGCTTCGTGACCGTGTGGCTCGTCACCTCCGTGCTCTTCGGCTCGCCCTGGGGTGACCCGGTGGCGGTCCTGGCCCTGATGGCGGCGACCGTGCTGGCCGTGGCCGGCGTGGCCACCTTCGTGGCCAGCCTGGCCCGCACCGAGCGTCAGGCCGACGCCGCCACCACCGTCACCGCCTTCGTGCTCGCCCTCCTGGGCGGCAACTTCGTCGGGCCCAACCTGCCGCCGCTGCTGCGGCGGCTGTCGGTGCTGACGCCCAACGGCTGGGCCCTGCGGTCGTTCACCGCCCTGAACACCGACGCCGCCGGCCTGGGCGAGATCCTCACCGCGCTGGCCGTGCTGATCGGGATGGGCCTCGTGTTCGGCGCCGTCGGCGTGGTGCGGGTGCGGCGGGTGATGCTGCAATGAGGGCGGCCTCGGCGTTCACGTTCGTGGTGCTGCGCCAGATGGTGCAGGACCGCACGGCCCTGTTCTTCACCGTGGCCCTGCCCATCGCCATCATCGTCATCATCGGCACCACGTTCGGGGGCCAGGGCCGGATCCGGGTGGGTCTGGTGGTGGAGCAGAACAACGACATCGCCGCCCGGCTGGAGGACCGCCTGGCCGCCGCCGACGGCGTGGAGGTCGTGCGCTACCGCACCGCCGACGAGCTGCGCCAGGCCGTACGCCGCTTCAGCGTGGAGGCGGGGCTGGTGGTGCCGGCCGACGCCGACGCCCAGCTCGCCGGCACCGGTGCCGCCGGCATCGGGCTGCTCGCGCTGGGGGCCAGCGAGGACACGGTGGCCGTGCGCCGCACCCTGCAGGGGGTGATCGACGACGTGGGAGCGCCGCTGGGAGCCGCCGTCTTCGCCGCCGACCGGGCCGGCGTCCCGCTGAACGAGGCGCTGGCCCGGGCCGAGGCCGCCGGCAGCAGCGGTGTCGTCGTGACCACCACCGACGTCGGCGACGGGATCGATCGCGATGTCGGCCGCTTCGCGTTCACCGCCCCCCAGAACCTGGTGCTGTTCACGTTCATCACCGCTCTCACGTCGGCCACGGTGCTGGTGCGGGCCCGCCGCACCGGGATCCTGCGCCGGGCGATGGCCAGCCCCACCGGGCTCGGCGTGCAGCTGGCCGGCATGGCCGTCGGGTGGTTCATCCTGTGCCTGCTCCAGTCGGTGCTGATCGTGACGGTGGGCGCCGTGGCCTTCGGCGTGCGGTGGGGGAACCCGCTGGCCGCCGGCCTGCTGGTGGTCACCTTCGCGCTGGTCGGCTGCGGCGCCGGGCTGCTGGTGGGGGCGATCGGGGCCAACGAGGACCGGGTCGGCGCCATCACCCCCATGGTCGGCATGGTGCTGGGGGCCCTCGGCGGTTGCATGGTCCCAGCCGAGATCTTCCCGCCGTCGATGCTGGTGGTGGCCCGGATTGTGCCCCACTACTGGGCCATGCGGGCCTGGCAGTCGCTCATCTTCGACGGGGCCGGCCTGGGGGCGATCGCCGGCGACCTGGCCGTCCTGGCCACCGTCGGCGCTGCGCTGGTGATCGTCGCCACCCTGCTCATGCGGCGCAGCCTGCTCTCTGGGCGCTGATGCTGGTGCGGCGGCGCCAGAAGGTGGCGGCGGGCCAGCGGCGCTCGCCCTCGTAGATGCGGCGGCGGGCCTCCAGGTGGTAGCGGAACCGGGCCTGGATGTCGGCGTCGTAGCGGGCGGCGGCGGTGGGGTCGCCGGCCAGCAGGGAGGCGGCGATGGTTCGGGCCGCGGTCAGGCCGCCCTGGAGGGCCTGGAGGACACCGGCGCCCCCCAGCGGGTCGAGGGCCAGGGCGGCGTCGCCCACGGCCAACCAACGGTGACCGGCGGCCTGATCGAGGGCGGCCACGCCGGTGGGCACCAGGTCGAGCGATCGCCCGTCGCGGCGGTGATGGTGGAGTCGGGCCGCCGTGTGGCTGCTGGCGGCCAGGGCACCGGCCCAGACCTGCTCGGCCGGCCGTTCGCTCAGCCGGGCCACGGTCGGGTCGGTCACCAGCGTGGCCACCAGCCTCCCGCCGGGAGCCGGGGCCGTGTGCCACCATCCCGTGCGGACCGCCTCCACCAGCACCACCGGCGCCGCTTCCAGCGGGTGCTCACCCGGGCTGAGCACGGTGGTCAGGGCCAACAGCTCGTCGGCCGGCCGGCGGCGGGCCCCGAACCGTTCGGCCAACCGGCCCCGCCGCCCGGTGGCGTCGACGGTGAAGCGGCCCGCCGGCGGGCGCCGGGGACGGGTGAACCCGAGGCCTTCGGCCAGCGGATGGCTGGCGGCCGAATGCAACGTCGCCCCGGTGTCGAGGGCGGCCTGGCGGAGCCACCGGGCGAAGCGGCGGCGGTCCACCAGCCAACCCTGCTCGACCGGCGGCTGACCGGCCGCCGGGTGATCGTCGCCCCAGCCCAGATCGCCGCTGCCCCAGGCGGTGTAGGCGGCGGCGCACGGGGTGTGACCGGCGGCGGAGAACGCATCCCACAGGCCGAGCTCCACGAGGGGCTGGCGTACCGACGACGGCACATGCTCCACCGGCCGGGCATCGGCGCCGCTTCCGACACCCGGCCGGTGGACCAACGCCACCGACAGACCGAGCCGGCGGCAGGCGACGGCTGTCGCCGCCCCCGCCGGCCCTGTTCCCACCACCAGAACATCCACCGATCCCACATCCGGTCCGGCATCCCCGTTCGTTGCCATCGTCATGCGGTCCCTCCTCGCATCCCGCCCGGAGAACGTGACCAGGCGGGCCCGCCCCAGATACATGAATTCATGACCTATTTGGTTGGGTTTCGAGGTCGCTGCTTGTCGGTGGCCGTGGTTCAGCTGGTCACGACGGTCGCGCCTACCGCGGCGGCCAGGGAGCGGTGGGCCGGGCTCGTGCCCACCAGCTGCGAGCGGGCGAGGTCGACGCTGTGCGCCCGGGCGAACGTCAGCACCAGTCCGGGCAGGGGAGGGCGGCACCAGCAGATCGGCGGCCCGCCGGGGTGGGGGCACTGCGCCACCTGGACCGGCCCGCCCATCAGCGCCCCCAGCTCGGCCGCAGCCTCATCCGCCAGCGAGCGGTCGGAGGGCGGGTTGCCGGGGCGCCAGTCGAACAGCAGCACGGCCGGGGCCTGGTCGTCGATGTCTGCCACGGCGGCGCTGATGGCGGCTTCCCAGCCCGGTCGGCGGAGGGCGGCGGCCGCCACCAGCAGGCCGGGGCGCCCGCCAGCCGCCGGCGCCCTCCGCTGGAACGGGATCCGTTCCAGCGCTGCGAACCCTTCGTCGGCGGTGGGCTCCTCCAGCTGGCGGGCCGCCCGCATCTGGGCCGTGGGGGTGAGCAGGCCCGGCTCCTGCCGGGCGGCGACGGCCAGCTCCTCGGGTGAGGGCAGGGTGCCGCCGAAGTGGTCGAGCAGGCGGTGCACCAGGTTGACCTGGGCCTGGGCCAGAGGGGTGTCGAGCCACCGGCAGCGGACCCCGAGCCCGTGGGACCGGGCCACCTCCACCACCCGGCTCCGGGCGGCCCGGGTGAGGTAGGTGTTGTCGACCACCACCCGTCGCCGACCGCTGGCCAGGGCGGCGTCGAGGTCGGCGGCGAGCTGGCGTAGGGTGCCGCCCCGCTCGTCCCGGTTCAAGCGGTGATGACCGTCCGCCACCAGGTCGGCCGACGCCCGGGTCTTGCCCGCCCCGGGGATGCCCATGAGCAGCACGACCTCACCCGGGGCGGGGGCGGAGGTGCGAGGCCCGGACGACCGGGGCCGGCCGTCGCCGCCGGCACCTCCCGGCGGCCATCCGACGTGTCGGGTGATCGCCTCGATCTCGGCCGGGTCCAACGTGAGAGCGGCGGCCGCCGCCCCGTCGCCGGCCGCCTCCGGACGCCGAGCCCCCGGAATGGGGACGAGCACCGGCGACCGGGTCAGCAGCCAGGCCAGCGCCACCTGGGCCGGGGTGGCGCTGTGGGCCGCCGCCACCTCGGCCAGCACCGGGTCCCGCCGCAGGCGGGCCACCCGGGACGGGCCTCCGAGCGGGGAGTGGGCCAGCACGGCCAGGTCCCGCTCCTCGCACCGGGCCAGCACCCCGCCCCGGGCCGCGCCGTCGTCGAGCACGCTGACCGCCACCTGGACGGCGGCCACGGGCACGGTGTCGAGGGCCTGGTCGAGCTGGGCCCGGGTCACGTTCGACAGGCCGACCGCCTCCACCAGCCCCTCGTCCGCCAGCCGGCCGACGGCCCGCAGGGACGTGGCCCACGGGGTGCGGGGATCGGGGGCGTGGAGCAACCACAGCGCGATCGGCCAGCCGTCGAGGGCGGTCAGGCTGGCCTCGCAGTCGGCCCGGATGGCCCGGGCCCGCCCGTCGGGCACCCAGGCCCGCTGCCCCTGCGCCCCGGACGGTGGGGACGGGCTCGGCGGTCGGGCCATCCCACCCTTGGTCACCACCCGGACCTGGCCCGGCGCGGCTCCGGCCGCCCGCAAGGCCCCGGCCACCAACCGCTCGTTGCCGTCGTAGGCCCGGGCCGTGTCGAGCACGGTGACCCCCGAAGCGAGCGCGGCGGCCACCACGGCCCGCGCCTCGTCACCGTCGGACCCGGTCGGGAGGCGCATGCAGCCGAGACCGGTCCGCACGCCGCCCCCGATCAGCCACGTCAGCGGAGCCAGGGCCACAACCTAGCGGGTTAGGGTGATCCCATGATCCAGGTTCGGGTGCTGGACCCCGACGAGCCGGGCATCGACGAGCTGGCGGCGGCGGCCGCCGATCTGGTGGAGCGGGCCTACGCCGCCATCCCCGACGGTTGGCCGCTCGAGGAGGACGGCTACCGGGCCGAGCTGCGCGACGTCGCCGGCCGGGTGCGCTCGGCCGAGGTGGCCGTGGCCCACGTCGACGGGATGCTGGCCGGCTGCGTCACCTACGTGCCCCCGGGCTCGGCGCTCGACGAGCACCACGACGGCGAGCCCAGCTTCCGCATGTTGGGCGTCGCCCCCGAGGCCGGCGGCCGGGGCGTGGGCACGGCCCTCGTCCACTGGGTGATCGAGCGGGCCCGGGCCGGAGGTCACCGCCATCTGTGGCTCTACACGGCCGAGCCCATGCGGGTGGCCCAGGGGATGTACCGCCGGCTCGGCTTCGCCCGGCAACCGGAGCACGACTGGACGTTCGCCCCCGAGCGGACACTGCTGGCGTTCCGCCTGGACCTGGTGAGACCATAGGGCCCACCACGGTCGCACCAAGGGGGGAGCGGACGAGATGCTGGAGCCCTATCGGGTACTCGATGCTTGCGGTCGCAATGGCTGGTTGGCGGGTTTCCTGCTGGCCCAGCTGGGGGCGGAGGTGGTCCTGGCCGAGCCGCCGGGCGGTCACCCCCGGGACCACTGGTTCGCCGCCTACAACCGGGGCAAGGCGTCGGTCACGGTCGACAACCCCGATGAGCTGGCCCGCCTGGCGGCCGACGTGGACCTGGTGATCGCCGACGGCCACCCGTCCGACGTCGCCTTCCTCCACGACCTGCGGGCCGCCGACCCCGCCCTCGTGACCCTGGCCCTGACCCCGTTCGGGCTCACCGGGCCCAAGGCCGGCTGGCTGGCCACCGACCTGACGCTGATGGCGGCCAGCGGGCAGATGGCGGTGACCGGCGACTTCGACCGGCCCCCGGTGCGCACCAGCCTGCCCCAGGCCTGGATGCACGCCTGCTGCGAGGGGGCGGTGGGGGCCCTGGTGGCGCTGGCCGAACGGGCCCGTACGGGGCTCGGTCAGGGGGTCGACTGCCCGGTCCAGGCCGCCGTGCTCGGCGCCTCCCTACCCTCCACCCTCAACCCGCCGGCCGGGCTGCCGACGCCCAAGCGGTCGGGGGGCGGGGTGTGGATCGGCACCCTGCCCGTGCGCTGGGTCTACCCGGCCACCGACGGCCACGTGGTGGTCAGCCTCCTGTTCGGCCCGATGGGCGGCCCGTTCACCCGCCGCCTCATCGAGTGGATGCATGCCGAGGGGGCGTGCCGGGACGACACCCTGGCCCGGGACTACGTGGAGTTCGCCATCAAGATCCAGGACGGCGAGTACACGCTCGACGAGTTCGGCGAGATCATGGACGAGATCGAGGCCTTCACCGCCACGAAGTCGAAGGCGGAGCTGGCGGCAGCCGCCGCCGAGCGGGCCCTGCTGATCGTGCCGGTGGCCGACCTCGACGACGTGCTGGCCAACCCCCAGCTCGCCGCCCGCGGCTACTGGGAGGAGGTCGACGGCGTCCGCCATCCGGGGGCCATGGTGAAGGCCCACGGCTCCCCGCTGGCGGCCCTCGGCCCGGCCCCGGCCGAACCAGGCCCGGTCGTGACCGCCCTCAGTGCCCGGTCACGGCCGGCTCCCCTGCCTGCGGCCGACCAGGCCGAGGCGCCCACGGGCGACCGGCCGCTGGCCGGGGTCAAGGTGCTCGACCTGGCCTGGGTGGCGGCCATGCCGCTGGCCACCCGGGTGCTGGCCCACTGGGGGGCCACGGTGGTGCGCATCGAGTCCGAGCGCCGGCCCGACATCCTGCGCGCCGCGCTGGGCCATCGTGACGACATCCCCGAGCAGGAGAACGCCATCACGTGGCACGTGGCCAACGCCGGCAAGATGGGCCTGGCCCTCAACCTGGCCAAGCCCGAGGCCCAGGAGGTGGTGCGGGACCTGGCCCGCTGGGCCGATCTCGTCACCGAGAGCTTCACCCCGGGCACGATGGCGTCGCTGGGTCTCGGCTACGAGGACCTGCGGGCCGTCAACCCGGGCCTGGTGATGCTGTCGAGCTGCGTGATGGGCCAGACCGGCCCGATGAAGGACTTCGCCGGGTTCGGCAACCTGGCCGCCGCCGTGGCCGGCTTCTTCGACATCACCGGCTGGCCCGACCGGGCCCCGGCCGGCCCCTACATGGCCTACACCGACTTCACCTCCCCCCGGTTCAGCGTGATGGCCATCCTGGCTGCGCTCGACCACCGCCGCCGCACCGGCCAGGGCCAGTACCTCGACTTCTCCCAGATGGAGGCGGCCACCCACTTCCTCACCCCGGCCCTGCTGGCCCGCCAGGCGGGGGAGGCCAAGCTCACCCGGGCCGGCAACCTCGACCCGGAGCGGGCGCCCCACGGGGTGTACCCGGCGGCCGGCACCGACCGGTGGGTGGCGGTGGCGGTGGACACCGACGACCAGTGGCGCTCACTGTGCATCGAGATGCGCCGGCGGGACCTGGCCGACCTCACCACGGCCGAGCGGATCGAGCAGCGAGACGAGCTGGACAAGCTGCTGGCCGACTGGACGGCCCGCCAGGACGCCCCCGGTCTGGCCAGCCGCCTCCAGGCCCATGGCATCCCGGCCCACAATGTGGCCGAGGGGCCCGACGCCTGGGTCGACCCCCAGCTGGCCCACCGGGAGATGTTCCGCTGGACCCCGCACCCCATCGCCCGCTCGGTGGTGGTCGACCAGCCTCCGTTCGCTCTCACCCGCAGCCGGGGGTCCTACGACTGGGCCGGTCCCACCTACGGCCAGCACAGCTACGAGGTGCTGCACGACATCCTCGGCTACGACGACGACCGCATCGCCGAGCTCGCCATCGCGGAGGCGCTGGAATAGCTACTGGATGATGAAGCGGGCGCCGTAGACCTCGAAAGTGGGGGTCTCGGTGGCGCTCTCGGTCAGGCCCCGCTCCCGCAGGGTGGCGGCGGCCGAGGCCGGGTCGTCCGCCTCCAGGACCAGGGCGAACAGGCCGTGGTTGCGCTCCTTGAGGAACGTCTGGATGTCTCGGGCGAAGGGGCGGGTGGTGTCGGCCACCGACACCAGCTCGATCACGCCGCCCTTGGGCGGGGTGACGGTGACGGCGTCCACGCCGCGCTCGGGGTCGTTGACCACCGGGCCCACCGGCAGGCCGAACCCGTGCCCGTAGGCGGTGGCGGCCAGCGAGGCGTCGGTCACGCCGACGATGGCCCGGGTGATCCCGGTGAGGTTCGGCGCCTCGCTCACCAACCCGGGCGGGGCCGGGGCCGAGTCGTTCGGGTAGACCCGGATCAGCACGCCGTGGGTGCTGCGGGGATGGACGTCGCGGCCGTGCGCCCCCGGCATGAGGGGCATCACGTCGAGGCCCCGCTGGGCCAGGCCTACCGCCTCCTCGTCGGGCACCGGGGCCTCCAGCATCAGGGCGTACAGGCCGTCGCCCCGGCGGTGGAGGAAGGCCTGCAGGGCCTGGCTCAACGGCGCCTCAGGATCGGAGGGAGACATCAGCTCGATGTTGGACCCCACGGCGGGGGCGCACATGGCCACGTGGGCCCCGAGGGCCGGCACCGTGTGGTGCGAGTGGTCGACCACCGGCATGCCCAGCACCCGTTGGAAGGTGTCGAGGGCGCCCTCGAAGTCGTGCATGGCGATGGCGATGCGGGGCAGTGCGGTGATCACAGGTCCCCCTCCTTGCTCGATGGCGCTCGATGGCTCAGCCCGAGCCTACGCCGCCGGCCCGGCCGGGGTCACGCCGGCCGATGGGCCAGCCGGGCCCACACCACCTTGTGCTCGGGGTGGGCGGTGAATCCCCACGCTTCGGTGACGGTGGCCAGGATGGCGAGGCCCCAGCCGCCGATCCGGTCCAGATCGGGCGGCTGCAGGCACGGCGGTACGCCGGGGCTGTGATCGATGACCTCCACCGTGAGACCCTGATCCTCCAGCCGCAGCTCCACCTCGATCGGCGGCGCGGCGTGCTGGATGGCGTTCGTGACCAGCTCGGTGAGCACCAGCTCGGCGTCGCCCACCAGCTCGAGCGGGGCGGTACACGCCGCCAGCGCCTGGCGGAGTTTGTCTCTCGCCGGTCCGACGCTGGCCGTCGAGGGCGGGATGCCAAACCGTATGGCGCTGGGTTCCATCTGATTGGCACCTTCGGTCTCGGGTCCGTTCGGGGCGTACCCGAGGCAGCCGGACCCAAACCGGATCAGCGGGGTGCTGGTCCAGCTCCAGGAGGCGCAGCAGCCGACGGGTCGGGGCGGAGCACCGGATGAAGCGGCATTCGATCCCCCGGGCGGACGCCTCCCGGTGCACAGCGAGGACGAGGCCGATCCCCCGGCCATCGATGAAGCCGACGCCGTCCAGATCGAGCCGGACGGGACCCTCGGCGCCCTCCGCCGCCGTTCGGACCGCCGGTCCGATCAGCTCCGTGGTGTAGGTGCACAACGTGCCGCTGAGGACGACATCCACAGAGCCGTCCGCCCGGTGCGTCAAGACAGCCTCTGCCGCTGGGTCGTCGGTACTGACGACCCAGCGGCGACCGGCGTCGCCCCGAAGCTCCGGTCGCAGGCGATGACCCCACCGTCGGCTGGTCTGGAACGCGAGCACCGGCACCTCCATTCATCCCTCCGCTCTCGACGTTAGGGTGCCAAGGACCGGCGCACATCCCCAATGGAGGGGGTTCAGACCACCTCATCGGGCGCCGGCCGGCGCTCGTCGTCGGGGAGTTGGAGGATGCCGTACCGGTGGGCCACCACCACCGCCTCCAACCCGGTGTGGGCACCCAGCTTCTGGAACAGCGACTTGATGTGGCCGCGGCAGGTGGGGAGGGTGATCCCGAGATGACGGGCGATCTGCTTGGGCGGGCGGCCCTCGCCCAGCCCGGCCAGCACCTCGAGCTCGCGCTGGGTGAGCTCGGTGAGGCCGGCCGGTCGGGCGTCGCCGGGAAGGAGCACGGCCTGGATGGCCGCCGGGTCGACCTCGATCCGGCGGGACGACGTGGCCCGGACGGCCTCCAGGATCTCGTCGACCGAGGCGTCCTTCAACAGGAAGGCGGCGGCGCCGGCGCCGGCCGCCCGGGCCAGCCTCGGCGGCGTCGGGCCGGCCCGTCAACATCACCACCCGCACCGAGGGCAGCTGGGCCAGGATCTGCCGGGTCGCCTCGATCCCGTCGAGGTCGGGCAGGCCGATGTCCATGAGCACCACATCGGGCCCCACCGCCGTGGCCGTGGCCACGCTGTCGGCCCCGGTGTGGCTGATACCCACGCAGTGGAGGTCGGACTGGGAATCGACCACCAGGGCCAGCGACTCGGCGAAGGCCCGCTGGTCGTCCACGATCAGCACCTCGCGCATGGCCATCCTCCAAGATCCCGGCCGCCACACGAGCGGCCTGGGTCCATTCTTCCGTCGCGGGCCGATCCATCACCCGAAACGTGGCCGGCCCCTGGTCACCGCCCGCTTCGCAGTGGGTAGTGTCGACACCGTGCGCGACGACGAGCGTGGGGTGGCCGACCTCCTGGGTACGTTGGGTCACGAGCTGCGGCACGTGGCGGGCGCCCTGGCCCATCAGCTCGAGGTGCTGGGAGGCTCTCACCTGGCCGAGCCGCTGCGGCAGCGCAGCCTCGGCGTGCTGGCTCTGGCCGCCGGTGACCTGGAGCGGCTGACCGACCGTCTGGCCGACCTCGAGACGCTGGTACGGGGCGACGTGCGCCCGGGCCGGGTGGTGACCGACCTCGCCCCGCTGGTGGCCGAGGTCATGACCGAGGCCTTGGGGCCGGGATCGCAGACGGCGCCGACCGCAGGCCGGGCGCCCGCCGGCGGCGGGGCGGCCGTGATGGTGGCCGCCGATCCGGCTCTGGTCCGACGGAGCCTGGCGGTGATCGTGGCCGAGGCGGCCGCCGCCGGCCACGGGGTGACGGCGGTGGTGGAGGTCGGGGCCGAACCGGGTTCGGTGGAGGTGACGGTGGGCCCGGGCGAGGTTCCTCCCGGGGTGTGGCCGGCCCGGCCGGTGGCGGTCGGTGACGGCATCGGGCCGTGGGTGGCGGCGGAGCTGGCCCGCCTGAGCGGTGCCGAGCTCAGCGTCGCGTGGCCCGGTGGCCGCGATCGGCAGTTCCGCTTCGCCATGACCTCAGCCCCGAGCGACGCACGCCGGGCCGAAGGTGAGAGGCTGGTTGGCGATGGCTGAGGAGGCAGCGGAGGACGGGGGCGACGGGTCGGCACCGGGACGGGTGTCGACGGTGGTCGGTCTCGGGGCGTCGGCCGGCGGCCTCGCCGTCCTGCGGGAGCTGTTGCGCCGCCTACCGGCCGACACCGGCCTGGCGGTCGTGGTGGTGGTGCACCTCGCCCCCGATCAGCGCAGCCACCTGGCCGACCTGCTCCAGACCCATGCCGCCATGCCCGTTCACCAGGTGACCGAGTCGATGCCGATCGCCGGCGGCAACGTGTACGTGATCCCGCCCGGACGGAACCTGTCTGCCGTCGACACCCACCTCCGGTTGTCCGACCTGGAGGAACAGCGCAGCCACCGCAGCCCGATCGACCACTTCTTCCGCACCCTGGCCGCCACCCACGACGGCCACGCCATCGGCGTGGTGCTCAGCGGCACCGGCAGCGACGGCACGAGCGGCCTGGCCTCGATCAAGGCCCGGGGCGGGTTGGCCATGGTCCAGGACCCGGGGGAGGCCGAGTACGACGGGATGCCGCGCAGCGCCATCGCCGCCGGAGTGGCCGACGTGGTGCTCCCGGTGGCCGAGATCGCGGCCCGGCTGGTGCGGATCGCCCGGGACGAGCCCCGCCTGGCCGTGCTCGACGATCGTTCCCCCGCACCGGCCGAAGCCCAGCAACTCCTGCAACGGATCTTCACCCTCATCCGGGCCCGCACCGGCAACGACGTGACCGGCTACAAGGAGTCCACGGTGTGGCGCCGCATCCGACGCCGTATGCAGCTCCATCAGCTGCCGGACCTGGGCGCCTACGTGGAGCTGCTGCGGGACGACCGCGACGAGGTGGAGCTCCTGTTCGACGACCTCCTGATCTCGGTCACCAGCTTCTTCCGGGACCCGGAGGTGTTCGCCGCGCTGGCCGCCGACGTCGTCCCCCGGCTGTTCGAGGGCAAGGGCCCTCAGGACAGCGTGCGGGCGTGGTCGGTGGGCTGCTCCACCGGCGAGGAGGCCTACAGCCTGGCCATGCTGCTGTCCGAGCACGCCCACACCATCGACGAGCCGCCCCAGCTTCAGCTGTTCGCCACCGACCTGCACGCCCCGTCGCTGCAGCGGGCCCGGGAGGGCGTGTACCCGATCTCGATCGAAGGCGACGTCAGCCCCGAACGCCTGCGCCGGTTCTTCGTCCGCCACAACGGCGGCTACCGGGTGCGTGAAGAGCTGCGGGAGATGGTGGTGTTCGCCCCCCACGGCCTGCTGAAGGATCCGCCGTTCTCCCGTCTGAGCCTGATCTCGTGCCGGAACCTGTTGATCTACCTCCAGCGCGACGTGCAGGCCAACGCAATCTCGATCTTCCACTACGCCCTCGACCCCGGCGGTCATCTCGTGCTGGGCACCTCCGAGACGCTCGACCGGTCGCAGCTCTTCAGCACCGTGGACAAGACCCACTGCATCTTCCGCCGTCGCGACGTGGCCAACCGCGAGCCGCCGGTGCCGGCCTTCGCCAGCGGCGCCAGCCGCCACGCCACCCGGGTCCCGCCCCCCGTGGACGGCGGACGGGCCGACACCGGGTACGGGCCGGTGCACGCCCGGCTGATCGAGCAGCACGCCCCGCCCAGCGTGCTGATCGACGCCGAGCACCGGGTGGTCCACTCCTCGCCCGGGGCGGGCCGGTACCTGACCCACCCCGAAGGCGACCCGACGACCGACGTGTTCCGGCTGGCCCGAGACGAGCTCCGCCTCGAGCTGCGGACCTCGATCCACGCCGCCCGCAGCGAGCAGCGTCCGGTGAGCGGCCGTCCGGTACGGCTGGCGGTGGAAGGGGTGGAGCGCACGGTGCTGGTGCGGGCCGTTCCCGCCCTCGACGACGGGGTCGACGGTTTCGTGCTCGTGGTGTTCGACGAGCTCGACACAGCGCAGCAGACGGTGGAGGGCGACGGTGGGGTCGGGAGCGGCACCGTGCGGCAGCTGGAGGCCGAGCTCGACCTGACCCGCCAGCGGCTGCAGTCGATCATCGAGCGGTACGAGACCGGCCAGGAGGAGATGAAGGCGGCCAACGAGGAGCTGCAGTCGGCCAACGAGGAGCTGCGTTCCACCATGGAGGAGCTGGAGACCTCGAAAGAGGAGCTCCAGTCGATGAACGAGGAGCTGGCCACCCTCAACCAGGAGAACCGGCACAAGGTGGAGGAGCTGAGCATGCTGTCCAGCGACCTCCAGAACCTGCTCACGGCCACCGACATCGCCACGCTGTTCCTCGACCGGTCGCTGCGGATCGTCCGCTTCACCCCGCCGGTGAGCGAGATCTTCAACATCGTCCACACCGACCGGGGCCGGCCGCTCACCGACTTCTCCCACCGCTTGCGGTTCGAGCACCTGCCGGGCGAGGCCCGACGTGTGCTCGACACCCTGGTCCCGGTCGAGCACGAGATCCAGAGCAGCGACGGCCGGTGGCTGCTCACCCGGATCCTGCCCTACCGCACCGGCGACGATCGCATCGAGGGCGTGGTCATCACGTTCTTCGACATAACCCGGCGCTTCGAGGCCGAGGTGTCACAGCGCGACAGCGAGCGCCAGCTCCGGCTGGCCCTCGATGCCTCGGCCATGGGGTCGTGGTGGTGGGAGCCGGCCTCGGGCCAGTCGGGGGCCGACGCCCGGGCCTGCGACCTGGTGGGGGCCGGCCCCGGCGTGCCGTTCATGACCGCCCTGGAACGCTGGCTCGACGACGACGTCGACGTCGCCCGGCTCCGCCAGCACCTGGACGCCGGCACCCGCCGGCCGATCCAGCTCAGGCTGAGCGGTCCCCGGCCCGGGGTGGTGGTGGAGATCCACGCCCGGCTCGACGATCGCGCCGCCGGGGACGGGACCGCCCGCCATCTGGGCACGATCCACGACATCACCGAGGAGGTGGCCACCACCGCGTCGCTGGCCCAGCGAGGTGAGCGCCTGGGGCTGCTGTCCGAGGCGGCCGCCCACTTGCTGCGGGGTGTGGAGCCCGCTCTGCTGCTGGACCGTCTGTTCGAGCGGATGTCGAGCCTGCTCAACCTGGCGAGCTACGAGCGCTATGTGCTCGACGGGAACCGGCGCCCCCGGCTGGTGGCCAGCGCCCGGGCTGCCGGCGGAGGTGGAGGCGGCCGGTGGCATCGCGGTGGAGCTGTGCGCCCGGGCCATGGCCGCCCGGGCCGCCGTGGTGCGCAACGACCTGGCGGTGGCGACCGACGCCGACTCCGCCCTGGCCCGGGCGCACGGGCTCACGGCCTACGCCTGCATCCCGCTGCTCGTGGGATCGAACGTGCTGGGGGCGCTGGCGGTGGGGACCCGGCAGGGGTCGCTCGACGAGGAGGCCGTCGATCTCGTACGCACCATCGTCGATTACCTGGCCGTGGCCGAGCAGCGCCTGCAGGCCGAGGACGAGCTGCGCCGGGTCAACGAGACGCTGGAGACGGCGGTGGCAGCCCGCACCCGGGAGCTGGAGGAGCAGGAGCGGCAGCTGCGGGCGGTGGTGGAAGCATCGTTCCAGGCCGTCTGGTCGGCCGACGACGGGGGCCGGATCCGGCATCCCACCCCGGCCTGGGAGATCGACGGCGCGTGGCGTCGGGAGTGGTCCACCGACGGGTGGATCGCAGCCGTGCACCCCGCCGAGCAGGTCGACACCGCGGCGGCCTGGGATCGGGCGGTGAGGGAACGGACGCCGCTCGAGATCGACGTACGGCTCGGGGCGGGGGAGTCGGGGCCGTGGCGCTGGGCCACGGTGCGGGCGGTGCCCCTCGACCGGCCCGACGGCACGCCCGGAGGCTGGGCGGGCACGATCCTCGACATCGACGAGCGGACCCGGGCCGATCTCCAGCTACGCACCCTGGCCGCCGACCTGGCCCGGGCCGAGGCCCGCGAGCGCCAGCGCATCGCCGAGGTGCTCCACGACGACCTGCAGCAGCTCCTGTACGGCGCCCAGATGCGGTTGGGGATGCTGCGGGAGCACCTGGCCGACGGGCAGGTGGAGGCGGCCGTCGCCCAGGCCGACGATGCCGACCGCTTCATCGACGACGGGGTGGCGCTGGCCCGGCACCTGTCGAGCGACCTGGCCCCCCACACCTTGCGCGAGACCGACCTGGGGGAGACGGTGCGGTGGCTGGCCGACCAGATGCGGGACCGCCACGGCCTGGAGGTGGAGGTGGACCTGGACGGGCCGCTCGACGTGTCCGACACCGACCTGCGCCTGGTGCTGTACCAGTGCCTGCAGGAGCTGTTGTTCAACGTGGTGAAGCACGCCGACGCCCGATCGGCGGCGTTGTCGGCCCGGGGGAGCGCCGGCGGGGCGCTGGTGCTGACCGTGACCGACCACGGTCAGGGGTTCGATCCGGCGGCGGAAGCGGGCGACGGGCAGGGCCTGGCCAATGTGGCCCGTCGGCTGGGGCTGGTGGGAGCGTCGCTCGACCTGCGCTCGATACCGGGCGACGGGACGACGGCCACGATCTCGGTCCCGGCCCAGAGCTGAGGCGGGGGCGATGGCATGGTTGGCGATCGTCGAGGATCACGGCCGCTACCGTCAGGTGCTGCGCGACGTGCTGGAACAGGCGCCTGAGGTGGAGGTGGTGTGGGACTGCGCCGACGGGGCGGCCGCCCTCGATCGGCTGGCTGCCGACGCGGTGGGCGACCCGGCTGACGCCGCGGCGCCGGTATCGCCGCCGATCGACGTGGTGGTGGTGGACTTCTCGCTGCCCGGGCTGAGCGGCCTGCAGGTGGTGACCGAGGTCGGGCGGCGGTGGCCGACCCTGCGGTGCGTCGTCGTGTCGGGTCACAGCCGCCGGTCGTACGTGGAGCAGAGCCTCGCCGCCGGGGCCATGGCCTATGTGCTCAAGGGCAGCCCGGCCGACCTGCGAGCGGCGGTGGCGGCGGCGCTGGCCGGCCACCGGTTCGTCTCGGCCCGCCTCGGCCCGGTGCCCGAGGGGTAGCGGGCCGGCCTGAGGGCTAGCGGGCCGGCCTGAGCTAGGGTCGGGACATGGCAGTGGTGGGGGTCCACGAGGTCGCGTCCGAGCCGTACGTCGGTGGGCGCCCGTTCGCCGGGGCGGGGCCGGCGGTCCTGCGCCGGCTGGTGGTTCGCCACGCCGTCGATCCGGGCCATCCGGCAAATGCCGCCATCGTCGATCTCGACCGGGCCGAGCGGGGCCCCGACGGGCTCGTCCACTTCGACCACGACGTGGTGCTGATCCAGCCGGCCGACCCCGCCGCCCGGAACGGGTGGGCCCTCGTGGACGTGGTGAACCGGGGCGGGCCGACGGCTTCGGCCTATCTCCAGCTCGACGACACGCCGTTCTTCCCCCAGCCGCCGGAGCCGCCCCCGGGCGACGGCCATCTGGTGGCCCAGGGCTGGACGCTGGCCTTCGCCGGCTGGCAGTTCGACATCCGGGTGCCCACGCTGATCGGCCTGCGGGCGCCGGCGCTGGTCGACCCCGGCATCGAGGGACCGGTCAGCTACACGGCCCGGGCCACGTCGGCCGCCGAGCGCCTGCCGCTCGTGTTGCCCGGGCACCGGCTGTGGCCGCCGGCCGACCCCGAGGGGGCGACGCTGACCGAGGACGGCGTGCCGCTGCCGGCCGGGTCGTGGGGGTTCGCCCGGGCCGGTGACCGGCCCGACGGTCCCGTCACCGGGCTCCATCGCCCCGGCGGGTTCACCCCCGGCGCCACCTACCGGGTGGAGTACACCACCTCGGGCGCCGTGGTGGGCGGCTGCGGGCTGCTGGCCCTGCGTGACGTGGGCCCGTGGCTCCGGGAGTCCGAGGGCGTGCGGCGCACGGTGCTGTTCGGCGTGTCGCAGTCGGGCCGGGTGATCCGCCAGCTCCTGTACGACGGCCTCAACCGCACCGAAACCGGCGAGGCGGCCCACGACGCCGCCATGCCCGTGATCGCCGGGGGCCGGCGGGGCCAGTTCAACCGCCGCTTCGCCGTGCCCGGCACGCTGCCGTCGGACCCGGCCGAGGTCAGCGGCGATCCCACCTACGGCGCCCTGCTGGCCCGGGCTGGCGCCCCGCTCAAGGTGATGGCCATGAACTCGTCGAGCGAGTACTGGCGGGGCGACGGGGCCCTCGTGGCCCCCGAGCCCGATGACGACGTCCGGGTCCACCTGGTGGCCGGCACCCAGCACGCCCCCGGCTACCTGCCCCAGCTCTTCTCCCTGCCGGCCCTGGGGTGGAAGGGCCGCCACGGGTTCAACGTGGTCGACTACCGGCCCGTGCTACGGGCCCTGCTGGCCCAGCTGGTGGCCTGGGTCGACGACGGGACCGGGCCCGAGCCGTCCACCGCCCCCGCCGCCGATCAGCTCGCCACCCGGGAGGCCGTGTTGGCCCGCTTCGCCGGCGACGGGGTGCCGACGCCCCGGCTGGCCTCGTTCGTCCAACCCGAGGGCCCGGTGCCGGCGGTCGACGCCACCGGCAACGAGATCGGCGGTATCCGCCTGCCCGAGGTGGCCGTACCCCTCGGCGTCCACACCGGCTGGAACCTCCGCCACGCCGACATCGGTGCCCCCGACGACGAGTTGTTCCTGGTCGGGGCGACCTGGTGGTTCGAGCAGCCGCCGTGCACCGAGGCCGAGCACCGGACGGGGGCCGACGCCGTGATCGACGAGCTGGTGGCCCGCCGCTTCGTGCTGGCCGACGACGTGCCCCGCCTCCGGGCCCGGGTCGACACGGTGTGGCAGGCCGCCACCGGGGCGCTCGCGCCCCGGCGTTGAGCGCGCGCCGAAGGCGCCCGGCGGGGTTGGGGCCCCGACGGCGATGGGGAGCCGGCGGGGGCGCGTAGCCCCCTGGTACGGCGCGTAGCCCCCTGGTACGGCGCGTAGCCCCCTGTTACAGCGTGTCGGGGTCGACGCCCAGCTTGACCAGGCGCTCGGTGAGCCACTCGGGGCGGCCCGAGTTGTCGCCGGCCATCACCGCCTTCATGTGGGGGCCGTCCTCGGCCCAGACGTGGCAGGTGTTGACGTTCATGGCCAGGCGGCGCTGCCGGTCGGCCTCGGCGTCCTCGTCCTGGCCGGCACCAGTGCGCAGGGTGGCGCCCGGGGGCTCGTGCAGGGTGGCCATGCCCCAGCTGGCCTGCACCGCCACCGGGCCCATGGCCTGGAGGAGGGCGCCCAGGTGGGAGCAGCCCTGGGGGCCGCCGAAGAGCTCCCGCACGGCCTTGGAGTAGCCCCGGGTGACGGAACGGCCGATCAGCTGGCGGTAGTCGGCCAACACGGCGGGGCAGATGTCGTAGGGGTGCACGTGCATCTGGGCGATCACGTCGACGATGGTGAAGCTGGGCAGGGTGACGATCAGCTCGATCGACATGTCGTGGATCACCATCGGCTCCCCGTCGGCCAGGCCCAGCCCGAGGGGCTTGGTGTCGTTCAGGTGGCCCCGGACCCGCATGCGGTCGGGGCCGTCCTCGAAGGCCTCGCAGTCGTAGACGCGCCGGTGGACGGAGTGGGGGGTCGTCGACATCCAACCGATCCTAATCCATGTTCGGAACCGGCCCGATACTCGACGGACCTACAGTGGCGCCCATGTCGTCGTACTTCACGCCGGCCACGTTCCGGTTCCTGAAGGACCTGGCCGCCAACAACAGCCGGGAGTGGTTCAAGGCCAACCAGCAGCGCTACGAGGAGCACGTGCGGGAACCGGCGCTCGATTTCATCACCGACTTCACCGGTGAGCTGGCCGAGATCTCGCCCCACCTGGTGGCCGACGCCCGCAAGGTGGGCGGCTCGCTGTTCCGCATCCAGCGGGACACCCGCTTCGCTCACGACAAGACGCCGTACAAGACGAACACCGGCGTCCAGTTCCGCCACCAGCTGGCCCGCGACGCCCACGCCCCCGGGCTCTATCTCAACATCGAGCCCGGGCGGTGCTTCATGGGGGTGGGGCTGTGGATGCCCGAGACCCGCGTCGCCGGCCAGATCCGGGACCACATGGCGGCCAATCAGCAGGCGTGGATCGGCGCCACCCGCACCGAGCCCTTCGCCTCCACCTTCTCCCTGGGGGGCGAGTCGCTGGTGCGCCCGCCCAAGGGGTTCACGGCCGACCACCCGCTGATCGACGATCTGAAGCGCAAGAGCTTCATCGCCACCGCCGACCTCACCCAGAAGCAGGTGACGGCCCCGTCGTTCCTGGCCGACTTCGGCCAGCTGTGCCGCACCGGCTCCCCCCTCATGCGCTTCCTCTGCGCCGCCGTGGGAGTGAAGTATTGAGCGCCCTCACGGGCGGGCCGGTGCCGGCCGCACCAACGGCTCGGCTGCGGTATCGCCGGTCTCGGTGGCCAGCGCCCGCTCCAGGCCGGTGAACAGGTCGAGGATCCGAGTCGCCTCGAACACTCGCGACCGCTGGCGCCCGATGTTGCGCTGCCGGAGCACCCCGGCCGTCGCCAGTGTGTTGACCGCCTCGGCCGTACGAGCCTTCGACCGGCCGGTCATCGCTTGAGCGGATTCGACGGTGACGATCGGCGCACCGGGCAGCACCTGCAACAGAAGATCGACAGACGAGTTCGCCCGTACCCGCCCCAGGTCGGCCCGCCACCCGTCGGTCACGTCGGCCACCAGCCGGCTGTAGCGGCGGGCCTCGGCACAGGCCCGCGAGGTGGCGGTGGCGAAGACCCGGAGCCAGGAAGCCGCCGCCGTCGAACGTTCGGTGCTGTCGGGGGGCGAGAGGTGACGGAAGGTGGTCAAGCCCTCCACGTAGTCGGTGGCCCAGGTTGCCAGCACCAGGCTGATGGGGGGGACGAACCGGGGAGTCAGGCCCCGGCGGCGGAGGACCACGTGGATCAGTGCCCGGCCGGTCCGGCCGTTGCCGTCGGCGAACGGGTGCAGGGTCTCGAACTGGGCATGGACGAGCGCCGCCTGGGTGAGGGGGGAGTGGCGATCGCCGTTGAGGTAGTCGAGCAGGTCGTCGAGCAACCCCGGGAGCCGCTCGGGTGGTGGGGGCACGAAGCTGGCCCGGCACGGGTTGTAGGAGCTGCCGCCGATCCAGTTCTGCACGGAGCGGATGCTGCCGGCCATCTCCGGTGTCGGCGAGTTGGCCATCAGCGTTCGGTGCACGGAGAGGAGGTCGTCGAGGCCGAAGCGCTGGGAGCGGGCCGCCAGGCTCACGGCGGACTCCATCGCAGCGATGTTGCCGATCACCTCGACGGCAACCGTGTCGTCGGCCCGACCGGTGATCGCCAACGACAGCTCGGCCTCGGCAATACGGCGGGCAGCTGGGGTGAGGCCCTCGAGGCGGGACGATCCGACCGACTCGGCCCGCAGCAGGAACCGGGCCAGGCCCTCGAGGCTCGCATGGGTGGTGCCCGATTCGTTGAGATCCCGTATGGCAGCCTCAGCGTCGGCCACGTCGGCGGCGATGTCGGCGGGGAGGATCAGGTCCCATGGGTCGAGGGGAGCGACGTGGATGGCGGATGTTTCGCCGCAGGCGAAACTCCAGGTCCCCGAAGGGGCTACTCAGTCGTTGGCCAGGATGAATCAGTCGTTGGCCAGGATGAAGTTGTTGACCCGGGGGTAGATCTCGGTGTCCCAGCGGGAGCCGCTGAACACGCCGTAGTGGCCCACGCCGGCCTGGAGATGATGGGCCCGGCGGGCGGGCTGCACCCGGGTGCACAGGTCGTGGGCGGCCATGGTCTGGCCCACCGAGCAGATGTCGTCCCGCTCGCCCTCCACCGTGAGCAGTGCCGTGCGGCGCATGGCCGACGGCGTGACCGGCTCGCCGTGGACCCGGAACTGGCCCCGGGCCAGCTCGTAGTCCTGGAACACCCGGCGCACGGTCTCCAGGTAGTACTCGCTCGGCAGGTCGCACACGGCGTAGTACTCGTCGTAGAAGTGGCGCTTGGCCTCGGCCGCCTCGGTCTCGTTGCGCACCAGGTTGCCCCACAGCTCGAGGTGGGCCTTGGCGTGGCGGTCCAGGTTCATGCTCATGAACGCGCTGATCTGCACGAACCCGGGATACACCCGGCGGCCCGAACCCAGGTAGCGGCGGGGCACGGTGGCGATCAGGTTGCGCTCGAACCAGCTGATCGGCTGGGAGGTGGCGAACTCGTTGACCTTGCACGGGTTGATGCGGGTGTCGATGGGGCCCGCCATCAGGGTGAGGCTGCGGGGCTGGGCCTTGCTCTTGCGCTGGGCCAGCAGCGAGGCGGCGGCCAGGGCCGGCACGCAGGGCTGGCACACCGCCACCACGTGCACCGGGTCGCCGAGGCGCTCGATGAAGCGGATCAGGTGCTCGACGTAGTGGTCGAGCCCGAACGGCCCGGCCGCCTGCGGGATGTCGCGGGCGTTGTGCCAGTCGGTGATGTAGACGTCGTTGTCACGCGACAGGGTGCGGACGGTCTCCCGCAGCAGGGTGGCGAAGTGCCCCGACATCGGGGCCACCAGCAGCACCTTGGGCTGGGGGAGGGCCGTCTCCTTGGCGAAGCGGACGAGCGAGCAGAACGGGGTGGACTCGATGACGACGGGGGTGACCGGCACCTCCTCACCCGCCACCTCCACCGAGTCGATCCCGAAATCGGGCCGGGCATGGCTGAGGCGGGTGTGGCGGACCAGCTCGGCGTTGGCCCGCAGCGCCCGCACCGGCAGGCTCGACCGGGCCGGCTCGGGCAGCAGATCGATGCCGGCCGTCACGCTGGCAGCGAAGAGACTCGTGCTGTTCACGAAATCCTCATACTGCTGATAGAGCGCGTACATCACGTTCGTTACCATACGTGGTAAGTCGTTGACGGTGCCATCCAGCGATATCGCCCACGGCGATCGCCGCCATCTTGGATCGTCACACTCCATCGCCTATCCCGGGGGAAGCCCGATGAAGCCGTCGCTCACCATCGCCAGCCGGAACTACGGGTCGTGGTCGCTCCGAGGGTGGCTGTTGTGCCGCCTGGCCGGGCTCGACTTCGACGAGAAGCTTCTCGAGAGCGACGATCCCGACACCAGAGCCGAGCTGCTGCTGATCGCCCCGTCGTTCCGGGTGCCGTGCCTGCGGGTCGACGGCGCCGAGATCTGGGACACGCTGGCCATCGCCGAGTACCTCCACGAGTGCTACCCCGAGGCCGGGCTCCTGCCGTCGGACCCCGGGGCCCGGGCCCACTGCCGCTCGATCAGCGGCGAGATGCACTCCGGGTTCGCCAACATGCGCTCGGCCCTGCCCATGAACCTCCGGGCCAGCTACAGCCAGTTCAAGGTGTGGAGCGGGGCCGAGGCCGACATCGAACGGATCGAGGCCATCTGGTCCGAATGCCTGGACCGGTGGGGCGGGCCCTTCCTGTTCGGCGAGACGCCCACGGTGGCCGACGCCATGTACGCCCCGGTGTGCACCCGCTTCCGCACCTACGGCCTGGAGCTCGACAGCCAGCTCAGCGCCTACTGCGACGCCATCATGGCCCTGCCCGCCATGCAGGAGTGGTTGGCCAAGGCGGCCGAGGAGCCCGACATCATCGACGAGCTCGACGCCGAGTTCTGAGAACCGCGGGGCGGCTGTTCCCGTAGAGGGGGATGCCGGTCGACGACGACCGGCAGTCACCCGGAGGGAACACCATGAAGAAGCTCACCCGCGCCGCCGTCATGGGCGTCGGCGCCATCGGCCTCACGATCGGCGGGGTGGCCGCCGCCGACGCCTCGATCCCCAAGCACCGCTTCGAGATGGTCCGCACGGCGGGGCTGGCCGCCACCTGCGCCCCCGAGGCCACCGCCACCGTGACCATCCGTTCGCTGGGGCCGGTCGAGGTCATGTCGGTCGACGCCCGGGGCCTGCCGGCCGACACCGAGTTCGACCTGTTCGTCACGCAGGTGCCCAACGCCCCCTTCGGCCTGTCGTGGTACCAGGGTGACCTGGAGACGAACTACAAGGGCAAGGCCCACGGCACGTTCGTGGGCCGGTTCTCGCAGGAGACCTTCTCGGTGGCGGTCAAGGGCGGCGTGCCGGCCCCCGTGGTCCACGACGGGTCCGACGCCGCGTCGAACCCGGCCACCGCCCCGGTGCACCAGTTCCATCTCGGCCTGTGGTTCAACTCGCCGGAGGACGCCGAGGCCGCCGGCTGCCCGGCCATCGTGACCCCGTTCAACGGCGAGCACGATGCCGGGATCCAGATCCTCAACACGGGTACCTTCCCCGACGGCGCCGGGCCCCTGGGCGAGATCGGTTGAGGACGTCTACGCCGTGTGGAACACCGGCTCGGGGGCCTGTGTGGGGTAGCCGCCCCGCCGGGCCCCCTCTCGCACGTCGCCGAAGTAGCCGGCGAACGTGGCCGGCAGCTCACGCCCGTTGGGCAGGCACAGGAACAGGCGAAGCAGGTGCCGGCGCTCGCCGGGATCGTCGGAGTCGTCGGTGAACGCGGTGCGCAGGTGGAACACCGTCTGGTTGTTGCAGAACAGCATGGTGCCGGCCCCGAAGTGGCGCTCCAGCCCGAACCCCGGCTCCCGGGCCACCTGGCCCACGTAGGTGATGGCCTCGATCTGGGCCTCGGTGAGGGGCGGGGCGCCGGCGTTCTCGTGGGCCCGCAGCAGGTTGGTGCTGACGTAGGCGCAGGCCACGTCGTCGCCGACCCGGCCGTAGACCGGCATCGGGTACCACGGCCGCTCGCCCGGTAGCTCGTTGCTCTGCCAGCTCACCGGCATCGGCTGGTACAGCAGCCGCATCAGGTCGGGTCGGCGGCGGACGATCTCGTTGTGCACCGCCACCGAGCTGGCCAGGCCCGACGTGCCCCCGGTGGCCCCCTGGCGGAGGAAGAACAGCGCGGTCACGTCGGCCGCGTCCGAGTGGTAGCCCAGCTCCACGTTGGAGGTGTAGCCCCGCCCGGCCTTGCCCGTGATGCCGGTGCCGAGGTCCCGGACGTCGCCGATCAGGTCGCCCCGGCTGCTCTGGGGGAGCGCCGTGCCCAGGTGGAGGCCGAGGCCCCACCACACCGCCCGCAGCTCGTCGGTGGTGTACCGCTCCACCGGGAAGCCGTGGAGGACCATCACCCCGGAGCCGTCCACCAGCTCCCGCCGCACCCGGTCGGCCAGATCGGCCACGCCGGGCAGGGGGAAGTCGTCGGCCGTCCACCGGGCCAGGGCCCCGATCCCGTGGCGGCCGGCGGCCCGGGCCAGGGCGGCGTCGATCTCGGCCACCTCGGCGGCGGTCAGGTGGTGCTCCCAGTCGGGGCGGGCGGCCAGGTCGGCCGCCATCCAGCACGCCGGCTGGTCGGCCACCACCCGGGGCTCGGGAATCTCACGCTCGGCAGTCACGTCGGCCACAGGAGCCAGTGTCGCGCGCCACACTGGCTTCCCGGGATTTTCTCGTCCGAGGTGTCGATCGGGGCCGGCTCTGTTCGTCTCCTGGGCTGACAACCGAGATGCAGGCTCCCAAGGAGGAACCGTGATGAAGTACATGCTGCTGATCCACCAGGGCACCACCCCCACCCCGCTCGATCCCGACGCCTGGGCCGCCCTCCCGGCCGAGGAACAGCAGGCGATCTACGCCGCCTACCAGGAGATCAACGCCACCCCCGGCGTCACCCCCGGGCTGGGTCTGCAGCCGCCGGAGACGGCGACCACGGTGCGGGTGGAGGGGGGTCGCACGATCACCACCGACGGGCCGTTCGTCGACACCAAGGAGTCGATCAACGGCTATCTCGTCTTCGAGGCCGACGATCTCGACGCCGCCATCGCCCTGGCCGCCCGCATCCCGGCCGCCCGCCTGGGCGGCGCCATCGAGGTGCGGCCCGTCATGGAGTGGTGAACCCGCCGTCGGCCGGGCCCGACCTGGCGAGCGTGTTCCGCCGGGAGTGGGGCCGGGTGGTGGCGGCCCTGGTAGGCACGCTGGGCGACCTCGACCTGGCCGAGGAGGCGGCCCAGGAGGCGTTCGCCATCGCCGCCGAGCGGTGGCCCCGCCTCGGACCACCGGCCAACGAGCGGGCCTGGCTGATCACCACCGGCCGCAACCGGGCCATCGACCGGATCCGCCGCAGCCAGAACCTGGCGGCCAAGACCCGGTTGCTGGCCCGGGAGCCGGCGCCCGGCGAGGCGGTGGGGGGCACGCCGTTCCGGGACGAGCGGCTGGAGCTCATCTTCACCTGCTGCCATCCCGCCCTGGCGCTGGAGGCCCAGGTGGCGCTGACCCTGCGCACCCTCGGTGGGCTCACCACCGAGGAGATCGCGGCGGCCTTCCTGGTGCCGGCGCCCACCATGGCCCAGCGCCTGGTGCGGGCCAAGCGGAAGATCGCGGCGGCCGGCATCCCGTTCCGGGTACCGGCCCCGGCCGTGTGGCCCGAGCGCCTGGCCGCCGTGCTGGCCGTCGTCTACCTCGTGTTCAACCAGGGGTGGACACGGCCCACGGGGCCGTCAGGGCCGGCGGGGCGGGAGGGGGCGGGCCCCGATCTGGCGGCCGAGGCGTTGTGGCTGGGGCGGGCGTTGGCCGAGCTGCTGCCCGACGAGCCCGAGGTCCACGGGCTCCTGGCCCTCATGCTGCTCCACGACTCCCGCCGCCACGCCCGGTTCGTGCCGGCCGGCGGCGCGGGTCACAGCGAGGGTCACAGCGAGGATGAGGTCGAGCTGGTGCTGCTGGCCGATCAGGACCGGTCCCGCTGGGACCAGGCCCAGATCGACGAGGGCCGAGCCGTGTTCCACCGGATGCTGGAGCTCGGCGGGCGGGGTCCCTACGGGTTGCAGGCCGCCATCGCCGTGGCCCACACCCGCCCCGAGCCCGACTGGGCCCACATCGCCGTGCTCTACGCCGAGCTGGGACGCCTCACCGGCTCGCCGGTGGTGGCGCTCAACCGGGCGGTGGCGGTGGCCGAGGTGGAGGGCCCGGAGGCCGGCCTCCGCCTCGTCGACCGCCTCCCTCTCGGCGACTACCGCTACTTCCACACCACCCGGGGTGAGTTGCTGGCCCGGCTGGGCCGGATCACCGAGGCGCGGTCGGCCTACGACCGGGCCGTGGCGCTCGCCCCCGACGGCCCGGAACGGCGCCAGTTCGAGCGCCGCCGGGCCGGCCTGGGGGCACCGGGCGGGGTCAGATCGTGGTGAAGCCGGCGTCGACGGGGAGGGTGACGCCGGTGATGTAGCGGGCGGCGTCGGAAGCGAGGAAGACCGCGGCGTTGGCGATGTCGACCGGCTCCACCCAGGGGATCGGCAGCAGGTTGCGGGTGGTGTCGAAGGCGTTGGGGAACTCCTGGAAGAACCCGGCGAACTCCTTGTTGTTCACCATCGGTGTGTCGACCCCGGTGGGGTGGATGGTGTTGGCCCGGATGCGGTGGCTGGCCAGGGAGGTGGCGTAGACCCGCATGAGGCCCACCACGCCGTGCTTGGCCGCCACGTAGCCGATGATGCCGCCCGAGGTGGCGTTGCGGTCGGCGTAGAGGCCGCCCAGGCCGGCCGTGGAGCTGGTGATGATGATCGACCCGCCCTCGCCCTGCTCGATCAGGGTGGGGATGGCGGCCTCACAGGTGTGGTAGACGCCGCTCAGCAGCACGTCGATCGAGTCCTGCCAGGCGGCGGGGGAGCGGCCGGCGTCGCCCAGGCCGGCGAAGATGCCGGCGTTGGCCACCACGATGTCCACCCGCCCCAGCTGGCCCAGGCCCTGTTCGAACACCTCCTGCACCGACGAGGGATCCCGCACGTCGGCCCGGCCCGCCACCATCTGGCGGCCGGTGGCCTCCACCAGGCGGGCCGTCTCGTCCAGGTCCTCGGGGCGGGCCATCTCGTAGACCACCGTCTGCAGCTGGTCGCAGAGGTCGAAGCCGATGATGTCGGCCCCCTCCTCGGCCATGCGCACGGCGTGGGCCCGACCCTGCCCCCGGGCCGCCCCCGACACGAACGCAACCTTCCCGTCGAGCGATCCCATCGCATCCCCTCCTCGTGATCGGCCGGCTAGCCGGCGCCGGCCCGCCGGACCCTAGCGCACGCCCACCGGGTGGCGCCTGCTGCACCCGGTGCGCTGGGCACGCCCGTGGTGCTGGCGCACCGGGAACGATCGCCACCCGGTTCGGGGCCCCGAGGGGACCCTCGCCCGGGCTCGGGGCTAGGCTCGGCCGATGGCGTCGACCGAGGGGTACCGGGACCGGCTGGCCCGCAACGCGGCGGCCGGCCGCAAGCTGAGCCGGCACCAGCCCGAGCTGCATCGGGCGTACTGGAAGGTGAACCGGCTGGCCATGGAGGCCGGGCACCTGCCCCAGGCCACCAAGGAGCTGATCGGGCTGGCCCTGGTGGTGCAGGCCCGGTGCGACGTATGCATCTCCTACCACGTGCGTGACTGCCTGAAGGCGGGGTGCACCCCGGAGGAGATCTACGAGGCGCTGAACGTGGCCGTGGCCGAGGGCGACGGGCCGACGATGGTGTACGCCGGCTACGCGGTGGAAGCGCTCGACGAGTGGCTCACCGACCCGATGTTCGCCGAGGCGTCGTCCGACGACGGGCCGCCGCCCCACCGCCACTGACTCACAGCTGCGCCGAATCCACGTCGCTGTTGCGGTTCTCGGTGAGGTAGGGGAAGCGCTCGACGGTGGCCCGGATCTCCTTGAGCGGGCCGCCGTGGTCGCCCCACAGCACGGTGACCGGCGTGCCGATCTCGGTGGCCGCCAGGTGGATGCAGCCCATGGAGATCACCTCGCGGAACCGGGAGCTGTAGGCGGTTCCCGACGACCAGCCGATCCGCTCGCCGTCGATCAGCACGTGGTCGGCGTGGGCCATGGGCCAGCGCTGAGGGGCGTAGGGGAAGTCGATCGGCCGGTACGGCTCGCCGGGGCGGAACAGCGAGGCGTAGGTGTCGAGCACGTCGTCCTGGTTCCAGCGCAGCGTGACGGTGGTGCGGACGGGGTCGGCCATCTCGGCCTCCAGGGCCCGGCGCCCGGGGAAGTCATGGTCGAAGCGGGCCATGTTGTGCCAGCGGACCTCCACCGGGGTGCGGGTGCGGGCCCGGCGGTCGGCCGGGTCGACCGAGCCCGACACGTTGCGCCAGAAGCCGGCGATCTCGGGATGGAGGTCAGGGTCGAAGGCGGTGGCGAAGGTCCAGGTCTGCTGGGGGAAACCGCCCTCCACGTGGTTGACGAGGTAGGTGCCCCAGCCCAGGCGCTGCAGGCCGAGGTCCTGGCCGGCCTGGTAGACGGCGTCGTACACGGCGGCGGCGTCGGCCATGGGGCCGTGCAGCTCGTAGGCCAGGTTGCCGGTCATGCCGATACGGCCGATCTCGGTGGGAATGCCGTGCACGGTGGTGGGGCGGAAGCGCAGGAAGCCGACGTCTCGCAGGCTCTCGCCCGTCACCCGCTCCAGCACGTCGAGCGAGGTGGGGCCGGCGATCTGGAACAGGTAGTGGTCGAGGCGGCCGATCGTCACGCCGTCGGGCAGGTCGGCCGGGGCCACCCGGCCCGGGGGCCCGCCGGCGAACGACTCGAAGCGGTCCTCGGCCTGCCGTTCCACGATGCCGTGGGCCACGATCAGGCCCTCGTCGTTGCACATCACGGCGTGCTTCATGCTCCCGACGGGGAAGGTGGCGAAGCTGTTGATGACCTGGCTCTGCAGCCACTCGGCGGCGCCGGGGCCCGAGATCGTGGTGGGGCCCGTGCGGGACAGGCCGGCGTGGATGTAGCACCCGTCGACCCACGACGTGCTCTCCTGGCGCCAGCCGCCGAACTCCCAGGCCCGGATGCCGGGGAGGTTCGTGCCCCAGTCGTAGGCGTGGTACAGCACGTGGTCGCCGTAGAACGGGTGCGGCAACCTGGCCGAGAACGACGATTCCACCATGGTGCATCCCTTCGATCGAGCGCCTGGATGTTAGGCCGTTGCGATGCGGTGGAAGAAGGGGGGAAGCACTGGCCGACCGAGGAGACCGGATGAAGCAGAGTGTGGCGCTGATCACGCTGGGCGTGGCCGACGTGGAACGGGCGGCCACCTTCTACCGCTCCCTCGGCTGGGAGCCGGTGCTGGCGGTGGAGGGCACGGTCTTCTACCAGGCCAACGGCGTGGTGGTGGTGTTGTGGGACCGGGCGTTGCTGGCGGCCGACATGGGGATCGACGATGCCGGGCCCGGAGGCTGGGGCGGGATGGCGCTGGCCCACAACGTGGCCTCCCAAGACGAGGTCGACGCCATCGTCGAGCGGGCCCGGGCCGTCGGTGCCACCGTCACCCGGGAGCCGGCGGAGACGTTCTATGGCGGCTACGCCGGCGGCTTCCGCGATCCCGATGGCCACGCCTGGGAGATCGCCTGCAACCCGGGCTTCCCCCTGCTGCCCGACGGCAGTGTGGCGGTCGGAGGCGAGGGGGGCGGCGACGCCCCGCCGCCGCCGTGATGCCCGGCGCGTCCGCTGGCCGGAGGAGAGCGACCTGCTGGCGTTCCTCCAGCCGCCGTGGTTCGCTCACCGATCTGTTCCGAGCCCCAGCAGGACGAGATCGACAAGGCGGCGGGGATCGTAGCGGGCGTCATCGGTGCCGCCGATGCACAGGTTGCCGACGCCGCGCAGGAACTCGTAGGCGGTGACGTCGGCCCGCACCTCGCCGGCGCTGCGAGCAGCATCGAGCAGGGCGGCGCACGCGGGCACCAGGCGGTCGAGAAAGTAGTCGTGCAACGCACCCATGTTGTCGCTGTCCGGTCGAAGCAGGTCGGCCAGGCCGTGCTTGGTGACGAGGAAGTCGACGAAGGCCCACACCCACTGGTGGAGAGCCGCCTCCGGCGAGGCCGGCCCGGCCAGCAGCCGGGTGCTCAGCTCGGCGCACTCGTCGACCTGATAGCGGTACACGGCCACCACGAGATCGGCCCGGGTGGGGAAGTGGCGGTAGATGGTGCCCACGCCCACCCCGGCGTCGGCGGCGATCTCCCGAATCGGGGCGTTGACGCCGCTGGCGGCGAACAGCCGGGCCGCGGCGGCCAGGAGCGCCTGCTCGTTGCGCTGGGCGTCGGTGCGTCGGCGTCGGGTGGCGGGGGGTGTCGGGGCGTCGTCGGTGGGCATCTCGGGTTTCCAGCGTGTGCGGGTTGTAAAACGGAACCTTGTTCCGTATCTTCGGATACCGGAACAGTGATCCGTTTGATCAGACGGATTGATCATACGGTCACGGAAAGGACTCCGATCATGAGCCGAACCCTCCCTACACCGCACGGTGCCGACGGGGCCGCCCCGGTGCTGACCTACACGCCGGTCGTGCTCCCGGTCAAGGACCGGGTGGTCGATCTGACTGTGCGCGTGTCGGCCCCGGCAACCGGCGGCGAGCTGCCGGTCATCCTGCTCTCGCACGGGCATGGGCCGTCGGGCTACGTCTCCTCCCTCTACGGGTACGCGCCGCTGGCCGACTATTACGCCGCCCATGGCTTCGTCGTCGTCCAGCCCACCCATCTCGACTCGGCCACGCTCGGCCGGCGTGAGGCCGACGTGGCCGAGGCACCCACCTACTGGCGCAGCCGGGCCCGGGACATGAGCCACATCGTGGATCGGCTCGACACGCTCGAGTCGATGGTGCCTGGGCTGCACGGGCGGCTCGATCCCGGCCGGGTGGCCGTGGTCGGTCATTCGATGGGCGGCCACACCGCCAGCCTGTTGCTGGGTGCCCGCCTCACCGACCCGACCGACGGCTCGGTCGTGAGCCTGGCCGACCCCCGTATCCGGGCCGGCGTGATGCTGGCGGCACCCGGTCGCGGTGGCGACGCCCTCACGCCGTTCGGCGAGCAGAACCTCGCCTTCCTGGCCGGGGCCGACTTCTCGGCGATGACGACGCCGACGCTCGTGGTGGCCGGAGCCGATGACGCCTCCGCCCACCTGACCGTGGCCGGGCCGGCGTGGTACGCCGACCCCTATCTGCTGTCGCCCGGGGCGCAGGCGTTCCTCACGCTGTTCGATGCCGAGCACAGCCTGGGGGGCGTTGCCGGCTACGACCTGGCTGAAACGACCGACGAGAACCCGGAGCGCGTCGCCTTCGTCCAGCGGATGACCACGGCCTTCCTCCGCAGCGCGCTCGATCCCGGGGATCCGTCATGGCGCACCGAGCTGGCCGCTCTGGCCGCCGAGCCGCACCCGCTCGGGCGGATCGAGACCAAGTAGACGTCGGTCGTACTGCGCCGGGCGCAGCGCAGCGGCCAGGTTCCCCGCACTAGCCTGGCGGGGTGCCGCCGCCGTCATGCCCGGTGCGTCGATGTCGGTCAACGCCGCGCTGCGGCTTGCTGCGGCGACGAGGTGCGGACGGCCAGGCAGAGGCCGCCCGAGTAGGGGAGGGTGGTGACGGCGAACCCGTTGGCCGGGTCGTCGAGGTGGGCGAACAGACCGGCGTAGAGCTCGCGGCGCACGGTGGTGTTGTCGGCCACCACCATGCCGCCCACCCGGAGGCGGGGACCGACGAGGGCGATCACGTCGGCCGCGACCGGGGCCCAGATGTCGAGCAGGAGGAGGTCGACCTCGTGGTCGAGGTTCTCGGCCAGCGTCTGGCGGATGTCGCCCACCCGGGTCTCGATCACGTCGGCCAGGCCGGCATCGGCGAAGTGGCGCCGGGCCACGGCCACCTTCTCGGGCTCGATGTCGCAGGTGATCACGCGTCCGCCGCCCGGCCCCTCACCGCCCCGATTGTCGACGGTGTTGTCGTGCACGGCGGCCGCCAGGTACAGGGTGGACACGCCGAACGAGGTGCCGGCCTCCACCACCTGGCGGGCCCCGGCCGCCCGGGCCAGGGCGTAGGTCAGCTCGGCCTTGTCCCGGTCCAGCGCCACGTACTTGTCCTGCCAGAACCGGCGCCCGTCGGAGCCCTCGGGCTCGTAGCCCGTGGGTCGGGCGGCGCCGCCGGCGTAGTAGCCGTCGATCGCCGCCTCCTGGGCCTCGCTGGCGGCGTGCAGCCGGTCGAGCAGACCCCGCAGCGCCTCGTTGTCCCGCAGGCTGTTCATGCCGGCCACACTAGGCGGGCGATACTGGAGGAGTAATCCTGCCGAAGGTGCGCGACCCCCGTCGCGATCCGCCGGGGCGGCACGCTGACCGACGACGATCACCGCCTGCTGGCCCTGTGGGCGCCCACGAGCTGGGCGCCGCTGCCTACGCCATCAAGGCGGCGCAGGCGGCCGCTCCCGTCGGCGGAAAGGAGGCCGCCCGCAGGGCCGAGTGCCGGTGGCAGCGGGACCACCTGCCGGACGCCATCCGCGATCTCGTGCTCGACGACCAGCGGTTGCGGAACAGCATCTGCTGGTCGGTGTTCGACGTCGATGCGGACGCCGACCGGTAGCGGCCGGCCTACCGGGGCGGGGCCAGGCCCGGGTTCTCCCGGTAGAGGGCCATGGCGTCGAAGGTGGCGGCGTCGTTGGCCCAGGCGCTCTGTGCCGGGGCCCGCAGCCCGTCGTCATCGTCGCCCTCGCTGTGCCGGCCCTGGATGTAGGGCGCGGTCACCGCCTCCAGCTTGGCCAGCTGAGCCCGCATCGCCTCGGGGTCCGGCGATCCCGGCGGTGGGCCGTACCGGTTGGGCAGCGGGTTGCCCGGGTTGAACAGGAGGTAGAGGCCGAGGGCGAAGCCGAGAAGGGGCAGGGGGCTCAGCAGCACCAGCCACCCGGTACGACCGCAGTCGTGGAGGCGTCGGATCGACGTCGTGATCGACACCCACGCCCCGACCAGGAACACCAGCAGGATGACCAGCACCACGGCGACCGGCGTCGGCGGCCCGGTACCGGCGTCGGGATCGGCCTCGGCCCCGATGACGGCGGGGGCGAGCAGCCCGAGGGCGCAGGCCAGGTTGATGAGGAAGTAGTGGAGCCGGCCGATCCGGCCCGCACCTGTCAGCAACGCCACGGCGATCTCCGTTCCACCGGCTCCCGGCGGCCGGCGTTCCGAGGAGGTATCGGCCGTTTGCGGCGCCGGCTTGATCGCACGCATCGAGATCGCCTGACCGCCGGCGACCCCGATGAGGCCCCGATGAGGCCGAAAAGCACGTGTAGCGTCCGCGCCCAGGGGTGGTCGGCGTGCGGATCGACCATGTGGCCTTCAGCGAGGCCGGCAACCCGATGCCCGGCGAGCAGAGCCGGGCCGTCAGCGCGGTCCAGGGGTTGCAGGCCGTCCGGGTGGAGTCGGTGGCCACTGGCGACGGCCTCTACCCGCAGGGCACCCGGATGGTCACCTGGATGGTGGACCTGGCGATCGGGGTGGACGACGGGCCCGGAACCCTGTTCGTCGATGCGGTCGACATCCCGGCCGCAACCGGCGCCGGGTTCGACCGGGCCGTGGCCATCATGGATCTCATGGCCCGGAGCCTGGTGGCAGACGTGGGCGACGAACCGCAGGTCGACCAGGTGGTGGCCCGCTACGAGGGCGGGGGTGCACCGTTCACGGTCGCCGCGGCCGGAGCGGCCGCCAACACCGCAACCTGCCTGCGGTTGCTCGACGTCGACGGCGCCATCGCCTGCGTGCAGGCTGTGGCCGCCTCGGGCGACGTCGCTCTGGCTGGTCTCGACGGACCCGGCGGCCCGATCACCGTCGGGATAGCGAGCCCCGACGTCTTCTCGGTGGAGTTGACCGCCGGGGGTCAGACGCTGCGGTTCCTCCCCGTGCCCTATCCCGGGCGCGACAGCCAGGGCTTGGCCGTCCCCCTGGCGGTCGGCGAGATCGACGCCGTCACCCTGCGCTCGATCGACGGCGCCGTGCTGGCCCGACTCGACGGTCGGCAAGCCCAGCGCCCAGTGGGTTAGCGCGAAAGCAGGGCGAACCACGCGTCGCAGCGGCCGATCGTGGGTAGCACCGCGACGACGAGCAGGAGAACGACATGACTTCAGAACCGAAGAACCCACCGATGGATCCCAGCACCGACGAGGCGTCGAAGCGCCAGCTGGACGCGGCCCGCCGCCAGGGCGAGGCCTACGGCGAAGCGGCCCGTCTCATGATGGAGGAGGTGGCGGTCGACGGCGGCGAGCAGCAGGCGGGCGACTACCTCATCGGGTACGCGGTGGAGAAAGCCGAAGGCATGCACCGCTGGACCGGTTCGGGGCTGGAGTGGGTGGAGCCGGACGACGAGAACCTCCACCTGGAGGTGGTGGTGCGGGACGCGGCCGACGGGCGCCTCGTGCCCGGGGTACGGGTGGAGGCCACCCTCACCGCACCCGACGGCAGCGAGCTCGGCCCGTTCGATCTGCCGTTCCTGTGGCACCCCATGATCGACCACTACGGGCGCAACGTGGTGGTCCCGGGAGACGGCGACTACCGCCTCCGGGTGCGGGTCGAGCCGCCCACCTACTCCCGCCACGACAAGGTGAACGGCCGACGGTTCGAGGCCCCCGTGACGGCCGAGTTCGAATCGGTCCACGTGGAGGCGGGCCAGGGGTGAGCAGCGTCAGCTCGGCCCGCCCCGATGGCGGACCTCGGCCACCCGGCGGGCGCTCGCCTCCACCAACGACCGGGCCTGGCCGGGGAGGGATTGGAGGAAGCTGGGCGTCCTCAGCCCGCGAGCCTGGTGGTCGAAGGTGCCATGGGCACCGTGATCGGCGCCGGCATCGACCGGCGAGCGGAGGTTGTCGGCCCGGGCGGGGTCGATCGGATCCGAGGTGAGCTGGCTCTTCACGCCGTTCAGCGCCATGTAGTGGTCACCGACGCCCGGCAGGTGCTGGGCCAGCGTCACGGTCATCCAGGTCCAGGGACCGATGATCTTCTGGCGGGGCAGGTGCTCGGCGGCGTCGACGATCTGACGGGCGATGACCTCGGGCTGGTAGATGGGCGGAACGGGCTTGGGGTGCTTGTCGACCTTGGCCAGGCACCACCCGAACTGGGGGGTGTTGACCGCCGGTAGGTGCACGATCGTGGTCTTCACGTTGCTGCCCTCGTCGAGCAGCTCGCAGCGCAGGGCGTCGTGGAAGCCGCGCACGGCGAACTTGGCCGCGCAGTAGGCCGACTGCAGGGGGATGCCCCGGTAGGCGAGGGCCGAGCCCACGAACACGATCGTGCCCCGGTCCCGCGGTTTCATCCGGCGCAGGGCGGCCAGGGCCCCGTGCACCTGCCCCAGGTAGGTCACCCGCGTGGCCCGCTCGTAGCCCTCGGCCGTCATGTCCGAGATACGGGCGAAGACCGTGGTCATGGCGTCGTTGACCCACAGGTCGATCGGGCCCAGCTCAGCTTCCACCCGGTCGGCGGCCGCCTCCACCTGATCGGCCTCGGCCACGTCCGTCGGCACCACCAGCGCCCGCCGCCCCCGGGCCCTCACCTCCCCGGCGGCGGCCTCCAGCCCGGCCCGGCCCCGGGCCAGGAGCGCCACGTCGAAACCCCGCCGGGCCAGCTCCACCGCCACCGCCCGCCCCACCCCGGCGCTGGCCCCGGTGACCACGGCCACTCGTCCGCTGCTCTGCGTACCCGGCTGCACCACGATGCTGCTCCTCGTCTCGCTCGGCGGCCGACCCGGTGCCGGCCCCCTTGGCGGGCTACCCGGCCCGTCCCGACCGAAACGGCGGCGTCGTCCGTCGCTGCCCCCAGCGGTGCTGCCCGCCAAGCCTGACGGGCCGGGTCAGCCCCCGGCCGGGGACGTCCGCTCCTCCCGGGTCTGATCGAGGCTGATCAGCGCCAGGCCGCTGGCCTCGTCGTGTCGGCGCACGAGGTGGGCCGGCGACTCCTCGATGATGACCTCGCAGGTCGGGCGCACGTGCGCCTCCAGGATGTGGCCGGCCAGGGCCTGGCCCGACGCCGTTCCCACCACACCGTGGGCGTGGAGCCGGTGCGAACCGTCCTCGTGGCGGGCCAGGTTGCCGATGAGCGACGCCAGCTCCACCTGCTCGTTGATGTCGTTGTGCCGGTAGGAACGGGTGTCCCACTGGAAATAGCCGAGCGTGACCCGCTCGAAGGCCCCGATGGCGGTGAGCCCGGCGGCCGAGATCCCCTGCTCGCTGGCGATGCCGGTGATGGTGGCGACGAGCTCGTCGCCGGGGGAGAGGATGACCACCAGCGTGCGGCGTCCATCGGGCTGACGGTCGAGTTCGGTCATCTGCATGGCGGTCCTCCGGCATCGGCGGCAGCGGCGCTGCCCGTGCCGGAAGACCTACCCGGATTCCGCCGGGGACGAGCCAGGTCAGGCGTCGCGTTCGAAGGCGGCGTCGCCGGCGGCACCGGCGGTGGTGCCGCCGCCCATGGGGTCGTCGCCGTAGACCTCGGCGAAGGCGGCCATCATCTCGTCGAAGGGGAACTCGTCGTAGGTGCCCCGCATCCGCACGTATTCCATGTGCCGGTTGCCGGCCAGGTCGTAGGAGTGGAGCAGGGCGTCTTGGTGGCCGTCGAAGTCGAGCGGCTTGGTGCCGAAGCGGTTGCACAGCTCCAGGTTGAACGCGGCCGACGCCTTGACCCAGGCGCCGTCGAGCAGGAACTCGCTGTAGCCGTGGAACACGAACAGGTCGGTCCCCATCTTCTCCTTGAGCTTCTCGCTCTGGAGGTGGTTGCGCACGTCGGCGAAACCCAACCGGGCCGGCACCCCGACCGCCCGGGCCGCCGCCGTGAGCAGAACCGACTTGGGCACGCACCAGCTCCGCTCGCTCGACACAACAGCCGAGGCCTTGAACGACTCCCGGCTCTGGTCCGAGGAGTACGGGTCGTACCACCAGCCGTCGCGCACGGCGTAGAACAGCTTCACCACCTGCTCCCGGGGCGTGTCGGCCCCGGCCACCGTGGTCTCGGCGAACCGCCGCACGTCGGGGTGGTCGTGATCGATGAACTCGGTGACGGCCAGCCAGCGGGCGGTATCGGTGCTGTCGATCTCGGTGGTGCTCACCCGGCCAGGGTAGCCCGCCGCCCCTGGCTGGCTCCAAGCGTCGCAACACCTCGTTGACTGCCGCCCTCGCGTGTTCCTATAGTGCTAAGTAACTAGATGAATGGAGGGCGCATGATCGAGTTCTCCCTGGATGCCCGATCCGGGGTCTCGCCCTATCTGCAGGTGGTGCAGCAGGTACGCCAGGCCTTGCGCCTGGGTCTGCTGAGCGAGGGAGACCAACTCCCCACCGTCAAGGACGTCGTGGCCCACCTCGCCATCAACCCCAACACCGTCCTGAAGGCCTACCGGGAGCTGGAGCACGAAGGCTTGGTGGCGGCCCGCCCCGGGGTCGGCACCTTCGTCACCCGATCGCTGGTCGACGTTTCGCTGCCGGCCCTCGAGCCGCTGCGTCGTGACCTGCAGCGCTGGCTGACCAAGGCCCGGTTGGCCGGCCTCGACGCCGAGGGCATCGAGGCGCTGTTCGTCGACACCTTTCGCCGCAGCCAGAGAGACGTAGCATGACGGCGGTCGTGCGGGCCGAGGGTCTGGGCAAGCGCTACCGCCGCCGCTGGGCCCTGGCCGACTGCGAGCTGGAGATCCCGGCCGGCGGAGTCACCGGGCTCGTCGGCCCCAACGGAGCGGGCAAGACGACGCTCCTGCTCCTGGCCGTCGGTCTGATCCGGCCCACGGCCGGCACGATCGAGGTGTGCGGCGGTCGCCCGGGATCTGACCCGGCGCAACTGGCCAAGGTCGGGTTCGTGGCCCAGGACACGCCGACCTACGCCCGACTCACCGTGGCCGATCACCTCCGGCTCGGAGCTCGGCTCAATCCGCGCTGGGACGAGGCGGCCGCCCGGTCCCGGCTGGACCGCCTGGGGCTCGACCCGGCCCAGCGGGCAGGCCGGCTCTCCGGGGGCCAGCGGGCCCAGCTGGCCCTCACCCTGGGGTTGGCCAAGCGCCCCGAGCTACTCATCCTCGACGAGCCGGTGGCCAACCTCGACCCCATGGCCCGCCGTGACTTCCTCCAGGTGCTGATGGAGGCGGTGGCCGAGCACGAGCTCACCGTCGTGCTGTCGTCGCACCTGGTGTCCGATCTGGAGCGGATCTGCGATCGGGTGGTCGTGCTCGTCGACTCCCACGTCCACCTGGAGGGCGAGGTGGAGACCCTGCTGGCCAGCCACCACCGTCTGACCGGTGCCCGCCGGGACCCGGCCCGGCTGCCGGCCGGCCAGCACGTCGTGTCGGAGCGCCACACCGAGCGCCAGAGCACGTTCATCGTGCGCACCGACGAGCCCATCCTCGACCCGGCATGGACGGTGGGCCAGCTCGATCTGGAAGACCTCGTGCTGGCGTACATGGAACGACCCGTACCTCCCCCGACGGCCGGACGGGCGGCGGTGGGGCCGGCGCTGGAGGTGATCCGATGATCTGGCTGACCTGGCGCCAGAACCGGGCGCAGCTCGTGACAGCCGGAGCGGCGGTGGCCGTCGTCGCCGTCGCGGCCGGCTGGACCGGCCGGCGGCTGGCCGACCTGGTGACCACCACCGACACCGGCTACGACCTGCTCACCCCCGCCGACATCGCCCTGTTCTTCGCCGGCGTCGTGATGCTGGCCGTCGTCCCCGGCCTCGTCGGTGCCTTCTGGGGGGCGCCGATGGTGGCCCACGAGATGGAGACCGGCACCTACCGGCTGGTGTGGAACCAGAGCGTCACCCGTACCCGGTGGCTGGCCACCCGGCTGGGCCTCACCGCCCTGGCTGCGGCGGCCGTGACGGGGCTGCTGAGCCTGGCCGTCACCTGGTGGGCGGGCCCCATCGACGGAGTGGTCGGGGCCCGCACCGGGTCGCTACCGACCCGGCTGACCCCGGTGACGTTCGCCATGCGGGGCGTCGTGCCGGTGGCCTACACCCTGTTCGCCCTCGTGCTCGGCGTGGTGATCGGGGCCGTGGTGCGCCGGACGGTGCCGGCCATGGCGATCACCCTGGGGCTGTTCCTGGCGGTGCAGATCGCCGTGCCGCTGTGGGTCCGGCCCCATCTGGCCACCCCGGCCGACCTCACGGTCACGATGGACATCTCGACGTTCGACGGCCTCAGCCGCAGCGGGCTCGACGGGCCGATCACGTTGACGGCCCAGCCCTCCGATCGGGGCGACTGGGTCCTGTCCAACACCACCGTGGATGCCGCCGGAGCGGCGGTGGAGCTGCCGCCGTGGTTCGCTGAGTGCGTGGCGCCGCCGGGAGGGCCGCCCCGGGAGCGGGCGGCCGCCGAGGGCAAGGGCCCGCTGGCGTCGTGCCTGGCCCGGCTCGGCGCCGAGGGCTACCGACAGCGGCTCGTCTACCAGCCGGCCAACCGGTTCTGGACACTGCAGTGGCGGGAGTCGGCGCTGTTCGTGCTGGCCGCCGGGGGCCTCGCCGCCGTCGGCCTGTGGTGGGTCCGGGTTCGGCTCAGCTGAGCACAGCCGGGAGCGGCCAGGCTTGAGCCGGCGGGGGCCAGGTGACAGGCTCGGAGGCGCATGGATGCCGAGCTGCTCACCCAGATCACCGACGCCCGGGACCGGGCCCTCAAGGCCACCACCGCCCGCAACCGGATCGAGCGCCTCGTCGACCCGGGCAGCTTCGTGGAGTACGGGGTGCTGGCCGGCGAATCGTCGGACCCCGACGACGACGCCCCGGCCGACGGCCTGGTGGCCGGTGTGGGCCAGGTCCACGGCCACCCGGTCACCGTCGCCTCCTACGACACCACGGTGCGCGACGGCACCCAGACCGACCGCAACATGCGCAAGCTCGTGCGTCTCCTCTACCTGGCCAACCGCCACCGGTGGCCGTTCGTGGTCTTCGTCGACGGCGACGGCGCCCGCCCCGGCCACCCCTGGGTGGTGCCCCCGATCGTGGTGTACAACCGGGGCCGGTTCGACGTCTACGAGGGTCTGGCCGAGCTCTCGGGCTGGGCCCCCACGATCGCCGTGATCAGCGGCCGCACCCTCGACGGCAACGCCGGCCTGGCCCTGCTGTGCGACTGTGTGATCGCCACCGCCGGGTCCACCATCGGCTCCCGGGGCCCGGCCGGACCCGACGGCGAGGCGACGATCCACACCCGCCCGGTGGAGGCCCTGGCCGCCGACGGCTCGGTGGACCTGATCGTCGACGACGAGATCCACGCCATCGACACCGTGGCCGACTACCTCGCCTACTGGGGCGACGGGTTCGGCACCGACGAGCCGTCGCCCGCCCACGACCTCATCGCCGACATCGTCCCCGACGACCGCCGCCACCCCTACGACGTGCGCCGGGTCATCGAGGCCTTGGCCGATGCCGGCACCGTGCTGGAGCTGGGGGAGCGGTGGGCCCCCTCGATGGTCACGGCACTGGCCACCCTCGGCGGCCGCCCCATCGGGATGATGGCCAACCAGCCCCTGTCGCCGGTGGCCGGTGCCATCGACAGCCCGGCGGCCGACAAGGCGGCCCGCTTCGTGGAGCTGTGCGACGCCTACGAGCTGCCGATCGTGTCGCTGGTCGACAACCCCGGCTACATGGTGGGCCCCGACGCCGAGCGGGGCGGGATCGCCCGCCACCACGCCCGGCCCCTGGCCGCCCTCCACCACCGCACGGTGCCCCTGTGCTCGGTCCAGCTCCGCAAGGCCTACGGCCTGGGCCCGTTCGCCATGTCGGGCTGGGGGGCGTCGCGCCTGATGCCCGAGCTGCGGCTGGCCTGGCCGTCGGTCGAGTCGGGCGGCATGTCGCTGGAGGGCGCGGCGTTCCTGGTGAAGCGCAAGGAGATCCGGGCCGCCGGCTCGCCCGAGGAGGCCCGGGCCATCCGCGACACCTACGCCAAGGAGATGCGGGACCCGGCGTCGGGCGTGTCGGCCGGTCGCACGTTCTCCTTCGACGACGTGATCCTCCCGGGCGAGACCCGGGACCGGATCATCGCCCTGCTCGGCGCCATCCCCCGGGTGTTCCCGGCGGCCAAGAAGCACCCGATCGACCCCCGGTGACCCGGGGCAGGGGAGAGCGACCATGGACCCACGACTGATCGAGGAGCTGGCAGCGGTCAAGGCGGCCCAGCTCGACGAGGCCCGCCCCGGGGTGGTGGCCGCCGTCCACCAGGCGGGGCGGCTCACGGCCCGGGAGCGGGTGGGGGAGCTGCTCGACCCCGGCACCGAGGTGGAGTACGGCAGCATCGCCGCCATCGACCGGGCCGCCCCCGAGGGGACGCGGGGCTGGGTGGCCGAAGCCGGCGGGGTCGACTACATCGGCACGGTGGACGGCCAGACCGTGATCACGTCGTCCACCGATTTCACCGACCGGGGCGGCGGCTACGGGGCCGGGCGGCTGGAGCGGCTGTTCGCCCTGGCCCAGGAGCACCGGTGGCCGCTCGTGCTGTTCGTGGACGGCGGCGGCAGCCGGGCCCGCCACCCCCGGGTGGGGTTGGGGCACCTGGAGCTCAACGGACCCTTCGGCCGTTACCAGCTGTTCGACGGGGTGGCCGAGCTGTCGGGATGGGTGCCGACGGTGGCCGTGGTGTCGGGCCCGTCGTTCGCTGGGCACGCCAGCCTGGCCGGGTTCTCCGATTTCGTGATCGCCACCGGCGGGTCGTCGATCGGGATGGGCGGCCCGCCCATGGTGGAGGCGGCGCTGGGCCTGGCGTTGAGCGCCAGCGAGCTGGCCGGGGTGGAGATGCACGAGATGACCGGCGGGATCGACCTGCTGGTCGACGACGAGCACCAGGCCATCGCCGCCGCCCGCCGGTACCTGTCGTACTGGCAGGACGAGCCCGCCGGGCCGGCGGCGGCCGGGGCCGAGCGGATCGCCGAGCTGGTGACCGACCGGGCCGGGGCCGACGGCCCCTACGACATGGTGCCGGTGCTGGAGGCCCTGGTCGACGAGGGCAGCCTGTTCGGGTTGCGGCCCCAGTTCGCCCGCTCGGTGATCACGGCGTTCGCCCGGATCGACGGCCGGTCGGTGGGGATCCTGGCCAGCCAGCCCGGCGTCGACGACGGCGCCATCGACGAGCAGGCCGCCACCAAGGCGGCCCGGTTCGTTGAGCTGTGCGACGCCTACGAGCTGCCGATCGTGGCCGTCATCGACACTCCCGGTTGCATCACCCGGTTCACCGGCGACGACGGGACCCCGCAGAGCCAGCCTGGGATCAACCGGTGGCACACCCGGGCCGTCATGGCCCACCACCACCGGACCGTGCCCCTGTTCGCCGTGCAGGTGGGGCGGGGCGGGGGGCTGGGCCCGGCCGTGCTGGGCGGGATGACGGGCGGGCGGAGCACACCGGTGCTGTGGGCGGCCTGGCCGTCCACCGACATCGGCTCTGGCGACGGGTTCGCCGCCGTGCGCAACCAGCACGCCTACGACGACGTGATCGCGCCGGCCGAGACCCGCCAGCGCATCTCCCGATTGCTGGCCCGCCTGCCCCGCCAGCTCGACCGGCCGGCCAAGAAGCACCCCATCGACACCTGGTAGCTCACGTGTGGTCTACGACGACTTTGCCGATGTGCTGCTGGCTGGTGAGGTGGCGGTAGGCGTCGGGGGCCTGGTCGAAGGCGAAGGTGCGGTCGATCACCGGCTCGATGCCGGCCACCTCGATGGCGGCGTTCATCTCGGCGAACATCCGCCGGCTCCCCACGTACACCCCGCGCAGCGACACACACCGGGTCACCAACGGGAACGGGTTGGTCTCGCCCGCCGGGCCGGTGAGGATGCCGATCAGGGCCACCTGCCCGTCGAAGCGGGTGCAGGCGATCGAACGGGGGAGCGTGCCGGCCCCGCCAACCTCCAGCACCAGGTCCACGCCCACCCCGCCGGTGGCGTCGAGCACGGCCCGGTCCCAATCGGGTGTGGTGGCGTAGTTGATGGTCACGTCGGCCCCCATCGACCGCATCACCTCGAGCTTGGCGTCGCTGCTGGAGGTGATGATGGCCCGGGCCCCCATGGCCTTGGCCAGCTGCAACCCGAACACCGACACCCCGCCCGTGCCCAGGAGCAGCACCGTCTGGCCGGCCAGCAGGGGCTGGCCCTCCACCAGGGCGTTCCAGGCCGTGAGGGCGGCGCAGGGGAGGGTGGCGGCCTGGGCCGACGACCACCCGGCGGGTACCGGGATCACCCCGTGCTCGGGGGCCACCACGATCTCGGCCAGCATCCCGTCGACGCTGCCGCCCAGGGCCCCGTCGTGCATGGCGGGGAAGGCCCGCCCGTCCACCCAGTGGGCGAAGAAGGTGCCGGCCACCCGGTCGCCCACGGCCACGGTGGTGACGCCGGCGCCCACCGCCGTCACCACGCCGGCTCCGTCGGACAGCGGGATCCGGTCGTTGTCCATCCGGCGGGCCATCATCAGGTCCCGGTAGTTGAGCGAGGTGGCCTCCACCCGTACCGCCACCTCGCCCGGCCCCGGCTCCGGGTCCGGATGGTCCCGCAGGGTGAGCCCGTCGATACCGCCGCCGGTCAGATGAAAAGCACGCATGGCCCGTGCCTAGCACAGTCCCGCAACCCGTGGGCCTTTGGGCTCTGCCCCAGCGGGCCGGCCGGGGTCACACTGTGCCTGCGGGTGGGCCCGAGCGGCAGCGATGCCGGACCCGGAAAGGGGCCGTGCCATGGGTACCACGAGGGAATCGAACAGGAAGCGCAGGCTGCCACCCCGGTGGTTCATCCACCTGTTCTGGCAGGGCCACCGGTGGGTGTACCGCCTCTCCGGCCACCGTGTGGGTCTGTGGCGGCCGAAGCCGGGCAAGTGGGGCGCCATGTGCCTCCACACGATCGGGCGGCGCACCGGCCGGGAGCGCAACGTGGTGGTCGGCTACTTCGAGGACGGGCCGAACCTCGTCACCATGGCCATGAACGGGTGGGGCCCCGAGGAGCCGGCGTGGTGGCTGAACGTCCAGGCCCAGCCCGACATCACCGTCGATCTGCCCCGGGCCGGGTCCCGTCCCGTCCACGCCCGGGCGGCGGAGGGTGAGGAGCGGGACCGGCTGTGGGCCCGATGGCAGGAGATCGACGAGGGCCTCGACGACTACGCCGCCCGCCGCCCCCGCCCCACGGCCGTGGTGGTGCTGGAACCCCGCCCCACCTAATCCCGCCTCGGCGCTAGGGACCTGTCGGCTCGGTGACGAGTCGGCCTTCCGGCGCCGCGGGCCGCTCGCCGGACATCGGCGTCGGCAACTCCTGGCGGGCAGCGGTGATCACACGCGGGTTGGGGTACGGGTTGATCCAGAGGCGCAGCACGTCGGGCCGGGAGTAGTGGCCGACAGGATCGGCGCACGACTTGGCGATCGCCACGAGGAACGCCGGCAGATCGGCGTACAGGATCCCCTCCGCCGTCTCCGGCAGCGGTTCGGCCAGCGGCGAGCCCTCCGGCCCGTAGATGCGGGCGAAGCCACCTCCCAGCTGCAGCATCTGGCGCTTGGCCTCGGTGTCGCAATAGGTCTCGATGGTCGCCGCCCCCGTGACGGCACAGGGGGCGACCACGAAGACCTGTCCTTCGACGGCATACAGCATGCTGGCGGCGGTGTTGACCTCCGGACCGAAGGCCCGGGCCGACTCGCGGTTCCCGGCGAAGCTCGGCCACGAGGCGACGTGGATCTCCTCGCCCTGGCTGTACATGGCGTACTTCACGAGCGGCTGGAGATGCTCCCAGCAGTTCAGCGCCCCCAGCTTCCCCAGCACGGTGTCGTGCACCTGGAGGTCGCTGCCGTCGCCCTCCCCGAACACGGTCCTCTCGACGTGCGTGGGCTTGAGCTTGCGCCGCACGCCGATGAGGTCCCCGGCGGCCGAGATGAACGCCTGCGCCATGTAGAGGCTGCCGCCGTCGCGCTCGCTGAACCCGAGCACGACGTGTGTGCCGTGCTCGGCGGCGGCCTGCCGGATCCGCTTCATCTCCGGGCCGTCGCGGGTCATGGAGTTGGCGGCGTACTGGGGGACGTACGCCATGCCGGCCGCAACCGAGTCGAACCAGACCCACCACGGATAGCCGGGCAGGAACGTCTCCGGGAACGCCACCAGCTCGGCGCCAGCGGCCGCCGCCTCAGCGATCAGAGCGATCACCTTGTCGACCCCGCCAGCCAGATCCAACGGGACCGACTCGGCCTGCACGGCCGCCACCCTCACCGACTCCTGCATCTCGTCCCTCCTCGTCGGGCGACCGCGCCGCCCGCGCGATCGTGTTCGACCGTTGGGGCTCAGGTGTGACCCGGCGTGCCGATGTCGCTGACGCCGCATGCCAGCCGGTCGGCCGTGATCTCCCGCCGGTAGTCGCCCGGCGTCGAACCGGTGGCGGTGCGAAACGCCCGATAGAAGCCGGACTCGCTGTCGAACCCGCAGTCCATGGCGATCGAGCTGATCGACCGGTCGGTGTCCCGGACCAGCAGGACCTTGGCGTGCTCGACCCGGATCTGCCGCAGCCGGCCGGCGATGCCCTCTGCGCCGGCAAGGCGGTAGAGCGATCGCCGGGACATGTTGCAGGCCCGGGCGACGGCTGACGCGTCGAGCCGGGGGTCGGCGAAGTGCTGGTGCAGGACGTCGTTCACCCGCTGTCGGGCGAGCGCCTCCTGCGCGTCGGCAGGCGCGTCATCCCGGGCGGCGAAGGCCGCGGCCGCCGACAACAGCCCGATGGCATGCGGGCCGAGCAGCGCCATCTCGGCTGCGCCGTGGCGGGAGCCGGCGAACAACGACCGGAGAAAGGCCGAGACCACACCGCCGGGTGAACCGGCCCCGAGCGTCCTGGCGGTCAGACCGCGCGTGTCGCCTCCGAGGAGGCGCCGCGTCGGCACCTTCACCACCAGAAGGCGGCACGCCCGGTCCGACCGGAGGGTGTACGGGCGGGTGCTGTCGTAGAACGCCATCGCTCCCGGGTGGAGCTCGGCCACCCGCCCATCCTGTTCGATCCGGCCGGCACCATCGAGCAGCACGCTGGCCAGCAGGTACTCGCCGTCGTCGCCCCCGATGAGGGCGCGGGTGCGACGCACGATCTGACCGGAGGCCGCCACCAACGACAGATCCAGGGCGCCGAGCGAGACGTGGTCGATGTGCCCGTGGAACGGGCCGTCGCTCACCCGCTGCGCCGTCAGCCGGACGAACCGGGCACAGATCTGGTCCTGCCAGTAGGCGAACGCATCGCCGGCCGGCACGTCGGCCGTGCTCAAGGTTGCATGCACCCTGGACCAGCCGATCAGCGGAAACGGAGGGGGAGGGCGACAGGACCCTGGACGAACCCGACGCGGCGCCACTGTGTGGGACCCGAGTGCTCGACGGTGGGGAAGCGAGACCGCAGGACGCGGAGGGCTTCGACGAGCTCGGCCCGGGCGAGGTTGGCGCCGAGGCAGAACTTGTGGCCGTGGCCGAATCCGAGATGCTGCGCCCGGGTCGTTCGGGCCGGGTCGAAGTCGTCGGGTCCATCGAGCAACTGGGGGTCGCGATTGGCGCCACCGATGTCGAGGATCACCATCGTGCCGGTGGGGATGGTCACGTCGTGGAGGTCCACGTCTTCGGTGGGGACCCGCAGGAGTACGTGCCCGATGGGGGCGAAGCGGAGCACTTCTTCGACCGTGGACTCCAGCCGACCCTCGTCGAGCAGGGCGGCCCAGTGGTCAGGGTGATCGGCCAGGAGGTGCAGCGCGATCGCCAGCTGGTTCCGCGTCGTGTCGGTGCCCGCCATGATCACCGACGCTGCGGCACTGAGCACCTCCTCCCGCGTGAGCTTGCCCTCCTCGGTCTCGGCCCGGATGAGATCGGACAGCAGGTCCTCCTTCGGTGCCCGCTCGCGTTCGGCGATCAGCCGCAGCAGGTACTCGTCGAGCTGCTCGTGGGCCGCCAGCGCCTGGTCGAGATGCTCGGGCGAGCCGGCCTGGGCGTTGAGGATCGTTTCGGTGAGCTCCGAGAAGAGCTCCACGTCGGCCGTCGGCGCGCCCAGGACTGCGCAGATGACGGTGGTGGGGTAGGCGTGGGTGAGGGTCTGGACGGCGTCACACCGCCCATCGGCGGGCACGTTGTCGGCCAGCGCGTTCATGACCTCGCGCATGACGGGCCGGAAGCGGTCGGCGGCGCGCGGGGTGAAGGCCTTGGACGCGATCGCCCGCATCCGTCGATGGTCGGCGCCGTCGCGCAGCAGGAACCCCTGCTTGCGTCGTTCGATGAAGCGCGGATCGGTTCCGGGCGTGTCCTCCATCGCCTTCGTGATGCCCTGGACGAAGCGCCGGTCGTTGAGCACGGCCCGCGCCTCCTCGTGACCACGGACGACCATCGACGGGCCGAGCGTGAACGCCCAGCTGTCGTGGCCGGCCCGCTGGTAGCGGTGCCAGGGGCATTCACCGTCGGGAAGGTCCGAGGGGTTCGTCGTGGCCGGGAGGTTCGCTTCGGAGAGGACGTTCGCCATGCCCGAACGGTAACAAGGAGTCGCATGAGCGTGCGACTCGTTCCGTGCGCTACGGCGAACCCCGCAGGGTGGCCAGGCCGGCGTCGGTGCAGAGTCGGCCCAGCGCATCGTGGAGCGACGCCGACGCGGTGGCCGTCTGCGACGGATCGGTCAGCTGGGCGATCGCCACGCCGTGGGCGAACGCCGCCAGGCGGTTGGCCTCGACGACCGGGTCGAGATCGGCCCGGAACAGACCGGCCTCCCGCCCCCGGTTCAACGAGTTGACCCAGCGCTCGACGACCGATCGGTACTCCCGGGCCATGGCGTCGTGGATCTCGGGATCGGACTGCGCCAGCGCCGTCATCGCCAGCCAGAACTTCCACCACGTCCGCCGTTTGGGCGTCGACAGCTCGTAGCGATCGAGGACGTAGCGCATCGCCTGCGTGGCCGGCCGGGCGGCGAAGGCCTCCGGCAGCCGCCAGTAGCCGTAGGCGATGGCCGCCAACAGCAGCTGCCGCTTGCTTCCGAAGTGGTGCGAGAGCGTGCCGGTGCTCGACTCGGTCATGCGGGCGATCTCCCGGAACGACAGGCCGGTGACGCCACCGAGCGCCACGCAGTCGAACGTGGCCAGGATGGCCAGCCGACGCATGTCGTCGTTGCGGGGGCGCGCCATGGCTCCAGGGTACCCGAGCCCTCGCGGACGATCCGAAGATCAGACGTCCCGGTGGGCTGTCAGGCGGCGACCACCCGCACCGGCAGGTGCTCGTAGCCGTGCAGGGTGTTGTTGACCAGCCACTGCGGCCCCGAGGGGTCGGCGTCGTCGGGCTCGAAGCGGGCCACCCGGTCGGCCAGGGCCGCCAGCAGGGAGTGGGCTTCGATGCGGGCCAGGTTGATGCCCACGCACAGGTGCACGCCCCGGCCGAAGGCCAGCTGCTCGGTGGGGTTGCGGGTCACGTCGAAGCGGTCGGGCTCGGGGAAGCGGCGCTCGTCCCGGTTGGCCGACCCGTACATCACCAGCACCCGGCTCCCCTCGGGGATCTCGACCCCGTCGATCGTCACCGCCTCGGTGGCCACCCGGGTGAAGTAATGCACGGGGGCGTGGAGCCGCAGCACCTCGTTGAACGCCGACGGAATCAGTCCGCGGTCCGCCCGCACCCGGTCCCACTGATCGGGGTGACGGGCGAACAGGGCCACCGCCGCCCCCAGGGCGTTGACGGTGGTGTCGATCCCGGGCCAGGTGTAGGCCGGCACGAGATCCATCCGCCCCATGTGGCACAGCTGTTCGGCCCGCCGCCCGGCCTCCAGCCGGCCGGCGGTGCAGGCGCCGAGCGTCCGCTGCCGCAGCTCGGCCAGGGCCCCGAACCCGTCGGCCGCCCGCTCGTTGCCGGGCCCCATGATGTTGAAGGCCCGCTCGGCCAGCGGCGGGTAGGGCTCGCGGTCCTCGGCCGGCAGGCCGATCAGGTCGGCCACCACCGTGAGGCTGTAGGGGCGGGCCAGGTCAGCCACGGCGTCGAACCGGCCGGCGGCCACCACGGCGTCGGCGAAGCTCACGGCGGTCGCCTCCACCTCGGGCACCATCGGGGCCAGGGCGTTCAGCGACAGCTGGTCCATCAGCGGCTTGCGGTAGCGGTCGTGCACCGGCGGGTCCGACGTGAGGATCGACTCGCCCAGCACGATGTTGGCCTGGGTCGCCACGGCCACGCCGTGGGCCGACGAGAACCGTTGCCAGTCGCTCAGCACCGCCCGCACCGGCTGGAACCGGGGGAACGCCACCATCCCGGCCCGCTCCAGCCACACCACCGACCCCAGGTCGCGCAGCGCCCGGTAGGTGGGGAACGGGTCGGCCAGCACGGCCTCGCTCCACAGGTCGACGTCCGACACCGGGCACCCCGCCGGCGGGCCGGCCGTGCCGCCGCCGGTCGTCGGGCGCCCGGTCATTCCACGATGCCCCGGGCCCGCAGCTCGGTCACGGCGGCGGAGTCGAGGCCGAGATCGGCCGCCAGCACCTCGTCGGTGTGGGCCCCCAGGCCGGGCGCCGCCACCAGGTCCACCTCGCTGGCCGACAGCCGGGGCGCCCACCCCAGCATCGGCACCGGCCCCTGTTCGGGATGCTCGATCGTCTTCACGAAGCCTCTTGCCACCAGGTGAGGGTCGCGCAACAGCTCGGAGGTGTCGAGCACGGGCCCGCCCGGCACGCCGGCCGCCTCCAGCCGCTCCGCCACCTCGTGCTTCGGGTACCGGCTGGTCCAGGCGGCGATCTCCGCCTGGAGGGCGGCGGTGTTGGTCACCCGGTCCTCGTTGGTGGCGAAGCGGGGATCGGCCACCAGGTCGGGCCGTTCCATGGCGGTGCACAGGTCACGGAACATGCGGGGGGTCACGGCCATGATCATGATGTGGTCGTTGGGGCCGCCCCCGGCGCACGGGTACAGGTTGTTGACGGCCAGCGGCCCGTTGCCGTTCCTCGGCGCCGGCCGCTCACCCCACCCCGGCACCATCGAGACCCGGGTGCGCATGTAGTACGTCATCGCCTCCTGCATCGACACCTCGATCTGCTGGCCCTCCCCGGTGCGCAGCTTCTGCACGTAGGCCGACACGATGGCCAGTGCCGCCTGCACCCCGGTGCCCGAGTCGCCCGTGGTGGGCCCCGGCAGCAGGGGCTCGCCGTCGCGGTACCCGGTGGTGGACAGGGCCCCCGCCGTGGCCTGGGCCACCCCGTCGAAGCACTTGCGGTTGGCGTAGGGGCCCGACAGCCCGTACCCCTTGATCGAGGCGTAGATGATCCCCGGATTGGCCGCCTTCAGGACGTCGTAGCCGATGTCGAGCTTGGCCACCACGCCCGGGCCGTAGTTCTCCACGAACACGTCGAACCGGGGGGCCAGGCTCAACAGCAGCTGGCGGCCCTCGACCGTGGTCAGGTCGATGGCGATGCTGCGCTTGTTGCAGTTCCAGTACATGAAGTAGTCGCGGGGCACGTTGTCGATGCCTCGGGCCGGGTCCCCGGCCCCCGGCGGCTCCACCTTCACGACGTCGGCCCCGAACCAGGCCAGAGCCTGGGTGCACGAGGGGCCGGCCTCGTACTGGGTCATGTCCAGGATTCGGAGCCCGTCCAATGCCGGCATGAGTGTCCCCCCTCGAGACTGAGTGTCCTCATCAGCCCACTATCTCCATCGTCGATAGTCAAAGCGGCAACGGGAGATAGCTGGCACCCTGGAGGGATGCTGTCGCCGTATCGCGTGCTGGACCTCACCGATCACCGCGGCCAGCTGGGGGGCCATATTCTGGCGATGCTGGGGGCCGAGGTGATCCTCGTGGAACCCCCCGGCGGCTCGCCGGCCCGCCAGGTGGGCCCCTTCGCCGGCGAGGAGCCCGGCCTGGAGCGGTCGCTCCAATTCTGGGCCCACAACCGGGGCAAGCGGAGCGTGGTGGTGGACATCGACACCCCCGAGGGCCGGGAGCAGCTCCTCGAGCTGGTGGCCGGGGCGGACGTGCTGATCGAGAACGAGCCGCCGGGGGCCATGGCGGCCCGGGGCCTCGATCACGCCGCCCTGGCCGCCGTCAACGACGCCCTGGTGCATGTGTCGATCACGCCGTTCGGGGCCACCGGCCCGAAGGCCGACTGGGCCTCCACCGACCTCACGCTGCAGGCCGCGTCGGGCTGTCTGTCGCTCACCGGCGACAAAGACCGGGCTCCGCTCCGCCTGGCCCCCGCCCCCCAGGCCTGGTTCCACGCTGCGGCCGAGGGGGCCCAGGCCGCGCTCATCGCCCTCTTCGAGCGGGAGAACCGCCTGGGCCGGGGCCAGCACGCCGATGTGTCGGTGCAGCAGGCGGCGAACCAGATCGCCGCCTCGCAGATGCTCACCTCGGCCCTGGGTGCCACCCGGACCGAGCGGATAGCCGGCGGCGTCCTCTACGGCGGCATCGACATCAAGCTGATGTGGCCCTGCGCCGACGGCCACGTGTCGGTCACGTTCCTGTTCGGTGCGGCCATCGGGCCCTTCACCCGCCGGCTCATGGAGTGGGTGTGCGAGGAGGGGTTCTGCGACGAGGCCACGCGGGACAAGGACTGGACCAACTACGCCGTGATGCTGCTCGACGGCCGGGAGCCGGTGAGCGAGTACGAGCGGGTGCGAGACGAGGTGCTGGTCAACTTCTTCGCCTCCAAGACCAAGGCCGAGCTGTTGGACGGGGCAGTGGAGCGCCGGGTGCTGATCGCCCCCATCGCCACCATGGCCGACGTGGCCTCCAGCGCCCAGCTGACCGAGCGGGGCTACTGGGAGGACGTCGACATGGGCCCGATGGGGTCCGTGCGCTTCCCCGGGGCCATCGCCCACCTCAGCGCCACCCCGCTCCGGGCGCTGCCCCGCCCGCCCCGGCTGGGGGAGCACACCGAGGAGGTCCTCGGTGTGCCCCGTCCCGCGCCCAAGCCGGCGGTCCGGGTGAGCGAGAACGGGGGCCAGGCCCTGGCCGGTCTCAAGGTGCTCGACCTGATGTGGGTGATGGCCGGGCCGGCGGCCAGCCGGGTGCTGGCCGACCACGGGGCCGACGTGATCCGGGTGGAGTCGATCCACCGGATCGACACGGCCCGCACCCTGGCCCCGTTCGTCGACAACGACGGCCATCCCGAGCAGTCGGGCCTGTTCAACAACCTCAACGGCAACAAGCGGGGCATGGCCCTCGACCTGTCGCACCCGCTCAGCCACTCGGTGATGACCGACCTGGTGCAATGGGCCGACGTGGTACTCGACGCCTTCTCCCCCCGGGGCATGCGCTCGCTCGGCCTCAGCCATGAGATCCTGCTGCGGCGCCGGCCCAACCTGGTGGTCGGGTCCACCTGCCTCAACGGCCAGACGGGGCCGCTGTCGTCGCTGGCCGGGTTCGGCACCATGGCCGCCGCCATGTCGGGGTTCTTCCACGTCTGCGGCTGGACCGATCGGCCCCCGTGCGGCCCGTTCGGCGCCTACACCGACTACGTGTCGCCCCGGTACTTCCTGTGCACGGTGCTGGCTGCGGTGGACCACCAGCGCCGCACGGGCAAGGGTCAGTACATCGACTTCTCCCAGAGCGAGGCGTCGATCCACAACCTGTCGCCGATCCTGCTCGACTACGTCGTCAACGGCCGGATCGCCGAGCGGATGGGCAACGACGATCCTGTGATGAGCCCGCACGGCGTGTACCCGGGGGAGGGCGAGGGGCCCGACGCCGACGCCTGGGTGGCCATCGCCTGCGAGACCGACGAGCAGTGGCGGGCCCTGTGCAAGGTGGTGGGCGGTCCGCTGGAGGCGTTGTCGGCGCTGGAGCGGCCCGAGCGGCGGGCCCGGCGGCGGGAGATCGACGGCCATATCACGTCGTGGACGATGGTCCGCCCGCCCGACGAGGCCACGGCCGAGTTGCAGGCGGCCGGGGTGCCGGCCCACACCGTGGCCCACTCGGCCGAGGTGCTGGCCGACCCCCAGTTGGACCACCGCTGCCATCACGTGGAGCTGCCCCACGCCCGGTTGGGGAGCACCTGGATCGAGGGCAGCCGGTTCCGCCTGTCTCGCACGCCGGCCGTCATGCGCCGGGCCGGGCCGACCCTGGGCCAGGACACGTTCGAGATCCTGGCCGGCACCCTCGGCTACGACGCCGAATGGATCGCCGAGCTGGCGGCGGAGGAGATCTTCGAGTGACGGCGATCTTCGGGTGACGGCGATCTTCGGGTGACGGTGATCTGTGGGTCACCGGCGTGCCAGACTCACCCGGTGAGCGACAACCCACTTGAGCTGCGCGCCTCGGGCGTGACGATGGACTGTGCCGACGTGGCCCGGATGGCCGACTTCTGGCAGGCGGCGCTCGGCTTCCGCAGCCGGGCCGGCGACGAGCGCACGGCCGTGACCCTGTCGGACGCGGCCGCGCCCCGGGTCATGAACCACCTGACGCTGCAGAAGGTGCCGGAGGGCAAGACGGCCAAGCACCGGGTCCACCTCGACCTGTTCCCGGCCGACGGCCAACGGGCCCGGGACCGCCTGGTGGAGCTGGGCGCCACCGTGCTCCGGCAGCCGACGGACGGCGAGCCGGGCCACTTCGGCTTCCAGGCCATCGTGATGCAGGACCCCGAGGGCGGCGAGTTCTGCCTGGTGGTCCGCCCGCCGAAGGCGGAGCAGGGGTAGCGCCGCCGACGGAGCGGAAACGGTCCCCTGTACCTGGCCCCGGTCACGGCTCTGCCCCGGACAAGATCGTGGGTCGTTTGTCCAAACGCTGCGATGGTCCGCCGCCCAACGGCTGAGCGATACCGAGTGCGAGAGTCGTTCACGCGTGGCCAACGTCGACAGCCGCCGGGCGACCGTCGATGCCATCAACCCCCACGGGCTTCCATCGAGCGGCCGAACAGCTCGAGGTGGGAGCGCTGGACTTCGAACAGGCGAGGGCCGAACTCGGCGCACCAGTGGGCGTAGGTGCGTAGGTCAGTGGCGTAGCTGTTGCGGGTGGCGGTGCCGTGGCCGGCGAGGAACCTGGCCATCAGGCCTGCCTCGTGTCCATCGACGTCAGCCGCCGCGGGTCTAGGATCATCGTGATGGCCTCGTCGCCGGCACCCGAGATCCGCAACCTCCAGCACACCACGGTCGAGGCGCTCAACTTGAGCGAGGCCGAGGCCGACGCCTTCCGCCAGAAGCTGGCTCGCATCGCCGTCGAGGTCCTGAACGACCCGCCGCCGTCCGACGACGCATTCCACCGGTAGGGCGTGGCCTTCGACTGGACCGGACTGATCGCCGGGTCGGCGGAAGGCCGGCGAGCCATCTACAGCGAGCAGTTCCCAGGGCGATGGGCAGACTTGAAAGCCGACCTTGGGGGCCCAGGCGCGCTCGACTTCACCGAGCACGAAGCGAGCCAGCTCCTTACCGTGTTCGCCACCCACTGGGAACACCTACCACCCACGGAACACACCGACGAGATCTGCTACCACCTCGTCGTCCTTCAGGTCCCGATCCCCTCAGCCCACGTCGCAGTAGCCTTTGTCGCCCGACAACTCCGCCCCGATCAGATCGTCGTTGCCTACCCCACCCCGGTCCGCGACCTCTGACGGGGCGGCGTGATACCGGACGGGCCGCTTGTGCCGGAGCTGCGCTCGCTACGCAGGCCGAGCGACGCGTGATATGGCGCCCCGTCCCGGCCCGTTGGTGAGCTCAGTTCAGAGTGCTGTGGGCGATCTGGTGAGGTGGGATCAGGGCTGCCGGACCAGCCAGTCGGCGAGGGGTGTGGTACCGCGCTGTGCATCCTCGGAGGGGACGAGCGTGTGCTGCTCGATGGGAAGTCCGAAGTAGCCCGCTGCCGGGTCCTCGACGATGCGGAGGTCGCGATGCTGATGGGCCAGAACCGTGCGGACCATATCTGCAAAGGTCATTCGTTTGGGTCCTCCGACTTCGTGGATGGTGTTGAGAGGCGTTCCGATCGCGACATTAGTCAGGATGTGGGCAAGCTCCGATGACGCAATCGTTTGGATCGCGGCGATCGGGACTCGAACTTCGTCGTCGGCGATGAGCGACTCGGCGATGCTTTCGGCGAGTTCGTGGAACTGCGTGGAGCGCACGACTGTCCAGGGCAACCCGGACGTAGCCGCGGCATCTTCCTGAGCGATCTTGCCTCGCATGTACCCAGCGATCGGAGCGAGTCGGTCAGCGCCGACGATCGACAGAACGACGTAGTGTCCGACATCGGCCGCCGCTGCCGCGGCGGCAAGGTTCGCCGAGGCCTGCTTGAAGAAGGCTTCGGAGGAATCGTCGGGAGTGGCCGAGTTCACGACGTCGATCACGACGTCGGAACCTTTCAACGCGTCGTCGAGGCCCTCGCCGGTGAAGACGTCAGCGCGAGTCGACTGGGAGACTTCGACGACTTGGTGTCGATCGGCGGACAGCTGCTGCACGAGTTGGGTTCCGATGAGACCGGTCGAGCCGATCACGGTGACGGTCTTCGTGACTGTCGGTGCGGTGTTCATGTGGGGTGGCTCCTGTCGGAAGTGACTGTTCAACTACATCTGACGGAACAGCGGGTCCGCACGTGACAAGTCGAAGCCAGACGCGTGCGCGACGATGCCCAGACATCCACCTCCTACGACTTCGTCCGGGTGTCGCGTACGAGTCGGCAGACGTCCCTGTCCAACGGTCGGGCTTCCCGGCGAGTTGGGCGATGCTGTCACGTAACGTCGTCGTGTTCCGTCAGGTTGGGTGCATCACTTCGACGCACCGACGAAAGGAACTCGATGTTCGAGCGAATGAATCCCCACACGACGGCCCCCGGGCTGCAGAAGCCGATGTTCGCGCTCGCCAAACACATCTCTGAGAACATCGACCCCGTGCTCTTCGAGCTGGTGAAGCTGCGGGCCTCGATGATCAACGGCTGCGGGCACTGCGTCGACATCCACTCGAACGACGCGCTGAAGGCCGGCGAATCCACAGCCCGCCTGTTCGGCCTCTCGGCATGGTGGGAGCACCCGCTGTTCACCGACAAAGAGCGCGCCGCCCTCGGGTTGACCGACGCCGCAACCCGGTTCGGGGAACACGGCGTCCCCGACGACGTGTTCGAGGCGGCCCGCGCCCACTTCGATGATCACGAACTCGTCTATCTCGTGGCGAGCATCGGTCTGATCAACATGTGGAACCGGTTCGGCGTCACGTTCCAACTCGCCCCACCCAGCGCTCTAACGCACAGCTGAGGGTTCGCGGCCGTGGACCGAGCAGATTTCGACCAGGTCGCCAAGGGTCAACGGCCGCGACTGATCGGTCTTGCCTACCGGATGACCGGGTCGCTCAGCGACGCCGAAGACATCGTCCAAGACGCCCTGTTGCGTGCACATCAGGCCGGCCTCGATGGCATCGAATCGCCGGCTGCCTACCTCACCACGATCACCACCCGTCTGGCGATCGACCACCAGCGTTCGGCCCGGGTGCGGCGCGAGTCCTACGTGGGTCCGTGGCTCCCCGAGCCGATCGCTGCGGACCCGGCACCCGACGCGGCGGCCGCCGCCGAACTGGCCGACAACCTGTCGATGGCCTTCCTCATCGTCCTGGAGACCTTGAAGCCCGAGGAGCGAGCCGTGCTCCTCCTCCACGACGTGTTCGCTTACCCGCACAGCGAGATCGCCGACATGCTCGGCCGCACCGACGCGTCGTGCCGACAACTTCTCAGCAGGGCGCGACGGCGAATCGCAGCCGAGCGACCTCGCTCCGATCCGGACATGGCCCAGCGAGACGAGGTCCTACGTCGGTTTCTCGACGCCTGTGAAGGCGGCGACATGGACGGCTTTCTGTCGATGCTGACCGAGGACGCCGAACTCATCGTCGACGGCGGAGCGACGATCAAGACCGCTGCACGACACCCGATCCGCGGAGCCGACCGGATCGCCCGCTTCCTTTCCTTCGTCATGGGCCGTCTCGGCGACGGGGGCCACGTCACGTCTGTCAGTCTCAACGGCGGCCCCGCAGCACTCGTCACCAGCGGCGCCGGCGAAATCGTCGGTGCCGTCTTCGTCGAACCCGGTGAAGACGGAAACGCCGCCAAGATTCGCTGGATCCGGAACCCCATCAAGCTCGACGCCGTTCACCACATGGCCTGACGGAACGATCCCGATCGAGGGTCCGACCCGTGCATAACGACACTCGACCGAGCACCGCGAACCCACGCGCCATCCGGCGATACCGCTGAGGTGCACCGCGCGGAAATGGCGAAGTCGGCTATCACCCGGCGGGCCAGCGGCCGCAGCTCTTGATCATCGGTCGCGGGAGGCGGTGTGGTCTGATCTGGTTGTGGCTCGCGAGCATAGGAAAGCACGTAGGGTGCGGGGGATCGTCCTGGCCCTCGCTCTGGGAGCCGTGTCCTCGTGTTCGTCCCCTCAGCAAGAGGGCGGCCCGAACAGCGCTGAAGCCAGCGCCGCTGCTCCGGCGTCGTACTTTGACGAAGTTCTCGGCACCGTGCTGGCCGAGGCCTACTACGCCGACCGGATCGACGAGCCGACCTGGCGATCGGAGGCCAGCCAGCTCGAAGGCCGAGACATTGGGAGCGACGAACGCCACGAGTTCGTCCGCCGTCTCCTGGTCGCCCTGGGCGATGAGCACAGCAGCTTCTTCACACCATCTGAACGCGGCCCGACTGCGAATGGCCTCTATCTGCCGCCCACAGGCGAGGTCGACGACCAGGGCGTCGGCCGGCTTCGACTTCCTGGCCTGGCAACCGGTCCCGAGGACACCGACACCGACCAGGGCTACGTAGCTGAGGCGCACGAGGTCCTCACCGGCGACGCCTGCGGGTGGGTCCTCGACCTTCGTGGCGACAACGGCGGGAACCTCTTTGCCATGCTGGTCGCCATCGGACCTCTTGTCGGACCCGGCCCCGCCGTGAGCTACCGACACCGAAACGGTGACACCGACACTTACGACATCACCTCGACCGGCTCTCTCATAGCCGAGGACGGAACGATCCTCGCCCAACCAGCCTCGACCGCCCGGTTCACACCTGATCTCCCGATCGCCGTGCTCCAAGGCCCGTCGACGGCCAGCGCAGGCGAAGGGGTCGTCATGGCGATGCGGGGCCGAGGCAACGTCGTCTCCCTCGGGCGGCCGACCGCCGGGATACCGACGGGAAACTCGGTGTTCGAGTTCACTGACGGTTCAGCCGTCAACCTCACCGTGGCGATCGGCATCGACAACGAAGGGGTAGCCCATGAGGGGCCAATCCCACCAGACATCACCACCGACACCCCCGACACCGACGCAGCCACATGGCTCCTCAACCAGCCAAACTGCCAAACACCGCAGTAGGCCCGCCTCGAAAGCGCCAACGACGAGAGCGCGTGAACCGGCGTTCATCAGCGGTGGGGCGTGCGATAATGACCGGTCGAGGGAGCTGCCGACGGGCGGGCTCTGAACGTGGCATCATCGGGGTATGCGCAGGGGGATCCGCTTGATCGCCGTCACGTTAACGGCGGCAAGCGCGTGCACCTCCACCGGCCCAGCCTCCCCATCCGGCATGTCGTCACCTGCCACGGCGTCCGCAGAGATCAGTTCCAGCACAGGCTCCACCACGGTGCCAGGGACTTTCAGCAACGCCGCCCTTGGCCAAGCCGGGTGCCAGCCTCCATCCCCGGTCCGAGCGTTCGAGGTCCGCGGGACGTCCGACTCGGCTGAGATCTACGGACTCATGTCTTCCATTGTGGTGGGGCAGGAGGTCAAGATCGTTTGGCGGATGACTGGTTCAGGTGAGCTTTCGATCACTGTCACCGGCCCGACTGGCGATGTCGCACCGCTCACCTTTGGGCCCGAGCGTCACGGCGGATCGACCTACGATCGGCCCGGTGATGAATGGGGAAGCGGCTATCGCTTCGACCAGCCCGGCTGTTGGCATCTCCATCTCGAGCGAGAAGACACCAGCGGTGATGTGTGGCTCCAGGTCGACCAATGATGGACTGCACCCGGGCACCATCATGCAGCGCGCTAACCGGCCTGGCCTGCCCGCTCGGTATCGACGGCGGCAGCCGCACGGTATCGCCGTCTGGCGGAGCCTGAGCGCTCCCGAGTGCCCGACTTGTGAGGATATGCGCGCGCAATTTCGGCCGGCCACTCAATCGGAAAGATGGGCTCACGCCGAAGAATCGTGGATTCGCCTCTGCAGGCAGGATCATGCCTGTTGGGTCGACTATCATTTGTGCCGCCATCCTCGAAAGCGGCGCCAGGGTCTAGGACATCGCCAAACGCATCGGTTATTCGGGTAGATGGACGGTGTATCCTAAAAGGTTGGATGGTCGGCCTCTTGCCCCATAAGGACCTTGCTTGCTGCCCTTCGCAGACCCTGAAAGGACTCGAAGGCTACGCTAATTGCGTGAATGTCGCGCAGTGCCCTGTCTAGACGGTTGCGGTTCGCATAAACCGCACTGGTGCTCGACGAATAGAGTCTACTTACATGCTCGCAAGACAAGTCGAATGAGTAGAAGATCAAGGACCACCAGTGAGCACGTAGGGCCGGCGAAGGGATCTCGCCCGCAACGTAGGACTCCCACATGTCGTCAGCGAGCGTCCGCAGTCCGGCCGACATTGCATCGACCGCAGCCGTCGCATTCCCGATCGCTGCCAGAGGCCGCGGTTCAGCGAAGTGTGCGTGCCCATCCACACTAGAGAACTTCCCCGAATTCAGTTCGATCGCGCTAACAACGGCAGACCGCAGGATCCCGACAGTCAATGACGCGGCCAGACCCCAGAGGGCTGAGGAGCTCGGCCAGCGAAATAGTGGTCGATCGATCAGAGGCGGATCGGAGGGATTGATGACGCGACCGGACGGTACCTTTACCCCGTGCGCCTTGACCGCGTGGCTACCGGTGCCCCGCATCCCCGATGCCCGATCCCACGTCAACTCGATCTCCAGGTCCTGAGCCGGCACCACCACCCGTCGCACCGGTGGGCCACCTTCCGCCCCCTCGTACCGAGCGATCACGGTGCACCACGCCGCGTCAGCACTACCAGTCATAAAAGGCCACCGGCCGTCAAGGGTGTACTCGCCATTGGCGCCCGGCATCACCGTTGCCGCGCTCGGAGAGAACCCCAAACCACATGGCCGATCACCGACCATAAAGACATCCCTCCGATCAGGCTCTGGGAGCCATGCTGCAACCAGACCGGTGGCTGAGGTGTTCAACCCATGCCAGCCGACCGTTGGATCGGCGGCGCCGATCTTCTCGTAAACAGCTAATTGCTCCGGGATCGGCATTTCAAGACCGTTCACGTCGAGCGGAGCACACAAGCGCCACAGGCCGACATCCCCTGCTGCCTTGAGCACCTCTGGAGCGAGCCGAGCCGTGTCCTCTGCCTGCTCGCGATGCCCGCCAATGGTCGCGCAGAGGTCATCCCACTTGTTCATCGTTCCTCCCAGCAGGGCTCTGTTCCCCAACGAGCCATATAGCGAACTATACTTATCCGCCACGACGGTTGCTCGAACTCACCACTCACTTCATATGAAGGGCACCCCACCGAAGCCAGTGCCGGTCGACGCGGTTAAGGTGTTCCGGGGACGCCTCGGCTGCT
>JAWKIL010000010.1:0-223999 GCA_041394285.1 Acidimicrobiales bacterium | reverse complement strand
CAGTTTCGCCGCAGAGGTTTAACGGTTCGGTTTAACGCCCGACCCCAAAACCACCGATCAGCCGGACACGAGTGTCGGCTGACCTGGGGTTTCTTTGGAGCGGACGACGAGATTTGAACCCGCGACCCTCACCTTGGCAAGGTGATGCTCTACCAGCTGAGCTACGTCCGCATGTTTGCGAGATCGAATGATAGCGGGCCGAGCTGACCTTGACACCGCTTTGCCGGCATCAGGACGTGGGCCGCAGATCGATCCGTAAGGTGAGCACGCCGTCCTCGATAGACGCCTCGGCATCGCCGATCATGGCGAAGTCCATGTAGTCGGCCTCGGCCTGGCGGATGAACATCTGGCGCTCGTCACCACCCACCGGAGGTAGGTTCCGCTTGCGTACGGCCGCCGCCCGCTCCTGGAACCGGACGATCATGGCCTGGGGGTCGAAGCTGTCAGCCATCCCCCCACCCTACCGGCGGAGTCAGTAGCGGCGGGCCTGGTAGGGATCGTGCTCGTCGTCCTGCAGCAGCCGACGCCGCGGCCCGTCGCCCTGGCCGTAGGCGTACGGATCCTGCCCGACGGGCGAGGCGTACCGCCCGTCTCCCCGACGGGGACTGGCATAGCGGGGGTCATACCCCGGCTGCTGCCTCGGGTCGTAGCCCGGCTGGAGCCGCGGATCGTAACCGGCTTGACCCGCCGGATACCCGCCCTGGGTCGCCATGCGGGGGTCGCCCGCCTGATACTGGCGCCGACGCAGATCCACCTCAGGCCCGCCCCCGGCCGGCTGGAGCACCCGCCGCACCCGGCGCTTGGGGTTGGTGTACCGCAGGTACCACAACGTGATCAGGAACAACAGCCCGGCGAAGACGAGCAGAGCGACGATCAGCATGGTGATGAACCGCTGGGTCTGTTCCGACTCCGTCACGAGCACCAGGCTGAGCACGTCTCCAAACTACCCCATCATCTCCCGGCCCAGGCGCCACCGGCATCCGGCCTTGCCCGGCGGAGGTGTCAGTGCTGGTGCCGGGGGCAGGAGTAGGTGGTTCGGCCCCCGATCTGGCGCCGCAGGAGCTCGGCTCCGTCCTTGGGGCACCGCCCGCCCCGAACCCGGGCCGGCATCAGCCGACCGGTGTGGGAGCCACCGTCACGCAGGAAATCGTCGAGCACCCGCCGCAGGTGACGCAGCACCTTGGCCTGCTCCTGATCCGACAACGAACCCGCCGCCCGGGCCGGATCGATCCCGGCCCGCCACAGCACCTCGTCGCAGATGAGGTTCCCCACCCCGGCCAGGCGGGACTGGTCCATGAGCCGGGCCTTGAGCGCCACCTCCCCCACGAACACCCGCTTGCGCAGGTCACCCAGGGTGGCGGTGAAGGCGTCGACCCCCAGCGCCTCCTCGTCGGGGTCCAGCTGCACCCCGCCCAGGCGGCGCGGATCCTGGATCCGCAGGTGTCCCCCGTCGGTGAACCGGAGCCCGAACCGGTCCCACGCCGGATCGGCCCGCACGCTGGCGTACTCCAGGTACTCGATGGCCGACAGGTCGTCGACGATCAGCCGCCCCGTCATCCCGAACCGCAGCCCCAGCCGCACCCCGTTCGACATCACCAACACCAGCAGCTTGCCCCTCCGGGTGGCGGCCACCACCTCCTGGCCCACCAGCGCCTCGGTCACCTCCCGGGCCGTGACCCCGCCCTTGAGGAACCAGTCGTCGTTGACCTCGACGGCGTCCACCGTGCGGCCCACCACCTGCTCGGCGGCCCGCCGGTAGATCTCGATCTCGATCCCCTCGGGCACCGGCTGCCGCCCGGCCTACTGGAGGGCCTTGTACTGCTCGGCCAGGAACCCGCTGACCATCGGGTTCACCTGGTCGGCTTCGATCAGGAACCCGTCGTGGCCGTGGGCCGATTCGATGTGGTGGAACTCCACCGGCACCCCACCGGCCCGCAACCCGTCCGCCAGCTCCTGCTGCTGACGGGGCGCGTAGAGGATGTCGCTCGTCACCGACGCCACCAGGCTCGGCGCCCGCACCCGGGCCAGGGCGGCGGCCACCCCACCCCGCCCCCGGCCGACGTCGTGCAGGTCCATCGCCTTGTTGAGCACCAGGTAGCTGTTGGCGTCGAACCGGCGCACCAGCTTCTGGCCGTGGTAGTCGAGGTAGCTCTCGATCTGGAAGCGGTCCCACAGGTTGAAGTGGTCGAGCCGGTCCACCGTGGCCCGCCCGAAGCGCTGCTCGAACGACTCGTCGCTGCGGTAGTGGATCTGGGCGATGCGCCGGGCCAGCATCAGCCCCTCGTGGGGCCCCTGGCCGGGCGGAGCGTCGTAGTAGTCGCCCCCGTTCCACTTCGGATCCTGGACCACGGCCAGCCGGCCCACCTGGCTCCAACCGATCTGGATGGGGCTGGCGGCCGCAGCGGAGGCCAGATTGACCATGCAGGCCACCCGGTCGGGGAACATCACGGCCCACTCCAACGCCTGCATGCCCCCCATCGACCCGCCGACCACGGCGAACCAGCGGGCGATGCCCAGATGGTCGGCCAGCAGGGCCTGGGTGCGGACCATGTCGCGGATGGACACCACGGGGAAGCGGGAGGCGTAGGGCAGGCCGTCGTCGGGGTGGGGCGACGCCGGGCCGGTGGACCCCTGGCACCCCCCCAGCACGTTGGCGCACACGATGAACCACCGCTCGGGGTCGAGCGCCTTGCCCGGGCCGATGAAGTCGTTCCACCACCCTTCGGAACGCTGCCCGGCGGCCGACGGCCCGGCGGCGTGGGCGTCGCCGGTGAGGGCATGGCACAGCAGCACGGCGTTCGACGCCTGGGCGTCGAGCTCGCCCCACGTCTCGTAGGCCAGCGTCACCTCGTCGAGCCGGCTCCCCCCTTCGAGGGCGAAACACCGCCCCTCGCCCACCCGGGCGAACTGGCGCCACGCCACCGGATCGCCGGCGCGCCAGGCGCCGGTGGCAGGAAAGGGCTGATGCTCCGGAGCCGGTGGCCGGCGGAGGGACGACACGGCCCCGAGCCTACCGAACCTGCTCGGGGCCGGCCTCAACCATTTTCCGGCGCCGGCCCAGGTCGGCGACCGGTCCCGGCGCCGCTCCGGCGCCGCACCGGCGGCCCGGCCGCCAGGCGATCCCGCCACCAATCGAACACCTCGGGGCCCGCGCCGTAGGCCCCGGTCATGAGTCGGGCCACCTCCGACGCCACGGCCCGGGCGGCGGCCCGTCCTTCCCCCGGCGGGTCGTCGCTGGCTGGCGCCGCACCGGTCACGGTGCCCAGCAGCGCAGCGGCCTCGTCCCACCGGGCCTGGTCGGCCGGGAGCGGCAACTCCCCCACCTGGCGGGCGGCCAGCTTCACGGCATCGATGGCCATCGCCGTGCCGAACCAGCGTCGCCAGGCCCAGGCCACCACCGGGGGTGCCAGCAGCACGGCCGCCACCCGCTCGAGCTGGTCGGTTTCGGCGTGGACGGCGATGAGAGGGGTGGCGGGAGCCACGATCCCCTGCCGGTCCACCACGGGCTCCAGCAACCGGGTCTGGGTGGCCAGCAGCACCTTGGGCCGGAGCTGGCGGTCCAGCCAGCCGGCGATGCGGGGCGGCAGCGAGTGGCGGTCCACCACCGGCCGGTCCCAGTCCCGCCGGCCGAAACGGATCGGGGCGGTGCCCCAGGCGATCCACAGCGGATCGACGGCACCCACCGTCACCAGGCGGGCCGTGGCCCGGCCGTCGGCATCCTCCCCCGCCGCCGCCTCGCGGCACGCCGCCACCAGGGCGTAGTGCTCGTCACGGAACCCGGCCGTCGCCGTGACCAGATCGGCCAGCCGCCCCGGCCCCGGTTTCCGTGCCGGTCGTTTCCGTGCCGGTCGTGCGGTGGACCGGCCGACGAGCGCCGGGGGCAGGGACGGGGCGCCCAGGGCGTCGGCCGCCAGCTCGCCCCAGGACGCCCGGGCCCGCCGTCCCGCCACCGCCACCGCCGGCCCGTGGGCGATCACCACCCTGTCTCGGGGCCCCGAACCGGCCCGGCCGCCCACATCGAGCACCACGGCGCAGGCCCGAACGCCGGCGTCGAACACCGCCTCCCGGGCCGCCCACAGCGCCCGCAGCGGAGCGACCGACGCCAGGTGCTCCCGCAGCCCGGCCGTGTCCCGACCAGCCAGCACCGACTGCGGCTGCACCAGGGCCACCGTCGACCCCGGCGCCGCCTGCTCGGCCGCCTGCAGCAGGTGGATGGCGGCCAGATCGGCGTAGGGGCCGAGCACGCCGGCCCGACGGGCCCGGAAGCGGGACGCCACGTCCGGCAGCGTGCCCTGCTTGAGCGGGGTGGCGAACGGAGGGTTGCCGATCACGAGCACCGGGCCCTGCCGCCAACGCGGGGGCCAGGGGGCCAAGGCGTCGCCCCGCTCCACATCGAGGGCCGGCAGCGGGCCGGAGCCGCGCCGAGCCAGCCACCACAGGGCCAACCCCCAGCGGGTGACCTGGACGGCGCCGGGATCGACGTCGAGCCCGGCCACCCGGCCCAGGGCCTCGGCCGGCTCGACGCCAGCACCGGCCAGGCGGTCCAGGGCGGCCAGGAGGAATGCACCGCCACCGCAGGTGGGGTCCAGCACCAGGGCCGGCAGATCCGCTCCCGACCCGAGGGCCAGGGTCAGCAGTCCGTCGACGACCGGACGGGGCGTGTACCAGGCCCCTCGGGCCCGCCGGTCGGCCGTGGGGGCGGCCACCTCGTGGACCAGACCCACCAGCCACGGATCGGCCCAGCCGTCCGGCGGTTCGGGCTCGTCGGCCCCCAGCACCAGGTGATCCCGCTCGCCCGGCGCCGCCAGGACGGCGAGGCACCGGGCCGCCGGATCGCCGAGCTCGGCCGCCACCCGGTGGGCGACCGCGCCAGCCAGGGCCACCGAATCGGGCCCGGGGTGACGGCGACGCAGATCCCGGGCCCAGCGGGCCGGGGTGACCAGGGTCAGTGGGCGACCGCCGCCGGGTCCCAGCCGGTCAGATCCCCGAGGCGGGGATCGTTGGAGAACATCTCCACGATCGGGATGTCGAGCCCCAGCCGCTTCTGCATCCGCTTTACCTCGAGCTCCTGGTTCCACAGCACGAGGGTGACGGCCAGGCCGGACCCGCCGGCCCGGGCGGTACGGCCCGAGCGGTGGAGGTAGGTCTTGTGATCATCCGGCGGGTCGAAGTGGATCACCACGTCCACATCGTCGACGTGGATGCCCCGGGCCGCCACGTCGGTGGCCACCAGCGCCTGGGTCTTGCCCTCGGAGAAGTCCTTCAGGGCCTTCTCCCGCTGGCGCTGGCGCAGGTCGCCGTGGATGGCCTCGGCCACCACGTCGAGCTTCTGGAGGCTCTCGGCCAGCCGGTCGCAGGCCCGCTTGGTGTTGCAGAACACCATCGTGCGCTTGTTGGCGTTGACGATCGCCGCCACCACCCGGTTGCGGTCCATCTCGTGCACGGTGACGAAGCGGTGGGTCATCGCCGAGACGGTGACCTCCTTCTCCTCCACCTCGTGGCGCACGGGGTCGTGCTGGTAGCGCCGCACGAGGCTGTCTATCGCGCCGTCCAGCGTGGCCGAGAACAGCAGCGTCTGATGGTCGCCCTCCACCCGGCGCAGGATCCACTCCACCTGGGGGAGGAAGCCCATGTCGGCCATGCGGTCGGCCTCGTCGATCACCACGTGATCCACCCGGGCGACGTCGATGAAACCCCGCTCCATGAGGTCAATCATGCGGCCCGGGGTGGCGACGATGAGGTCGACCCCCTTACGCACCTTGGCGATCTGCTTGTCCATGTCGGCCCCGCCGTAGACGGCGAGACTCTGGAGGCCCATGCCCTTGGCCAGGGGCTCCAGCTCGGAGAACACCTGAACGGCCAGCTCCCGGGTGGGAACCAGGATGAGGGCCCCGATTCCTTCCCGCTGGCGGGCAGCCATGAGCTGCACGAGAGGAATACCGAAGGCAAGAGTCTTGCCCGAACCGGTCTTGGCCTTGCCGCAAACGTCGCGGCCGGCGAGGGCATCGGCGATGGTCAGCTCCTGGATGGGGAACGCCTGCTCAATCCCTCTTGCCTGCAGCGCGTCCACGATGGCCGGAGCTACGCCTAGCTCGACGAACGTTGTGGTCAACTTGAGTCCTGATCTGATGAGTTTTAGACGGTGCTGTCCCAGTCGGCATCCGCACGAAGAGCTTGACCGCACTTCCAGGCTACCGGCGCCCTAGGGGCAGGACGCGCATCCTGGTCAGCCCACCGCGTAGTGTAGGCCGACGATGACCGCCCTGGACCAGCTGGAGGGCTGGCCGGCCCGCAACGCCGCGGCCGGCTGGGCCCAACCCTACGGCGGCGGGGCGCGCACCGGCCAGGCCGACCAGCCCTTTCCCCTCGCCTCGGTGACCAAGCCGCTGGCCGCTTACGCCGTGCTGGTGGCGGTGGAAGAGGGCACGCTGGCCCTGGATCAGCCGGCCGGACCCCGGGGCTCCACCGTCGCCCACCTGCTGGCCCACGCCTCCGGCCTGGGGGAAGACCCCGCCGCTCCCCTGGCCCCTCCCGGCCGGCGCCGGATCTACTCCAACGCCGGCTTCGAGGTCCTGGGGGCCGAGCTGGCCCGGGCCGCCGGTATGAGCACGGCCGACTACATACGGGAGGCGGTGGCCGAGCCGCTCGGGCTGTCGGCCACCGCTCTGCAGGGCCCGTCGCCGGCCAAGGACGGGGTCAGCACTGTCGCTGATCTGCTGAAACTCGGCCTCGAGTGGCTGACGCCCACGCTGGTCCACCCCTCGACGCTGGCCCTCGCCACCACTCCGTGGCTGCCCGATCTGGTGGGTGTGCTGCCCGGCTTCGGCCGCCAGGTCCCGAACCCGTGGGGTCTCGGCTTCGAGATCCGGGGCCACAAGCACCCCCATTGGACGGGTTCGGCCAACTCCCCCACCACCTTCGGCCACTTCGGACGCTCGGGCACGTTCCTGTGGGTCGACCCCGAGCGGCATCTGGTGTGCTGCGCCCTCACCGACGAGCCCTTCGGCCCCTGGGCCGCCACCGCCTGGCCCGCCCTGTCGGACGCCGTGATCGCCGACGCCAGCGGCTAGCGCATTCTGACGCGTTGTACCTGCGCTGAGCGCAGTTTGGACGCGCCAGAACACAACAAGGGTCAAGACAGAGCTGATGCCGGCCGATCATCGGTGGCAACTATGGCTGCCGCCCTCCCATCGTCGATCCTGGCCGAGGCGAGGGCCCGTCACGTCCTGCGGGCCTCGCGCCTCCCCTACAAGGGACCGCTGGAGCGGGCCAGCAGCACCCGCAACGAGATCTGGCTGACCGAGCGCCACGTGGTGAGGGTCAACCGCAGCGTCAGCCACCGCCTGCGTCGCGAAGCTGCGCTCTATCCGCACCTCCCCCCTGCCCCCTGGGCCCCCCGCCTGGTGACCGCCGGGCGGTCCGACCAGGACTACCTGGTGGTCGAGCGCCGGCCCGGTCGTCCCCTGGCCCATTGCTGGCCCGATCTCGATCAGGGGCAGCGACGGGCAGCCGTGGCCCAGCTGGCCACCTGCCTGCGGGCCGTCCACGCCACCGCCACCCCGGCGGACCTGATTCCCCTCCCGGCCGCTCCCCAGCTGCTCGACGGCGCCGCGCCGCCTGCTGTCGGCCCCCTGCTGGCCGGGCTGGACCGGCTGGCCGCCGACCCCAACGCCGATGCCGGCGTGATCACGCTGGCCCGCGACCAGGTGACGGCGTTCGCCGACGAGCTGGAGCCCTTCGACTCCACCCATCTGATCCACGGTGACCTCACGTTCGAGAACGTGCTGTGGGACGGCGCCGTCATCAGCGCCGTGGTCGACTTCGAGTGGTGCCGGGGAGCGCCGGCCGACCTCGACCTCGACGTGCTCCTGCGGTGCTGCGCCTTCCCCGAGGCCCACGTGGCGGCCGAGCACGCCGACCGGTCCCGGGCGGACGACTACGCCCCGGTGGTGGCCTGGCTGGCCGAGGACTACCCGGAGCTGTTCGCCCACCCGGGGCTGGCCCGCCGCCTGTGGCTCTATTCCCTGGCCTTCGACGTGCGGGAGGCCCTGGAGGCCCCGCTTCCGGCCGTGCGGTCCCAGGTCCCGGCGCTGCACCCCTGGAACCGGCTGGTGCACCAGGTGTCCACCGGGGGCCACACCGCATTGCTGCTGGAGCGGGCGGGCCTCCTCAACGGCGATGGCGATGGCGATGGCGATGGGGGAGCCCGAAGGGCGCCGGGGGCGCCAGCCCCCGAAACAGACTGAACCGCCGCCGGGGCGGGCGGCGCGCCAACTACGGTGTCAACGTGCCCGAGTCTGCGACGACCGATCTCTCGACCCGCCGACCCGCCGAGGAGATGACACCGGCGTGGGTGGTGAACCCCGTCGGCCCGCTCACCGGCGACATCGTGGTGCGGGGGTCGAAGAACGCCGTGACCAAGCACCTGGTGGCGTCGATGCTGGGGCGCGCCCCGTCCACGGTGTCGAACTGCCCCGACATCGGCGACGTGGACATCACCTGCCGGATGCTCGAATCGTTGGGCTGCATCGTGGAACGGGCCGACGGCAACACCACGATCGACCCCGGTCCGCTCAACTCGTCCCGGGTGCCGATGACGTTCAGCGGCATGAACCGGATCCCGATCCTGATGGTGGGGCCCCTGCTCCACAAGGTGGGCGAAGCGTTCGTACCCCTGGTGGGGGGCGACGACATCGGCAGCCGCCCGGTCGACTTCCACGTGGAGGCCCTGACCCGGATGGGGGCCCAGATCACCTTCACCAGCGAGGGCATGGAGGCCAAGGCCAGTCGGCTTCGAGGGGCCCACATCGAGCTGCCCTACCCGTCGGTGGGCGCCACCGAGACCGTGCTCCTGTCGGCCGTTCTGGCCGAGGGCCGCACCGTGCTCGACAACGGCGCCCTCGAACCCGAGGTGATCGAGCTGGCCCTGTTCCTGCAGCGGATGGGGGCCCGGATCGAGATGCGCCCCAACCGCCGCTACATCATCGACGGTGTCGACCACCTCGACGGCGCCGCCCATCGCCTCCAGGGCGACCGCATCGAGGCCTTCTCCTACCTCGTCGCGGGCCTCATCACCGGCGGCCGGGTGACCGTGCACGGGTGCAGCCAGGACCGCCTGGTCACGGCGATCTCCACCCTGTCCGGCATGGGGGCCAGGTTCGACATCACCGACTCGTCGGTGTCGGCCTACGCCGAGCAGCTGCGGCCCTCGGCGGTGGAGACCGACACCCACCCCGGGTTCATGACCGACTGGCAGTCGCCCATGGTGGCCCTGTTCACGCGATGCGAGGGGCTGTCGGTGATGTACGAGACGGTGTACGAGAACCGCTTCACCTACGTGCCCGCCCTCAACAAGATGGGGGCCCAGATCGAGATGTACAACACCCCGCTGGGCAGCATCGAGGGCCGGTTCATCGGCTCCCGCACCCCGTGCTCGGTCGTGGTGCGGGGCGGTACCCCGCTGCGGGGCACCGAGGTGGTGGTGCCCGACATCCGGGGCGGGTTCGCCTACGTGCTGGCGGCGGCGTCGGCCGAGGGCGCAAGCCGGATCACCGGCACCCACCACCTGGACCGGGGCTACAACCGCCCCATCGAGAACTTCAAGGGCCTGGGGCTCGACATCGAGCGCGTCATGGTGCCCAAGCCCGCCACCCTCGACTGAGCGGGCACCGGCAGCGTCCAGGATCTCTGACCGGGCGACGCCGGAACCGGCACGCCAGGTCAGAGTTCCGGAGGTTCAGGCGAGCTGGGCCGGGGTGAGGGCGAAGAGATCGTCGGGTCCGGCGGTGACGGCGGGCTCCAGCGCGGCGGCCAGCGGCAGGATCTGCTCACCGAAGAAGCGGGCCGAGACCCGCTTGGCGGCGTAGAACCCGTCGGGGTCGGCGTCGAGGTGGGCGCCGGCGGCCAGCGCGGCCCGGCCCAGCAGCCCGCCGCACACCACCGTGCCCAGCATCCGCAGGTAGGGCGTCGACGCCGCCAGGGCGTTGTTGGGGTTGGTGGGGGCGTTGGTCAGCAACCACTCCGTGGCCCGCCGGGTGGCGGCCGAGGCTGCCTCCAGCTGCTGGCCGAACCCCTTCAGGTCCTCGGTGGCCGCCAGTTGGGCGGCCACGGCGTCGATACCGTCGAGCTGCTCGGCCACCACCGCCCCGCCCCGCATGGGGAGCTTGCGGCCCACCAGATCGGCGGCCTGGATGCCGTTGGTGCCCTCGTAGATGGCGGCGATGCGGATGTCGCGGAAGTGCTGGGCCGCTCCCGTCTCCTCCACGAACCCCATGCCGCCGTGGATCTGGACGGCGAGTGAGGTCATCTCGTTGCCCACGTCGGTGCACAGGCCCTTCGACAGCGGAATGTAGAGCTCGGCCACCTCCCGGGCCGCCTCGGCGTCGGCTCCCGACAAGGTCTTCGAGCGGTCGATGGCGGCGGCGTTGGCGTAGACCAGGCACCGCATGGCGTCGATCCAGGCCCGCTGGGTCATCAGCATCCGGCGCACGTCGGCGTGGTCGACGATCGGGCTCGACGTACCCCGCTCGGCTCCCACTGCCGTGCCCTGGTGCCGCTCCTGGGCGTAGGCCAGGGCCTGCTGGTAGGCCCGCTCGGCCACGGCCAGACCCTGGAGGCCGACCGACAGCCGGGCGTTGTTCATCATCGTGAACATGTTGCGCATGCCGTCGCCCTCCTCCCCGATCAGCCAGCCGATGGCACCGCCGTTGTCGCCGTAGCTGAGCACGCAGGTGGGGCTGCCGTGGATGCCCAGCTTGTGCTCGATCGACACGCAGGTGACGTCGTTGCGCTCGCCCAGGGAGCCGTCGGCGTTCACCAGGAACTTGGGTACCAGGAACATCGAGATGCCCCGGGTGCCGGGGGCCGCCCCCGGCGTGCGGGCCAGCACGAGGTGCACGATGTTGTCGGTGAAGTCCTGCTCGCCGTAGGTGATGAAGATCTTCTGGCCTGTGATCTTCCACGATCCGTCGCCCACCGGCTCGGCCTTGGTGGTGAGGGCGCCCACGTCGGAGCCGGCCTGGGGCTCGGTGAGGTTCATGGTGCCGGTCCACTCGCCGGTGAGCATCTTGGGCAGGTAGACGTCCTTCTGCTCCTCCGACCCGTGGTGCTCCAGGGCGTCGATGGCGCCCTGGGTGAGCAGGGGGCACAGGGAGAAGGCCATGTTCGAGCTGGTCATCAGCTCCTGGATGGCGATGGCCGACACCCACGGGAACCCGCCGCCACCCCAGCGGGGGTCGAAGGGCACAGCCCCGAAGCCGGAGGACACGTACTGGTCGTAGGCCCCCTTGAATCCCGGGGCGGTGGTGATGGTGCCATCGGGGTTGCGTACGGTCGGATGCTCGTCGCCGGCCCGGTTGGTGGGGGCGACGACCTCGGCCATGAAGCGGCCGACCTCGGTGAGCACCATCTCCACCGAGTCGGCGTCGATGCCTTCGAAGGCGGGGGCCGACAACACGTCGTCGAGGCCGGCCACCTCCCGCAGGACGAACAGGATGTCGGTCAGTGGCGGGCGGTACTCGTCCATCGTGCTGTCGTCCTCTCGGTGCTGCCGGTCTCGGGTGTCGTTCCTTGTATCGGAGGCTACGTCACGGAACTGACCGTTCGTAAACCCTGCGAGGGGGAGCCGGTAGGGTGCCGCCATGGACATGACGACGGTGCGAGAGATCAGCGTGGCGATCAACACGGCCCACCGGTTCGTGTACTTCGTGCCGGAGGCAGCGGAGGAGTACGGACGGCTCGGGATCACGGATCGGGCCCCGGCCTACTTCGCCGCCCGCTCCGCCCCGCTGGGCCCCGTGCCGTGGCAGGTCACGCTGGCCACCTTCTACAACTTCAGCCCACGGGCGGTGCAGGCCATGGCCGGGGTGTGGGACGCCGCACCCCCGGAGGCGTGGCAGTCGGCCCGGTTCACCGTGGTGGCGAGGGCCATGGAGCGGGTGGGGGTGGCCCTCGGGGCCGACGAGATCGCCGAGGCCCGGAGCCTGCTCGACCCGGTGGTGGCGGCGGCCGACCTGGCGGGCAAGCCGCTGGCCGCGGCCAACGCCGCCGTGCCGCTCCCGGCCGACCCCCTCACCGCGCTGTGGCAGCAGGTCACGGTGTTGCGGGAGTGGCGGGGCGACGCCCACATCGCCGTGCTCACGGCGAACCGGCTCGGCCCTTGCGACTGCAACGTCATCCAGACCGCCACCGGCCGCTTCCCGCTGGCGTTGGCCCGGGGCAGCCGGCTGTGGGACGACAGCGAATGGGCCGCCGCCTCGGACCGGCTGGCGACCCGGGGCTGGCTGGGAGCCGACGGCACCGTCACCGAGGCCGGCGCCGCCGCCCGGGAGCAGGTGGAGGTGGAGACCGACGAGCTGTGCGCCCCGTTGTGGGAGCCGATCGGAGCCCCCGGCGCCGCTCGCCTGGCCGCCCTGCTGGCCCCCGTCAACGACGCCTTCACCGCCGCCGGCACGTTCAGCGCCCTGTAGCCCACCCACCCCGGATCGCATCTGGTGTCCCGGGGCGTCACCCGTGACGCCCCGGGACATCAGATCCTCTCGGGCCGCCTCAGCGGAGGCGGACGAACTTCTGCAGGGAGTGGCAGTCGAGCGGGATCAGGCCGGCCCGGCCCCCGGCCGACATGCCCACCTCGCCCACGTACATGTCGCCCCTCGAATCGGCCCAGATCCCGTGGGGGGCGAAGAAGCTGCCGGGGGCGCACGGCTCCTCGCCCCCGATCCGGGCCCGGACCTCGCCCTCCAGGGTCAGCACCGACACCCGGGCGTGGGGCTCGTGGACCGGAGCGCCGGTGCCCCCGGTGGTCGCCTGAGGCGACCCCGCGGAGCCCGACGGGCTCACCGGGTCGGGCCCGGCCGACGGCAGAGGGGCCATCATCGAGCGGGGCATCTTGCCGGCCCGGAATCCGAGCTCGGCCACGTACAGGTTGTCCTCGGCGTCGATGAACACGTCGTCGGGGCGCAGCACGTTCGTCCAGGCGTCGAGGTACTCCCCCTCGGCGGTGAACAGCTGGATGCGGGAGTTCTCCCGGTCGGCCACCAGCACCCGGCCCGAACGGTCCACCACGATCCCGTGGGGCAGGCGGAACTGGCCCGGCCCGGCGCCGGGCTCGCCCCAGGAGAACAGGTGGTCGCCATCGGGGCCGAACACGTGGACCCGGGCGTTGCCGTAGCCGTCGGCCACGTAGAGCCGGCCGTCGGGCCCGGGGGCGGCGTTGGTGACCATGTTGAACGGCCCGGCCGCCCGCTCCACCGGGTTGGTCCAGGCCACGAACCCGGTGTCGGACGCCACCCCGGCCTGGCCCAGGGTGCGGACCAGCGTGCCGTCGGGGCGGAACACCCGGACCGTGTGGTCCATGTTGTCGGCCAGGTACAGCGTGTCGTCGGGGCCGATGCAGATGCCGTGGGCGTTGGTGAACACGCCCTCACCCCAGGCGTCGAGGAAGCGGCCGTCGCGGTCGAGCACGATCACCGGGTGCTCGCCCCGGCTGAACACGTACACCCGGTCGGCCGAGTCGGTGGCCACCCCGGCCACCTCCACGAAGCTCCACCCCTCGGGTAGCTGCTCCCACCCCCGCACCACCTCGAAGGCGATCTCGTTGCCCGCCGGCCCGGTCGTCATGATGTTCCCCCTCCGGGCCCTTCGCCTCGAGACCCTCGCCCCCCGACACTAGCTTCTCGGGGGCTCGCGCCCCCGACGCTCCGCTCCCCCATCCACCGGCGGGACCCCAACCCACCGGGGCGCCTCCGGCGCCTAGTGTGGTGGGCATGGATGCAGCCCGTTTGTCGCGCTACCCCTTCGTCCCCGGCCCGGTGCCCCTCACGGTGGTGGGCGGTGAGGGCGTCTGGCTCCACACCGACGACGGGCGCCGCATCCTCGACGGGGCCGGCGGGGCCGTGGTGGCCAACATCGGCCACGGCCGGCCCGAGCCGGCGGCCGCCGCCGCCGAGGTGCTCCAGGGCTACGCCTACACCGTGCCCCCGTTCGCCACCGAGGCCCGGGTCCGCCTGATCGAGCGGCTGGTGGGCAACTGGCTGCCCGAGGGCATGACCCGGTGCCTGTTCGTGGCCGGCGGCTCGGAGTCGGTCGACTCGGCCCTGCGGATCGCCCGCCAACACCACGTGTGCCGGGGCGACGTGAACCGCACCAAGATCGTCGGGCGCTCGATCAGCTACCACGGCGTCACTCTGGCCAGCCTGGCCGTGGCCAACCACGACCGGCGCCGGGCCGGGCTGGAGCCGATGCTGGCCGACTGGCCCAAGGCCGACGCCCTCGACGCCGAGGCCGTGCGCAAGATGGTGGAAGCAGAAGACCCGGGCACGATCGCCGCCATCATCGCCGAGCCAGTGTCGGGCGCGTCGGGGGCCGCCCTGGTCCCACCCGACGACTACCTGCCCGGCCTGCGCAGCATCTGCGACGACCACGGCATCCTGCTGATCAGCGACGAGGTGATGGCCGGCTTCGGCCGCACCGGGGCCAACTTCGGCATCGACCACGCCGGGGTGGTGCCCGACCTGCTCGTGGGAGGCAAGGGCCTGGGCGGCGGCTACGTCCCTATGGGCGGGGTGTTCGCCACCGAGGCCGTGGTGGCCCCGATCGCCGAGGCCGGCCAGAGCGTGATGTACTTCACGTTCAGCGGCTCCGACATCGTGTGCGCCATCGCCGACCGGGTCCTCCAGGTCATGGAGGACGAGGACCTGGTGGCCCGGGCCGCCGTCCAGGGCGAACGCCTCCGGGCCCTGCTCACCGAAGCTCTGGGCGACCACCCCAACGTGGCCGACATCCGGGGTCGGGGCCTGCTGATGGGGCTCGAGCTGGTGGCCGACCGGTCCACCGGGGCCACCTTCGGCGGCCGCCTCAGCCCCAAGATCGTGAGCGAGGCACTGGAGCGGAACTGCTGGATCTACCCGGCCGGCTCGGCCGCCGTGCCCGACGGCATCCTGTTCGGCCCGGCCTTCACCATCACCGACAGCGAGCTGGAGCAGCTGGTGGCCATCACGGCCGAGGCCGTCGACGCCGCCGTGGCCTCCCTGCGGGCAGCCGAGCCGGCGCCGGCCTCGGCGTGATCCGGGGCGGCGGCCGCGGCCGCCGGGGCCGCAACCGGGACGAGCCGCTGTACGGGGAACCGCTGTACCAGGTGGAGCTCGGCCAGGGGGTGTTCGCCTGGATCGACCCCGAGCCGGGCTTCGGCCGCTCCAACCTGGGCCTGGTCATCGACGCCGACGGCCTGACCGTGATCGACACCACCGCCACCCGGCAACGGGGGGCGGAGGCCCGGGCGGCCATGGAGGAGCTGACAGCCGACCTGGGCCTACCGATCAAGCGGGTGCTGGTGACCTCCAGCCGGGTCGCCTTCACCGGTGGCGGCACCGCATTCTGGCCCGCCGCCTACTACGGCACCGACCCGGTGAGCGACCAGCTCGACGAGCCGGGCAACCCCGAGGTGTTCCGCCGCCTGCTGCCCGACCTGGCCCCGGCCTACGACGACGAGTTCGTCACCCGCCCCATCACCCACACCGTGTCCGAGCGGGCCTGGCTGACCCCGGCCGTTGAGCTCGTGTGCCTGCCCGGGGAGGGTCCGGCCAACCTGGTGGCCGTGGTGCCGACGGCCGGGGTGGTGTTCGCCGGCGCGCTGGGCAGCTTCGGTGTGACCCCGCTGGCCTTCGACGGCGATCCGCTGGCCTGGGCCCGGTCGCTCGACGCCCTGGCCGAGCTGGGTACCACCGTGGTACCCGGGCACGGGCCCCCGGGCGGCGCCGCCGACCTGGCCGACCAGGCCGCCTATCTGCGGGCCTGCGCCGCCACGGCCCCGGGCGCGGCGCTGCCGCCGGGACCGTGGGACCGGTGGGCCGACCGTCGCTTCGACCCCGTCAACCAGGAACGGGCGGCGCTGCTCGCCGCCGGTGATCCGTCGGTTCCCCGGGCCATGCTGGAACTCCTCGACCTGGTCTGACCGGCCGGGTCCGGGATGAGCGGGCGGCTCAGATGAGCTGCTCCTCCACCTGATCCATCGCCGCTTCCTCGGTCACGTCAAGAGCGAACGACAACTCGGACACCAGCACCTTGCGGGCTTTGGTGTACATGTTCTTCTCGCCGGCCGACAGGCCCTTGGCCTTCTCCCGCAGAGCCAGGTTCCGCACGACCTCGGCCACCTGGTACACGTCGCCCGACTTGAGCTTCTCCTGGTGGTTCTTGAACCGCCGGGACCAGTTGGCCGGCTCCCGGACGTCCTTCTTGGACAGGAGGACGAACAGGTCCTCGACGTCCTCCAGGCTGATCGGGGGACGCATGCCCACCTCGTCGACCTTGTCCACGGGGACCCGGACGGTGAGATCGTCGTGCGCCGTCTTCAGCACGAAGTACTTCTTCTTCTCGCCGTTGAGCTCCACCATCTCGGTCTTCTCGATGATGGCAGCCCCGTGGTGGGGGTAGACAACGCGATCGCCAGCCTTGAAGGTGGTCATCAATCTCCTCGTGCCAGTCTCCGCCCGCCAGCACCGGCGAGCTGGGCTCCCGAAACTGCACGGCTCGCGCCGCACCGCCCCGAAGGCCTCCGCATCCATGATGGCTCATGCGTCACGAGAACGCACTCAGAAGGGAGCCAAATGTGGCCACGATCATGGCCACGGCACCGATGACCGCCATCCAGAAGGCCAGCGGCTGGCGCCGCCGCAGGCTGGCCAGGCTCGACTCGTCGGTTCCGGCCGGCCCCCGACCGCCGGTGGCAGCGCTCGGCTCGGCCCCGCTGCCTCCCCGGGGCGTGGTCCGGCCCTTGGGCGAACGGCGCGTCATGGCAGGCCCACCACGACGGTTCGGGCCACCTTGTCCCACACCGTCTGACGCTTGGGATCGACGAAGAGCAACACCACGCTACCTACCCCGATGAGCACCGACAGAACCACGAACAGCCACCCCAGACTTCCGGCCAGTGCCGCCAGGATCAGCGGCAGGGTGAAGGGCGCGGCCCGCAAGAGGGCTTCGTTCCGCCCCGGGGGCGAGCCGTCCTGGCGGGCCACCTTCAGGCCGAGGGCCACCTTGCCCAGGGTGGCCTGGCGGGTGGTCACCATGAGGACCTCGTACGCCGTCACCAGGGCCGTGCCGATCACCGTGGCGATCAGATGGGCGGTGTACGACACCCCGTCGGCCCGGAGCCCGATACCCGAGGTGCCGGTCACGAGGTACGCCACCACCAACAGCAGCACGATCCACACGATGCCGTCGATCACCCGGGCCCCGATGCGGTTCACCGGCTCGGCCAGGCGTAAGCCGGCGATCGGATCGACGCCGCCCGGAAGGGGCTCCGCCTCCCCCTGCCACTCCGTCCCGTCCCAGTACCGCTGGGTGCCGGGAGGATCGCCCTGGGCGTGGTACCAGCCCGCCGGCTGGGTCTGGGATTCCGACATCGGCCCCGTCCTTTCCATCCCTGCGCCCGGAGACGAGGGCGGTATCCGGGGGGCTGTCGGCGCCCACCGGATACCGGCTACCCGGAGCTCGGCCTCAGGCCTGGACGACGCTGAAGTTCAGGATCTTGTCGCTGAGGCGCTTCTTGTCCTGGTCCCACAGGGGCCACAGCAGGTCGATGTAGCAGGCGATGTTGATCAGGCCGCCGAGCAGGTAGCGGACGAAGGCCATGCCGGCGCCCACGGGCTGGTGGGTGGCATCGGCGATCAGCTTAATGTTCTGCTGCGACTTGCCGATCGACTGGCCGGTCTGGCCCTGGCGGATGATCAGGTTCCAGATGGACACACCGATCAGGGCGAGGTAGCCGAGCAGGCCGACGATCGCCGCCAGCGTGTCGCTGATCGCGCCGAAGATGGCGGTGACGATGGCGATCACGATGAGGCCGCCGATCACCACGGCGATGTCGATCAGGTAGGCGACGACGCGGCTGCCGTAGTTGGCGGGCGTGCCCCCACCCATCGACGCCCCGCCGTAGCCGCCCTGGGCCACCGCTCCGGCCACGGCCTGCGGTCCGCCGACCCACTGCGTGCCATCCCAGTACCGCTGGGTACCCACCGGGTCACCCTGGGCGTAGTACCAACCCGGAGGCTGTGAAGATGAGCTGTCGGTCACCTGTGTTCTCCCTCGTCAGATATGCCCTGCCGGAGCCTAGCGAGTCCCGATCGACAAACGCCGTCATCGAGCGTAGGAGCGGGTCACAGGGCTCTCCGGGGTTGGCACCCGGCATACGAAGCGCCGGTCAGCCTAGAGCCAAACCCGCCCCCACGCGGGGATTCTCCCCGCTCGCCCCGGGAATCACCCAGCCGGATCCCGGGCGGCGCACGTACCGTGATGGGTGGACCCCGCCGGAGCACGTGGCCCACGTGCTCCACCGAGCCCCCCGGCCGCCGATAGGAGCGACATGCCAGGAACCATCCTCGTCACCGGCGGCGCCGGCTACATCGGCAGCCACACCTGCGTACGGCTGCTGGAGCGGGGCTTCGAGGTGGTGGTGGCCGACGACCTGTCGAACTCCTCGGCGGCCGCGCTCGACGCCATCGCCGGCGTGACCGGCCGCCGGCCGGCCTTCGAGCAGGTCGACCTGACCGACGGCGACGCCCTGGGCGGCGTGTTCAGCCGCCACGCCATCGACGCCGTGATCCACTTCGCCGGGTTGAAGGCGGTGGGCGAGTCGGTGGCCCAACCTCTGCGCTACTACCGCGCCAACCTGCTCTCCACCCTCAACCTGTTGGACCTGATGGGCCGGCACGAGGTGTTCGACCTGGTGTTCTCGTCGTCGGCCACGGTCTACGGCGACCCGGAGGTGCTGCCGATCCCCGAAGGGGCGGCCACCGGCCCCACCAACCCCTACGGCCGCACCAAGCTCATGATCGAGGACATCTGCCGCGACGTGGCGGCCTCCGACCCCCGGTGGCGCATCAGCCTCCTGCGCTATTTCAACCCGGTCGGGGCCCATCCCAGCGGCGACCTGGGGGAGGACCCCCGGGGCATCCCCAACAACCTGGTGCCGTTCGTGATGCAGGTGGCGGTGGGCCGCCGGGACCAGCTGCGGGTGTTCGGAGCCGATTGGGACACCCCCGACGGCACCGGCGTGCGGGACTACATCCACGTGCTGGACCTGGCCGAGGGCCATCTGGCGGCGCTGGAGCACCTCGACGCCGGCTGCGACGTGTTCAACCTCGGCACCGGCGTTGGCGCCTCGGTGTTCGACGTGATCAAGACGACCGAGAACGTGAGCGGCAAGGCCGTGCCCTACGAGGTGGTGGACCGGCGCCCGGGCGACATCGCCACCTCCCTGGCCGACCCGTCGAAGGCGATCCGGGACCTGGAATGGCGGGCCGACCGCAGCCTCGAGGTCATGCTGGCCGACGCCTGGCGCTGGCAGTCCCGCCATCCCGAGGGCTTCGAAGGCTGAGCCCACGTTCTGATGCCGCCCGCCGTCAGGGGTGAAGGCCGGGGACACCAGATCGGCTCAGCCGTGGGCGGCGACGGCCTCCAGCAGGGCGTCGAGCGCCGCGGCGTGGTGCAACGTGTGACCGTGCCACACGTTGCCGTCGGGGTCGTCGACCCCGTGCGGTAGCCGCTGATCGACCACCGTCATGCCCCGGGTCAGGGTGCCGGTGAGCTCCACCCCCACCCGGCGCCGGGTGTGGGCGACCACCCCCGGGTGGGTGACGGCGAGCACGGCGCACGGATCGTGGAGGCCGCCGCCCCGCGCCCCCCGCACCGCCTCCACCCGGTCGAGATAGCCCACCACCAGGTCGGCCAGCAGGGCTCCGCCCGGGTTGCCGAGGGCCCGCAGCGCGTCGGCCAGGCCGTCGTCCACCGTGAACTGGCGGGTCAGATCGAGCCCGGCCATCAGGATCCGGGCCCCGGAGCCCACCACCACGGCCGCCGCCTCGGGGTCGACCATGATGTTGAACTCCACCACCGGCCCGTGGTTGCCGGCTCCGGCCGAGCCGCCCATGAAGCTGATGCCGGCCAGCCGACGGGCCAGATCGGGTGCCTGGCGCAGGGCCAGGGCCACGTTGGTGAGAGGACCCATCGGCACCAGCCACAACCCCTCCTCACCCCTGATCGTCTCGATCAGCACCTCGATCGCCCCCACCTCGGAGGCGGTACGGGTGAGCGGGGGCACGGTGGCCCCCTCGAACCCCGACGCCCCGTGGATCTCGGCGGCGTGACGGGGCTCGGCCACCAGCGGCCGGGCGGCCCCGGGATGGACCTCGGCCCCGATGCCGAACACCTGGGCCGTCACCAGCGCGTTCGCCGTCACCTCGGCCAGGGGGGCGTTGCCCCCCACGGTGGTGATGGCCACCAGGTCGGCGACGTGGTGGGCGAGGACCAGGGCGGCGGCGTCGTCGAGCCCGGGATCGCAGTCGACGATCAGCCGGGGACGGGGGGCGGGCCCGGCCCCCGCCGGGATCTCAGCTGCCACGTCAGCCCTTCAGCAGCTCGAAGATCTCCTTGCACTCCGGGCACACCGGGTAGCGGTCGGGGTTGCGATTGGGCACCCACTTCTTGCCGCACAGGGCGATCACCGGCGTGCCCTCCACCGCCGAGGCCACGATCTTGTCCTTGCGGACGTAATGGGAGAACCGGTCGTGGTCGCCGCCGTCGTCGAGGACCCGATCGCTGTCGGGCAGCGTGGGAGCTACCGTCACATCAGACATGGGTCCATCCTGGCCGCCGAGGGCCCTGTCTCCAACATCGCCGGCGGCCACCGCGAGGAGATTGCGCATGCTGGCATCGGGCACCCGAGCCCCCGACTTCACGGTCCCCGACCACGATGGGCAGCCGTTCACGCTGTCGTCGGAACGGGGCCGCTGGGTACTGCTGTGGTGGTACCCCAAGGCCGACACCCCCGGTTGAACGCTGGAGGGACAGGGCCTGCGTGACCAGGCCCAGCGCTTCGCCGATCTGAACTGCACCGTCGTCGGCATCTCCTTCGACTCCCCGGCCGACAACAAGGCCTTCCGGGACAAGTTCGACTTCCCGTTCGCCCTGCTGTGCGACACCGACAAGGCGGTGGGAGCGGTCTACGAGGCCACCCGTGCGCCGGACGACAAGTTCGCCAACTTCTCCCAGCGGATCAGCTACCTGATCGATCCCGAGGGGACCATCGTCAAGGCCTACGAGGTGACCGATCCCGCCGGGCACGCCGCCGAGGTCCTGGCCGACCTCGAAGCGGCCAAGCGGTAGTCACGCTTCCGTCCGGGGGCGTCAGCCCCCGGACGGCATTGCGTGGATCCTCTGGTGGCGACGACCTCGTGAATTCGCCGCAGGCGAATTCAAGGAACCCAAAAGGTTCCCGTAGTGTCGGCGGGATGGAAACCTTTGGAGAGATCACGGTCGAGGTAGACGAGGCGAGCCATGTGGCGGTGGTGGAGATCCACCGGCCGCCCAACAACTTCTTCAGCCTCGAGATGCTGGGCAGCATCGCCGACGCCTTCGACCACGTGGATCGCCACCCGGAGGCCCGGGCCATGGTGCTGTGCGCCGAGGGCAAGAACTTCTGCGCCGGGGCCGAGTTCCAGCCGGCCAACCCCCGCACCACGTCGGCCGGCGCCGCGTCGGGCCGGCACATCTACGACGAGGCGTTCCGGCTCTACAGCGCGAAGACGCCGTCGGTGGCGGCCGTGGTCGGCGCCGCCGTGGGCGGCGGCCTGGGCCTGGCCTGCATGCCCGATTTCCGCGTCGGCGGTCCCGGCACCCGGATGACCGCCAACTTCGCCAAGCTCGGGTTCCACCAGGGGTTCGGCCTGTCGGTGTCGCTGCCCAACATCGTGGGCAACCAGCACGCCCTCGACCTGCTCTACACCGGCCGCCGGATCGACGGGAAGCGGGCCTTCGAGATCGGCCTGATCGACCGGTACGTGGAGAGCGACGACCAGATCCGCGACGCCGCCATCGAGCTGGCCTCCGAGATCGCCAGCTCCGCTCCCCTGGCCCTCGACTCGATCCGCCAGACCATGCGGGGCCACCTGGCCGCCGCCATCCGGGGAGCGACCGACCACGAGAAGGCCGAGCAGGACCGCCTGACCAAGACCGCCGACTGGCGGGAGGGCGTGAAGGCCATGGCCGAGCGGCGGGCGCCGAACTTCACCGGCCAGTAGAGGCCGCCCGTCCCCACCACCCAAACCTCGATCTGTGGCGCCCGGTGCTGTGTTTTGCGCGCTGGCGCCACAGATCAGGGCTCGCTCGTTGCGTTGGCCGGTACCCGTCCTCAGCCGGCGGGCTCGGGCAGCGGTACGGCGACCACGCCGAACGTGCCGGCCAGGTGGGACATCATCACGTCGTGGGGCTCGGTCGGCAGCTCGGCCACCACGTAGCCGCCGGTCACGCCGACGAACCGGGCCCGCCCTATGGCAGCCAGGCGGGTCAGGAACCTGTCGTAGTAGCCCTTCCCGTGGCCCAGACGGGCGCCCCGACGGTCGAAGGCGAGGCCGGGCACGAGCACCACGCCGATCTCGGCGTCGGGCACCACCGGGCTGCCGGCGGCCGGCTGGTCGAACCCGTAGCGGTGGCGCTCGGCCGGCGACCCGGCCGGGTGCACCGTGAGGTCGAGGCCTTCGTCGGGTGTGCGCACCAGGGCGAAGGGGCCGAGGTCGTGCCGGGAGAAGAGACGGTCGAGCGCCACCTCGCCTGGCATGGCCCGATAGCCCACGACCCAGCCCGGCTCCCGGCCGGGCCCACCCAGGAACTGCGCCAACCCCTCGACGTGACGGGGGTCGTCCATGGGCAGGGTGCTGCGGGCCCGCTTGGCCCGGGCCCGCCACTCGGCCTTGGTGGTCACCCTCCGGAGGGTACCGGGAGCCGGGAGCACAGCCCCGGGCTGGCACCGGCCGGCGCCAGCCCCGCACCGGCCGGCCGGATGACCTAGTGTTCAACCATGACGGGGACTGATCAAGCGGCGATCGAACGGATCGACCTCCTGGCCGAGCTGATCGGCATCAACAGCGTCAACCCCAACCAGGCCGGACCCCGGTCGGGCCCGGGCGGCGAGGCGGCCATGGCCGCCTGGCTGGCGGAGCGGGCCGAGCTGGCCGGGGCGGCCGAGGTGGCGGTGGACGAGGTGGAGCCGGGCCGGCCCAACGTGTACGCCCATTTTCCCGGCTCGGGCGGTCCCACCGTGTGCGTCGACGTGCACCTCGACACCGTCGGCGTGGAGCACATGACGATCGACCCCTTCGCCGCCGAGGTGAGCGACGGCAAGGTGTTCGGCCGGGGTTCGGTGGACACCAAGGCGACGCTGGCCGTCGTGCTGCCCGTACTGGCCGAGCTCGGCCGCAGCGGCGCCCTCACGGCCGACGTGCACCTGATCGGTACGGTCAGCGAGGAGGCCGGCGGGCTCGCCGGCGCCTACCGGATGCGGGACTGGGCCGAGCGGTCCGGGCGTCGCTTCGACCGGATCATCGTGGCCGAGCCCACCCTGTGCGCCCCCGTGCACGGCCACCCCGGGGGCGTGGGCATGGAGATCACGGTGCGGGGGGAGGCGGCCCACTCGTCCAAACCCCAGCTCGGCCGCAACGCCATCGTGGCTGCCTCCCGCATCATCCTCGCCCTCCAGGCCGAGCAGGACATCCTGGCGGCGGGGCCGGCCGCCACGGCGGTGGGAACCGGCTCCCTCGCCGTCACCGAGATCTCCGGCGGGCTGGCCCGCAACATCATCCCCGACCTCTGCACGCTCTATGCCGGGCGCCGGGTGGCCCCGGGCGAGGACCCCGAGGCCGAGTACGCCCGCCTTCGGGCCGTGATCGAAGGCGCGGCGGGAGACTGCGAGGTGGAGGTGGCCCTGGCCAACGGCCGGTGCAGCGCCGCCTTCTACGAGGATCCGGCGGCTCCCCTGGTGACGCACCTGTGCCAGCTCGCCGGGGCCGAGCCGGCCACCGCCACCTACGGCAGCAACGCCCTGGTCTACCGCCCCATCGCCGAGGAGATCGTGGTGTTCGGGCCCGGCTCGATCGACCAGGCCCACAAGGCGGTGGAATGGATCGAGATCAGCGAGCTGGACCGGGCCGCCGACATCTACCGACGCCTGCTCGGCGCCGCCTGACCGGGGGTCCGACGAACGTGGACAATGGACGATGCACATACTGCGACAGTGCCGTGAGTCAATCTCCCCCGGGCTGTCCAGAACTGCCTGCGATCGGATAGAAAGTAAGCAGCGCAACGGTAACGTAACAGTGTCTACCGGTGCGTGATGCTCTACGTGTACCACTCTGATGGCTCTCCACTATCGACGTGAAGCCCCGGTTCGCCCCCGCTTCCTACTCGCCCTCACGTTGTCGACGGTGACAGCACTGGCGGTTGGCGCGCCCCTGGCGATCCAGGCCATGGACCACGAGCAGCCGGGCACCTACGCCGCCGGCGAGAGCAGCCGAGACCAGACCGTCCCCTACAGCGACAGCGCCAGCGTGGACACGGGCAACTCTCGGCTGGGCGACAGCCCGTCCGGTATCGGCGGGATCACGGCCGAGAGCGATTCCAAGGCCAAGGCGCAGTCGCTGTCACCGAAGTCGGCGGCCGTCACCGAGCCGACCCTGGCCGAATCGCCCACCACCGACACCACGGTCGCCACCTCGCCGTCCACCGTCGCCGAGACGACCACCACGGTCGCCCCCACCACCGGTAGCTCCGCCGCCTCGAGCACGAGCAGCACCGCAGGGGCCAGTTCCTCGTCGTCGTCGAGCTCGAGCTCGACCTCCACCACGGCGGCCAGCACCACCACCACCGCCAAGGCCACGACCACCACCAAGGCCTCCACCACCTCGAGCAGCACCAGCTCGTCGACGACAGCGGCCACCGTGGCCCCCACCTCGTCGTCCGCCGCCCAGGCCGTCACGAGCTGATACGAGCGGGCAGCGGTGCGGCCAGCCGATCCTGCGGCCGGTCCCCCACCTGAACCCGGTGCCCTGATCGCGCTCGACGGAGCGATGAACCTGCGCGATCTCGGAGGCTGGACGGGCCTCGACGGTCGCACGGTCGCACGTGGCCAGGCGTACCGGTGCGACCGGTTGAGCGAGCTCACCGACGCCGATCTGGCGGTGCTGGCCGGCCTCGGGATCGAGACCGTGATCGACCTCCGCCACGAGGGCGAGACGGCTGAGCACCCGTCACGCCTGTGGGCCTCTGTGGTGCTGCACCGCAACATTCCCATGGCGGGCGAGTTGGCCGTGCAGAAGTCGCTGGTGGACCTCATCCTCGACGGCGAGATCACCGAGGTCACCGTGGCCGAGGTGGAGGCGAGCTACCGGGAGATGCTGACCCGGCACGCCCCCGGCTTCGGCCTGGCGGTGGAGACGCTGCTCACGTCGGAGGGCCCGACGCTGTTCCACTGCACGGCGGGCAAGGACCGCACGGGATTGCTGGCGATGCTGGTGCTGTCGACGCTCGGTGTGGCCGACGACGACGTGATCCGGGACTTCGGGTTGTCGAACCGGTACCGGGCCGAGCGACGGATCGCCCAGCTCCGCCCGAGCTTCGAAGCCCGCGGTCTCGACATCGAGTGCTTCCGCCCCGCCCTGTCCGCACCGGAACCGGCCCTGGCGGCTGCGATACCATGGTTGCGGCAGTCCCACGGCTCCGTCGAGGCCTACCTCGAGGGGCCGGCGGGGGTGTCTGACGCAGGTCGCCGGCTGCGGGAGCGGTTGCTGTACCCATGACCGATCAACAACCAGGAGGGGGATCGCCCGCCCCCGACGGATGGGCCGACAGGCTGCCCGACGTCGGCGTGCCCCGTCCCCCGATCAACTGGAACCCCGACGCCCACCCCTGGGGCACCGCCCTCCCTCCGGGAGACTGGCGCCTGCAGCAATCGGCGTCCGGCAGCTCCGAGCCGGCGACGTGGGGATCCACCGCCGGCCCCGACCCGTACGCCCTCGTGCCCCCGCCCGGGTACGAATGGGGGCCGATGGCGGCCGTCCCCACCGAGGCCCCGCCCCCACCGGCGATCAAGCGGCCCAGCGTCGCCGGGCTCGCCCTGCTCCTGTCCACCGTGGGCCTCCTGTGCTGTGGGGTCCCCTCGGTGGTGGGCATGCTCCTGGCCCGGGCCGACCTCGACGCCATGAACCGGGGCGAGACCGATGCCGCCAACCGCTCCAAGGCGGAGAAGGCCTTCGGTCTCGGCCTGCTCGGTACGGCGATCATGGTGGTCACGATCGTGTTGTGGATGTTCCTCATCTCCAGGACCCGATCGGCCGGCCTGTGAGCACGGCCGGCATCGGCCTCGTGCCGCCCCGGGCCGTGGCGCTCGCTGCGGCCGGTGCCGGGGCCTTGGGCGCCGGCCTGCTGGCCCTTGGCGAGCACGGCCCGGTGCTGTGCCCGTTCCGGCTCGCCACCGGCGGCTACTGCCCCGCCTGCGGCATGACCCGGGCCGTGGGCCACCTGATCCGGGGCGACGTGGTGGGGAGCTGGCACATGCACCCGTTCCTGCTGCTGATCCTGGGTCAGGCGGCGGTGATCGCCGCCGCCTGGGGCGTGGCGGAGCTGCGGCGCAGCCGATCCGGCGCCCCCAACCCGGTGCTGGCGCTGCTGAGGCGCCGGGCCGACACGCTACAGCTGGTCAACGGGGGTCTCCTGCTGGCGCTGTGGGTGATCCGCCTGGCCACCCATGCCATACCGGCGCCCTTCGCCTGAGAACCGGCCGCAGGCCGGCCCGGGCCCAGCAGGACGGGCCGTCAGAGCTGGCCCAGGCGCTCCTTGAGCCGAAGGATCCGCAGGACGGACTGATCGAGCCGCTCCGGGCTGATCTCACCCCGCTCCACCGCCGACGTGATCGCCCGGTAGGCAACCCCCAGATCGGGCGGCACCAGGAGGATGTCGACTCCGGCCAGGATGGCCTGCACCGCCAGGCGGCCGGGCTCGATGTCCTCCACCGCCCCCATGTTCAGGGCGTCGGTCATCACCACCCCGTCGAAGCCGAGCTCGGTGCGCAGCAAGCCGTCGATCATGGCCGGCGAGACGGTGGCCGGGCTGCCGCTGGGATCGAGCGACGGGACGGCCAGGTGCCCCACCAGCACGATCGACACCCGGTGCTCGATGGCGGCCTGGAACGGGACGCGCTCACGCTGGTCCCAGGCCTCGCGGCTGCTGTCGAGCACCGGCAGCTCGAGGTGGCTGTCGACGTCGGTGCCGCCGTGGCCCGGCCAGTGCTTCACCGCTGCCGCCACCCCCGCGTCCTGCAGCCCGTCCACCGAGGCCGTCACCATCTGCGACACGATCTGGGGATCGTTGCCGTAGGAGCGGTTGCTGATGAACGAGGCCATGTCGGGCCGGGTGACGTCGGCCACCGGGGCCAGCACCACGTTGATGCCGAGATCGGCCACCTGGCGGCCGGTGAGATAGCCGGCTTCGCGCACGGCGGCGGCGTCACCGGAGAGCACCTCGGCCGACGGGAAGACGGTGACCCCGTCGGTGATCCGGTTGACCCGGCCGCCCTCCTGGTCCACCGCCACCAGCAGCCCGACCCCGGAATCGGCCCGGGCCGCCTGCTGGAGCCCGGCCGACAGCAGATCCACCTGGTCGGCCGTGCCGATGTTCTTGGCCAGGTAGATCACGCCGCCGAGGTGGTAGTCGTTCACGATCTCGGCTGGGACCGACAGGCCGGTGGCCGTGCGGTTGGCCGCCTGCTCTTCTCGGGTGACCTCGGCCGGAGCCCGTCCCGCCAGCACCGGCATCAGGAGCTGGCCCACCTTCTGCTCGAGCGACAGCCCGGCCAGGATCTCCTCGGCCCGACCCGGCGCGGTGGGCGCCGGGGTGGTGGCGGCCGTTGGGGACCCGGGGGCGGGCTCGTCGATCACCGTGGTCTCCGACTGGAGCAACGGACGGTCGGTGGCCTCGGTTGCGGCCTGCTCGGTGGCCTTTTGGGCCGCGGCCGACTGGGAGCAGCCCGCCAGCAGCAGGGCCGCCAGCACCGGAGCGAAGCGACCGATGCCGCGCCGGGAGTGGCTCGCCGTCATCCTCGGTGTCCCTCCACCCTGTGAGCGTAGGATCTCCGGATGGCAAAAACCGACTGGAACCCGGTGTTGCGGGAGGAGCTGGCCAAGCCGTACTGGGCTGAGCTCCAGGCGTTCGTGGACGCCGAGCGCTCCCGGCACCAGGTCTATCCCCCGCCCGACGAGGTGTTCGCCGCCCTCCACCTCACCCCGTACGCCGAGGTGAAGGTGCTCATCCTGGGTCAGGACCCCTACCACGGGCCGGGGCAGGCCCACGGGCTCTGCTTCTCGGTGCGGCCGCCTGTGGCGCCGCCACCGTCGCTGGAGAACATCTTCACCGAACTGCACGCCGATCTCGGTCTTCCCGTCCCTCGCCATGGTTCCCTGCAGCACTGGGCCGAGCAGGGGGTGCTGCTGTTGAACGCCACCCTGACCGTACGGGCCCATCAGGCCGGATCACACCAGAAAAAGGGCTGGGAAACCTTCACCGACCAGGTGATCCGGTCCGTGAACGACAAGCCCGAACGGGTGGTGTTCATACTGTGGGGTTCGTTCGCCCGTCAGAAGCGGGCCCTGATCACCGGCCCCCAGCACACGGTGATCGAGTCTCCCCATCCGTCGCCGCTGTCGGCCCACCGCGGGTTCTTCGGTTCCCGACCCTTCTCCCGGGCCAATGCGGCCCTGGTGGAAGCGGGTCGGGAACCGGTCGACTGGGCGCTACCGGATATCGATCAGTAGACCCGCTTCTCACCGGCGGCGGCGCCACCGCCCCGCACGCCCTTGAGGGCGGAGATGGCGCCAGAGGCCAGGGCGGTGAGATCGGACGTGACGGTGACCATCTTGAAGCCCTGCTCCACCCGCTTGCCCGCCACGTCGGGCGAGGAGTGGATGCCGGCGGCGATACCCCGCTTGGCTGTGCCGGCGAGGATAGCGTCGATGGCATCGACGAACGACTGGTGGTCGTTGTCGACCCCGGGAGCCAGTCCCAGGCTGATGCTGAGGTCGGCCGGGCCCACGTACACGGCATCGATCCCGGGTACGTCGAGGATGGCATCGAGGTTCTCGAGGGCCTCCACCGTCTCGATCATGGGGATGCAGGCGATCTGGTCGTTGGCGTCGGGGTAGTAGCCGGGACCGAGGGCACCACCGGCTCGGGCCGGACCGAAGCTGCGCGACCCGGCCGGGGCGTAGCGGCAGGCCCGCACGGCCATCTCGGCCTCGGCCTGGTTGTTGACCATGGGGATGATCACGCCCATGGCGCCGGCGTCGAGCACCTTGCCGATGATGCCGGGCTCGTTCCACGGCACCCGGCACAGCGGGACCGAGGACGAGCGGGCCATGGCCTGGAGCAGCGAGACCGCACCGGTGTAGTCGATCAGCCCGTGCTGCAGGTCGACGTTCAGGTAGTCGTACCCCACCCCGCCCAGCTGCTCGGCCCCCACCGGATCAGTGGTCGACAGCCACAGGCCCAGGGTGGCCTGGCCCGCCTTCCATGCGGTCTTCAGCGTGTTCTCTCTCATGGCCGCCCAAGCTACTGGCTGCGGTGCCGGGTGTCCCCGTTGGCGGACGGCAACTCCAGGGGTTGGCCGTCCGTTTCGCCGATGGCGGGAGACCTCAGAACACGTTCTGGCGGCTGCAGGTCACGGCGTTGGAGCTGTTGCCCTTGCCGTCCTCGGCGGCCACCGAGACCACGGTGCCCTCGTCGAACCCCCGGGCCGACCAGGTTCGGGAGGTGCGGCCGCTGGAGGGCGATCCCAACTTGGCGGTGGACACGACGAGCTTGCCGGACGAGTCGTAGAAGCCGTAGGAGGGGGCGAACGTGCCCGACGAGTCGCGGACCTCAACCGAACCTGTGAAGCGACCGACGTTGACCACGCACGAGGTTGGGGCGCGGACCGTGACGGGGCGGCTGATCACGAGATCGACCCGGGAGTCGCTCTGACCCGAGCCCAGGCACAGCGCCTTGCGTTGGTCGCCCTTGAGCACCGACTGGCCGGACGGGACGCCGAAGGTGATCACGTAGCACCCGGGCTCCACGTTGAAGCCGTAGGCCCCGCTGTCCGACGTGGTGGCGGTGGCCCGGACCGACTCCTCCCGGCCGTCGCGGTTGGCGTCGCTCCACAGGGTGACGGTGACCCCCTTGGCCGCCGCGCCGTCCCAGTCGTCGAAGCTGACCCGGTCGCCGATGTAGACGGCCTTGGCCGCGGTGGAGGCGGTGGTGGACGCCGTGGTGGGAGGGGTGGTCGGAGTGCTGCTGGGCGGGGCGGCGGTGGACGGCGTGGCGGCGGGCGCCGACGTGGACGACGAAGCCCCGCCGGAGGTCGGGGCCGTGGAAGACCCGCTGGCGCCGCCGCTGCCGGACGCGGGGGACGAGGTGGGCCGGCGGGCGGTGGTGGCACTCCGGCGGGCGGTGGTGGTGGACCGGGCCGTGCTGGCCGTGGTGGGCGCCGCTGGGGGTGCGGTGGTGACCGTGGGTTCCGTGCTCTGGCCGAGCGGGGCGACGCCCACCGTGGTGGAGGGCTCGATCCGGCCGGGCTGGATCCCGTCCACCATGGCGGCCACGCCGTCGCCCCGGCTCCCGGTGGGACCGGTTGCCTCCTGCTCGGAGGAGCGCTGGCTCTGGTAGGCGAAGAAGGCGGCGGTGGCGATCATGACGCCGAACACCGCGGTCAGCGGCCGGCGCCAGCGGTTCCCGGCTTCGAGGGCCCGCTCCAGCCACGGAACCTCCATCGCCGCCGGGGGTGCGACCGGAGCGAAAGGCAGGTCGTCCTGAAGGAGCTGCCGATCCTGTTCCTGGAGCACGGGCTCACGCTAGCCGCTGGAACGACATGCGTGGCGTTCGATCTGGCCGCTGGCCGGGGGCCGTCCCCCGGCGATTCAGGCGACGGCCTTGCGAACCTTGCGGAGCAGCCCGTCGAAGACGTCGGCCAGACCTCTGGCCTGGGAGCCTAACGAGTGGATCGGTGCCCGCTCGTGGTGGGCCTGGTTGATCACCACCCGCTGGGGGATGTACGGCGACCACACGCTCTTCGAGCCGACCATCTTCTTCAGCTCGTCGATCCGCTCCCGGGCCGCCGAGGACACGGCCGGGACCCGGTTGAGCACCACACCGGCCAGGTCGAGCGACGGGTTGTCGGCCGACCAGACCTCCTCGATCAGATCCAGCACGGGGGCCACGCCCCGCAGGCCGAAGATCGACGGCTCCACGACCAGCAGCGCACCCTTCGCCGCCGCCAGCCCGTTGACCGTGTTGAGGCCGAGGGAGGGGGCACAGTCGATCACGACCAGATCGAACTCGTCGGTGACACCCTTGAGCGCCTTGGCCAGCCGGCGCCGGCCGGCCGCGGCCCGGGGATCGGCGTCCCGCTCGGTGAGGTCGCCCGACGCCGGCAGCAGCCACACGTCGTCGCTCCAGCCCGACGGAACGATGATGTCGGCGGCGGACCCCGCCTTGTCGGCCCGCAGGGCGTCGCCCGTGCCGAGGTTGCTGACCGACGGATCCACCCCGAGGGCCCAGGTGGCGTTGGCCTGGGGGTCGAGGTCCACCACCAGCATCCTGGTGCCCGACGCCCAGGCGGCCGAAGCCAACCCCAGCGTCATGGTCGTCTTCCCGACGCCGCCCTTCTGATTGAGGATCGCAACCGAGCTCGACATAGGCCGCCTATCTTCGCATCGCGAGACGCAGTACGCCACCACCTCCGGCGGGCGGTGAGGCGGCCGCTGGCGACCGGCCCGGAACGGCCGGGATCAGTGGGCGAACTGCCCGGCGGGCTCCGAGCCCGTCAGGCGGCGCCGGTCGTCGGCCGGCCGGAGGTTGATGACCGGAGCGCTGTAGCTCGACTCGAGCAGCCCCTGGAGCCGGGCGATCTCCGCCTCGTGCTCGTCCCGCTTGCGGCGGGCGGCCGTTAGGGCCCCGTCGGCCCGGGCGATCAGGGTGCGCAGGCTGGCGATCTCGGCCTGGAGCTCGGCGTTCTGCTGCATCAACTCGTTCTCGGAGGGGATCGCGCTGGGGGGCCGCCGATCGCTCGTGCGGGCCTCCTGCTTCTCACCCGAGCGGTAGGCGAACAGGTCGTTCACCGCCTGGGTGCGCTGGCGCTCGATCTTCTTGCGGCTCTCGATCAGCTTCTTGATCGTCTTCTGATGGCGCCGGTCAAGCAGCCAGACGAAGAAGCATCCGATGAGGATCCCGATAGCCGCCCCAATAGCAAGTTGTCCCAAATCCATGTGTTTCCAACTCCGCCGTTGGTCTGTGGTACGGGTGAAACTGCCTAAACCCGTGCCCGTGGGTACCACCGGAATCGTAACGATGCCGAACAATCTTGTCTATCGACACAGCAACGCGGTGGTTGTTCACCCTGGAGCTTACGTACGTCGTAATGTAAATGCAATGATGGAGGGCTGTAGCGGGCCGCTCCAGGCCCCGTGACCGCGGTGGGGAACGACACCCAGGGCCGGGTCGGGTCACCGGGATGGTCGCCGAGGGGCGAGCTCCAGGAACCCGGGGGCTCCCCTAGCCTGGGAGGGTGCAACCCACCTATCCGGTGCAGAACCGGGCCCCGGCCGGCGCTGTGCGCCCGAGCCCGATCTTCCTCGCCGTGGTGGCCGCCACCGTCGTGGGCGGCTGGCTGTGCGCCACCCAGGCCGTGCAGGCCGGCGTCGCCGTGTTCGTGTTCGTGGTGGCCGGCTGGATCCTGTCGCTGATCCTCCACGAGTTCGCCCACGCCTTCGTGGCCTGGCGGGGCGGCGACCACAGCATCCCGGCCCGGGGGTACCTCACGCTCGACCCCCGGCGCTACACCGACCCGATCACCTCGATCGCCCTGCCCCTGTTGTTCGTGGTGATGGGCGGTTTCGGCCTGCCCGGAGGGGCGGTCTGGATCAACCGGGCGGCTCTGCGGAGCCGGGGCCGGGCCAGCCTGGTGTCGCTGGCCGGGCCCACCGTGAACCTGGTCGTGGCCGCCGCCTGCCTCATCCCGCTGTCGGCGGGCGTGGTCGGCCCCGACCGCCCGGTGCTCCAGGTGGGGCTGGCTTTCCTCGGCTTCCTCCAGGTGGCGGCGTTCGTGCTCAACATCCTGCCCTTCCCCGGGCTCGACGGGTTCGGGGCGCTCGAGCCGTACCTCCCCGCCCCCTTGCTCAAGGCGCTGGCCCCCGTGCGGCGGTGGGGGCTGCTGATCCTGATCGGTGTGCTGTTCTACGTCCAGCCGGCCAACGACCTCTTCTGGCGCTCGATCCTCGGCATCATCGACGCCTTCAGCGTCAACCACGATCTCGTGCGCCAGGGCTTCCGCCTGTTCCGCTTCTGGGAGAGCTGACCAGGCTCAAGGCAGGAACCGTTCGATGACCTGGGCCACGGCGTCGTCGTCGTTGGAGCCGATCACCTCGGTGGCCACCGCCCGGGTGTCCTCGGTGGCGTGGGCCATGGCGTAGGAACGGCCGGCCCAGGTCAGCATGGCCACGTCGTTGTGGTTGTCGCCGAACGCCGCCACCTGCGACGGGGCGATACCGAGATCGTCGGCCAGGTGGGCCAGGGCCGTGGCCTTGGTGACGAGGCCGGCCGACAGCTCGATGAACGACAGGCCCGAGTAGGTGGGCACCGCCTCCCCCACGACCACCGACGACACGGCCCGGTACAACTCGTCCACCGTCCGCTCGGGGTGGAACACGAGCAGCTTCTGGACCCGGCGGTCCACGGTGTCGACCAGCGAGCGGGTGGGGGCGCCCACCGGCATCTGGGGCACCACCCGCTCGAAGCCGGGTTCATAGGCCACGTCGTCCTCGAACTCCACGGCGAAGCCGGCGTCGGGCAGGACCGCCCGCACCGCCCCGATCAGGTGCCGCACCTCGGCCGGGTCGAGCCAGAAGCCCCGGATCAGCTCAGCCCGCCCGGCGTGCCAGGTGACCGACCCGTTGGCGAAGACCCAGTGGTGGACGAAGGGCAGCTCGGCGATCACGTCGCCGGTGACCATGCGGGGCCGGCCGGTGGCCGGAACCACCTCGATCCCGGCCTCCTGGGCCGCCAGCAGCGCCGCCCGCACCCGGGGCGCGAGCGAGCCGTCGGAGCGCAGCAGGGTGCCGTCGAGGTCGGTGGCGATCATCCGCACCGGCTCCGGCCGGGCCGGCGGTTCGGGGGCGGGCAGGATCGAGGGCGGGCGGTGGGCGTCGCTCATGGGGCCGACGGACCCGTGGCGGCCCGACCCTCGGCCGAGGTGGCCGCAGCCTGCTGCATCAACCGCCACAGGGCCTCGACGTGGTGGCGCTCGGTCTGCTCCACCCCCACCGACACCCGCACCATCCAGCTCCCGTCGAGCTGGGATCGGGTGACATAGGCCCGGCCCGAGTCGTTGAGGGCGTCGCACCACGCCGCCGTGTGGGCCTCCAGGGCGTCGCCGGTCACCCCGGCCGGCCGGTGGCGCACGCACACGGTCTGCAGGGTCACCGGCGCCACCAGCTCCCAGTCGGGGGCGGCGACCACCTGTTCCTCCAGCCACCTCGCGTTGGCCAGGTCACGGCGGATCCGATCCCTGATGGCGTCGACCCCGTCGAGGCGGAGATGGAACCACAGCTTGAGGGCCCGGAACCGGCGGCCCAGCGGTATGCCCCAGTCCCGGTACTGCACCACCTCGCCGTCGGCGTTGGACTGGAGGTAGCTGGGGTTGGTCGACATCACCCGCACCAGGTGCTGGACGTCGCGCACGAAGAACAGGGAGGTGTCGAGGATCGTGCCCATCCACTTGTGGGGGTTCCAACTCAGCGAATCGGCCCCCTCCACCCCCTCCCACAGCGGGCGGTACTCCTCCAGCAACATGGCCGAGCCGGCCATGGCGGCGTCGACGTGCACCCAGGCTCCGTGCTCGGCGGCGGCCGCCACCACCTCGGCGACGGGGTCGACGGCGGTGGTGCCGGTGGTGCCGACGGTGGCCACCACCGCCGCCGGGGTGCGCCCGGCGGCCACGTCGTCGGCCATGGCCCGGCGCAGGGCGGCGACGTCCATGGCCCTGGTGTCGGCGTGGTCGGCCACGATCCGCAGGTGGTCGCTGCCGTAGCCGGCCAGCAGGGCCGCCTTGCGCACCGAGGAGTGCGACTGGGCCGTGGCGTACACCACCGGGGGCGAGCCGTGGGTGGCGAGGCCGCCCCGGGCCTGCGAATGATCGGTGACCCGCTCCCGGGCCGCCAGCAGGGCCACCAGGCAGGCGGTGGAGGCGGTGTCGTGGATCGTGCCGTGCCAGGCGTCGGACAGCCCGGTGAGCTGGCGCAGCCAGTCCACCACCACCTCTTCCACCTCGGTGAGGGCGGGGCAGCTCTCCCAGGAGATCCCGAAGGTGCCGAGGCCCGACGAGGCGATGTCGCCCAGCACCGAGGCCAGCGAGGCGTTCGACGGGAACCAGCCGTAGTGCATGGGGTGCTGGGCCAGGAAGGCGCCGGGCACCACCACCCGATCCAGGTCGGCCAGGAGATCGTGGATCGTGGCCACCCCGGTGGGCGGCTCGGCCGGCAGGGCGGCCGCCACCTCGCCCGGCTTGACCTGCGCCTTCACCGGGCGGGACTCGATCTGGCGGCGGTAGTCGGCGATCCAGTCGATCAGCTGGTGGCCGGCCTGGCGAAACTCCTCAGGGGTCATGAGGCGAAGGGTAGGGGAACGCCCGCCCCGGCGGGCCTCCGGGTCCCGGGACCGGAGGGCGAACGGGGGGGGTGGCGAAGTTGTATCTCGACGGCGGGCGGGGCAGGGTGGTGGGCCATGAGCAGCGAAGTGACGATTGAGCGGGTCGGCGTGGTCGGGGCCGGTCTGATGGGGTCGGGGATCGCCGAGGTCTCGGCCCGTGCCGGGGCCGACGTCGTCGTGGTGGAGGAGAACCCCGTGGCGGCCGAGGCGGGGCGCTCCCGCATCGAGAAGTCGCTGATGCGGGCGGCCGACGCCGGCAAGCTCCCGCTGGCCGAGGCCGAGTCGGCCCTGGCCCGGCTGACGTTCAGCACCGATCTGGTGGACCTGGCCAACCGCCAGCTGGTCATCGAGGCCATCATCGAGGACGAAGGGGCCAAGACGTCGCTGTTCCAGACGGTCGACAAGGTCCTGGAGGATCCCGACGCCATCCTGGCCTCGAACACCTCGTCGATCCCGATCATGAAGCTGGCCATGGTGACGGGCCGGCCCGGCAACGTGATCGGCATCCACTTCTTCAATCCGGTGCCGGTGCTGCAGCTGGTTGAGCTCGTGATCTCGCTCCACACCCAGCCGGGCACGATCGAGCGGGCCGAGGCGTTCGCCACCCGGCAGCTGGGCAAGCGGGCCATCCACTCCAAGGACCGGGCCGGCTTCATCGTCAACGCTCTGCTGATCCCCTACATCCTGTCGGCGATCCGCATGTTCGAGTCCGGCTTCGCCTCCAAGGAAGACATCGACCAGGGCATGGTCACCGGGTGCGCCCACCCGATGGGGCCCCTGGCCCTGGCCGACCTGATCGGGCTGGACACCACCATGGCCGTGGCCGAGAGCCTGTACGACGAGTTCCGCGAGCAGCTCTACGCTCCCCCGCCGCTGCTGGCCCGCATGGTCGAAGCCGGCCTCCTCGGCCGCAAGACCGGCCGCGGCTTCTACGACTACAGCAGCTGACCCCCCCCCTCGCCTCGGCTCGCGGGTGCGCTCCTCCGGGGCTGCGACATCGGGACCTCAGTTTGAACCGTGTAGCGGTATGTACCTCTGGGCGGTACATGGGGGTGCACGGTTCGACGTGAGGTCACGGTGACGCGCCGAGTCCGTGGCGATTGACGGTAACGTTCGCGTCGACGCCGTGACGTGAGCCGGCAGTCCTCGCACCTTCGGGCGCCCCACAGCAATCGAGCATTCCAGGGGGGCACCGTGGGCCCGACCGAGATCGACGCGTTGATCGTGGCACTGGCCCGCCGGGCGGGCGGCGTCGTGACCTCCCGCCAGTTGCAGGCCGCAGGATTGAGCCGGTCCCAGGTCAACCGGCGGGCCGGCCAGCTCCTGACGCCGCTGACCGACGGCGTCTACGGGCTGGGCCCGATCACAGCCGACATCCGGCTGCGGGGAGCGCTGTTGGCGCTGCCCCGGGCCGTCGTAGCATTCGGATCTGCCGGCGTACGCCTGCGCCTACCCCTGCCGGTGGTCGACGAGGCGACGTTGCTGGTGACCGGCTACAGGAGCCGGCGCCAGATCGATGGCGTCGACATCCGTTTCACCCGGTGGCTGCCGCCGTCCGATGTGACCTCGGTGGGTGGGGTCCCGATGACCACGGTCGCCCGGACCCTCTGTGATCTGTCCACCCGCTATCCGACCAGGCGGCTGCAGCACCTGATGGAACACGCCCTGAGCGAGAGGCTCACCACGGTGACCGAGCTGCAGGCTTCGATGCTGGGCTGGTGCTGTCGTGGCCGGTCCGGAACAGGCGCGCTTCGGCGGGTAGGCCAGCTCCTCCTCGACGGCGAGCCCCTACCCACCTCGGAGTTGGAGCGCCGGGCCTTCGTGTTGCTCCGCCGATCCGGGCTACCGCCCTGGACCACCCAGTACCGGCCGCCGTGGTACGACGGTCTACGCGGCGCGGTCGATCTCGCTTGGCCCGAGGCTCGCTTGCTGGTGGAGCTCGACGGCCGTCGATGGCACGCCACGTACCAGGCTCAGGCCGAGGACAGGCGTCGAGATCGACTGGCGGCGAGTCACGGCTGGCTTACCGTCCGGTTCGGTTGGCAGGAGATCGTAGAACGACCATCGGTCGTCGTCGACGAGATCCGCCACCTGCTCAGCGCCCGGCTCAGTCGGGTGGGTTGAGGATCAGAACAGGGGGGAGTCGGAGGCGGGTTGCTCGGCGTCGAGGAGGCGGCGGGCGCTGCCCACCCAGTCTTCCCGCTCGATGCGGCCGGGGAAGGCGGCGATGGCGGCCGTGAGCCGGTCTATCTCGGGCTTGGTGAGACGCGCCAGCTGCTCGAAGGAGTGGATGCCCTGCTCGTTCAGCGACCGCTCCATCACCGGGCCGATGCCTTTTATCCGCTTCAGGTCGTCGTGGCGGCCGACGCCGTTGCCGTTGCCACTGGGGGTGGCGACCGCCGCCGGGTCGACCACGACCGACAGCACCGGGGCCGCGGTCTCGGTCAGCGCCGGGGACGGGGAGGACGGCGCCGCAGCGGCCGACCCGCCGCTGGGGGCGTCGGTCAGATCGATCACCGGCTCGGGTTCCTGGATCGACGTCAACCGCAGCCGCAACCGCTCCGATTCGGCCTCACGCTCCAGCCGCTGACGGCTGATCTCGGCCCGGTCCTTGCGCTGCCGCCACTGCCACATGGCCAGCCCCAACGAGAGGCCGGCGAGGAATCCGGGAAGCCATGACCGGGAGGTCCTGTTCGTGGGGGGGTGCACTCGTAGGTTTCCTTTCCGCCAGGCCCGGATGGCCAGCGGGCCGCTCGCCGCTACAGCGTGGTGACACGAATGTAGTCGACCTCGAAGGTAGCGCCCTTCGAGCCCACTGCACCCGGTGCCAGTGGCCCCGGGTTGCCCCCCAGGGCCAGGTTGATCTTGATCTCCTTCACCGGCTGGTTGAACGGGGCCGGGTATCCCTGCCCGGTGGGGGCCGATGTGACCGTGAACACCTGCTGGCCGTCGAGATACCAGGTCAGGCGGCCGTCACGCCCGTACTCGTAGCGGACGGTGTGCCAGGCGGCGCTGAAGTTGGCCGACCCCACCACCGGTTTGTTGGTCACCCCGTGCGACCCGTCCGCCTTGGCGTAGTGGATGCTGTAGATGGACCGCTTGGGGTTGGTGGCGGTCATGACCTCCAGGTAGTCCATCTCCCCGCCGGCGGGCCAGCCCCCGGATCCGAAGCCCGACGACCACACCCCGGGCCACAGGCCGCCCTGGTCGGCCTCGTCGGCCGGGGTGAGCTTCACCCGGAACTCCAGGGCCTGCCCGGGCGAGAAGGTGACACCCCGGCTGCGCACCATGCCCGAGGTGACCTGCCGGGTGGAGCCGTTGGGGCAGGTGTAGGTCTCGGTGACCGCCCGCAACACGAGCTTGCCACCGGTGGCCGACACGTTCTCGGGCCGGTAGCACTGCAGCTCGTGGTTGCCGTCACCGTAGGTGGAATGCTCGAGCGACCAGCGGGCGGTGTCGAGGCGGTCGAAGTCGTCCTCCCACACCACCTGACCGCTACCGCCGCCGGGGGCGGGGGTGGGGGTGGGGGTGGTGCTCGACGGCGTCGGCTGCGTGGTGGCGGCGGTGGTGACGGGCGCGCTGGTGGTGATCGACTGCTTCGTGGGGGGCGGGGTGGACCGGGTGGTCGCCGAGGTGGTGGACGTCACCCCCGTGGGCCCAGCGGATGCCGTCGGTCGGCTGGTGGCCGACGGCACCGTGAGCGATGGCACCGTGAGCGACGGCACCGTGAGCGACGGCACCGTGAGCGACGGCTGCTCCGCCCCATCGGTGGGCGGGGGGAGCAGGACCGCCGTCTGGCTGGTCGTGGGCCCGGACGGTGGCGCCGGGATGGAGCCCGTGACGAGCGACGGGCCCGGCACCGGCATGACGGCGGTGGTGGTGGTGCGACCCGGCCGGGTGTGGGGTCGGGGTGCCCGGTGGAACCGCTTGCCGTGCAGCTCGGCCCAGCGGGCCAGGCCGGCGTCGGCCGGGTTGACGGCGCCGGTCCCGGTGTCGAGGGCACTGTCGTCGCTCGTCCCGTCGAGGGTGCCGGTGGCGACCAGCGCCATCCCGCCGGCCAGGATCAAAGCTGCGGCGGCCACCACGCCGGTCGATCGCCGGGACAGCGACCGGCGCCGGAACGGGCGCTGGCGCCCGCCGCCCGGAGACCGGTCGGGACCGTCATCGGCGGGCTCGACCCCGAGCAGCGGCCGCGAGGGCCTCTCACTTGTCGGCCCCAGCACGTTCACCACAGCGAGTTCGCCTCGGTCTTGTGACGGCTCCGCCGTCACCGATCTGCACAACGAGGGCAGATCGTAGCCTCGGTTCGAGATGCTTCTGCAACATCACCGCCGCTGGATCGACACAGACGGTGGGGGACCGATCCCCTGTTACAAGGGTTTGACCGGAAGAGGGCCGATCAGCGATGAGGCTCAGCGGCGGCTGAACAGCCGCAGCACGTACCAGAACAGCATCATCAGCGAGGCGAACAGGCTCACCGCGGCGCCCACGTAGGCCCACTCGGGGTAGGACCGCATGATCGCCTGCGTCTGGTAGAGAATCGACGCACCGGCCAGCCCGATCATGGCGATGGTGAACACCACACCGAGCTGGAACCCGAACAGGACGGCGGCCAGGATCAGCCCGATGGCCACGAAACCGCCCCACATCACGAGGGGACGGAGGAACGACAGGTCCTTGCGGGTCAGCAGGCCGATGGCGGTGAGGCCGGCGAAGCCGATGGCGGTGACCACGGCGGCCGAGCCGACGGCCAGCGAGCCGCCGGCACCAGGGTAGTTGAAGACGTAGTAGAGGAAGGGAGCGAAGATCAGCGACTCGATGGCCGCCATCCCGAACAGACCGCCGTACTGGGCGCCCACATTGTCCAGGTTGTGAGCCGATCGGGTGGCGATGGTGCTCACGATCATGAAACCACCGAGGATCAGCAGCCAGGCGAAGCCCCGCCCGCTGAACAGGAAGTTGTAGAGGCCCTCGGCGAGACCGCTGAGGAACAGCAGCACCTCGAAGGCGATGAAGGCGACGACGGCGAGCCCCAGGTGCTGGTACACCCGGACCAGGAACGATGCCCTGGTCTGCTCGTCGGCATGGATGACCGGAGTGGTCGAGGCGTAGGCCATGGTGGGGGTTCTACCTCCAGGTGGAACCGTGATCGGTTGTCTGCGCCGATTGTCGCACAGGCGGAGGGTCCTCCGTCTGCATCAGGAGAACCAATTCCGGTGATCAGAGATTCCCCGTGCCGGCGGCCAGCCCGGCGGCGAGGCGCTCCGCTACCGCCAGCACCACCAACATGGGGTTGGCGTTGGGGACCCGGGGCAGCACCGAAGCGTCGGCCACCGTGAGCCCGGCGACGCCGGCCACGGCGCCGGCCAGGTCGACGGCGGCGCCCAGCGGCAGGCTCGACGCCGGGTGGCGCACCGGACCGGGATGGTCGGCCAGCCACCGGTCGAGGGCGTCGTCGTCGAGGTCGGCCAGGTGGGAAGCCGGGGTGCCGGCGTCGTCGGCGAACACCCCGGTGGCCACCGGGTCGAAGGCGCCGTCGGCGGCCAGGGCGACCAGGTGGCGCACGCCGGCCCGGAACCGGGCCCGGTCGAGGGGGTGACCGAGCCAGCCGGGGTCGACAGTCAGGCCCCCACCGGTGGCGAGCTCGACGCGGCCCACGGCGGCCACGTCGGTGAGGAGCACGATGAGGGCGCCGTAGCGGTGGCCTTCGGGCCCCGGGCCCACGTGGTCCATGCCCAGCGCCATGAGGTCGGCCGGGAGCTCCGCTCCCCCGCCCCCTCCGGGCCCGGGTCCAATCCCGCTCGACCAGCGGACCAGGCCGGAGATGGCCGGCCGGGGCGGCCCGTCGAAGTCCTGGCCGGAGTCCTGGTCGCTGGCCGGCCGGCGGGCCACCGTCAACACGAACGACGGATGGTCGGTGACGGGCCACGGCCCGGGCGGCCCGATACCGGAGGCGGCCAGCAGCGCCGGGGTGCGGAGGGCGCCGCCGCACACCACCACCCGGTCGGCGGGCAGTGCGGAGCCGTCGGCCAGCACCACGCCGGTCACCCGGGCCCGCTCGTGGGTGACCCGGGCCACGGTGGCACCGGTCGCCAGGTGGAGACTCCCGGCCGCAGCGGCGGCCGTTGCCGGGCCGGGGGCCGGCGCCGGCAGGTCGAGATAGGCGTCGGCGGCCGAGCGCCGCCGACCGTGGCGGGCGGTGAGCGAGGCGGTGAGCACGCCGGTGGCGTCGAGCGGCGCGCTGGGCCCGCCGGGGCGGTGCCCGGCGGCACCCGCCGCAGCGGCCAGGGCGGAGGCCACCGGCCCCGGCTCGACCTCGGTGATCCCCACTGTGGCGGCCGCCGCTGCCAGCCAGAGCTCCATCGCCGCCCCGTCCCACCCCGGGCAACCCCGGTGAGCGGCCCATCGGTCGTAGTCGGCCCGGTCCCCGGCGGTGACGACCATGGCGTTGATGGCCGAGCCGCCGCCCAGGCCCCGACCCGAGCGGTAGGCCAAGCGCCGCCCGGCGGCGGTGACGGCCTCGATCGAGTCGTCGAACCGTTCGGGCCGGGCCAGGGCCCGGGTGGCGTCGAGCGACGACAGGGCCGGATCGTCGGACCGGCCCGGGCCGGCCTCCACCAGCACCACGCGGGCTCCGGCCGCGGCTAAGCGGCCGGCCGCTACGGCGCCGGCGGTGCCGCCACCGACCACCACCACGTCGGCACCCCTCATTTGGCGGCCGGAACCGCCACCGGTGACGCCCTGGGACATCAGATCGCCCGTTGGGGGCGACCCCAGCCCCTCAGGCCTCGATGGTGATGGCGAACTCGGGGCAGTTGTCGGCCGTCAGCTGTGCCTTGTCCTCCAGCTCGGCCGGGATGTCGCCGTCGATGCGGAGGATGGCGTACCCCTCGTCGTCGACGTCCCAGATCTCGGGGGCGAGGGAGTAGCAGCGGTTGTGCCCGCAGCACTTGGCGCGGTCGTAGTTGATCTTCATGGCACGGCTCCCGCGGCTCTGATCGGGCTGGACGCGCCCGAGTGTAGGCCCCGGCCGCCGCCGGAGCACAGAGTGCGGCGCCCGGCGTCCCGTCGGGGAATGCAACGCCCCCCGGCGGGGCGCGTCGTTCCCCGCTTCCCCACCCACCCCCGGACCCGACCGGGGGCCACGCCGGGCCGCACCGGCGTGCCAGAATCAGGCCATGTCCCTGCGCCCACCGTTCAACTTCGCCCGCTGGATCGAGGACAACGCCGACCAGCTCAAGCCGCCGGTGTCGAACAAGCAGATCTGGGAGGGGTCCGACATGATCGTCACCGTGGTGGGCGGCGGCAATGTGCGCACCGACTTCCACGACGATCCCCGCTCCGAGTTCTTCTACCAGCTCAAGGGCGACATGAACCTCCGCCTGCGGGAACCGGGCCAACCCCCGCAGGACATGGCGATCCGGGAGGGAGACGTGTTCCTCCTGCCGCCCCACGTTCGCCACTCCCCCCAGCGGCCCGACCCCGACTCGATCGGCCTGGTGGTGGAGTACGCCCGGGATCCGGGCGAGCTCGACGGCTTCGAGTGGTACTGCCCCGCCTGCAACACCCTCGTGTACCGGGTCGAGGTGCAGCTGGCGTCGATCGTGCGGGACCTGCCGCCCCTGTTCGACGCCTTCTACCAGGACCTCGACGCCCGCACCTGCCCCGCCTGCGGCACGCTCCACCCCGCCCCGGCCCGCTACCCCCAAGGCTGAGGGAGCGGTCACGATGAGCGTGCCGGCCGAGGAGGCCGTGGACAGCTCCACCGACGTGTCGTGGGCCCGCTCGCTCGACGAGCACGACCCCCTGGCCGGAGCCCGGGACCAGTTCCTCATCCCCATCGGGCCCGACGGCGCCCGGCAGGTGTACCTGGTGGGCAACTCGCTCGGCCTTCCGACGGTGGCCACCAAGGAAAAGGTGGAGATCGAGCTCGACCGGTGGGCCGCCCTCGGCGTGGCCGGCCACACCACGGGGGAGCTGGCCTGGGTCGGCTACCACCAGCTGCTCACCGCCTCCATGGCGGCCCTCGTGGGCGCCCGACCCGAGGAGGTGGTGACGATGAACTCGCTCACCGTCAACCTCCACCTCCTGATGATCAGCTTCTACCGTCCCACCCCCGAACGGCACAAGGTCCTGATCGAGGCCGGCGCCTTCCCGTCCGACCACTTCGCCGTCGAGTCCCAGATCCGCCAGCGCGGCCTCGACCCGGCCCACAGCCTGGTGGCTGTGGGGCCCCGCCCCGGGGAGGCCACCCTCCACACCGACGATCTGCTGGCCGCCATCGAGCAGCACGGGCCCGAGCTGGCCCTGGTACTGCTGCCCGGCGTGCAGTACTACACGGGCCAGGTGCTCCCGATGGCCGACATCACCCGGGTGGCCCACGACCAGGGGGCGATGGTGGGCTTCGACCTGGCCCACGCCGTGGGCAACATCCCGCTCGCCCTCCACGACTGGGGCGTCGACTTCGCCGCCTGGTGCACCTACAAGTATCTCAACGGCGGCCCCGGCGGAGTGGGCGGTGCGTTCGTGCACCAGCGCCACGTGGCTGACCCCGGCCGGCCCAAGCTGCTGGGCTGGTGGGGCACCCGGGCCGACACCCGCTTCGAGATGGCCACCACGTTCGACGCCATCCCCACCGTCGAGTCGTGGGCCCTGTCCAACCCGCCGATCCTGTGCCTGGCCGCCCTGCGGGCCTCGCTCGACGTGTTCGACGCCTGGGGACCGATGGCCCGGCTGCGGGCCAAGACCGAACGGCAGCTGGCCTACCTCGACTTCCTGCTCGACGAGGTGGTGGGCGACCGGGTGCGCTCGATCACCCCCCGGGCCCCGCACCAGCGGGGCTGCCAGGTGTCGCTGCAAGTGACCGACCAGCGTCACGACGGCCACGGCGTGCAGCGGGCGCTGGAGCAGCACGGCGTGGCCTGCGACTGGCGCCATCCCGATGTGATCCGCATCGCCCCCGTTCCGCTCTACACCTCGTACGAGGACATCCACCGGTTCGTGACGGTCCTCGACGCCATCCTCCGATGACGGCTCCGGGTAGGGGCCTTCGATGACGCCTCCGAGGCGGGCGCTGGGAGACACCGGCCCGGTGATCGTGGTGGGGGCCGGACCGGCCGGAGCCATGCTCACCCTGTACCTGGCCCGCCAGGGCCACGACGTCACCCTGTACGAGAGCCGCCCCGACCTGCGCCGGGTGGACATCTCGGCCGGCCGGTCGATCAACCTGGCCCTGGCCACCCGGGGCATCGTGTGCCTCCAGCAGCTCGGGCTGCTGGAGCGGGTGCACGCCATCACCGTGCCCATGGCCGGCCGGATGGTGCACAGCGAAGGCACCAGCGGCAGCTACCGGGAGGACTTCCAGGCCTACAGCAACCGGCCCGACGAGGTCATCTACTCGGTGTCGCGCCCCGCCCTCAACGGGATCCTCCTCGACGCCGCCGAGGCCACCGGACGGGTGGAGGTGCACTTCGGCCACCGTTGCACGGCGGTGGACCTGGAGCGCCGGGTCGCCACGTTCACCCTGGGTCCGGGCCGCGACCGGGCCGACGGGGGCGAGGGGGCGACCGCCGAGGTCGCCTTCGGCACCCTGTTCGGGTGTGACGGCTCGGCCAGCGAGGTGCGCGACGCCGTGGTGGATGCGGCCGGCGGCACCGTCGTCACCGAGCCCCTGGGCCACGGCTACAAGGAGCTCACGCTGGCCGCCGGGCCGGGGGGATCGTTCCGGCTGGAGCCCAACGCCCTGCACATCTGGCCCCGGGGCGAGCACATGCTGATCGCCCTGCCCAACCCGAGCGGCGACTTCACCGTCACCCTCTTCCTGCCGGTGGAGGGCGGGCCCGACAGCTTCGGGCACCTGACCGACGAGGCGGCCGTGGCCGGCTTCTTCGACCGCCAGTTCCCCGAGGCCGTCGTGCTCATACCCGACCTGGTGGACCAGTTCCTGGCCCACCCCACGGGCAAGCTGGCCACCATCCGCACCACCGGTTGGAGCGCCGGCGACGCCGCCGTGCTGGTGGGCGACGCCGCCCACGCCATCGTCCCCTTCCACGGGCAGGGCATGAACCTGGCCTTCGAGAGCTGCCGGATCCTCGACCGGCTCCTGCGGGAACGACCCGACGATCTGGCCGGAGCGTTCCGGGCCTTCGAGGCCAGCCGCCGGCCCAACGCCGAGGCCATCGCCGAGGAGGCCCTCGACAACTACGTGGAGATGCGGGCCGGGGTGGTGGACCCCCGCTACCTGCTCCAGCGGGAGCTGGCCCTGGAGCTGGAGCGGCGGTACCCCGACCGGATGGCCGACCGCTACGGCATGATCATGTTCACCACCATGCCCTACGCCGCGGCCCGGGAGCGCAGCGAGCGCCAGCAGGAGGTGTTGGACGCCCTCACCGTGGGCATCAGCCGGCTCGACCAGGTCGACTTCTCCCGGGCGGCCGAGCTGGTGGACGCGCTCGGCCCCCTGCCGGCGTGGGAGTGAACGGGCACGGACCCGACCGTGACGAGGAGGAGAACGAGCCGATGGCCGAGCTGACGTACGGCAGCTATCTGAAGATCGACGAGCTGCTCAGCCTGCAACAGCCCCAGTCGGATCCGGTGGAGCACGACGAGCTGCTGTTCATCGTCATCCACCAGATCTACGAGCTGTGGTTCAAGGAGGTGCTGCACGAGCTGGACGAGCTGGTGGAGTACCTCAACGAGGACCGCCCGGCCCTGAGCGGCCACCAGCTCAAGCGGGTGCTGAAGATCCTCAAGACGCTGGTGGCCCAGCTCGACGTGCTGGAGACGATGACCCCGCTCGAGTTCGGGTCGTTCCGGGCGTTCCTGGCCCGCTCCAGCGGGTTCCAGTCGGCCCAGTTCCGGGAGCTCGAGTTCCTGCTGGGCCTGAAAGACCCGGCCCACCTGGCCCGCTTCAGCCACAACCCCCGGGAGCGGGACAACCTGACCCGCCGCTACCACGACCCCAGCATCTGGGACGCCTTCCTGGCCTACCTGGCCCGCCAGGGCTACGCCGTGCCGGCCGAGGTGCTGGGTCGGGACGTCACGGCTCCGGTGGCGGCCTCCGACGGGGTCCAGCAGGTGCTGCTGGCCATCTACCGGGAGGACGCCGAGCTGGCCCGGTTGTGCGAGTCGTTCACCGATCTCGACGAGGGCTTCCAGGAGTGGCGGTACCGCCACGTGATGATGGTGCACCGCACGATCGGCACCAAGCCCGGCACCGGCGGCTCAGACGGGGTCACCTACCTCCGCTCCACCCTGTTCCACCCCGCCTTCCCCGACCTGTGGGCCGTCAGGAGCCTCTTCTGATCCGACCCCGCCGGACCGCCGTTCGGCGCCGTCCTCGTCGTCGCCGGCGAAACGGTGGCGAACCCACCGGACGGCCTCGATGAGCACGGTGACGCTGAGGGCGGTGCCGAAGGCCCACCAGAAGGCGGTGGTGTGGCTGTCCTTGAACCGGTCGCCGAAGAAGTAGCCGAGGAGGCCGGCGTAGCAGGCCCAGATCACGCAGGCCAGGGCGTCCCACCGCACGAACCATGAGTACTTCTGGTGGGTCAGTCCGCAGGAGAAGGTGAGAGCCGTACGCCCCCCGGGTATGAAGCGGGCCGTGATCAAGAGCAGCCCACCCCGGACGCGTATCTGCTCCCTGGCCTGGTCCAGGCGCTGCTCCCCTTTCTCCCCCCGGAACAGCAGCCGCGACATCAGCCCCCCCGACCGGCTGCCGATGAGGTAGGCCGTAGAATCGCCGAGGAAGGCGCCCACCGCCCCCAGGAGGAGGACCAACACGATCAGCAGCTCGCCCTGGCCGGCGGCGATGCCGCCGAGGATCACCGTCGTCTCGCTCGGTACCACGGGTATGACCGAGTCGAAGAAGGCGATGGTGAAGATGACCGCGTAGAACCAGGGGCTGGACGTGAACGTCTGCAGCCAGTCGAGCAGCGAGTTGACGATGTCGAAGACCGCGATCACGAACAGTGACGGTACCCAACCTGGACCCGGCGTAGACCGCGCCACCGCCGGCAATGGCTGACAGCGCCGACCCGGCCGGACCGATCCGGGACATGCCGGACAGCCCGACGGGGCGTGACCGTCTCCTGGTCGACGAGGCGGTGGAGCTGGCCGGGCACTGGCTGGCCCAGGCCGCGGCCGCCCTCCCCCGGCCCGAGGACGGGCCCAGCCGAACCCTGCAGGAGATGATCGACGACCCGGCTGCGGTGCCCTTCACCATGGGTTTCGTCGACCGGGTGATCCGGCCCGACACCCCGGCCGTGGCCGCCCACCAGCTCGCCGTGCTCGTCGGCTCCCATCGCCTCCCCCGCTTCCTGTCGTGGTGGGACCGGGCCCAGCTCAAGGCCGGTGCCCTGCTCGGGCCCCGCCTGCCCCGGCTGGTGATCCCGATGGCCCGCCACCGGCTGCGCCAGCTGGTGGGCCACCTGGTGGTCGATGCCGAACCGGCCGCCCTGGCCGCCCACCTGGCGGAGCGCCGCCGGCAGGGCTTCTCCCAGAACATCAACCTGCTGGGCGAGGCGGTGCTGGGCGAGCGGGAGGCGGCCCGGCGCCTGGCGGCGGTGGCCGATCTGATCGACCGCCCCGACGTCGACTACGTGTCGGTCAAGATCTCCTCGGTGGCGTCGCAGCTCAACCACTGGGACTGGGACGGCAGCCTGGACCGGGTGAGCGACCGGCTGCGCCTGCTGCTGCGGCGGGCCGCCGCCACCGACCCGCCCACGTTCGTGAACCTCGACATGGAGGAGTACCGGGACCTGGAGCTCACCCTGGCTGCGTTCAAACGGGTGCTGAGCGAGCCCGAGGCCGCCCACCAGCCGGCCGGGATCGTGCTCCAGGCCTACCTGCCCGACAGCTTCGCCGCCCTCCGCGACCTCGTCACCTGGGCCGCCGCCCGTCAGGAGGCCGGCGGGGGCGAGATCAAGGTGCGGCTGGTGAAGGGGGCCAACCTGGCCATGGAACGGGTCGACGCCACGCTGCACGGCTGGCAGCCCGCCCCCTACGCCACCAAGGCCGAGGTCGACGCGAACTTCAAGCGCTGCCTGGACTGGGTGCTGCGCCCGGCCCGCACCCGGGGCGTCCGCCTCGGCGTGGCCAGCCACAACCTGTTCGACGTGGCCTGGGCCCACCTGCTGGCCCGGCACCGGGGCGTGGCCGACCGGGTGGAGCTGGAGATGCTCCAGGGCATGGCCCCGGCGCTGGCGCGAGCTGTGCAGAGGGGCGCTGCCCAGCCGGACAGCGCTGTGCAGAGGGGCGCTGCCCAGCCGGACAGCGCTGTGCTCGGGGCGACAACCGGGGCCGGGGAGCGGCCGGTGCTGCTCTACACCCCGATCGTGTCCGACACCGATTTCGACGTGGCCATCAGCTACCTGTTCCGCCGGCTCGACGAGACCGCCGCCCCCGGCAACTTCCTGCGCTCGCTGGGCCACCTGCGCCCGGGCAACGCCGCCTTCGCCCAGGAGGCCGAGCGGTTCGGCCGGGCCGTAAGCGACCGGTGGGAGGTGGCGGCCCGTCCCCGCCGGAGCCAGCACCGTCCCGCTCTGGCGGCGGCCGCCGCCGACGCTGATCACGGCACCGAGGCGACCACCCCGGCCGCCGGCGGGCCCCCGCTCTTCGTCAACGAGCCCGACACCGACCCGGTGCTGGCGGCCAACCGGGCCTGGATGGCGGCGGCCATCGCTCCCCAGGAGGCCGGCGGCGCCGGCCCGGCGGAGACCCCGGTCACCACGTCGACGGCCGCGATCGACGCCGTGATCACCCGGGCCCGCACCGCCGGCCCGGCCTGGGCCGCCACCGCCGCCCCCGCCCGCCGCAAGCTGCTCCACGCCGTGGCCGACGAGCTGGCCCGCCAGCGCGGCCCGCTGATCGCAGCCATGGTCCACGAGGGCGGCAAGACCGTGGCCGAGGCCGACACCGAGGTGTCGGAGGCCGTCGACTTCGCCCGCTGGTACGGAGACCGGGCCCCCGAGCTGGAGGACCGCCCCGGCGTTCGCTTCGTTCCCCTCGGTGTGGTGGCCGTGGTGCCGCCGTGGAACTTCCCGGTGGCCATCCCCGCCGGGGGCCTCCTGGCCGCGCTGGCCGCCGGCAACACCGCCATCCTCAAGCCGGCGCCCGAGACCCCCCGCTGCGCCGAGCTGGTGGCCCGCTGCTGCTGGGAAGCGGGGGTGTCGCCCGACGTGCTCCAGTTCGTCCGCACCCCCGACGACGAGGTGGGCCGACGGCTCGTCACCGGGGCCGACGGGGTGATCCTCACCGGCTCCATCGAGACGGCCCGGCTGTTCCAGAGCTGGAAGCCGGACCTGGCCCTGTTCGCCGAGACGTCGGGCAAGAACGCCATCGTGATCACGCCCAACGCCGACCTCGACCTGGCCGTGGCCGACCTGGTGCGATCGGCCTTCGGCCACGCCGGCCAGAAGTGCTCGGCCGCCTCCCTGGCCATCTGCGTTGGCGAGGTGTACCGGTCGCCCCGCTTCCGCCGCCAGCTGGCCGACGCGGTGGAGAGCCTGGTGGTGGGCCCGGCCGCCGACCTGGGCAGCATGGTCGGGCCCCTGATCGCCCCGCCGGGACCCAAGCTGGCCCGGGGCCTGACCACGCTCGACAACGGCGAGGAGTGGCTGGTGGAGCCCCGCCCGCTCGACGCCGACCGGCGGCTGTGGCGCCCGGGGGTGCGGCTCGGGGTCCGACCCGGCTCCTGGTTCCACCAGACCGAGTGCTTCGGGCCGGTGTTGGGCCTGATGGCGGCCCGGGATCTCGACGATGCCATCGCCCTCCAGAACGGGGTGCCCTTCGGCCTGACCGGCGGCATCCACTCGCTCGACCCCACCGAGGTGGCCCGCTGGACCGAGCGGGTGGAGGTGGGCAACGCCTACGTCAACCGGTCGGTCACGGGGGCCATCGTGGCCCGCCAACCCTTCGGCGGCTGGAAGCAGTCGAGCGTGGGGCCGGGGGCCAAGGCCGGCGGGCCGAACTACGTGGCCCAGCTCGGCCGCTGGCATCTCGATCGGCCGGGCGACGACACGGCCGAGCAGTTCCTGGCCGACGCCGCCGCCAGCGACCGCCAGTGGTGGCGCGACGAGTACTCGGTGGCCCGCGACTGGGCCGGCCTGTGGTGCGAGTCGAACCTGTTCCGCTACCGGCCCCTGCCGGTGGTGGCCATCCGGGTGGGGCCGGGCTCGTCGTCGCTGGCCGTCACCCGCGTGCTGCGGGCGGCCGAGGTGTGCGGGGTCCCGACGCTGGTGTCGCGGGCCGAGACCGAGAGTGACGACGCCTTCCTGGGCCGCCTGGGACTGCAGGGGGTGACCCGGGTGCGGGCGCTGGGCGAGGTGTCGGAAACCCTGCGCCGGGGGGCAGCGGCGCGCGGGGTGCACCTGGCCGACGACCCGGTGACGGCCGACGGCTACCTGGAGCTGCGCCACTATGTGCGGGAGCAGGCCGTCAGCCGGACCACCCACCGCTTCGGCACCGTGATCCACTGAGTGTCCCCTTCGGGGACCTGGAGTTTCGCCTGCGGCGAAACGTCCGGGTGTCCAACGCCGGGGGGCGACCCGTTCGCGTTACCAGTGGGGGTGGACGCTCACGCCGCCGTCGACGGTGAGGTCGGTGCCGGTGATCCAGGCGGCCAGCGGTGAGCACAGGAACACGCAGGCGGCGCCGACGTCGGCCGGCGTCCCGAGACGGCCGAGCGGGGCGGCCCGCTGCCACCGCTCCACGCCCTCGGGCCAATCGGCGGCCAGGCCGGGCCGGTCGATCAGACCCGGCGACACGGTGTTGACCCGCACCCCGAGCGGTCCGTGCTCCAGGGCCGCCGCCTTGGCCTGCATCACCACCGCCGCCTTCGACACGGCGTAGTGGGCGTGGGCCGGGGCCGGGGTGGCGGCCTCGATGGAGGCGATCGTCACCACGCTGCCGCCGGTTCGGGCCAGCTCGGGCACGGCCCGCTGGGTCAGGCGATGGACGGCCACCAGGTTGGTCTCCAACATGGCCCGGAACTGGTCGTCGGTCATGGTGGCCAGGGGCTCCAGGTCCTGGCGGGCGGCGTTGTTGACCACGGCGTCGAGCCGGCCGAAGTGCCCGACGGCGGCCCCCACCAGGCGGTCGGGGGCGTCGGGAGCGGTCAGGTCGGCGGCCACGGCCAGCCACCGCTCGGCGGCCCCCACCCCGGCCGGGGGGTGGGCCGGGGGGTGGGTGTGCCACGCCGCCACCACGGCGGCACCGGCCGCCAGGAAGGCGGCCGTGATCCCGGCGCCTATCCCGCCGCCGGCCCCGGTGACCAGGGCCACCCGGCCGGTGAGGTCGATCACGGCCGGCTGGGGCCCGGCTGGTGGCTGAGGGCCTCGATCACCTCGGCCCGATCCGGATAGGCGGCCAGCAGCTCGGAGCGCTCGGCCATCTCGAGCCCGTCCCACTGGAACGGCGGGGCCATCGTGCAGCCCAGCAGGCTCCAGGCCCCCAGGGTGCGGGACCCCTGCCACACAGCGGCGGGCACAACCACGGCTGGACGCTCGCCGGCAGCCAGATCGGATCCCAGGAGGTCGCAACCCGAGGTGCCGTCGGGCCGCAGCTGCCACAGCTCCGCCGGCGCCCCGGCGTAGTGGTGGTACAGCTCGGTCCCCGTCAGCCGGTGGAAGGCCGAGAAGTCGTGCGGCTGGAGCAGGAAGTAGATGGCGGTGGCGTGCTCGTCGATCCACACCTGGGCCCAGTGGCCCCCCTCGAGGGGCAGCGGTTCCAGACCCAGCTCGGCGATGATCTCGTCGGCGGTCATCCGGCGGCCACCGGCTCGGAGGGCTGGCCACCAGCCATGAGCAGGCCGACGTCCTCCCGGGACACGGTGGCGGGATCGCACACCGCCACGATCCGGCCTTCGTAGATGACGGCGATACGGTCGGCCAGCCCGAAGATCTCATCGAGCTCGGCCGACACCAGCAGCACCGCCGAGCCCCGGTCTCGGGCCGCCACCAGCTGATTGTGGATGAACTCGATGGAGCCCACGTCGACCCCCCGGGTCGGCTGCGACGCCACCACCAGGCGCTTGTCTTCGCTCAGCTCCCGCGCCACGATCACCTTCTGCTTGTTGCCGCCCGACAGGGTACTCACGGCCACGTCGATGCTGGGGGTCCGCACGTCGAACTGTTCCACCAACTCGCTGGCCAGGCGGCCGACGGCGTCGGTGTGGCGCAGCCCGTGGCCGGCGTAGGGCGGCCGATGGTACTCGGTGAGCACCAGGTTGTCGGCCACCGAATAGTTGCCCACCAGACCGTCGCGCTCACGGTCTTCGGGGATGTAGGCCACGCCGTGCTCCCGCACCGTCCGGGGGTGGCCGTGGACGGTGAAGCCCTCGATGGTGACCGTGCCGGCGTGTATGGGCCGGATCCCGGTGATGGCCTCCACCAGCTCCCGCTGGCCGTTGCCCTCCACCCCGGCGATGCCCACGATCTCGCCGGCGTGGACCTCGAAGGTCGCTCCCCGCACCGTGGTCTGGCGGCGGTCGTCGCGCACCTCGAGGTTCTGCACGCTCAACACGACAGGCCCGGGAGCGGCGTCTCCCTTGTCGACCCGCAGCACCACCGAGCGGCCCACCATCAGCTCGGCCAGCGACTCGGTGGTGGCCGACGAGGTGTCGACCGTGCCCACGGAACGGCCCCGGCGCAGCACGGTCACCCGGTCGGTCACCGCCAGCACCTCCCGCAGCTTGTGGGTGATGAAGATGATGCCCACTCCGTTGGCCGCCAGATCCCGCATGATGGCCAGGAGCTCGTCGGTCTCCTGGGGGGTGAGCACGGCGGTGGGCTCGTCGAGGATGAGCAACTCGGCGTTGCGGTAGAGGGCCTTGAGGATCTCCACCCGCTGCTGAATGCCCACCGGCAGATCGCCCAGGGTGTCGGACGGCTCCACCTCCAGCCCGTACTGCTCGGAGATCTCCCGAACCCGGCGCTCCGCCCCCCGGCGATCGAAGAGCCGGCTCTTGCGCGGCTCGGCCCCGAGCACGATGTTCTCGGCCACGGTGAGGGGGGCAACGAGCTGGAAGTGCTGGTGGACCATGCCGATGCCCAGGGCGATGGCATCACCAGGGCCGGTTGGCCGGATCTCGGTGCCGTTGAGCCACATGGTGCCCTCGTCGGGTAGGTGGATGCCGAACAGCATCTTCACCAGGGTGCTCTTGCCCGCCCCGTTCTCGCCCAGCAGACCCAGGATCTCCCCCCGAGCCAGGGTCAGATCGACGTCGTCGTTGGCCACGACCCCCGGGAACCGCTTGGTGAGGCCCCGCACCTCGAGCAGCCAGGGCGAGCCGTCGGGAGCGACGGTCGGCCCGCTGCGGGTCGCACCGGCGATCGTTTCGGCCGGGGTTCCCTTGGTCGGCTCTGATCCGTCGGTCACGGGTACCTCACTCCGGATCGTAGGGACGGCCGGCCGCTGCCGGCGGGCGGGCCTTCACCCCGGCCACGGCCAGGACGGCGATGGTGAGGATGAACGGGATCATGCCGAAGAACTGGGGTGGGACGTCGAGGGCCTGCTTGAACTGGAGCTGAGCCTGCACGGCGTTGAACAGGCCGAACAGCAGGGCGGCGCCGAGCACACCGGTGGGCCGCCAGCGGCCGAAGATCATCACGGCCAGAGCGATGAAGCCCCGGCCGGCCGTCATGCCGCGATCGAAGGCGCCAGCCGACTGGAGCAGTGCGATCCCAGCCAGGCCCGACAGGCCGCCGGCCAAGGTCAGGTTGACGTAGCGGAGGCGCTCGATCCGCACCCCCACCGTGTCGGCCGCCCCCGGGTGCTCGCCCACGGCCCGGGTCCGCAGGCCCCATCGGGTGTGGAACAGGGCCACGTGGATCACCAGCACCATCACCGCAGCGGTGTAGGTGAGCGGCCCGTGATTGAACAGGGTTCTGCCCACCAGCGGCAGGTCCTCCAGCCCCGGGATCGACCACTGGGGGAAGCGGGGCATGGTGCGCCCGGCGACGTAGAAGAAGCTCGTGGCGCCAGCGCCCACGATGTTGATCACCGTGCCGGCGATGATCTGGTCCATGCGCAGGGCCACCGCCGCCCAGGCGAGGAACAGCCCGGCCAGGGCCGCCACCCCGACGGCCGCCACCACGCCCACCAGCAGGCTGCCGGAGTAGGAGGCGGCCATGAAGCCGGAGTAGGCGCCGAGGAGCATCTGGCCCTCGATGCCGATGTTGATGACACCGGACCGCTCCCCGACGAGGCCGCACAGGGCGGCCAGGATGAGGGGCGCCGCCTCCCGGACGGTGCGGGCGGTGATGGCCGTCGTCTGCACCCCGTCCCACTGGTAGGCGACCAGGGCGAGCACCACGACGGCGGCGCCGATGGCGAGGCCGGAGCGGTTGGCGGCCAGCGTCGAGGCGGCCCGAGACCCTGCGGTGTCCCTGGGTGAGGTGGCCGGGCGGGCGGTAGCGGCCATCAGCTCGCTCCCCAACCGGCGGCCAGGTCCACGTTGGTCCCGGCTCCCAGATCCTGGCGGAGGCGGAGCATCCAGCGCACCACCGAGGGGGCGGCCACCAAGAAAAGGATGAAACCCTGGATGACGCTGATGATCTCCGGGGGGACGTCGGTGCGGGACTGCATGAGCGTGGACCCGGCGTCCATGGCTCCGATCAACAGGGCGGCCGGTATCACCGCCAGGGCATTGGTGCGGGCCAGCAGGGCGATCGTTATGCCGTCGAACCCGAGCCCGGAGTTGAAGCCGGGCTCGAAGCGGCCGTTGACGCCCTGGGTCTGGATGGCGCCGCCCAGGCCGGCCAGGAAGGCGCTGATGGCCATGGCCACCACCGTGATGCGCACCACCGAGATGCCGGCGTAGGTGGCGGCCTTGGCGTTCTGGCCGACGGTGGAGATCTCGAAGCCGAGCACCGAGCGGTTCACCACCCACCACACGGCCACCGCCACGGCCACCGCCACCAGGAACCCGACGGGCAGGAAGCCCCAGCGGGGCAGGGCGGCCGAATCGGCCACGTGGGGCGAGCGGGCCACGGCGCCGCTGTCGGGGTCCTTCCACGGACCGTCGCGGCTCACCAGCCAGTCCGTCAGGTTGGCCGCCACGAAGTTCAGCATGATCGTGGTGATGACCTCGTGCGTGCCCCGGGTCGCTTTCAGCAGGCCGGCGACGGCCCCGAACACCGAGCCGGCCACGCCGCCGACGATGAGGGCCAGCGGGATGTGGAGCACGGTGGGCAGGTCGAGGCCAAATCCGGCCCAGGCGGCGAATGCCGCGCCGACCAGCAGCTGGCCCTGCCCGCCGATGTTGAACAGGCCGGCCTTGAAGGCGAAGGCCACGGCCAGGCCGCCCATGATCAGGGGGGTGGCCTTCTCGAGCGTGCGGCCGATGGCGTCGGAGCCGCCGAAGGCCCCCTCGGCCATGCCCCCGTAGGCCGTCAGCGGATTGTCACCGGAGACCAGGATGAGCAGTGCGCCCGCGATCAGCCCGACGACGACCGCTGCCACCGGCAGCAGCACCCACTGACGCCACACTGCTCGCATCTCGTCCGCTCTCTCCCCGGGGCGACGTTAGCGGGCGGCCCCATGATTCGCTCGGTCCCGGCCTGGACCACCACTTCGGCCGCCTGCGGGGAGGCCTGGTGTGTCACCACACCTGACCTCCCCGCGGGCGAGCACGTGAACTGTTAGACCTACACCGACCGATCAGGAGGGTGTGTAGCCCGTGGGCACCTCGCCCGAGATCACCTTCGGCGTCAGGTCCTCGATCTGCTGCTGCACATCGGCCGGGACCTTGGAGCCAAGGTCGTGGTAGTCGGCCAGGCCGACCTCGCCCACGAAGTTGCCCGTGGTGGGCTCGCCATCGTTCCAGGCGGTCACGATGTCGACGATGCCGGGGGTGATCAGCTTCATGGCGCTGGTCACCAGGCAGGGGTGGGCTTCGGGCAGCGTCTCCCACTGGTCGGTGTCGACGCCGATGCACAGCACGTCGCCGCCGTCCTTGGCGACCTCGCCCAGGGCGCCGTTGCCGGTCTTGCCGCCGGCGCCGAAGATCACGTCGGCCCCGTTGTCGATGGCCTGGCGGGCCGTGGTGGCGCCCCAGTCCGGGTCGGCGAAGGCCACGTCGAGACCACCGGGGTGGTAGGTGGAGATGACCTGGGCGCCGTCGTTGGTGTAGGCCACACCGCCGTCGAAGCCCTCCTTGAACGCCACGACCGGCGGCACCAGGTCGGTGCCCAGCACCTGGGCCACGGTGTTGCTCTTGGTCAGAAGCCCGGCGAGGGCGCCGGCCAGGAACCCGGCCTTGTCCTCGGGGAAGATCAGGCCGGCCACGTTGGGGGCAGCCTCAGCCTGGAACTGGTCGACGCCCACGAAGTAGGTCTCGGGGTTGGCCGTGGCGGCCGCCGTGGTGGCCTCACCCAGCGCGAACCCGACGGTCACGATCACGTCGTAGCCCTGGTCGGTGAAGCTGGAGATGTTGGTGGCGTAGTCGGTCGAGTCAGTGGTCTCGATGTAGTCGACCGTGGCGTCGAGGGTCTTGCCGACCTCCTGCACACCCTCCCAGGCCGACTGGTTGAAGCTCTTGTCGTCGATCTTGCCCACGTCGGTCACGAGGCCGATGCAGATCGTCTCTTCCGCCGTGCAGTCGGCATCGGTAGTGCCGCCCGCTTCCGAGGTGTCGGTGCCCTCGGTGGTGGCCGAGCCACCCTCGCTGGTGGCCGTGGTGTCGCCGGTGGTGGCCGTGTCCTCGTCGCCCGACGACCCGCAGGCCGCCGCGACCAGGCTGAACACGGCCAACAGGCCGAGCAGCATCATCAGTCTCTTGCGCATTCGGCATCCTCCACGTCAGCCGTCTCGATCCGGCGGATCCTAACCCTGGCACCCGCCTTGTCCACGGGTTGCCAACGGACCGAAACATAGGTTCATCGGGCTGTCACCGTTGGTGTGCCCATGGTCACGGCCGGACACGCCCTGGTCAGAGGGGGTGCGGGCCCGCTCCGGGCGCTCGTTCAGGCGCCAGCCAGGCGGTCGGCCCGGCGCTGGCTCTCGGTCATGACAGCGCCAAGATCGATCGTGGCGAGGCGGCGGTCGGCCACAACCGGGCGGCCGGCCACCCACACGTCGGTGACGAAGCGGGACGACCCGGCGAACACGAGCTGGGTGAGCAGGGTCTCGGGCCGCAGGGGGGCGAAGGCCGGAACGTCGAGGTCGATCCGCACCACGTCGGCCCAGGTCCCGGCGGTGAGCTGGCCCACCTCGGGCAGGGCCAGGGCCCGGGCCGCCCCGCTGGTGGCCAGGGTGAGGGCGGCCGGGGCGGCCATGGCCTCCGGGTCGTGGCCGGCCCCCCGGGCCAGCAGCGGGGCCAGGCGGAGCTCCTCCCAGAGGTCGAGGTCGTCGTTGGAGGCCGGGCCGTCGGTGCCCACCCCCACCGTCACCCCGGCCGCCAGCAGGCCGGCCACCGGGGCGATCCCCGACCCCAGCTTGAGGTTCGACTGGGGGCAGTGGGCCACCGCTGCGCCCGCCTCGCCCAGCAGGCGCCGGTCGGTCTCGTCGAGCCACACGCCGTGGGCGCCGAGCACGGGGCCCTGGAGGGCGCCGTGGTCGGCCAGGAGCTGCGTGGCGCTGGCCCCGTGGGTGGCCAGCACCAGCTCCCGCTCCGACCGGGTCTCCTCCAGATGGATGTGGAACAGGGCCCCCACCGCCTGGGCCCGGGCCGCGATCTCGCCGCACTGGGCCGGGGTCAGGTCGTAGATCGAGTGGGGGGCGAAGCCCACCGTGACCCGCTCCTCCGGCCGGTGGTGGGTGCGGTGGAACTGGGTGATCTCGTCGATGCGGGGCTCCACGTTCCCGTTGGGGATGAGGGCCGAGATCACGCCGGGGGTGATGACCAACCGGGCCCCGGTGCGGGCCGCGGCCTCCACCACCTCCGCCTCGAACAGGTACATCTCGCAGCTGGTGGTGACCCCGGCCAGCAGCATCTCGGCCGAGCCGAGGAGCATGCCGACGTGGGCGTCGTCGGGGGTCATCCGCCCCTCCAGGGGCCACACCGCCTCCTTGAGCCACCGCATGAGGGGCAGCCCGTCGCCCACCGAGCGGATCAGGCTCATCGGAGTGTGGGCGTGGACGTTCACCAGGCCCGGCAGGAGGAGGCCCCCGACGGGGCGGACGGGACCGGGGGCCGGGCCCAGCTCGTCGGGGCGGCCCACGGCCACGATGCGGCCGTCGGGGCCGATGTCCACCGCGCCGCCGGCGATCACGTCGGCCGGGGTGTCGGGGCGGCACGGCACCACGTAGTCGGCCACCAGCCGGACGGCCTGCACCGGCACGTCCACGGTCTCGATCCCGGTCACGCTCATGGGGGACAGTCTGCCGGGGCGCCCGTCATCGGCCACTGGCACGGAACTCTGACGTGGCGTCCCGGTTACGGGGCTGGGACGTCAGAGTTCCTGGAGGGTCAGGGGGTCACGGGGTCAGGGTGTCGCCCCGGTCGAAGCGGACGACGCGGCGGTCGGTGACCAGCGCCGTGATCAGATCGACCGGGGTGACGTCGAAGGCGGGGTTGATGGCGGCCGTGCCCGGCGGGGCGGTGGCCACCCCGCCCCAGGCCACCACCTCGGCCGGGCCCCGGTCCTCGATCTCGATGTCGGCCCCGCTCGGGGTGGCGACGTCGACGGTGGACTCCGGGGCCACCACCAGGAACGGCACCCCGGCCCGGGCCGCCCCCAGGGCCAGGCTGTAGCTACCGATCTTGTTGGCCGTGTCGCCGTTGGCGGCCACCCGGTCGGCCCCGATGAGCACCACGTCGGCCGCCCCCCGGGCCAGCAGGAACGGGCCGGCCCCGTCGACGGCCAGCCGGTGGGGTGCCCCCATCCGGCCCAGCTCCCAGGCGGTGAGCCGGGCCCCCTGGAGCAGCGGGCGGGTCTCCATGGCGATCGCCTCGGCCAGCACACCCCGCTCGTGCAGGGTCTGGATGACGGCCAGCGCCGTGCCCCGCTCCACCGTGGCCAGCCCGCCGGTGTTGCAGATGGTCATGGCCCGGACCGGGGTACGGCCCACCAGGTCGGCCACGAGGTCGGCCCCCCGCTCCCCCATGGCCTGCGACGCCTCCCGCTCCTCGTCCCGCACCCGGTGGGCCTCGGCCAGCGCCCTGCTCGCGGGATCGGCGGCCACTGGATCGTTACCGGTGGCCCGGGCCACCGCCGCCACCCGGTCGACCATCCGGGCCAGGTTCACGGCCGTGGGCCGGGCGGAGCGCAGGGCGGCCACAGCGGCGTCGAACGCGGCGGGAGCGGTGCGGGGGTCGTCGGCGGTGGCGGCCAGCGCCACCCCGTAGGCTCCGGCCACGCCGATGGCGGGCGCGCCCCTCACAGCCAGGCGCTTGATGGCGTCGATCACCCCGGGCACCGTGGTGAGCCGGAGCGAGACCAGCTCGGCCGGCAGGCGGGTCTGGTCGATCAGTTCGAGGGCGCCGTCACGCCAGGCGATGGTGGGCTCGGTGGTCACCCCACCATGGTGCCGGGCCGATCAGTGATCGAGGTGCAGCAGACCGGACTGGGGTGCCACCGGGGGCAGCGGGTTCATCTCGGGCGACGATCCGTACCCGACCTTGCTCATCTTGTCGAGCACCTCGTCCATCTGCTCCCGGGTCAGTTCGGGCACCTCCCCCAGCACCCGGGCCGCCAGGTACTGACGGGCCAGCTCCTCCACCTCGACGGCCAGCGCCAGCGCCGACCCCAGATCGGGCCCGGTGGCGATCACGCCGTGGTGGGCCAGCAGGCAGGCGGCCCGGCCCTCGAGGGCCCGGAGGGCATGATCGGACAGCTCCTGGGAGCCGAAGGTGGCGTAAGGGGCGCAGCGGATGTCGTGCCCGCCGGCCACCGCCACCATGTAGTGGAACGGGCCGATCCCCCGCCCGTGGGCCGACAGGGCGCTGGCGTAGGGCGAATGGGTGTGCACGATGGCACTCACATCGGGCCGGGTGCGGAGGATGTCGAGGTGGAACCGCCACTCCGACGACGGGCGGAGCCCGTTGGTGGCGAACCAGCTGGTGTCGAAGTCCATGGCCACGATGTCGTCCGGCGTGAGCTGGGTGTAGTCCATGCCCGACGGGGTGATCAGCATCCCCGACTGGGTGCGGGCCGACACGTTGCCGGCGGTGCCGGTGGACAGTCCGCGGGCGTTCATGGCTTGGGCTGTGGCGATGATGTCGATGGCCAATTTCATGAGGCGCTCCCTGCGCCGGCCAGCTCGATGGTCCGACCAATCAAACGATAGAGAGGATCGCTCGCCCCGTCGATCACGGCGAATATGTCGTCGGCCGAGAGCTCGGTGGCGCCGAGGCCGGCCGCCGGGTTGGAGACGACGCCGATCGAGGCGTACGGCACCCGGGCCTCGCGGGCCAGCGCCACCTCGGGGTAACCGGTCATCCCCACCAGGTCGCCGCCCAACATCCCCATCATCCGGATCTCGGCCGGCGTTTCGAACCGGGGGCCGTTGGTGGTGCAGTAGACGGCACCGTCGGCGAGATCGATCGACTCCAGCTCGGCCGCCCGGCGGATAGCAGCGCGCATCTGGGGATCGTAGGGCGCAGTCATGTCGGTATGGGTGACCGGGCCGCGACTGTGGGCGAACCCGGGGTCGATGGTCCCGTCGAAGAAGGTCTCGGCCCGGCCCGAGGTGAAGTTGAGGAAGTCGCTGATCAGGACGAGCCGACCCGGTGTTAGCACCGGGTTGATCCCGCCCGACACGGCGGTGGCGATGATCCCGCTCACCCCGGCCTGGGCCAGGGCCCAGACGTTGGCCCGGTAGTTGATGGCGTGGGGCGGGACCGAGTGGTCGGCACCGTGGCGGGGTAGGAAGGCCACCGGCCGGCCCCGCCACCGTCCAGTGGTGAGGCGGACCGGACCGTAGGGGGTGTCGGTGGTGGCGACCGTGCGGTCCTCCAGCTCGGGGATGTCGTAGAAGCCGCTGCCGGTGATCAACCCATACACGGGACCGAAGGTAGACCACACGGGCCGGGACCGCTCCGGGGCCGTTCGCTTTGCCCAGCCGAACAGTCCGTTCGGACAGGTTTTGCCCGGCGCCACGATGGGGGCACACTGCCGGGGTGCAGCCCGACGGACCCGGCCATTCGGACGGCCACGCCCCCGCCCACGGCCACACCGAGGGCCACGATCACGATCACACTGACGGCGACGGCCCCGCCCCTGCGCACGGTCACAGCCACGGGCACGCCCACGCCGCGGGCGGGCCCGAGGCCCGGTGGGAGGATCTCCTGGCCAGCCCGCCGCTGCTGGCCACGGCGGTACTGCTGGCGGTGGCCTTCGTCGCCACCATCGTGGGGCTGGTGTCGCTGTGGCCCGACGGCCAGGGTCAGGACGCGGCGATCCAGCAGGCGGCCGAGCTCGGCCTGGGTACGGAGCGGCTCGATGCCGTCGTCACCGCCACCAGCGACGGGCCCTGCTCCTACGCCGACCCGGCGGACCCCCAAACCTGCCGCAACCTCACCTTCGACCTGGAGGAGGGGCCCGAGGCGGGAGCCACCATCGCCCTGTCCGACCTGCCCCTGGGCCCCACCTCGCAGACGCCCGATCTGGCCGTCGGCGAGCAGGTGGTGCTCGGCTACGAGCCGAGCACCAACTTCTACTTCTATGCCGACCGCGACCGGGGATCGGTGCTGCTGTGGCTGGTCCTGATCTTCTCCCTGGTGGTGGTGGCTCTCGGGCGGCGCCAGGGGCTCCGGGCGCTGCTGGGCATGGCGCTGACGCTGGCCATCCTGGTGGGCTTCGTGGCCCGCTCCGTGCTCGACGGCCACGACCCCCTGGTGGTGGCGGTGGTGGCGGCGTCGCTCATCGCCTTCGTCAGCCTGTTCCTCACCCACGGCTTCAACCCTCACGCCGCCGTGGCCCTGGTGGGCACGCTGGCGTCGCTGGTGCTGACGCTCGGCTTGTCCTGGGTCTTCTTCCGAGCTTCCCGCTTCACCGGGCTGGCCACGGAGGAAGGTCTGACGCTGCCGTTGATCGCCGACATCGATCTGGTGCCGCTGCTGCTGGGCGGTGCCCTGCTGGGGGCGCTGGGCGCCCTCGACGACGTCACCGTCACCCAGGTGGCCACGGTGGCCGAGCTCAAGCACCGCAACCCTGATCTGTCGGTGGCCGAGCTGGTGTCGTCGGGGGTGCGGGTGGGGCGGGACCACATCGCCTCCACCGTCAACACCCTGCTGCTGGCCTACGCCGGGGCCAGCATGCCGCTGCTGCTGTTGTTCGCCGTGTCGCACCAGAGCCTGGCCTCGGTGGCCAACTCCGAGCTGGTGGCGGTGGAGATCGTGCGCACCCTGTGCGGTTCGGTCGGTCTGGTGGCCGCCGTGCCCGTCACCACCGCCCTGGCGGCGCTCCTCGTCGCCGGCCCCGCCCGGGCGGCCACGGCTTCCCGGCCGGCCACGGCCGGTGACCCCGCCTACTCCCCCACCGGGCCGGAGGGAGCCGGTGGCCCCGCCTCCTCCCCCGCCGGATCGGAGGGGACCGATGACGGCGGCGAGCAGCGCCGCCAGGGGGCCGGGATCGGACCCGACGGTGCCGACCGCCCCCCGATCGCGGTCGAGGTCGATGTCGATGTCGATGTCGATGTCGAGGAGGACGACGCCGTCTGGTGGGCCCGACAGGGCCAGGGGGCGGACGAGGACCCCGATCGGGGGTGGTGAGGTGACCGGCGGTGCGGTGCGGTTCGGCGTGCGGGTGAAACCGAAGGCCAGGGCGGAGCGGGTGGGCGGGGCCTGGGCCGACGGATCGTTGGTGGTGGAGGTGCAGGCGGCGGCGGTGGACGGCAAGGCCAACACCGCGGTGGTGGCGGCCCTGGCCGACGCTTTCGACGTGGCCCGCTCGTCGGTGACGATCGTGACCGGGGCCCGGTCCCGCACCAAGCTGGTGGCCATCGAAGGCGATGCCGAAGCGGTCGCCGGCCGGCTGGCCGACCTGCTGGCGGGATAGTTTCCGCCGCCGGTCCGGCGGCGGGGTGGACCCGGACGCCGATGGGGGAAGCCCGCAGGGCCGGCGGGCGGCGGGGTAGGGCCCCCAACGCCGATGGGGGAGGCCCGCAGGGCCGGCGGGCGGCGGGGTAGGGCCCCCGACGCCGATGGGGGAGGCCCGCAGGGCCGGCGGGGGCGCCAGCCCCCGAAAGACACGGCTAGCGCCCCGGGCCCGGGCCCGGACAGACTGTCGCCATGTCTGCTCGGTTTGTGATCTACGGAGCCGGCGCCGTGGGGGGTGTCATCGGAGGCCTGCTGGCCGCCGTGGGCGGCCACGACGTCGCCCTCATCGCCCGGGGCGCCCACCTGGCCGCCCTCCAACGGCGCGGCCTTGAGCTGCGGATGCCGGAGGAGACCCACCTCGTCACCGTCCCCGCCGTCGGCCACCCGGGCGAGCTGGAGCTCACCTCGGACGACGTGATCATCCTGGCCATGAAGACCCAGCACACCGAGGCGGCCCTGGACGAGCTGGCCGCCTGCGCCCCGTCCGACATCGCCGTGGTCTGCTGCCAGAACGGGGTGGAGAACGAGCGGATGGCGTTGCGCCGGTTCGCCAACGTGTACGGGATGTGCGTGATGCTGCCCGGCTCGCATCTGGAACCCGGGATCGTCGAGGGGGCGGGAGCGCCGGTGGGGGGCGTGCTCGACGTCGGCCGGTTCCCGTCGGGATCCGACGCCACGGCCGAGATGATCGCCGCCGCCTTCTCCACGTCGAACCTGCGGTCCCAGGCCGATCCGGCCATCATGCGCTACAAGTACGCCAAGCTCCGCCAGAACACGGGCAACGCCCTCGACGCCGCCTGCGGCCGGGCCGGCCGGAAGTCTCCCCTCAACGCCATGGCGGCGGCCGAGGCCCTGGCCGCCTTCAGCGCCGCCGGGATCGATGTGGCCACCCGGGAGGAGGAGGCCGAGCGGCGAGGCGACTTCGCCATCGTGGACTCCGAGGCCCGGCGCCGCACCGGGAGCTCGTCGTGGCAGAGCCTGGCCCGGGGGGCCGGCTCGATCGAGGTCGACTTCCTGAACGGCGAGGTGGTGATGCTGGGTCGGCTCCACGGGGTGCCGACCCCGGCCAACGAGCTGCTGCGGCAGATCGCCAACACCATGGCCCGAGAGCGCCGAGCCCCCGGCACCATGACCCTGGCCGAGGTCGACTCCCTGGCGGCCGCGGCCGGCATCACGCTCACCGCCTCCAGCTGACCCCGCCGGGGGCGGCACCCCAAGGGTGCACCCCCGGTGTTGGCCGCAGGCCAACCCGAGACACCCCAAGGGTGCACCCCCGGTGTTGGCCGCAGGCCAACCCGAGGCACCCGAAGGGTGCACCCCGGTGTTGGCCGCAGGCCAACCCGAGGCACCCGAAGGGTGCACCCCGGTGTTGGCCGCAGGCCAACCCGAGGCACCCGAAGGGTGCACTCAGACCAGCGACGACACCGGGGTGGCGTGCCAGCCCGCTTCCCGCCGGGCCCAGTACTCGGCCCGCAGCTGGAGCGACAGGGGGCCGGCACCGGGGCCGTGGGCCAGGGGCTGGCCGTCGACCGCGGCCACCGGCATGATCCCGCCGGCGGTGGACGACAGGAAGGCTTCGTCGGCGGCCGTGAGGTCGTCGACCGTCAGGTCGGCTTCCTCCGCCTTGAGATCGAGGTCGGCCGCCAGCTCGAACACCGTGCGGCGGGTGATGCCCTCCAGCACGTTGCCCACCGGGGTGCGGAGCACGCCGTCACGCACCACGAACAGATTGAAGCCGGGGCCCTCGGACAGCCGGTTGTCGGGGGTGCACAGCACGGCGGTGTCGGCCGAGCGGTCGAGCGCCTCGAACAGGCCCTTCTGCAGGTCGAGCCAGTTGAAGTTCTTCATCCGGGGGTCGATGGCCTCGGGCGGGGTGCGGCGGTTGCCGGTGGCCACGGCCAGGTCGATCCCCTCCATCTGGCGCGCCGGCTGGATGATCCAGATGTAGGGCAGGGCGAACCCGTAGAGCGTGTTCTCGCACTGTCGGGGATCTCGGATCAACGGGTCCTGGTACCGGCCCCGGGTGGAGATCATCTGGACGAAGGCCGACTCGAGGCCGGACCGCTGGACGCACGACGCCAGCACCCGCTTCACCCCGTCGGCGTCGGCGGGGGGCGACAGGCGGGCCCGCTGGCAGGAGCGGAAGAACCGCTCCACATGGTCGTCGAGGCGGAAGAAGTTGCCCTTCCAGACCGAGGTCGTGTCGTACACGGCGTCGCCCCGGGTGAAACCGGGGTCGAGCAGCGGGATGGACGCCTCACCGAGGGGAACGTAGGAACCGTTGGTGTAGGCGATGCCGTCGGCCGGGTTGCTCATGGCCCAACCGTAATCGACGGCTTCGGGCCGGCCCAGAGCCTCGGCGACGGTGGCGGTGACGGCGACGGGCTTGCCACCGGCGGCCCGGGTGGGCAGATTTGGGGCAGCTCACAGGCCGCCGACGGCCGGGAAGGGGACGCAGGGCATGGGCCTGCTGGAGAACAAGGTGGCCATCGTGACCGGCGGCGGCTCGGGCATCGGGGCCGCCTCGGCCAAGCGGTTCGCCGCCGAGGGGGCGGCGGTGGCCGTGGTCGACATGCGGCTCAAGAAGGCCGAGGCCACGGCGGCGGCCATCAACGAGGCCGGCGGGCACGCCATCGCCATCGAGGCCGACGTGGCCCAGGAGGCCGACGTGGCCCGGATGGTGGCCACCACGGTGGAGCAGCTGGGCGGCCTTCACGTGCTGTTCAACAACGCCGGCACCCTGCGGCCGGGGACAGCGGTGGAGCTGAGCGTGGAGGACTGGGATCTGGTGATGGCGGTCAACGTCCGCTCGGTGTTCCTGGGGGCCAAGTACGCGGTGCCGATCATGGAGGCGGCGGGGGGCGGGTCGATCATCAACACGGCCTCGATCTCGGGCCTGCACGGCGACGGCGGGGCCATCTGCTACGCCGCCTCCAAGGCGGCCGTGATCAACCTCACCCGGGCCCTGGCCACCGATCACTCCCCTTCCGGTATCCGGGTCAACGCCATCTGCCCCGGCACGATCCAGACCCCGCCGGTGCTGCGGATGATGGAGGAGCCGGGGGCGCTGGAGCGCAACGTGAACGCCCACAGCCTGGGCCGCCTCGGCTTCCCCGAGGAGATCGCGGCGGCCGCCCTGTGGCTGGCGTCGGACGAGAGCTCGTTCGTCACGGGCGAGCACCTGGTGGTCGACGGCGGCCTCCGCTCCCAGTCCCCCCTCGGCCGCCTGGCCGACCCCCGCCCCGCCCACCTGCGCTAGACATCCGACCGTCCACACCAGCCGACCCATCCGAAATTAGGAGCCTCAACGGCGCTGAGCGCCGCTCAGGCTCCTCAGAATCAGGAGAGACCCTATGAAGTTCGGGCTTCGCTACTGCAACACCGGGCGCTACGTCGACCCGGCGTTGGGCCAGGAGCTGGTGCAGGCCGGGGAGGCGGCCGGGTTCGAGAGCGCCTGGACGGTGGAGCACACCGTGGTGCCGGCCAACTACACCTCCACGTACCCCTACTCGGGCGACGGCAAGATGGCGGGCGGGCGCGACGACATCCCGCTCCCCGACCCGCTGATCTGGATGGCCTACATGGCCGCCGTCACCTCCACCATCAAGCTGGCCACCGGCATCCTGATCGTGCCCCAGCACAACCCGGTGATCACGGCCAAGCAGGTGGCCACACTCGATCAGATGTCGGGCGGGCGGGTGCTGCTCGGCATCGGGGTGGGCTGGATGAAGGAGGAGTTCGACGCCATCGGGGCCCCGTTCGAGGACCGGGGGGCCCGGACCGACGAGTACGTGGCCGTGATGCGGGAGCTGTGGACGTCCGAGCGGCCCACGTTCCACGGCCGGTGGGTCAACTTCGACGAGACCTACTGCCGGCCCCAGCCGGCCCAGGGGTCGGTGCCCATCATCGTGGGCGGCGACACCGTGCCGGCGGCCAAGCGGGCGGGGCGTCTGGGCGACGGCTACTTCCCGGCCCGCAACGCCCCCCAGGAGCTGATCGACCTGGCCCGTCGCACGGCCGAAGAGCACGGCCGGGATCCCGACGCGCTGGAGATCACCACCAGCGTGCCCGACGACCTCGACGACATCCCGGCTCTGGCCGCCCGGGGCGTGTCCCGCCTGCTGGTGCCGGTGTCGCCCATCGCCGGGCTGGCCACCGTGATCCAGAGCCCCGACGACGCCACCCGCTGGGGCGAGGTCGTCGAACGCTACGCCGATCTGTAACCCTCCCTCTCCCCGACCGATCGACCGAAGGAACCCCTGCCATGACCGATCAGCTGGTGCTGCGCCACGACGATGGCGGCGTGGCCACCCTCACCCTCAACCGACCGGAGAAGCTGAACGCCCTCAACCCGTCGGTGTTCATGGAGCTGCGGGCCCACATCGAGGCCCTGGCCGCTGACGACTCGGTGGGGGCCGTGGTGCTCACCGGGGCCGGGCGCTCGTTCTGCGCCGGCAACGACCTGGGCGGGATCGCCGACGGGGTGAAGGCGCCGTCGCGGCACTACCAGGCCGAGACGATCGACCTGCTGGAGCAACTGCCCAAGCCGACGATCGCCAAGGTCCGAGGCCACTGCTTCACCGGTGGGTTGGAGCTGGCGCTGGGGTGCGACCTGATCTACGCCACCGAGTCGGCCCAGTTCGGCGACACCCACGGCCAGTGGGGCCTGGTGGCCACGTGGGGCATGACCGTGCGCCTGCCCGAGCGGGTGGGCGTGGCCCGGGCCAAGGAGCTGATGTTCACCGCCCGGCGCATCGCAGGAGCCGACGCGGCGGCGATCGGCCTGGTGAACCGGGCCGTGCCCGACGACGAGCTCGATGCCGCCGTCGATGCCCTCACGGCCGAGATCGTGGCCGCCTCGTGGGACACCAGCCGCATCGACAAGGCCTACCTGGCCGACCACCGGGGCCTGAGCCGGGCCGACGCCCTGGCCCACGAACGCTCCGGCGTCCACGGCCAGCCCCGCGACCGGGCCGAGCGCATGGGCCGCCGGGGCAAATAGCCGATACCCCACCGGATCTCGGTACGCACGGCGCCACCGGCGGCGCATGGCGCAACGAGATCCGGGCCCAACAGTTCTCGTTGCCGAGGGCGTCGCCCGTGGCGCTAGGTGCAACGAGATCCGGGGGCCGCCCATTCGAACGGCGATGGTCCGTCTGCGTAGGATCGGCCGCTATGACGAGCAGCAACGCAGGACGGGTGTACGCGGTGACCGGAGGGGCGTCGGGCATCGGCCGGGCCACGGTGGAGCGGCTGGTGGCCGACGGGGCCTCGGTGATCGCCGCCGACCTCAACGCCGACGCCCTGGCGTGGACGAAGAGCGTGGACGGGGTGGTGGCCGTGGTAGGCGACGTGACCACCGAGGAGACCAACGACGCCATCGTGGCCGCCGCCGAGGAGCACTTCGGCGCCCTCCACGGCATCTTCCTCAACGCCGGCATCCCCGGCTTCGGCCTCGTCGACCGCCTCCCGATGTCGGTCTACGACAAGGTGATGGACGTGAACGTGCGGGCCGTCGTGCTCGGCATCCGGGCCGCCCTCCCCGCCCTGCGCAAGGTCGACCACGGCGCCATCGTGGTCACCGGATCCACCTCCGGCCTGGCCGCCGACCCCGGTGGCTGGACGTACAACGCCTCCAAGGCGGCCGTGATCAACCTGGCCAAGTCGGTCGCCCTCGACCTGGCCCACGAGGGCATCCGGGTCAACGCCGTGTGCCCCGGCCCCACCAAGACGGGCATGACGGCCGGCATGCAGAGCCGTCCCGACGTCGACGAGACCATGCGCAACGTCGTGCCCATGGCCCGCTGGGGCGAGGCCTCCGAGCTGGCCGCCGCCGTGTCGTTCCTGCTGTCGCCCGACTCCTCGTTCATCACCGGCGTGGCCCTCCCGGTGGACGGCGGCGTCACCGCCACCACCGGCCAGTTCCCCACGTTCTCGGCCCGCCAGGCCCGCAAGGCCGCCGAGGAGGGCTGACCCGCCCCGCCCTCCCCCGGCTCCGGCCGGGGCGAACCGTGTAACGGAAACCGCGCCCCGCCGGCCAACTGCGTCGCGAGATCTACGGAATCCGCAGAAAACGTGACACAGAACGGCCAGGGGGCGCGGTTTCCGTTACACGGTTCGAGGGCGGGACGGCACTCAGTCGTGCCAGGAGCCGCGGACCTGGTAGCCGGCCTGCTCCTCGATGGCCTTGACCGTGGCCAGCACGTCTTCCAGCGCGTAGCCGTTGTCGCGGTAGCCCACCAGCAGCTCCTGGGCCCGCTTGCCCATGGGGGCCGGGGCGCCGATGGCGTCGGCCAGGTCCTGGGCCAGGCCGATGTCCTTGGTCGCCAGGTTCAGGTTGAACGACGGGGCCAGGCGGTCTTTGAGGATGGCCCGGGCGCCGCCGTCCCACACGAACGCCCCGCCGCTGGAGGCCCGCACCACGTCGCGCAGCACCACCGGGTCGATGCCGGCCTTGGCCCCCAGCACCAGGGCCTCGGTGAGACCCATCATGTGGATGAAGGCGCACTGGTTGTTGACCAGCTTGGCCACGTTGCCGGCCCCGATCGGGCCCACGTGGAACACGTTGCCCCCGATGGCGTCGAACGCCGGCTTGAACCGCTCGAACAGCTCGGCGTCGCCCCCCACCATCACGGCCAGTGTGCCGTCACGGGCCCCCCGCACGCCGCCCGACACCGGGGCGTCGAGGAACCCGACCCCCTTCTCGGCTGCGGTGGCGCACAGCTCGCGCACCAGGATGGGCGAGTTGGTGGACAGATCGATGATGGCGCCGCCGGAGGCGGTGGCGTCGAGCACACCGCCGGCGCCGAGAACCACGTCCTTGACGTCGGGCGGGGCGGGCAGCGACAGGAAGCAGGCGTCCTGACCGGAAGCGGCGGCGGCCGGGGTGTCGGCCCAGGCGGCGCCGGCCTCCAGCAGGTTGGCCGCCGAGTCCTTCGACAAGTCGTGGACGGTCAGCTGGTGACCGGCCTTGATCATGTTGGCGGCCATGGGATTGCCCATGTTGCCTACGCCGACGAATCCCAGCTTCATGTCACGTCCCCCTCGGGTGTGTGTGCAGACGAAATCAAGGAACCCGATCCGGGCGCAGCACGGATCGGGTTCCCAGAAACGGTGTTGCGATCAGGCGGCGGACTTCTCGAGGATGTGGATGCCGCAGGCCGAGCCGAGCCCGATCACGTGGGCCAGGCCGACCTTGGCCCCTTCGATCTGACGGTCGCCGCACTCGTTGCGCAGGTGCTGGCAGATCTCCCAGATGTTGGCGATGCCGGTGGCCGAGATGGGATGACCCTTCGACTCCAGGCCGCCCGACACGTTCACCGGGAGGCGCCCGTCACGCCACGGCGCACCCGACTCGAAGAAGTCGACCGCGCCGCCCTCTTCGCACAGGCCCAGGTTGTCGTAGTGGACGAGCTCGGCGGTGGCGAAGCAGTCGTGCAGCTCCACCAGGTCGAGGTCTTCCGGGCCGACGCCGGCCTGCTCGTAGGCCTGGCGGGCGGCGTTCTTGGTGAGCGTGTTGACGTCGGGCAGGACCTGGCAGGCCTCCTGCCACGGGTCGGACGTGAGGATCGAGGCCGACACCTTCACCGCCCGCCGCTGCTGCTCCAGCGACAGCGTCTTCAGCTTCTCGCCGCTCACCACCACCGCCGCGGCGGCGCCGTCGCAGTTGGCCGAGCACATCGGCCGGGTGTTGGGGTAGGCGATCATCACGTCGTTCATGATCGCCTCGGCCGGCATGGCCTTGGTGTAGGTGGCCAGCGGGTTCAGCGTGGAGTGGCTGTGGTTCTTCTCGCTGATCCGGGCGAACAGCTCGAACGTGGCGCCCCCGTACTTGTGGCCGTACTCCATGCCCACCTGGGCGAACACGCCGGGCATGGTGTTGGTGCCGATGCGGCCGTCGATGCCGGCCACGGCCCCGTAGCGGCCCGACGGGTTGTAGACCTTGGCGTCGGACCGGGGCACGCCGCCGGCGCCGAGCAGGCCGGCACCGGCCAGCTTCTCCACGCCGCAGGCCAGACCCATGTCGCACTCGCCGGCCTTGACCGCCATGATCGCCGTACGAAGAGCGGTGGCCCCGGTGGCGCAGGCGTTGGACACGTTGTAGACGGGGATGCCGGTCTGGCCCACCTGCTTCTGCAGCTGCTGGCCGATCCCGCCCCCGCCCAGCAGGTTGCCGGCGGCGAAGACGCCGATGTCGGCCATGGTGACCCCGGCGTCGGCCAGGGCGGCCATGATGGCCTGCGCCCCGAGGTCGACCGTGTCGAGGTCGGGGTGCTTGCCGAACTTGGTCATGTTGATCCCGAGGATCCAGATCTCGTCACTGGCGCTCATGGCAGTCTCCTTCTTGCGATCGTTTGGCCGGTCAGGCCGGTTCGTAACCGAAGCCGATGGCCTCGGTGCCGTTGTCGTCGGTGCCCATCGAGTAGGTGGCGAGCCGCACGGCCATGCCGAGCGTCACGTGCTCGGGGTCGGGCTCGGTGTTGATGATGTTGCCCCGCACGCTGGTGCCGCCACAGTCCACCACGCCGGCCACGAACGGCACCTTGATGCCGGGCCCGGCCTGCGACACGATCGTGAAGGCCCGCAGCTCACCCTCGTTGGGGATGTCGACGGTGCGGAACTCGGTCTTGAAGCACGAGGCACAGGCGTTGCGCCGGTCGAAGAACCGGGCGCCGCACGAGGTGCACTCGTGGGCGACGAGGTGCGGGGTCTGCCCCAGCACGAGGTAATTGACCAGGGGGACTTGCTGTGCGACGTCGCTCATCAGGGCGATTCTCGCACCGGAGGGGCCGGATCGCCAGCCGTGGGGCCAGGACCCCCGACTCACTGGTAGTGACAACTGTCACAGCGTTTCCTCAGAGTCTTCTTAGAACCGAGGTCGATGGTGGATCACGTACCGGACACCAGGTCGCCCGGTGTCCGGTACCCAGTTTCCCCAGTCCCAGGAGCGAGACCGACGATGCGATCCCCCACCCGAAGCCTGCGCCTCGGCCTGGCCGGCCTGACCCTGGCCGCCCTCGGCCTCACCGTCCCCGCCGTGGCCGGTGCCGCCCCCGCCGGACCGGCGGCGCCGGCGGTGGCCGCCTCCCCCGGCGACGGCATCGGGCCCCGGGCGGAGCGGGCCTGCCTGCGCATCCCCAACATCGAGATCCGCCTGACCGAGCGCAAGGCCCGCCTCGACGGCGACGCCACCGTGCGGGGATCCCTGGCCTGGCTCCAGTCCAAGATCGACGCCGCCCAGGCGGCCAACCGGGACCAGCTGGCCACCGTGCTGGAGAACCGTCTGACGGTCCGGTCCAAGACCCGGGAGATCCTCGACGACCGCACCGAGCTGGTGGCCGATCTCCGCTCCCGCTGCGAGAGCTGGGGAGTGGAGATCTGATGGCGGTGGCGATGGCGCCCGCCTCCCGGCCCGGCCTCCACGTCCGGGGCCGCCGGGCGATCGGCGGGTTCGCCCTCACCCTCGCCGTGACGGCGGCCCTGGCCGGCTGCGGCGGCAACGACGACGGCGCCACCGCCACCGGCGGCACGTCCTCGGCCCCGGCCGCCGGTGCCGCGCCGGCCGCCACTGCCGATACTGCGCCGGCGGCGTCCACCGCAGCCCCGGCCACGGGCGGATCGGCCACCACCGCCCCCACCGCCACCAGCGCCGCCGGGGCTGCCGTCGACACCGTGCCCGAGGCACAGGTGGCCGAGATGGAGCGCACGCTCGACGAGATCGACCAGGTGCTGAGCGACCTCGATGCCGACTTCAAGCAGGACCAGGAGTAAGGACGTCCCGGGGTTCGCCTCCGGCGGACCCGCACGTAGGGGAGCAGCCCGAGTGGATACCGTCACCGTCTGATGAGCGCCCCGACCCCTGCCCGGCCCGCCGGCGGGCAGGGGCGCGTCCTGATCGTGGAGGACGACGACGAGGTGCGCCGGGCGGTGGAGCAGGGCCTCAACCTGCTCGGCTTCGAGGCCCGCTCGGTGGGCGACGCCGAGGCCGCCCTGACCCTGCTCGGGCGGCCCGGGTCGGGGCCGGGCGGGCGGCCCGAGGTGGTGGTGGCCGACGTCGGCCTGCCCGGCATCTCCGGCATCGAGCTGTGCCGGCGGCTCCGGGCCGAGTCGGTGCACCTGCCGATCCTGATCCTGTCGGCCCTCGACCAGGTGGGCGACCGGGTGGCCGGCCTCCAGGCCGGTGCCGACGACTATCTGGTCAAGCCGTTCGACCTGGAGGAACTGTCGCTGCGGTTGCGGGCCCTGCTGCGCCGGGCGGCGGCCGTAGCCGCCCCCGCCGAGACCGAGCGGGTGACGGTGGGGGCCCGCCTGTGGCTCGACCTCGACCGCCGGCGGGCCACGTTCGACGGCCGCCCGCTCGACCTGTCCCGCCGGGAGTTCGACCTGCTGGCGGCGTTCGCCACCAACGCCGGCATCGTCCTCAGCCGCATCCGGTTGCTGGAGCTGGTGTGGGGCTACGACTTCGACGCCGACACCAACGTGGTCGACGTGTTCGTGGGCTACCTGCGGCGCAAGCTGGAGTCGGCCGGGGCCGCCCCCCGGATGATCGAGACCGTGCGGGGCGTCGGCTTCGTGCTGCGGGAGCCCTGAGGTGCGGCTCGCCACCCGCACCGGGCTGGCTGCCTTCGCCGCCGCGTTCGGGTCGCTGGTGGTCATCGGGGCCGTGGTGCAGGGAGTGTCGAGCCGCATCCTGCTCGATCGGGTGGACGACCAGCTCGAGGCGAGAGCGGAGACGGCCCCCATCCTGGCCGCCATCGCCAACCGGCTGGCCGCCTCCGAGTTGAGCGGCACGGTTGAAGGGGCCCAGGTGCTGGCCGGCGGGCGCCTGACCGAGGTGGGCCAGCTTCCCGACCAGCCTCTGCCGCCGCCGTCGACCCCCGGGCTGGCCACCGCCACGGCCGACGGCCAGCGGTGGCGCCTGCTCACCATCGAGGTGCGCGACGTACCCCGGATCGGCGACGAGGCCCTGGTCCAGCTGGCCGCCCCCCTGGGCGACACCGAGGCCGCCACCCGCCGGTTGCGCCGCCGCGCCCTGGTGGTAGGACTCGCCACCGCGCTCGGGGCCGGCCTCGCCGGCTACCTGCTGGGGGCCCGGGCCGCCCGGCCCCTCACCGGCCTGCGACGCGACGCCGCCCGGCTCGACGACGGCGACCCCGCCCGGTGGCGGGTGGCGTCGAGCTACGGGTCGGTGGAGGTCGACGAGGTGGCGGCCGCCCTCAACCACAGCCTGGGCCGCCTGGCCGAGGAGACCGAGCGGCGGGGGGCGGCGTTGGAGTCGGCCCGAGCCTTCGCCTCGTCGGCATCGCACGAGCTGCGGGCCCCCCTACAGCGCGCCCTCACCAACCTGAACCTGGTGACCTCGGGCCACCTGGCCGCCGGCGACAGGGAGACGGCGGCCGAGCGGGCCACGGCGGCGGTGGAGCAGACGGCGGCTGCCCTGGCCGCCGTGCGGAGCCTGGCCGAGGCCGAGCTCGCCGACGCCACCTGGTTCGCCCCCGTCGATCTGGCCGATCTGGTCGAGGCGGCGGTGGCGGCCGAGACCCGCCGGGCCGACGTGGCGGTGGAGATCGTGGCCCCCCAGGGCGGCGGCGTCGGCCCCGACGGCCGGGCCCGAGCCGGCGCCGGCGACGGCTCCGACGGTGGTGCCACCCACGCCGTTCTGTGGGCCGCCGGGGTTCAGTTGGCCGTGTCCAACCTGGTCCGCAACGCCGTGGTGCACGGCCGCCCCGCCGGGGGCGGAGGTGACGGGGCCGGGCCGGCCCGGCTGGTGGTAACGGTAGCGGCGGGGCCGGGCCAGGTACCGACGGTGATCGTCGACGACAACGGCCCCGGGATCGCCCCCGCCGACCGGGCCCGGGTGGTGGAGCGCTTCGAGCGGGGATCGCGTGCCCCGGGCTCGGGCCTGGGCCTGGCCATCGCCCGCCAGGTGGCGGTGGCCCACGGCGGAAGCCTCACCATCGGCGACAGCCCGCTGGGCGGCGCCCGCCTCACCCTCCGCCTGGCCCCGGACTGAGCGGGCCCGGCCGACCTCCTCACCTACCCCGTCCTCACCTAGACCGTCCTCAGCTACTCGGCTTTTTCACCCACTCCGTCACCGGCGACATCTCCGATGAAGATCCAGAGCCGGCTCCCTCGTTTCGTCGGCGCCATCGTCCGTGACGCCGTCCATGAAAGCTGCGCCCCAGGCCGCGGCTACCCGTCGCGATGGGACGGATACAGCACGAGGAACACCAGCGTGATGGCGGCCAGCAGGCCGGCCGAGATCACCCAGTTGCTGCGGTAGCTCGACAACGCCGCTCCGGCCGTGGCCGGGCTGCCGATCACGGCCACCCCGATCGCCACCCCCAGCGCCTGGCCCAGCTGGAACACGGTGGTACGGGCGGCGCCGGCCGTGCCGTAGCGGGCCATCGGCACGTCCCGCATGGCCGCCCCCACCAGCATGGCGAACAGCACCGCCATGCCCAGGCCGAGCAGCACGCTGGGCAGGACCACCGCCAGCAGGATGCGGGGCTCGGTGTCCATGAAGGCCGCGAACGAACCCATCCCGGCGGCTGCCAGCACCGCCCCCGCCGCCACCACCCGGCGGTGGCCGAAACGGTCGACCCGGGACCCGATCGGGCCCGACAGCACGGCCGAGATCAGCGACGCCGGCATGAACGCCAGCCCTGTCTTCACCACCCCCCAGTGCCACCAGGCCTGGATGAACGTGGGCAGCAGCACCCAGCTGCCGAAGAACCCGGCCGAGAACAGCAGGCTGCCGATCAGAGCCACCCGGTAGGACCGGATCCGGAACAGGTTGAGATCGAACAGGGGGGCCGGATGCCGGCTCGACCGCACCACGAACCCGGCCACCAGCGCCACCGCCAGCACCAGGAGCCCGACGATGCGGGGCGACCCCCAGCCCCACTCCCGCCCCTCCACGATCGCCAGCACCAGGGCCCCGACGCCGAGCGAGGCCAGCGGCACCCCGATCACGTCCACCTTGCGGGGCACGCCCTCGGCCCGGCTCTCCACCAGGGTCCGCCACCCGATCGGCACGGCCAGTGCCGCCACCGGCACGTTGAACAGGAACACGGCCCGCCACCCGAACAGTTGGATGAGCAGAGCCCCGGCCGACGGCCCCACGGCTCCGGCCAGCCCTCCGGTGGCGGCCCAGATCCCGATCGCCAGCTGACGCTTGGCCGGCGGGAACACGGCCAGCACCAGGGCCAGGCCCGAGGGGAACAGCATGGCGCCACCCACCGACTGCAGGGCCCGGGCCCCGATGAGCCATTCCATGGTGCGGGCCGTGCCGGCCAGCAGCGAACCGAGGGCGAACAGCGTCATACCGGTGAGGAACAGGCGCTTGCGGCCGTAGAGGTCGGCGGCCCAGCCCCCCACCAGCAGCAGCGACGCCACCCCGATCGAGTAGGCGCTGAACACCCACGACAGCGTCGACGGCGAGGCCGCAGGAAAGGCGGCGGCGATCCGGGGCAGGGCCAGCGAGATCACGGTGACCTCGAGGGCGACCATGAAGGCGGCGGCCGAGGCGATGGCCAGGGTGAACCAGGCCAGGCGGGACACCCCGTCGCCGTCGGCCGGTTCGCCGGTGGCGGTGCCGGCCGCTCCGCCCGCTGCGTGCTGCGCCTCGGTCACGTCCGTCCCCCTCGTCCCGCCCCGTTTGCCGGCGGCCAGCTTGGCCCCCCGGCCCGGCGTCCGCCAACCCCGCCCGCCCGGCCGGCCCGCCCGGCCGGCGGGGAGCCTGCGCCCCCGACCCGCCGTCGGGAACGGGCCGGGGTGGCGGGCCCGTATGATCGTGCGGATGGGCCGACGAGGGCGCCTCGCCGCCGACTTCCAGCTGTTGATCGCCTCCGGGCTCACCGGGGTCGCCGGCGCCTCGTTCATCCTCATCAGCGAGCGGGCCGTCGGCCTCGATGCCTTCGCCCCCATGGCCCAGCTGTGGACGATCTGGTCGATCAGCGCCGCCACCCTGCTCTTCGCCTACCAGCAGTGGGCCATCCGCCTCGGGATCGGCCACCGGATCGGGTTGCTCGCCGCGCTGCGGGGGGCGCCGGCCGGCCTGCTGGCCGCCTCCACCCTGGGCACCGGGTTGGTGACCCTGGCCGTGCGCTCCAGCCTGTTCCACACGGCCAGCCTGCTGTGGCCGGTGGCGGCGGCCGTGGTGGTGCTGGGGACGGTGGTGGGAGGCGTGGTGCGGGGCCAGTTGGCCGCCACCGGCCGCCATGGCCTCCTGGCCCTGGTCATCGCCGGCGACAACGTGGTCCGCATGGTGCTCGCCATCGTGCTGGTGGCGGCCGGCGCCACCGTCGGCTGGTACGCCGTGGCCCACCTGGCCAGCTACCTGGTGCTGGCCGTCGGCTGGCTCCCGGCCCGCGCCACCGCCCCGGCGGGCGACGCCGCCTCCGGGCCCGGCCCGGCCTCCAACGACGGCGGCGACCCGGCCCCGCTCGCTCGGACCGGCGGCCCCGGCGCCGTATCCGCCGGCACCGACATCTCCCTCGGCACCGCCGACGGCTTCATCGACGCCCCCACCGGCGCCGACCTGGGCACGGCCACGCTGGGCACGGCGGCCGTGGCCGGCTTCCTGTCGCACGTGGCCCTGGCCGGGCCGCCCCTGCTGGTGGCGGTGAACGGCGGCTCGGCCCGCACCGTGTCCACCCTGTTCGTGGTGCTGACCGCCATCCGCCTCCCCCACCTGCTGTTGCAGGCCGGTGCCCCCCGGGCCGGCGTGGCGTTCCACGGCTGGGTGGAGACCGGCCGCCAGGACCTGCTCGATCGGGCCCGGCTCGCCATCCTGGCCGGCACAGCGGCCGTGGCCGCCGTCGCCTTCGGCGCCGGGGTGCTGTTGGGCGACCTGCTCATCGGCACCCTGTTCGACATCCGGGGCCGGGTCGATGCCGTCACCTACGGTCTGTTCGCCGCCGCCGGGGTGTGCTCGGTGGGCGACGCTTTCGCCACGGTGCTGCTCGTGGCCCGAGGGGCCAACCGGTTCCTCGTGACCCGGTGGCTGGCCCTGCTCACCGTGGCCACCGCCGCCGGCCTGGCCACCGGCCTCACCGAGCTGCGGGCCACCGCCGCCGGCCTGCTCGCCCTCCACGCCGTGATGCTGGTGGCCCTCACCGCCCAGTCGCCCGGAGGGGCCAGGTCGACCGCCGGCCGGGCGCCGGCCGCGGCCCCGGCGCAGTTCGGCTGACACCGGTGGGCTCGCGCCGCCGGCGCCGCCGGGCGCGCCCGCCGGCCTCTCAGGCCGGAGCGGACAGCTTGGCCACGATGGCCGGCACCGACCGCAGGTCGGCGATGTCCTCCATCGGGATCGTCACCCCGAACCGCTGCTCCAGCGCCATGCACACCCGCAGATGACCCAGTGAGTCCCAACTCTCGACGTCGTCGATCGTCGAGTCGGCCGTCACCTCGCCATCGCCCAGACCCAGCTCTGCGGTGATAACGGCCACCACGTCGGCCACATCGACGGACTCGCTCACGTGTGCTCCTCAACCTCGTCGCCGGCCACGCCGGCGGTCCCGTTACGACCGCCGGTGATGCCGGCGACCTCGTTCTCCCCGGCCAGCCCCTCACCGGCCGGCTCCATGGCGAACCCGTTGCGCTCCAGGAACCCGGCCGCCACCCCGTTGCGGGCGGTGGGAAGGAACCGGGCCCGGATCCGGTGGTGGCCGCGCTCGGCCGCCCGCCGGGCCACCTCGGCCAGCAGCGCATCCTCCACCCCGCGGCCCAGCACCCGGCAGCTCAGCATCAGGTTGCTCAGCTCGCCTCCGGCCAGGTCGACGAAGGCCACGCCGATCGTGCCCTCCTCGCCGAACCGGTCGGCGTAGTCGCAGGCCACCACGGCGTGATCGGGCGACGCCATCAGGGCCTGCACCTCGGCCGTGGACAGGCGCTCGGTGGTGAGGTTGAACTGATTGGTCTTCTGGGTGAGCTGGCTGACCCGGGGCACCAGGGTGTCGTCGTCGGCCCGGAAGGTGAGCCGGATGTCGAGCGTGGCCAGGAAGGTGGCCAGGTCGGCCGTCTCCACCTGACGCCTTGCCTGGCGGGCCTGGTACTGCCTGGTCTTGTTCCGGTCCTCGTCGAGCACCCGGGCCCGGGGGAAGAAGGCCGGCACCACCTCCTCGGCGAACCACCGGGGGAGGCGCTCCACCCGGTCGGGGAACTCGGGCACGGCCACCGCCGGCAAGGCGGTGCGCACCAGCTCCCGTTCCACCGGGTTGTCGTCGATGAACACGAAGGCGTCGAGCCCCAGGTCGAGGGTGTCGGCCAGGGACGCGATGCGGGTGGCCTTGTCGGTCCAATCGGCGCTGATGGCCACGATGTCGGCGCGCCGCAGCACCATCATGGGGTGGGTGTCGAACACCTCGTCGACGATCTCGGGGTCGTTCTTCGACACCACGGTGAGCAGGGTGCCGGCCGCCCCCAGCGCCTTCACGTGGCGCTGGAAGTCCCGGTAGCACTTGGCCGGGCCGTCTTCGCCCAGGCGGATCCCGCCCAGACCGTCCTCCCCCACCACACCGCCCCACAGGGTGTTGTCGAGGTCGAGCACCAGCACCTTGCGGGCCTGGTTGGCCAGGCCCCGGCGCAGCACGGCCAGCTCCTCGGCCAGGGCGCTGAACCCGAGGGTGGAGAACCGGATGCGGCCCAGGTACCAGTAGCTGTCGTTGACCAGGGCGGCGGCCCCGAGCCGTTCGGCCAGGCCCCGCAGGTCGACCACGTTGACGTTGGGCCGCTCGGCCGCGATCTCGGCCAGGCCGGCTTCCCACCGGGCCCGGGCGGCGAACCGGCCGGCCGGGGTGGTGGCATCGGCGTGGGCCAGCGGACCCCGGGAGTCGAGCAGGAGGGTGGTGACCACCACCGGCGTGCCGGGGTGACGGGCGGCGAACCCGTCGACATGGGTGAGGAGCTCCTCGAGCAACGAGCTGTCGTCGGCCAGCGGGGGCACCAGCGAGTCTCCGTCGGGGCAGACGAGCACGAGCCCGGTGGCCGGGTCGGCCGCCGGCGACGACGGGTCGATCAGCCACGGGATGAGATCTCCGACCCCGCTCACCACCACCTCGTCGCCCTCCAGGTTGCGGGCCAGGGGGTCCATCGTGGTGTTCGACACGACGACGATGCGCATCAATCACGTCTCCAGCAGCTCGACCAGGCCCGTGGGGCCGTAGAGGAAGGCCACGGTGCGCCCCCCGAACAGCACCGCCGGGGCGGGCGCCGACACCACCAGGCACTGGTGGGCCTGGAGGCCGGCGATGGCGTCGGCCACCGACGGCACCTCGTAGCACAGGTGGTAGTAGGTGTGGCCCTTCTTCACCAGTGACGCCACCGCCTCACCGGCCACCAGCTCGATGTTGGCCCCGCCGTCCACGGTGAGCAGGCACAGGTCGGCCTTCTGGTGGGGGTCGTACACGACACCCGAGTCCTCGACGACGGTGTGGGTGGCGTGCACCCAGCGTCGGGCCGCCTCCAGGTCGCGGCAGGCCACACCCACGTGGTGGACCGGGCCCAGCACGCCGATCCCGGCTCCGCCGGGCGCAGCCCCGCGGAGCGCGGCTGTGTCGGGCGCGGCCGTGTCGGGCGGCTGGTCAGGATCGGGCGGGACGGCCACAGACATCGGCATCGAGCGTAACGGCCCGCCCCATGACACTGGTGCGGTTCACCGTCGCGGGGCCAGCGGGCCGAGGCGATCGGCGACGAGATGGAAGGTGGCGAGGGCGGACACCGGCACGAAACCCATGCGGCTCCAGGACCGCATCACGTTCGTGTTGTCGCTCTGGGTCGAGATCCGGACCGGCAGCCGGTCCAGCGTCACCGCCGCCGCCAGCAGCTCCCGCACCACCTGACCGTACAGCCCCGCCCCCTGCGCCTCCGGGTGCACGCCGGCCAACCGGATGTCGGGCAGCTCGACCGACAGGTCCAGGATGCCGAACGCCATCACCCGCTCCGCCTCGTCGATGGCGACCTTGGTGAGCGCCGTGCCGGACCCGATCATGGTCATCGCCCACTCGACGTAGCCGTCGAGCGCGCCCGCCGGGTCGAGGAGCGGGTTGGCGGCGTAATGATTGCGGTAGCCGGTGAACGACAGCCGCAACATCGGCTCGATCCGCCCGGCGTCGGCGCACGTCTCGATCCGGTACCTTTCGTCGCCGGCGGATGCTTCCACCGTCGGGCCCCGCCATTCCCAGTACATCAGGTGATCGGCGGTGAAGGAGCGCCAACCGGGCACCATGGTCAGCGCCGCCGCCAGGTGCGGCAGCGAGGCCGGTGCCCGCAGGATGGCGATGTCGTAGCCGTCCAGCGCCTCCACCAGTGCCGACACGTCGGGCCCAACGGCGGAACCGCCGTCATCGCCATCGATGCGGGCCCGGGCGATCCGGTACCCGAAGCGCAGGGAATCGAGGGCCGAGTACTCGACATGCAGGGACACGACACACCTCTGGTGGCGGTGACAGCCGGCGCGTGCGGCGGCCGGGCGTGGTGGCGGGCGGGGGTGGAGCAGCCTCGGATGGCTGGGACTGACGCTAACCCCGGTCCCGCCCGTTCCGGTGGCCGGGGGGCGGGCCCGCCCATGAGCCGGACGAAGCGGCCGACCCAGTAGCCTGACCCGGGAGAGGACACCAAATCACTCGAGCTCGTTCTGGGGGTACCCACGGCGTGAGCCACGCTGGCCCATCCACTCATCCGGGATTGTCCGTAGTGATTCCTGCATACCGGTCGCCGGGCACTCTGGGCGATGTGTGCGCCGAGCTGCAGCGACACGTGGCACCACTGGTGGCCGAGCTGGAGGTGATCATCGTCGACGACGGGAGCGGCGACGGCACCTGGGCCACGATCCAGGAGCTGGCGGCCCGCTACCCGTGGGTGCGGGGCCTCACCCTGCTGCGCAACTACGGCCAGCACAACGCCCTGCTGGCCGGTCTGCGCCAGGCCCGCCTGCCGTTGATCCTCACCATCGACGACGACATGCAGAACCCGCCCGACCAGGTACCGCTCCTGCTGGCGGCGCTCACCGACGAGGTGGACCTCGTCTACGGCCGCCCGGTGGAGGAGCGCCAGAGCCCGTGGCGCAACGTGGCGTCGACGGCCACCAAACGGGCCATGGCCTTCGCCCTCGGGCCCGACGTCTATCCCCGTCCGAGCGCCTTCCGGGTCTTCCGCCGGGAGCTCGTGAGCGCAGCCGACACCATCAGCGACCCCTACGTGTCGATCGAGGTGATGCTGAGCTGGGCCACGAGCCGTGTCACCGATGTGCCGGTCGAGTTCCGGGACCGATCGGCGGGTCAGAGCGGCTACACGATACGGAAGCTGATCCGCCACGCCCTCAACATGATCACCGGCTACAGCACCCGCCCGCTCCGCTGGGTCAGCGGCTTCGGATTCCTGATCGCGCTGTTCGGCTTCGCCCTGTTGGCGTTCGTCATGGTGTCGTACGCCGTCAACGGGCGGCAGGTGGCCGGCTTCACGTTCCTGGCCGCAGCTCTCAGCCTCTTCTCCGGGGTGCAGCTGCTGAGCCTGGGTGCGGTGGGCGAGTACATCGGCCGGATGCACTTCCGCACCATGGGCAAGCCCCCCTACGTCGTGCGGGCCATGACCAGACCGGCCGACGACGCGCCGGTGGAGGCGGACCTCGTAGCCGGCACCGCGGCGGCGGGCGGCACCGACCCGAGAAACAGCGTGGGAGCGAAGCGATGACGATCAGGGAACGGCTGCTGTCGCAGACCGTGGTCTACAAGACGTTCAAGAACCTGGTCCTGCCCCCGGCCTCGCTGCGCCGGATCAGCACCGAGATGTTCACCGCCGACGACGGAGCCAGCGTGCTCGATCTGGGTTGCGGCTACGGCGACTACGCCCCCTGGTTCGCCGGCCGCTGCCGCTATCTCGGCATCGATCACAATCCCGGCTATCTGGAGACGGCCCGGCGCAACAACGCCCACCTCGGCCACGGCGAGCTGGCACCGGAGTTCATCTGTGCCGACGTGAGCGACCCGGTGGTGGCCGAGCGGGGACCGTACGACCTGATCTTCCTGGGCGGGGTCCTCCACCACCTCGACGACGATCAGGTCCGCACCCTGGCCGCCCAGGTGGCCCCGCTGCTCACCGAGAAGGGCCGGTTCCTGGCCCTGGAGCCGGTCTTCGACCCCGAGCAGCGGCTCACGGCCCGCCTCATCATCGCCTCCGACCGGGGCCGCTACGTCCGCGACGCCGCCGGCTACGCCGCCCTGCTGTCGGGCGCCCTGCCCAACGTGACGAGCGAGATCCACCCCGACCTGCTGCGGATCCCGTACTCCCACCTGCTCATCGAGGCCCGCCCCGACGGTCGGGCTGGCACCCGGCCTTGACCACGGTCCTGGCGCGGCCCGACATGGGCCGCGCCGTCGCCCGTCTGGGCCGGCTCCACCGCGTCGGGGGTGACCGGTTCGTCCACCGGCTGGCGGCGGCCATCCTGCTGCCCCTCGTGCTGTTCCTGGTGCTGCAGCCCGAGACGTTCGGCATCACACCCAACAACCTCGACCCGATGTTCTACACCGGCCTCGGGATCAACTTCGACGACGCGGTGAAGGTGGGAGCGAACCACTACTTCATCACCCGGTGGTCGGCCTGGTACCCGCTCTACCTGGCCGACCAGGTGGCCGGCCCCTTCTGGGGCCGGCTCGTGCTGCGGTGGGCGGCCACCAGCGCCGTCCTGATCGGGCTGTGGCACCTCCGACCCCGCTGGACGTGGCCGCAGCGGCTCCTGTCCGGTGCGGTGCTCGTCACCATGCCGATGTTCCTGCGGCCGCTGATGACCGACTACACCGAGTACGCCATCGTGCTGTTCGGCCTCGGGCTGGTCACCGTGGCGTTGCGGGAGCCGGAGCGCCAGAGCGCCCGCACCGCGGCCGTGGCCGGCGTGTTCACGGGTCTGCTGGCGGTGGCCAATCCCCTCACGGTGCTGATGGTGGTGCCCCCGCTGGCCTTGATGGTGCTGGCCAACAGCCGCTGGTTGCCGGCCAAGCTGATCAACAGCGTCGTCATCGGCGTCACGGCGGCGCTCGTGGTGGCCGTCGGGCTGGCCTGGTTCCGCTGGCTGTACGACATCCCGAACATCTATCAGCCCACGATCGACTTCCTCCGCAATCCTCCCGGCCCCGACCTGCTCCGATCCCCCAACCGGTCGTGGCTGGCCCGCTTCACCTGGCTGTACGTGCCCCCGTTCACCGCCGGCGTGGCGGCGCTGGCGTCGTTGCGGCCCGAGACCCGCCTCGACCGGTTGGAGTGGCAGGCCGTCGGGCTGTCCGTCGTCCAGTGGCTGGTCCAGTGGGCCGACCAGTTCCTCCGCCACGGCACGGGGCTCGAGCTGTCGTACTACTGGTCGTTCTCGTTTCCCACGCTGGGGATCGCCGTGGCGATGGTGACGGCCCGGCTCGCCTCCCACATCGATCTCCGACGGGCGGCCGCCGTGGTGGCGGGGCTGGTGGCACTCCTGCTGATCGGGGTGCCGAGCTGGCTGCGGCTCCCCCACAAGTTCGGCTTCGTGGCCCTGTCACTGGCCGTGGCGCTGGCCATCGGGCTCCTCCTGCGACGGCGCTCTACGCTGCCCGGCTTGTCGCTGTTCGTGGCCTACGTGACGCTCACCCAGGTCGGAGCCCCGCCCTACCACCCGTTGGCGTACCACTTCTTCGACGCCAGTCCCCGCTACGACCACTTGTTCTGGGGCGACGGCGACCAGGCGGAGGAGATCTACCGGGAAGCTGTGTGGTTCGAGCGGGAGATGGACAAGGTCCCCGACGACGAGGACTCGGTGTTCCTGACGATCGACAACACCGCGGGACCGATCCAGGGGATCTACCACCCCCATGTCGGGGGCCAGCTCATCGGGTTCGACAAGGAGACCAACCGGTTGCGGCCCATAGATCGCCTCCTGCTCCTGACCGGCCGGTGGTCGGAGCTGTCGATCCTGGGCCCGCCCGACAAGGTCGCGGCCGCCATAGACACCCTCGCCCGGGAGCTACCGCTGCCGGCGCCCTCGATCGACGAGGTGCACGACAGCGACCTCGGGTTCCGCCTCGTCGCCTTCCCCCTGCCGTCGTTCCCGCCCCTGCCCCTCACGATCGAGGCCAGCGACCTGCCAACGCTGGCCGGCCGGGTGGAGGGAACCGACGTGGTGGCCGACGCCGGGGTTCCGGCCACCTTCGCCGTCTACGGCCCGTACCTGGCCCTGCCCCCCGGGCGCTACACGGTGACCCTCCACTACACCAGCACCGGCTCGGGCGGCGCCTCGCCCGGCACGTTCGACGTCTTCACCGTCGGTGCCGGAGCTGTCACCTCGGCCCCGCTGGACGACACCGACGGCGCCCCCGGTGAGATCACCCTGCCGTTCGAGGCCACCACCCAGGAACAGGCGTGGGAGTTCCGGGTGCGGACCGAGGGCAACGCCGAGCTGGTGGTCGACCGTCTCGTGCTCGGCCCCGGCTGACAACGCCGCCCCCGGACCCCGGACCCCGGCATTCTGAGGAGCCTGAGCGGCGCTCAGCGCCGCTCAGCCTCCTAATTTCGGCGGCGCCGGCGGCTCAGGACGACAGCAGGCCGGCCATCACCTCGGCCACCCGCTCGTAGTCAGCGGGGCCGATGTCGGAGAACAGGGGCAGGCGGATCAGGCGGTCGCTGACCGAGTCGGTGACGGGGCAGCCCAACGGGGCGGTGCCCGCCTTGCGCCCGGCGGCCGATGAGTGCAGGGGCACGTAGTGGAAGGTGCAGCCCACCCCCACCTCCTGGGCGGCGGCCAGCAGGGCGGTGCGGGCCGCCAGATCGGGCAGGAGCAGCACGAACAAGTGGTAGGCGTTGACCACGCCGGGCCCCGGCTCGAACACCGTCACCCCCCGGGCCTCGGCCACCGGGCCCACCACGGCCCGGTAGTGCTCCCAGGCCGCCTGGCGCCGGGCCTGGATCTCGGCCCCGAACTCCAGCTGGGCCAGCAGCATGGCAGCGTTGAGGTCGCTCAACAGGTAGCTGGAGCCCACGTCGACCCAGGAGTACTTGTCCACCATGCCCCGGAAGAACCGGGCCCGGTCGGTGCCCTTCTCCCGCAGGATCTCGGCCCGCTCGTGCAGTGCCGGGTCGTTGATCACCAGGGCCCCGCCCTCGCCGCAGGTGATGTTCTTGGTGTTGTGGAAGCTGAGGGTGGACAGGTGGCCGAACGTGCCCAGCGGCTGCCCCTCGAGCGAACCGTAGAGACCGTGGGCGTTGTCCTCGATCAGCAGCACTCCGTGGGCGTCGGCCAGGGCCCGCAGCCCGGGTGGGGTGGGCACGCCCCCGTAGTGCACGGGCACGATGGCCCGGGTCCGGGGGGTGATGAGCTGGGCTACCTGGACGGGGTCGATGCCCAGGGTCACGGGGTCGATGTCGGCGAACACGATCCGGGCCCCCATGAGGGCAAAGGCGCCGGCGGTGGAGGAAAAGGTGAAGCTGGGGACGATCACCTCGTCGCCCGGCTGGAGATCGAGCAGGAGGGCGCTCAGCTCCAGGGCCGCCGTGCACGACGGGGTGAGCAGCACCGGCGCCCCGTTGTGCAGGCCCGACAGCTCCTTGGCCGCCGCCGACCCGAAGGGCCCGTCGCCCGCCAGCTGACCCGACCGGGAGCTCTGCTCCAGATAGGCGAGCTGGCGGGGGGCCACCGTGGCCCGATTGAACGGGATGGGGCCCGCCGCCGGGGTGCCGGCGGGCGGGGTTGCGGGTGTCGCGGTCATGTGCGTGGCTCCTGCATGGCGGCGGTCTCGACTGCGGTCTCCTCGGCCAGCTCCAGCACACGGCGCAGGTAGGTGCCGTAGCCCGAGCTCTCCAGGGGGCGGGCCAGCTCGGCCAGGTCGTCGGCCGTGATCCAACCCTTGCGGAAGGCGATCTCCTCCAGCGCGGCGATCTTCTGCCCCTGGCGCTTGTCGATGATGCGGACGAACTCGGCCGCCTCCACCATCGAGTCGATCGTGCCGGTGTCGAACCAGGTGTGACCCCGCCACAGGCGCACCACCCGGAGCTGGCCCGCCTCCAGGTAGAGCTGGTTGAGGGCCGTGATCTCGAGCTCCCCCCGACCCGACGGCTTCACCTCGTGGGCCAGGCGGGTCACCTGGTCGTCGTAGAAGTACAGGCCGGTCACGGCCCACGACGAGCGGGGCCGCTCCGGCTTCTCCACGATCGATCGGGGGCGGCCGTCGTCGTCGAGCTCGGCCACGGCGTAGCGGGCCGGGTCGGTCACGTGCTGGGCGAACACGGTGGCCCCCGCGGGCTCGGCCGCCGCCTCGCGCACCAGACCTCCGAAGCCGTGGCCGTAGAAGATGTTGTCGCCCAGCACCAGGGCGCAGCTGCGGCCGGCCACGAACTCCTCGCCGATGAGGAAGGCCTGGGTGATGCCCTCGGGGCGGGGCTGGGTGGCGTAGCTGATGTCGATGCCCCATTGGCGGCCGCTGCCCAGCACCCGACGGAAGGCGGCCTCGTCGTCGGGGGTGGTGATGATCAGGATGTCCCGGATGCCGGCCAGCATGAGCACCGACAGCGGGTAGTAGACCATGGGTTTGTCGTAGACCGGCAGGAGCTGTTTCGACACCCCCAGCGTGATCGGATGGAGGCGGCTCCCGGTGCCGCCGGCCAGCACGATGCCCTTGGCCGTCACTGCCCGGCTCCCCCGCCGCCGGGCGAACCGGCGCCCGAAGCCGACGGAGCGGCGGCGCCCAGGCCCACCCGGGCCCCACCCCCGGTGCGGTCGAGCAGCGGCCCCCACCACGATTCGTTGTCGAGGTACCAACCGACGGTGGCGGCCAACCCGTCGTCGACCTGGTGCTCGGGCGACCAGCCCAGCTCGGCCCGGATGCGGGACGAGTCGATGGCGTAGCGCAGGTCGTGGCCCGGCCGGTCGGTCACGAACGCGATCAGCTCCCGGCGGGAGGCGCCACCGGGCAGCGGGCCCAGGCGGGCCTCCACTGCGTCGCAGATCCCGTGGACCATGGCCAGGTTCGACCGCTCACCCCCACCGCCCACGTTGTAGCTGCGGCCGATCTCGCCCCGCTCCACCGCCAGCAGGAGGGCGGTCACGTGGTCGTCGACATGGAGCCAGTCCCGCACGTTCACCCCCGCCCCGTACACCGGCAGCGGCTCCCCCTGGGCCGCCTTGATCGTGAGCAGGGGGATCAGCTTCTCGGGGAACTGGTAGGGGCCGTAGTTGTTGGAGCAGTTGGTGATCACCACCGGCAGGCCGAACGTCTCGCCCCACGCCCGCACCAGGTGGTCGGCCGAGGCCTTGGAGGCCGAGTAGGGCGACCGGGGATCGTACGGGGTGTCCTCGGTGAACTGCCCGCCGCCGAGCGGCAGGGAGCCGAACACCTCGTCGGTCGAGATGTGGAGGAAGCGCTGGAGGCTGGGGGCCCGGCGGGCCGCCTCCAGGAGGTTGGCCGTGCCCACGATGTTCGACTCCACGAACGCCCGGGGCCCGTCGATCGAGCGGTCGACGTGGGACTCGGCAGCCAGGTGCATGATCCGGTGGGGGTCGAAGCCGGCCACCACATCGTCCACGGCGGCGGCGTCGGCCAGGTCGACCTGGGCGAAGCGGTAGCGGGGGCTCTCGGCCGCGGCCGAGAGCGACTCGAACGACGAGGAGTACGACACCCGGTCGAGGTTGAGCACCTCATGGTCGGTGTCGGCGATCAGGCGGCGGACCAGGGCCGAGCCGATGAACCCGAGACCTCCGGTGACGAGAACACGCATCCTCGACACGGTATCCGCACCGCTACCCCACCCCCGGCCATCCCCCGGTCCCAACACCCCGGGGCCGTTTCGTTTCCTGGCTGCGTAGATGGCATTCTCTCTGGCAGAGTCTCAGCCACGCGAGCAACCATCGATAGTGCCGGACGGCTCGTCATACCGAAAGCGCTCCGTGACGCTGTGGGCTTGGGCGGAGGGGGCAAGGTCGAGATCACGGAGGAAGACGGTCACCTGGTGGTGGCCCCGGCCCCGGTGGCCAAGCGGCTGGAGCGACGCGGCAAGAGGCTCGTCTGCGTGCCCGATGAGGCCCTTCCGCCGCTCACGGCGGACATTGTCCGGTCCGTGCTCGACGCGACCCGACCGTGAAGGCCGCCGATACCAGCGTGCTGGTGGCGGCCTACCACCGCCTGAGCAGCGGGCGCTACCCCGGCACCTCATCGAACATGGCGTCACTGGGGGCGCCGTCTACCACGGGCTGATCGCGGCCACCGCTCAGCATTTCGGCGCCACCCTGATCACGCTCGACGAGCGGGCGATTCGAACCTACGAGCGCCTAGGAATCGACCACACCCTGCTCTGAGCGGCCAGGTGCGGGCAATGCGGCGGCCGGGGGCAGGGTGACCTAGCGTTGAGGGCACGAGGTCTGAGCAAGGGGGTTGACCGATATGCACGATCTGCTGATCACCAACGGCACGGTGGTGGACGGGACCGGGAGCGCCGGGCGGCGGGCCGACGTCGCCGTCACCGACGGGGTCATCACCGCCGTGGGCAGCCTGGCCGGCGAGGCGGCCCAGCGCACGATCGACGCCGAGGGCCACATCGTCAGCCCCGGGTTCGTCGACGTCCACACCCACATGGACGCCCAGATCGCCTGGGATCCGCTGGGCGAGTGCTCCTGCTTCCACGGAGTGACCACCGCCGTGATGGGCAACTGCGGGTTCACCCTGGCCCCCGTGCGGTCCGACGCCCGCCACCTGGTGGTGCGCAACCTGGAGCGGGCAGAGGACATCGCGGCCGAGGCCATGGCCGCCGGGATCGACTGGAGCTGGGAGACGTTCCCCCAGTACCTCGACTTCGTGGACCGCACGCCCAAGGGCATCAACTACGCCGGCTACATCGGCCACTCGGCCCTGCGCACCTGGGCCATGGGCGAGCGGGCCTTCAGCGAGAAGGCCACCGAGGCCGACCTGGCCCTGATGATGGGCCAGGTGCGCGACGCCATCCGGGCCGGTGCCATCGGCTTCACCACCTCGGTGTCGATGAACCACGAGACGGCCGACGACCGCCCGGTCGCCTCCCGCCTGGCCGACTGGAGCGAGATCCAGGCCCTGGTGGGCGTGATGGGCGACCTGGGGGCCGGCATCTTCGAGCTGGCCCAGGGGCGAGACCTGCGCTCCCGGGACCCGGAGAAGCGGGAGGCCTACATCGCCAAGCTGGTGGAGCTGGGGGTGAGCACCGGGGTGCCGGTGACCTACGGGATGCTGTCGTTCGGCTCCGAAGACCACCAGTGGCGCCCGGTGGTGGAGCTGCTGGAGCGGATCAACGCCGGGGGCGGCACGAGTTGGGCCCAGGTCCACTCCCGTCAGTTCGGGGTGCTGCTCAGCTTCCTCACCCGCCTCCCGTTCGACGCCCTGCCCGAGTGGCGCGAGCTGCGGGCCCAGCCGCTGGAGGCCCAGCGGGCCGCCCTGCGGGACCCGGCCAAGCGGGCCGCCCTCGTGGCTGCCGCCGAGCAGGGCGACTACGGCCGGGCCATCGGGGCCGAGGCCCGCAAGCCGGAGTGGCACTGGGTCTACCCGCTCACCGCCGGCCTGCCGCCGTACCGCTCGATCGCCGAAATCGCCGCCGAGCGGGGCTGCTCCCCCATGGAGGCCTTCGTCGACGAGGCGCTGGCCCGCAACCTGGAGGGCTTCTTCATCCAGGCCGCCGCCAACCAGGACCAGGACATCGTGCTGGAGCTGATGCGCCACCCCTACTCGATCCCCACCTTCAGCGACTCCGGCGCCCACGTGAGCCAGATCATGGACTCCTCCATCCAGACCCACCTGCTGGGCCACTGGGTGCGGGACCGGGAGGCCATGACGGTGGAGGAGGCGGTGCGCAAGATGACCTCGGTGCCGGCGGCGGCCTGGGGCTTCGCCGACCGGGGGGTGGTGGCCGAGGGCAAGGCGGCCGACCTCAACATCTTCGACCTGGCCACGATCACGCCCGATCTGCCCGAGCTGGTCTACGACCTGCCCGGCGGGGCCCGCCGCCTGCGCCAGACGGCCAGCGGCTTCCTGGCCACGATCGTGAACGGCGAGGTGCTGCTGGACAAGGGCCAGCCCACCGGCGCCCGGGCCGGCCAGCTCCTGCGGGGCCCGCTGGCCGCCCAGCGGTAGCGCCCGCCGGCCCCGCTCCAGGTCCGCAGACCCGCCCCGGCCCCGCCCGGCATCCGATCCGGACCCCGTTCTGCGCGACGGAAATCGCGACACGCTGCACTTCTGCGTCGCGAAATCACCGGAATCCGTCGAGAACGTCGCGCAGAACGGTGGTGGGGCGCGATTTTCGTCGCCCACTGCGGGGGCCGGCTACCGTTCGTCGATGGCATTGGTTCGCTGGATCACCGAGATGGGGATGGGGGTCGACGTCCACGGCGGCGACTACACGAAGGCCGCCGAGCGGGCGGTGTCGGACGCCCTGCGTCATTCGAGCCTCAACTTCTTCGCCGCCGCCGGCAAGACCCACCACGACATGGTGATCGAGGTCCGCATCGGGGTGGCAAAGCCGGAGGCGATCGACGTGGAGCGGATCAAGGCCCAGGTCCCCTATGGGACCGTCACCGTCACCCCCACCGCGGGCGGGCTCGACATCCCCGCGCCGTCGGGTGACGACGTGCTGATCATCGCGAACGCCGCCGTCCTGGTGTCGTTCCCCGAGTGACATGAACGGGTGCCGACGGGTGGGAGGGGCGGCGTTTGATCGCCGCCCCTGGCCGTCCTCCCACCCCATCGGTGCCGGGGTGCCGGAGCACCCCTGCAACCTGCGGTTGTCGCCCGTCCCGCCGTCCGTAGAAAATCTACGAAACTCTCAGCAATGTAGGTTCGGGTCCCGCCCCCGTCAACACGGCAACTCATGACCGATTCGTCCGCCGCCGGCGGCGCAGCGCCGAGGACACCCGCCGGCTCCTGCTGCAGGCCGGCGTCGACCTCGTGCGGGAACGGGTGAGCCGGCCCGGTGACGAGACGATGGCGGCGGCGCTGGCCCATGTGCGCCTCACCCAGGTGGTCGACCGGGCGACCGATCTGGTCCGCCGGAAATCGGGTGACGGGAACGCTCCCGCCATCACCACCGGTGCCGTGTACAACCTGTGGCCCACCCAGGCCGAGTTCCAGGCCGACCTGCTGCTCCACATCGCCGATATCCAGGCCACGCTGACCGTCGACGTCGAACGGGGGCGAGCGCTCTACCAGGCGTCGGCCGCCGCCGGCGTGCCGGTGGGCGAGGTGCTCCGGGTGCTGGTGAACCGGGTGCAGCGGCTGTACCGGGGGGACGCCCTGTTCGCCGTGGTACTCGGGTTTGGGGCCAGCGCGGTCGATCCCCGGGTGCAGCAGGCCCTCCGTCACCGACAGGATGCCTTCCTGGCCCTCGCCGAGCCGACGTGGCAGAGCCTGCTCGACGCCTACGACCTCCGCCTCTGCCCGCCGTACACCATCCGTCACCTGGCGTTGGCGGTGGCGGCGCAGTTCGTCGGATCGGTGGTGCAGTTCTACGCCAACCCCGAGATCGATGCCGACCCCGCAGGAGAGGAGGGGTGGAGCCTGACCGCCCGCTCCATCACCGCCGTCTTCCAATCGATGACCATGCCGGCCGACGGCCCGGCGGGACGCTGACTGCGCCGCCCGCGCCCCCACGATTGCCGCCGGGAGCCATGGCGGCCATCATCGCCGGATGCGCCTGCTCCCCTCCCCCGCCCCGGCCGTCCTCCCGGCGGCCGCCGCCACCGCCCCGAGGGCGCAACGATGAGCCGCGCCCTTGAGGGCGTGCGGGTCCTCGACCTGGCCGACCGGTCGGGGGCGCTGGCCGGGCGCATCCTGGCCGACCTGGGCGCCGAGGTGATCCTGGTGGAGCCGCCGGGGGGCAACCCGATCCGGCGCACCTCGCCCTTCCTCGACAACGAGCCCGGCGCCGAGCGGTCGCTGGCCCACCAGTACCTCAACGCCAACAAGCGCTCGGTGGTGGCCGACGTGGCCGCGCCGGAGGGGGCAGAGGCGTTCCGCCGGCTGGTGGCCACGGCCCACGTGGTGATCGACACCGAGCGCCCGGGCCGGCTCGACGGGCTCGGCCTCGGCCACGACGCGCTGCGGGCGGTGAACCCGGGGCTGATCCAGCTGTCGATCACGCCGTTCGGCCTCGACTCGCCCTGGGCCCACCGCAAGGCCAACGACCTGGTGGCAGGGGCGGCGGGCGGGCTGATCTGGATCTCGGGCGAGCCCCGGGGCAGGCCGGTGCAGGGGGCGGCCAACCCGTCGTACACCATGGCCGGGCTGGCGGCGGCGTCGGCCGCCACCATCGCCCTCACCGGGCGCTGGCGCCAGCCGTCCCGTCCTGGAGCCCACATCGAGGTGACGCTGCAGGAGGCCACGGTGATGGCGGCCATGCAGAGCGCCACCCCCGGCCAGTGGCTGTGGCATCAGCGCATCCCCCGTCGGCCCGGGTTGTCGGCCGCCCTGCGCTGTGCCGACGGCGGCCACGTGGGCCTGCTGGTGCGGCCCGACCGGTTCGACGCCTTCCTGGCGTGGTGCGACGCGGTGGGTGTCGACCACGGCATGACCAGCGCCGACTGGGAATGGTCGCTGCTCAGCGCTCCCCGGAAGGACAACCCGGTGGCGGCGGCCACCCGGGGCCTGGCGGCCAAGCTGACGCGGGACGAGTTCGCCGCCGGGGCGCTCGAGGCCGACCTGGTGTGCCTGCCCGTGCTCGGCTTCGACGACCTGGCCACCCACGAGCAGTACGTGGTCAACGAGCAGTTCTTCGACGTCCACCAGCCGGCGCTGGGCCGCGACCTGGGCTTCGTCCGCTCCCCGGCCGACGCCATGGCGGACGGGGTGGAGATCCTCCCCGCCCCCACGCTGGGCCAGCACCAGGCCCTGCTCGACGCCCTACCGCCCGCCGACTTGTCACCCACGCCATCACCGGCGGCGGCTCCCGTGAAAGGTCCGCCTGGCAGTTCGGGGGCCGGCGGCCCGGCCGACGCCCTGGCCGGGATCCGGATCCTCGACCTCACCTGGGTGCTGGCCGGGCCGATCGGCACCCGCCTGCTGGCCAGCTTCGGGGCGGAGGTGATCCGGGTGGAGTCGGGCCGCAAGCCCGACTCGATGCGGTCGCAACCGGGGCCCACCGGCGCCCTCGATCCCGATCTGGGCGGGCTGTTCAACTCGGTGAACGCCGGCAAGCTGTCACTCACCGTGGATCTCACCTCCGGCGAGGGCATGGAGGTGATCCGGGCCCTGGTCGCCTCGGCCGACGCCGTGATCAACAACTTCCGGCCCGGCGCCATGGACCGGATGGGCCTGGGCTACGACGTGCTGCGCTCGATCAAGCCCGACATCGTGCTGCTCAACCTGCCGGGCGCCCACCGCAAGGGCCCGTGGGCGGTGCGCTCCTCGATGGGCAACATCCTCATGGCGGCGGCCGGGTTCAACCTGCTCACGGGGTTCGACGGCGAGCCGCCCCGGGGCATCGGCATCCCCTACCCCGACTTCACCTCGCCCCACCTGCTGGTGTCGACCCTGCTGTCGGCGCTGCGCCACCGGGACCGCACCGGCGAGGGCCAGGAGTTGCACCTCACCCAGCTGTCGGGGTTCGTGTCGCTGCTCGGAGTGGAGTGGATGCAGTACCGGGCCACCGGGGTGCAGCCGCCCCGCCGGGCCAACCGCGACCCCGACTTCGCCCCCCACGGCGTCTACCCGGCGCTCCCCTCCGAGCACTCGGAGGACGAATGGGTGGCGCTCGCCGTGGCCAGCGACGACGAATGGCGCCACCTGTGCCGGGTCATGAACCTGCCGTTCCTGGCCGCCGACCCCCGCTTCGCCACCCGCGCCAGGCGCAAGGCCAACGAGGACGCCCTCGATGCCGTCGTCACCGCCTGGACCTCCACGCTGGACAAATGGGAGGCGGCCGACCGGTGCCAGGCCGCTGGCATCGCCGCCGCCCCGGTGGAGCACCTGGCCGACACGTTCGAGCGCGACCCCCAACTCCGCCACCACTACCAGATCGTGCACCAGCCGTCGGCCCCGGAGATCGACATCCCGATCGACCGGGAGGCGGCCCAGTGGCGGGGGTTCGACCACCGGATCAACCGGTCCCCCGCCCTGGGCGAGCACAACGAGCACGTGATCCGCGAGGTGCTGGGTTGGCCCGAGGAGCGCTACATCCAGCTGCTGGTGGACGACGTGCTCAGCTAGCCCGCTGAAAGTAGGAGCCTCAGCCGCGCTCAGCGCGGCTTTTCCTCCTCAGAACCCAGAATTAGCGTGGGTGGGGTGAAGGTGTTGTGGTTCCATCTGATGCCCTACCCCCAGCTCCCCGAGGATTTCCGGGAGCGGTACCGCTCGGTGTGGGTCGACCTCGATGCCGGCCTCCTCGATCCCGAGGTGGTGGCGTCGTCGTACGAGACCTACCTCGACCAGCTCGTGTTCGCCGAGGCCTGCGGGTTCGACGGCCTGTGCGTCAACGAGCACCACTCCAACGGCTACGGCCTCATGCCCAGCCCCAACCTGATGGCCTCCATCGTGGCCAACCGCACCTCCCGGGCGGCGGTGGTGGTGCTCGGCAACTCGGTGGCCCTGTACGACCCGCCCACCCGGGTGGCCGAGGAGATGTCGATGCTCGACCTCCTGAGTCGGGGACGGCTGGTGTCGGGCTTCCCGGTGGGCACGGCCATGGACACGGCGTACGCCTACGGGGCCAACCCCGGCACCCTGCGGGCCAAGTACTACGAGGGCATCGACCTCGTGCTCCAGGCCTGGACCCGGCCCGAGCCGTTCGCCTTCAACGGCCGGTTCACCAAGCAGCGCTGGGTGAACATCTGGCCCCGCCCGATGCAGCAGCCCCACCCGCCGGTGTGGATCCCGGGCGGCGGCTCGGTGGAGACGTGGGACCTGTGCGCCGAACGCGACTTCGTCTACGCCGCCCTGTCGTACTACGGGCACCTGGTGGGCAAGGAAGCGATGGACGGGTTCTGGGAGGCGGTGGAGCGGGCCGGGCGCGACGCCAACCCCTACCGGGCCGGGTTCCTGCAGTTCGTGGGGGTGGCCGACACCGACGCCGAGGCCTACCGGCTCTACAAGGAGCCGGCCGAGTACTTCTTCCAACGCTCGCTCCACTTCTACCCCGGCTTCGTCGACCCGCCCGGCTACACGAGCGAGGCGTCGGTGCGGCGCAAGCTCCAGAGCTCGGTGCGGGCGGCGGCCATGACCACCCAGGCCAGCGGCGGCCCGACGTGGGACGAGATGCTGGAGCGGGGCTACGTGATCATCGGCAGCCCCGACACGGTGCGGGAGAAGCTGGAGCACGTGGCCCGCACCCTGCACGTGGGCCATCTGATGACGCTGCTCCACTTCGGCAACATGAGCGACGAGCTGGCCCGGCAGAACACCGAGCTGTTCGGCACGAAGGTGCTCCCCGGCCTGAAGGACATCTGGTCCGAGCACACCGACCACTGGTGGCCCGCCAATGCCCGCTGAACCTCGCACGCTGATCTACCTGCCGGGCCTGGCCGGCGACCCCGGCTCGTCGCCGGCCCTGGCCGCCCTGGAGGCCGACGGCTGGACCGTGGCCCGGCCCCAGCTCCCCGGGTTCGACGGGGAGTCCGGTTTCCGCTGCCCCGACGACTATCTCGGCTGGCTCACCGCCCTGTGGGACGCGGTCGACGCCACCGGGGCGGGGCCGTGCCCGGTGGTGGGGGCTTCGGTGGGCGGGATGCTGGCCGCCGACCTCGCCGTGTTCCGCCCCGAGGCCGTCACCCGCCTGGTGCTGCTGGCCCCGTTCGGGATCTTCGACCCCGACCACGCCGGGCTCGACCCCTACGCCGTGCCCACGGCGAAGCGGCTGAAACCCCTCTTCGAGCGCGGGGTGCCCGAGGTCTTCGGCCAGCGGTTCGCAGCCAAGGGCGAGGCCGAGGCCCCCGTGGCCCGCTACCTCACCGACATCGCGGCGGCCAGCCTGATCTGGCCGGTGGGCGACCGGGGCCTGGCCAACCGCCTCCACCGGATCACCTGCCCCCGGCTCGTCCTGTGGGGCTCGGCCGACCAGATCATCCCGGTGGGCACGGCAGCCGCCTGGGGCGACCACCAGGTGATCGAGGGTGGCGGCCATCTCCTGGAATGGGACCAGCCCGACGCCGTGGCGGGGGCGATCCGACCGTTCCTCGACCGCTGAGCCCAACGGCGTCGGCCTCCGCCACCCCTGGCGCCAGTTCTCGACAAGGATCGGCGCCGGCGAGCAGACTCGGACCATGACCGTTGCCATCGACGCTGATCTCATCCCGGTGCTCGACCTGACCGGCCTGCGCCCGGAGCACGGCGGTACAGCCGACCCCGACACCATCGCCAGGCTGGGGGCCGAGCTGCGCCGGGCCCTGGAGGACGTCGGCTTCTTCTTCCTCACCAACCACGGCATCGGCTGGGACCTGGTGCAGGCCGTCTACGGCGAAGCCCGCCGCCTCCACGCCCTCGACGACGCCACCAAGGCCGGCTTCGCCATGGAGAAGCGCAGCGGCGGCTACCTCCACCTCGGTGGGGGCACGTCGTACGCCTCGGAGATCGCCGGCGAGATCCGCACCCCCAACCTGAACGCCGCCTACTTCACCCACCGGGGCGGCCACCGCACGCTGAACAAGTGGCCCCCGCTCGACGGCTTCCGGGAGGTGATCGACGCCTACATGGACGCCACTACCGCCCTGTGCGAGGCCCTGCTTCCGGTGCTGGCGGCGTCGCTGGAGCTGCCGGCCGGGTGGTTCGAGCCGTCGTTCACCGACCCGTCGGTGACCCTGCGCATGTCGCACTACCCGGCGCTCGAGTACGGCGAGCACGACTGGGGCCTGGCCCCCCACACCGATTCGTCGATCTTCACCCTGCTGCCGGCGAACGACGTGCCCGGCCTCGAGATCCGGCCCGCTGGGCACGACTGGATCGCCCCGCCCCCGCTGCCCGGCTCCTACCTGGTGAACTCGGGCGACATGCTCAAGCGGTGGACGAACAACCGGTTCCGCTCCACCGCCCACCGGGTCCGGAACATCACCCCGGGCGACCGCTACGCCATCCCCTTCTTCTACGGCTGCCGGGACGACGCCCTGGTCGAGGCGCTGCCCACCTGCGTGAGCGCGGAGAATCCGGCCCGCCACGAACCGATCACCTACGGCGACTACCAGCGCTGGTTCCTCAACCGGAACTACGCCAACGTCACCGGCGAGCAAGCAGGAGAACACGCGCCATGAGCACCCAGGCCGAACGACGGGCCGCCGGCCTCGACGTGATGCGGACCCTCGGCAACTCCGCCGATCCCGAGCGGGCGGCGGCGTCGATGGAGCGCCGCCACGGCCATCTCGGCACCTTCGCCATGGACCACGTGCTCGGCAACCTGTGGTCCCGCCCCCAGCTGTCCCGTCGCGACCGGAGCATGATCGTGGTCGCCTACCTGGCCACCCAGGGGGCGGGCGACGAGCTGGCGGCCCACGTGGAGGGCGCCCTCAACCACGGCCTCAGCCGGGACGAGGTGCGGGAGATCATCAACCAGGTGGCCGGCTACGGGGGCTTCCCCATGGCCATGCACGCCACCCGTATCGTGGACGAGGTCTTCGCCCGCATCGACGGCGTGGACCGGTTGCCGGCCAAGGAGCCCGGCCCCCGTCTCGACGACGACGCCCGGTACGCCAATGCCGCCGACGTGCTCGGCACCCTGTTCGCCGGCCGGGCCGCCAGCGACCCGGCCGAGGCCCGGAGCAACATCATCGGGGCCCTGGGCGGGGTGGGCGAGCTGGCCTTCGACTTCGCCTTCGGCGAGCTGTGGAGCCGGCCCCAGCTGAGCCGGCGGGACCGGAGCATGGTGACGGTGGCCATCCTCGCCTTCCTGCGCTGCTCGGAGGAGTTGGCCGTCCACATCCCGGGCGCCCTCAACCACGGTGTCACCCGCACCGAGGTGGAGGAGATCATGGTGCAGCTCACCGTGTACGGCGGGTTCCCCCGGGCCGTCGAGGGCTACCGGTCGGCCAAGGCCGCCTTCGCCAAGATCGACGCCCGCAGCAAGTAGGTCCGTCCAACGCGCCGATGGGGCCGGGCGCCAGGCCCGACCCCATCGAATTCCACGTGACGTTCTGATCAGGCCGCGATGGCGTCGAGCACGTCGAGGCGGCTGGCCCGGCGGGCCGGGCCCCAGGCGGCGAGCAGGCCGGCGATGCCGGCCACCGCCACCAGCACCGCGATCCGGGTGACGGGCACGGCCACCGTCTCGGTGATGGCGTCGGGCAGGGCGATCACGGCGGCCCAGCCGAAGCCGAGCCCGGTCACCACACCGAGGGCCGCCCCGAACAGAGCCACCAGCGTGGCCTCGAGCCGGATCATGCGCCGCAGCTGGCGCCGGGTCATGCCCACCGCCCGCAGCAGGCCCAGCTCCCGGGTGCGCTCGAACACCGACAGGGCCAGCGTGTTGGCGATGCCGATCAGGGCGATCACCACGGCCAGGGCCACCATGGCGTTCACCGCGGTGAGGGCCTGGTCGACGAAACCGGCCACCTTGTCGGCGAACTCCCCGGGGGTGTCGATGTCCACCTGGGGATAGGCGGCGGTGAGGCCGGCCACCAGCTCGGCGGCCCGGCTCTGATCGACCCCGTCGGCCAGGGAGAACGACAGGAAGCCGTCGGTGTCGGAGGCCCCCACGGCGTCCCAGGTGGACAGGTCGAGCAGGTACGGGGTCTCGACCACGTACTCGTCGGCGAACACCGCAACCACCGTCAGGTCCCGGTGCTGGCCCGAGGCGAAGTCCATGCCCACCGTGTCGCCGGGGGCCAGACCCAGGCGGCTGGCCTCGGTCTCGGCCACCGCCACCGGGTCGGCCACGGTGCCGGCCCAGTCGGTGAGCGAGCCCTCGGTCACGTCGAGGTCGAACAGGGCCGGCACCTCGGCCAGCCGGGCCCCGGTGACGTCGGTGGTCCCGTCGGCCGCCCCGGTCCGCACCTCGTCCAGGCGGAAGGTCGACAGGGCCGCCACGTCGGGCGAGGCGTCGAGCGTGGCCGCCAAGCCGGCGGGGAAGTTCCCGCTCTGCTCGGTGACGATGTAATCGGCGGCGACGGAGGAGGCCACGGTGGATCGCAGCTCGGCCTTGACCGACTCGCCCACCACCAGGGCCATGGTCACGGCGGCCAGACCGATCATGAGGGCGGCGGCCGTGGTGGCCGTGCGCTGGGGGTTGCGGCCGGCGTTCTGGCCGGCCAGGCGCCCGGCGACGCCGGCCGTGGCCCGGGCCGGCCAGCTCAGCACCCGGGTCACCGGCACCGCCGCCACCGGGCTCACCATGGTCACGCCGATGAACACGGCGGCGGCGCCGAGGCCGAGCAGGGAGACGACAGCGGCGCCGCCGGAGGCAGCGAACAGGCCGGTGCCGCCCGCCGCCAGGCCGGCGGCCAGGATCAGCGTGCCGACGGCCAGGCGGACCGTACCGGTCCGGGTGCCGGCGGCGGCACCGTCACGCAGGGCCACGATGGGGGCCACCCGGGCCGCCTTGCGGGCCGGGCCGATGGCCAGACCATCGTGGCTCCGATGCCCACCACGAGGGCCACGATCACGGTGCGGGCCGAGATGACGAGCGCCATGTCGGGCAGGGAGGCGCCGAGGGCGTCGAACAGGGCGATGAGGGCCTGAGCCACCAAGGCTCCGGCCCCGATGCCGAGCAGCGACGACACGATGCCGATCACCAGCGCCTCTCCCAGCACCGAGCGGCGGATCTGGCGGGGGTCGGCCCCCACCAGGCGCAGCAGACCCAGCTCCCGCGTCCGTTGGCTCAGGACGATGGCGAAGGTGTTGTAGATGATGAAGATCGACACGAAGAGCGACACGGCGGCGAAGCCCAACAGCACGTTGCCCATGATCGAGATGCCCTGGTTGAATCCGTCCTGCTGCTCGCTGAGCAGGGTGGCGTTGTCGACCACCTCGGTGCCCGGAGCCAGGGAGGCGAGCGCCGCCTGCACCGCTCCCCGGTCGGCCCCGTCGGCCAGGGCGATGGCCACCGAATCGACACCCGTCTCGCCCGTCAGCCGCTGGAGGCTGGCCGTGGGGAACTGCATCAGGGTGGCGCCGAGCGTGGCGTTGTCGGCCCCGAAGCGGGTGAGGCCGGTGAGCGTCTCGGCCACGGTGCCGGTGGGGGTGAGCACGTCGTAGGTGCCGCCCAGGCTGAAGCCGTGGGTGGAGGCGGCGTCGACGTCCATGGCGAACTCGCCGTCGGCGGTGGGGGCACGCCCCTCCACCAGGGTGAAGCTCGACAGGGCGGGGTCGTCCACCCAGTTCACGGCGATCTGGGGCGGCCCGTTCGTGCCGATCAGCTCGCCGTCGGGTGGTATGGGCCGGATGGCGTTGTCGGGAGCACCGACCACGGGGGCGGCGGCGACCACCCCGTCGGTGGCGGCCGCCTCGGCCACCAGGGAGTCGGGCAGGTTCGGGGTCTCGCCGAAGTCGGGGTCGACCGGGCGGACCATCAGGTCGGTGCCTTCCACGATCTCGGCCGACAGGCCGTCGAACTGCTGGCGCAGGCCGTCGGTCAGCACGAAGGAGGAGACGACGAACGACACCGCCAACACCACGGCGAAGGCCGTGAGGGCGAAGCGGACCCGGTTGCCCGCCAGGTTCTTGAGGGTGAGACGCAACATGTCAGGTTCTCGGTTTCATCAGGTCGGTGAGGTCAGATCGGTTCAGCGCGGCGCCGGGCTCACTGGCCCAGGTTCCGCATGGCGTCGAGCACGGTGTCGGCGGTGGGATGGTCGAGCTGGCCCCGGAGGCGGCCGTCGGCCAGGAACACCACCCGGTCGGCGTAGGAGGCGGCCACCGGGTCGTGGGTCACCATCACGATCGTCTGACCCAGCTCCACCACGGCCCGGGCCATGAAGCCCAGGATCTCGGCCCCGGTGCGGGAGTCGAGGTTGCCGGTGGGCTCGTCGGCGAACACGATCTCGGGCCGGCTGGCCAGGGCCCTGGCCACGGCCACCCGCTGCTGCTGGCCGCCCGACAGCTCGCTCGGGCGGTGGCGCGAACGGTCGCCCAGGCCCACGGTGGCGATCACGTGCTCCACCCACCTCATGTCGGGGGTGGTGCCGGCCAGGTCCATGGGGAGCCGGATGTTCTCGGCTGCGCTGAGCGTCGGGATCAGGTTGAAGGCCTGGAAGATGAAGCCGATGCGGTCCCGGCGGAGCTGGGTGAGCTGGCGCTCGTTGAGCTGGGTGAGGTCGGTGGACCCGATCACCACCCGGCCCGACGTGAGCTGGTCGAGCCCGGCCAGGCAGTGCATCAGCGTGGACTTGCCCGACCCCGACGGGCCCATGATGGCGGTCATGCGGCCCTTGTCGAAGGTGACGTCGACCCCGTCGAGGGCCCGGACGACGGTGTCGCCCTTGCCGTAGACCTTGGTGGCGCCGACGGCGGCCGCCGCGGCGGCGATGGGCTCGGGCCCCACGCTGGCTCGGGCGGCGGCGACGATGGGGGCGGGGACGGTGGTGGATCGGCTCATGGGACTTCCCTCTCAGTGCGAATCTTCGGTAGATCCGAACCTAGGAAACGATCCGTCAGCCGCCCATCGGGCCTTGTACCGATAGCACCCTGAGGGGTCCCGGAGGCCGTCTCAGGGTTCTCCCCCGATCCCGTCTCAGGGTTGCACCGCCCCCGGGCCGAGCCGGGGGCCAGCCCCCGGAGGCGATCAGCCGCCCAGCTCCTCGACCAGCTGGTTGAGTCGGGCCTCCTGTTGGGCGAAGGCGGCCTCGAGGGTCTCCACCCGGCGCCGGAGCTCCACCACCTCCCGGGCCAGGGCCCCGCCTGTGTTCTGCTGCCCGGGGGCGTCACCGGTGACGGCCGGCGGCACCAGATCACGGCGCTCGGGCGCCGGCACACCGGCCGGGTCCGGGCCGCCCACCGCCGTGGGTGGCCCGACCACAGCCGGAGGGGCCGTGGTCGAGACACCAGGGCCGGCGGAGCGCCGGCCGGGGCGACGGCCCGGCTGGCGGGAGCGCTGGCCGAGACGAAGGCCCCGGCGGCCGATGGGGCGGCCGGGGCCGGCGGGTGGGGCGCCTCCGGCGCGATCACCACCGCCGGCGGGTGGGCGGCGTGTCCGCTCGCCATGAGCGGCACCACGGGGCCGTCGGCGGCGTCGCCCAGCAGGGCCCGGGTGCCGGCCGGAGCCTCCTCCGGGTCGTACAGGAGGTGGGTGGCGCGGGTTCCCGCTCCCCTACCCGGCGGGGCAGGCGGGCCACCAGGGGAAGGCCGCCGTCGGCGCCGGGCGTGGCCAGGCGGCCGATCACGGCCTCCACCCCGGCGGCGCCGACCGGCCCGCCGGCGTAGCGCTCGGTGCGGCTGGTCAGCTCGGCCACCGTCTGGGGACCCCGGAGCAACAGCACGGCCAGCACCGCCAGCGCGTCGGGAGCCAGCCCCAGGGCCTCGTGGAGGACATGGCGGTGCTTGCTCACCCGGCTGCCGGCCTGGTGCACCGTGCGGGCCAGGCCCCGCTGGCGCAGATCGAGCATCACGGCGTCTATGAGCCGGTCGTCGTAGTCGACCACCGGCTCCCGATTGGAGATCTGGTTGCACGCCGCCCGCAGGGCGTTCGTGCTCAGGGGATAGTTATCGGGCGTGGTGGCGGCCTTCTCGACGAGCGAGCCGAGAATCCGGGCCTCGGGGCCGCTGAGGATGACGGTCACGGCCCGACAGTATCGCAGCTCAAGGTGGAGGCCGGTTCGATCCGATCCACCGGCATCAGCCTCGTTCGCCACCGATCCCACGCTCACCGCTCCGCGCCCCTCCGGGCCGCCCGGCGCCTCGCCGCTCCGCTGGCGTTGGCGCTGCTCGCCGCGGGGTGCGCCCGCAGCGACGCGCCCCTGCGGGGTCCGGCCGTGACGTCGGGCACACCGCCCCCACCGCCGGTGGTGGAGCTGGGCACGGTGCCGGTGACCGACGACCTGCACCGCTTCGTGGTGGGCCCCTTCGACTCGGCTGCGGCGGCGGCCCTGACCGCCTCCGGGGCGGCCGCCCCCCCGGTGGCGGACGACGCCACGTGCGACGGCGGGAACAGCCCGGCCACCGGCGGTGACGGCTCCTCCGGCGGCGGTGGGCTTCGGAGCCTTCCGCCCGGGGCGACCCTGGCCGTGGAGCTGGGCGTACCCGGCTACCGCGGCGCCGATGGCACGTTCGTGCCGCTCGACGATGGCGCCCTCGAGGATCCGGCCGCCGCCTGCCCCGAGGCCGCGACCGGGGCGAGGGCCGCTGTCGGGGCGGGCGGCGGGACCGTCGCCGATCCCGACGACGAACTCGGGCTGGACCCCCTTCGGGCCGCCCTGGCCGCCCGCGACGGGGTGGTGGACGTCCAGCCGATCGGCGACGGCCGCTACGCCGTGGCCGCCACCGCCGACGACGTCCTGGCCGGCACCGGCGTGGCCGTGACCCCCGACCCCCAGGTCGTGTTCACCGCCGACCCCTACGAGGGCTACCAGTGGACCCTCGACAACACGGGCCACAACCTCGACGCCACCGACGCGCCGCCGCCCCAACGGGCCGATGCCGACATCGACGGCCGGGAGGCGGCCTCGGCCCGGGGCACCGGCGTGGTGGTGGCCGTGGTCGACTCGGGGGCCGATCTGAGCCATCCCGACCTGGCCGCCGCCGAGTGGACCAACACCGACGAGTCGTGCAACAACGGCACCGACGACGACGGCAACGGCTATGTCGACGACTGCCGGGGCTGGGATTTCGGCTACGAGGACAACCGGCCCTATGCCGCCGGCAACCCCGACCACGCCACCCACGTGGCCGGCATCATCGCCGCCCAGCCCGGCAACGGGATCGGCATCGCCGGCATCGCCCCGGCCGTGAAGATCATGAACCTGAGCGTGGCCGGCCCGGGCGGGATGACGGTATCGGGCGTGGCCCGGGCCGTCCGCTACGCCGTGGACAACGGGGCCGACATCGTGAACCTGTCGCTCGGCACCACCCCCGGCACCCCGGCCGCCGCCGTCCAGCCCATGTTCGACGCCGTGGCCTACGCCCAGGCCCACGGGGTGCTGCTGGTGGTGGCGGCGGGCAACTCCAACGTCGACATCGGGGCCACCGCCGTCTACCCGGCCAGCATCCCCGGGGCCAACATGCTGGTGGTGGGGGCGTCGGGGCCCGACGACACCCGGGCCAGCTTCTCCAACTACGGCTCCCCGGTGGACATCTTCGCCCCCGGGGTGATGATCGCCTCCACCCTGCCCAACCGGGCCTTCGGGTTCATGAGCGGCACCAGCCAGGCCGCTCCCACCACGGCCGCCACCGCTGCCCTGGTGCTCGGCCGGAACCACAACCTGTCGCCGGCCCAGGTGATCGCTCAACTGGTGGGCACGGCCGACCAGATCGGACCGCTCTCGAACTGGGTGACCAACGGGGTCCGGCTGAACGCGGCCCGAGCCATCGGGGTCATGGCCGACGCCGGTTCGGTGGCCGACGTGTCGATCACCGGCCTGTCGACCGCCGGCGGCCACCTCCAGGCCCAGGTGGCACTGGACGAGGGCCCCGGCTTCGACCGCCCGTACCGGTGGGAGGCAACGCTGGTGGCCCTGCGGGCCTCGGCCGGCGCCACCACCGCCTACGGCCTGGTCGGGTTGCCGGTCACGGTGGAAGGAGAGGCCGCCACCACCGACCAGCGGGGAGCGATCACCCTGAGCGCCGGCGGGAGCGGCGCCGCCTTCCTCACCGCCGACCTCCCGGCCGGGACGTACGGGCTGGTGGTGGAGGCCGTGCCCATCGCCGACCCGTCGATGCGGCTGGGCCAGGCCTTCGCCGCCACCTTCGAGATCGCCCCCACCTCGGGCTCGGGCGGAGGGGGCGGCACGACGGCCACCACCGCGCCGGCCAGCACGAACACCACCTCGGGCTCGGGCGGAGGGGGCGGCACGACGGCCACCACCGCGCCGGCCACGGCGACGACCGCCCCCGGATCGAGCCCCACCACCGCCCGGGCGGCGACCACCACCACCGCCGCCTCCGGTGCCGTGACCACCGCTCCCCGGGCGACGGTGGCCAGCACCACCACGGCCGCGGCCCCCGCCACCACCGCTCGGGCCGCCACCAGCACCACCGCCGCCCCCGCCACGGCCGCCCCCACCGCCACGACGGCCCGGCCGGCGACCACCACCACCGCCGCCGCTCCGGCCGGCGGAGGGGCGACCACCGCTACCAGCACGGTGAACGGCCAGTGGGCCGTGTTCACCATCAGCCCCCGGTCGGGGCCGGTGTCCTACGGCACGGTGGTGAGCATCGCCGGGTCATTCCCCGAGGCGGCCTACGTATGGTTCGGCAACCAGCAGGGCCAGGTGCTCTTCCAGTCGTCGAGCTGGATCCTGGTCACCACGCCCCCGGTGGCCGAGGCCGGCCCGGTCGACGTGACGCTGCGCACCGCCGCCGGCACGGTGCTGACCCTGCCCGGCGCCTTCACCTTCCGCGACGCCGCCACGGCCAGCGGCGGCGGATCGGGCGGCACCGGGTCCACCAGCGCCACCACAGCGCCTCCGGCGCCCTCCCCCACCACGGCCCCCGCCAGCGGCGGGACCAGCCCCACCACAGCCTCGGGGGGCACATCCTCGGGCGGCACAGGCTCAGGGGGCGCAGGCTCGGGGGGAGCAGGCTCGGGGGGCGGCACGAGCCCCACCACCGCTCCCTCGGCCGACAACCCCGGCACGAGCCCTGCCACCACGGCACCGGCGGTCACCGCCGCCCCTGCCACCACGGCGCCGCCGGACCCCGCGCTCTCGCCCCGGACCGTGACCGCCGGCGCACCCGTCGACCTGGGCGGCGGGCTGACCGGCGTGGCGTTCAACGGCTGGTCGACCCTGGGGTCGGTGCCGGCCTGCGCCAGTGATCCGTGCCGGGCCCGCTCGATCTGAGCCCGTCGCCGATCTGAGCCCGCCGCCGATCGACGGCGCAGCAGGCAGCGGTTCAGCGGCGGTGCACGGTGGCCGGCGCCAGCATCACGGCGGTACCGGACCGGGCCAGCGACGAGCGCAGCCACCAGTAGGCCACCGACAGGGTGAGCGCCGTGGTGACCGGGCCGAGGAACGACTTGACCACGATGAACGTGGTGGGCGAGTGGTTGAGCAGCAGCCACACGGTGACGGCGAAGTTCACGGCGCTGGTGAAGGCCCACCACAGCGAGGCGTGGTTGTAGAACCGCCGGAGCTGGGGATGGTGGCGGGTCTCGGCATCGAGGGGGAACAGGTCCGCGAACAGCCGCTCCACCAGGGGCCGGCCCACCAGGACCGAGCCGAGGAAGGCGGCGGCGACCAGGCCCGTGGCCACCGTGGGTTGGATGAAGTACACCACGAGGCTGCCGGTGAGCAGGGCGGCCACGGTGCGGGCGGCCAGGCCCACCGTGGTGAGCACGAGGATGCCGGAGGACTGCCGCTGCTGGCGGTGGCGCCGGACCAGGGCCACCAGCGACCAGGCCAGCGCTCCGACCAGGGCCGAGGTGGTGCCGACCACCTTCAGCAGGCCGAGGAAGACGATCAGGGGGATGATCTTGCCCTCGAGAACGTTGGGCAGGGCGTGACGGGCGACAGCCCGCCAGCCGGGAAGCTGAAGGGGGGTGGACTTCTTGTGCAAGGTGCCGGGAACCGCCGGTGTGAGGGAGGCCGGGGGGCCAGTGGATGAACCGCCGAGGCGAGCCTAGTCGGAAGGGAGCGGTTTGAGCCCAGCCGCAGCTGGGTACCAGCGCTCGACGGCGGCGTTCGCGGGCGGTACAACGGAGGTGATGATGGCACGCCGCACCGGCGGGCCGCAGCCACCGCTCACCAGGGTGACGGCGGCATCGTGGATACGCCGAATCGCCCCGACCGCCGTGGAACTGGCGCGCCAGATCGCGTTCGTGGGGGCGGCCGTGCTGCTGTACTTCGTGGTGCGGGGGCTCACCCAGGGCAACGTCGACGACGCCGTCGACAACGGCCTGCGCCTCCTGCGCTTCGAGCGCCGGCTGGGCGTGGCCTGGGAGGCCTGGGCCCAGGGCCTGATCCTGGGCCGTCCCCTGCTGGTGGACCTGGCCAACTGGATCTACATCTGGGGCCACTGGCCCGTGATCGCCGCCACCCTGATCTGGCTCCATCACGCCCACCGCCGCCACTACCTGCTGCTCCGCAACGCCATGTTCCTGTCGGGCGCGGTCGGCCTGGTGATCTTCGCCACCTACGCCGTGGCTCCGCCCCGCCTGCTCGACGTCGGCCTGGCCGACACCGTGACCCTGCACTCCACCAGCTACCGGGTGCTGCAGCCGCCGGCCCTGGTCAACAAGTACGCGGCCATGCCCAGCCTCCATGTGGGGTGGAACCTGCTGGTGGGCATCACCCTGTTCCGGGTGGCGCGGCACTGGCCGCTGCGGGTGTTCGCCGTGGCCAGCCCGGTGCTCATGGCCGTGGCGGTGGTGGTGACGGCCAACCACTACGTGCTCGACGGTGTGGCCGGGGCCATCCTGTCGCTGGCCGGGCTGTGGGCCTCGTTCCGGGTGACGCCCCGCATGGTGATGCTCGACCGCCGCCTCCACCATCAGCTGGAGACGCTGACCGGCGGCCCGTCCCCCTCAGCCGGGGCTGTCACCGACCTCTCGACCGCCCTCACCGTCATCGACCTCCGGGACGGCGGGAGCGGGCGCCACGGTGGCGGCGAGGGCGACCACCAGGGCGGTGTCGTCGATGATGAGGCCGTCGACGCCCCAGGCCGCGAGCCTGTCGGCCGTCTCCCGATCGGGCACCGACCAGGTGAAGACCCGCCGGTACCGTCGCTGCAGCTCGGCCACCAGGCCGGCGGTGAGGAGCCGGCGGTGGACGACGACGCCGTCGAGCGGCACCGCTGACGGCAGCCGCATGAGGAGCGCCAGCTCGGCCCGGTTCCCCACCGAGCGGACGAGCCGGGGCCGCGGACCGGGTCGGGTGGCGGCCCGGGCCAGCACCCACCACGACTTGGACGACAGGGTGACGTCGTCGACGCCGGCCGCCTCCAGGAGGGCCGTCACGTCGTCGGCCATGCGAGGCACCACACCCTTGCAGTCCACCCACAGGGCCAGGCCCGGACGCTGCGCCACCAGGGGCAGCAGCTCGGCCAGCTCGGGTACCAGGGCGTCGGGCGGCAGCAGGTACCACTTCTCCCACAGGCGCCGGGTGCCCCACAGCCGTTTGGCGTGGCGGACCTCCAGGCGGCCGCTGCGGCGGCGGTGGACGTCGATCTCCACACGGTGGGCGGCGGGGGGAACGGCCAGGAGGGCCTCGGCCGAGTTGGCCCCCCGGTGGACGATCAGCTCCGGTCCGTCAGGGCGCCCGTTCGACGCCGCGGCGCTCCGGACGGGCTCGGCGGGGCTCATGTTTGCCAAGATAGCGGCCATGAGCATCCCCCTCCGTCACGGCGTGTTCCTCGCCCCGTTCCACTCGGTGCACGAGAACCCCACCCTGGCCCTCGAACGCGACCTCGAGCTGATGGTGCATCTCGACCGCCTCGGGTTCGCCGAGGCCTGGATCGGCGAGCACCACTCGGCCGGCATGGAGGTGATCGACTCGCCCGAGCTGTTCATCGCCGCCGCCGCCGAGCGGACCCGCCACATCCGGTTCGGCACCGGGGTGGTGTCGCTCCCCTACCACCACCCCCTGAACGTGGCCAACCGCTTCCTCCAGCTCGACCACATGACCCGGGGTCGGGTCATGCTGGGCGTCGGCCCCGGCCTGCTGGCGTCGGACGCCCTGATGATGGGCATCGAGCCCGAGGTCACCCGGGACCGCATGGAGGAGGCGCTGGACGTCATCCTCCGCCTGTTCCGGGGCGAGATCGTGAACGAGACGAGCGAGTGGTACACGCTGCGCGACGCCCGCACCCACCTGCGGCCCTACACCCGTCCCCACCCCGAGGTGTGTGTGGCCAGCGCCGTCACCCCGTCGGGCGGGCGGCTGGCCGGCCGTTACGACCTGGGCATGCTGTGCGTGGCGGCCGGGGTGCAGGCCGGGTTCGACGCCCTCGACGTCAACTGGTCGGTGGCCTGCCAGGCGGCGGCCGACCGGGGGGCCACCATGGACCGCTCCGGCCTGCGCTGCGTGGTCGGCATGCACATCGCCGAGACCCGGGAGAAGGCGATCGAGCAGATCCGCTTCGGGGCCAAGGAGTACATCGACTACCTGAACAACAACCAACCCCGGTTCCCGGTGCCGCCCGGGGCCGACACGGTGGACTGGATCGTGGAGCACAAGATCGCCGTGGTCGGTACCCCCGACGACGCCATCGAGCGGATCGAGCAGCTCCAGGCCAAGCAGGGCGAGTTCGGCTGCGTGCTGATCCAGGCGGTGAACTGGGCCGACTGGGAGGCCACCAAGCGCAGCTACGAGCTGTACGCCCGCTACGTCATGCCCCATTTCGACCAGGCCAACGTCAACCGCATCGACTCCTGGGCCTGGGTCACCGACCACCAGAACGAGCTGGTCAGCAAGCGCATCGAGGCGGCCCGGCTGATGACCGAGAAGCACGAGGCGGAACAGGCCGCTCTGGGTCGCCGCTGAACCCTGTGAAATTAGGAGCCTGAGCGGCGCTGAGCGCCGCTCAGGCTCCTAATTTCGGTCGTTCAGAGGAGGGCGACGGGGTGATGGAGACGGGCGCCGGGGGCGAAACGATGGGCCTGGGACCGGCAGCTGTAGCCGGTGGCGGCCACCACCCGGTGGGAGTCGGTGCCGGCGGCGTCGAGGTGGGGGGCCCAGGTGAGATCCCACAGGGTGCGGCTCATGGCCTGGTTGGCCGCCTCGTGGCCGAAGATGCCGGCCATGCCGCAGCAGCCGACGTTCGGGACGGTGACGGTGTGCCCGGCGGCCCGCAGGACCCGGGCCCAGGCGTCGAGCGAGGCCGGCGCCGTGGCCCGCTCCGTGCAGTGGCCGAGCAGCACCACCTCCCGGGGCTCGGGCTGGGCCTCGGCCGGCCGCGACGCCAGCTCGGCCCGCCGGTCGTCGAGCACCTCGGGCAGGAGCCGCACCGCACCCGACGGGTAGCCGGCCCGGATCGACGGGTACTCGTGGCGGTGGAGCAGGCCCACGGCCGGCTCGATCACCACTGGGATGGCCCCCACCGCCGTGATCCGCTCCACCAGGTTGGCCTGGGCCCCCACCGCCCGGCTGAACGCCGCCCGCCGCCCCTTCACGTGGTCGAACTTGCCCGACGGCACGAACGGGGCCACCGACACCGTCCACCCGGCCGACCGCAGGGCCCCCACCGCGGCGTGGAGCGTGGCCGGCTCCAGGGTGGCGGTGAACACGTCGGGCACCAGCACCAGGTCGGTGGGGTCGGCCGGGGCGAAGGCGGGCAGGGGGCCCGGCGGCCGGGGGGACGGCACCGGCAGGTCGACCAGGCCCAGGGCCCGGCCGGCGGGCCGGGTGGCCAGGCGGGCCAGGGGGCCCGGCACCTTGGCCAGGAGCGGCGCCAGCGACTCGAACCGGGCCAGCACCTGATGGGCCGGCGGCCGCCGCCGCCCACCTCGGCCCCCGCCCCCCTCATGATAGGCCTCCAGGAACCGGGACTTGAGCTCGGGGATGTCGACCTCCACCGGGCAGTGGCCGGTGCAGGCCGAGCAGCTCAGGCACTGGTGGAGGTTGGCCGCCAGGTCGCGCTCGAAGGCGTCGAGGTCCGGAGCGTTGCGTTCCCGGCGGGCCAGCCAGGCCCGGATCAGGTCGGACCGGCCCTTGGGGCTGAGGGCGGGGTCGCCGCTGGCCTTGTACGACGGGCACATGACCTCGGCCCCGTCGTAGTGGAAGCACAGCCCGTTGCCGTTGCAGGCGAAGGCGTGCTCGTAGCTGCGGCGGAGGGCCACCGGCACCGTCCGGTTGACCTGGCCCCGCAGGGGGGCGGCGTCGAGCGGCGTGATCGGGTTGACGGCCGCGACCGACCCGTCGCCGGCCCCGGGGCCGGCCAGCGGCCGGTAGAGCTTGCCCGGGTTGAACCGGTCGTGGGGGTCGAACGCCGTCTTGACCGCCCGCATGAGGGCGATCGTGTTCGGGGTGAGGAACGCCTCGGCGGCGTCGCCCCGGAAGCCCCGGCCGTGCTCGCCCCACAGCACACCACCGTGGGCCGCCACCAGGTCCACCACCTCGGCCGTGACCGCCCGCACCAGGGCCTCGTGGGCCGGGTCGGACAGGTCGAGGGCGGGGCGCACGTGCACGCAGCCCACGTCGGCGTGGCCGAACATGCCGTAGCTGAGGCCGAAGCGGTCGAGGGTGGCCCGGAAGCCGGCGATGAACGACGCCATCCGGGCCACCGGCACGGCGCAGTCTTCCACGAAGGCGGTGGGGCGGGCGGTGGCCTCGGCGTCTCCCGGGTGCACCGGCACCCGCACCTTGGCCAGCAGGCCCACGGCGTCCTCCCGCACCTTCCACGCCGCCGCCCGCTCGGCCCGGTCGGTGGTGGCCCGCACGATCCGGCTGCGGCCGGTGGCGGCCAGGGCGGACCGCACCGGCTCGGGATCGGGGTCGTCGTCGCCCGTGTACTCCAACAGCAGCACCGAGCCCCGGTGGTCGCCGATGAGACCGGCCAGCGCCGGCCAGGCCGGCGACGACCGACCCTGTTCGAGCGTGGTCTCGTCGGAGCACTCGATGGCGCTGGGGCAGGTGGCGGCCAGGTCGACGGCGTCGTCGAGGGCCTCGGCGAAGGTGTCGTAGCCGGCGATCACCAGCAGGGTCCGGGCCGGCAACGGGGTGAGCCGCAGGGTGGCGGCAGTGATGATGCCGAGCGTGCCCTCGGCCCCGCACACCAGCGCCACCGGGTCCACCAGGCCGTCCCGGCGGAATCGGTCGATCCCGTAGCCGCTGAACCCCCGGGCCAGCTCGGGCAGGCCGTGGTCGGTCGCCCTCGGTCAGCGGCAGGTCGAGCAGGGCCCGCCACAGGGCCCCGGCCCGGCCGGGCAGCTCGGCCCGGGCCTCGGCCTCGGCCACGGTGCAGGGCTCGGCCCGGAACTGGGTGCCGTCGTCGAGCACCAGGTCGAGCCCCAGCACGTGGCGGTGGGCCCGGCCGTACACCAGCGATCCCTTGCCGGCGGCGTCGGTGGAGATCATGCCGCCCACGGTGGCCCGGCTGAGGGTGGAGGTGTGGGGGGCCCAGTGCAAGCCGTGGGGGGCGAGCAGCGAGTTGAGCCGGGCCGTCACCATGCCCGGCTCCACCACTGCCGTGCGGCCGGGCACGTCGAGCGAGACGAGGCCGTTGAGGTGGCGCTTCAGATCGACCATCAGCCCCGACGTGAGGCTCTGGCCGTTGGTGCCGGTGCCGCCGCCCCGGGCCGTGATCGGCTGGCGGCCGGTCGCCGCCACCAGGGCCCGCACCTCGGCCGCGTTGCGGGGCAGGGCCACGCCGTCCGGCTCCACCTGGTAGATCGAGTTGTCGGTGGCGTAGACGGTTCGGGTGTGGGCGTCACGGTGCACGGCCACGCCGCCCGACGGTCCGCCCACCCCGCCGGCGGCCCCGGGAACGGTGACGGCCACGGTCAACCCGCCGCCGGGGAGGCCCCCGGCTGTCGAACAGCCCGGCGGTGGCGGCCCGGGTGTTCAGGTACACGGCGAACAGGCTGGTGGTGGCGCAGATGTAGAGCCGGTTGCGCTTGGTGCCGCCGAACTCCACGTTGGCCACCACCTCGGGGAGGCGGATCTTGCCGATGAGGGTCCCGTCGGGGGCGTAGCAGTGGACGCCGTCGCCGGCCGAGGTCCAGATGTTGCCGTCGGCGTCCACCCGGAACCCGTCGAACACGCCGTTGGTGCAGGTGGCGAACGTGGTGTAGCTCCCGGCGACGGCCGTGCCGTCGGCCGCCATGGGGTAGGCCCGGATGTCGGGCGGGCAGGCCCGGCCCGACATGGGAGATGCCGGTGTCGGCCACGTACAGGATCTGCTCGTCGGGCGAGAAGGCCAGGCCGTTGGGGCGGACCATGTCGGTGATCACGGCGGCTACGGCCCCGGTGACGGGGTCGATCCGGTAGACGTTCGACGCCCCGATCTCGCTCTCGGCCCGGTCGCCCTCGTACTCGCTGTCGATGCCGTAGGTGGGGTCGGTGAACCAGACGGCACCGTCGGAGTGGACCACCACGTCGTTGGGTGAGTTGAGCCGCTTGCCCTCGAACCGGTCGGCCAGGATCTCCCGCCGGCCGTGGTGTCCGATGCGGGTGACGGCCCGGCCCCGATGCTCGCAGGCCACCATCCGGCCCTCGCGGTCGAGCGTGTGGCCGTTGGCGTTCCACGCCGGCTGGTCGAAGGTGGCCACCTCGCCGGTGGTCTCGTCGTAGCGCAGCGTCCTGTCGTTGGGGATGTCGGAGAACAGCAGGAACCGCCCGGCCGGCGCGTACACCGGGCCCTCGGCCCAGCGGGCGCCGGTCCACAGATGGTCGATGTGGGCGTTGTGGATCACATAGCGGTGGAACCGCTTGTCGATCACCTCGAAAGCCTCGTCCAGCGCCATCGCTCGATCCTCCTGAAGGGGTGGGGTGTCCAGGCGAAACTAGGAGCCTCGACCACCGGAACGGTAGCTCGGGCGCCTAATTGTCCGGAGGCCCAACCCTGCCGGGGCCGGCGCGGGCCAGGCGGCCCAGGAGGCGGCGCTGGCTGACGAGGCCCAGGTAGCGGCCGGCGTTGTCGGTGACGATCACCGGGCCGATGGGCTCGCCGGGGGCCGTGGCCAGGCGATGGGCCACCTCGGCCGGGCTGGCGTGCACGTTGGCCACCGCCGCCGGGACCAGCTCGCCCCGGAGGGCGGCCCGGCCATCCACCAACCCGGCGGGCCGACCGTGCTGGTCGAGCACCGCCATCCACGGTCCGGTGCCGGCGTTCCAGGCCATGGCCAGGTCGACGTCGGGCCCGGCCGCCGGGACCGGTTCGACCAGGCGGTGGAGGGTGTCCGTGGGCCGCCGGGCGAAATCGGCCAGGCGCTCCACCGTGTCCCAGCTGAGGCCGGCCCACGGCGGAGCGGGCCGGCCGAACAGCCAGCCCTGGGCCAGGGGCACACCCAGGTCCACCAGGCTGAACGCCTCGCCCTCGGTCTCCACCCCTTCGGCCAGCACCCAGGCGTCGACCCGGTTGGCGAACAGGCCCAGCATCTCCACCAGGGCGGTCTTGGCCTCGTCGCCGTCGATGCCGGCCACCAGGGCCCGATCGAGCTTGAGGATGGCCGGCCGGAGCTGGAGGATCTGCTGGAGCCCGGCGTAGCCGGAGCCCGCGTCGTCCACTGCGAACAGGGCGCCCCCGGTCCGCAGGTTGTTCACCACCCCCTCCAGGGCGGTCCAGTCCCACGGGCGGTGCTCGGTGATCTCGATCACCACCCCGCCCAGGTGTCCCTGCTGGGCCAGCGCCCTGCGCACCGGCGCGGCGAGGAGCGACTCGGGATCCACGTTCACGGTGAGGAAGCAGTTGGGCGGCAGGTCGGCCCGGGCCGAGAAGGCGGCGTGGAGGGCCACGGCGTCGAGCTCGGCCCCGAGGCCGAGTCGGTGGGCGGCGGCGAACCAGCGGTCGGGTGACGGGCTGTCGCCCTCGGGCACCTGGAACCGGGCCAGGGCCTCGTAGCCCACCACCGTCCGGCGCTGGAGATCGACGATCGGCTGGTAGACAGCCCGCACTCCATAGCCACCCAGCGCCCGTTCCAGGCGGCGCCGCCACCACTCGTCGGTCTCGGCCGCCGGTGCCCCGGGACGCACCGGGGCGCCGGCGGATCCCGCTCCACCGGTCACGGGACGACCGACCGTCAGGCCACGGCCACGATGTGGCGGCGGACCTCGGCCACCACCTCGGCCGGGATCTCGGTCATGCCGTGGTCCCCGGTGGCGTGCGCCGCCACCAGGGCCAGGATCTCCTCTTCGTCGGAACAGACGAACCGGGCGTCGCACCCCGGAACCACGTCACCGCACGCGAACTGCTTCATGCCGGCCAGCCTCCGATCGGAGCGCCCGGAACACCCGAAGCGCTGTTCTGCTATTCGATCGGCAGGCGGGGCCGGCGGCTTGAGGCGTCCTGGGATCTCTGACGTCGGAGCCCCCAGATCGGCATCCGGTGTCAGAGATCGCCCGGTGGGGCGGGTCGGAGCGGCCTACAGGGCGTCGACGACGGCGAAGCCGTTCCCCCGGGCCTGCACCTTGAAGGCGTGGGGGGCCGAGAAGTGGGCCGGCATCAGCACCGCGTCCCGCTCCACCGCGGCCTCCAGTATGGCCCGGCGGGTGGCCACCGCCCCCTCGGCGTCGAGGCAGAACCCGCTGTTCCAGTCGGGCCGGTAGACCTGCACGGCCGAGTGCATGGAGTCACCCGACAGCAGGCCGGTGCCCCCCGATCCCGTCAGCCAGCCGACGGCATGGCCCGGGGTGTGGCCGGGCCGGAGCTCCAGGTGGAAATGGTCGTCGACGTCGTGGCCGTCGCCCTCCCACAACTCCACCAGGCCCCGGTCGAACACCGGCTTGATCGAGTCGTCGAACACGTAGCCGTTGAACTCCATGCCGGTCTGGTCGGTCACCGACGGGTTCCAGAACTCGTACTCGGTCTTGTTGAAGTAGTACGTGGCGTTGGGGAACGTGGGCACCCACTCCCCGTTCACCAGGGTGGTGTTCCACCCCACGTGGTCGAGGTGGATATGGGTGCACACCACGGCGTCGACCTCGTCGGGGTTCACCCCGCTGGCGCGCAGCCGTTCCAGCCAGTCGGTGTTGAGCATGGCCATGTCGGGCATGTTGCGCTGCTTGTGGTTGCCGTTGCACGTGTCCACCAGGATCGTCTTCTGCGGCGTGCGGATGACCCAGGTGTGGATGCTCAGCAGGGCCTGGTCGGTCTCGGGCATCACGAACTGGGCGATGGTGTCGGGCCCGAACTCCTCCCGCACGCCGGCGTCGAACGACGGCATCAACATGGTGGCCGGGAAGCCCGGCCCGTAGCTCTCCTCGAGGCGCGACACGGTGACGTCGCCCAGATCCACAACGCCCTTGGTCATGATGGTTCCCCCTGTACGGAACGGCTGTTGGCGCCACAACCTAGCGCGCCGGCCGGCGGCCGGTCCTGCCCACCGATGGCTTCCGAACTTCGCCCTCCGACCTCACACCGGATCGGGCCCGGACGTTGACGGGGAATGAGGAGTTGGCAGGATGAACAGGTGCAGCCGTTCGACCGGGTGGTGGAGGAACACGGGGCCGCGGTGCTCCGGGTGTGCACCGCCCTCCTGGGGCCCGAGGAGGCGCAGGACGCCTGGTCCGAGACGTTCCTGGCTGCGCTGCGGGCCTACCCCCGGCTCCGCCCGGACTCGAACCTGCAGGGGTGGCTGGTCACGATCGCCCACAACAAGGCCATGGACGCGCTCCGCCGCCGGTCGCGGGCCCCGGTGCCGGCCGGCGACGGCACCGATCTGTCCCCACCCGGTACGGCCGCCGCCGGCGACGATCCGGCCCAGGCCGCCGTCGGCCGTGTCGACTGCGAGCTGCTGGCCGCCGTGCGGGCCCTGCCCCCCAAGCAGCAGGCGGCCGTGGTCCACCATTACCTGGCCGACCTGCCCTACCGCGAGGTGGCGGCCGCCCTGGGAACGAGCCCGGCGGCGGCCCGGCGCAGCGCGGCCGACGGCGTCGCCGCCCTGCGCATCGCCCTCGGCCCGGCCGGCACGGCGGGCGAACCGACCTCACGCCCCCTCCCCCGAAAGCGTTGACCTGACATGGGAACGAACACGAACATCACCCCCAACCACAACACGCCGGTCCCGCAGGACCCTGGCGGCGGCCACAGCGGGGCCGGGCGTCCCGAGGGCGATGACGGGCTCGTGGCCCGACTCCGCCAGGCCCGGCCGATGCCCGACCCCGATGCGCTGGTCGCCCTCCGGGCCCGGCTGGCGGCCGAGGCCGAGGCCGAGGGACTGCTCGATGTGGCCTACCGCGTCGTCGACAGCCCGATCGGGCCGCTGCTGGTGGCGGTGACGGCCGATGGACTGGCCCGGGTGGCCTTCGAGAACGAGGGGCACGGCGAGGTGCTGGAGGAACTGGCCGCCACGATCAGCCCCCGCATCCTCACCGCCCCCCGCCGCACCGACCCGGTGGCCCGCCAGCTCGACGAGTACTTCGCCGGCCGCCGTCGCCGGTTCGACCTCGAGCTCGACCTGCGCCTGGCCCGCGGCTTCCGGCGCCAGGTGCTCGACCAGCTCCGCCTCGTCGACTTCGGCCACACCGTGAGCTACGGCGAGCTGGCCCGGTCGGCCGGCAACCCCCGGGCGGTGCGGGCCGCCGGCTCGGCCTGCGCCACCAACCCGGTGCCGCTGGTGGTGCCGTGCCACCGGGTGGTGCGCAGCGACGGCTCGATCGGCCAGTACCGGGGCGGGCCCGAGGCCAAGCGCACCCTGCTGGCCCTGGAGGCGGCGGCATGAGCCCCCACGCTGGGCGCTCCCCGGCGCCGGATGCGGCCCCGGCGGTCGTCGCCCCCCGAGACGTCGCCGGGGCGGTCGATGCGCTCGACTGGGAGCGGATCGGGGCCGGGCTCGACGAGTCCGGGGTCGCACCGGCCGGGCCCGTGCTGTCGCCGGCGCTGTGCGCCGAGCTGGTGGCCAGCTCGAGCCACGACGCATCCTTCCGGTCCACCGTCGACATGGCCCGGCACCGCTTCGGCGCCGGGATCTACCGGTACTTCGCCTACCCCCTCCCGGCCGTGGTGGAGGCGTTGCGCCAGGCGTTGTGGCCCCATCTCCTCCCCGTGGCCCGGGAGTGGGCCGGTCGCCGCAACCAGCCGGCGCCGTGGGACGACCGGCTCGACGACTGGCTGGCCCGCTGCCACCGTGCCGGCCAGGCCCGGCCCACGCCCCTGCTGCTGAGCTACGGCCCGGGCGATTGGAACGCCCTGCACCGTGACCTCTACGGCGACCTGGTGTTCCCGCTCCAGGTGGTGGTGGGCCTCGACCGGCCGGGTGTCGACTACGGCGGCGGGGAGCTGGTGGTGGTGGAGCAACGGCCCCGGTCGCAGTCCCGTCCGACGGCGCTGGCCATTCCCCAGGGTCACGCCGTGGTCCTCACCACCCGGGACCGTCCGGCCCGTAGCAGCCGGGGGTGGACCACCCATGCCGTGCGTCACGGGGTCAGCACGATCGCCTGGGGTCACCGCCACACCCTGGGCGTCATCTTCCACGACGCCGCCTGAGCGCCCCGGCGGAGCCGGGTCGGCCGACCCAGCCGACCCGGCCGAAACGAACCGGCAGGGGTGGTCTACGACTGGCCGAAGCCCTCGAAGTCGGCCTCGGTGTAGGGCTTCGCCTCCACCAGCACCAGCCAGTTCCCGGAGTTGTCCCGCATGAGGGCTTCCACGCCATAGGGCCGGTCGGCCGGTTCCTGGATGAACTCCACCCCCTTGGCCCGCAGCTCCTCGTAGGTCTTGCGGCAGTCGTCGACGGTGAGGCCCACACCCGGCAGCCCGCCCTCGGCCTGGGCCCGCCGCATGGCCGTGATCATCTCGTCGGACAGGGGCGGGCCCGGGATGGTGAGGTGGAGGTGGAGCTCCGGGTGATCGGGATGGTAAACGGTCAACCAGCGGAAGTCGGGTCCGAAGGTCATGTCGTCGCCCACCTCGAAGCCGAGGATGTCGGTGTAGAACTCCTTGGCGGCGTCGAGATCGGTGACCCAGATGCTGACGAGTGAGACGTTGTTGATCATGGGATCGACGCTACGGGTCGGCCCCGTCCGGCGACTTCTCCCCACTTGCGGACTTGCGCTCCACCAGGCCCCACATGAGCACGTAGCAGCCGGGGATGCGGGGGGCCTGCCCGCCGTACCGGCGCTGGAACTCGCGGGGCGACTCGCCCACGATCTGATGGAACCGGCTGCTGAACGAGCCCAGGCTGGAGAAGCCGACGGCCCAGCACACCTCGGTGACCGTGAGGTTGGTGGCCCGCAGAAGATCCTGGGCCCGCTCGATGCGGCGTTCCTGCAGATAGGTGGCCGGCGTGCGCCCGTAGGTGGCGGTGAACAGCCGGTGGAAGTGGTACTTCGACAGGCAGGCCACAGCGGCCAGACCGGCCAGGTCCAGCGGCTGGGCGAAGTGGCGGTCGGCGTGGTCCCGGGCCCGGCGCAACTGCACCAGCGTCCGCTCCGGTATCGGCCGATCGTGACCCACCCGGCCCATCATCGCAGCCCCGGGCCTCGCTCCCACGGCATGGACACGGCCGGCCCCGGCGATCCGGCCACCGACCTGGCCGTGGCCTGGATGCTCTTCGACGACGAGCCGGCCCGGGCCCGGTTCCTGGCCGCCGCCGGCCGGCCCGACGAGGCCACGGTCGCCCGGGCACGGGGCTGGGCCGTCAACCTCGCCCTGGCCATCGCCGCATCGTCGGCCGACAACCCGACGATGGCCGCCGTGGCCCGTCGCACGATCGCCAACCTCACTCCCGGCTCCCACGGGCCGGGATGAGCGACGGCCTGCGCCGAGCCCCGCCCGGGGCGCCTCAGGATGCCGGTGATCCGGGCGCTACGGCAGGGTCACGTAGCCGTGCTCGGTCTTCCACAGGAAGTACTTCTCGAACGCCAGCTTCATGGCGTGGGCCTGGGGACCGGGGATCAGCATCCCGTGCTTGCGGGGCGGCAGCATCTTGTCGGTGAGGATGATCACACCGTTGTTGCCGGCGTCCATCACGCAGATCCCCTTGATGTCGGCGAACTCCTTGTGCTCCTCCGGCTTCTCGCCCCGGATCTGGGCGGCGATGTTCTTCGCTGCCACATGGGCCTGCTGCTCGGTGGGGAACCCGGTCTTGGGGATGCCGATCGGGTTGGCGGTGTGCCACGGGGCATCGACGGCCGCCGCGATGCCAACGGCGTAGATCTCGTCGTGGCCGACGCTCTGGTAGGTGTCGCGCACCGTGACATAGCCCTTGGCGTCGGCCAGGCCGGGCACCGTGTGCACCACCTCCTGGCCGATGAAGGGGGGCACGATCATGGCGTAGGCGAAGTCGATCGTCCGGTCGTCGGCCAGGGTCAGGCGGCCATCGTCGATCTCCTTGATGGCCACGTCGCCCACCGCCGTGATCTTCTCCTTCGCCATGAACAGGCCGAGCAGCTGCTCGCCGTGGGGCAGGCCGCCGATGCCGAAGTGGCCGAGGAAGGGCTCGGGGGTGACGTAGGTCAGCGGCACCCGCTTGCGGATCTTGTTCTTCTTGAGCTGGTAGCTCATGTTGAACAGGAACTCGTAGGCGGCGCCGAAGCAACCGGCCCCCTGGGTGGCCCCGATCACCACCGGCCCCGGGTTGTCGAGGAAGCGCCGCCAGGCCACCCCGGCCCGCTCGGCGTCGGGCAGAGTGGTGATGGTGAACGCCTTGTTCTCGGGCACGAGGCCAGGGACGATGTCCATCTGGTTGCGGTAGCCGGTGGCGATAACCAGGTAGTCGTAGGGGTGGACGTTGCCGGTGGCCTGGTCGGTGGTGACCGTTTTGGCCTCGGCGTCGATCGACGTGGCGGCGGCGTGGACGAACTCCACCCCGTGGGCCTCGAACGGCGGGACCACGGGCACGGTGATGTCGGCCGCCGTCCGCTTGCCGAAGGGCAGCCAGATCAGCGACGGGTTGAACACGAAGCGGTCCGACGGCGAGATCACGGTGACGGCCACGTCGTCGCCCAACTCGTGCTTGAGGGCCAGGGCGGCGGTGAACCCGCCGAAGTTCGATCCCAGCACCACCACTCGATCGGCAGCCATGGTCACAGCTCCTTCACTCGCTCGCCCCGGCGTTCCCCGGGAACATGTTCAGGATCGGCCGGATCGGCCCGACGGCACAGGGCCCTACGTCAGATCTGCCGGTGGCAGCCGTCACTCCCCTCCCCACCGGGCGGAAGATGAGCCGGTCCCGGGGCGGGGTGTAGCGTCGTTGCCCATGGACACCACCGTGGCCTCCGGCCGCACCACACGGTCCGCCGCGGTGCTGGGAGTGTTCGCCATCCTGGCCGCCACCGCCTGCTGGAGCTCGGGTGGCGTGCTGGCCGAGAAGGCCGACGGGCCGAGCGCGATCGTGGCCTTCTGGCGCTTCCTGATCGTGGCCGGGGTGTTCGGGGTGCTGGCGGCGGCCACCGGCCGGCGGATCACCTGGCCCATGCTGCGCCGGTCGCTGCCGGGCGGGATGCTGTTCGGCGTCAACCTCACCGTGTTCTTCCAGGCCCTCAAGTACGCCACGGTGGGCATGGCCACCGTCTTCGCCGCCCTGGTGCCGGTGCTGGCCCTGATCGCCGGCCGGGCCCTGTTCGGGGAGCGGATCTCCCGTCTCGCCGTGGCCTGTGCCGCCGCCGCCGTGGCCGGCGTCGTGATCTTCGTGGTGCCGAGCCTGTCCGAGCCGGGCAACACGGCCACCGGCGTGCTGCTGTCGCTCCTGGCCGTGCTGATCTGGGTGTCGTACCTGCTGGTCACGAAGCGGGCCCGGCAGGGGGTGGGCACGGTCGAGTACCTGCTGTGCATGTCGGCGGTGGCCGCCGTGACCCTCGTGCCGTTCATGGTGCTGTTCACCGAGGAGGGGGTGGCGCCACCGGAGCACGGATGGCCCTGGATCGTGCTGCTCGCCCTGCTGCCCGGCAGCGTGGGCCACGGGTTGCTGGCCTGGGCCCAGGCCCATGTGCCCATGTCGACGGCCGGGGTGCTGCTCCAGTGCGAGCCCATCGGCGCCGCCATCGCCGCCGCCATCTTCCTGGGCGAGCCCCTCGGGCCGCTGCAGGTGTTGGGCCTGGCCGTGGCGTTCACCGGCGTGGCCGTGCTGACCCGATACACCACGACCAAGGAGGTGGCGGGATGACCGACCCCACCCCGTCCGAGCCCCACCTGCCGGAACCCCATTTGCCGGAACCCCATTTGCCGGAACCCCATTTGCCGGAACCCCATTTGGAGGCCCATCGCCACGCCGCCCCCATGATGCCGGCCGCCACCGGCCCCCTGGTGGGGCTGCGGGTCCTCGATCTCACCCATGCGCTGGCCGGCCCCTACGGCAGCCTGCTGCTGGCCGATCTGGGGGCCGACGTGATCAAGGTGGAACCGCCGACGGGCGAGCTGGTGCGCTTCGCCGGGCCGTTCACCCGTGACGACCAGGAGCGGGTCTACGGGTCCCGCTACGCCAGCCGGAACCGCAACAAGCGTTCGATCGCCCTCGATCTCACCGACGACGCCGACCGGGAGACGTTCCTCCAGCTGGTGGAGACGGCCGACGCCCTGGTGGAGAACCACCGGGCCGGCGTGCTCGACCGCCTCGGGGTGGGGTGGGAGGTGTGCCAGGCCCGCAACCCCCGCCTGGTGTACGCCGCCGTACGCGGGTTCGGTGACCCCCGCACCGGGGCCAGCCCCTACACGGAGTGGCCGGCGTTCGACCCCATCGCCCAGGCCATGGGCGGGATCGTGGTGAGCACCGGGACCGACGAGGACAACATCGTGCGGGCCGGGCCCCCGATCGGCGACACCGTGCCCGGGCTGATGGCGGCCCTCGGGGTGGTGTCGGCCATCCTCCACGCCCAGCGCACCGGCCAGGGCCAGTTCCTCGACGTGGCCATGGTCGACGCCATGATCTCGGTGTCGACCGAGAGCCTCACCCAGTGGAGCTACACGGGCCGTCACCAGCGGCCCATGGGCAACTCGGTCGACGGCAACACCCCGTTCGACATCTACCCCACGGCCGACGGCCACTGTGCCATAGCCGCCCCCACCGCGCCCCAGTTCCGCCTGCTGTGCCAGCTGATCGGCCGGCCCGAGCTGGCCCAAGACGAGCGGGTGCGGGACATGCGCCAGCGGGTGAAGAACCGCGACGTGATGGACGACGCCATCGGCACCTGGGCCGCCGGGCACACCAGCGCCGAGATCGTGGAGATCCTGGGCGGCCACGTGCCGGTGGGCCCGGTCTACGCCCCGAAGGACTGGGTGCAGGATCCCCACGTGGCGGCCCGGGAGATGCTGGTGGCGGTGGAGCACCCCCACCACCGGCCCACCCTGCAACCCAACTGCCCGATCAAGTTCACCGCCACCCCGGCCGGCATCTACCGTCGTCCCGCCACCCTCGACGAGCACGGCCCGGAGCTGCGGGCCGAGCTGGCCCGCCGGGTCGCCGACCAGGATTGTGACGCGCCCACGCCGCGCTGAGCGCTGGTTCGACGGGTCGGACGGCAGGGCTCGACTTCGGGCCGGGCCTGCCGGCGCGCGACACTGGGTACAGCAAGCACAAGGGGGGAACCTGTGGTTGCGCCGCCCGTCTTCACCGACCTGGGCACGGTCCGTGCCACCCGTGATCTCGATGTGGCCTCGGCCGTGCTCAGCGATACCTATGCCGACCTCACGATCCGCCTCCCTGCGACCGCCGGGCCGTTCGGCATGCGCCTGGAGCACGTGGAGCTGCCCGACGTGCAGATCGCCGTGCTCGACCTGTCCAGCGCCTGGCTGCGCACGGTCCCCTACCCCACCTACACGGTGTGCCTTCCGGTGCGGGGCCGGGTGCGGGCCACGGTGGGCGGTTCGGCGGTGACGATCGGCGATGGCCAGGGGATCTCGGTGTGCCCGGCCAGCGGCGAGGTGGAGGTCGAGTACCTGAGCGACGACTGCCGGGTCCTCACCGTCACCCTCGGCCGCCGCGCCCTGGAGCGGGAGCTGGAAGCGATGCTGGGCCACCCCATAGGCGCCCCCATCCGGTTCGACCTCGCCCTCGACACCGGCCGCGGCGCCAGCCTCCAGCGGTCACTGGCACTGGTGGGGGCCGAGCTGGCCGACCCGGCCGGGATGGGCAACCACGGTGCGGCCCGCCATCAGCTAGGCCGGCTGCTCATGAACGGGCTGCTCATGGGCCAGCGCCACAGCTGGTCCGACGAGCTGCACCGGCCGGCCGGCTTCGAGGGACCCCGGGCCATCCGGCTGGCGGTCGACGCCATCGCCGAGCAGCCGATGGCGTTCCCCACCGTGGCCGACGTGGCCCGGGCCGCCCACCTCAGCGTTCGGGCCCTGGAGGCCGGGTTCCGCCGCCACGTCGGCCTCTCCCCCATGACCCACGTCCGACAGGTCCGCCTGGACCGGGCCCACGGCGATCTGGCCCGGGCCGAGCCCGGCACGATCACGGTCACGGCCGTGGCCCAGCGTTGGGGGTTCGCCCACTACGGCCGCTTCACCGCCGAGTACCGGCGACGCTACGGCTGCTCTCCCCGCCAGACCCTGGCCCGGGGCCCGGGCCGTCCCGCCGGCGGAGCCTGAGGGGCGCCGCCGCTCGAGGCCGGCGCTCGCATCCCTCGGGCTCTCCCGGTTCCGGTGGGTTCAGCGGTGGGACGGCAGGGCTCAGCCTGCGCTCACGCCGGGTGGGCGACGGTGGCGCCGGCGTCGTGCAGGGTGAAGCCGTCGTAGCCGTTGGCCGTCACCTCGTTGAGCCGGTTGGTGTAGGTGACAAGGCCACCGGTGTAGAGCATGAACCGGTCGGCCTTGCCCGGGATGTTGGCCCCCCGGAACCACGACGTGTCGGCCACCAGGAACGGAGCCGAGCTGGCCAGCACGTGCTCGGTCCACGCCTCCTCCGCCGCCTCGTCGGGCTCGAACGTGTAGCCGTGGCCGGCGGCGTGGACCACCAGGTCGGTCACGAAGTCGACCTGGGGATCGACCCCCCGGGGCACGTTGGCGAACGGGAAGTGGGGCCCGCCCACGAAGGCGAAGTTGGGGAACCGGGGGATCGACACCCCCAGGTAGGTGCGGGGCCCGTCGGCCCAGAAGTCGGCCAGCTGCTCCCCGCCCCGTCCGACCACGCCCATCCGGGTCAGGGCGCCGGTCACGGCGTCGAACCCGGTGGCCCAGATGATCATGTCGAAGCGCTCCTCGCCGGCCGAGGTGACGATCCCGGTTTCGGTGATCCGCTCGATCGGCGTCTCGTGCAGATCCACCAGCGTGCAGTGGGGCCGGTTGTAGGCCTCGTAGTAGCCGGTCTCCATCGGCGGCCGCTTCATCCCATAGCCGTGGTCGGTGGGGATCAGCTTCTCGGCCGTGGCCGGATCGCTCACCCGCTCCCGGATCTTGTGGGCCAGGTATTCGCAGAACTCGGCGTTGGCCTTCGGGTCCACCAGGATGTCGTTGTAGTTGCTGAACAGCTTGGCGAAGCCCCGCTTGGTCCACAGGCTCTCGTAGAAGGCCCAGCGCTGCTCCTTGGAGTCCTCGAAGGTGCTCCTGGTGCCGTCGGCGTGGGCGAAGCCGGCGAAGGTGGACCGGCACAGCCGCTCCAGCTCTTCGTAGCCGGCCCGGATCTCCTCCTGTTCCTCCGCTGTGATCAGCCCGTTGTTGAGCGGCGCGCACCAGTTCGGCGTCCGCTGGTAGACCGTGATCGAGCCGACCTCGTCCACGATCCCCGGCAGCAGCTGCACGGCGCTGGCTCCGGTGCCGATCATGGCCACCTTCTTGCCGGCGAAGCTCACCGGCTCCTTGGGCCACAAGCCGGTGTGGTAAGCCTCACCCTGGAACGTGTCACGCCCCGGGATGTCGGGGAAGTACGGGGCCGACAGCAGGCCGGTGGCCGAGATGACATAGCGGGCGGTACAGGTGGCGCCGTCACCGGTGGTCAGCCGCCAGCGGTCGCAGCTCTCGTCGAACACGGCCGAGGTGACCCTGGCGTTGAACTGGAAGTGGTCCCGCAGGCCGAACTTGTCGACCACGAAGTTGAGGTAGCGCTCGGTCTCGGGCTGGCCGGCGAAGTGCTCGGACCACTCCCACTCGTCGAGCACCTCGCGGGAGAAGAAGTAGCCGTAGGAGTAGCTCTCGGAGTCGAAGCGGGCCAGCGGGTAGCGGTTCCAGTACCAGGTGCCGCCCACGTTCGAGCCGGCTTCGAGCACCCGGACCGACAGGCCGGTGTCCCTGAGCTTGTACAGCTGGTAGATCCCGGCGACCCCGGCGCCGATGATGATCACGTCGTGGTCGGTGGTGGTGGTCGCCGTGGTGGCGGCGGTGGTCTCGGCGGCTGACATCTCGGGTGTCTCCTTGGGCAGGGTCGGGCCAGCGAGCGGTCGGGCCGCTCACGTCGCGTCGGTATGGGCATGGACACCGGGGCGTGGCGAGCGCATCATGAGCACGCGCTCTGTTTCCCCCTGGCTGCACGACGGGTCGGCCGGCGTACACGATGAAGCGCCGGCGAGCGGCGTCGGTCCCCGATGACGGGCCGGCCGGCACGGCCAGTCTAGGAATCGGTCGCAGGCCCGAACAGCCGCCATCCGCCGAGAACCGTCCATTTCCCGGCCCGATGGGCCGGGCCGGCAATACCCCCGCCGGGGTGAAGACGGGGCCTCGCCGACCGTTCACAATCGGTCGGCGAGGGTACGCGTGGTGCGGGACTGTCCCGCACCGAGGGGAGTGGCGAGCAGCAAGTGACCGAACCTGACTTCTTCCGTGTCGTGGCCCAGGGCTGTGGCCGGGCCTGCGTCGAGTTGCGGGGCGATATCGACGCCGAGCAGGCCCATCAGCTCGGCGACGTGGTGTGTGAGCTGGTGGCCCGGGTCCGGCGGGTGGAGGTGAACGTGGCAGCGGTGACCTTCTTCGGCTCCGCCGGCCTCAACGCCCTGGTGAACGGCCTGCTGGCCGCTCGGGAAGCCGGGAACGAGCTGCGCCTGGTGGCCCTCACCGATCAGGTCCGGCGGGTGCTCGACATCACCGGCCTGGCCGACGAGCTGGCTCCCGGCGCGGCGGCGGCCTGAACCCATGGGCCGGACGTGCCGGTTTGGCCGTCGGGTGCCGGGGTAGACCGGGCCGGATGGCGCAGTCACCGGCGGAGATCGCCGTCGTCAACGACTACGAGGTGGTGGTGCGGGGTGTGGCGGCCATGCTGGCCCCCTACGCCGATCGGGTGCGGGTGGTGGAGCTCGACCTCAACCGACCGCCCACCCGCCCCCTCGACATCGCCCTGTTCGACACGTTCGCCTCCCCCCAGGAGGGTGACGAGGGCGACATGCTGGCCGCGCTGGAGCGGTCGCCGGCCCGGCGTCTCGTCGTCTACTCGTGGCGGGTGGAGCCCTGGACGGTGCATCGGGCCCTCGATGCCGGAGCCAGCGGCTACCTGTCGAAGGCGCTCACCGGGCCGCAGCTGGTGGACCAGCTCGTGCGGATCCACCACGGCGAGGTGGTGACCACTCCCCACCCCGGCGGCGACCGGCCGGCCGACCGTTCCAACGGTGCCGGCGGGCGGAGCTGGCCGGGGCGGGAGCTGGGCCTGACCGAGCGGGAGAGCGAGGTGCTGGCGCTGGCCGCCCAGGGCTGCGACAACACCGCCATCGCCCGGCACCTGTACCTCTCGCCCAACTCGGTGAAGACCCACGCCCGCAACCTGTACCGCAAGATCGGCGTCACCAATCGCACCCAGGCCGTGCTGTGGGGCATCGCCCACGGGTTCCTTCCCGACCGGGGTGCCATCCGACCCGTTCCCCCCGGTGGCGGCCCGGCGTCGGGCGGCGGCGCGGTCGCCGCCCCGCCCGGGACGGCTCAGGACGAGGCCGGGATGCGGTCCGGCCGGCCGGGGTCGTAGGCTCGGGCCCGGTCCGACCGGGGCCGTGAAACGCGCACCAGGGAAGAGAGAGGGACCCATGCAGTTCGGGTTGTGCCTGCACTCCAAGATCGACGACATCGGCCTCGTCACCCACGCCGAGAACCTGGGTTACGACTCGGCCTGGTTCGCCGACTCCCAGCTCCTGTGGTCCGATGCCTACGCCTGCCTGGCGTTGGCGGCGGAACGGACCCGGCGGATCAAGCTGGGGACCGGGGTGTCGGTGGTGGACACGAGGTTGGCCCCGGTGACGGCCCACAGCATCGCCACCATCAACGTGCTCGCCCCGGGGCGGACGTTCCTCGGGGTGGGCAACGGGTTCACGGCGTGGCGGCTCATGGGGCGCAAGCCGGCCCGGCTCACGGATTTCGAGGCGTTCCTCGACACCACCCGGCGGATGCTGCGGGGTGAGGAGGCCCCGTTCAGCTACCGGGGCGAGACGACCGATGTGGGGTTCCAGATGGCCGACCTGGGGTTCGTCAACGTGACCGACCCCGTGCCGATCCACGTGTCGGCGTTCGGCCCGAAGGGCCAGCGGTTGGCCGGGGCCTACGGCGACGGGCTGGTGGTGTCGGTGCCCCCGATCCGAAAGGCCGTGGAGCGGTGCCTGGCCAACGTGGCGGCGGGGGCGGCCGAGGCCGGCCGCCCGTACGACCGCTCGACGTTCCAGCTCACCACGCTCACGGCCACCTGCGTGCTGGAGCCGGGCGAGACGCTCGAGTCGGACCGGGTGATCGACCAGTGCGGCCCGATGGCGGTGATGGCCCTGCACTACGCCTACGAGCGGCAGCGCCAGTTCGGGGTGGAGCCGCCGGTGCACCTGAGGGACCAGTGGGAGCGCTACGTGGCCCTGGTGGAGCAGACCCCGGAGGCCCAGCGCCACTTCCGCATCCACGCCGGCCACGGGACCTACCTGCATCCCGACGAGCGCCAGTTCGCCACGCCCGACCTGATCCGCATGACGTGCCTGGTCGGCTCGCCGGGCGAGCTGGCCGAGCAGATCCACAGCCTGGAGGACGCCGGCCTCGATCACGTCATGGTGCTCCCCGGTTTCGCCTCCCGCTACCGAGCCGCCGAGGAGCTCGCCACCAAGGTGTTCCCCCTGCTGGGCTGACCGCGGAGGTAGCGCACCGCCCATCGGAGGAGGGATCAGCCGGCGGCGGGAAGTCGCTCCAGGGCGTCGAGCACCAAGGGCTGGAGGCGGGCTGCGCCCTGGTTGTTGAGGTGGTTGACGTCGGCGAAGAGCCGGTCGGGCCAGGGACGGTCCATGGTGTCGAGCCAGGCGGCCCCGCCCTCCTCGGCCGCCGCCCGGACCTGGCGGAGGTAGGCCTCGTAGTCGGCCCGGCGGTCGTCGGCCATGGCGATGAACCGCTCGGTGACCGGGAGGTTCACGACGAGCACCTCCACGCCCCGGTCCCTGAGCACCTCCAGCAGGTGGCGGAGGGCGTCGACGTCGGCCGGGTTGACCTCGTAGCCAGCCATCACCGCCTGTTCCTGGGCCACGTGGGCCGCCGGCTCGTCGGCCAGGTGGTCGTCGCCCCGATCGAGCAGGTAGCCGTCGGCTCCCAGCTGTTCGGGGACCAGCGGCTCGGCCTGGATGTTGTGGACCAGCGCCACCGGGTCCCGGAAGTCGGTGCGGTGGCGGGCCAGCACGCTGACCTGCTGCAGCCGATCGTCGAGCCGGTCTATCCAGCCCAACCGGCCCGACGCCGCTTGGAACCCCGGCGACTGGCGGAGCGCCTCCAGATGGGCGCGGGCGCTGGGACCGTCGACGAACTCCCGCATGGTGACGCCGAGCAGGACCACCGACGGCGACACCCGCTGCAGGACCACATCGGTGGCGAGCAGATCGATCGAGCGCATGGGTGGGCCGGCGAGCCAGTAGTTGTAGCCGACGGCCGGTCCGCCGATGTCCCGCAGCCGGTCGGGTGAGATGTCGCGCCCAACCACCGACGAACCCAGCACCAGCAGGTCGAGGTCGCCGGCCCGGGCCGCCAGGCCCTTCTCGTGACCGGTGTAGTCGGCCCGGGGCCAGCGCCCCACAGGCTCCAGGTAGGGGGCGACCACCCGGGCCGCGCCCTCGACCACCAGCAACGTGACGAGCACGGACAGGGCGAAGCGGCGCCCCCACCCCGGTCGCCGGACGACGGAGTGTTGGGCCACGCTCTCGGTGTGGGCGTCCCCGGAACCGACAGTGTCCCCGGAATCGACAGTGTCCTCGGAACCGACAGTGTCCTCAGAACTGGAAGTAGATGAACGGGACAGGTTGACCTCCACTCGTCACCACGAGGGCGGTCAACGCCACCCCCACCAACCATCCGGTGAGCACCGGGCGGGGCCGGCGCAGCAGGGCGGGCCCCAGCCGGCTGTCCACGGGCTCCTCGGGATCGACCTGGATGCGCCGCTGGACCACGTCGGTCACCACCAGCACCGGTCCCAGCAACGCCAGCATCACGGCCGCCGTCCACATCGTGTCGCCCGGGGCCAGGGTGGCGATGCGGACCACGATCGTCCATGCGTCCCCCACGGTCGGGGCCCGGAAGAAGACCCAGGCCAGGCAGACCACGGCGAACGTGACGAGGATGCGGGGCAGGTCCTGCCACCGGGCCACCGTCTCGGTGTTGTCGACGGCCCGGCCGCTCAACCGCTCGGCCCCCAGGGCCACCCCGTGGATGGCGCCCCAGATGAGGAACGTCCAGCCCGCCCCGTGCCACAGACCGCCGAGAACCATGACGGTCAGCAGGTTCACCATCGTGCGGTTGAGCCCCTGCCGGTTGCCGCCCAGCGGGATGTAGAGGTAGTCCCGCAGCCATGACGACAGCGAGATGTGCCAGGTCCGCCAGAAGGCGGTGAGCGAGCTCGACAGGTAGGGCTGGCGGAAGTTCAGCGGCAGCTCGAAGCCGAGCAGCCGGGCCGCGCCCCGGGCCATGTCGGTGTAGCCGGAGAAGTCGCCGTAGATCTGCCCGGCGAAGCACAACGTGCCCAACGCCAGGCCCAGGCCGCTCTGGGACCCCGGCCGGGCGTAGATCTCGTTCGTCAACTGGGCCAGGGTGTCGGCGATCACCACCTTCTTCACCAGGCCCCACAGCAGCAGACCGAGGGCCGACAGCACCCGGTCGCCGTCGGGACGCACCCGGGGCCGCTCGATCTGGGGCAGCAGTTCCCGGGGCCGCAGGATCGGACCGGCCACCAGCTTGGGGAAGAAGGCGACGAAGAGCCCGTAGGCCACGGGATCACGGCAGGCCCGGATGTCACGGCGGTAGATGTCCACCGTGTAGGAGATCTCCTCGAACGTGTAGTACGAGATGGCGATCGGGAGGATGATCCGCAGCGACGTCTCCGTGCCCGACAGGCCCACCGCCTCCAGCCCGGCCACGGCACTGGCCAGGAAGAAGTTGGCGTACTTGAAGACGGCGAGGATGGCCAGGTTCAGCGCCACCCGGCTCATCACGATGGCCCGGCGCCGGGCCGGATCGTCGGTGCCCTCCAGGGCGATGCCGGCCGTGTAGCCGATCACGGTGGAGCCGACGAGCAGGGCCAGGAACCGCCAGTCCCAGGCGCCGTAGAAGAGGTAGGACACGGCCAGCAGGAACCGGTTCTGATCCCGGTGGCGCAGGCGCCAGACAACCCCGGTCACCACCGCCAGGAAGGCGGCATAGGGAAGAGAGTTGAAGGTCAAGCCCCGACCTCCGGATCAGTGTTCCTCGCCGAAGGCCAAACCCTACCCTTACGTAAAGGTAGGGTTAACTGGGCAGTTTCACCGTCCCCACGGCCCGGCTGCGGTTCAGTCGACCCCAGCGCGTGCCGATACCCGCACGGAAGCGTCGCCAATCAGGAGCGTCAGGCGAACCGTGACCAGCAGCGAGAGGCCGATGCCGGCCGACACGATCGACCGGGCGCTCGTCCTGTTCCTCGTCGACGGTGATGCCGCCACCGCCGCGTGCCGCGCCGTGCTGGGCGATCGGGCCACCGGGGCCGACGACCGGGCCCTCGGCATCGCCGTATCGCTCCGGAGACGGTGCACGATCTGGAGGTTCAGGCGGCGAGGAGTTCGTGATGCTCCTGCCCGGCACGGGAGCGGCGGAGGCGGCGGCCCTGATCGGGCGGGTGCTGGCCGAGCTGGAGCAGTTGGACCACGGCACCGGGAACGACCGGTTCCGGTGCACGTTCTCGGCCGGCGTGTCAGAGCTCCAGCCGGGCGACACGCTCACCCGGCTCCTGGCCCGGGCCGACGGGCTGCTCTACCGGGCCAAGGAGGCCGGCCGCAATCGGGTGGAGGCGCCCGCCGGGGCGGAGCGGTAGCGCCTCAGCGGGCGGCGGCGGTGGCGTCGGCCCAGGTCTTGAGGTGCTTGTCGAAGTCGCGGGACGGCACGCCGGCCCCCACCACGAACTCGTCCACCCCCAGCGCCTTGGCCTCGGCCGCCTTGGCCGCCACCTCGTCGGGCGTCTCCCGGCCGATCGGCAGTCCCACCCGCAGGCTCCACCCAGGGCCCTGCTGGCAGCCCTCCTCGGCCATGATGCCCCGCAGCTTGGCCAGGTGAGGCTCCAGCTCCACACCGGCCCACCATCCGTACCAGCCGTCGCCCAAGCGGGCCGCCCGTCGCATGGCGGCGGTGGAGTCGCCGCCCACGATGATGGGCACGGTCCCGTTGACGGGGGCCGGGCGCAACACGGCGTTCTCGTAGCGCACGAACTCGCCGTCGTAGGCGGCGACGTCGTTGGTCCAGGCGGCCCGGATGGCCTCCACGTACTCGTCGGCCCGCTTGCCCCGTCGCTCCCACGGGATGCCGAGGGCTTCGAACTCCTCGGAGCTCCAGCCGATCCCGATACCGAGGTCGAAGCGGCCGCCGCTGATGTGGTCGAGCGTCATGACCTCCTTCGCCGTGAGCAGCGCCGGCCGCTCGGGCAGGATCATCACGCTGGTGGCGGTGCGCAGGGTGGTGGTGACCATCGAGGCCACGGCGCAGACGAACAGGGGATCGTAGAGACCGATGTTGGGCGGGAACGACGGATTGCCGTCGGGCGTGTAGGGATACTTCGAGTCGTAGCTGGCGAAGAACACGACGTGCTCGGGGGCGTAGAGGCAGTCGAAACCGACCTCCTCGGCACAGATGGCGTACTCCTTCACGAAACCCATGTTGCGCTTGGGTGACCCGCCGAAGGTCCCCGTGATCCCGATCTTCACCGCTGTTCCCCCGATCGATGCCTGTGGCCGGAATCGTAAGCCGCCGCCGCCGTCGGCAACAAGAACCGGCCGGCGGGCCGGGTTCGGTCAAGCGTTGAGGAGGAGCCAGAGGCCCAGGGTGCTGTAGGCCACCATCACGAGGAGCATGGCGAACTGGCTGCGCAGCGAGTGCCCCACGTCGAACAGCTCGATCGAGCGGTCGTGGGCCACGACCACGGCGCCGATGTGGCCCACGAGGATGGCCGCCACCTGGAGCCAGGCGATCAGGTCGACGCTGACGAGGTTGAAGTTGATCAGCCCGTCGGAGCCGCCGAACAGATTCCACCCCTGACCGAAGGGGTCCGACAGGCGGAACACGAAGCTCTGGGACTCGTCCACCAGGAGCTGGAAGTAGTGGGCCACGGCGTAGCCGAACACGATGGGGGCCAGCGACGGAGCGAAGGCGGCGGCGGCCCGGTCGGGCGCCATGCCCGTCACCCTGGACGTCCACCAGATGCCGACGGCATAGAGGAGGCCGATGACGAGGATCGAGCCCACGAGCCCGGCCAGATGGGTGACGGCTCCGCTCCAGCCGGCGGGCCGGCCCAGCAGCTGGCGGGCCACCCCACTCTCGCTGAACCCGTCGTAGGTGGTGCCGCCGAGGACCACCAGCAGGGACACCGACGTGCCGGCGACCACCGGCATCCGGGCCAGGCCGCTCACCGGCGGGCGGAGCCCCAGGCCGCCCTCGGGACGGCGGAAGATCGGGCCCATGGCCCCCACCCAGGCGAACAGGGCCGAGAACGGTTCGTGCTCGGCCACCCAGTCGGCGCCCCAGGCGGCGGCGGCCGCCACGGTGATCGCCAGATGGACGGCGAGGAGGTAGCCGAGGGTGCGGGGCTCGGCGCCCGAGGGATGGCCCAGCTCGTAGAACAGGAACACCAGCAGCCCCAGCGCCGCCGGCCACTGCCCCAGCCAGGCCGGGGCCTCGCCCGGCTGGCGTCCGGCGCGCCGGGCGACGGCCTCGACGCCACGGGCCACGGTGGCGATCGGATTCACCGCCCCCCACACGTCGCCCACCAGACCGCTCACGAGCAGCGCCCCCACCCAGACGACCACGTAGATCGTGACCGGCAGGATGTTGTCGCTGGTCACGTTGGCGCCGACCAGACCGGCCACGAGACACAGGAGGTAGAGCGCCAGGGCGGCGGCCCGGCCCACCCCCCGCAGCACGCCCACGGCACCGGTGGGCGGCACCAGGGTCCGCCCGGCGGCCAGCCGGGCGAGCAGGGGTCGCGTCCACAGCACGCCCAGGGCGACGAACGACACGACCAGAGCGATGGCAGCCGCCCAGGTGAACATCCACACCGGCAACGGCAACTGGCCCCGGGAGCCGAGGCCGTGGGCGAAGATCATCCGGCTACTTGACCTCGATCTCGAACAGCAGGGTGCCGGAGTCTTCGAGCTCCACCTCGAACACCCCGGGGATGTCGGCGGTGAAGGCGATCTCGGCCGGCTGGCCCGGGGCGGCGTCGACCTCGATGTCGTAGCCGTGCAGGTGCACCGGCTCCTCGGTGTCGGTGGTGACCCGGATGAGCACGTCGGCCCCCTGGGCCACGTCGAACCGGTCCTGGGCCACGGTGACCTCGCCCCCGGCCACGGTGGCCTCGATCACGGTGGCCGTCGTCTCGGCCGCGGTGGTGGCCGGGGTCGATTCGGCGGTGTCCCCGCTGGCGGCGGTGCCGGTGCTGGCGGCCGTGGTGGCCGGGCCGGCCTCGGTGGCGGTCGTGGCGGCGGTGACCGCCGTGGTGGCGCCGGTGTCGTCGCCCGAGCTCCCGCACCCGGCGAGAACCAGGGCGAGCAGGGCGGTGCCGGTGGCGACCAGGGGGCGGAGCGGCTGACGGGTCATCGTTGATCCTCCGGTGGTGGGCGAAGCGCCGCAGGGCGCCGTCGTGCTGACGGAGCCCTGGCGCCGGAGCCGCATCGACCTCCCGGACCCGGAGACCGGCTGGGGCTCCGGGGCCGCAGTGTAGACCCGGACCGGTACGGACCAGCGGGCGAGCTCAGCAGCGCATCCGGTCAAGGAGGGCCTCGACCACCAGCTCGGCCGCCTCCTTGCGCAGCGCCAGCGAGCGCGGGGCGAGCAGGTCGAACGAGCGACGCAGCCGCTCCACGTTCTCCAGGTCGGCCAGATCGTCCAGCTCGGCCAGCCGCACGCCGACCCGGGCGAAGGGCGGTTCGAACGACCACTCGCCCTGGACCTGCTGATCGCCCTGCCAGTGGGCCAGGGCCGGCAAGGCCGACCTGATGCGCCGGACGGTCCTGTCGATCTCTTCGACCGTGTCGGGGGCCAGCGGCACCAATTCGTCGGCCAGGAGCTGAACCAGTCTCGACGTGCCCGACCGGACGACGTGGAACGCCTCGTCGGCGGCTTCCAGCCCGCGGGACACTGCGGTGCCGGCCGGCGCCGGCGGTTCGTGGGCCGACATGGTCATACCGTCTCGAAGAAGGCGCGGGCCCGACCGACCAGCGACAGGGCGGATGTGACACAGTTCGGAGGCACCGCTCCCCCGGCGCTCCTCGCCGCTTCCAGCGAGCGCTCCAATTCCTGGCCGAGGACTTCGAACTGCCGGAACCCGAGGACGCCGAACTGGTTCGTGAGCGCGTGGACCGCCTGGACCAGCGAGGTCAGGCCGGCGTCGCTCGCCGGTTCGGCGTCAACGGCCAGCGCCAGCGACTCGATCCGGTCGAACAGATCGCTTCTCTCAACCAGGAAGTCGTGCAGGATCTCGGTGTCTGAATTCATCGTCATCACCCATCAGAACGAGGTACTTCGATTCTGTATCGGCCCGACAGTCCTGTTTTTAATGGTCTGGACCCCACGCCCGCGGTTCGCACCGCTCGCCACAGCACGGCAGGGCCGCTCCGAGCCAGTCGGAGGCGAGCAGCCGGCGGAGCAGCAGCGGCACCGACACATCCTGGGGGTCGAGGTCGGGATGGCTTCCCAGCATCACGAGCGCGCTCCGTCGGCCCAGCTCAGCCAGCAGTTGGGGATCGTCGAACCACGACTCCACCTCGCGGCTGCACGCGTCCCAGTTGTCGATCCATCGATCTGCCATCGCTGAGTCCACGGGCTTCAGGAAGCCCAGCCTTCCACACGGCCCGCCGGCACCGGAAGGACGAGTTCACGCCGACCTCGGGCGAAAGCGGCGCTCTGACGCGGTGACGCACTTGCGCCACACGGGAAAGGCGCAACAGCACCCTCTCGTGGGACCACTGGAGGATTCTGACGTCGGTTAGGATCGTCCGGTGGGCACCGAACCGCTGCCGGTGCGGGTGCTGCTCATCGAAGACCACGAGGTCGTGGCACAAGCGCTCGTGGGGCTGCTCGATGACCAGCCTGACATCAGGTCGGTCGGCCGCGTGGCCCGGGCCGCCGGTGCCGTGTCGACGGCCGTTGCCGCCGCACCGGACGTGGTGTTGATGGACTACCACCTCCCGGACGGCGACGGCGTGACGCTCACCCGGGAGCTCCGGGCCGCCCTCCCCTCGGCCCGGGTGGTGTTCCTGACCGCCCAGGGCCACGATGCCGTGCTGATCGACGCCCTCGACGCCGGCGCCACCGGGTTCGTCACCAAGAATGGTTCGGCGGCCGAGCTCGTGGCCGCCGTACGCGCCGCGGCCGAGGGAGAGTCGTACTTCACCCCCGACGTGCTCGCTCGGCTGGTGGGGCTCCGCCACGGGCCCGCCCCGGCGACAGGCCCGGCCCTGACCGCACGCGAGCTGGAGGTCCTGCAACGTTGCGCCGACGGGGCGTCGCCGGCCGAGATCGCCGAGGCGCTGCACCTCAGCATCCACACCGTTCGCAATTACCTCCGGCGGGCCATGGCGAAGCTGGACGCCCACAGCCGGCTGGAAGCCGTGCTGCAGGCCGTGGCGGCCGGTCTCATCGAGCTGCCCCGATGACGCCGGACCAGCTACCGGCTCCGGCCGAGGACGACTTCCAGGCCCTGTTCCACAACGCCGGCGTGGGCGTCACGCTGGTCGATGTCTCGACCTGGCGGTTCCTCCGGGTGAACGAGATGTACACCGCCATCGTCGGCCGGTCCGACGCCGACCTGCGCCGCCTGACGGTCGGCGCCGTGACCCATCCCGACGATCGGCGGACCGACGTCGACCTGATCGGCCGCCTCGTGAGGGGCGAGGTCCCGTTCTATTCGGTCGAGAAGCGGCTGGTCCGACCCGACGGCTCGACCGTCTGGGTCCGGGTGAACGTCCATCCGGTGCGCGACGCGTCGGGACGGGTCGTCCGCACGGTCTCGGTCGTGGAGGACATCGGGCCCCGCAAGGCGGCGGAGGACGCTCTCCAGGCCAGCGAGGCGCGGCTGCGGCTGGCCCTGGAGGCCTCGGCCGCCGGCGTGTGGTCCTACGAGCCCGAGGGCAACGTGACCACGTGGGACGAGACCGTGATGCGGCTGTACGGTCACGACCTCTCGCTGCCCCCCGGTCATCACCGGTGGCTCGACGCCCTCCATCCCGACGACCGCCCGCAGGTGGTGGCCGCACTCCAGTCGATGGCCCACACGCCGGGCCACGATCGGTGGGATCAGGAGTTCCGGTCGATCCGGCCCGACGGGACGATCGCCTGGCACCACGGCCTCGGACGGGCCGAGCGCAACCCGGACGGCTCGATAGCCCGGCTGATCGGGATCGATCTCGACATCACCAGCCGCAAGGCGGCGGAGCTGGCGGCCCAGGAGACCGCCCAGCGGCTCCGTCTGGTGCTGGAGGCCGCCGGTGCCAGCTCGTGGACCTGTGACCCGGTCACCGGCGTCGTCACCCTGGACGGACCGGTACCGGCCGGCCTCGGCCTGGAGCCGGGATCGACGATCCCGTTGGGGGCCCTGCTCGACAAGGCACCGCCGGGGGTGGCGGAGCAGGTGTGCGCCATGCGGGCCGCAATCATCGCCGGCACCTCCGACGGTTGGTCGATCGACTACCACGTGGACGAGCCGGACGGGGACCGCCGGTGGTACCGGTGCGTCATCCACGCCAAGCGGGACGAGGCCGGGTCGGTCAGCTGGATCTCGGCCATCAGCCTCGAGACCACGGAGCTCGAGATCCGCAACCGCCAACTGCGCGAGCTCGGCTCCCAGCTGGTGATGGCCGAGCAACAGGTCCGGGAGCAGATCGCCCAGACGCTCCACGACCATCTGCAACAGCTCCTCTACAGCGCGGCCGTGACCCTCGACCGGCTCGCCGCTGGCACCGGCCTCGACGGCACGGCCGTTCGCCTGCTAACCCAGACCCGGTCGACGATCACCGAGGCGATCGACGCCGCCCGCACCCTCAGCAGCGAGCTGTTCCCACCCGAGCTCCATGATCACGGTCTCCCGGTGGCGTTGCAGCACCTGGTCCGACAGATCCGGATCCAGCACGACGTCGACGTGGAGGCCAGCATCGATCTCGGTGCAGATCCCTCGGCACAAGACAAGCGGATCTTCGTGTACGAGGCGGCCCGGGAGTTGCTGTTCAACGCCATCAAGCACGCCGGAGCAGACCACCACACCCTCACCCTCGAAGCGACCGCCGAGGATCAGATCCGCCTGATCGTGTCCGACGACGGCATGGGCTTCGACCCCGACGAGCCGGCGTTGGCCGCCGGCGGCCATCGGGGCGGGCTCACCCGGCTTCGGCAATGGGTTCCGCTCCTTCCCGGTCGGCTGACCGTCCAGGCCGAGCCGGGCCGGGGCACGCAGGTGACCCTCCAGATCCGCCGCTGACCCACCGGCGGGCTCCGCGGCGCGCTCGACGGCAGGCCCGACGAGCCGTCAGCCTGGTCGTGAGTCCTTGCGCGGTCCGTTGGGCAGGAGCCCGCCCACCGTGGAGGCCACGATCTCCTCCCGGTCAGGGTCGGCGATGACCACGGCGAGATCGGGGCCGCCCAACTCCAGCGCCACCTGGAGGCACGCACCGCAGGGATAGGTCAGCTCGCCATCGGTCCGGGGGGCGACGAGGGCGAGGCCGACCGGCCGCGAGTCGCCGCCGGCGCACACCGAGGCGAACAACGCCACCCGCTCCCCGCACATGGCCAGACCGAGCGACACGTTCTCGACCAGCGCGCCGAGCACGATGGAGTCGTCGTCGAGTCGGACGGCCGCACCCATGGCGAACCGGGAGTAGGGCACATAGGCCAGAGAACGGGCCTCCTGAGCGGCCTGCACGAGGTCGTGATCGATGTTCGTCGGGGACATGCCGGTGCCAGTACCCAGGGGGAGGCCACCCGATGCTGATCGGCCTACCGTTGCGAGCTGCTGAGCACGGTCGACCGGTCGATCTTGAGCACGCCGTCCTGGCGCAGCAGCTCGTACGAGGTCCGCTCGACGAACGTCCGGCCGTCGGCGAACTCGTAGGTGAGGGTGGCGGTCACCGACCCGGACCCCGACGCCTGCGGGTTCGACACGCTCACGGCGTCGATCGAGGTCCAGAACGCCTCGTAGGTGGATCGGCTCCGGGCCGTGGTGCGCCGGTAGCGCTCCGTCAGCAGGGCCCAGCCTGCGTCGCGATCTCCAGGCAGCAGGCTGTAGTAGCGCCTTATGGCATCCTCGGCCTGGGCCGCCGGGGCGGTGGCGTTGGCCCCGGCCGTCGTCGGGGCGGCGGTGGAAGCCGTGGGAGCGGACGTGGCGTCGGGCCGGGCCGGGGTCGTGGACGGCGGCGCGTCGGAGGACTCGGTGCCGGTTGTCGACGCCGGATCCGACCCCGGCGACGAAGGCGCCGGCTGAACGGTGGCCGGGGTCGGGTCAGCCGTGGTGGAAGGGGTCCCCGTGGTTGCGGCGCTCGTCGTGCCCGGCCCGCTGGCGGGACCGACTTCGCTGTTCAACGCCGTGGCGTCGTCATCGTCGGCGCCGGCCTCGCCCCGCCGGGCCTGCTGCTGGACGGCCAGGACCGTGGCCGCCAGCACAACGGCGAGCACGAGCACGACGACGGCGGCCAGGACCCGTCGTCGTCCGCCATCACCATCGTCCGGCGGGGCCTCCGGGGCCGGGAGCGGCGAGGCGGAGGGTCCGGCTGCCGCCGGCGGATCGGCCGGTACGCCCCCTGCCGGCGCCACCCCGGCCTGGGCGGCCGTGCGGGCGAGGGTGAGGGTGGTCACGGCGTCCCGGTCCTCGGCCCCATCGGCCGCCGGAGCCGACGCCGACGCCGGCGCCGGCGGGGCACCATGTCCAGCGGGCCACAGGGCGACGGGTCCGGCGGCGGTCGCCCCGACCCGGTCGCCCAGGACGCAGGCCACCTCGTCCATCGATGGCCGATCCGCCGGGTCCAGGGCCAGCATGCGGAGCAGGAGCGGGGTCAGGTCGCCCGACCGCTCGGGCGGGACGATGGTGCCCGACGCCGCCATGTGGAGGAGCGCCAGCGGGTTCTCCTGGTGGGGAACGGGCGGGTGGCCTTCGAGGGCCCGGTACAACGTGGCTCCGAGCGAGAAGACGTCCGACGCCTCGCCCGACCGCTCACCCCGGGCCACCTCGGGAGCCAGGTAGGCCGGCGTGCCGGTGATCACACCCTTGGAGGTCAGCGTGGCGTCTCCCACGGCGTGGGCGATGCCGAAGTCGGTGATCTTCGACATCCCGTCGGCCGACACGAGCACGTTGCCGGGCTTGACGTCGCGATGGACGACGCCGGCGCGGTGCGCAGCGGCCAGGGCCGAGGCCACCTCGACCCCGATCCGGGCCACCACGTCCGGCGCCAGGGTGCGGTGGTCGGTGACGATCTCCTGCAGGGTCTGCGACGGGAAGTACTGCATGACCAGGTAGGGCCGACCCTGGTGGGCCACGGCATCGAACACGGGAACGGCGTGCTGATGGTGGAGCCGGGCCGCGATCCTCGCCTCCCGCATGGCCCGCTGGTGCCGGACCTCGGACTTCTCCCTCGTCTCGCCGTCGGGCTCGAGATGGAGCTGCTTGACGGCGACGTCGCGCTCCAGCAGCTCGTCGCGCGCCCGCCACACAGCGCCCATGCCTCCGCTGCCGACCCGGTCCAGTAGCCGGTAGCGCCCGGCGATGACGTCATCCCGTTCGCTCATCGACGGCACCCTCCGGTTCAACGGCTACCCGCGCAGCCGACCTCTCGAACCTGGGGCATCGCTCTCGGGACCTGGCGCCGTCGCCGCTCACCGTCACTCGTCGGTGACGTCGAGCTCCTCGACCAGATGATCGGCCAGGGAGACGAACCCGGCACACTCGCCGGCATCGGTCTCGTTCAGCGTGAGGAGCGGCAGATGGGCCCGCAGATCGCGGAAGACCATCACGTAGCGGAAGCCGAAGGAGTCTCTCACCTGCGCGTGACCGAGATAGCGGAGCATCAGATCGGAATCCACGGTGACGTAGTGGTCGCCGACCACGAGCCCGTGTCGACGGATCCATTCGGGTGGCATGTCTTCGAGAGGCACAGCGGAAGATTCCTGACGTGGCCGGCTGGTACGGACCGCCCCATGACCGGTGCGATTGGCTGAGAACGAGCGGATTCCGGAGGCTCAGGGGGGTCCAACCGGGCCCCGAGCCGGGCTGTCGCCTCAGCGGAGGGTACCCCCGGCGTACGCCGCCTCTCGAACCGGGCGGAGGAATACCGCTCAGCTCGCCGTAGGTTGAGGGGGACTCGCCGAGTGGCGCGTCTTCGTGGAAAGAGCGTGCGCATGCAAGGCACTGTCAAGTTTTTCAACAGCGAGAAGGGCTTCGGGTTCATCTCCCGGGACCAGGGCGACGACATCTTCGTCCACTACTCCAACATCGCCAGCGACGGCTACAAGACGCTGGAGGAGGGTCAGACCGTCGAGTTCGACGTGGCTCCTGGCCGCAAGGGTGATGAGGCCAAGAACGTTCGACCGCTGTAGCGCTCTGCGCTGAGCAAACGAAGCGCCACAGGCTCGACGCCGGCGGTGCCGCTCTCCCCGAATGGGGTGAACGGCCCGCCGGTTTCGCGTTGTGCCCTCGAGGTGCCCGTCCACCCCTCCTCCCCCCCGGGGAAACGGTGCGCGCCGGCCGTCGGGGGCGAGGCGGCCCCCGGTTGCGCACTCCCCTGCCCGGCGACCCACCGCTGATCGTCGTTTGCCCAGGTCCGGGCCCGGGTAGCGCTCCGCCGGCTCGGATCCCTGAGCTGCCGCCATGAGAACTGGGGGAGACATGACCGACTCACCTTCACATCGACCCGCACATCGACCGGCACATCGTCGGGCCGGTAGCAGCGTCGTCCGCCCGCCTCGATCCTTGGCGCTGCGCCCCGCCTTGGGGGCGGCGGCGCTGGCGCTACTTGCTGCCTGTTCGTCGGATGCGATCGACGCCGACACGTCGGGCACCGGCGTATCGGTGACCGTGGACAGTGAGACCGTGGACTCGTTGGCGTCCGACGCGTCCCGAACCGCCGACTCGGTTGCGCAGACAGCGGAGTCGGTGGCCGACGCCGCTCAGGACCTCGACGCCAGTGACGCCCAGGCGGCGACCGACGATCTGGCCGCTGCGCTACGGGACAACGGGCTCACGAACCTGGCCACCCTCATCGAGCAGGTGGATGTGACGCAGATCGTCGGCGACGGGGAGTTCACCTTGTTCGCCCCGGACGACGGGGCGTTCCTCGGGGTGGCCCCCGACACGGCGGCCGACCTGGCCACCGATCCCTCCCAGGTCGAGGCGGTGCTCCGGAACCATGTGGTCAAGGAGCGGATCGAGGCCAGTGATCTGGCTGAGCGTTCGTCGGTCACCGCCGACAGCGGCAACGCCTTGGCCGTCGCCGGCAGCGGTGACACGCTGACCGTCGGAGGCGCCAACGTGGTCACGGCCGACATCGAGGCCGGCGACGGCGTCGTCCACGTGATCGACAAGGTGCTCATTCCGTGACCGCCGCCGGGGAGCGACCCGGTGAGCGGGTCGGCCCGGGGACCCGGCGACGGCGCCGTCTGCCGTCGCTGGATCGCCACCGGGACGAGCGCGAACCTCCTCCTGGCCTCGCCACACCACCCGCCCTCAGCTTCGCCGGCGTCGGCAAGCGCTTCGGCGACACCTGGGTGGTGCGGGACCTCGAGCTGTGCCTTCCTCCCGGCTCCATCACCGGGCTGATCGGCCCCTCCGGATGTGGGAAGACCACCACGATCCGCCTGGCGATGGGGGCATACCGGCCCGACGAGGGCGACGTGCGCCTTCTCGGGCGGATCGCTCACGAGATGTCGACCGCGGAGCGGGTGGTCGCCGGCTACCTCCCGCAGGAGCCGATGCTGTTCGAGGAGCTCTCGCTGTGGGAGAACCTCAACTTCCTGGCGGCGCTCAACGGGGTGCGGTTCCGCCGCCGGGCGGAGCTGCGGGCCCTGCTCGACTTCGTCGATCTGCGGGGCGAGGAGAGCAAGCTCGTCAACGAAGCGTCGGGAGGCATGAAACGTCGTCTGGCCCTGGCCGCCACGCTGGCCCACAACCCTCCCGTCCTGATGCTCGACGAGCCGACCGCCGGCATCGACCCCGTGCTCCGGCGCCGCTTCTGGGACCAGTTCCGGGAACTGCGGGACCGGGGTCACACACTCGTGGTCGCCACCCAGTACGTGGGCGAGGCGGCGGACTGCGATCACGTCGTGCTCCTCAACCAGGGTCGGATCGCGGCGGTGGGCACGCCGGACGAGCTTCGCCGCCGAGCCGTGGGCGGCGATCTGCTCGACGTGTCCACCGCCCGTCCCGCGCAGCCGGCGACGCTCCAGGCCCTCATGGCCCTCGAGCCGGTCCGTGACGCCCGCTTCCAGGATCCCCAGACGGTTCGCCTGACCGTCACCGACGCCGCTTCGACCTTGCCTCTGGTGCTCGACTGCCTTCGCCACAGCGGAGAGGAGGTGACCGCCTCCGAGGAGGTGTCGGTCGACTACGACGAGGTGTTCATCGCCCTTGTAGGGGTGGGTACCACATGAGCCGGCAGCGCATCGTGGCCGGCCCGCTCCGACCGCTGGTCCAGGTCGTTGCGTTCGTGAAGAAGGACATGATGGTGGTGCTGCGCCAGCCGCGGCTCCTTCTCGTGCTGGTCATCGGGCCCTTCGTTCTCCTGCTGCTCTTCGCTCTGGGCTACGACCAGCAGTCGACGGTGTTGCGAACGATGTTCGTGGGCCCGCCCGACAGTGCGTACGAGCAGTCGATCGACCGGATAGCGGGCGATCTGGGTGCCTACCTGACCATGGAGGGCTACACCTCAGACCGGGTGGCAGCGGAGAGGCAGCTGGCCGACGGCGATCTCGACCTCGTCGTGGTCTTTCCCGAGGACCCCAGGACCACTGTCATCGACGAAGGCGACCACGCCGTCATCACCGTCGTCCACAACAAGCTCGATCCCATCCAGCAGACCGCGGTCCAGGTCTCGTCCCAGGTGGCGGTGCAGGAGCTGAACGCGGTCGTGCTGGAGACGATCGTGGCCGACCTCCAGGAGCAGCTCCGGGCGGCGCCGGAAGCGGCGGCGACGCCCGAGGTGGTCGACGAGCTGGACGGGCAGGCGGACGACTCCACCACCGAGGCGATCATCGAGGCCCGCGACGTGGCCTCCACGATCGAGCCCGCCGTGCTGGTGCGCCCGTTTCGGAGCGAGACCGTCAACCTGCTCCGGGACCCGATCAGCACCAACGACTATTTCGCTCCGGCCGCTATCGCTCTGCTCCTGCAGCACATGGCCCTCACGTTCTCCGCCATGAGCCTCGTGCGGGAGCGCAACCTCGGGCTGTTCGAGCTCTACCAGGTGGGGCCGATCGGAGCCGGTCGGATCCTGATCGGCAAGTACCTCTCCCACCTGCTCGTGAGCGGCGCCCTGGCCGCAGCCCTGTTGGGGTCCGTGGCCGCCGGGATCGATCTGCCGTTCCGGGGAAGCCTGTGGTGGGTGGCGGTGGGCGTGGTCGGGCTCGTCACCTCGTCGGTGATGGCGGGCATGGTGCTGTCCCTGGTGGCCCGCACCGACACCCAAGCCGTCCAGTACGCCATGCTGGTGCTGCTGGCCGGGCTGTTCTTCGGCGGATTCCTGCTCGACCTCGACGCTGTGCGCTACCCGATCCGGGCGGTGTCGCTCGTCCTGCCGGTCACCTACGGCACCCGGCTTCTCCGGGATGTCCTGCTGCGCGGCACATCGCCGGTCCCCACCGATCTGTTGGGTCTGGCGTTGACATCGGTGGCCTTCGCCGCCGCGTCGTGGTGGCTGCTGTCGCGGCGGCTGAGGCTCGCATGAGGATGGACCACCTGTGAGAGAACCCAGCGGAAGGCTTCAGCGGACAAAGCGTCGGGAGGGCGGCGGGGGCAGCGTCGGGTCGTCGGACCGGCGGCGGCCCCGCACGACCTCGGCGGCGAGCAGACGGCTGGCCGCTCGGCGGCGGCGGCTCCTTCGGACCGCCCGGCTGCGGCGTCGGGCGGGGCAGGTCATGGTTGCCGTGGCCGCCGTCGGCCTCCTCACCGCCGTCGCCGGGACGGTGGTGGGATGGTTGGTCGTCAGCGACGTGAACGACGCCACCCACGACTCCCTCGACGTCACCATCGAGAGCCTCGACTCGTTGGAGAACACACTGAGCCTGGCCGACGAGGTGATGGGTTCCACCACGGCGTCGCTGACGGCGGTGGAGACGAACCTGGACTCGCTGGACGCCAGCTTCGTGGCCGGTTCCACCGTCGCCGGCGACGCCAGCGACCTGACCGGATCGGCTGGGCCGGCCCTGGGCGACGCCGTGACCACTCTCCGCCAGCTGGAGACCCTGGGCGGGCAGATCGACGGGCTGCTGGCCACCGTCGCCGGTCTGCCGCTGGCCCCCGATTACGACCCCGACTCAGGTCTCGAAGTGACGTTCGGGCAGCTCGCCGACAACCTGGAACCGCTGCCCGACCAGTTCGCCACCACATCCGACAGCCTGGCGCAGTTCCAGGGCTCGATCACCACGCTGCAGACCGACGTGGCCACGCTGGCCGACTCGGTGCGGGCGGTGAACGACGGGCTGGACGGCAGTCAGGCGCTGCTCGGCGATTACCAGGCCAATGTCCGTGACGCCCGGCAGGTGGCTGAGGATTCCCGGAGCGACCTCACCCGGGACGAGAACCTCCTGCGGATCATCATCCTCGTCGCTGGGCTCAACTTCGCCGCCAGCCAACTCGTGCCCCTGTGGGTGGGCTGGGAGCTCATCGAGGAGGTGACGACCACGGCCGAGGAGTCGGCGGCCGGCGGAGACGCCGGAGACGGCGAAGACGGCGAAGACGGCGATGGAGCAGACCGATGACCCGTCGGCGGCCCCCGCCCTGGAGATCGCCTGCGGAGATCTCGGCCGAGAATATGGTTTGCCAACGCTCCGATCGTGTTAGTACCGGCGGTAATGGATCTCCATCTCAGTTCCGGCATGTCCGCTCTGACCGACCAGGTCGACGACCTGGTGTCGTCGGCCGAAGACATCGTCTCCTCCGTGGTCGACCGATCGGCCGGGGCCGCCTCGGCGCTCGTCGATCGTCACGATCGGTCCGGCCGCCGGCGGGCACCGTTCCTGCTGCTGGCCCTGCTGGCAGTGGCGGCGTGCCTGGCGTTCGTCGCTCGCAAACGCCGGTCGGCCTCGATGCCGGATTCGGTGTCCACCCCGGCGGGAATGAGCGACGAGCTCGTCGAGGAAGCCGCCGAACGCTCAGAGACCTGACGAGGGCCGGGCCTGGACGCCCGGCGCCCCGTTGCGATCGCCGTGCTCGGTCACCGGTGCGTCCACTCACGCCGAGCACCGTCCGCGGCGTGCTGGCATCGGACGCCGGTGTTGCGATTTTCTGCCGTTGACGTCACACGCGGCCCCTGCAACCATCGACCAATTGACCACCGTTCGGCGAAGCTCCAGCCGAGACGATAGCCCCACCGAGAATTCCCGAATACATCTTCTTGACTTCGCTTGGAACCACGTCCGAATACGGCCAATGGCTCGCAGTCAAGACCCCAGCCACCTCGCAGCGAAGGTCTCGCCATAGCAAGGCTCGCTCCGCTCGCCCGCCAACGCGGCAGGCGAAGACCCGGCGACAGGGTCCCACGCACCCTGCCGATTGACCCCTTCAGCCGGGAGCCCCCATGATGGCTGCGGCCAAAAGCAGACATCTGCTTTTAATTTGATTCATCTACATAACCCCCGCTAAGATGCTTTTCGCTTGTCGTCTGTTGTAGAGTCAATAGTCGACAGTACCTGGCGGTGACGTACCGTCGTCCCGAGTCGACCTGTGTCGTGTTTCGACGTTGTTCGGTTGTAGGCGTGGATGCGTTGGAGGGGACCCTCATGGAACTGGCATTTGACTCTACTGACCTGCTTTCGCGGCTGGAGTCTATGTCATCTGATGAGCTCGATCTGTTACCGTTCGGCTTGATCGTGATGAACCGAGACGGTGACGTACTCGCCTACAACAGGTACGAGTCACGTCGGGCCGGTATAAGCGCAGCCAAGGTTCTTGGCCAGAACTTCTTTACGTCGGTCGGGCCGTGTACCAACAACTATCTGATCGCCCAGCGCTATATCGACGAGCCCGATCTCGACGATTACCTGGATTTCGTGTTCACCCTGCGGATGGAGCCGACACCGGTTCGGTTGCGGTTGCTGGCCCGAGCCGATTCAGGCCGGCAGTACCTGGCCGTCGTGAACCGCGATGGCTGACCTCCCGCCGCTACCCGACGATCAGACACAGTCGCTGCTGAAGTTCTTGTACGTTTGCCCGATCGGCCTGTTGTCCTACCGCGACGACGGCGCCATCGAGCACGTCAATCCGGAGGCCGTGAACCTCCTGACCCCCGCATTCGGGATGCTCGACTACCAGAACGTCTACGCCGCCTTCGCCCATCTGTGGCCCGAGCTGGAGGGCCTGGCGGTCGGCGCGCCGATCGGGCGCCTCGTCGAGGATCATCGGATCAGGTCGACCACCGGGCCGCAGGACCGTTGGTTCTCGTTGTCCGTCGTCCGGGTGGCCGAGGGCTCGAACATGATGGTCGTGACCGAGGTGACGGCAATGGTGGTGGCCGAGGAGAGGCTGGCCGAGTCGCTGGCCACGGTGCAGGCGTTCGAGCAGGACCGGGCCTCGGCAGCCTCGGCGCTGGCCCGCAGCCGCCAGCTGCTGGCCGACCTGACCGGCGAGCTGTCGCGGGTGGCCAGCGTGGCCGAGGTGGCCGAAGTGGTGGGCCACAGCTGCGTGCCGGCGCTCGGCGCCCATGTCGGCGGCCTGTACCTGCTCAGTCCCGACGGTGAGCGCCTGCTGATGATCGAAGGGTCGGGAGCGGACGAGCTGATCGATCCGTGGCGGTCCATACCGGTCGGCTCCGGCGATCTGCCGGTCGCCCGGGTGGCACGGACACGAGAGCCGGATCTGCTCCCCACCGCCCAGGCGATCGCCGCCGCCTGGCCCCATCTGGATGCGGAGCGGGCCCGGCAGGGAACCGCGGCCTGGGCGACGCTCCCGCTCGTCGAGGCCGAACAGGTCGTCGGCGTACTCGCCCTGGCGTTTCCCGAACCGCAACCGTTCGACGATGAGCAGCGGGCATTCCTGGCCCTGCTGTGCGACCGGGTGACCGAGGCGATCAGCCGGGCCCGGTTGTTCGAGCGGGAACGCTTGGAACACGCCCGGTGGGAACAGGCCGAGCGCCGCACCCGGTCGGTGTATGAGCTGACAGCGGCCCTGGCCGATGCGCCCGACGCCGAGTCGACCTGGCTGACGGTGCTGCACGAGGTGGGGCGGGCGGCGGGGAGCGTGTCCACCGCCTTGTTCGACGTCGACCACGAACAAGGGTTGCTGCGCTACAAGCACCAGTACGGCCTCCGTCAGTCGTTCGCCGACGCGTGGGAGTCGTTCGATCTCGGGTCGGACCTGCCGGTGATCGAGGCGGTGAAGACCGCCAGCATCGTCGTGCTGCACGACCGTGACGAGATGCGGCGCCGGGTGGGCGATCGCTGGCGAGGGTTCGGCGGTGCCATCCAAGCCTGGGTCTGCCTTCCCCTCATGGGGGACGGGGCGGTGACCGGCGTCATCTGTCTGGGTTTCGACCGCACCCTCGATGCTGACGAGGAGATCTTCATGTCCCTCCTCGGGCGCCAAGCGGGGTTGGCTCTGGAGCGAGCGAAGCTGCGGGAGATAGAGCACGCCGCCCACGAACGGGAACGCCGGAGCCGGGCGCGAGCGGAGATCCTGTCGTCCGTCACCGGCCAGTTGAGCGAGATCGAGGGCACCGTCGAGCGGGCCGAACGCCTGGTCCGGCTCCTCGTACCGCGGGTCGCCGACTTCGCCTCGGTTGAGTTGCCCGGTACCGACCACCCGATCGTGGCGGTGGCCCACCGACATCCCGATCTCGTGGCCGTGTTACGAGAGCTGCGGGAGCGCCACCGGCTGGCCGAGGACGAGGCCTGCTCGGTGGCCCGGGCCGCCGCCGGCGAGCGGCAACTCATCTCCGTCATCACCGCTGAGATCCGCTCGGAGTTCATCACCAATCCCGAGACCGCAGCCATCTTCGCCCGGCTGGCACCGACGAGCCACATCGCCGTACCCCTGCCCATGGGCCACACCGCCGGCGCGCTGCTGGTGGGCCTCAGCGAACCCGACCGCCGCCCGTACACCCCCGACGACCTGGACTTCATCGCCGAGATCGGGGCTCGGGCCGGGGTACTGCTCGGCAACGCCCAGGTCATGGAGGCCGAGCACTCCATCGCCAACCGCCTCCAGGACGCGCTGCTCCCCATCCGGCTGCTGGACCACCCTCAGATCGTGCTGCACACCACCTACCGGGCCGGGGGCGATCAGCTCCGGGTCGGGGGAGACTGGTATGACGCCTTCCAGCTCCCGAACGGACTGATCACGTTCGTCGTCGGCGACGTCGTCGGGCGCGGCATCGACGCTGCCACCTTCATGGGGCGCCTCAGCAACGGCCTCGCGGCGCTCGCCCCCAAAGCCGGATCGACGGCTGAACTGCTCACGGAGCTCGCCCGCTTCAGCGCCAACTACGCCGGCCCCGACTTCGCCACCGTGTTCGTAGCGGTCCTCGATCCGACCGACGGGACCTTGCGGTATTCATCCGCCGGACACCCACCGGGGCTCATCGTGCTGAGCGACGGCACCACCCGATGGCTCAATGAGGCAACCGGGCCGCCGCTCTTCGGCTTCAGCACGTATCGACGCACCGAAGCGGAGGCGGTCATGCCCCCGGATTCGAACCTCATCCTGTACTCGGACGGGCTCATCGAACGACGGGGAGAGTCGATCGCCGTGGGCCTGGAACGGCTCGAACAGGTTGCGCAACAGTTGTTGAATCCGCCACCGGCCGCCCGCAACTGCGCCGATCTGCTCGCCGACACCATGATCGGCGCCGACAACGACGACGATGCCGTCCTCCTCTGTGCCCTGTTCCTCGCCCAGCGGGAATCGAACGGGCTCCGAGCCAGCTGACCCCGGGCATCGTCGTGACGACTATCATCGGCCGATGACGCCCGAGACCGCAGACGACGAGACCCGTCTCCCCAGCGAGAACCATCCGCTGAGCGGCATCAAGGTGGTGGAGATCACCTCGATCTATTCGGGTCCGATGGCCGGGATGCTGCTGGCCGAGCTGGGGGCCGACGTGATCAAGGTCGAGGGCCCGGAAGGTCCCGACGTGGTCCGTTCGAGCGGTCTGACACCCGACCCGGACGGGGTCAACTCGGTGTTCTACGCCCTCAATCGGGGCAAGCGGTTCTGCGCCATCAACGCCAAGACCGAGCGGGGCCGCGAGCTGCTGTTCGACCTGGTGGCCGGGGCCGACGTGTTCGTCCACAACATGCGACCGGGCAAGGCCGAGAACCTCGGTCTCGTCTACGAGGAGCTGGCCGCCCGCAACCCCCGGCTGATCTACGCCGTGATCTCCGGCCTCGGCAGCGACGGGCCCGAAGCCCACCTGCCGACCTACGACTACGTCATGCAGGGCAAGATCGGCATGGTCGACTACCAGCGCAACCTGTCGACGGGCCGAAGCGACCTGGTGCGCCAGGTCGTGGTGGACAAGACGACGGCCATGGGGCTGGTCCAGGCCGTCCTGGCCGCCCTGTACATGCGGGAGCGGACCGGCCGAGGCCAGCGGGTCGAGGTGCCGATGGTGGCCGCCGGGTTGGCCTTCCTGTGGCCGGACGGGTTCGCCCCGGCGTACGCCGAGCTGGAGCCGGCCATCCCGCTGCAGGCCATGCCGCCGTGGCTGCGCTCGGCCCCGGGTTCGTTCCTGGTGGTCCTGCCCACCACCGACGGGGAGATCGCCACCGGCATCCTCCTGCCGCCGTGGGACGGCCTGTGCCTGGCCATCGATCGGGTCGATCTGGTGACCGACGAGCGGTTCGCCGAGCAACTCGGCCGCATCATGAACCTGCCGGCGCTGATCGACGAGGTGGCCGGCGAGGTGGCCAAGTACTCGACCGAGGAGATCCTGGCCCGCTTCGCCCGGCACGACTTCGCCGGCGGCCCGGTCGTCCTGCGGGAGCACGTGGAGAACGACCCGACCATCGCCCACCTGGGGCTGATCTCGGTCCAGGAGGAACCGGGCGTGGGACAGGTGCGCCAGCCCGCCCCGATGTGGTCATTCAGCCACGCCGACCTGCCAACCACCACCCACCTCGGGCGGACGGGCCACGACTCCCATCGCGTGCTGTCCGATCTCGGGCTCGCCGACGACGAGATCAACGCCCTGCTCGTCGAGGGGATCATCGCCATCAACACCCACGTCTGATCCGGAACTCCGATGATGTCGCCGAGCCCGTAGGCGAGTCGCGACTCACGGTTCGAGACAGGTGAGTGCTGCCACGGTGCGGCCACTGTCCAGTGGCCACCGTCTGCGATCCGGATGACGTCACCCCTAGGCGATACCGGGGTTATCCCCGATCCGTATCAACCGCAGCGGCGCGAACCTCTCCATGGGGACGACATCTCGGCCAGCCGGCCCGGTGATCCGTTGTCAACGCGCTCCGTCGTCCCGTCACACCGATGTTCACCACAGACAGGACAGGGCAATGGCGATCATACGCGCTCCCCATGAGTTCAATGCAAGTGATCTGTTCGTGGATCTCAGATCGACGGTTGGCGAGTCGCTGTTCCTCAAGTGTGAGGGGTTCAACTTCGCCGGATCGATCAAGCTCAAGGCGGCCACCGAGATGGTGGAAGCGGCCGAGCGGGACGGAGTGCTCACCCCGTCCTCGATCCTCATCGAGTCGTCCTCGGGCAACCTCGGGATCGCCCTCAGCCTCATCGCCGCCAGCAAGGGCTACACGTTCGTCTGTGTGACCGACTCCCGGTGCAACACGTCGGCCCGGCTCCTGATGGAAGCCCTGGGGGCCGAGGTCCACGTGATCGACAAGCCCGCCGATGTCGGCGGTCTTCTCGGCGCCCGTCTCGCTTTCCTCCGGGCCCGCCTCGAGTCCGACGAGCGTTACGTGTGGCTCAACCAGTACGCCAATCCGGCCAATTGGGGCGCCCACTACCGCACCACCGCACCGTCGATCGCCGCCGCCTTCCCCGAGCTCGACGTCCTGTTCGTCGGAGCCGGCACCACCGGAACGTTGATGGGGTGCGCCCGCTGGTTCCGGGAGTGGCACCGCCCGGTCACGGTCGTCGCCGTCGACGCCGTCGGCTCGTCGACCTTCGGCACCAGGCCCGGCCGCCGGATGATTCCCGGCCTCGGAACCAGCGTGCGCCCCGACCTGCTCGACGAGTCTGTTGTCGACGACATCGTGCATGTCGAGGAGATCGACACCATCCGCACCTGTCACACACTGGCGCGGGGAGGCTTCCTGTTCGGCGGCTCGACCGGGACGGTCGTGAGCGGGGCCCTGGACTGGCTGGCCCGCCATCCTTCGCCCGGGCGCACGTCGGTGGCGATCTCCCCCGATCTCGGGGAGCGTTACCTGGAGACGGTCTACCGGTCGGAATGGATCGAGGAGTGCTATGGCCCCGCGGCCCTCGACCTCGTCGCCGAGCCGACGCCCAAGCGCCCTGACCGGCGGCAATCGAGCGTGTCGGCCCGAGGCCGGTTCCCCACCGAGGCCGCTCTGCCGTCGCTACGGCGGTCGGTGGCCGCAAACGACAGCGCGCTCAGCGTCGAGGCCCCGGACTGGCGCCGGGTCACCGCATCGGGCGGGAGCCACGGATCACTCGGCTCGGCTCCGGGATTGCGGTGATCATGCGGTCCGTACCTCCACCGCTGCCGCCTCTGGCATCCTCGCCGGCGCCCAGCATCACGCCCCCGTGGCCGCCGGCGTCCGACACCAACCGGCAGGTTGCCATCGTCCCGGCTCCACTGCCGGTGGCCACCCCGGCCCGCACCACCGCCCCCCGCCGGGCCGTGCCGCCGATGCCGCCGGCTTGGACCGCCACCACGCTGACGTTTACCCGGGCGCCAAGGGCGACCGCCACCGTCGTCGACCCGGCTGAGCCACCGCCGGCACCCCTCCCGCTACCCCCGCTGCGGCCGACCGGGTCCGCCCCCGCCACGTGCCCGGCGCCAGCACTCCCCCGGAGCCCAGCAGATGGCCACACGCACAGGGCCGCAACATCGAGCAGTTCACGATCAGGACGAGACGAACCCTGCATCCCCTCATTCTTTTCGATCCCCACCCGAAAGCTGAAGCACCCCACCCCAGATTGCTCAGCAGTCTCCTAGGCGATACCAGGGTTTATCCCGATCCCGTATCAGCGCCGCAGCGAAGCAGACCTCTCCATGGGGACGACATCTCCCGGCCAGCCGGCCCGGTGATCCGTTGTCAACGCTCCGTCGTCCCGTCACACCGATGTTCACCACAGACAGGACAGGGCAATGGCGATCATACGCGCTCCCCATGGGTTCAATGCAAGTGATCTGTTCGTGGATCTCAGATCGACAGTTGGCGAGTCGCTGTTCCTCAAGTGTAGGGGTTCAACTTCGCCGAATCGATCAAGCTCAAGGCGGCCACCGAGATGGTGGAAGCGGCCGAGCGGGACGGAGTGCTCACCCCGTCCTCGATCCTCATCGAGTCGTCCTCCGAGCAACCCTCGGGATCGCCCTCAGCCTCATCGCCAACCAGCAAGGGCTACACGTTCATCTGTGTGACCGACTCCCGGTGCAACACGTCGGCCCGGCTCCTGATGGAAGCCCACAGGGGCCGGGTCCACGTGATCGACAAGCCCGCCGATGTCTGGCGGTCTTCTCGGCGCCCGCCTCGCTTTCCTCCGGGCCCGCCTCGAGTCCGACGAGCGTTACGTGTGGCTCAACCGGTACGCCAATCCCGGCCAATTGGGGCGCCCACTACCGCACCACCGCACCGATCACCGCCGCCTTCCCCGGCTCGATGTCCTGTTCGTCCCGGAGCCGGCACCACCGGAACGTTGATGGGGTGCGCCCGCTGGTTCCGGGAGTGGCACCGCCCGGTCACGGTCGTCGCCGTCGACGCCGTCGGCTCGTCGACCTTCGGCGCAGGCCCGGCCGCCGGATGATTCCGGCCTCGGAACCAGCGTGCGCCCCGACCTGCTCGACGAGTCTGTTGTCGACGACATCGTGCATGTCGAGGAGATCGACACCATCCGCACCTGTCACACACTGGCGCGGGAGGCTTCCCTGTTCGGCGGCTCGACCGGGACGGTCGTGAGCGAACCCTGAACTGGCTGGCCCGCCATCCTTCGCCCAGGCCCCGCCACTGTGCCGGTCCTCAAGCGGCTTTTAAACAACCCCAGCCAATAAATGAGGAGTGCTATGGCCCCGCGGCCCTCGACCTCGTCGCCGAGCCAACGCCCAAGCGCCCTGACCGGCGGCAATCGAGCGTGTCGGCCCGAGGCCGAGTTCCCCACCGAGGCCTACTGCCGTCGCTTGCGGCGGTCGGTGGCCACAAACGACAGCGCTCAGCGTCGAGGCCCCGGACTGGCGCCGGGTCACCGCATCGGGCGGGAGCCGAGATCACTCGGCTCGGCTCCGGGATTCACGGTGATCATGCGGTCCATACCTCCACCGCTGCCGCCTCTGGCATCCTCGCCCGGCGCCCAGCATCACGCCCCCGTGGCCGCCGGCGTCCGACGCAACCGGCAGGTTGCCATCGTCCCGGCTCCACTGCCGGTGGCCACCCCGGCCCGCACCACCGCCCCCGCCGGGCCGTGCCGCCGATGCCGCCGGCTTGGACCGCCACCACGCTGACGTTTACCCGGGCGCCAAGGGCGACCGCCACCGTCGTCGACCCGGCTGAGCCACCGCCGGCACCCCTCCCGCTACCCCCGCTGCGGCCGACCGGGTCCGCCCCCGCCACGTGCCCGGCGCCAGCACTCCCCCCGACCCTCACCGCCGCAGCGGCCCCGGCGCCAGCACTCCCCGACCCTCACCGCCCCGCCGGCCCCGGCGCCAGCGCTCCCCCCGACCCTCACCGCCCCGCCGGCCCCGGCGCCAGCACTCCCCCCGACCCTCACCGCGCCCGAGGTGCCGGCCCCTGCGCCGGCACTCCCCCCGGCCAGCTGGCCCCGGCCTGCCGCTGGCGCGATGGCGGCGCCTCTCACCGCGCCGGAGGTGCCGGCGGTGGTGGCCGACGCCGGCGGCGTTGCCTCGCCGGCCCAGACCGAACAGATACTGGCCTCGGTCATGGCCGAGCTCGTGTCCCTCGACCAGGTCCCGGTCGACGGCAACTTCTTCGACGAGCTCGGCGCCGACTCGATGGTCATGGCCCGGTTCTGCGCCCGGGTCCGCAAGGTGCCCGGCCTACCCCCGGTCTCGATGAAGGACATCTACGAGAACCCGACGATCAGCGGCCTGGCCCGAGCCCTCGCCCCCCAGCCGGGCCCGGCGGCTCCACCCGAACCGACCCCCGCCTTCGCCGCCGCCACCGGTGAGATCCCGGTCCCGGCCCGGACGAGGGACCGGGTGCTGTGCGGCACCCTGCAGTTGCTCGCCTTCGTCGTGTACTCCACCCTGGCCCTCGCCGTGACCGTCCGCGGCTTCCTGTGGATCTCCCTCGGGTCCGGCGCCACCGGGATCTACCTCCGGGCCGTCGCCATCAACGCCGCCGCGTTCACCGTGGCCAGCGTGGTCCCGATCGTGGCCAAGTGGGTGCTGATCGGCCGCTGGAAGGCGGAGCCGATCCGGATCTGGAGCTTCCGCTACTACCGGTTCTGGCTGGTCAAGACGCTGATACGGTCCAACCCCGTCGTCCGGCTCAACGGTCGCTCGGCGACGAGCTCCAGCTCCCCCCTGTACACCTGGTACCTCCGGGCCCTGGGGGCCAGGATCGGGCGGGGCGTCACGATCCTGTCGGCCAACGTGCCGGTGTGCACCGACCTGCTCACGATCGGCGACAACACCGTCGTGCGCAAGGACTCGTTCATCAACTGCTACCGGGCCCGGTCCGGTGTGATCGAGCCCGGTCCCGTGACCCTCGGCCGCAACGTGTTGGTGGGCGAAGCCACCGTGCTCGACATCGGCACCGCCGTGGAAGACGGCGGCCAACTCGGCCACGCGTCGTCCCTCGAAGCGGGCCAGACCGTGCCCGCCAACACCTCCTACCAAGGGGTTCCGGCCCGGCCCACCTATGTGCACCACCGCACGGTCGGCCCGGGCCGGGGAGCGAGGCGACGCCGGTTCGTGTACGCCCTGCTCCAGTTGGTGGCGGCCGTGGCCCTGACCGTGCCGGTGACGGCCACCGTCATCGTGCTGGTGGCCCGCCGGGTCCCGGTGCTGGCCACGATCGTGATCACCGACACCCCGCCCGAGAGCTGGCGGGCCCTCGTCGTCAACGCCATGGCGGTGTCGGCCGTCGTCCTGGTGGGCGGCATCGTGGTGGGGCTGGCGGTGGTCGGCACCATCCCCCGCCTGCTCCGGCCGCTGGTCAAGCCGGGCGTCGACCATCCCCTCTACGGGATCCGCTACGTGGCCCACCGGCTCATCGCCCGCCTCACCAACGTCCAGTTCTTCACCATCCTCTTCGGCGACAGCTCCTTCATCGTCCACTATCTCCGGTGGATCGGGTACGACCTGTCGCCGGTCGATCAGACCGGATCGAACTTCGGGACCCACGTGAAGCACGAGACCCCGTTCCTGGTGTCGGTGGGCACGGGGACCGTCGTGGCCGACGGCCTGTCGGCGATGAACGCCGAGTTCTCCAGCAGCTCGTTCCGGCTGTCACCGGTCACGATCGGGGCCAACAACTTCCTCGGCAACAACATCGCCTACCCGTCGGGGGGCATGACCGGCGACGACTGCCTGCTGGCCACGAAGGTGGCCGTGCCGATCAGCGGCGAGTGGAGGGAGGGAGTCGGCGTGCTCGGCTCGCCCAGCTTCCAGATCCCCCGCACCGTCAGCCGCGACCGCGACCTGGAGATCCAGCACAACGAGGAGCTGTTCCGCCCGCTCCTGCTCACGGCGAAGAACCGGCACAACCTCGCCACCATGGGCCTCTACCTGCTGCTCCGATGGTTGTTCGTCGTCGGGTCTGTCGTGGTGATCGCAGCCGTCCTGCACAACCACGGCAGCTACGGGCCACTGGCCACGGTGGCGGGGGTGATCGTCAGCCCGGTGTACGCCATCGGCTACTGGGTCCTGGTCCAGCGGGCCGTCAACCGGCTCCAGGCCCTGGAGCCAGAGGGCTGCTCCATCTACCACCGCACCTTCTGGCGTCACGAGCGCTACTGGAAGCTGCCGGCCTACCGGTACGTGCAGCTCTACAACGGCACACCGTTCAAGCCCGTGCTCTGGCGGCTCCTCGGGGTGCGGGTCGGCGCCAATGTGTTCGACGACGGGTGCTTCATCGCGGAGAAGTCGTTCACCACGATCGGCGACAACTGCACCCTCAACGCCGGCAGCGTGATCCAGTGCCACTCCCAGGAGGACGGCGGCTTCAAGTCGGATCGAACGACGGTCGGATCCGACTGCGTGCTCGGCGCCGGTTCCTTCGTCCACTACGGGGTGACCATGGGCCCCGGCTCGTCCCTCGCAACCGACTGCTTTCTCATGAAAGGCCAAGACGTTCCACCCGGCACCACCTGGGTGGGGAATCCAGCTCAGGAGGCAAGAGCATGACCGTCGTACACCAAACCGAGGCCAGCATCAGGGCCCGGGCCGACCACGACCACTGGCACCGGATCCTGACAGCCGGTGGGGCCACGGCCATTCCCCCGTGGACCGCCACCCCGGTGGCCGGAACGGCCCACCACGAGACAATCGTGCCGGCCGAGTTGGCCGCCCGGATCCACCGCCTGGCCGGCGATCTGGGAGCGACGGTGGAAGCCGTCCTGCTGGCCGCCCACGCCAAGGTCCTGGCCTCCCTGTCGGGCGAAGGAGACATCGCCACCGGCTACGTGACCGACCCCGGCGGCCGGCCTCTGCCCTGCCGCCTGTCGATCGAACCCGAATCGTGGCGCGATCTGGTGGTCGAAGCCCAGCGGGCCGACTCCGCACAGCGGCTCCACGCCGGCTACCCGGTGGCCGACCTGGCCCGCGACCTCAACCTCGATCAACCGTCGTTCGAGACGGTGCTCGATCCGGCGACCGAGCGACCGCAGGCCCCCGAGGCCGGCGTCGTGATCCGGGTCGGGTTCTCCCTGGCCGCCGGGCCGCGGCCCGACCGTGACGGCACCGACCCCGGCTCGCTCCACGCCGACGGGCGGGACCTGCTCCGCCTCTCCTACCGGACCGACGTGGTCGACGCCTCCTTCGCCGCCCGCATCGCCGCTTACCATCTCACCGCTCTGGAGCTGATGGTCGCCGACCCCGACGCCGGGCACCGGTGCCAGAGCCTGCTGTCAGCCGACGAGCTGCGGTTCCAGCTGGAGGGCCTGGCCGGGCCCCGCCGCCAGCTGCCCGAGGGCCGGTTCCATGAGCTGTTCGAGCGCCGGGCACACACCAGTGCCGGCGCCGTCGCCGCCGTCCACCGCAACCGGCAGCTCACCTACGGCCAGCTCAACAGCCGGGCCAATCAACTGGCCCGGGCCCTGCGGGCCCGGGGCGTGGGGGCCGAGACCGTGGTGGCGGTGGTCACCGAGCGGAACCTCGACTGGATGACCAGCGTGCTGGCGATCTTCAAGGCCGGCGGCGTGTACCTGCCCATCGAACCCCACTTCCCCAGCGACCGGATCGCCACCACCCTGGCCCGGGCCGAGTGCCGGCTTGTGGTCACCGAGCCGGCCAGCACCGCCACCCTCCAGGGCGCCCTCGACGCACTGGACGGCGTCGAGTGCCTGTTCGTCGAGACCGCCTACGGCGAGGGCCACGCGGAGGACGACCTCGGGATCGCGGTCGGCCCCGACCAGCTCGCCTACATCTACTTCACCTCCGGGTCCACCGGTGAACCCAAGGGGGCGATGTGCGAGCACCGGGGCATGCTCAACCACCTCTACGCCAAGATCGACGACTTCAACGTGGGACCGGGCCAGGTGGTGGCCCAGATCGCCCCCCAGTGCTTCGACATCTCGCTGTGGCAGCTGGTCTCCGCCCTCCTCGTCGGCGGGCGGACCCTGCTGGTGGAGCAGGACACCCTCCTCGACCCCGAGCAGTTCGTCGATCGGATCATCGCCGAGCGGGTGGGGGTGATGCAGGTCGTGCCCTCCTACCTGGAGGTCCTGCTCACCTACCTGGAGCAGCACCCCCGCCGGTTCCCCGACCTGCACTGCGTGTCGGTGACCGGCGAGGCCCTCACCCTGGAGCTGGCCCAGCGCTGGTTCGCCGCCATCGACGGCATAAGGCTGGCCAACGCCTACGGGCTCACCGAGACCTCCGACGACACCAACCACGAGGTCATGACCGCGGCCCCGGAGGGGGGATCGGTGCCGCTCGGGCCGGCCGTCAACAACGTCGAGATCCGGGTGGTCGACGAGAACCTGGCGCCGGTTCCGCTGGGTGCCCCCGGCGAGATCGTGTTCTCCGGCGTGTGCGTCGGTCGGGGCTACATCAACGACCCCGAGCGGACCCGGCTGGCGTTCATGGACGACCCGCTGCGACCGGGCACGCGCCTCTACCGCAGTGGCGACTACGGCCGCTGGCGGCCCGACGGCAAGCTGGAGTTCCGGGGCCGCCGCGACGCCCAGGTGAAGATCCGGGGCTTCCGGATCGAGATCGGCGAGATCGAGAACACCATCCTCGGCGTGCCGGGGATCCGCCAGGGAGCGGTGGTCGTGACCGAGCGGGGCGACCAGAGCAAGCAGCTCGTCGCCTTCTACTCCGGTGAGCGTCTCGACGCCGTGGCCATCCAGGATCACCTCGGCCGGTCGCTGCCCGAGTACATGGTGCCGGCCATCATCCACTGGCGGGACGGCCTGTCGCTCACCGACAACGGCAAGGTGGACAAGAAGGCCCTGCGGGCTCTGGCCGCCGAGCTCGACGTGGCCGACACCGCCGTCGACGCCCCGCAGACACCGACCGAGCAGTGGGTGGCGTCCCACTGGGCGACGGTGCTGGGGGTGCCGGTGGACCAGATCGGCCGGGAGGACAACTTCTTCGACCGGGGCGGCACATCGCTGCTGGCGGTGAAGGTGGCCATCGCCCTGGATCGCGCCGTGAGCCTCAAGGAGCTCACCCGCCACCCGGTTCTGGCCGACGTGGCCGCCCTCATCGACGGCAACCTCCGCCGCCCCACCGAGCTGCTCCAGGTCCTGGCGGAGCCGGCCGACGCCACCGCGGCCCTGGTGTGCTTCTCCTACGCCGGCGGCAACGCCGTGAGCTTCCAGCCCATGGCCCGGGCCCTGCGCGATCGGGGTGTCGCCGTCTACGCCGTGGAGCTCCCCGGTCACGACCTGGGGGCCGAACGCCAACCGTTCGTCCCGATGGACGACGTGGTCAAGCAAGTGGTGGACGAGGTGACCGAGCGGGGCCTGAGCAACCTGATGCTCTGGGGCCACTCGTCGGGCACGCCCCTGGCCGTCGAGGCGGCACGGGCCCTCGTGGCCGCCGGGGTGCCGGTGCACCGGGTGTTCGTCGGGGCCCAGCTCCCCGGGGCGGCCGGTGCCCGGCGGGCGGCGATGGACGACCTGGCCACCCGCAGCGACGCCAGCATCGCCGCCGCTCTCAGCTCCGACAGCGGCTACCCCGGGCTGCGCGACCTCGACCCCGAACAGGCCGAGCACGTGGGAGCCGCCTACCGCCACGACTGCATGGTGGCCCACCAGTGGTTCATCGAACTGGTGGAACAGCCGCCGGCGGTGAAGCTGGCGGCGCCCCTGACCGTCGTCGTCGCCGTCAGCGATCCGGCCACCGTCCAGCACCCGAGCGGATACGCCGACTGGCGGCTCGTCGCCGACCAGGTCGATCTGTGCCGGCTCTCCGAGGGCGACCACTACTTCCTCCGGACCAACCCCGACGGTGCCGCCGACCTGGTCGAGCAGGCGGCAGCGGCCCCGCCCGCCTCCCGGTGAGCCCCCCGGCGCCTGAACCACCCCGACCGAACACGCCCCACCAACCCGAAAGGACATCGACATGTCGACTCCACCCACCACCGACCCACTGGCTGTGACCCGGCTGCCCGGCGGCTTCCCGCTCGTGCAGGTCGACGCCCACGGCGACACGACCACCTGGTTGGGCCAGCACCGCGACGCGCTGCGGGCCGCCGCCACCGCGCACGGCGCCGTCCTGGTCCGCGGCCTGGGGATCCGGGACCGGGCCTACGCCGCCGCCCTGTTCCGGTACCTCGCCTCCGACCTGATGGGAGAACGGGAAGCTTTCGCTGCCCGGCAGATCCACACCGAAGGCGTGTACTCGGCGACCACCTGGCCGGCGAACCAGCAGATGTGCATGCACCACGAGCTGAGCTACACCCTCCAGTTTCCGGGGCTGATGATGTTCGCCTGCCTCACCGCCCCCACGTCGGGCGGCGCCACCGCCATCGCCGACGCCGCCACCGTGCTCCGCGCCCTGCCCACCGACCTGGTGGACCGGTTCGCCCGGGAAGGCTGGATCCTGACCCGCACCTACAACGACGAGATCGGGGCGTCGGTGGCCGACGTGTTCGGCACCGACGACCGGGATGCGGTGGAGGGCTACTGCCGGGCCAACTACATCGAGTGCGAGTGGCAGCCCGACGGCGGGCTCCGCACCCGCCAGCGCCGGCACGCCGTGCTCCGCCACCCGAGGACCGGCGAGCCGTGCTGGTTCAACCAGATCGCCTTCCTCAACGAGTGGACCATGGACCCCGACGTCCACGAGTTCCTCGTCGACCTCTACGGCCCCGACGGGCTGCCGTTCAACACCCGCTTCGGCAACGGCGACCCGATCGGAGCCGACCTGGTGCACCTGCTCAACGAGGTCTACCAGGCCCACACCGTCCGCCAGCCGTGGCAGGACGGCGATCTGATGCTCGTCGACAACATCCGCACCGCTCACAGCCGGGAAGCCTTCGACGGCCCCCGTGAGGTGGTCGTCGCCCTGGCTGACGCGGTGAACCTGGCCGATTGTGCAACCACCATGGAGGCGTCCACCCAATGACCACCATCAGCAACCCAACCGATCCCGGAACGGACCGCTCCCCCGCCGAGCCCGAACCGATCACGGTGCCACCGTTCTCCGTGATCCCCGGAGCCCAGGTTCAGGAGGTCCTGCAGGGCCGGGAGCGGGAGATCATCGACCTCGTCGAGGCCACCTACCGCGCCCACGGCGCCGGCGACACCGTCAACCCGCCGTCCTACTTCCTCCAGTTCCCGGACCGTCCGAGCTCGAGGATCATCGCCCTGCCGGCCTCCGTCGGCGGCGACGTGCAGGTCGACGGGATCAAGTGGATCTCCAGCTTCCCCGGCAACGTGGCCCACGGCGTGCCCCGGGCCTCGGCCGTGCTGGTCCTCAACGATCACGACACGGGCTACCCGTTCGCCTGCCTGGAGAGCTCGATCATCAGCGCCACCAGGACGGCGGCGTCGGCCGCAGCCAGTGCCGACTGGCTCAGCCGGGGCCGGCCCCGGCCGCGGCAGGTCGGGTTCATCGGCCTGGGCCTCATCGCCCGCTACATCTCCACCTTCCTGGCCGCCGCCGGCTGGTCGTTCGACCAGATCGGCCTGCACGATCTGTCGGCCGACAGCGCCAACGGGTTCCGGGCCTACCTGGAGCGGTCGGGTACCGGCTGCCCGATCACCGTCCACGACGACGCCGACGATCTGATCCGGTCGAGCGACCTCGTCGTCTTCGCCACCGTCGCCGGCGAACCCCACATCGGCGACCTTGCGTCGTTCAGCCACAACCCGCTGGTGCTCCACGTGTCGCTACGAGACCTGTCGCCGGAGATCATCTTGGCGTCGACCAACGTGGTCGACGACATCGAGCACTGCCTCAAGGCCAACACGTCCCCCCACCTGGCGGAGCAACGGACCGGCAACCGGGACTTCATCCACGGCACGCTGGCCGACGTGATGGCCGACCCGGGATCGTTGCCCCGCGACCGGCCCATCGTGTTCTCACCATTCGGTCTGGGCGTGCTCGATCTGGCGGTCGGCAAGTTCGTGTACGACGAGATCGCGCGGTCCGGTCAGCTGCAGGTGATCGACGGCTTCTTCCACGAGCTCCGCCGTCACGGCTAGCGATCACGGGGCGACCCGTCGCCACCGGCCGGCCGGCAACGGCCGGCCGGCATGCCCGCCCGCATCTCTCCCGTTCGCCCGACAACCTAGTGCCGCATATATTTGCTGCACCAGACCGATGCGTACCGGCCGGGGCCGGGAGGGGGAAGGCCGTGCAGCACTACGACTACGAACAGGCCAAGGCCCACCTCGACCACCTTCACACCGGCGGATCCACCACCCTCGCTCCGGACATGTGGCGCCAGCCGTCGTCGGTGTACGCCGACCCGGCATACCTGGCACAGGAGCAGGCCGCCCTGTTCGACCGGCTACCCCTGCTGGCCGCCTGCTCCAGCGAGCTGGCCGACCCGACGGCGTTCGTGGCCCGCCCGGTGGCCGGGACCCCGGTGCTGATCGCCCGCCAGGCCGACGGCAGGCTTCGGGCCTTCCTCAACTCGTGCCGGCACCGGGGCACCGAGGTGGTCTGGGGCGAGCAGACCGGCTGCACCCGCCGCTTCACCTGCCCCTACCACGGCTGGACCTACGGGACCGACGGCCAGCTTCTCGGGCTCACCACCACCGAGGGCTTCCCGGGCCTCGACCGCGCCACCCACGGCCTGGTCGAGATCGCCTGTGCCGAACGCCACGGCCTGGTCTGGGTGGCCCGCCGCCCCGGCACCCCGATCGACCTCGACACCTTCCTCGGCCCTCTCGACGCCGAGCTGGCAGCCATGGAGCTCGGCCACTACGTGGTGGAGCGCACCCAGGAGGTCACGGTCGAAGCCAACTGGAAGCTGATCATGGACGGGTTCATGGAGAACTACCACGTCCGGTTCCTCCACACCGACACCCTCAGCCCGTACATCTACTCCGACCGGATCTCGTTCATGCCCCTCGGGCGGCACAACCGGGCCATCCACCCCCGCATGACCTACGACCCGGCCAGCCACACCAGCCCCGAGGCGTTCCTCTCGCAGGTGCTGATCTCCTACAACCTGCTGCCCAACGTGAACCTGGAGTGGGCCGGCGACCATTTCGAGATCTACCAACCCCAGCCCGATCCCATCCGCCCCGACCGGTGCCGGGTGAAGATCATCCTCCTCGTCCGCCCCGAGGAGGCCCACAAGACCGACAAGTGGACCCGCAATCTGAAGATCTCCACCGACATCATCGTCAACGAGGACTTCGCCGCCGCCGAGTCGGCCCAGCGGGCCTTCACCGGCGGAGCGGCCGCCCCCGAGCTGGTCTACGGCCGCAACGAGCCCCAGCTCCACCACTTCTACCGCCAGCTGGCCGAGCTCGTCGACAGCCCCGGCGGCTGACACCTCAGGCGCGCTGGAGCTTGGCGCTCACCGGGGCTCGACCCCGTTCACGCCATGGAGGAGGAGCGCCTGCAGGGCGTTCACCGTTTGGCGGTAGTCGCTCAGGGTTCGGGACATCAGGGCGGTGATGTCGAGCCCGTTCATGAGGGTGACCAGGGCCCGGGCCAGGTTGCGCTGAGCGGCGGGGGTGGGCCGCAGCTCCGGTGGGGCGATGGCGGCCACCCCATCGAAGAACCGGCGGAACTCGCGCAACAGCGGCCCGAGGCGGTCCTCCAGGTCGGGGTCCCGCTGGATGTCGATGACCACGGTCAGCATCATCGAGGCCAGCGCCGGCTGCTCGACCCTGAGCACCTTGGCCAGATCCATCAGCCGGTCGATCGCCTCGGCGAACGTCGGCTCGCCGTCGAGGATCATGCGGTGCCGGTCGAGCACGGTCCGGTAGGTCTCCTCGGCCGCAGCCACGTAGAGGCCGGCCTTCGTGCCGAAGTGGTGGTACAGCACCGGCGGGGTCACACCGGCCGTGCTCACCAGGTCCTCCACCGTGGTGGCGGCGAACCCCGACTGGGGGAACAGGGCCATGGCCGCGGCCAGGAGCCGCTCCCGGCCCGTCGCTGGGCCCACCGGCCGACCCCGGCTCCGCCCCGTGGACCGGCCCGGTGTCGACCCGCTCATGCCGGCCCCCGGCCGATCTGCGCTGCTGGCTGCTGCATGTGGCGCTCCACCTGGACTCTCCGGTCGTCAGCGTATTCTAGTGAATGCTAACTTCGGAGGGGTCAGTGAGCAGGGGGAGCCGGATGACCTCGATCGACTACGAACAACTCAAGGCCGACCTCGACCGGTACCACCTCGAAGGGACCACGGCCACGGTCGACCACAGCTGGCGCCAGCCGTCGAGCGCCTACTGTTCGGCCGAGCGGCTGGCGCGGGAGCAGCGCCGGATCTTCGACCGCCTCCCGCTGGTGGCGGCCCGGTCGAGCGAGGTGGGCCAACCCGACGCCTTCGTCTCCCGCTCGGTGGTGGGCACGCCACTCCTCCTCGTGCGCCAGGCCGACGGTACCGCCCGGGCGTTCTTGAACGCGTGCCGGCACCGCAGCGTCGAGGTGGTGGCGGACGGGCAGTCGGGCTGCTCCCGTCGCTTCACCTGCCCCTACCACGGATGGACCTACAACGGTGAGGGCGCCCTGGTCGGCCTGCCCGGCCGCGACGCGTTCGACGATCTCGACCCCGGCGACCTGGGGCTCGCCGAGGTGGCCTGCGCCGAGCGGCACGGGCTGATCTTCGTGGCGCGCCGACCGGACGTGGCGATCGACCTCCCCACGTTCCTCGGCCCGATGGACGGCGTGCTCAGCGAGGTCGGCCTCGACACCTACGTGGTGGAGCGGACGATCGACCTGGAGGTGGAGGCGAACTGGAAGCTGGTGGTCGACGGGTTCCTGGAGACCTACCACGTGCGGTACCTCCACGGCGCCTCGCTCAAGGACGTGCTGATTCCGGACCGCAGCGCCCACGACCGCCTCGGCCCCCACGGCCGGCTGGCGACGCCCAAGCTCACCTATGATCCGGCCAGCCACCACCGGCCCGACGAGCTCTACGCCCAGCTGTCGATGAACTACCGCCTGTTCCCCAACACGATGCTGACCTGGTTCACCGACCACTTCGAGATGTGGCAGATCGAACCAGACCTGACGCGACCGAACCGGACCACGATCCGCATGTCGCTCCTGGTCCGCCCCGAGGATCTGGGCCGAACCCGCAAGTGGGACACCAACGCCACGATGTCGCTGGACGTCATCACCGGCGAGGACTTCGTGGCCGCCACCTCCACCCAACGCACCCTCGACGGTCATGCAGCACCCGAGTGGTTCGTCTACGGACGAAACGAGCCCGGCGTCCAGCACTTCCACCAGTCGGTGCTCGCCTGTCTCGACGACGGCGTCAGCTCCTACTCGGACGCCACGCCCAACGGAGAGGACCGGTGATGGCGGCCGGCGACAGCCCGGAGGCGACGGGGGACGGCGTCGTGGTGCTGGGCGGCACGGCCGGCATCGGTTGGGAGACCGCCGCCCAGTTCACCGAGAAGGGTTCCCGGGTCGCCCTTGTCGGTCGGGACGCAGCCAAGGGAGCGGCCGCGTGCGACGCGCTCCGCTTGCGGGTCGCCGGAGCCGATGTGCACTACATCGAAGCAGATGCGGGCCGACACGATCGCCACCACGATCTCGTCGTTCGTACTGCCGCCTCTCCACCTGTGCCACGCCGTGTTACCCGGCATGCGGGCCGCCGGCCGGGGAGCCATCGTGCTCGTCGCCTCCGAGGCGGCCAAGGTGCCGACCCCCGGCGAGTCGGTTATCGGCGCGGCCATGGCCGCCATCACCATGTTCGGCAAGACGCTTGCGCTCGAGGCCAAGCGCGATGGCGTACGGGTCAACATCCTCACCCCGTCGCTGGTGGCCAACACGCCTAGCGCGGAGCGCATCGAGGCCAGCCCGTTCGCAGCCAAGATCTTCGCCAAGGCGGCCCAGCAGGCCTCGCTCGGCGTGGCCCAGCCGGAAGACCTGGCCGCCATGGCCGTGTTCCTCGCCGGGCCGGGAGCGGCCCGCGTGACCGGTCAGGTCATCAGCGTCAACGGCGGCATCTCCATCGCCTGAGGTGACCGGCCGTGACCAGGCGGACATCCGCTCGACGGCGTCGCAATGTACCTGATGCCGCCGGGATCGGGCAGACTGGAGGTATGGTTCGCGACCTTCTGTCCCGGATCGTGGTCGATCCTGCCATCTGCTTTCGGGAAGTCGACCAGCCACGTCGTCATTACTCAGTACCCTGCCGAAACTCGTGTGAGGCCTACTGAGGGGCGCCGCAGTCACTGCAAAAGCGTGCGCCAGCCAACGTCCGGCTACCGCATGCATGGCAGAAGGCGCCCGACGGGCTGCTCATGTCTTCCCCCTGCGATTGGCGCCGCCGCCCTCGAGTCGCCAAGGAGACGCCGGCCCAAACAACAGCGACCCCCACCGCCACCGTGAAGGCCAGTGAGATCAGGAGGATGACCAGCTCCTGGGGTCTGAGCATCCGAAGCTCCGAGGTCGTCGATGAGGCGATCACCAACATACCCCGTGCCGCTCGGCTGGGTCGCCCACGCCGTCCAGGTCACTGCGACTCATACCGCTCACCTGTTCTGCTACATGAGCCACTCGGCTGCTGCAGACATCAGCGCCGGCAGGTTCGAATCGAGGCTGTTGGGGGCAGTGGCGAACACGTTCCCGACATCAGTCCAGGTCAAGCTCGCTTTGCTTCTGGTGAGTGACTGGTCAATCTGGCCAACCTCGATGGAGCCGAGATGTCCGTCGGCGCCCACCAGATCGAACCGAGCCCCGAGGACCCCAACTGATCGGTGTAACTCGGCTCTCTTGATCTGGTGACCGACGACGTCCTGACACCGGGCAGCCAAGACTGTCTCGCTGCGAGTCGGTCCATCGAAGCCTGCTGCGATCACGAGCTGGCGGATGTGGGGCCAGCTGTCGGGGATGCCGTAGTCACGTAGGCGAATGGCCCCGGGAGGTGGCGATACCGACCGGCCCGACCTGTTTCCCACCAGCTTGGAGATCACCAGCTGGCGATACGTGTGTCGACAGTCGACGCTTCGACGAGTGCCGAACTATCAATCAGCAAGCTGCGCTCCGCCAGTCCCCGCGCTGGCCAGCCCACGAAGAACGTCATCTCCGCCATTGGCGACGCATGAACCCAGAACCGATATTCCGACATGACACTATCGCCCCCGCCGCCGCGCCCGCCGATAGCGAAGTCAGCGTCGCTCTGCTGCATCGGCATCCCGTAGCCCCGCCGGCCATCAGCGAGCTGAATACCCCAACGGAACCGCTTCGAGTACGCCATCCGGTCCGGGCCCCCAAAGAACGACTCGACTAGATCCGAGTAGTGACTATCGACTCTCGGTGACCTATGCAGCACTCGCAAGGTCACGAAGAAGCCGACGTCGAATACCAGGAACTGGTCGAAGGCAAATGCAAGGTCGTCGTACACGATCTGGGCCTGCGGGATGCTCACCGGGACACCGAACTCACCGGGGAACTGCCCAACTGAATCATCTCGTTCAAGCGGACGATCGTCGGCCACGGGAACCACCTGCGGTGGAGGTGCACCGTCATCGCTCGGAAAGAAGCTCACGCCCCAGTGTCGCACGACCAGACCGCCCGAGAACGGTACGAGCGGTGTGCCCAAGGATCGCCCCGGCTCGGGCCCCCGCCGGTCGCGTGCGGCTGGCGGCGTCGTTACCGGGCGGCCTGCCCGAGCGTGAGGCCGGAGATCGCGCACTGCCAGTGCGATCGGACCAGGTCGCCGAGGAACGATCCCACCGCTCTCGACAAGCGTTCGGGCTGGTCGAACGGGAGGCCGTGGCCGGCGTTCGAAATCAGCTCCACAAGGAGCCGGGGATTGAGAGTGCTCGACTCCGTGGCCAGCTCAAATGAGACGGCCGGTGAATCACCGATCCCGTCGTGACGTTCAGGGCCGAATGTGAGCGGTAGGGGCTCGCTCCGATGAGAGACCCATTCGCATCGCCAGGTCAGCGTCCAGCGTCAGCCGGTCCCGGGTTGGGCGTTGTTGTCGGAGTCGCCCCGTCGGCCGTCGCCAGAACGTTGGCCCGGGGTGGCAAAGGGGGTTCGCCGTCGACCACCGTCGGCATCCGCCCCGAGGCCAGGCGTTGGAACATGGCTGCCAAGTCGACGCCCATCAGGGAGGAGGCCAGCTCCATGCCCTGAGTGACGTTGGTGGTGACATTGCGGGTGATGGCCGAAGCGCCGTCGGTGGAGACCACCGTGAGCTTGTCGATCGAGCCCATGGGGGCCGCCGCCTCCCGCACCAGCTTGGGCAGCATCTCCGCCAGCAGGTCCATGATGGCCGCCTCCCCGTACTGGGCGTAGGCGTCGGCCCGCTTCTGCATCGAGGTGGCCTCGGCCTCACCCCGGGCCAGGATGGCGGCGGCCTCGGCGTCGCCCTCGGTTCGCAGGGCGGCCGCCACCGCCTCCCGGCGGGCCCGTTCGGCCGCGCCCTGGGCCATGCCCTCCAACTCCACCGCCTTGGCCAGTTCCTCCCGCCGCTGACGCTCGCCAGCGCCGATCAGTCGGTTTTCCTCGGCCTTGGCCTGGGCGGCCTCGATGGTGGCGGTACGGGTGGCTTCCGCCTCCCGGATGGCCCGGGACTTCTGGGCCTCGGCCTCCTGCTCCACGGCGTAGCGCTGGGCATCGGCCGGCTTGCGCACCGTCGTGTCGAGCTCCCGTTCCTTGAGGGCCGCCTGCCGTTCGGCCACCTTCTCCTGGGCCGCGATCACGTCCTGGTCCCGGGCCGCTTTGGCCAGCGGGCCGGCCGCTTCGGCCTCGGCCAGGGCGGCGTCGGTCTCAGCCCGGATGGCAGCCTTGCGCAACTCCAGCTCCCGGTTGGCGTTGGCGATCTCCTCCTCGGCCTTGATCCGGGCCTCCTCCGCCTCCCGGCGGGCGATGGCCTCGGCGATCGACGCTTCCTTCTCGGCCCGTACCGCCTCCGGCCGGCCCAGGTCCCGCAGGTAGTTCCCTTCGGTCTGGATGTCCTGGAGCTGGAAGGTGTCGAGCACCAGGCCCTGGTTGGTGAGCGACGCCTCGGCCTCCTCCGCCACCTCCCGAGCGAAGGCTGCCCGATCCTTCACGATCTCCTCGACCGAAAGGCGGCCCACGATGGCGCGCAGGGAGCCGGCCAGTACCTCCTGAGTGAACGGTTCGATGGCGGTCTGCTGGCCCAAGAAGCGCTGGGCTGCGGCCCGCACTGCGTCCTCGGTGCCGCCCACCTTGACGATGGCCACCCCTTCCAGGGCGCACTTGATGCCCTGGGCCGACACGGCTGAGGCGACCGAGATGCTGATCTGACGGGACGACAGGTCGAGCACGGCCCGCTTCTGGATCACCGGCAGCACGAACACGCTGGCCCCCATCACCACCTTCTGGCCCGAAAGGTCGGTGGAGATCGCTCCGGTCTGGGGGTTGGTTACCGCCTTGCCCTTGCGGCCGGTGATGATGAACGCCTCGTTCGGCCCGGCCACCTTGAATCGGGAGAACAGTGCGGCGCCGATCAACACGGCCAGCACCAGCAATGCCACCAAACCTGCGCCCAGTTCAGCCATGTCGGTTTCCTTCCGGTGCTGAGTTGACTCCCTCGTCGGTCAAACCGGCGCCCGATCCAGCCATGTCGTTTCCTTTCCTCGCTGGGTTGATCCCCTCGTCGGTCAACCCCAGAACTCCTCTGACGCCTCGACCACGACCTTGGTGGCCGACTCCAACGCCACCACCGTCACCTCGGTTCCCACCGGTAGGTCGCGGCCGGCGGTGGCGGTGAGCTTCACCGGCTGCCCGCCCAGCGATACCAGTACCTCCCCGATGCCGCCGGCCCGTACGCCGGTCACCACCCGGGCGGTCCGGCCCACCAGATCAGAGGAGCGGGGCGTGGCGTCGGTCGGCGAGTGCATGAGGGCCCTGACGGCCCGGCCCGTGCCCCAACCCAGGGCCACACCGGAAACCAGCCCACCCCCGAGGGCGACCGGGCCCGGCGCCCCCGCCCCGGCCTGCAGCATCCAGCCCACGATCCCGGTGGCCCCCAGGAAGGCGCCGATGACGGGTCCGCTGAGCAACTCCGAGCCGAGCACGTCGACGTCCGGTAGGAGGCCGTCGAGCAGGTCGTCGAACAACAAGGCAACGGCGAGGATCACGATTCCGATCATCCCGAGAGCCACGAACATCAGACCATCTTGTCAGGCGTCAGGTCTCAGCGACGGTCACTCCCCCGGGGCTTCGACCTTCGAGCGAGCCCTTTACCGCCCCCGGCACAGCAGCCGATTGCCGTCGAGGCCTGGATCTCGTGAGGGCGGTGCCTCCAGATCTCGTGACAAGAGTTCCGCAGGCCAACGCCTCACCGCCGCGCATACCCGTGGTCGCCAACAGCACGTAGACGGCGTACAAACGGTCGTCGGCAATGTGAGCCGGATCCCGTCTGTCGGGCGGCGTCTCGGGAAATCCCGTGCCCGTTTCGTGAAGGCGGACGCATCGTCTCCTCCCCACCTGAGACGCCTCCGGCGACCGCCTCGAATCGTCACGTGCGGCCGCCCGACAGCCGTCGCCCGTGAGCGCCACCCGGTCGTGTACGTCGAGTAGCGGAGGGGTTCTTGGCTCCAGGAAGCGTGGTCAGCTGTTGGTGGCGGCCACCGAGATGCCGAGCACAGAGGCGGCGGCGGCGAGGTCGCTGTCGCCTGTCACCAGTACGAGGTCGCTGTCGGCGACGGCGTGCGCTGCTGCGAGGTGTACGGCGTCGTAGCCACGGAGCCCGTGCGACTGGGCTAGCCTCGATCGTTCTGCGGCTGGACTGTGATGCTTGTGGGGGCTGGTGTGGCTGGTGACGGTGAGTGATCTGGGTGGTGGAACAGGTGTCGGTGCGCGACGGATCCTGGGGCCTGGTTGGGTTGGTTGTCTCGCCTCGGTTTGCTGCTGGCCTGGCGGTGGCCGTTGCCGGGGTCAGGGGAGTCCGGTGCGTAGGCGGGTGTAGGCGGTGGCGAGGTCGTGGCGCCAAGGCCAGGTCTGGTCGATCCGCAGGATGGTCTGTCGGCTTCGAGTGACGAGGCGGGCGGCGACGTGGAGGAGCCGGTAGCGCAGGGTCTTGGGTTCGGCCTTAGCGAGGTGGCCGTCGAGGCAGAGGTGTTGGGTCCAGGCCAGCAGGCAGCCGGCCAGCAGCGAGATCGCGGTCCAGGCTTGGTTGCGGGTGAAGTCCTCGAACGGGAGGTTGGCGAGTCCGCAGTTCTTCCAGTTCCGGACCCGGTCCTCGACTCGGGCGTGGCCCCGGTGGCGGATCTCCAGCCCGGCGAGGTCGGTGCCGGGGGTGTTGGTGATGAAACAGGTGTGCCGCCACCCGTTCACGGTGTCGAACATGGTGAGCTGGGCGCCGGGGTGGGGGCGTTCTCGCCGGCAGATCAGCCGTGTCCCTGGTGGCCAGGTGTCGAGGGTGATCAGCTTGGTCAGCTCGATCACGTAGCCGTTGGGCCGCTGACCACCGTCTCGGTTGACCGCTGGGATCCAGTCCTCTTCCTGGCAGCACACGATGGCGTCGCGAACCCTGGTGTCGATGGCGAACCCGACGGAGAACTGGGCGTTGCGGGCCACCACCGCATTCAGGAAGTCGTGGGTGGCGCCGGCCGAGTCGGCCCTCACCAACAACGGGAACCGCACGGTGCCGGGATCACCACCCCGCCGGTGCCCGTCCTGGTAGTCGCCGGGCAGGGCGTCGATGGCTTCGCCCAGCAGACGCACGTGATCGGCGGCGTTGTTCGCTCCCGCGTTGCCGGGGCGCAGCATCGCCGCCAATGGCTCGGCGGTCTCGTCCAGCCACACCGCCAACGGGTGGAACCCGAACCCCCGCTTGTAGGTCGCGGCTGCGTCTTGCTTGTCCGAATGCGCCGTGACGAGGGTGGCGTCGAAATCGAGCGTGATCGTGGCCGGGCCCCCGGCGGCGGCCCAGACCCGCTCCCGGGCTGTGGCGGCGGCCCGGGCGATGCCCCGCAACTCCGGGGCCGTGACCGCTTCGACCGCCCGCCAGGCTGTGGCCTGCGACGCCACCGGCCCGAACAGCTCCGGCTGCTCACGAAGGGTCGTCAGGTCGGACAGGCAATCGGCGCCATCAGCGATCGCGACCGCCAGATGGGACACGACGACCCCGGGGTCATGGGCCCGCCACGAGATCCCACACCCGCCCATCGCCACCGACAGGGCCTCGGTCAGGCCGGACCGGTCCGCCATCTCAGCCAGCAGCCCGGCCCCGGCATGAGACACTAGCCCTTCACCGTCAGTGGTCACCCGGGGACGCCTCGAACAGCGACTACGATTCACCCTCACGGAGAGCCTTCCTGTTGGCCGGATTTACCTTCGCAAAGCAAATCCTCCCAGCCCAGGAAGGCTTTTCCGCGGACCAGGCACTCCAACAACAACCAGCCGCAGAACAACCGAGGTTAGAGCCGGCGAAACAAGCCATATACCGCAAGCCATAAGCCATGGAGTTCCGTGCGGTAGAGTTCGGCCCAATGAACAGGGGACGGTCCGACAAATCCCAGTCCAGGACCATCCCCAAGATTGCCGCATGGGGTGCAGTGGCGCTGATGATGATGGTCGCATGGCGCTACACCAATATCCTCGGACCTCGTGGTGACAGCACCGACCCGACCCCCTCGACGGCGAAGTTCTCCTACTGCGAGCGCCGCCGCACGCTGGGTGAGAGTAAGTTCCTGGAGGAGCTCACGGCTTTCCGTGAGGAGCAGCAGGCCAAGGGCCGTTTGTCATCAAATGACGAGAACGCCGGCATCACATTGATGATCGAAGTCCAGCACAGCTTCAAGGTCAATTGTCCCGAGTTCACACTCGACAAGAGACCGTGACCGAAGGCACATCCGGGCCCTGACCGTTTCTTAACCTGGCCCTTGCCTCACGCTGACCGGCCGTTCCGTACGGTCGCCTGCATGACGATCAACGATGATCCCGTACCCCGCGAACTGGCGTACGGCGAGTCGCCGCAGAAGGGCCCCCGGCGGTGGCTGAGGCGGCAGGACCCCGGCGACGGTATGAGTCGCACCCGGATGGCGGGCTTCACCGGCCTCGGGTGCCTGGCGCTGTTCGGCCTGCTCCAGGTCGTGCCCTACGGTCGAACCCACTCCAACCCGGTGGTCACCGGCGAGCCCCAGTGGGCCAGCGCCGAGACCCGGGACCTCGCCGTCCGGGCCTGCTACGACTGCCATTCCAACGAGACGAAATACCCCTGGTACTCGAACGTGGCCCCCATGTCGTGGCTCACCCAGAACCACATCGACGAGGGCCGCAGCAAGCTCAACTTCTCGGAGTTCACCACGAACCCCAGAGAGGCCCACGAGGCCGTCGACGCCATCGAGAGCGGGGCGATGCCGCCGAACTACTACACGTGGTTCGGCCTCCACTCCACGTCGAAGCTCACCGAGGACGAGAAGCTGAAGCTGATCGCCGGCCTGCAGGCGACCCCCGGGTTCACCGAGCGGGACCGGGGAGGGTCGGGCGGGGCCACCGCCCCGGGGGCCGACGACGGCGACGGCGACCGCGACTAGACCTCGGCCGGGTCCCGCCCTTCCGCACCCGGCCGGGCCCGGCCGCTCCCTGCGCCCGTCTCGCCCCGGGTCGAGCCCATCTGCGAGATTGGGGGCATGCGACGACTGCTGCTGGTCGAGCCCGACGGCCGGGCCACGCTCTGTGACCCCGACAGCGGGGTCCGGGCCACGCTCGACGCCCCCGAGACGGCGGGCGGTGAGGGCGGGAACGGCCGATCCGTGGTACGGACCGCGGCATGGTCGGCGCCCGGTGGGTGGGCGGCCTGCGCCCTCGACGCGGTGGAGCTCGACGGCACCCGTGAGCTCCGCCTCCACCATGGTGCCGACCCTGGCACCACCGAGGTGCTGGCCTCCGAGCTGACGGCGTTCTACCTGTGCCCCAGCCCCTGCGGGCGGTTCCTGGCCCACCTCTCGCCCGGGCCCCTGGGCCTGGAGCTGGGCGTGTCCGAGGTGGGCAGCGGCGAGCTGCGGGTGCTGGAGCGGGGCCAGCCTCTGTTCTGGGCCTGGTCGGCCGACAGCTCGGCGGTGGCGGTGCACGTGGAGGACCGTCTGTTCGTGGTGCCGGCCGACGGGGGCGAGCCCCGGGTGCTGACCGAACAGGCCGGTCCCTTCCTGGCCCCCTGGTGGACGCCCGACAACTCGGTGGTGATGCTGTCGGCCGACAACCGCCTGCTGGCCTACGGCCTCGACGGCTCGGTGACCGAGCTGGCCGGACGCTGCCGGTCCGGGCGGTTTGCCCTCGACGCCACCGGCCGCCGGGTGGCGGTGGCGGACCTGGTCGACGACGGCCCGGCGCTGGTCGTGCTGGACCTGCTCACCGGTGAGCGCGACGTGGTGGCGCGGGAGCGCACGGGGGGCTTCTTCTGGTCTCCCGAGGGCCGCCGCCTGGCCGCCCTGGTCGTCGCCGACGACAACCGGGTCCAGTGGATCGTCTCCGACGGGGAGGGCCTGCTCCGCCTGCCTCCGTTCCGACCGGGGCAGACCTGGGCCCGCGAGGTCCTCCCGTTCTTCGAGCAGTACTCCCAGAGCCATGCCGTCTGGTCGGCCGACGGGACCCAGCTGGTGGCGGCCGGCGTCGACGACGGCGGAGCCCCCGAGGCCGTGATCCAGACGGCGGGCCCGGCGGCCGCCACCGAGCACATTCCGGGGGCCCGGCTGGCCTGGTGGGCCGACGGCGATCGCCAGCTGTGACGAGCGGGCGACGGGAGGTGCGCTACACGCTCGGCGACAGGGGGCCGACGGTGCCCGACCCCGCCACCCGGTGGGCCACCCAGAACCCGCCGAGCGGGACGGCGGCCATGAACAGCGCCAGCACGGTCTGCTGTGCCGGCCAGCGACGGCGGTGCTGGACGACGAGGACCACGGCCGCGTAGACCAGGTAGATCACACCGTGGACCAGGCCCACCACCGGGGTGGCGTCGGCCCCGTTGAGCAGGCGGTGCCACGCCATGGCCGCCAGCAGCGCCAGATAGCTCAGCGACTCGACGATCGACACCGCACGGAGTTGCCTCAGCACCCGCCGACCCTACCGGGCCTGGTGCCGACCCTGTCGGTTAGGCTCCCGTCACCCCCCATCGACGAGGAGCCGTCAGCGATGTCACCGACACCAACACCGACGCCGGAGCAGGTGGTCCGCCGGTACCTGGAGGAGATGTACAACGAACGGCGGCTCGACCTGGTGAGCGAGCTGATCGCCGATCCCGAGATCCGGCACGCCCCGGGGGAGCGCCGGGTCATGACCCTGGCCGAGAACACCGAGCGGCTGGAGAAGATGTTCGCCCAGTGTCCCGTGCTCCGGTTCGAGCCGTCGGTGGTGATCGCCCAGGACGATCTGGTGTCGGTGGCCTGGAACGGCTGGTCCACCCAGAACGACGGCCGGTCCTACGAGTTCGCCGCCGTGGAGCTGTTCCGGGTGCAGGACGGCAAGATCACCGAGATCTGGAACGCCAAGGAAGCCAAGGGGCATTGGCTGCCCTGACCGGCCAGGGCCCGGATGGGGAGGCGGCCCCCTTGATCGACGGCCCCGCCCTGGCCCGCCGGCTCGGGGTGCCAGCGGTCGAGGTGACCGGGGCCCCGAGCGGGGGCGGCTGGTCCAACGAGACGGTGTTCGTGGTGGCCGGCGGTCGGGAGCTGGTGGTGCGCCTCGCCCCCCGGGGGCGTTCGATGTTCCCCGTCTACGACCTGTCCCACCAGGTGCGGATGCTGCGCCTGGCGGCCGACAACGGGCTGCCGGTGCCAGCGGTGGTGGCCGACGAGCCCGATCCGGGGGTGCTGGGCCGGCCGTTCTTCGTGATGGAACGGGTTCCCGGGCGGGTCCCGCCCGACGACGATCCGCCGTTCACCCGGGCCGGCTTCCTGTTCGAGGCGCCGCCGGCCGACCAGCGCCGGTTCCACGACGCCGCAGTCGACGCCATCGCCCGGGTGCACCAGGTCGGGGCACCCGACTTCCCCGTCGACGGCCCCCAGCCGGGCGATCACCTGGCCGCCTGCGCCCGTCTGGCCCAGTGGTGCGGCCCGGTCCCGGCCGTGGTCGCCGACGCCCTCGACGAGCTGGCCGGCACCGCCCCCGAGGCCGACGCCGCCCGGTGCGGCCTGGTGTGGGGCGACGCCCGCCCGGCCAACATGGTGGTGGACGACAACCTGGCCGTCGTCGCCCTGCTCGACTGGGAGCTGGCCGGTGCCGGCCCGGGCGAGCTCGACGTCGCCTGGCTCTGCGAGATGAACCGGATGCGTTCCGTCGGGCCGGCCGGGCTCGTTCCGTTGCCCGGCTTTCCCCCCGACGAGACCACCTGGGCCCGGTGGGAGGCGGCGGTGGGCCGGCGGGCCGATGCCATGGAGTGGTACCAGCGCTTCAGCGCGGTGCGGGTGGCGGTCCTGCTGCAGCTGTACCTGGCGGCCATGGTGCACCGGGGGGCGCTGCCGGCCGGGCACCGGGCCCTGAGCGAGAACAGCGGCACCCGCCGCCTGCGGGAGCTGTTCGGCTGACGGCCACCGGTCCCGGCCGGCGACCCGGGCCGGCAGGGCGGATGGCTCATTCGCCAGGGTCGACCTCACCTGGCGCCCGGCGTGGCCGACGGGCCCGGTATGCATCGCCATGTGGGGGAACTCGGCGCCCGGAGATCCGGGCGGCCCACGGCCCTCGTGCGCCGGTTCGGGCTGCGGACGAAGCTCCTCGGGGTGTTGGTGCTGGTGGGTGTGATCCCGTTCGCTCTGGTGAGCTGGGAGGCGGTGCATCGGGTGCGCCAGGCCGACGTGACGTCGGCCCGCTCCGAGTTGGAGGCGGCGGCGGTGAGCGCCGGCGAGCTGATCGACCGCAACCTGTTCGAGCGGTACGGCGACGCGCAGGCGTTCGCCGTGTCGCCCGCTGTGCGGCGCTCGCCGGCGGCGGCGGCCGAGGTGACCGACACGCTCATGGAGCTCTACGGGGTCTACGACCTCATGGTCGTGACCGATGCCGACGGGGTGGTGGTGGCCGTCAACTCGGTGGACCACGCCGGGCATCCGGCGGCGACCGAAGGGCTGCTGGGTCGGGACCTGTCGTCGACCTCGTGGTTCGGCGCCATGCGGGACGGCAGCGGAGCGGCCGACGGCACCTTCGCCGAGCCGGCGACCCGGAGCGGCCTGGTGGACGAGGTGTACGGCGACAACCGGATGACCCTGCCCTTCACCGCTCTCATCACCGGGCCCGACGGGAGCTTCGCCGGGGTGTGGCACAACGAGGCCTCGTTCGAGCGGGTGGTGGGCGACATCGCCGCCGCCACCCAAGTCGATCTGCAGTCGTCGGGGGCTGCCACGGCCGACGTGGAGGTGCTGGCCGGCCGCGAGCTGCTGGCCGACGAGGGCTCGCCCCGCAGCGCCGGTCAGGGCCAGGTCCGGGTGCTGCCCGACGGCCTGGATCAGGCGCCCGGGGCGTCGGGCCACTTCACCGAGGCGGGCCACGGGGAGCAGCGCATGCTCACCGGCTATGCCGTGACCGACGGAGCGCTCGGGTTCCCGGGGTACGGGTGGACGATCCTGATCTCGCAGGAGTACTCCTCGATCACGGCCGGGGCCGACGAGCTCCGCCGGGCCCTCCAGCTGATCGGGCTGGTCCTGACGGGGGCGATCGCGCTGGTTTCGTACCTCCTGGCCCGACGGTTGTCCCGGCCGATGGGGCACGCCGTGGGCATGGCGCTGGGGGCGGCCAGTGACCTCAAGGTGGTGGCCGACGGGTTGATGATCAGCTCCCAGGACGTGTCACAGCGGGCGTCGGACATCGCCGTGTCGACCGAGCAGCTGAACACCGGCATCTCGGTGATCGCGGCCGCCGTGGAAGAGTTGAACGGCTCGTTCGCCGAGGTGGCGCGCAACGCCACCGAGGCGTCGTCGTTCGCCGAGGAGGCGGTGACGGTGGCCGAGCGGTCCACCGAGTCCGTCACCGAGCTGGGCCGGTCGAGCGAAGCGATCGACCGGGTGCTGGGGATCATCCGCTCGCTGGCCGAGCAGACCAACATGCTGGCTCTCAACGCATCCATCGAGGCGTCCCGGGCCGGCGTGGCCGGACGTGGGTTCGCCATCGTGGCCGAGTCGGTCAAGGAGCTGGCGGAGGGCACGGCCCGGGCCACCCACGAGATCGGCGACCTGGTGGGCCGCATCCAGGGCGACGTCTCCCGGGCGATCGAGGCCAACGGCTCGATCAAGGAGGCGGTGGACCGCATCCGGGGGTACTCGGTGATCATCGCCGAGGCCACCGACGAGCAGTCGGGCACGGCCAGCGACGTGGCCCGCATCACGGCGTCGGCCACCCATGACGCCAACGAGATCGCCACCAGCAATGTCGTGCTGGCCGAGGCGGCCGAGCGGAGCTGGGCCGCCGCCAACTCGATGCAGACGTCGGCCGAGGCCGTGGCCGGGATGGCCTCGGAGCTGACCGCCGTCGTCTTCGGCGAGGCGACCTGATCCGGCTGGTGCCGTCTCACCGGCAGCGGACTTCGTTGCTGCTGCGCCCTGGCCTCAGAGCCAACCGGCCCGCTTGAACCGGCGGTGGACGATCAGGCACAGCAGAGCCATCGCCGCCAGGACGACCGGATATGCCCACCGCTGGTGGAGCTCGGGCATGTTCTCGAAGTTCATGCCGTAGATCCCGCCGATCATGGTGGGAATGGCGGCGATCGCCACCCAGGCCGAGATGGCGCGCATGTCGTTGTTCTGCCGGACGGTGATGTTGGCGAGGTTGGCGCCGAGGGCGTCGCTGAGCAGGGCGCTGTGGGCGGTCAGCCGGGCCAGGACTCGCAGGAGGTGGTCCTCGGCGTCGCGGAAGTAGTTCTGCAGCTCCGGGCTCACCAGGTCGGGATCCTCCTTCCGGAGGATGTCGAGCGCCTGGGCCAGCGGCTCGGTGTTGCGTTGGAACTCGAGCACCTCACGTTTGAGGGTGAAGATCCGCTGGGCGGCGTTGTGGCGCGTGTCGCTGAACACATCGGCGGCGACCTCGCGCAGGTCGTTGTCGATACCGTCGATGGCGGGTTGGTAGCCGTCGATGACGTGGTCGATGACGGCGTGGAGGACGGCGCTGGGGCCCTGCCGCAGCACGTCGGGACGACGTTCGAGCTTGCGGCGCACCTCGGCGAGGGCGCTGGCCTCGCCGTGGCGGACCGTGACCACATAACCGTCGCCGATGAACAGCTGGATCTCGGCGAACTCGAAGGATTCGGCGAGATCGAGGTACCGGGCCGTCTTCAACACCACGAACAGCGATGGCCCGTAGGTCTCGATCTTGGGTCGCTGGTGAGCGTGCACGGCGTCTTCTACGGCCAGCTCGTGGAGCTGGAACTCGCCCCGGACGGCGTCGAACTCCTCCATGGTCGGCTCGTAGAGGCCCACCCAGACGAACGACCCCGGGTCGCGCCCGGCTTCGAGGGCGGCCTCGAGCTCGAGCACGCCCGGTTCCCGGTGCCCGTTGCGGTAGACGGCGAGGTCGACGATCATGACCTCAAGGATCCCCACCGGCGAGACTCGCCACACAGCCGAGATCGGCCGGACCTCATCGTCGGCGACCGGGGGCTGTGCAGCGGACCGTGGCGCCCACCGCGAGCCTCGAAGCTGGGACGGGGCCTGGGCGTCAGCCGATGAGCCGGTGCTGATCGGGTCAGGATCCCGGCACCGCGTACAATACGGAGCGGGCGACGACGCTGTACGGCTCGGTGGGGCCGGCGACGTAGTAGGCCGCGACCGTTGCTCCGGCCGCAGCCCCCGCTGCGCGGACCGCCTCCTCACGCCGTGCGTAGCCATCGCTACGAAAGCCGGCCACACCGGCCGGGCTGAGCTTCGCCCACACCCTGTATCGCGGCACTGGTCCGTCCCCCTTCTCGGTCGACGGGACCGTATCACGTCGATACGGGCCGGTGGTCGGTTCACGGCTTCGCCATCAGATCGTTCCGCCGTGAGACGCTGGTGCTCACGCCCGGCAGCCTGTCTGACAACGACCGGTGACCCGTTCGGCTACCCCAGAGGGCTCGGGAAGTTGGTTGTGGTGGTCCAGGCGTCGAACGACGACGCGTCGCCCTCCACCCTGACTTCGCCTACTGGTGGGCGGCCCCAGAGCCGTAGGCGAAGGTCCGATGCGCTGCCTGTTGCAGCGGCGACCGGTTCACCGGACCCTAAGCGCATCTCGGCTATGCCGTCGGTGGGAACGAGGAGGACGGCGGCCGGGGTGGCCTCATCGGGCCTCCGCCGGGCACGGACGTCAGGCAGGAACTCGACAGAGATGGCGAGCGCGTCCGCCGCACGCGCCCCGTGGAGCTCCTGCGACTGCCCCACGACCGCGGCGACATCGGCGCGATGGGTGGAGATTTCGTTGGTTTGCAGCCACACCAGCCAGTGGGCCGGAACCGGTCCGCTGAACCAGAAGCAGAGCTTGTCCTCGGGCGTATCGGCCATAACATCAATCCACCCGGGCACGGTCTGTAGGTACAGCTGCTTGGCTTCGATGCCAGACGCGGCGGGCGGCAAATCCAGCATCACCTTCATTCCATCGATGTCCGCCGGGCTGGCGAACCACGTACGCCAGGCGATTCCGCCCCCTCGGGCGAGATGGTCGAACACCGCGCCGACGTCCCACTTCGGGCAGTTCGGGACCGGCTCACCCAGCACATCGTCGGGCAAGGCGGCGAACCACTCGCTCTCCTCACGAATCCAGGCGATGTGCTCTTGGTACGACAACTCTGGCATGGCCAGTCCCCCATCCCTGCGATGTGGCGCGACGTCACACGATGCTAAGGCACAGGGTCGACATCTCGCTTGGTTACGCCGGCCCGGCCCCTCCGAGTTCCTTCGCGTTTGTGGGCGACGAACCCGAGCGCCAGCATGCAGCCGGGGGCGGCCGGGTCCGCCGACGCCGAGCGCGTCGCATCACGACTCCGGAGCTGTCGTGCTACCGAGCGGGCCCTGCGCCGTGTGCCCCACTCGGGTAGAAGGGTCGCCCCGATGCCGATCGTGCGCGGGCGGGTCTGCCTCGGCCTTGTACTCCAGGAGGTCGCCCGGCTGGCAGTCGAGCGCTGCACAAATCGCTTCGAGCGTTGAGAACCGGATCGCGCGGGCTCGACCATTCTTGAGGATTGAGATGTTGGCGGTCGTGATACCGACCTGCTGGGCGAGTTCGGTGACGCTCATCTTTCGCCTTGCGAGCATGACGTCGAGGTTGACGGCTATCGGCATGGGCTTCAGCTCAGACGGTGAGGTCGTTGTCGGACTGCAGGTCAACGGCGCGTTCGAGTAGCCGCTCGAAGACTGCGGCAGACGACGCGACGGTCAGGAGTGCGACGGTTGGGACAAGCCCCAGGAACAATGCGACCGGCCGATCCTCGCCGGTGATGAGGAGGAAGGTGGCCCCGACCACGACAAAGCCGATGGTCACGCGTGCGCAGTCCCTTATAAGTCTCGCAGACCTGACCGAGCGAGCCGAGAACGCGCTGGTCTCGACGTAGCCGAGCAGTTTGAACGCCTCAAACAGCGCGAGGAAGAACGGGATCGAGCCTGTGTATACGAAGAGGAGGAATGGGTCGTGGAGGTAGATTTCGACCAGCGTGGCATCGACGTTTCTACCCTCGACCTGTGGTTCGAGCACCAGGACGGCGAGAACCACGAGGCCGACGAGCACGGTGACCGCCCGCAGGAAGGCGGTAGACGGGCAGCTTCGATGCCATACTCGATCCGAGTACATGTATTGACTATCAGTGCAAAATTATCGTTTGTCAATACTTGACCCGAATGCTCCCCACCGGATTGCCCCGTCCCGGAAGCCGGGCAGGACACGACAGTGCGCACGAGCAAGTCCCAATCGCACGGCCTCACGCTCGGGACAACGATGGCGTTCGCTACCGGCTCCCCCTGGCCTCGGCAGCGGTTTTGAGGCTGTCGGCGAAGAGCTCGAAGGACTCGGTGAGGTCGGGGATGGCCTTCGTGATCAGCGGGGCCAGCGGGCCGCTGAACTCCTCGATCATGGCGAACTCGGACCGGTCAGGTCCATCGCCGATGATGGTGTAGGTGCGGCGGCCGGTGAACAGGCCGAACGGCATGCCGTCGCACCACACCATCCGCGTCGGCGCGTCCATTTCCGAGACCTCCAGCTTGAAGGTGCGTTTCGGGTCGGCGACCGAGATGAGCCGGATTCTGTCACCGGTGCGGATGGGCCCTTGGATGTCGATGACCGCCTTGTTCCACTCGCTATAGGTGTCGGCGTTCGTCAGGAGGCGCCAGACGGTGTCGGGTGACGCATGAATGGTGCGGGTGACTTGGTAGCTGCGGGCGCCCATCACAACGCCCGCATCCGGTTGTTGCGGGCATTGTGCTCCAGCTCGACGAGCCCGAGGTGCTCGAGCACGGGTGGCACATAGTTCCCGAACCGACCCCGGTAGCCCTTGCGTAGCCCGTACCAGCCGCCGACCGGATTGTTCTCAGAGCGGGCCCAGGCTTCGACCGTCCCCGGTGCGGCCTCCTTCTGCTCATCGGCGTTACCGAGCGGCATCCAGTCTCCGTGGTCCACCAGCATCGCATGCAGGTCCTCGATGCACCGGAGCTGGTAGCTCAGGTTGGTCGACCCGACCCGGATCCTGAGCGCCGGGGGATCAGCCTCCTCGTCGCGCCAGGCGTCGAACTCGGACTTTCCCGGCGGGGTCGTCAGGATCCACGGGTCGTCGGGGGTACCGGTTCCTTCGACATGATCGGGCATGCGGGATTCTCCAAGGTCGGGCCGGGGACGGGTCCCGGCGGGTTCTGATCAGCGGCATCATGGTGCACGCTTCATGACACCATGTGTCATGAATCTGAGAAGTTCCTCGAAACGGGATTGGAGCTGGGATGCGGGCTGGCCGACTGCTGAGTCTGCTTTTGCTGTTGCAGAACGGGGGCCGGTACACCGCGGGCGATCTGGCTGAGCGCCTCGGCGTGTCACAACGCACCGTGCTGCGCGACATCGAGGTGCTGTCCGGCTCGGGTGTGCCGGTCTACGCAACCCGTGGCCCACGAGGCGGGTTCGAACTCCTCGACACCTTCGAACAGGCCGTGCCAGCCCTGCCCCCCGGCCTGGCCGCCGGCACCGGACCGCTGCGGCGGGTCCGGGTGCGCATCGCGCCAGCGGCGCTGCAGATGGCCCTACTGACCGGCCGGCCCGATGGCTGGCGGCCACGCCCCAACGCCGACCCGCCTGTCGACCGTCCGAACTGGATCGAGGGCTCGTTCCGGTTTCACTCCTACGAAGGCGCCCTTCGCGAACTGGTTGCGCTCGGCTCGGAGGTCGAGGTGATGCTCCCAGTCGAGCTCCGCCAGACGATGGCCAGCATCGGTAACCGCATCGCCGAGCTCCACCGACCTCGATGATGGACAGCTCCGAGCCATCCCGGGCCGGCCGTACGTGGCGCCGGCGCCGCCCGATCCACTCGGCCGCTCCTCTCGGTCAGCCTGAAACCCAAGGCGGTCCTATACATCGTGCCTTGATACCTAGGATTGCATAGTGTAGGTTTGCTAGGCATGAGAGGTCAGTCGTTGAAAGGCCACTTGGATCTCCTGCTGCTGTCGGTGATCGCCACGGGCCCCAAGCACGGGTACGCGGTGATGGAGGCGTTGCGGTTGGCCAGCAGCGAGGCGTTCGATCTTGCCGAGGGGACCATCTATCCAGCCCTGAACCGCCTCGAGCGCGACGGGCTGCTGGGTTCGGAGTGGTCCGAGGTGCAGGGCCGTCGACGCCGGACCTATCACCTCACGGCGTCGGGACGTAAGGCGTTGACCGAGCAGCGAGGGGCGTGGGAAGCGTTCTCGGCTGCGATCAATCAGGTCGTGGGAGGGGCTCCATGGCCAGCTACGAGCTGATCGACGACTACTTGGCCGGCCTTCGGCGACGAATGGCGTGGCATCCAGCGGCTGATGACGTAATTGCCGAGGCGAAGGATCACTTGCTCTCTGCCGTCGAATCCGTGTTGATTTCCGGCGCGACCGCTGATGCGGCGCAAGTCAGTGCGTTGGACCGTTTCGGCGACCCCGACACGGTCGCCGCGGCGCATATACACACGCGTAGAGGGGGACCAGCAATGCCTACTAGATTTACGAAAGCCGCGGGTGCAGCCGCGATGACAGCCGCTGCCCTATGGGTAGCGTCTGCAGCTGTCTGGCTGCTTGACCATATCTTCGACCCCGCTGGAGAGGCCGAAACAGTGACGACATTCGTCGCGCTCCTGACGCTCGTCGCGGCGGCGACGCTGACCGGCGTCCTGGTCGTTGCGCTGCACCGCCGGCACGGGGGGCTGGGCGTGCTGGGTGGCATAGGCGCTGGATTTGTCGGGCTGGGGATCGTGGCGACAGTCATGTTCTGGTTCGTGATGGGATGGGGCGTGCTGATGGCGGCCGGCATGCTGCTCATAGCGCTGGCCGTCAGGTCTCGTGGTTTAGCACCGACAAAGGCCACGGCTGCCTTCGGAGCCGCCTGGATCGTGGGTGTGGCGACCTGGTCGGTTCTTCGCCTTCTCGAGGTTGGGACTCGGGATGAATGGGGCGACTATCCGGTCGTGTCGCCGATCGCTATCACCGTTGGCGCACTGATACTTGCCCCCGGCCTGATTGGTCTCGGCCGATGGCTCGGTGGCGAATCGCCGGCGGCGACCGAGCGTCGGGAGGGTGCGGCGGCGACGTGACCCTCTCTTCTCGATCTCTTGATGATGATCACCGGGCGCACCGGCCAGAGGGCCCAGTGAGCAGCGAGTCCGCTCGGCCTCCACCCCCCAGGAAGGTTCGCGACCCGAGCGCTGACCTGATCGGCGCCGTGGCGCTGTCGATCGCAGCTGGTGCCGTCGCTGGAGCGATTGCCGGGTTTGCGTGGGGTGGCGTCGGTGGCCGAGTTGCCATGCGAGTGCTGTTTCTCACGTCCGACGAGGCCGTGAGGGGCCTGACCTCGGACGATGGGTTCGAGATCGGGCGGATTTCGCCTGACTCCATCTTCCTTCTTCTGGCGATGACGGTTGTCGGAGGAGTTCTCGGCGCCGCCTACGGACTCGTTCGGATGCTTTTCCGAGCGCCTTCCTGGATGGTTTCTGGTGGGATCGCTACTGCACTCGGCGCCGGAGCGGGCGGAGGCCTCATCGTGCGCCCCGACGGCGTCGACTTCCAGCTCCTGGAACCGCTGTGGCTCGCTGTCGCGCTGTTCGTGTTTCTGCCCGCCGTATGGGGTTTGAGCGTCGGCCTCGCCACTGAGCGGCTACTCCACATCAAGTTGACCTCCGCTTCTCGGTTGCCTGATACCGACGTAAGACCGCTAGGACTGCTCGGAGACATCCTCGGTTGGTCGAGCCTTGCAGTCATAACCCTCATTGGCCTCCGCGACCTCCTCCACGATCTCGCGCGACTGAGCTAGCGGGTACCAGACAGTTCGCCGATGCCCGCGAGCCAGACCTCAGATGGCGAGGTGGCGGCCCTTGATCGAGGGATCGGCGTCGAACTCGTCCTTGGTGCCGTGCCAGACGACCTCGCCCTCCTCCAGCACATGGATGTGGGTGGCCAGGTGCATGGCGAACGGGACGTTCTGCTCGGCCAGGAGCAGGGTCATCCCCGTCTTCTGCTGGAGATCGACGATGGCGTCGACCAGGGCCCGTACGATCACGGGTGCCAGCCCCTCGCTCGGTTCGTCGAGCAGCATGAGCCGGGGCCGGGCCACCATGGCCCGGGCGATGGCCAGGACCTGCTGCTCTCCCCCGCTGAGCTGCCCACCCCGCCGATCGGCCAACCGTTCCAGGAGGGGGAACATGGCGAACACCTCCTCGGTGGTCATCGGCTCGACCTCCCGGGAACCGATCGAGTGCTCACCGAGCCGGATGTTCTCCACGACCGTGAACCGGGCGTAGATGCGCCGGTCGTCGGGCACGTAGCCCACGCCGGCCCGGGCCAGCTTGTGGGCCGGGGTGCGGGTGACGTCACGGCCGAACAACCGGACCGCACCCTTCACCGACGGGCCCATGCCCATGATCGCCCGGAACAGGGTCGTCTTGCCGGCACCGTTGCGGCCCAGCACCACCGTGGTGGCCCCGGCCGGCACCTCCAGGTCGACCCCGTGGAGGATGTGACTGGTGCCGTAGAAGGCATTGAGCTTGTCGACCGCCAGATCGAGCGATGCTGCGCCGTTGTCGTCGCTCACAGCGGTTCCCCCAGATAGACCTCGATCACCTGGGGGTCGTCGCGGACCTCGGCCGGCGGGCCGGTGGTCAGGACCTCGCCGTAGTGGAGCACCGAGACCTCCTCGGCCAGGGCGAACACGACGCCCATGTCGTGCTCGGTGAGCAGGATGGTGATGCCCCGCCGTCGGTGGAGATCGTGGAGGATCTCGACCGTGGCCTGGGTCTCGGCCGGCGACATACCGGCGGTGGGCTCGTCGAGGAGCAGGACACGGGGTTCGAGGGCGAGGGCCATGGTCAGCTCGAGCAGCTTCTTGTCGCCCTGGCTCAGCACGCCGGCCCGTGTGGCGGCCCGGCCCGCGATCCCCACCTCCTCCAGCAGGGCCGCCGTCTGCTCGGCCGCCGCCCGATCGGAACGCAGCAGCCGGAAGAAGGTCCACGAGGTACCCCTCCGGGCCTGGACCGCGGCCAGGACGTTCTCCTCGACCGTGAGATCGTTGAAGAGACGTGCCACCTGGAAGGCCCGGGCCATTCCCGCCTTCACCACAGCGGCCGGCGACCGGCCGGTGATGTCGTCGCCGTAGAGGCGGACGGTGCCCGAGGTCGGGGCATGGACGCCGGAGATGACGCCGAACAGGGTGCTCTTACCGGCGCCGTTGGGTCCGATGATGGCCCGGAGCTGCCCGTCGGGCACCTCCAGGGTCACGCCGCTGAGAGCGGTGGTACGGGCGAAGCGCTTGCCCACCCCGTCGAGCCGGAGGGCGGCGGTCACTCCTTGCCCTCCGTGCGTCCGGCCGGATCGCGGCGCCGGCTCAGCGCCCAGGCCTGGGCCAGCAGGCCGACGATGCCGCGGCGCAGGGCCACGATGATGGCGATGAGGCCCAGCCCGATCCACAGTACCCACGAGGCGGTGCGGGCCTGGAGCAGGTCCTGGAGCCATTCGTAGGTCAGGGCACCGACCGCGGGCCCGAAGAAGAAGCTGGTCCCGCCCAGGATCGACATGAGAACCGGCTCGGCGCTACGGGTGAGGCTGAGGGTCTCCGACGAGACGAACAGGTTCAGGTAGGCGTCCAAGGCACCGGCCAGGCCGCTGACCGCTCCGGCCATCACGAACACCCCGAGCTTGTACAGGCGCACGGGTACCCCGAGGAAGTCGACCCGCTCGGCGTCGTCGCGGATGGCCCGGAGGGTGAGACCGAACGGCGACGAGACGACCACCCACATCATGGCCATGGCGACCATGGCCAGGACGGCCACGCAGTAGTAGTAGCGGTCGAGCGACACCAGGTCGATGGGTCCGATTCCGGTCCGGACCACCCCCGACAGGCCGTTCTCCCCCCCGAAGGTGCGTTCCTTGAACGCCATCGTCCGCAGGAGCTCGAGAAAGGCCAGGGTGAGCACGGCGAAGGCCAGCCCCGTGGTGCGGACGATCAGCGCCCCCATGACCAGGGCCATGAGCCCGCCGACGACCACGGCGGCGATCAGGGTGAACGTCATCGACTCGAAGCCACCCTTGGAGACCAGCATGCCCACCGTGTAAGCACCAGCCCCGAGAAAGGAGGCCTGGCCGAACGACACGAGACCGGTGTAACCGACCAGGAGGTTGGCCGCAGTGGCGAACAGGATGGCGATGAGGATCTCGGTCCAGAAGAAGACGTCCCCGCTGGTGAAAGGGAGGGAGGGGATGGCCAGTACCGCCAGCACGGCTAGCACCACCCCTCCGGCCTGGAGCTTCCGGTACGCAGGCCCGGCCGGACCCGACTCGGTACCCGTGACCGGTTCGGACCTCGCATCGCCTACTGCGGTCACGACACCCTCCGCAGCAGTTCCTTGCTACCCAGCAGGCCCTGGGGACGCACCAGAAGGACGACGATGAGCCCCAGGTAGAAGCTGTAGGGGGCGAGCCAGCTCAGGGTGGCCACCAGGAAGCTGTTGAGCAGGCCGAGCAGGATGGCGGCGATCAGGGCGCCGGGAACGGAGTCGAGGCCACCGACGATCACCACTGCGAACGCCTGAATGAGGAAGAAGGCGCCGAGCTGGGGGGTGAGGGCCTGGGTCGGCGCCACCATCCCTCCGGCGATGCCGGCCAGCACCAGACCCAGACCGAACACCGCCGTGAACACCAGGTTCACGTTGATGCCCAGGGCCTGGGCCATCCAGCGGTCCTCGGCCACGGCCTGGATGACCTGACCCCAGCGGGTCCGGAACAGCAGCAGGCTGAGGCCGACGACCACGGCCAGGCCGACGATGATGATGAACACCGAGTACTGGGGGACCTTGGCGTCCAGCACGGTGAAGGCCCCGTCGACGGAGTCGGGGAAGGAGACCGTGACCGGGTTGACACCCCAGATCTCCCGCACCGCCCCCTCCGCCACCAGCGACAGGGAAAACGTCATCAGCAGCCAGTCGAGGTGGTCCCGGGCGTACATCGGCCGGAACAGGCCGACCTCGACCACCATGGCCACGATGCTGGTGACGATGCCGGCCGCCGCCACCACCAGCAGGAACCGCCAGGGTGGTAGACCGGCGGCGCCCCCGATCTGGTAGGCCAGGAACGCGCCGAGCATGAAGAAGCCACCGTGGGCGAAGTTGAGCACGCCCAGCACGCCGAACACGAGCGACAGGCCGGCGGCTATCAGGAACAGCAGGAAGCCGTACGACACGCCGTTGACCACGGCGACCACGAACTCTTGCAGCGTCACCGGTACACCTCCGGGTTACCTGGCCGGGACCGACGGGGTCCGCTCTCAGCTCTCGACGTCGAACGGGTTCTGCTCGCCGGGATTGGGCGGGCTGGTCACATCGTCACCGGTGACGAGGACGGTGTCGGCCACCTCGTAGCCGCCGCCATCGGTCGGTTCGAGCTTGATAACGGCGATGCTCTCGAACACGGCCTGGTGGTCCTCGGCCCGGATCGTGGTGCTGCCCAGCGGGGTGTCAAAGGTGAGCCCCTTCAACGCCTCCCGCACCGCCGCCGGCTCGGCCGAACCGGCCTTCTCGATGGCGGCGGCGTAGGCCAGCACGGCAATGTAGTTGGTGGCCGGATAGAAGGTCGGGTCGATCCCGTACTCCTCGTTGAAGGCGGCCACGAACTCGTCGTTGGCGGGGTTGGAGAAGGCCGGGGCGTAGTAGACGATGGCGTCCCAGGTCGGCGGCAGGTCGCCGGAGGCGGCCATCGGCCCGATCACGTCGAGGTCCATGCCGATGGTGGCGAACACCTTCCCTTCGAGCAGGCCGAACGGCTTCTGCTGCTTCAGCATGTTGAGCATGTCGCCGGCGTAGAGGCTGGAGAACACCCCTTGCGCCGGCTCGTTCGACACCTGGGTGATGTAGTCGTTGTAGGTGGGCGACTGGAACGGGGGCCACGTCTCGGCCAGCATCGCGAATCCGTCGACCTCGGCGCCCATCTCGTTCTTGAACACGGTCACCGTGTTGTGCCCGTACTCGTAGTCGGGCGAGATCGACACCCACTGGGTGGCCTGGGGCTCACGCTCCTGCATGGCCTTGGCCAGCGACCGGGTGATGATCTCGGCGTTGGTGGTGGCCCGGAAGAAGGCCTCGCTGAAGTTCTCGCCGGTCGCCTTGTTGGTCTGGCAGTAGGCGCTGAGCATCACCATCTCGAGTTGATCGGCGATGGGGGCGACGGCCAGGCAGCCGGAGCTGGTGGTGTAGCCGAAGGTGAGGTCGACGCCCTCCTCGTGGAACTCCCGCACCTTGGCCACGTCCTCGTCGGCGATGGCCTGGGTGTCCTTGTACTCGATCTCGAGGGGACGCCCCAGCACTCCTCCCTTGGCGTTGATCAGCTTGACCGCCAGGTCGGCGCCCTGCTGACCCAGCTCACCGGTGCTGGCCTGCGGCCCCGAGAACGGCAGGACGCCGCCGAGGACGATCGGGTCGCCCTCCGGCGCGGCCGCACCGTCACCTCCGGTGGCACTGGTGCCGCCCGTGGCACCCTCGGTCGACGCCGTCCCGGTGTCGTCGCCGCTGCTGCCGCAGGCGGCTGCAACGAGACCGAGCACGAGCACGAGTGATCCGAGACGAATCCGTTTCCCCGACATGGGCACCCCCCTGGTGCGATCTCTCCCGACACGGGCCATCAGGCCTGCGCATTGCCGGCCGAACCTACCCACACCTTCGAGCCCGGGTCCACAATGTCACAGAATCGACGTGGAGCGATCTCCGTCGACAACAGCTGGATGCGCACCGAGGTCGCGCTCAGGATGCGTCGGCATGCAAGAGCTGCCGGGGTCGTCGGCGGGGACCGTGTACCGCTCATCCTCCCCACCTGAAGGACGTCGTTCCTCAGCCATTTCCTCAGCCATTCGTGTCAAGTCCCGGTACCCGCCTGACAGGTTGGCTCCGGTACCTGCATGACACCCTGGTCGTGGGTTAGGCGGCGTTGATGCGGTTGGGTCGGCCGCCGGGGTTGGCCAAGGCGCCGTGTTCCCGGGTGCGGTCGTGCTTGGCGGGGTGGGAGCGGATGAGGGCCTTGCCGACGCTGATCTCCACGGTGTCACCCACCACAGCGACCTGGACCTGGCGCCGCTTGTAGGCCGATCCGACCCGGTAGACGGCTCCGGCGAAGCAGAGGTTGCCGTTGGTGTCGACCTTGCGGGTCACCGACACCGCCGCCGCTGTCGGCCGACGCACCGGCTCACGGTCGAGCTTTGTCTTGCGGCGCATGCTCGGGATCTCGTCCTCGGGCCGGTGGCGTCGGGCGTGGGTGGCGATCAACACGCCACCGTGGTGGAGGTGGACCAGGCCCCCGTCACAGACCACCTCCACGGTCTGGCCAGCCAGCCACACACCCGCCTTGTAGGGCACGCTGGCGAAGCTGATCAGGCCGTTGCTGCCCACCACCCGCCGGGCGGCCGGGACCACGGGGATCACGCCGTGGACACCGGCCAGCGGCTCACCGTCGGGGCCAAGATCGCCGTGGTTGGTGTCGACGACGGTGACGGTGCGGGCCAGGCGGAACCGGTCGATCGGGGGCCGCATCCCCAGGCTCTGATGTGGCCGGTCGTGGTTGTAATGCTGAACCCAGGCATCGAGCTCGGCCTGGGCGTGCTCGACCGAGTCGAACACCCGGCCGTTCAAGAACTCCCGCCGCAGGGTCTTGTGCCACCGCTCGACCTTGCCCGTCGTGGTCGGCGACCGGGGCGCCGTGAGGCGGTGTTTGATCCCGTTCTCCCTGCATATCCGGTCGAACAGCACCTCCCCGGTGCCGGGCCCGAACCGGTTGGTGAACACCTTGCCGTTGTCGGTCAGGATCTCGTTAGGCACCCCATGGGTCCGCATCGCCCACCCCAGCGCGTCACACGTCGGGCGAGCCGTGGCCCGCGCCACGACCCGGGCGCAGATCACGAAGCGGGAGTGGTCATCGATCCCGGACACGATCTTGGCCTCGGTCCCATCGGCCAGCATCACCCCACCGACGATGTCCATCTGCCACAACTCCATCGCCTTGGAGCGTTCCCAACGCTTGTAGTCCGACCGTTTCCGGCGGCGGGCCTCCGGGGTGATCAACCCGTGACGCACCAAGCACCGGTAGATCGACGATCGACCCGGGACCGGGTCCACTCCCCGGCGGCCCAACTGGTGACCGATCGTGCGGGGACCCCACCCCGGATGCTCTCGGCGCAGCTCCACGATCAACGCCTCCACCACGCTCGGCATCTGATGCGGGCACTCCAGGGGCTTCGACGACCGGTCCACCAGTCCAGCCATCCCGGCCGCAGCGTACTTGCGGAGCCACACATGCACCGTCTGACGGGCCACCCCATACCGGCGGGCCACCTCGGTCACGGTCAACCCGTCGACCATCACCTCACGCACCGCCGCCAACCGCTGTTCCACCAGACCCAGCTCCACCAACACCACGGCCTCCCGCCCGCTCGTCAACGAGCACAGCGAAGAACGCCTGATCGACCAAACGGTGGACCCCTACGAGCGCGCCAGTGTCAGGCAGGAACCGGAGCCACTGTCACCCAGCAACCGGACCCGCGTCCCGAAACTGTCACCCACCAACCGGAGCCAACATGTCCATCATGAACCGGGCCCGCACAAAGGACCGGCAACTACTCGTGTTACCTCTCCGTTACCTCGCTCGCCGAAAACGAGAAATCCCCGGCCCCAGCAGTGCTGTGACCAGGGATTATGTAGTGGCGGGGGCAGGATTTGAACCTGCGACCTTCGGGTTATGAGCCCGACGAGCTACCTGGCTGCTCCACCCCGCGTCGTTGAGTGGACTACTAACGGTAGCGGTTGATTCCGGCCGTCACTACCTGTTTCGGTTCTTTTTCGCCGAGCTGGCCCACGAGACCCGGTCGGCGGGGCCCCACGGGTGGCGAGCCACCACCGCCTCGGCCCGCAGGGGGCCGTGCACGTGGGGGAACCGCTGCCCGGGATACACCTCGGGCCAGCGCAGTTCGGCCCCCAGCCGCTCGGGGTCCAGCTCCAGCAGCTCCAGCTCGGCGTCGGGGGCGAACCACTTCTCCGTGGTCGCCACCACCTGAGCTTCGGTGGAGCAGTGGACGAACCCCTCCGCCGCCAGCGACGGCGGCTCCAACACCCCCTCGGCCAGGAGCCGGTCGGCGTCGGCGGGAGACGTGATGTGGAAGATCGGCACGGCCGCCAGTATGGCCGCCGTGCCGAAGCCGGCAGCGGGACCGCCCCGGGAATCCGCCACAGAGCGGAACGGCGGTCCCTTCAGCGAGCTCGGTGCCGACCGTGGCTGCCAGGCACCGAGTCCCGGACCAGAGCCGGGGAAGGGACCGCCCCTGACACCCACGTGACGGCGCTTCACGGCTGGCGACCGTGGCGTCCCGGAGCGACGGGTGTCAAGAATTCCGGGCGGACGAGGTGCCCCGGTGTGGCCATCGCAGTGCTAGGTGTTCTGCGATGGCCACACTCGGGGCGACCCCCAACTGCGATGACTCAGCAGCTGGAGGGAGTTTCCGGGAGAGATTACCGACCACGGCGGAATGGATCGGGAAGTACCCGGAAACTCAGAACGAATCAGTTGTCAGTTGATGAACTGGACACCGAGCACGGCGGCGGGCGACAGCAGGAAGGAGGCGACGGCCCCCAGGACGGTGGCGGACGTGAACACAGCAACTCGGCGCATTACGATCTACTCCTAATCGAAGGGGCGAATCGCCGATCAGCCAGATCCCGGAGGTTTCCGCACCCACCTGAACGCTGCCTGACCAATCGTCGACTTACAGGTCACAGCGTGTCTTTTGGGTGTCTGAGGGCTATCTCGCTGGAGGCGCGCGTCCAGGGACAGACCATGGGGACACGACCTCAACATGGCCTGTGATCAGGTGTTTTGTGCTGTGCGCTAGGTTGGAAAAATCTCTACCGGGGCACCGCCACGGGTGACCGGGTGATGCCCCGCCGCCCGCAACTGGGAGAGATCGCGCTTGACGGTGCGCTCGCTGACGTCGAGCGCCACCGCCAGATCGGATATACGGGCCACCGCCCCTTGGGCCACCGCCTCGTCAGTCAGGCGGAGGATGCGGCGCTGGCGCCGCTGGGTGGGGCTGGTGATGGCCTGATCTTGAGGGCTCGACACCGTCCAGCGGACGGTGATCAGGTCCTCGTTCTCGAGGGGGCGGCCGCCGGGCACTTCGGCTGCCGGCAGCAGCATCTCGATCTGTTCTTCGAAGAAGCGCTCCCGGGCTTCGAGGATGGCCCGGTGCTCGGCCACCTGCTCCCACGCCGCCCGGGCCACGGGCTCGGGCAGATCGGCCAGGTGGCGGGTCAACAGCTGGTGCGCCAGGGCGACCTCTTTGGACGCCTCGTCGTGGTCTCCGGCGGTCTCCAGCACCTCGGCGCACCACCACGCCGCCAGGTGAGCCAGCAGCGCCCCCGACCGGTTCAACCCGGTCGCCGAGCGGGCCAGGTCGGCGGCCTCGTCGATCGCTCCCTGGGCACACCGGGCCCGGGCCTCGATAGCCAGGAGCACCGGCATCAACCCCTCGGAGCTGCCGTCGCCGTCGAGCTGGCGGGCGGAACGGGCCTGCGTCGCCGCTTCCTCCAGATGGCCCAGATCGAATGCGGCAAGGGCCAGCTCCACCCGGGCCTCGATCTCGATGGACGGCGCATCCGTGGTCTGGGCACCGCGCAGCGCCTCCTGGAGCCGACGCCGGGCCAACCGCCGACGGCCGGCCCGCCGGTCGACGCCGGCCAGCGTGACCAGGCAGGCCGCCTCCCGCCGGGCATCGCCCACCGAACGGAAATACACCGCCGCCTGCTCGGCCTGGAGCCGGGCTCCGTCGTCGTCGCCCAGGATCCAGAACGCCAGCTCCGCCCCGTTGAGACGGACGAACGCCTGGCCCCGTCCGTCGCCCAGGGCGGCGAACACCTCGTCGGCCTGAGCGAACAGGCCGAGCGCCCGCCCTCCCCGGCCCAGCAGCAGGTGGAAGCCGGCCAGGTTCACCAGGTTGTTCCCCTCACCCCTCCGGTACCCGATCGACCGGGCCAGCTCCAGGGCCTCGGTGAAGGCGTTCTCGGCCTTCACGTTCAGGGCCTGGGCGTAGTACAGCGTGGCCAGATGCCCGAGGGCTTCCACCTGGCTGCGGGGATCGTTCTCGGCCTTGGCCGCCTCGTACGCCTCCTCGAGATGCAGCCGGGCCTCGTCGTGCTGGAGCAGGTCGCTGTAGGTACGCCCCAGCATCAGCTGGGCGGCCACACCTGACTCCCCGCTGGTCCGCAGCTCGTTCACCGCCTCGGTCAGCGGCCCGATGGCCCCCGGCATGTCGCCCGACCAGGCCCGGGCACATCCCACGATCGTGAGCAGCTCGCCCGCCCCGAGCCCGGCGGCCCGGGCCGGTGCCACGGCCTCGGAGGCCAGGCGCACCGCCTCCCCCCGCCGGTCGGTATGGGTCATGAGCCAGGCCTGGCGCTGGGTGACGGCCAGCCGGTCGGCCGGGGTGGCCCCGGGCTGCAGCACGGCGGCGGCCATCCGATCGAGCAGTGCCTGCTGATCGACCCGGCGGCCCAGGATGTCGAACACCCGTTCCTGGGCGAACAGGTCGTCGAGCCGGTCGACGTCGGGCATGTCGCAGGCCCGGGCCGCCTGATCGGCCTTGGCGAAGTGCTCAGCCGTGGTGTTGAAGGCGTTGACCTTGAGCGCCGAGTCGGCCGCCAGGGCGTGGTACTGGTAGGCCCGCTGCCACTGCTCGGCCAGCCAGGCGTGGTGGGCGATCTGGCTGACCCGCACCCCCTGCTCCCGCACCAGGGCATCGACGATCCGGCCGTGGATGCGGCGGCGGCCGACGGGGTCGATGGCCTCGTACACCACCCGGCGGGTGTGCTCCTGGGCGAACTCCACGCCCCGGCTCGACTCCACCAGGAACGCCCGCTCCACCGCATCGGCCAGGGCCGAGGTCACGGCCAGCCGCCCCAGCCCCACCACGCCCGCCACCACGCTGGTGGTGGTGGGCCCGCTCATGGCCGACACCGCCTCCAGCACCGCCCGCACCTCGTCCGATGCGGTCTCGATCCGGCGGCTCAGGATCTCGTGCAGCCCGGGGAGCAGATCGTCGTCGACCGCCCGGCTCTCGGTGGGGGCCGCCGGCTCCAGCAGATCCACCGGGCTGCGCAGCAGCTCCAGGATCACGTACGGGTTGCCGTCGCCCAGGCTGGCCACCTGGGCCACCTGCTCGTTCGACATCCGCACCCCGTGGCGCTCGGCCGCCACCAGCTGGCGCACATCGTCGATGTCGAGGCGACCGAGCACCTGGCGGCCCGAGCCCGGCTTGGCCTCCAGCTCGGCCAGCCCCCGCCAGATGGTGGGCGACCGCTGGGCCTCCTGGCGGCGGTAGCTGAGGCAGATCAGCACGTTGGAGTCGATCAGGCGGTCACCGATCTGCACCAGCACCTGCATGGTGTCGTCGTCGCACCAGTGGATGTCCTCCAGCACGATCAGGGCCGGCTTGGGCTGACCGATGGCCAGCAGCACCTGGACCAGCGCCTCGGTGGTGTGCCACCGCTCCTCCTCGGGCCGGGCCACGACCGGCGGGAACGACGCGGCGGCGCTCTGCGCCGGCGCCGGCTCCACGAACGCCCGGAGCCCGTCGAGCACGGTGGCCGCCTGACGCAGCCACACCGGCGGCAGGTGGGCGGCCAGCCGCTCCCCCCGGACCCCCACCGTGCCGGGGCGCAGAGCTTCCCGCAGCCCCTCGTAGGGGGCGAGGGCGCTGCCCGCCGTGTGGCGCCCGGTCAACACCTGCACCTCGCGCCACTCGGCGGCCCGGGCCACCTCGGCCAGCAGGCGGCTCTTGCCGATGCCGTGCTCGCCCTCCACCAGCACGAGCCCACCCTTGCCGCCCACCACGTCGTTGACCCGGCTCACCAGGGCCGCCCGCTCGGCCTGGCGGCCGATGAACGGGAGCTCGGGCCCTCCGGCTCCGGCCGCACCGGCCGTCGCCAGCACCGGCGACGAGGCGGCCGCCGACGCCTCCTGATGGATCTTGTCGAGCAGCTCCACCGTCTCGACCGACGGCTCCACCTGGAGCTCGTCGGCCAGCGCCCGCCGGCAGAGGTTGAACTGGCGCTCCGCCGCCGACGGCTGGCCGTTCAGGTGGTAGAGACGCATCACCTCCCGGTGCCACTCCTCCGACAGCGGCTCGGCCACGACCAGCGACAGGGCATGGCGCAGGGCCGATTCGTAGTCGGTGGCGGCCCGGTTCTTGCGCACGAGCACACCGAGGGCGGCCAGCCACCGCTCCCGCACCTTCTGGCGGGGATCGAGGATCCATTCGTCGTAATGGCCAGCCAGCAGGTCGCCCCCGTAGCTGTCGACCACGGCCGTGAGCTCGTCGATGCCGACACTGCGGGGCTCGGCCCGCAACCGACGCTCCAGCTCGTCGAGGCGGCCCTCGAACTCCTCCACGTCGACCACCACCGGCAGGCCGGGAGCGAAGCCGACGGCGGCCTGGGTCTTGTCGAACAGCTCGTTGAGGCCGATCTGCTTGGCCGACTGATTCAGCTGCCACAGGGCGTTGGACAATCGCTTGCGGGCCACGGCGTCGGGTTCGTCGGGCCAGAACTTGCCGGCCAGCAGGTCCCGGGTGTGGGTGCGGTCCCGCCGCAGCACCAGGTAGGCCAGCAGTGAGACCGCCGGTCGGGACGACATGGCAGAGGCGGCGCGCTCCCCTACCCGGAGGCCGAAGCCACCGAGCATCTGCACGTGGAGCACGGGATCGTTCACGGCGGTTGGACCCCCAGGCGGGCGGCTACACCTCCACGTTAGAGCTTCGCCACGCGCCGCGCGCAGCCGCCGACCCCAGACCTCGATCGGGACCCGGGCCCCTCACCGGTTCAGACGGGGTCAGAGCCGGATCAGGCCAGAGCCTCGGCGTCGTAGGAGACCTGGCAGAACCCGTGGTTGCAGTAGCCACCGGGGTTCTTGGCCAGGTACTGCTGGTGGTAGTCCTCGGCGTAGTAGAACGGCCCGACGGTGGCGATCTCGGTGGTGATCTCGCCGTAGCCGGAGGCGGTCAGCTTGGCCTGATAGGCATCCCGGCTGGCCTCGGCGGCCGCCTTCTGGGTGTCGGAGTTGTAGTAGATGGCCGACCGGTACTGGGTGCCGATGTCGTTGCCCTGACCCATGTACTGGGTGGGGTCGTGGTTCTCCCAGAACACCTTGAACAGCTGGTCGAGCGACACCTGCGCCGGGTCGAACACGATCAGCACGGCCTCGGTGTGACCGGTGAGGCCGGTGCACGTCTCCTGGTAGGTGGGGTTGGGGGTGGTGCCTCCGGCATAGCCCACGGCGGTGGTGACCACGCCCGGGACCTGCCAGAACAGGCGCTCGGCGCCCCAGAAGCACCCCATGCCCACCACCAGGGTGTCGCTTCCCTCGGGGAAGGGCGGCGTCATGGGGCGGCCGTTCACAAAGTGGGCGTCGGCCACCGGCATCGATTGCGACCGGCCCGGCAGACACTGGTCTCCGGTGGGCACGGTCATTCCCCGGGTGCTCATCCTGCGGAACATGTGGGGTTCCCCTCTCCTGATCTACGACGAGAGAAAGAACAACCTACCCCACTGCGCCATTCCGGGATCCACCGAGCAGGTTGCGGGCGGCGTCGAGGGCGGTGCGGGCCTGGCCCCGCAGATCGGCCGCCCGGGCCGCGTCACCCTGGGCCTCGGCCCCGTCGGCCGCCGTCAGCAGTTGATCGGCGTCGGCCAGGAGCTCGGTCAGCGACTTGCCGTCGGGGTCGTAGGCCGGGCTCTGGTCGGACCTCGCCTGCTCGCCGGCCGACGGCTGACCTGTCGCCAGCTGACCGGTCGCCGGCTGATCTGTCGCCGGCTGGGCCGCCGGCGGGCTGGTGCCGGCCTGTTCGGCCGCCAACCGGGCCATGGCCTCCTGCAGGGTCGCCCCCATCTGCACGTTGTCGCCGTTGACCACGATCACCCGGCTCAGCTCGGGCACGGCGTTGACGCTGGCGGCCTCCACGTAGACGGGCCGCACGTAGACCACCGTGTCGTTCATCAGGAGCATGGTCATCTCGCCGAACGACACCACCGAACCCAGCTTCTCCTTCACGAAGTCGGTGAGCTGGTCGTCCTTGCGGATCTCGGAGTGCACGAAGTCGGGCGCCTTCACCCCGGCGGCGCTGGGGATGGTGTAGAGCACCAGCTCCCCCAGGTGGCCGGGGTCGGACCGGGCCACCATCACGCCGGTCAGCTCCAGGGTGGTGCTCGACCCGGAGCGGACCGAGCGGGGCACGAAGGCCCGCTGCAGCACGTACTCGGTGGCCTGCTGGCCGGGCAATCGGGTCAGCAGGTACTGGGGCTTCATGAACACCGGGGTGATGCCGGCCTCGCCCTCCCCCACTGCGGCTTCGCTGCGGGGCTGGGCCGCCACCGACCACGCGGTCTCACCCTGGATCAGCTGCTGGGCGTTCTCCACCACATAGGTGGACCAGATCGTGGTCTGCAGGCGGAAGATGTCCTCCGGGTAGCGGAGGTTGTCCATCAGGTCGGCCGGGATCTCGTTGCTGTCGCGGAACAGGCCGGGGAACGCCCGGTCCCAGGTGGCCAGGACGGGATCGTTCTCGTCGAATTTGTAGAGGCGCACGGTGCCGTCGAAGGCGTCGACGACGGCCTTGACCGAGTTGCGCACATAGTTCAGCCCGCCGGCCAGCTCGGTGCCGGCCAGGTCGGTCTCGTCGGCCGACACCCGCTGGGCGTACGGGTAGTGGTCGCTCGTGGTGTAGGCGTCGACCACCCAGAAGATCCGACCCTGCGCCAGCACCGGGTACGGGTTGGAATCGAGGCGGAGGAAGGGGGCGATGGTGCGGATCCGCTCGGTGATGTCACGGTGGAAGATCACCTCGGAGTCCGGCGTGAGCACCGGGGCGATCAGCGGATCGAGCTGGCGGAAGCGGAGGGCGAAGGCGGCCCGGCGCACCACGCCGCCCAGCGGCACACCGCCCTGCCCCTGCTGGTCCTCGTACCGGGTCTGGGCCGACTGGGCGGTGGAGGCGGCGAAATCGACCTCGTCGCGGGCGGCGTTCACGATGGCGTAGCCGCCGAAGTTCTCCCCGAAGTAGATGCGGGGCTGGGCCATCTCCTCCTGCAGCGACGGATCGACGGCCACCTCTCCCAGCTCCCGCACCAGGAACCGGGGCCGCCCGCTGGGGTCGACCTCCCACCCGGCGGCCAGGGCCGCCCCGTAGCCGTGGGTGAACAGGATGTGCTGGCTCTCCCAACCCTGGCTCACCTGGCTGACGGCAAGGTCGAGGCTCCGGGCCGACAACACCACCGGGCGCACCTGGCCGTCTATCTCGTACCGGTCGACGTCGAGCGGATCGGAGAACCGGTAGTAGGCCGCCTCCCCCTGGGACAGGGTGAACGAATCCTGGGCCAGGCTGGGGTCGAGCAGGGGAACCGTGCTCAGCACCGGGGCGAAGTCGGCCACCTCGGCCTCGGTGATCCCCGTGCGGTAGTCGACCGGTTCCACGGTGAGGCGGGTGTTGTCGAGCCCGTAGGCGAACCGGGTGGCCTCGATGTTGCGGCCCACGTACTCGCTCTCCCGGGTGGAGGCCTGGCTCTCCACCCGCAGCCGCTGGTAGAGGGCGGGAAAGGCGCTGCCCACCAGGGCGTGGCTGGCCACCCACAGGCCGATCGCCACCATGGGCAGACCCCAGCCCTGGCGCCGCAGGTTCGCCAGGAACAGGGCGGCCACGAACAGCGACACCAGCACCAGCAGGTTGTAGGCGGGCCACTGGATGTTCACCGCCGTGGCCAGGGCCCCGTCGAAGGCCCCCCGGGTGGAGTTGACGAGCTGGAAGCGGTCGAACCAGTAGCCGACGGCCCGCACCACGGCCAGGGCCGCCAGCAGGGCTGACAGGTGGGCCTTGACGCCCGAACCGACACCCGACCCCATCCGCCCGGCCGGGCCCGACGGCCGGATCCCGCCGTTGAGGTAATGGGCCACCGTCACCACCACCAGGGTGAGGATGAGGGCGGCGAACAGCCAATCCAGCACGAAGGTGAGGAACGGCAGCCGGAACAGGTAGAAGCCGATGTCGCGGTGGAACAGGCGATCCGGCTGCTGGAAGGCGACCGCGTTGCGGAACAGCAGCCACTCCTGCCACTGGCCGGCCGTGTTGCCCCCGGCCACCAGGGCCAGCACGACGCACAGCACCAGGCGGATGCGGCCGGCCCGGCCCCGGATCAGACGCTGGTAGCGAACCACCAGATCCTGCTCCGCCACGGGTGGGTCCGGGGAGGAGGCTTCGCTCGACGGAGCCAACCGGTCGGCCAGCAGGAGGTTGCCCCACAACAACACGAAGAAGGCGGCGCTGAAGGCGGCGACCAACCCGATCTGGGTGCCCACCCGCCGGGTCCAGACCGAGCCCAGCTGAAGATCGTTGAACCAGAGCCATTCCGTGTAGGCGGTGGCGATGCCATCGGCGGAGAACAGCAGGACCAGCACGATCCCGAGGCCCACCACCGCCAGCACCCGGACGCGCGACGTTCTGATGCTGTGCCGGACGGTCGTCATCTCCCCCCGAGGCTACCGGGGGGAGGTGGACCGGCTACCCCGCCGGAATGACCAGACAGCGGCACCCGGGCATCGACAGCGGCCGGGGGTGACCGCTGGGGAAGTTGGCACCCTTGGGCAACGCCCGGGAGGCGCTGTTGTCCTCGCAGATCGGGTCGGGGTCGAGCCGGGGGTCGGTGACCCACAGCACGTGCTCCGACGGGTCGATGGCGTGGTACAACCCGAGGGCGAAGGCCTCGTGGAGGGCGTCTTCGATCAGGTCGGGCAGCATCCCGTTGCGGAAGTCCCGGTAGATGCCCCGGATGGGGTCGAGGATCGCTTCCCGATCGGCGGTGGCGGCCCGCTCGATGGCGGCCACCGACGGCGTGCGCAGGCACTCCACCACGTGTCGGGCCAGCTGGAGGCACAGGCTCTCGACCGAGGGCACCGGGATGTCGAGGCAACCGAGCAGCTCCGCTCCCGACGTCACCACGTCGAACAGCACGGGCCGCAGGGCATCGATGTAGACGTCGAGCTGGTGCTCCAGGGGCGGCAGCTCGGCCGGCGTCACCGTGCCCCGGCCGGCCCGCAGCGCCTCCAGCACCTCGCTCTGGTCGTCGTTGACGGCCCGCTTCAGGCGCCGACGGAACCCGGGCGTGGCCCGGTTCAGGGCGATGTCCCGACCGTCGAAGGCGGTGGGCAGCACGCCGCCGTAGGGGGTGGTGCGGGGCAGGTCGCCCCGGGCGGCCGAACGGTGCATCAGGCCGGAGCCCGACCCCGCCACCGGCGACGGGCCGCCCCGGACCCCGCCGAACCCGATGATCCTGAGCTCGTCGGCGTCGTGGTCGCCGGCCGGGGCCAGAACCGAGGGCGGCCGGGAGCGGTCGGGGGCCCCCAGGTCGGAGTCGGCCAGTATCAGCAGGTCATCGAGCTTCATGGGGCCGGAGGGAGCGTCGTCGACGGCCACCGCCGTCGCCGAGCTGTCGACCGACAGGTACTCCATCGGCAGCCCGCCGGCCGGGCGGGACCCGTTGGCGACGGCGCCGTTGGTCGTCCCGTTGGCCGACGGAGACCCGGCTCCCGTGGCACCGCCGTTGCCGTTGCCGTTGCCGTTGGCCCCGTTGGCCGGCGATCCGTTGAACGAGGTGCCGTTGAACGAGGTGCCGTTGAACGACGACGTACCGCCGCTGGCCGGCGACCCCGTGGTCGGCGATCCGGCGGCCGATGTGCCGTTCGCCTGGGTCCCGGCCAGGGGCGATCCGGTGCGAGCCGACCCGTTGGACGCCACCGTACCGGCGCCGCCGTTCGGGTGGCCGCCGTTCGAGCCGGCGTCGGGGCTGGTGCCGCCGGCGGCGGTGCCGTTGGCGTGAGGCGCGGTGCCGTTGCCGTTGCCGTTGCCGGCGGTGCCGTTGGCAGCGTTGGCGTGAGGCGCGGTGCCGTTGCCGGCGGTGCCGTTGGCGTGAGGCGCAGTGCCGTTGGCGTGAGGGGTGGTGCCGTTGCCGTTGGCCGTGCCGCCGTTGGCACCGGGGGCGACGCCGCTGCCCACGAGCACGCCGGGGGTGGAGCCGCCGGTGGTGCCGTCGCCGGGCGACGAGGGCGAGGAGGAGCCGGAGGAGGTCGGGGAACCCGATGAGCGGCTCCGGTCGAGCAGGGCGACCAGGTCCGCCACCTCCGCCCGGTGGGAGTCGGTGGACTTGGCTGCGCTCAGCGCGTCGGCCGACGGCTCCCGCACGTCGATCTCGTCCTGGGCCGGGGCGGCCCGCTGCAGCACCGAGGTGACATCGTCGAGCTCGCTGCGGGCGGCGGCCAGCGCCACGGCCAGACGGTCCCGAGCTGCGTTCATCACCACCAGCTGCTCCCGGCTGATGCGGCGGCGGGTGGCCAGATCGCCCAGGATCTCCTCCCGCAGGCCCTCGGCGTCGCCCACCACCTGGGCCGCCCGCTGCCGGGCGGTGGCCATCTCCGACTCGGCGGCCGCCGATGCGTCGTCCCGCACCCGCTCCCCGTCGATCCGGGCCTCCTCCAGGATGCGGGCCGCTTCGGCCTTGCTCCGGGACTGCTCCCGGGCCGCCTCGGCCTCGGCCGCAGCCACGATGTTCTCGGCCTCGGTGCGGGCGGCGGCCAGCGCGTGCTCGGCCTCCTTCACCAGCGACCGGCACTCGGACTCGGTCTCGGCCCGCAGAGCGGCGGCGTCGTTCTCGGCCCGCTTGGTGATGTCGGCCCCCGCCGATCGGGCGGTCTCCAGGATGCGGGCCGTCTCCGACCCCAGGAGCTTGATCAGCTCCGCCTCGTCGAGCGGCTGGTCAGGGGCGACGGCCACGGGCTCGGGGGCGGCATCCAGCCGAGCCTGGGCTTCGGCCAGGCGACCCTCCAGCTCCTCCACCCGCTGTCGCAGGCCGCCGGCCTCGAGCTCGAGCTCGATGAGGTGTTCGTCGTCCTGCTCGGGATCGACCGTGCCCAACAGACCGAGCTCCTGGGCCCGGCCCACGGCGGCCGCCAGCCGTGACAGGTAGCGCCGCACGGCGTCCTGGTCGTAGCCGCGAAAGGCAGTGGGGAAATCGACACGGGCGATCTCTGAAGGATCGAATTCAGCGCGACCATCAGATGCCATACACGAATGCTACGGCGGCGCTCGGCCACAGTGCAGGTCGGACGAAGATATCTCTACCCGAATGGGCGAAAAAGATTCCTCGGTCCTGTCAGGAAGTACCGCCGGATGCATTTCCGGCTGCAAACTCGTGAACGGCGTCTACTTGACCGCCAAGTGTGGCCAAGGCATTGAGTGCTTCTTCCACGTTGTCCACGGGAATCACCTGCACGTCGTCGCCCACCTTGCGCCGCACCTCGGCGATCTCGTCCTCCCCCAGGCTGGCCGGCACGAGGAAGGCGGACGCCCCGGCCTTGCGTACCGCCACCGCCTTCTGCGGCACGCCGCCCACCGCCCCCACGTGGCCCGTGGGGTCGATGGTGCCGGTGACGGCCACCTTGGCCCCCCCGGTGAGCTCGCCCTCGGTCAGCTTGTCCAGCACGGCCAGCGTGAAGGCCAGGCCGGCCGACGGGCCGCCCACCGAGCCGCTGTCGATGTCGACGACGAAGCCGAACTCGTCGTCGTGGAGCTCGGCCTTGTCGATGGGGCCGATCCCCAGGAAGGCCCGGCCGGGCTGGTCGGGGTTGTCGCCGAGGGTGACGGTGACGTCCTTGGCCGGACCGCCGGAGGCGGGCTCGATGCGGAGTGTGAGCTCGTCGCCCGGGGCCTTGGTATCGAGCACCCCGAACAGGTCGTCCCGAGTGAGGACGGGTTGGCCGTCGGCCGCCACCACCGTGTCGTTGCGGGCCATCACCGCCGACGCCGCGCTCCCCTCCACCACCTCCACCGCCTGCACCCCGCCGGGGGTGATGGCGTCGTAGCCCAACTGCTCCAGCGCCACCGCCACCGCCGTGTCCTTGGAGCTGGTCATCTGGGCCAGGTTGGCCCGACGGTTCTCGTCGGGCGAGCGGTCCTGGAGGATCACCTCTTCGGGCACGATCTCCACGTCGTCGGCCAGGGTGTCGAGCCACAGGTACTGCCACAGGTTGGGGCGGGTCTGCACCCGGACGGTGGTGAACAGCAGCGAGCCATCGCTGGGGTAGGCGGCGGCCCCTTCCACTTCCACCAGGTCCTCGGTGTCCCGGGCGCTCCCCGGCGACAATGCGACGTAGGGCACCTTGATCAGCAGGCCGCCCACCACCACCGCCGTCACGATCAGCGCCAGCACCGACCCCGCACCCTGCCACAGACGGCGACGGCGGGGAGCCGGCGTGGGCTGGAAGGGACGAACCGGCGACGGAGGGAGCGGTGGCTCGGCGGCTACGCTGGGGGCTTCGTCCATCGTCCTCCCTGTCGGACGGATCAAGGATCGCACCAGTGGTGCAATCCGAGGATCGCACAGCACACACGGTGGTGCTAGATCACCACCGACCCTACTGGCAGTCGCCGAAAGGTCGTGGAAAAGGATGCTCCACCGGGTCGAGGCCCCCGCCGGGGGACGAGAGACGCTGAGCGGCCGAACCGGAGGCCGGACCAGGGACGACGCCCACATACCGCTGTGGCGGCGCATCACCGCTCTGCTGATGCTGGCGTCGCTCGTGATCCTCATCGCCGCGGTGCTGGCCGCCACCTTCGCCGCCACCGCCCTGCTGGCCCTGTTCGTGCTGGAACGGGCGATCGCCGGCTGAGCCGGCCCGGCGCGATCGCCGGGCAAAACGCCAGTGAGCCACAGGGAAGGCCCTGCGGCTCACGAAGACGGGGAGTGGAGACGGGACGGAGCGGGGTGGGATCAGCGACCGAACAGGCCGCGCCGGGCTCCGTTGCCCGCCACCGTCTCTCCGTCCGGGTCGTCGATGTTGATGGTGGTCGACTCGACCACCGAGAACGGCTCGTCGAGCGAGGCCACGGCCGGCTCGGGCGACGACTCGCTGGGCAGACCCACCATCATGGGCGCCCCGCCGTTACCGTTGGTGAGGCCGGCGGCCGCCCCGTTGGACGACGCCGGAAGCGCCCCGCCGGCGGAGCTGAGGCCGGCCAACTCCACCCGGTAGTAGGGGCGATACTCGAACACGACCTCCTCCAACCGGAAGATCCGGGCGTGTTCCACCCCCTCCTCGTTGCGCATCTGCTCGACGAAGGTGACAGCATCGTGGATGTCTTCAGCCTGCTGGTAGCCGGGCTTACCATCGGCTCCTCGGTAGATGACCATGTGTGACACTTGCTGGCTCCCTATTCTTGGGCCTTCACGGCGGCTTCTCGTCAGAAACGACGGGCGATCCCGTTCCCTCGACGACAGCATTCCAGATTAAAGGCCGGATTCCAAAAGTAATTGACTTGAAACATACTTCTAGAAGCATCATCGAGGCTGGACATTCAGGGGATGTGCAGCTGGCGAAAACCGCACTGGCGAGCGGAAACCCGAAGGAGAAATGCGCGGCGCTGGGCGCCCTGCACCGCTTGAATTTTTTGGACTACGCCACCCTGCGGGGGGCCCTGAACGACCCCGCGATCGAAGTCCGGCGCCGGGCTCTGACCCTTGCCCCCCGGTGGGCCGCCGGCCACCCCGACGGGCTCCGGGAGGAACTGGCCCGGGCGGTGGCCGGCCTCCTGGACGACGACGGGTGTGCCGAGCCGGCGGCCTTCGCCCTGGGCGAGCTGGAGGTGGCCGATCCGGCGGTGGTGGCCGCCCTTGACCACCAGGCCCGCCATCACGCCGACCCCCTGTGCCGGGAGTCGGCGGTGGCGGCGCTGGGCGCCCTGGGAGCGGGGCGGGCGGCCGTTCTGGCCGCCACGGCCGACGTGGCCACCGTGCGACGCCGGGCCGTCATCGCCCTGGCCGCCTTCGACGGACCCGAGGTAGAACAGGCCCTGCAGTACGCCCTGGAAGATCGCGACTGGCAGGTACGCCAGGCGGCCGAAGACCTGCTGGCCGAGTAGGCGTTCCCGTCGGGAACCGGAGGTTTCGCCCGCGGCGAGAACCGAGCCCGATGCGGGATCAGCGCACGTCGGTGATGTGCTGGGGTTCTAGACCCCAGCTCGATCCCTCGGACCAGTCCTCCCGCTTCCAGATCGGCACGGTCTCCTTGAGGGTGTCGATGCAGTAGCGGGCGGCCTCGAAGGCGTCGCCCCGGTGGGGCGACGACACGGCGACCACCACGGCGGACTCGGTGATCGGCACCACGCCCATCCGGTGAAGCAGGGCGATCCGCCCCAGCTCGGGCCAGCGCTGGCGGGCGGCGGCGGCGATCTCGTCGAGCCGGGGCACCACCTGGGTCTCGTAGGCCTCGTACTCCAGGCGGGACACCCCCTCCCGGCCCACCGAGTGGTCCCGGGCGGTGCCGCTGAAGGTGACGACGGCCCCGCACGACGGCAGGACGGCCCAGGCCGACACGGCCTCCGCCGGTAGCGGCCCGTCATGGAGGGCGGTCCACGTGTCGCCCTCGGGCGGCCTGACGGCCTCGGCGGCGGTGACGGGGCCCTCGGGCCGGGCGGGGTTCGCGCTCACCCCGGTGATTCTACTCCCCTGGTGGGGTCACCCCCGATACCCGGCCCCCGGTGCCGGGGGGTACTGTGAAGCTTCGTGCGGTTCGATGACGACGATGACGAGGAGGGTTTCGGCCCTCCCCCCGACCCGTCGGTCCGGGCCTGGCGCCACCCCTCCGAGATCGCTTCGGCCGAGGCGGCCGCCGCCCGGTTCGCCCAGGACGAGGAGCGCAGCTCGGGCTGGTCCGCCTTCTCCTCCCCCGGTGCCGCGTCCACCCACCCGCTGGCCGGCCTCGTCCTGGTCACGTCGGCCCTGGCGCTGGCCGCCGTGGCCGCCGGCGCCCTGGCCGTCACGTCGATCGGAGGCGGCCTGTCGGCCGACGCCGGATCGGTGGCGGTGGCCAACCTGGAAGCCAGCGAGAGCTCGATCCGCCTGCTCAACCCCGACAATCTGACGTCGGCCCTCCCCCCGCTGTCCGACGCCTCCACCACCACCATCAACTCCGGAGTTCCCCTCACCGCCGCCACCTCGCTCCGGCTCCCCGTCTCCACCACGGCGCCGCCCGGCTCCGTCGCATCCACGCCTACCGTGGTCGCCGACACGGCGGTGGAGCAGGCCGTGTACGTGGCCGTCGAGGGCCGGCGGGAGCGGGTGGCGGCCTTCACCGTCGACGGCACGTACGCCTTCGCCCCGGCGGCGTCGGTGGCCGGCCACGACGAGGTGCTGATGGCCTACCGGGGCCTGTTCGCCCCGGCCACCGTGCTCGACGTCGACGAGCTGACCGGGGTGGCCGTGCTGGTGCCCGACGATCCGGCCGCCGTGGAGCTGATCGCCCGGGTCGCCGAGGCCGAGCCGGCCAGCACGTCCATGACGGGCGAGGTCATGGACAAGGGGTTCACGGCCACCGCCAGCGACGACTCCCTGGTCTACGGCGCCCTGCTCACCGCCACCGGCTGCCCCGAGGGGGCCGGGGGGGCTCCCCTGGTCGACCCGTCGGGCAAGCTGCTGGGAATGGTCATCGACTCGCCCAACCCGCTGATCGCAGCGGTGCCGTTGAGCGACATCCGGGCCTTCGTCACCCGGATCGCCCAACCCGACAAGGCCACCTCGGCCTGGTTGGGCGTCGAGCTCGAGCGGGCCGGCAAGCAGCCGCTGGCCGTCACCGCCGTCGCCGCCGCCAGCCCGGCGGCCGACGCCGGCCTGCGGCCGGGCGACGTCATCGAGACCTTCGACGGCACCCGGCTCCAGGGCCCCCGGCACCTCGAGCACCTGGCCCGGCACGCCGCTCCCGGCGTCACCGCCGTCCTCACCGTGATGCGAGACGGCAAGGTGCAGACCGTGGACGTGACGGTCGGTACTGCGAGCCTGCGGGCGATGGCCGGCGCGGTCTGAGGCGTCTACCGGCGCAGGAACCGGCGGCCCACCAGGCCGGCGGTGACCATGGCGGCGGCGGCTGCGGTGCCGGTGGCGCCGAGCAGCAGCTCCTGGCGGCGGCGCTGGGCCACGGTGCGCCACATCGGGGCCGGCGTACCCAGCACGTAGGCCTCCTCGTTGGTGAACGCCGGTTCCCAGCCCGTTGCCCGTAGCCGATCGTTGGCCACCACCCAGGGGTGGGCCACGTAGGCGTCGAGCCCCGGCTCCACCGCTCCCGAGCGGAGCCGGCGGGCCACCCGCACCCAGGCGTCGTTGATCGGCTCGGGCATCCGCAGCTCGGCCTCGGCCTGCAGGGTCCGGAAGGCCTCGGAGCCGATCCAGCCGTCGGGCGCCACGTTGTACACCCCGGACCGACGCTGCGCCGTCACCTCGGCCACCGCCGAGGCGAGATCGTCGTGGTGGAGGAACTGGACCGGCGGGTCGAGCTGCTCGGGCCGCAGCGAGGTGGCGGCCCGCAACGCTCCGGCGATCCAGCTCACGCCCCGCTCCGACAGGGTGGTGGTGGGGCGCAGGAGGGCCAGGTCCGCTCCGGCGCCGGCGGCCCAGCGCTCGGCCGCCTGCTCGAGGCCGGCCTTGGTGCGGGCGTAGGCCAGATCGGGCTGGGGACGGCGGGGGTACGCCTCGGTGATCGGCACCGGATTGTCGGGCCGGGCCCCGTACACCAGGGCCGACGACAGCAGCACGACATGGCGGCAACCGGCCTGCTCGGCTGCGGCCAGCACCCGGCTGAGCGTACGCTGGGCCAACTCGGCGTCGCTGCGGCGACCGGGCTCGTCGGCCAGGTGGACCACGGAGTCGCAGCCGTCGAGCACGTCGAGCAGGGCGGTGGAGGCCACGTCGAGCTGGTGACAGGTGACCTTCTGCTCGCCGCCGACCTGCAGCGGCATCAGCCGCACCCGGTCGATCGCCTCGATCGCCTTCACGTCGGGCCGCTCGGCCAACAGCCGGGTGACCCGGCGCCCCACCGAACCTGCCGCCCCGGTGACCGCGACCGTGCTCACCGACGTACGCTTTCAGTGTGACCTCTGGTGACAACCCGGGCGGGAACGACGTTCCCGGTGAAGGCTGGCCCGGCGGCGGCATGCCGTTCTTCGACCTGAGCGGCCTCCTGGGCGGAGCCCCGGCCGGCGACCCGTGGGCCGGTGCGGCCGACCTGGCGGCGGCCATCGCCTCCGAGGGCGGAGCCGAGCCCAACCTCGATCCTCTGGTGCGTATCCGCATCGAGGAGCTGGTCCGGGTGGCCGAGCTTCACGTTGCCCAAGCTACGGGCATCGCGCTGCCATCCAACACGACGGTCCTGCCCGTGACCCGGGGCGAGTGGACCCGGCGCAGCCTGGCCGCCTACCGGCCGTTCTTCGAGCGCTTCGGCGAGGCCCTGGGGTCGGCCGGCCCGTCCGCCCCCGCCGGCGACCCGCTGGGCATGATGCTGGGCCAGTTGTTCCAGTCGCTGGGGCCGGCGCTCGTGTCGGCCAGCGCCGGTTCGCTGATCGGCCATCTGGGCCAGCGGGCTCTCGGCCAGTACGACCTCCCGGTGCCCCGGTCCAGCTCCGAGGTGCTGGTCGTGCCGGCCACGATCGACGAGACGGCCGGCCGGTGGGGCGTCCCGGTCGACGATCTCCGCCTGTGGGTGCTGGTGCAGGAGCTCACCACCCACGCCGTGCTGTCCCGCCCCCACGTGGGCCGGCGGCTGGAGAGCCTGCTGATCGACTTCGCCGCCGCCTTCCGTCCCAACCCGGAAGCCATCGCCGAACGGTTCGCCTCGTTCGAATCGCTCACCGATCTGTCGCAGCTCCAGGAGATGAGCGAGCAGTTCGCCGACCCCGATGCGGTGCTCACCCTGATGCGGTCACCGGCCCATGACCTGCTGGCCCCCCAATTCGAGGCGCTGGTGGCCTCGGTGCTGGGCTTCGTGTCGCACACGGTCGACGGGATCTGCAGCCGCCTGGTGGGCTCCCACGATCAGATACGGTCCCGGTTCCGCCAGCGGGCGGTCGACGTGGCCCCGGCCGACCGGTTCATGGAGCGCCTGCTGGGGGTGGAGATCACCGAGCGGACCCTGGGCCGGGGCGACCGGTTCATCGACGGCATCGTCACCCGGGCCGGCAACGAGGGCCTGGAGCGCCTGTGGGCCGACGAGCTCGACCTGCCGACGGCGGCCGAGATCGACGCTCCCGGGCTGTGGCTGGCCCGGATCGGCTTCGACGCCGATCCCGGAGCGGTCGACATCGAGATTCCCGACGATCTGTCCGGCCTCGACGACGAGGGCTGAAGCCGGTCGCCCGCCGGGGATGCGGGTTCCCGGCGCCCGCCGGGGCGAGCACCAGGAACCCGTCCGCTTCCCGACCTACCGGTGACCGCCCCCATGTTCGTCCCGGTGGTCGTCGTCGCCGGCCACCGTCAGCTCCATCGTCCGGTCGTTGCCGCTCGCCGGATGCTGGATGTTCACCCAGGCCCGGTGCTCGTCGAACGGATCGAAGTACAGGCCGGTGAACTCCGACCCGACGGTGCCGTTGGAGGCCCAGCGGCCGATGCCCTCGCCGGCGTCGAGGAGATCGCCATCGTCGTTGCGGTCCTTGGCCAGCCAGATGTCGTCATCGACGGCGCCGTTGCGGTCTTCGACGATGTAGAGGTTGCCGTCGTGGTCGACGGCCAGGTTGTCGGGGTTGGCCAGCCCGTCGCCCACGGCGGCGCCGGTGGCGAGATCGGTGGTGTCCCGGTTGGCGTAGACCGAGATGACCTGCGCCTTCAGGTCGAGGCGGTAGATCTCGTGGGTCGTGGTGGTGGCCACGTAGAGGACCTCGCGGCCCTTCTCCTTCGAGATCTGGAGATCCTCGGGGCGCTGGTAGTCGGTGCCCTTGAAGGCGGCCACATCGGTGGTGTTGCGGGCATCGACCGAGGTGACGCCGTTGGCGTCGGTGATCGAGATCGCACCCGGCAGGGGGGCGCCCGCGGCATCGGTGATCGGGACCCAGGTGTAGGCGCCGGTGGCGTTGGGGGTGGCGCCGTCGCCCACCCGCAGCACCGAGGTCTGCCCGGCGGCGAAGTAGTCGGCCTTGCCGTTCATCACCTTCGCCATCGGAGCGGCCGGCGTGTAGCGGTAGATGGCGCCGCCGTTCAGCTCGTCGATGAAGTACATGTTGCCGGCCTTGTCGAACTGGATGCCCTCGTGCGACGTGCGGGGCACGACGTTGCGGTGCACGAAGTCGGCCCCGGCGTTGGCCGCCTCCGACGCCGGCCCGGTGATACCGGGGGCGGTCAGCGGGTTGCGCAGCTCGAACAGGCGGCCGTAGATGCTGTTGCAGCCGGCCGGGTCGGTACACCACGACTCCTCGGCCGTGATGAACGTCCCCCACGGCGTCCAGTACGAGGCGTCGAACGACACGTGGCCACCGGGGGTGGGCGACATCCACAGCGTCTCGGTCCCACCGGACTTCAGGTTGGTGCGCTGGACCCCGCCCTGTCCGGTCTCGAACACGCTGAACAGGAACTGGCCCTTGCGCCGTCCGGTCTCGTTGACCGTGTTCATGTCGAAGTTGCCGCTGTTGGGGATGCCGGCGGCGAGCTGGACGTTGCGCTCCACCACGGTGCGCTGGGCCATGTCGGGGTTGCCCAGGGTGATAGGAAAGTCCTCGTCGGCGGCAGGGCCGGCCGACGCCGCCAGCGGGGTGAAATCGGCGAAGTCGGCGTCGTCGCCGGCGGAGGCGGGGCCGGCGCCCCAGGCGGCGGACAGCAGCAGGCCGCCGGCCGCGGCGAACGGTGCCAGGCGGCGAATACGGTGAGCCATGAGGTCTCTCTCTCCTTGATCAACGGTGGTTGTGCCGCTCCATCGTCATCACCGTCCTTGGCCGGTCGGTTGACGCCAGGTGATGCCCGAGCCAACACTCGATGTCGGATGAGCGCTGAGGGCACCAGCGACAGCGGCCGGATCGCGATGGTGGGCGCGCGGTCCGGGCTCGAGTACCGCCGCATCCAGGAGGAGTGGGCCGACCGGCTGGAACAGCTGGAGCGGGAGGTGTTCGCCCCCACCGACCCCGGTCACCTGTGCCGAGCCGACGAGTTCGCCGCCCTGGCCCGGCTCTTCCCCGAGGGCAACTTCGCCGGGTTCGACGGGGATCGGATCGTGGCCCTCGGCATCGGGATCCGCCGGCCGTTCGACTTCGACGATCCGATCCACCGCCAGGCCGACGTGGCCGCCGACCTGGGGGCGGCCCACACCGCCGACGGGGCGTGGTACTACGGCACGACGATCGGGGTGCTGCCGGCCTACCGGGCCCGGGGTATCGGCGACGAGCTGTACCAGCTGCGCAAGGGCGTGTGCCGGGAGCTCGGCCTCCAGGGAATCGTGGCCGGCGGCATGATCCCGGGCTACGCCGGGCACCGCCACGCCCTGTCGGCCCCGGCCTACATCGAGGCGGTGGTGCGGGGCGACCTGCGAGACCCCACCCTCACGTTCCAGCTGAACCAGGGCTTCGAGGTGGTCTGCCCGCTGCCCGACTATCTCCACAACCCCGAGGTGGGCAACTGGGCCGTGCTGATCCGCTGGCTCAACCCGGACCGATAGCCCAGCGATGCAGAGCATCCGGCTCGCCGGCCGCTCGTCGCCGGGCCGGACGGGAAGGGCACGTGGCCCCGATCCCGGGCCCTGGCCCAGATCAGAGCGGTCCGCTAGCGTCTCGGCCGGCACGGAGGCGGGGGCGGCGGGCGCCGTACCCCGGGAGACGGATGGCGGGACATGGGTGCGGTGGCGGAACGCGTCAGGATGCGGCTGACGCCGCTCAGGCTGGGGCTGGTGCTGGCGGTGCTCGCCGCCGCCTGCAGCCCCTCCGACGGCGCCGACCGGGCGCCGATCGAATCGACTCCGGTCACTGAGTCGGCGCAGAGCAACGCGGTGTCGTCGACCACCGCCCCCGTCCCGGTCGTGAGCCTTCCCTCCGATCCGGCCGCCGCGACGTTCGACAGCGAACCCTGCGAGGTGCAGATGGCGCTCGTGCCGCTACCCCGCTGTGGCACCGTGACGGTGCCGGCGCACTGGGACACCGGGCTGGGGGCACTGGAGCTGGCGGTGATGGTGCTGCGCTCGACCAGCGAGGAGCCGGCGCCGGATCCTGTGGTCTATCTCGGAGGGGGGCCGGGCCAGCACACGCTGGCCAGCATTCCGGCCCTGATGCCGGTGCTGAGCCGGCTCCGGGCGCGGGGCGACGTGGTGGTCATCGACCAACGGGGCATGGGCTTCAGCCAGCCGGCGCTGGAGTGCCCGGAGGTGTCGGACGCCGCCCGTTCGATCGAGGAGGGCCTCGACCTGACCGACGAGGAGGTGGCTGGATCGATGCGGGACGGCCTGGAGCTCTGCGGTGCCCAGCTCCGCCAGCAGGGGGTGGACCTGAGCGCGTTCACCACGATCGAGAACGCCCACGACATCGAAGCCGTCCGCTGGGCCCTGGGCTACCCGGCGTGGAACCTCTACGGCGGCTCCTACGGCTCCCGGCTGGCCCTGGAGGTGGTCCGCCAGCACCCCGACGGCGTCCGATCGATGGCCCTCGACGCCGTCTACACGCCCGACGCCGACTTCGTGGTCGACGGGGCGTTGGCCAATCGGGCCAGCCTCGACGCGGTGGCGGCCGCCTGCCGGGCCGAGCCCGCCTGTCGCTCCCAGGGCGACCTGTTGGAGCGGATACGGGCCGAGGTCGCCGTCCTCGACGAGGCGCCGCTCGTGATCTCGCTCACCGACCCGACCACCGGGGAGGTGGACATCGTGACGGTGGACGGCCGCCTCGCCAGCCAGATGATCCTCGTGATGCTGCGCACCGTGTACTTCTTCGTGGATCTGCCCGAGCTCCTCACCCAGCTGGAGCAACGCAACGGCGCTGGCGTAGGCACCGTGCTCAACGCCCTGCGGGCGGGCGACGAGGTGCTCAGCCTCGGGGCCTTCTGGGCGTTCACCTGTAACGAGGAGGTGCCGTTCGCCGATCCGGCGGCCGTCGAGGCCGCCGTGCCCGCCGATCCGTTCGGCCGGCAGGAACGGTTCGACGGCGCGCTGCCCAACTCCGGACCCGAGGCCTTCGAGTCCTGCCGGGCGTTCGGGCTGTCCGGGGAACCCGATCCAGTGCTCAACCAGCCGGTCGAGAGCGCCGTGCCGGCCCTCTTGCTGGCCGGCCGTTACGATCCCCGCACGCCAGCGGCCTGGGCCGAGTCGGCGGCCGAGCACCTGTCGGCGGGCCATCTGCTCATCGATCCGAACGGATCGCACGGCGTCGTGGGCAGCCCCTGCACCCTCGATCTGCTGATGGACTTCCTCGACGACCCCAAGGCCGAGCCCGAGCGCACGTGCTTCGGGCCGGGACGCCTTCCCTTCGTCGACAGCCTGCGCACACCGGCCCCCGCCATGCCCACCGTCACCTACCCCTCCACCGACGGGGCGAGCCTGATCACCACGGTGCGGCCCGAGGGTTGGTCCCTCTCCCCCGACGGCGACGCCGCCTGGCGGCGGGAGACGGTGCTCGACCCGGCGGTGCTCATCCAGGACGCCGGGGGAACCGGGCTCGTGGTCACGATGGCCTCGATCGTGCTCGCCGAGTTCGGGGTGCAGATGGAGGGCTCGGAGAAGGTGACGCGCCACGGCCGGACCTGGCTCCACCGGACCGGAACCGGCCCCACGGCCACCCTCGAGTGGTTCGAGACGGACATCGACGGCCGATCGGTCATCGTGGTGCTGGCGGCGCCGCCGGCCGATCTCGACCGCCTCCGCCGTGGTGTGCTGAACCCGGCGCTGGACGCCATCGAGCTCGGCTGACGGGCCCGGCCGGCGGCCATCGACCGTCGCCCGGTATTAACATATGGTTGCTCATATATATGCGAGCCTGTATGTTGAGCGGGTGGACCAGGAGCTCGACGTGCTCGGGGTGATCGCCGAACCGACCCGGCGCCGGATTCTGGATGCCGTACGGGGCGGCGAGCGTTCGGTGAGCGAGCTCGTCGACGCCGTCGGCATGCATCAGCCCGGCGTGTCCCGCCACCTCAAGATCTTGCGTGACGCCGGCCTGGTGGAGGTTCGCCGAGACGCCCAGCGCCGGCTCTACCGCCTGCGGGCCGAGCCCCTCCGGGAGCTCGACGAGTGGCTCGAACCCTACCGGGCCGAGCTCGCCGGCCGCCTCGACTCGCTCGAGCGCCACCTCGAGCGCACTGCCCCCCGGATCAACCTGAAGGAGCGATCTGAATGACCGACGACCTCACGACCCGCTACGACGGCGTGCTCGAACGCACGCCGGGCGGCGGCGTCATCCGCTTCGAGCGGCATCTCGCCTACGACGTCCGTGACGTCTGGGCCGCCATCACCCGCCCCGAGCGTCTGGCCGACTGGTGGTTGCCGTTCGAGGCCGACATCACCGTGGACCTCCGCCCGGGGGGCGAGATGGTCTTCGCCGGCACCTCCGACGGCGCGCCGGTCAACATGACCTGCACCATCCTGCGTGTGGAGGAGCCGCTGCTGTTCGAGCACACCCACCCCGCCCCCGGGTCGAGCATGCGCTGGGAGCTCGAAGCGGTGGACACCGGGTGCATCCTCCGGCTGAGCCACATCCTGCCCGACGTCCAGGAGGCGATCGACAACTGCTACCTGGTCGGGCTCCAGACATCCCTCGACCGGTTGGAGCCGAGCCTCGCCGGCCGGCCCCGAGCCTGGGACTGGGACGCCTTCGCCGGATCCCAGGCCCACTACGCCACCCTGGGTCTCGCCGCCCCGGTGAACGCGTCATGAGCGCCCCCACCGGACAGCTCCTGCGGGTGCAGAACTTCATGCTCTCGACCGACGGGTACGGCACCGGCGAGGGCCAGAGCATCGAGCGGCCCTTCGGCCATGCCGATCCGGCGGCGCTGGCCTCCTGGGCCGGGGCCACGGCCAGCTGGCCCAATCGCACCGACCCGGGCGGCAGCCGGGGCCTCGACGACTATTTCACCCGTGACTTCACCCACAACATCGGCGCCGAGATCATGGGACGGGGCAAGTTCGGTCCTCAGAAGGGCCCGTGGGAGAACCTCGACTGGGAGGGGTGGTGGGGCGACACGCCGCCGTTCCACACCCCGGTCTTCGTGCTGACCCACCACGTGAGGCCGCCCCTCACGCTGTCCGACACGACCTTCCACTTCATCGACGCCGACCCGGCCAAAGCCCTCCGCCAGGCCAAAGCGGCCGCCGAGGGCAAGGACGTGCGCCTCGGCGGCGGCCCGTCGACCGTGCGTGCGTTCCTCGACGCCGATCTCGTCGACACCATGCACGTCGCCGTCGCTCCCGTCGAGATCGGCCGGGGTGGAAAGCTGTGGGACTCGCCCGACGAGCTGCTCGACCGCTACCACCTCGAACGGATCCCGAGCCCCAGCGGCATCGTGCACCACATCTTCTGGCGCCGCTAGCTCCTCGGGATCTGTGGCGCGAGGTGCTGCATTTTGCGCGCTGGCGCCACAGATCCGGATCCCGGCAAGGGGCCGGGGGCCCGCCGATCAGCGGGGGCGTTCGAACTTGTAGCCGAGGCCGCGGATGGTAACGATGCGGGTGGGGTTCGACGGTTCGGGTTCCAGCTTGGCCCGCAGCCGCTTGATGTGGACGTCGAGGGTCTTGGTGTCGCCCACGTAGTCGTGGCCCCACACCCGCTCGATCAGGGTGTCGCGCGACAGCACCAGGCCGGCGTTGGCCATCAGGAGCTCCAGCAGCTCGAACTCCTTGAGCGGGAGCTGCACCGGCTGACCCCGGACCGTGACCTCGTGGCGGGCCGGATCGATCGACACGTCGCCCACCACGATGGCCTCGGCGCCGTCGTCGGGTGGGGCCGCACCGTCCCGTTGGGCCGTTCGGCGCAACACGGCCCGCATGCGGGCCACCAGCTCCCGGATCCGGTACGGCTTGGTCACGTAGTCGTCGGCCCCCACCTCGAGCCCCACCACCGTGTCGACCTCGGCCGAGCGGGCCGTCACCATGATGATGGGCACCGTCGACCGGCTGCGGATCTCCCGGCACACGTCGATGCCCGAGATCCGGGGCAGCATGAGGTCGAGCAGCACCAGGTCGGGCTGCAGCTCGTCGAACCGGGCCAGGCCCTCGGCCCCGTCGCGGGCCACCTCCACCCGGAACCCCTCCTTCGACAGCCCGACGGTGAGCGCGTCGATGAACGCCTCCTCGTCCTCGACCACCAGGATCAACTGCTCGGGCACCAACGGCTCCTCATCGGGTGACGCTTCATCGGCCGGCCAGGGGAAGGCGGATGGTGAACGTCGACCCCTGGCCCTCGGTCGACGCCACCGAGATCGAGCCCTCGTGGTTGATCACCACGTGACGCACGATCGACAGGCCGAGCCCGGTGCCGCCGGTGGCCCGGCTCCGGGCGTCGTCCACCCGGTAGAAGCGCTCGAAGATCCGCTGGTGGGCCGACGCCGGGATCCCGACCCCGTGGTCGGCCACGGCGATCGTGGCCTCGTCGGCCGTGCGGGCCACCTCCACCGTCACGTCGTCGCCGATCTCGGAGTACTTGACGGCGTTGTCGAGCAGGTTGCTCACCGCCGACACGAGCTGCGACTGGTCGCCCCGCACCAGCACCGGCTCCCGCCCCTCGGGCGGGGCGTGGATGGCGATGCTGCGCTGCTCGGCCCCGGGCTCGGCCCGCTGCACGGCCAGGCTGATCACGTCGTGGAGGTCCACGAGCTGGGGGTCCTCGATCCGCCCCGACTCCACCCGGGACAGCGCCAGCAGATCCTCGATCACATGCCCCAAGCGGAGGGCTTCGTTGTGGAGCCGGCCGGCCAGGCGATCCACCACCTCGGGGTCCTCGGCGTCCCGCAGGGTCTCGGCCAGCACCCCGATGGCCCCGATCGGGGTCCGGAGCTCGTGGCTCACGTTGGCCACGAAGTCCTTGCGGATCCGGTCGAGCTGGTGGGCGGCGGTGACGTCTTCGATGAGGACCACCGACCCGGTGAGCTCGCCGCCACCGTCGGCCGGCGCACTGCGGGGATCCGGCTCGTCGGTGGATGGGTCGTTCGGGGTATCGTCCGGATCGTAGGTGGGCGACGCCCGGAGCAGGAGGTTGCGGGCCGGAGGACCGTAGAGGTCGATGGCCCGGTCCTCGTTCACGCCCCGCAGCGCCGACGTGACCACCTGGTCGATCCCGGCGCGGACCAGGGCGTCGCCGTGGCGGGCCCGGTCGAACTGGTGGGCGAACTGGTTCTGGTAGACCACGAAGCCGTCGGCGTCGGTCACCACCACCCCGAGGGGCAGGGCATCGAGGGCGCGGTCGATGCGGGGGTCCTCGGCGTGCAGTCGTTCAGTGGTTGCGCCCGGTGCCGCCGTCCCTCCCGCCGGCTCGGTCGCCATCGTCATCCCCCGCTCGTGGGACGTGCGATGGGGTCGCGCACCGATCCACCACCCCGCCAGCCCGGTGACGATGATGGCTGCGACCAGAACGGTGGCCAAGGCGAGCGGCACGTCATATCACCACTGATCAACCCGACTCACCGGGTTGGTCCTCCGCTCCAGGCTCGGACGGATTCGCCGGCTCGCTCCTCGGCGGCATGCCGGCATCACCGGCGCTGACCCGGTGCTGCTGGCGGAGCACGGCCTGGTGCTCGGGCAGCCAGCCGGTGATCATGTAGCTCACCCGTTCGCCGATGTTGACGGCGTGGTCGCCGATCCGCTCGTAGTAGCGGGCGACGAGGGCGAGCTGCACGGCGGCGGCGAGGTCGATCTGCTCCGCCCCGTGGGCCTCGAAGATCGCCTCCACCATGTCCCGGTTGTACTGATCGAGCGTGTCGTCGATGTCGCGCAGGGCAGAGGCCAGCGACGGGTCCTTGTCGGCGAAGGCGTCGATGGCCAGGCGCATGAGCTTGTTGGCCTCGGTGCTCATCGACGCGACCAGACCCCGGATGCGGGGGCTCATGGGCGACCCGTACATGCGGCGGGCCGCCTTGGCGATGTTGACCATCAGGTCGGCCGAGCGCTCCAGCTCCTGGACCATCTTCGACACCGTGATGAGGTGCCGCAGCTCGCCCGCCATCGGTGCCTGGCGCACCATGATCGTCCAGCAGGCGTCCTCGATCTCGACGGTCAGCAGATCCATCTCGTCGTCGCCGTCGATCAGGGCCTGGGCCCCTGTGAGGTCGCCGGCCAGCAGGATCTCGGTGCCCCGGGGGATCGTCTCGCACACCATGGCTCCAAGCCGCAGCACCTGGTTGTCGAGGTCTTCGAGGTCCCGGTGGTAGGCGAGACGGCGCTCGGACCCGGCAGAGGAAGGGGTGGTGCTCATCGCCATTACCATGCCACCTCGTCCGCCAGATAGGCGACATCTCCGGTCACCAGGTAGCGCAGGCGGCAGGCCATGATCTGGGTCTGATCACCGATGCGGTCGAGCGACCGGCCCATGGCGGTGGCGGCCAGCGCCACCCGCACCGCGTCGGGGCCGGTGAGGGCCATCACCCGAGTGACGAGCGGCTCGGCGAACTCGGCCAGGGGGTCGAAGCTGTCCAGGCGGTCGAGCGGCTCCACCGAGCGGCTGGCCCAGCCTTCGCGCACGGCGGCGAAGCGGTCGGCCACGTTGTCGGCCAGGCGAACCAGCACCTGGTAGATGTCGGCGTGGCCGGCGATGAGGGGCTGGTCGTCGACGGCGTGGGCCACCCGCAGGGCCAGGTCGCCGATGCGCTCCAGGGTGTGGAGCACCCGGATGATCGACACCACGAGCCGCAGGTCGGAGGCCACCGGCGCCTCCCGGGCCAACAGGGTGTAACAGGTCTCGGTGAGCGACACCGACATCTCGTCGATGGCGTCGTCGGAGGCGATCAGCTGGTGGGCGGCCTCGCCGTCGCCGTCGACCACCACCTGTCGGGCCCGGCCCACCGCCTCGGCCACCCGTTCGGTAAGCACCTCCACCTGGAGCCGGAGGGCCTCCAGCTCCTCGTCGAACACGGTGCGGGCATTGGCCATGGTCCCTCGTTCCCCTGTCATCAGCTCAGCCGAAGCGGCCGGTGACGTAGTTCTCCGTGCGCTCGTCGGAGGGGTTGGAGAAGATCTTGTCGGTCAGGTCGTACTCCACCAGGAGACCGGTGCGGCGGTCGTTGTCGCTGTCGAGCTCGGCGGTGAAGAACGCAGTGCGATCGCTGACCCGGGCCGCCTGCTGCATGTTGTGGGTGACGATCACGATCGTGTACTCGGTCTTGATCTCGTGCATCAGATCCTCGATGTAGCCGGTGGCGATCGGGTCGAGGGCCGAGCACGGCTCGTCCATGAGCAGCACGTCGGGGTTGGTGGCGATGGCCCGGGCGATGCACAGCCGCTGCTGCTGGCCGCCCGACATCCCGAGCGCCGACTCCTTCAGCCGGTCTTTCACCTCGTCCCACAGGGCCGCTTTGCGCAGCGACGTCTCGACCAGCTCGTCGAAGCTCGACTTGGGGGCGCCGGCGATCTTGGGGCCGTAGATGATGTTGTCGTAGATCGACTTGGGGAACGGGTTCGGCTTCTGGAACACCATCCCGATACGGCGCCGCACCTCCACCGGGTCCACCCGGGGGTCGTACAGATCGATGCCGTGGTACATCACCTTGCCCTCCACCCGGGCCCCCCGTACGAGGTCGTTCATCCGGTTCAGCGACCGGAGCACGGTGGACTTGCCGCAGCCGCTGGGGCCGATCATGGCCGTGATCTCGTTCTGGCGGACGGCCATGTTCACCCCCCGCACTGCCCGGAAGGCGCCGTAGTAGACGGCGATGTCCTGCAGGTCGAGCACGGTCGGTTGATCCACCGCCACATCATCGCTCACCCGCTCGGCCGATCGTGACCGAACCCCAGGTCGCAGGGTCTGTT
>JAWKIL010000009.1:0-239025 GCA_041394285.1 Acidimicrobiales bacterium | reverse complement strand
CGGTCACCCCGGCTGCCGCCACGGTCACCCCGGCTGGCGCCACGTTCACCCCGCCGGCCCGGTTCACGCGGCCGGTCCCGATTCGGGCCGCGGCCACGCCGATGCCGACCACGCCGGCCGGATCCGGCGCCATGATCGCCGCTCCCCGCCGCCCCGCCTGAGCGACTTCCGTCCGGATCAGCGCTGGTGGAGCGTGACGCCGAGGGGGAGACCGGTGACGCTGAGCGCGGCCCCGTCGACCCGGATGTCGAAGCGGCCGCCGCCCAGCGGCACGCCCAGCGCCGCCAGCGCGCCGGTGCCGGCCGGCACCGCTGGGGCCACGGCCACGGTGCCGTGGGGCAGATCGGGGTCCAGGCCGAGCATGGCCCGGATCATCAGCAGGGGAGCGGCGGCCGCCCAGGCCTGGGGGGAACACGACGCCGGGTAGACCACCGGCCGGGGCATCTCGGACCGGGCCAGCCCGGCGAACAGCTCCGGCAGCCGTCCGTCGAAGGCGGCGGCTGCCGCCAGGAGCCCTTCCTGCAGGGTGTCGGCTTCTCCGTGGTGGCCGTAGCGGCGCAGACCGGCCACGGCCAGGGCCGTGTCGTGGGGCCACACCGACCCGCAGTGGTAGCTCAGCGGGTTGTACCCCGGATTGTCGGCGGTCAGGGTGCGCAGCCCCCACCCGGAGTTCATGCCCTCGTCGGCCAGGGTGCGGGCCACCTTGGCCGCCCGGCCGGGGAAGGCGATCCCCGTCCACAGGCAGTGGCCGGCGTTCGACGTGCTGGAGTCGATCGGGCGCTTGTCGCCGTCGAGGCCGACGCAGTAGGTGCCGAGGCGCTCGCTCCAGAAGGCGGCATCGAAGGCGGTGGCCAGGTCGGCCGCCCGCTGCCGCCAGTGGTCGACGGCGTCGGCCGGCTCGTCCAGCACCTGGGCCAGGTAGGCCCGGGCCTGGTAGGCGCCGTAGGCGTAGGCCTGCACCTCGCACAGGGCGATCGGGGCCTCGGCCACCCGCCCGTCGCCGTAGCGGATGCCGTCCCAGGAGTCCTTCCAGCCCTGGTTGGCCAGGCCGCCGTCGTGGGCCCGGAGGTACTCGATGAACCCGTCGCCGTCGCGGTCGCCGTAGGAGGCCATCCATTCCAGCGCCCGGTCCACCGCCGGCAGGATCTCGGCCACCAGGGCCCGGTCGTTGCTCCACCGGAGGTACTCGGCGGCCAGCATCACGAACAGTGGGGTGGCGTCGGTCGTGCCGTAGTACACGTTGGATCCGCCCAACAGGCCGAGGCTGCGATGGTCGTAGCGGACCTCGTGCAGGATGCGGCCCGGCTGCTCCTCGGTGGCCACCACCTCCCGGCGGCCCTGCAGGTCGGCCAGGGAGCGAAGCACGCCGGCGGCCAGGGCGTGGTCGGCCACCAGGGCCATCCAGGCGGTGAGGATCGAGTCCCGCCCGAACAGGGTCATGAACCACGGTGCGCCGGCCGCCACCACCACGCGATCGGCGTGGTTGGGGTCGAAGATGCGCAGAGTGCCCAGATCGTCGATGGCCTGGCCGGCCGCCCCGGCCAGGCTGAGGTCGGGCGACTCGAACCGGGCGGTGGACTCGCTCCACTGGGCGTAGCGGTCGAGCTGGGCGTGCAGGAGCGACGGGTCGCCGCAGCGCACCGCCGGCTCCAGGCGGGCGCCGTTCACCTCCACGCCGACCTCGGCGCACAGCTTCACCTCGGACCGGGGCGCCACCTCCACCTCCCAGGCCACGTGGTCGTCGCTCACCCGCGTGGGGGGCGGCACGAAGCGCACCACGGTGCTGAGCCGGGGACCGGCGCCGTCGTGGAGGGCCAGCTCCACCCGATCGGGGTGGGTCTGACGGACGCTGCTGGCCGGCTTGCCCGCCATCCCGCCCTTCACATCGAACAGGGAGGCGAAGTCGGCGTCGAAGGCCAGGCGCACCGTGAGGCGCAGGGGTGCGATGGCGTGGCTGCGGATCACGATGTCGTCGTGCAGGCCCCGTCCCACGTGGTAGCTGCGCAGAACCAGGAGGGGGGAATCGTGGGTGGTGGCGGTGCGGGGTTGGGCCACCATGACCACCCCGAACGGGCCCTGGGGCACCGACTGGAGTGTGGTGAGGGGAGCGCCGTCGATCTCCAGCCGCCAGCACGACAGCACCCGCGTGTCGAACACGAACAGGCCCTCGACTCCGCCGCTGCCCAGCTCTCCCGAGCGCGATCCCACGAGGAAGCTGCCCCCGTCGACGAGGGTCAGGTGGTCGACCGAACCCACCGGGCTACCGGTGGAGGTGGAGGTCCAGGGGGTGTCGCTCACGGTCGACGGGCGGGAACGGGCCGGATCATCAGTCAAGCTTAGGGTGCCGGTCCCGCCGGTTGTGGTGGGCGCCACCGCTTCGGGCGACGATGCTCAGAGCAGGCGGGCGGGGGAAAGATTGTCGGGAACGGCCCGGCCGCCGACGATCAGGTCGCGGACGACGGCGGCCAGCGCCGGCGATGTCTTGATCCCGCTGCCGCCCTGGCCCACCAGCCACACGAACGACGGATCGTCGGGGTGGGGGCCGGCCACCGGCACCCGGTCGGGGGTGAAGGTGCGCAACCCGGCCCAGGCCCGCCGGACGCGCCGCAGCTCCAGGCCCAGAGCCTCGTTGACGAGGTCCAGCGCCAGCGCGACGTCGATCTCCTCCGGCCGGGGGTCGCCGGGGTCCATCGGGGTCTCGTCGGCCGGGGAGATCAGCAGACCGCCCGTCTCGGGCTCGGCGTACCACCGGCCGGCCACGTCCATCACCATCGGCCACGCCTCCACCTCGGGCGGGGCCGAGACCAGCGCCGCCGTACGCCGCATGGGTTGCAGGCCGAGAGGCGACAGGCCGGCTCCGGCCGCCACGACGTCGGCCCAGGCGCCGGCCGCGTCGACCACCAGCGGGGCCGTGATGCGGTGGGGGCCGGCCTCCACCAGCCAGTCGCCGCCGCCGGCCGAGCGGGTGCACCGGGCCACCTCGGCGCTGAGGCGGAGGTCGCCGCCGGCGGCTCGGAAGGCCCGCAGGTAGCCGTCGAGCAGGGCGGCCACGTCGATCGTCATCGCCCCCGGCTCGTGCACCCCGCCGCAGGATGCCGCCCCGTCGGCCAGCGTGGGCACCAGGGCCCGGGCTCCGGCCCGGTCCACCCGTTCGGCGGCCCACGGGGCCTTGGCCACCAGGGCGTCGAGCTCGGTCCCGGTGCCCTCGCCGCCCACCCACAGCAGCCCCCGGGGATCGAGCAGGGGAGTGGCCAGGTCCAGCTCGGGCGGCGGGTCGGCCAGGAACGGGCGGCTCGCCGTGGCCAGGGCGCACACCACCGGGTCGCCCGAGGTCTCGTTCAACATGGCGGCCGAGCGGCCGGTGGCGTGCAGGCCGGGCGTCGCCTCCCGCTCCACCAGGGTCACGGCCAGGTCGGGGGCCAGGCGGCAGGCGACGGCGGCCCCGGCGATGCCGGAACCGATCACCACCACGTCGGGTCGATCGCTCACCTCTTCGTTCTACCGCCGCTTGGTTCTACCGCCGCTTGGTTCTACCGCCGCCTGGCCGCCGCCTGTGCACCCGGCGCCACCGGCGACGCTGCGCTACCTTGGTCGGTGTGGATGACCACGCTCAGTTTTCCGGCGGCAGCGACACCCGGCCCTTCCGCTTCTACGACAACCGCCAGAAGTACCTGACGTTCGTCACCACCTGTGACGAGAAGTGGACGGTGGCCGAGCGGGCCGCCCGCGAGCTGCGCACGCTGGCCCCCCAACCACCGGCCCTGCGCCTGTTCGACGCCGGCGTGGGCGACGGCACCGTGCTGTCGCACCTGCTGAGCGCCGTCCACGCCGAGTTCCCCACCGTGCCGCTCTACGTGGTGGGCAAGGAGATCAGCCTGGAAGACGTGCGCCTCACGCTGGGCAAGCTTCCCGACCGGTTCGTGGAACACCCCCAGACGGTGGTGGTGCTGACCAACCTCCACTACGCCGAGGCGCCCTACCTCCTGCCCAACACCGAGGCCAAGCGGGCCCGGTTGGTGCATCACACCGTGGCCCTGAGCGGCACCTCGGCCTACGGCTTCGACGAGCAGCTGCGGGGCCTCGACGACTTCCTGGCCACCAACTGGGACGTCCAGCCGAGCGAGAAGACGGGCAACCCGCTGTACGTGACCCCCTCGGTGCTGGTCATCCACCGGGCCGACCAGGCCTTCGCCCTGGACCAGGTGCTGCCCCGGCCCGGCCAGGGGCGGGCCGACTACGACCTGATCCTGGCGTCCCAGCCCTGGCGCTCCCGCATGCCGGCCGAGTTCAAGGTCAGCCGCATCCTGGCCCCGCTGTCGCAGGCCCTGCGCAGCCGGGGGACCCTGCTCGGGATCCAGTCCCGGGGCGACGATCCGGGCGTCGAGATCGTGCAGCAGATCTGGCCCGGCGAGGAGCCGTTCCCGGTGGACCGCCACGAGCTGCTCGACGCCCTGCGGGTGGAGCTGGGCGACGACGCCCGGTCGTTCGACCTGTTGGCCATGTCCGACGCCGAGTCGAACCTGACCTACCGCATGCACACCCTGCCCACCGAGATCGGCAACCGGATCGGCACCTCCACCCTGTTCGCGGCGTGGAACGCCGCCATCTACGTGGCCCAGATCGAAGACGACCGGGTGGAGGAGGCGACGATCGACGGGAAGTACCTCGACGCCACAGCCGAGGTCCTCCGCCGCCGGGGCGGCCTGTGGTTCAACGACGAGACCTTCGTGGTCCGCCGTCACTGAGCCTTTCGGGGGCTCCATGCGCCCGACTCCCCTGCGGGGAGCTCGGCCTCCTGCGTCGGCCTCCCCCACCGACGTCGGGGCCCCGACCCGCCGTGCCGCCTGCGGCGGCGTTGGCTGGCGCCACGCAGGCCTGTTCCGCTGACGGTCAAACCGCCCGGTCGTCGTCCAGGTAGACCTGGATGATCTCGTCGTAGGTGGACTCCGAGGCGAAGCCGAGCTGGCGGGCCCGGGTGGCGGTGAAGGCCTCGGGCCAGCCGGCCACGATGGTGGCCACGGCCTCGTCGGGCTCCTCGTGGATCAGGGCCACGGCCTCCGGGCCGGCCACCCGTCCCAGCGCCTCGATCTGCTCGGCCACCGACACCGAGATGCTGGGCATGGTGAGGTTGCGGCGGGGGCCGAGGGCGCCGGTGTCGATCTGGGCGGCGTGGACCATGAACCCGACGGCGGCCCGGGGGCTGGCGTGGGGATGGCGCACGGTGGCAGGAACCGGCAGCCGGGCCGGCTCGCCGTTCAGGGGCTCGCGGATGATCCCGGAGAAGAAGCCCGATGCCGCCGCGTTGGGTCGACCCGGGCGCACGGTGATCGTGGGTAGGCGGATGCCGACTCCGTCGATCAGGCCCCGGCGGGAGTGATCGGCCAGCAACAGCTCACCCATCGCCTTCTGGGCCCCGTAGGACGTGAGCGGGGTGAGGTGGAAGTCGTCGTCGATCACCGGGGGGAACGGCGCCCCGAACACGGCGATCGACGAGCTGAACACCACCCGGGGTCGACCGGGGGCGGCGGCCAGGGCGTCGAGCAGGTGGCGGGTGCCGTCGAGGTTGACCCGGTAGCCCTTGGCCGGGTTGGCCTCGGCCTCACCCGACACCACCCCGGCCAGGTGGAACACCACGTCGGGCCGCCGGGCGGCCAGGTTCGCCGCCACCGCCGGCTCGGCCAGGTCGGCCACCAGGGCTTCCACGGCCACCTCGGCACCGAGGCCCGCTGGCGGTTCGGCCGCCACCACGTCGGCCAGGTCGAGGGCCTCGATCGGCCGGCCGGCCAGCGATCCTTCGGCCGCCAGGCGGGCCGCCAGCTTGCGGCCCAGCATGCCGGCCGCCCCCGTGATCAGGATCCGCATCGGTCGTCCTTCCCGTGTGCCCGCCCGGGCCGAGCGGAACGCTGGTCGGCAATCTACCCATCTCCCGACCACCCGCCGGCCCATGCGGTGCCCGGCCCGGGCCAGCCACCGTTGCCCGATGGCGGGATCACACGGATCGTCCCGGCTGGTGGGTGCCACCGGCCGGCGGGCGGTGGCATCGGGTGTCGGGGGAGAGCGAGGGGGCGGGCGACGCCGGGTGGCATCGGGCCGGGCCCGGGCGCTGTGGGCGGGGATCGCGGTGACGGTCGGTCTCCTGCAGATCCTGTCGGCCACGCCGGCCGGCGCCGACAGCCCAGCGGGAGGCGACAGCCCAGCGGGAGGCGACAGCCCAGCGGGAGGCGACAGCCCAGTTCAACCGGGAGGCGACGGCACCATCCTGACCTCGCCCATCGCCCCCACCGCCACCGCCCCGGCGGCGTCGGCCATGGCCGCTCCGTCGGGCCGGCCCGTGCTGTACCTCACGTTCGACGACGGCCCCGGTGCCGACACGGGCCGCTTCCTCGACCTCCTGTCGTCCTACGGTGTCCGGGCCACGTTCTTCGTCACCGGCCGTAACACGGTGGCCAACCCCGCCCTGGCCCGGCGCATCGTGGCCGACGGCCACGCCATCGCCAACCACTCGTGGAGCCACCCCCAGCTCACCTCGCTCAGCGACGCCGGCATCCGCCACGAGTTGGGCGCCACCAGCGACGCCGTCCGGGCCGCCACCGGTGTGGCGCCCGCCTGCTACCGCCCGCCGTATGGCGCCACCAGCCCGAGGGTGCAGGCCCAGGCGGCAGCGGTCGGCCTGCCCAATGCCGAGTGGACGGCGGGGGCCGGCGCGTCCCACGCAGGCCTGTGGGACATCGACACGAACGACTGGCGCCTCAGCCAGGCCGGCACGACCTGGACCGAGGCGAACATGAGGTCCCAGCTCGATCGGGTCGGCAACGGTCATGTCGTCCTCATGCACGACGGGGGCTCCAACCGCAGCCGCGGCCTCCGGGTCCTCGGCCAGTGGCTGGCGGCGAACCATGACCGCTTCGACTTCCGCAGCCTCCCCGGCTGCGGCGGCCGTCTGGTGGAGCCGCCCCTCGACCCGGCCCGCCCCCAGGACTGGCACCGGTTCCGGATCGCCCGCCTCTACCGGGCCTGGTTCGGGCGGGAGCCCGACGCCGCCGGCTGGGAATACTGGTCGAAGGTGGCGGCCCAGGGCCGCTCGATGGCCGAGATCAGCGAGTGGTTCGCCCAGAGCTCGGAGCTCGCACTCACCGCCGGTTCCCTGTCCGACCACGAGGTCGTCGCCCTCGTCTACCAGCGGGTCCTGAACCGGGACCCCGACCCCGACGGGTTCGCCTACTGGTTGGGCCAGCTTGCCGGCGGTCTCACCCGGGGCGGGTTGATGCTCGGTTTCTCCGACTCCGACGAGTACGTCAACGCCACCCTGGCGACGATCACGGGTACGTGCGCCGATGGCGACGTGGTCTCCAGCTACCGCTGCCGGGCCGCCCAGCTCCCCGCCTACGGCTGGTAGCGGCTCACCGCCTGACCGTTTCACCGGCGCCGCAGGTGGGAAGCTTCTTCCTCCATGCACCGACCTCGCTCGTCTCTCCTCGCCCTCGCCGCCGCCGTGCTGCTGCTCTCCGCTTGCGGGTCGACGGCCGACGACAGCGGCGACGCCGACGGTGACACGTCGGGCACCACGGCGGCCACCGGAACGACGGCGCCCCCCACCGGGCCTCCGTCGACCGACCCGATCAGCACGACCGACCCGTCGCAACCCGCCGGCGATGACCGGGTGGCGGCGCTGACCACCGCCGGGTCGTTCGGTGTCACCGTAGGTGTACCCGACGGGAGCGAGTCGACCATCGTCACCGAACCGATGGCGTTCGCCGCCACCGCCGCCGACGGCCGCGTCTTCATGCAGCGCTCGACCGAGTTCGACGATGCGGAAGCGGACACCACGCTCCTGGTGTGGTCGCCGGAGACCAAGCAGCTCACGCCTCTGGATCCGCCGCTGGCGGCCGACAGCGGCCCCGACGACGCGATCGAGCTCCACGATGTGGCCACGGTCGACGGAGCCGTCACCGTGCTCTACGTGACCCGGCCGGGGAGGTGCACCGATCCGAACGAGTGCGTCGGGGCCGTCATGGCCTGGGAGCCCGATACCGGCGAGTCGACCGAGATCGCCAGCAAGATCGTGTTCGAGGGGGGTTGGAGCGGGCTGGAGCTGGCCGACAACGGGCTCGTCGTCGGCGCCGAGTACGAGTCGGCGGCCAACGCCGTCTTCCTGGCCACCGTCGGCTCGGTTGCCGCCCCGACCCCGGCCGACCTCGGGCTCGAGAGCGCCTACGTCGACTGCAGCGTGTGCCCGTTCGCCTTCACCGTCGACCCGTCGGGCCGCTACATCGGCTGGGTCGACTCCGGACCGGACGTCGACCAGGCCAACCCGCCGCCCGACGGGTCCGGGTCGAACGACATCGCCGTGGTGGACCTGGCCGGGGAGGGCGAAGCGGCCGGACCGCGACGGGTCGGCGTCGACCTGGCAGCGGCCTTCGGCGAGCTCGACATCGCCGACATCGCCTTCGGCGACGGCGACGGGTTCACCGCCGGCCGAGCGGTCTTCAGGAGTCGAGCCAGCGGCGCCGACGCCCCGGTGGAGGTCGACCTCACCAGCGGCCGGATCGACCCGATCGGCGCCACCTCCGCCACCCTCAACGAGCTCGACCGCTGAACGGTTGATGCCGCCGACCGGCCGGCGAAAAGGTGCCGTGGGGCGCCGTGCTAGCGTGCGCATGAGGTGGAACGCCGGGCCGCGACCCGGCTGAGCGGCGAAGCGAGGGCACCCCATGACCGAGCCCGGTCTCCGATCGGCAAGCGAGCTGGCGACGGCCATCAGGGATCGCCAGCTGAGCGCGGTGGAGCTGCTCGACCACTATCTCGACCGGGTCGAGCGGCTCAATCCCGCGGTCAACGCCCTCGTCACCTTCGACCTCGACGGGGCGCGGGCCCGGGCCCGGGCGGCCGACCAGGCCACCGTGGCCGGCGGACCGCTCGGCGCCCTCCACGGGCTCCCGTGCTCGATCAAGGATGCGCTGGCCACCGCCGGCGTCCGCACCACCGGCGGGGCCGTGGAGCTGACGAACAACGTCCCGTCCGCCGATGCCGTGGTCGTGGCCCGGCTGGCGGCGGCCGGGGCCAACGTGTTCGCCAAGTCGAACCTGCCCCGCTGGTCGGGCGACATGCAGGCGTTCAACGAGATGTTCGGCACCACCAACAACCCGTGGGACCTGAGCCGGGGCCCGGGCGGCTCGTCGGGCGGGGCGTCGGCGGCGGTGGCGGCCGGCCTGTCCGCCTTCGACATCGGCACCGACATCGGCGGTTCGATCCGGGGCCCGGCCCACCTGTGCGGGATCTGCGGCCACAAGCCGAGCTTCGGGATCGTGCCCGCCCTCGGCTACATCGACCACGTCACCGCCGGCCTCACCGAGCCCGACATCAACGTGCTCGGACCGCTGGCCCGCACCGTCGACGACCTGTCGCTGCTGCTCGACGTGATCGCCGGCCCCACCGCCGACCGGGCCCCCGGATGGCGCCTCGAGCTGCCCGGCCCCCGGGCCTCCCGCCTGGCCGACCTGCGCATCGCCGCCTGGCTCGACGATCCGGCCTGCCCGGTGTCGGCCGACACCGCCGCCGCCCTCGACGGCCTGGTCGGCCTGATCGAGGGGGAGGGGGGCACCGTCGACCGCTCGGCCCGGCCCGCCATCGACACCGACGCGGTGCGGCGGGTGGGTATGCCGCTGGTCTCGGCGGCCACGTCGCCCGGCCGGACCGACGAGGAGTTCGAGCACTTCCGCCGCATCGCCGCTGAGCCGGCGGGCCAGGAGCCCACGCTGGTGATGCGGGCCCGGGCGTCGGCCATCCACCATCGCGACTGGCTGCTGCTCACCGAGGAGCGGGAGCGGGTGAGGGAGCAGTGGGCGCAGTTCTTCACCCGCTACGACGTGCTGCTGTGCCCGGTGCTGATGATCCCGGCCTTCGAGCACCAGCAGGAGGGCACGCTCTACACCCGGACGCTGCGGGTGGACGGGGTCGAGCGCCCCTACGCCGACATCATCTGGTGGACGATCCTGATCGGCATGGCCTATCTGCCCTCCACCGTGGTGCCCGTCGGCTGGACCCCCGGCGGCCTGCCGGTGGGGGTGCAGGTGGTGGGCCCGTACCTGGGCGACCGGTCGACCCTGGCCGCGGCCCGCCTCATCGAACGCCTCACGGGCGGCTACCGGGTCCCGCCCCTGGCCGCCGGCAGCCAGGAGACCACACCATGACCGCCGACACTCCCACCTCGGCCCGGGCCGGGGGGCAACCGGGGCCCCGGGCCCTCACCAAGCTGGCCGAGCCGATCCACGCCGTCACCTACTACACCCGGGAGCTGACCGACCTCACCGACGTCGGCTACCGGGGCTGGTGGCACGCCTACTTCGCCTACCGGCCGGCCCCGATGGGAGCCGTCTCGGCCGGCACCGTCACCGCCGCCTTCTACAACTTCGCCCCCCGCATGGTGGAGCGGGCCGTGCCCGGCGTGTGGGCCATCCGGTCGCCGGCCGACACCGTGGCGCTCCGCCACGAGCGGGTGGCCACGGCCCTCGCCCGCATCTTCGGCCCGCCCGGCGCCGGCTCCCGACCGCCGGCGGCGGCCTCCGCCGCCCGGCTCCTGCGCCGGGCCCTCGACGGGCTCAGCGTGGCCGGGCGCCCCGTGTTCGGGGCCTACGCCGAGCTGGTGTGGCCGGCCGACGACCTGGAAGCGGTGTGGCACGGCTGCACCCTCCTGCGGGAGCTGCGGGGCGACTGCCACGCCACCGCCCTGGCCGCGGCCGAGGTCGACGGGGTGATGGCCCATGTGCTGATGGCCGGCCGGGGCCACGGCAACCGGCCCACCATCCAGGCCATCCGGGGCTGGAACGACCAGGAGTGGGACGGGGCCGTGGCCCGCCTCGACGAACGGGGTTGGACCGGGCGCGACGGCTCGCTGACCGATGCCGGCCGCCAGGGTCGGGATGCCATCGAGCGTCACACCGACGCCCTGGCCATGGACCCCGTCAACCGCCTCGGCACCGAGCTGGGCGATCTGCTGGCCGCCCTCGAGCCCGTGGCTGGCCATCTCGTCACCTCGGGCGAGGTGTCGGCCACCTGGCCCCCGCCCCACCTCCACCGGGCCGAGGGCGGCGCCCGATGACGGGCCGGGGGACCGGCCGACCGGAAACCCGGCGCTGGTTGCCCACCCGGCGCGATTAGCCTTGCCACCCATCCCGAGCACCAACCCCACGTGAGGACCGTGTCCACCACCGGAGAGCAGAACCAGATCATCGTCTGGGTGAACGGTCAGGCCTGGTACGGCCTCGACGGCCACGTGATCGGTCGCGACGAGAACGCCTCGATCACGGTCGACCACGCCCAGGTGTCCCGACGCCATGCCGTGCTGGCGTTCGACGGGGTCGCCTGGTCGATCCGCGACCTGGGCAGCGTCAACGGCATCCACGACGCCAACGGCCGCCGTGACGCCATCCCGCTGCGCCCCGGCCGCACCCAGGTGTGGCTCGGCCCGCCGGCCAGTTCGCCGTCGATCTACTTCGACGTGCCGATGCCGGCCGCCGCCGCCCCACCCCAGCCGGGCGCCCACCCCGGTCCACAATCCGGCGGCAGCGGCCCGCAGCCGTACGGCGGTCCGTCGGGCCAGGGCGGGCCGGGTCCCTACGGTGGCCCGTCGGGCCAGGGGGGTCCGGGTCCCTACGGTGGCCCGTCGGCCCAGGGGGGTCCGCAGCCCTTCGCCGGTCCCCGGCCCGTGGGCGCACCGTCGGTCCAGGGAGGACCGCCGCCGACGGCCGGTCCGGGCCTGGGCCCGAGTCCCGCCCCTGGCCCGGGGGGGTCGGTGGCCCAGGCCGCACCCCCCGCCAGCGGCTCGTTCCCGCCGCCGCCCGTGGGGGTCGGGACCCCGCCGGTGAGCGCCGGCGGCACCCCGTTCGCCCCCGCCTCTGCTCCCGCTCCGCCGTCCGGTCCGGGGGCGGTGGCCCCGGGCAACCGGCCGCCACCCCCGGTCGGCGTGCCGGCGGCACCGCAGGGCGACGCCATCGGGCCCGAGCCGTTCCGGCCCCGGGGGGCGGTGGCCGCTCCCGCTCCCGGGCCCTACACCAGCGCCCTCAACGCCAACAGCCTGCTCGTGGAGCAGAACCTGGGCGGGCTGAGCCAGGTCATCAACCTCGGGGGCAGCGATCTGATCGTCGGTCGCTCGGCCCAGTGCGACATCTCCATCGCCGACCCGCTCATGTCCCGCCGGCACGCCCGGCTGCTCGTCGGCCCGGCCGGCAGCCGGATCATCGACCTCGGCAGCGACAACGGCACCTTCGTCAACGGCCAGCGCGTCACCGACAGCCCGCTCACCGAAGGCGACCTCATCGAGATGGGGAAGTCGCAGTTCGTGCTCACCGGGGGCCGGCTCCAGCAGCACGTGGCCCACGGCCTGCCCCTCCAGGCGGCGAACCTCACGGTGAAGGTGGGCGGTGACCACGTCCTGCTGCGGGACGTGAGCTTCTCCCTGCCGCCCGGCTCGATGACGGCCGTCATCGGCCCGTCGGGCAGCGGTAAGAGCACCCTGCTCAACGCCCTCACCGGACGTCGCCCGGCCGATCAGGGCCGGGTGGTGCTGGGCGGCCGGGACCTCTACGGCTCGGACGCCGGCCTCGGCCGCCGTATCGGCTTCGTGCCCCAGGACGATCCGGTGCACGAGACGCTCACCGTGCGCCGGGCGCTGGAAGCGGCGGCCCGCCTACGGCTCCCGGCCGACACCAGCTCGGCCGAGATCCGCACCAGCGTCGAGCAGGTGGCCGCCGAGCTGGGTCTGCGGGAACGGCTCGACACCAAGGTCAGGGCCCTGTCGGGCGGCCAGCGCAAGCGGGTGAGCGTGGGCTACGAGCTGGTGGGGACGCCCCAGGCCCTGATCCTCGACGAGCCCACCTCGGGCCTCGACCCCGGCCTCGAACGCGACCTGATGGTCACCCTGCGCCAACTGGCCGACAAGGGGACCACCACGATCGTGGTGACCCATTCGGTGCAGAGCGTCGAGCTGTGCGACCTGGTGCTGGTGCTGGCTCCCGGCGGCCGCTTGGCCTTCATCGGCCCACCGTCCAAGGTCAGCCTCCATTTCCGCTGCCCCGACCTGGCCAGCGTGTTCCACCTCCTCGGGACCCGCCAGCGGGCCGAGTGGGAGCTCGAGTTCGCCCAGACCACCTCGTACCTCAAGTTCGGGGCGCCCGCCCCCATCTCGGCCGCCGCCCCTGAGACCCCGCTGCCGGCCCGCTCGTTCGCCGCCGACCTCCGGGTGATGCTGGTGCGCTACGTGCGGTCGCTGATCGGCGACCGGCGCCGCCTGATCCTGCTGCTGGCCCAGGCCCCGGTGCTGGGCGCCGTCCTGGCCGCCGTCTTGTTCCGCAACGCCTTCGTCGAGGGCTCGGGCCAGGCCACCCGCCAGTACCTGTTGGCCACCGTCCTGGCCATGTCGTGGCTGGGGGGATCGAACAGCGTCCGGGAGATCGTGCAGGAGCGCGACGTGTTCCGTCGGGAGATGGGGGTGGGCGTGTCGGCCACGGCGTTCGTGGTCAGCCGTTGGATCGTGCTCAGCGCCGCCACCGCGGTGCAGGCCATCGTGCTCCACGTGGTGGCCTCCAGCCGCCAGGAGAACGACATCGGTCAGGGGGCCCTGCTGCGGGCCGGGCAGATCGAGCTGATCCTGGCCCTCATCGGCATCGGTGTGATGAGCGTCGGAATCGGCCTGCTCATCTCGGCCCTGGTCACCGACACGCCGCGGGCCCTCACCCTGCTGCCCCTGGTGATCATCCCCACCCTGCTCCTGAGCGGTCTGGTCGTGCCCACCTCGGGTCGGGCCGGGGTGCAGGAGCTGACCTATCTGAACCCGGTCCAGTGGGGGTCGTCAGCGGCCGCGGTGTCGGTCGACATCCAAACGGCCGAGAACTGCAACCTGCCGGGCAACACCAACGCCCAGTTCAACGCCACCTGCTCCAACGACCGGTGGGACCGCACCGCTGCCACCCAGGGGCTCAACTTCTCGATGATCGTGTTCTGGTCCGTCGCCCTGCTCGGCCTGGCCAGCTGGTGCACCGGGTGGACGATGTCGAGACCGATCAAGCGGTCCTGACGGGGCCGCCGTCAGGCGGCGGCCAGGGGATGGGCCCCCGAAGGTATTAGAGGATCCCGGCGGCCAGCAGCCCGACGGCCACCACGCCGATGGCCAGGCGGTACCAGCCGAACACGTCGAAGCTGCGCTGCTGCAACCAGGTGACCATCCACCGCACCGACACCACGGCGGCGGCGAACGCCACCACCAGGCCGATCAGGGGGGTGACCAGGCCGAAGGTGTCGAGCATGAGCTGGCCGTCGGACGCCCCGGTGAGCACGGTGGCGGCGCCCAGCGTGATCAGGCCCAGCAGGAAGCTGAACTCCACCGCCGCCTCCAGCGACAGGCCCACGGCCACCGCCCCGATGATCGTCACCAGGCTTCGGCTGGTGCCGGGCCACAGGGCGATGGCCTGGATGAGGCCGATGGCCAGGGCCTGGCGGAGCGTCATCTCGTGGAGGGCCATGCCGGGGCGGCGCAGGAAACCCTGGCGCTCCAGCGCGAGGATCACCATCCCACCCACCAGCCAGGCGGCGGCCACCGGGCCCACGCCGAACAGCCGGTCCCGCACCACGTCCTTGAACGCCAGGCCGATGATGGCGGTGGGCACGAAGGCGGCCACCACCGCGATCAGCACGGTCCGGCCCTCGGCGCTGCGGCCGAGGAGCCCGTCGAGCATCTGGCGCACCCGGCGCTGGTAGAGCACGAGCACGGCCAGGATGGCGCCGGCCTGGATGCAGATGGCGTAGGCGTCGAGCGCCTTGTCGGACTCCTCGGTGCCGCCCAGGCCGAGGGCGTCGTTGGCCACGAGCAGATGGCCGGTCGAGCTCACCGGCAGGTACTCGGTGAGGCCTTCCACCAGCCCGAGGACCACGGCCGAGGCAACGGACAGGCCGCCGGCGCCGGCGTCGTCTCCGGCGGTCGGGACGGCGGGCGAGCGGGGCGAGGCGGCGGCGGGCACGATCCACAGGGCGACGAGCGCCAGCAGCACAGCGGCTGCGCCCCCCCGGGCCGTCCGCCGCCATGAAGTGGCTGTCACAGAGCGGGTGTACACAGGAGCGGGACGGTACCGGCCGAATGTGGGTGTTTGACTCGAACAGATGTTCGAGTCACGGGCTAGACTCCGGCCCATGACCACTCCCACTGACGATTCGCAACCCCACTCCCAGCCGGCCGCCGTCCGGCCGACGGCACCCTCGGGGCGCCGGTTGCCGGCCACCTCGGAGGAATGGGAGCAGCTCCGGCGTTCGGTGGCCATGCTGTCGCCGGGGGCCTGGGCGCTGAAGCGGGAGCCGGCGCTGGCCGCGCTCGACCTCCTGCTCGACCGTCTCCGGAACCGGCCTCAGTGACATCGGTCTCACGGTGCCGGCAAATCAGACAGCATGGTAGGTGTACCCAACTAGGGTTGGACGGTCCGTTTGTCGATCCCCACCGGGGTAGGAGCTTCGAGCATGTATCGCTCGCTGGGTCAATGGTGCTTCCGTCAATGGAAGCTGGTGGTCGGCGCCTGGGTGCTGGCCCTGGTCGGGGTGAGCATCGTGGCCCAGGCCGTGGGCCCCGCCTTCGACACCACCTTCGAGATCCCGGCGTCGGAGAGCCGTGACGGCTTCGACGTGCTCAACGAGCACTTCGGCGGGCAGGGGAGCGGCAATCCCGGCTCGATCGTGTTCCGCACCGCGCCGGATCTGGGTGTCGCCAACCCCGAGGTCGAGCGGGTGATGACCGAGCTGTTCGACTACACCACCACCCTCAACCCGGGGCTGCAGCTCACCAGCCCCTACGACGAGAACCTGCCCCGTCCCCAGGTGGCCCAGGTCGGCCCCGAGGCAGGCAACATCGCCTTCGCCAGCCTCAACCTCAGCCTCGACATCGACCAGGTGGAGGGCAGCGAGATAGGCGGCGACATCAGCGCCAAGGCCGACGAGCTGCTGGCCGAGGCCGGCCTGGCCGACCAGGTGCAGGTGGAGCTGGGCGGCGCCTATCTGGCCGGGTTCGAGCCGCCCCAGACCGAGGCCATCGGCCTCGGTTTCGCCGTGATCGTCCTCATCCTGGCGTTCGGCTCGGTGATGGCGATGGGCCTGCCCATCGGCGTGGCCGTGGCCGGCGTCGGCACCGGTATCGGCATCGTCAACCTGCTCACCAACATCCTGCCCATGCCCGACTTCGCCACCACGGTGGGGGCCATGATCGGCCTCGGCGTCGGTATCGACTACGCCCTGTTCATCGTCACCCGATACCGCGGGGCCATGGCCGCCGGCCGCTCCCCGGAGGACGCGGTGGGCCTGGCCATGGACACCGCCGGTCGGGCCGTGGTCTTCGCCGGCCTCACCGTGGTGGTGTCGCTGCTCGGCATGCTGCTGATCGGCCTGAAGTTCATCTCCGGCCTCGGCATCGGGGCCGCCTCCACCGTGGCCGTCACCATGCTGGCGTCGGTCACCCTGCTGCCCGCCCTGCTCGGCCTGGTCGGCCACCGGGTGGAGCTGTCCCGGGTACGGGGCGTGGTGGCCGCTGGCCTGGTGGCCGTGGGCCTGTTCACCTTCGGCATCGGCGTGGCCCCGATCGCGGCCGCCGCCTTCGCCCTGGCGGGTGTGGTGCTGGTGCTCGGCAGCTTCGTACCGGGCGTCAAGACGGTCCTCAAGCGCCAGGTGCCGCACCGGCCGGAGAAGCCGCTGCGGGAGACCCTGCCCTACCGGTGGAGCCGCATGATCCAGGGTCATCCGTGGGTGGCCCTGGTGGCCGGCGCCGCCGTGCTGCTGGTGCTGGCCTCGCCCGTGCTGGGCCTCAACATGGGCTTCTCCGACGAAGGCAACTTCCCGGAAGACACCACCACCCGTAAGGCCTACGACCTGATCGCCGAGGGCTTCGGCCCTGGCTTCAACGGCCCGTTCGTCGTCACCGCCGTGCCCACGTCGGCCGACGGAGCGGCCAGCCTGGAGGGCCTGCAGGCCGCGATCGCGGCCACCGATGGCGTAGCCAACGCCTCGCCTCCCATCCCCGACAACGTCCAGGACCCGACGGCGGCCGAGGCGTTCCTGATCCAGATCATCCCCACCACCTCGCCCCAGGACGAGGCCACGGAGCACCTGGTCAAGCACCTTCGGGAAGACGTGATCCCGGCCAACAGCGCCGGGCTCGACGTCAACGTCACCGGCGCCGTGCCGTCGGGCATCGACTTCACCACCTTCCTCGGGGCCCGCATCCTGCTGTTCTTCGGGGTGGTGCTGGCCCTCAGCTTCCTGCTGCTCATGGCCGTGTTCCGATCCGTGGTCGTGCCGCTCAAGGCCGTGATCATGAACGTGCTGTCGATCGCCGCCTCCTACGGCGTGGTGGTGGTGATCTTCCAGTGGGGCTGGGGCGGACAGTTCCTGAACATCGCCGGTGCCCCGATCGAGCCGTTCATTCCGATGATGCTGTTCGCCATCGTGTTCGGCCTGTCCATGGACTACGAGGTGTTCCTGCTGTCCCGGGTGAAGGAGGAGTACGAGCGCACGGGCGACGCCCGCAACTCGGTGGCCGACGGCCTGGCCAGCACGGCCCGGGTCATCTCGGCCGCGGCGGCCATCATGATCGTGGTGTTCGGCTCGTTCATGTTCGAGAACAACCGGATCATCAAGCTGTTCGGCCTCGGCCTGTCACTGGCGGTGCTGCTCGACGCCAGCTTCGTGCGGCTCCTGCTGGTGCCGGCCACGATGGAGCTGCTGGGCGCCCGCAACTGGTGGCTGCCCCGCTGGCTCGACAAGATCCTGCCCAACCTCAACATCGAGGGCACCGATCCGGGGGGCCACGCCACCGCCGAGGAGGACGCCCGCCAACCGGAGCCTGCGCTTGACTGAGGGTCCCCTTCGGGGACCTCGAGTTTCGCTGGGGCGAAACTCCCAGGGTCCCCTTCGGGGACCTCGAGTTTCGCTGGGGCGAAACTCCCAGGGTCCCCTGGGGGGAACTCCCGGCGTCCCCTTCGGGCCGCTGGAGCGAACCATCCGGGGACACCGGGTCTAGGGTCGGGTCGTGGAGCAGCCTCTTGCGGAAAACAAGGATTGGACCTGGGTTCTCGATCGGCCCTGCCCCCAGTGCGGGTTCGACGCCGGCACCGTGGCCCGGGGCGACCTGGCGGCCAGGATCCGTACCAACGCCGCCTCGTGGCGGGCCGTGCTCAACCGCGGGCCCGTGGTGTCGATGCGCCCCCCCGACGATCCTGATCGGGGCCCGGTGTGGTCGGCGCTGGAGTACGGCGCCCACGTGCGGGACATCTACCACCTCCTGGCCGACCGCCTGAAGCTCATGCTCACCAAGAACGACCCCCAGTTCCTCTACTGGGACCCCGACGCGGCCGCCGTGGAGCAGCGCTACAGCGAGCAGGATCCCCAACGGGTGGGCTACGACCTGGCGTTGACGGCAGGCAAGGTGGCCGACGCCCTGGAGCGGGTGCGGGACAACCAGTGGGGCCGCACCGGCCGGCGGTCCGACGGCAAGACGTTCACCGTCGAGCAGCTCGCCACCTACCTCTACCACGACGCCGTCCACCACCTGCACGACGTCGAAGCCGGGTTCGAGGCCCTGGCCGGTGGCGACGACGACGGCGAGGGCGGCGAGGCCGAGGTCGACGAGGCCCCATGAGCGGCCCGGCAACCGGGGGGTCGCCGGGCACGGCGTTCCAGGACGGGGTGTTCGACATCGAGGCTCACGCCGGGAGCGTGACCGATCTGGTGCGGTCGGCCAGCCGCCAGGCGCTGGCCTGGCATCGGCGCCCGCTGCCGGTGGAGAACAAGCTGGCCGTCGGCTTCGATCCCGTCACCGAGGCCGACCGGGCGGTGGAGGACACGATCCGGGCCGGGTTGGGGGCCTTGTTCCCTGGTCACGCCATCCTCGGCGAGGAGCGGGGCGAGACCGGCACCGGCCCCTACCGCTGGGTGATCGACCCGATCGACGGCACGCGGGCCTTCATCAGCGGCCAGCCCATGTGGGGCACGCTGGTGGGGTTCCAGACGAACCGGGTCCCGGTGGCCGGCTGGATGCACATCCCGGTGCTGGACGAGACCTACGTGGCCACCCCGGCCACCGGCGCCCGCCTGACGGGACCCGACGGCGAGGAGCGGCCGCTGGCGGTGTCGGCCGTCACCGAGCTCAGCCAGGCCATCCTGCTGTGCACCCACCCGTCGATGTTCGCCCCCGGTCCGCAGCGGGCGGCGTTCGACGCCCTGGAGGCGTCGGTGCGGCTGTCCCGGTTCTCGGGCGACTGCCTGAACTACGGGCTGCTCGCCGCTGGCCACGTCGACCTGGTCATCGACAACGGGCTGGCCCCGTACGACATCGTCCCCCTGCTGCCCATCCTGGCCGCGGCGGGCGCCGTGGTGACCGGGCTGGACGGTGAGCTCCCGCTCGAGGGCGGATTCGCCCTCGCCTCCGCCACCCCGGAGCTGCACGCGGCGGCCATGGCCCTGCTCCGCCCCGGCTTCTGCTGAGTTGGTCCCGGTGGGGCGTGGCCCGGCCGGATCTCAGGCCCGGGCGGCGATGCCGTCGATGGCCCCGATGAGCTGGGGAAACAGGGGGCTCGGCAGGTTGTGGCCCATGTCGTCGAACAGCACCAGCTCCGCACCGGGCACGGCATCGGCCGTGGCCACGCCACCCGACACGTCGATCAGGGGATCGAGCCGGCCGTGGATCACGAGGAACGGGGCCCGTACGGTGCCCAGCCGCCCGGTGCGGTCGCCCGAGGCCACGATGGCGGCCAGCTGGAACGCCAGGCCGGCCGGATGGAACATGCGGTCGTAGGACTCGGCCGCTCGGCGCCGGGCGTCGTCCTCGTCCCACAGCGGCCCGCTGATCACCTTGTTGGCGGCCATCCCCTGGGCGATGGCCTCGTCCCGGTTGGCCGGCGGCGGCCGCAGCAGCACACCGACGGCCTCGGGGGAGGCCTGGCCCACCGCCGGGTTGCCGGTGGTGGACATGATCGAGGTGACCGACCGCACGCGCTCGCGGTGCTCGAAGGCCAGATGCTGCACGATCATCCCGCCCATCGAGGCCCCCACCACGTCGGCCTGCTCGATGCCCAGGGCGTCGAGGAGGCCGGCGGCATCGGCTGCCATGTCGGACAGGGTGTAGGGCACGTCGGCCGGGCCGACCTCGCCGCCGGCCGACCGCCGGGCCATGAGGGCCAGCACATCAGGCGGCGGGCCGGGCGTCTTGGTCGACAGGCCGACGTCGCGGTTGTCGAACCGGATCACGTACCGTCCCCGGGCCGCCAGCCCCACGAACAGCTCCTCGGGCCACAGGATCATCTGGGCTCCCAACCCCATCACCAGCAGCATCGGCGGGTCGGCGGGGTCGCCGTAGGTCTGGTGGCACAGCTCGATCCCGTTGGTGGCGGCCATGGCCGGCGGCGACGAGAGGACGGCAGGGGGAGAGGTCGGCTCGGGATCGGTCAAGGTGGGCTCCCGTTCGGGTTCTGGCGATCAGGGGGTCAGGCCCCGCAGCCCGCTCCAGGCCAGGGCGATGAGGTCGTGGACGAGATCGTCGCGTTCGAGGCCTTCGGCGCTGCCCGACTGCCAGTAGCGCATCATGCCCTCGGCCAGCCCCATGATCCCGTGGGCCAGCGCCTGGCGGTGCTCGGTGCTGATCCCGGGCACGTCGATGAGGTCGGCGATGCCCTGGGCGATCGAGTGCTCGACGGCGCTCGTTATCGAGGCCCATTCCCCGTCCTGGCGCGAGGTGCCGCTGAACAGGATCTGGAAACCCTCGGCGTCGTCGTCGACGAAGCGGACGTAGGCCTGGAACCCGGCGTCGACCTGTTGGCGCGGGGTGCCGGCCTGGGCTGCCGCCTCCACCACCGAGGCCCGCAGGCGGGCCCCGATGTCCTCCAGCACGGCGGTGTAGAGGTCCCGCTTGGAGGCGAAGTGCTGGTAGAGCACCGGCTTGGTGACGCCGGCCTCCTCGGCGATCTCGGCCATGGTGGTCTCGTAGAACCCGCGCCGGGCCAGCACACAGCGGGCCACGTCGAGCAGCTGGCGGCGGCGCTGGGCCGCCGGGAGGCGCCCACCGGCGGCCGGGGGCCGGGTGGCGGCGGGCGTGGGCCGGGTGGCGGCGGGCGTGGCCGTGATCTCGCTGGCGCCCGGACCCTCGCCCCCGTGCCCTACCACGTCCCTTCCCTGTCCGCCCGGTCGGCGGCCTTCACGGCGTAGCTGAACACGATCGCCGGGGCCAGGACGATGGATCCGACGATCAGGCAGAAGGTGAGGGCGGCGCCCAGCACCGGTGGGAAGTCCGTGACCACCGCCACCACGAACAGAACCATCGACAGGCCGAACAGGCCGTAGCCGGTGCGGAGGCCGAGGCTGACCCAGCGGGCGACCTGGGCCCGGCGTTCGAGAATGGGGTCACCCGAGTTGGTCATCCCCGCAAGCCTGCCGTATGGCGGCCCGGTTCGGCCACGTGACGGGCCGAAGAGTGGTCCGAATTACGCCCATGGGGCTCAGAAGGCGGGCAGGACCCGGTCCAGATGGACGAAGCACAGGAACAGACAGGGGACGAAGGCCGCGGCACCGGTGCCGTAGGCCCACCGCCGCCGCCACAGGCGGCCCCCCACCCAGGCGGCGTGGGCCAGCACGGCGCACACCGTGGCCCACAGGATGGTCGGGGCGAGCTGGTCGTCCTGCCAGCCCAGGCCGGGGTCGAGGCCGGCCCGAGCGGTGGGGTCGACCAGGGTGGCCGGCGCCGCGGCCGGGCGGAACGGAGCGTGGGCACCGGCGGCCCCCATGGCGGCCGGGACGGCCACCATGGCCTGGCGCCGGGCCAGCTCCTCGGCCGTGGCGGCGACGGGGGGGGGCGGGGTCGCCGGTGGGGTGGGGACCGCCCCGGCGGAGGGGGCTTCGCCGGGACCGGTGGCGGCCCCCGGCCCGGCCGGGGGAGAGGACGGCTGGGCATCGGCCGGGTCGGCGAAGGTGAGGGCCGGCCCCACCAGGTGGGCGGTGACCACGATGCGCTGGCGGGCCGAGTAGCGGGGGTGGCAGGCGGTGAGGGTGAGCCGGTTGTCGCCGGCGTCGGCCAGCACGCCCACCTCGTCGGGGGTCACGATCACGTGGCCCACGCTGGCGCCGTCGGCGTCGGTGTGGGCGTCGACCACGTAGCGGAACTCGCCCTCGGCCGTCGTCAGCACGATCTCGTCGCCCGGGACCAGCTCGTCGAGGTGGTAGAAGGGGGCGCCGTGGGTGGTGCGGTGGCCGGCGATGGCCGTGTTGCCGGGGTGACCGGGCAGGGCCGTTCCCGGGTCGTGGCCGGGACCCCGGCGCAGCACGTCGCGGTCCACCCCTTCCACGAACGCCTTCGACAGCCCGATGGCGGGGATGTCGATGCGGCCCACCGGGTCGCCGTTGTCCAACCACCCCAAGGGGGTCACCGGGTGCCGGACGGCGTCGGCGTCGTCGGGGCCCACCGTGGACGGGTCGGAGTTGGCGGCCGAGCCCATGGCCCCGTCGGCCTCGGGCGACAGGGTGGAGCGGCCGACAGGGGGACGGGCGTCGGCGGCGCGGGATCCGGCGGCAAGCGGGGTGTCGAACAGCTCGGAACCGAGCGGGGACCGGGCGGTGGCGGACGCCAACTCGGCCGACAGGGCCCGCTGGGCCCGCCATTCGATCAGCGCCGTGCCCCACAGCTGGAAGGCGGCTAATGCCACCATCAGCCCGCCCAGAGCCACCAGGGTCTGGCCTGCCACCCGGGTCCAGCAGGGAACAGCCAGGTCGACCGGCGGGCCGGCGGGAGCCGCCGGAGCCGTCGCCAGGGGACCCGGTCCGGCCAGCTCCGGTTCGGCGGTGGTGCGGGTGAGCACGGGCATCGTCGCTCCTGTCGGCCGGCCCGGCCGGAAGTTCACCCCCGCTGGTCCGGCTCCCTGGGCAGATCTCCCCGGGGGGCGGCGGGCCCACCGTCGGGTCCCGGGCGGTCCGGCGCCTGGGACTCCTGCCACATGGCCGCCGCTGGAGGGGCAGGACGGGGGTTGGCGACCTATCGTGGGGCCCGTGAGCGACGGCGACACCACTCCAGCCGGCCCCCTGGACGCGGGCCAGCCCGGGCGTACGGTCGTCATCCAGCTCCGGCAGGCCATCAGCCTCATCGAGCGGTTCCCGGCCCTGGCCGGGGTCGATCTCACCGTGAGCGAGGGCGAGATCATCCTGCTCCGGGGGCCCAATGGGGCCGGCAAGTCCACCCTGCTGCGCCTGTGTGCCGGCCTCGCCCCCCTCAACGGGGGCCGGGGTGAGGTGCTGGGCCACGACCTGTCGAGCCGGCGGGAGCGCCGGGAGCTGCGCCGCCAGACCGGCCTGCTGGCCCATGCCACCTTCCTCTACGACGAGCTCACGGTGGAGGAGAACCTCATGTTCTGGGCCCGGGCCAACCGGCTCGACGAGGCCTCGGTGGAGCCGGTGCTGGACCGCTTGGCCCTGGCCAATCGCCTGCGCCACGTGCGGGTGGCCAACCTGTCGGCCGGCCAGCGCCGCCGGGCATCGCTGGCCGTGCTGGTGTGCCGCCGCCCCCGCCTGTGGCTGCTCGACGAACCTCACGCCGGGCTCGACGTGAACGGCCGGGACTTCGTCGACGGCCTGATCAAGCACGCCGTGGCCTTCGGGGGCACGGTGCTGCTGGCCTCGCATGACTTCGACCGGGCGGCCGAGATCGCCACCCGCACGGTGATCGTGGCCGGAGGTCAGGTGCAGGAGACCGATCCGTCCGCTCGGGCCGACATCCCCGAGGGACGCATGGCCCGGCGGTCGGCATCGGCCGCTCCACCGCCCCGCTGGGGTCGCGAGCCCGACGACGCCCCACCGTCAGATCCGGCCGCCGGTTCGCCGCTGGTCGGCCGGCCGCCCAGGTCCGAGGGCTCCGGCGCCCGGCTCACCGGCCGGGCCGGCGCTTCCTCCAACCCGGCACCGGCGCCGCTCCGGCCCAGCCGGGCCGTGGCGCCCGAGCCCGTCGGATCCGAGGCCGACCGCTCCCCATCGGTGGGCGCCGGTCCGCAGGACGCCGGCGCCGACGGCGCCCCGCCCAAGGCCCCCGTCGTCGAGGCCGGCCCCGGCTCACGGTGGCGGGGTCGGCGGCGGGCAGCGGCGGAATCGGGCTGAACGGAGGCCGGCGGTGCTACGAGACACCTGGTTGATGACGGTCAAGGACCTGCGGATCGAGCTGACCTCGCGGGTGGTGATGGCTCAGATCCTGCCGTTCGGGCTGCTCATCCTCATCCTGTTCGGCCTGGCCATCTCGCCCGATCTGGTCGTGGTGGGGGAGGCCCGCCGCCCCGTGATCGAGGAGATCGCGCCCGGCCTGTTCTGGCTCACGGTGCTCCTGTCGGCCCTGATGGCGCTGGGTCGGGCCTTCGCCCTGGAGGCCGACGACGGCAACCTCGACGCCCTGCGCATGGCCGGGCTCGACCCGGCCGGCGTGTTCCTGGGCAAGGCACTGGCCGTGACCGTGCAGCTGGTGGCGGTGGAGACGGTGCTCGGCTTCGGTGCCTTCGTGGTGTTCGGTGCCCCGGTGGCCCGCCCCGGCCTGCTGGCCGCAACCGTGCTGCTGGCCACGGTCGGGATCACGTTGGCCGGCACCCTCTACGCTGCGTTGGCCGCGGGGCTGCGGGTGCGGGATACCCTGGTGCCGTTGCTCGTGCTGCCGGTGCTGGCCCCGGTGCTGCTGGGAGCCACACAAGCCTCCCGGGACGCACTGTTCGCCGATCCTGGCGTGCCGGGTTGGTCGTGGGCCGGGCTGCTGGCGGTTTTCTCGTTGCTTTATCTGGGAGTTGGGATGCTCGCCTTTGGTCCGCTACTGGAGGAGTCGTGAGCACCACCGAAGCTGCACCGACGGGCACCGATCCGGCCGACGAGCCGGTAGCGGTCGCCCCCGTCAACCCGCCCCACACCGGCTCGGTGGCCACCCGCCGCCTGGGTCTGGCCGCCATCGTGCTGCTCGCCCTCACCCTGCTGTTCGCGTTGGTGATCTCCCCGCCCGAGGCCAACCAGCGTGACGCCGTGCGGCTGTTCTACATCCATCTGCCTGCGATCGCCGTCATGTACGTGGCGTTCCTCATCACCGCCGTCGGCAGCATCATGTACCTGCGCAAGGGCTCGGTGTACTGGGACCTGTTGGCCGGGGCGGCGGCCGAGCTCGGGGTGCTGTTCTGCAGCTTCGTGCTCGTGACGGGGTCGCTGTGGGGCAAGCCCACCTGGGGTGTGTACTGGCAGTGGGATCCCCGCCTCACCAGCACCACCGTGCTGTTCGTGATGTACCTCGGGTACCTGGCGGTGCGGCGCCTGGAGCTGCCGCCCGATGTGCGGTCCCGGCGGGCGGCCGTGCTCGGCATCGTGAGCTTCGGCAACGTGTTCATCGTCCACTACTCGGTGCAGTGGTGGCGGGGTCTGCACCAGGGGCAGACCCTGGGGGTGGACACGAAGATGGACGGGCTCATGCTGTTCTCCTTCTTCATCGGCCTGGTCGCCTTCCTCACCCTCGCCGCCTGGCTCCTGATCCACCGGTTCCGGGTGGCGTGGTTGGCCCGCGAGGTCGAACAGATGGGCCTGGCCCAGGCCCTGGCCGAGCGGCGGGCCGAAACCGACGCCACCGGGCTCGTCGGGAGGTCCCGCTGATGTACTGGGAATACGTCGCCGGCGGCTACGGCTTCGTCGCCGTGGGGCTCGCCCTCTACACCACCTGGGTCCTGCGCCATGGCCGCCGCCTGTCCCGTAAGCTCCCCCCCGAGCGGAGACGGTTCCTTGACTGAAACCAGCACCAACGCCAGTGCCGGCGACGACGCCAAGCCCGACCTGTCGGGCCTCGACCTCACCCCCCGGGATCCCGGTCGCTCCCCGGCCGAGCGACGCAAGCGGCGGTCCTACCGCAACGTGGCCGTGCTGTCGGTGCTGGCCGTGGTGCTGGGCTTCGTGCTGTACCAGGCCCTCACCAACGCCCGGGTCTTCTACCTCAACGTCGACGAGGCGGTGGCCCGCGAGAGCGAGCTCGGCGGCCAGACGTTCCGGATGCAGGGCGAGGTCATGGATGTCCAGGGGCCCGACGCCTCGGGGGCCCTGGTGTTCACCATGGCCTTCGCCGACACCTCGGCCACCGTGCGCCACATCGGCGACGAACCGTCGGACCTGTTCGGCGTGGGCCAGAAGGTGGTGGTCGACGGTCACTGGGACGGCGACGCCTTCGAGTCCCGCCAGATCCTGCTGAAGCACTCCGAGGAGTACGTGGAGAACAACCCCGACCGCCTCAACTACGAGACGCCGAGCACCACGCGCACCGCGCCGTGACCGGCCCTCGTCCGCACCGATGAACGCCACCGTCGGGTTCGCCTTCGTCATCCTCGGTCTGTCGGCCTCCGCGTTGGGGGCCGGGGGCGGGGCCTACGCCCTGGTCACCGGCCAATCCCGGCTGCTGCGCACGGTGCGCCAGTGGGCCTGGCTGGTGGTGGCCGCCGCCGTCGGGGCCTTCGCCGTGATGGAGGTGGCGCTGTTCCAGCGCGACTACGGCCTGTCCTACGTCCAGAAGGTGGGCTCCAGCCACACGCCGCCACTGTTCAACTTCGCCGCCCTGTGGTCGAGCCTCGAGGGCTCGATCCTGTTGTGGGCCCTGGTGCTCGGCGGCTACCTGGCCGCCGTGCTGGTGAAGTTCCGCCGCCGCGCCACCGACCCGCTGGTGGGCTGGGCACTGGTGGTGATGCTCGTGGTGACCGGCTTCTTCTTCGCCCTCATGGCCGGCCCGGCCAGCCCGTTCACCACGGCCGAGGTGCCGCTCGGCTTCGACGGACCCGGCCCCAACCCGCTCCTGCAGAACCACATCCTGATGGCCTTCCACCCGCCGATGCTGTACCTCGGCTACGTGGGATTCACCGTCCCCTTCGCCTTCGCCCTGGCCGCCCTGATCACGGGCCGGTTGGGGGAGGGCTGGCTGCTCGAGACCCGGCGGTGGACGGTGGCGGCCTGGGGCTTCCTCACCTTCGGCATCGTGCTCGGGGCCTGGTGGAGCTACGAGGTGCTGGGCTGGGGCGGCTACTGGGCCTGGGACGCAGTGGAGAACGCCTCCCTGCTGCCGTGGCTCACCGGTACGGCGTTCATCCACTCGGTGATCGTGCAGGAACGGCGGGGGATGCTCCGGGTGTGGAACCTGTCGCTGCTGTGCGCCACGTTCTCCCTCACCATCCTCGGTACCTTCCTCACCCGCTCGGGCGTGGTGGAGAGCGTGCACGCCTTCACCGAGGGGTCGGTGGGGCCTTGGCTGCTCGTGTTCTTCGGCCTGGTGGCGGCGGCCTCGATCGGACTCATCGCCTGGCGGGGCGACGCCCTGCGGTCGCCGGGGGCCATCGACAACCCGGTGAGCCGCGAGGCGTCGTTCCTGATCAACAACCTCCTGTTCGGGGCCCTGGCCTTCGTCATCCTGCTCGGCACCGTGTTCCCCCTGATCGCCGAGGCCTGGAACGGGAGCCGGCTCACGATCGGCCCGCCCTACTTCAACTCCATGGGCCGTCCGCTGGGCCTGGCCCTGCTGTTCCTGATGGCGGCGGCGCCGCTGCTGCCGTGGCGCAAGGCATCGACCGAGCTGCTGTCCACCCGCCTGTTCTGGCCGGCGGTGGCGGCGGTGGGGGCGATGGCCCTGTCCCTCGTCGTCGGGGCCCGCGGTACAGCCGCCGTGGCCGCTTTCGGCCTGGGGGCGTTCGCCGGGGCGTCGGCCCTGCGCCAGGTCGTGCTGGCCTGCCGCCGCACCGGGTGGCGGGGGTTGGTGGGGCGCACCAACGGGGGCATGATCGTGCACCTCGGGGTGGTGCTGGTGGCGGTGGCCATGGCCGCCAGCAGCAGCTACCGCAGCGACCGCACGTTCTCGATGAAGGTGGGCGAGACCGTCAACTTCGAGGGCCATCAACTCACCTATCTGGAGCCCGGGGCCGACATCAACGACCGGCGGGTCCGCACCTTCGCCCAGATCCAGATCGACGGGGGCCAGGCCTACGCCCCGGCCATGACCAGCTTCCGCCAGTCGGGCCAGGTGGTGCCCACCCCGTCGGTGCGGACCGGCCTCACCGAAGACGTGTTCCTCGTGCTCGACCAGGTGCCGAGCCGGGTGGACGACTCGATCCGGCTGCGGGTGGTGATCCGGCCGCTGGTCGGTTGGCTGTGGGTGGGCGGCGGGGTGATGGCGCTGGGCACGGCCCTGGCCCTCGTGCCCTCGAAGCGCCGGCCCCGCACGGCCGAGCCCGACGGGTCGGCCGGCACCTCGTCCGCCGACGCCCCCCCATCGGCGGATCCGCCCGCAGACCGGGAACCGGAGCTGGTCGGTGACTGAGCAGCGGGTCGACGACGACGCCAGGCCCGACGGTGCCGAGGCCCAGAGCGGTGCCGAGGCCCAGAGCGGTGCCGACGGCCAGGCCGGTGGCACCGGCTCCCACCGCACCCGGTGGACCGCGCTGGCCGTCGGGGCCGTGCTGGTGGCCCTGATCGGCGTGCTGGCCTTCGGGGGAGACAAGAGCGACCAGACCAATGCCCTGTTGGGCCAACGGGTGCCCCGGGTGGCCGGCGCCACGCTGGGCGGCGGCACCTACGACATCGACAACGCCCGGGGCCGCTGGGTGGTGGTGAACTTCTTCGCCACCTGGTGCGGCCCCTGCGTGCAGGAGCATCCCGAGTTGGTGAAGCTCGACGAGTGGGGTCGCACCACGGGCGAGGCCGAGGTGGTGGCCGTGGTGTTCAACGATCCGGTGGAGACGGTGCAGTCGTTCTTCGCCGAGCGGGGCGGGAGCTGGCCCGTGCTCGACGCCCCCGAGATCCCCATCGAGTTCCAGGTGGCCCAGGTGCCCGAGACGTTCCTCGTGTCCCCGGCCGGCCAGGTCGTCCAGCACTACGAGGGCGGTATCACGGCCGACGAGATCCAGGCCACGGTGGCCCAGTTGTCCACCGCCGACACCTCCGGGGTGGGTCAGTCGTGACGGTGGCCACCGAGGTGATGTCGTCCGGGCGGAACCGGCGTCTCAGCCCCGCCGCCCGCCGGGTGGGGTGGGTGGCGATCGTGGTGGCCGCCCTGGCTCTGCTGGTGGTGGCCTCGATCGACCGGGGTGGGGCCGAGACCGACGCCGAGCGGATCCAGCGCCTGACCGAGTCGTTCGCCTGCCCGGTGTGCAACGGCGAGAGCGTGGCCGAGTCGAACTCGGCGGCCGCCGCCACCATCCGGGAGTTCATCGCCGACGAGGTGACGGCGGGCAGCAGCGACGCCGAGATCCGGGACCAGCTGGTGGTGGGCTACGGGGGTAAGGTGCTGCGCAACCCGCCGGCCGATGGGGTCGCCACCCTGGTGTGGCTGCTGCCGGTGCTGGCGGCGGTGGCCGGAGCGGCGGGGGTGGCCACGATGATGGGTCGGCGCCAGGCCACGGGGGCCACGGTGAGCGAGGCCGATCGGGAGCTGGTGCGACGGGCCCGGGCGGCCCTGGGGGTCACGGGCGACGGCACGTCGGGTCCCGACGCCGTGGCCGACGAGGGGCTGTAGCGATGGCCACCGGGACGGGCACCAGTGCCGCCAGCCGGCTGCCGGCGGGGCGACGGACCGCTCTGGAGGAGGAGCGCGACCTGCTGTTGCGCTCGCTCGACGATCTCGACGCCGAGCACGCCGCCGGCGATCTCGACGACGCCGACTACGAGGCACTGCGGGACAGCTACACCCAGCGGGCGGCCGAGGTGCTGCGCCAGCTGGAGGGCGGCCCGGTGCCCGGGGGGTCGAGCGGCCGGGCCGCTGCCGGCAAGTCCGGGGCCGCCACTGCCGTCGCCACCGCTCCGGCCGGCCGCAGCCGGCTGAGCCGACGCATGGCCGTGTTCGGCGGGCTGGCCGTTTTCGCCGTGATCGCCGGCCTGGCCCTGGCCCAGGGCCTGGGGGAGCGGGGGGTGAACGACAGCCTCACCGGGGCCGTCGACCCGTCGTCGCGCACCCAGGTGATGGAGTGCCAGTCCCAGGGAGCGGGGCCCGAGGGCGACCTGCTGGGCGCCATCAAGTGCTTCGACCAGGTCCTCACCGTCGATCCCGACAACGCCGAGGCGCTGGCCTACCGGGGCTGGTACCTGCTGCTGGCCGCCGGCTCGGTGCAGCAGGGGGGTCCGAGCGACACCGTGCCCACGGCCGACGTCCAGGCTCTGATCGACAGCGGGCTCGACTACCTGACCCGGGCCGTCGAGGCCGATCCCACCCTGCCCGACCCGCTCGCCTTCCGGGCCGTGGCCTACGACCGGCTGGGCCGTTCGGCCGACGCCTGCGCCGACGTGGCGGCGCTGAAGGCGTTGGACCCGCCCCCGTTCTTCCTGCAGCAGACGAGCGCCCTGGCCGAACGCAACGGTTGCTGACGGTTGCTGACGGCGGTCGACCCCCGATAGCGGCCGGCCCCCCGTCGGGGCCCGTGGTTCCACCGGGAGTGCGCCGCTAATAGCGCAGCGCCCGGGACCGACCTTGAGCTTGTGAGTGCGGGACTCGGGACTGGTGTCGACGCGGCCATCGTGACCGCCGCCCGCGCCATCGAAGAGCGGATCGGTTCGGTGCTGCTGGGCAAGCCGGCTCCGGTCCGGTTGGCCGCCGCCGCCCTCCTGGCCGGCCAACATCTCCTGGTCAACGACCTGCCGGGCATGGGCAAGACCACGCTCGGCACGGCCATGGCCCGGGTGATCGACGGCAGCTTCGGGCGGATCCAGGGCACACCCGACCTGCTGCCCACCGATCTCACGGGATGCTCGGTGTACCAGCCCGACAGCGGCCGGTGGGCCTTCCGGCCCGGTCCGCTCCAGGCCAACGTGGTGCTGGTGGACGAGGTCAACCGGATCACGCCCCGTACCCAGTCGGCCCTTTTAGAGGCGATGGCCGAGGAGCAGGTGACGGTCGACGGCGTCACCCGCCCCGTGCCCCGCCCGTTCCTGGTGGTGGCCACGATGAACCCGGCGGGGTCGGCGGGCACGTTCCCGCTCACCGCCGGCCAGCTGGACCGCTTCGGCGCCGCGCTGTCGCTGGGGCCGGTCACCCGGGCGGTCCAACGCCAGGTGCTGCGGGGCGACGGCGGACCGGCCGCCCTCGACCACATCGTGCCCGTCCTGCCCGCCGCCCTGTTGCCCGAGCTCCAGGACTACGTGGCCTCGGTCCACGTGGCCGACGTGGTCCTCGACTACGTGCTCGACGTGTGCCAGGCCCTCCAGCCGCTGGGTCACCTGAGCGCCCGGGCCTCCCGCTCGGTGGTGGCGCTGGCCCGGGCCCTGGCCGTGCTCGACGCCCGCCCATTCGTGGTACCCGACGACGTGAAGGCCCTGGCCGGGCCGTGCCTGGGGCATCGCCTGGCGGCCGAGGGGGAGCCGGTCGATGCGAAGACGGCCGAGGTCCGCCTCGCGGTGGAGGAGGTCCCCGTCCCGGATCTGGTCCGCTCGTGACCGTGGCCCCGGGGCGGTCTGCGGTCGCCACCCGGCGCTGGCGGGACCGCCCCAACCGGTACCGGCTCGCCCTCACGCCGGCCGGGGCCGGCGTGCTCACCCTGTGCTTCCCCGGGCTGCTGGTGAGCGCGGCGTCGGGACAGCGCCCGCTGATGGCGCTCAGCCTGGGGGCGGCCCTGGTGCTGGCGGTCAACGCCGCATGGGCCCTGGTGGCGCTGCGGTCGTTCACGGTGGCGGTGGAGGGGCCGACGGCGGTGACCGTGGGAAGCGCTGTGCCGCTGGCGGTCGTCGTGGCCGGGCCCCACCGACTGGAGGGGGCGCTCGGGGTGCGGAGCGGCGTGCGCTATTGGGTGCCGGCCCAGATGCCAGGGGAGGGCGTGGTGCTGTGGCGGGCCCGCAACCGGGGGGTGGTGGAGCGCATCACCGTCCGGCTCCAGACGTCGATCCCGTTGGGCCTGGCGGCGGTGGTGCGGGAGGTGGCCGTGGCCCCGCCGGCCCCGGTCCACGCCGCCCCGGCGGCCGAGCCTGTGGTGTTGACCGCCGTGCCGTTCACCGGGGCGGGCGGTGGCACCGACGCCACCTCGGCCGAGAGCGTGGTCGTCGGCGGTGGGGTGCTGACCGATCGGCTGCTGATCGCCGCCGGGGTCGGGCCCGGAGATCCGATCGGGCTTCGGCCCTACGTTCCGGGCGACCCGGGCCGGGACGTGCACTGGCCCACCGTCGCCCGCACCGGCGCGCTGATGGTGCGGGAGCGCCCGCCCGGGCTCGGCATCCCCCCGGAGGTGACGGTGCTGGTGCGAGCGGCCGACGAGGCCGGCGCCGACCGGGTGGCCGGCCAGGCCCGGGGAGCGGTCGAGCAGTTGCTGCTGGCCGGGTACCGGGTGGTGATCGACTCGGTGGAGGCCGGCGACCGGGTGGTGGGCGCCGTGTACGGGCGGGACGACCTGATCGCCCGCCTGGCCCGCTTCCGCCCCGGCGGGCCCGATCTGCCGGGCGGAGATCCAGTGGGGGGCGTCGGCCGGGGGCGGACCGCCCTGATGGTGGACGAGGACGGGCTGCGGTGGCGCTCTCCAACCTGAGCGTCCGACTCATCGGCATCACCGCCGTGTGCCTGGTGGCGGCCCTGGCTCCGGTGACGGGGCCGGAGCGGCTGATGGCGTTGGCTGCGTTCAGCCTGGGGGTGGCCCTGGCTTCGGTGATGCCGGGTTACGACCGTTGGGCGGCCTGGATCGTCGGTCCGTCGGTGCTGCTGTTGGCCCTGGCTCCACCGGCCGGGCTGTGGGGGCTGGCTGCGTTGGTGGCGCTGTGCCTGATCGGGTTCGCCTGCTTCAGCTTCGCCGGGATGGAGCGGGCGGTTCCGGCGCTGGGCCTGCCGTTGTTCACCTTCGCCTTCCGGCGGGATACGGCGCTGCCGCTGCCGCTGCTGTGCGCCTGGGTGGCGGCGGTGGTGGCCATGGTGGTGCTGGCCAACCGGGCCAGCCCCGTGGGGTGGGGGGCGTGGCTGGGTGACGACGAGGCGGGGCCGCTCGACCCGGCCGCCCCGTCGGGTTCGGCCGACGGGGCGGCGGCCTTGCCGCCGGCCCCGACCGGCGGTGTCGACCATCGGCTGGTGTTCAGCCGCCGACGCACGATCCAGGCCCTGGCCGTGGTGGTGCTGGTCGTGCCGGTGGCGGTGGGGGCGGCCCACGCCCTGGCCTCGGTGATGCCGGCGCCGGGCACGGCCGGTGGGTCGCACGGCGGGGGTGGGAGGGTGGCCTCCCATCCGGGGCTCACCGGCGGGCTCGACACCGGCCTGCCCGTTAACCTCAGCGACGACGTCGTGCTCCGGGTCCGGGCCGAGCGGCCCCGGTACTGGCGGGGTGCCACCTACGACGAGTGGGACGGTCGCCGGTGGCGGGCCAGCGGGCCGACCCGCACCGTCACCTGGGCGTCGGAGGTGCTGCTCCTCGATCCCGGGGCCGGCGACCCGGCGGCTGACGCTGGCTCCGGGGCCGGTGACGGTTCCGCCGGCGGGGCGCCGGTGGTCCGGGAACGCCAGGAGTTCACCGCTGTCGCCGGCGGGCTCGACGTGCTGGTGGCGGCGTGGCGGCCAGTGGAGCTGGAGGCCGGGGTCCGGTCAGCGACCGTGGGCGACGACGGCTCCATCCAGCTCGGCGCCCCGCTGGAGGCGGGGGTCACGTGGCGGGTGGTGAGCGAGGTGGTCGACCCGTCGGCCGACGATCTGCGACGGGCAGACCCGGGCCAGCTCCCGGCGGGCTCGGCCGTGCTGGCCCGGTACGCCAGCGAGGGCGACGTCGATCCCGAGGTGGCGGAGTTGGCCCGCACGATCGCGGCTGGTGCTGGCCCCACCGCCTACGACCGCATCCGGGCGCTCGAGGCCTGGATGGCGGCCAACATCACCTACTCCCGCGACATCCCGGTGCTGCCCGAGGGGCGCGACGCGGTGCACGAGTTGTTGTTCGCCAGCCGCCGCGGGTTCTGCGAGCAGATCGGCACGGCGATGGTGGTGATGCTGCGATCGCTCGGGGTGCCGGCCCGCCTGGCCGTGGGCTACGTGCCCGGTGAACGCGACGCATCGACAGGGGAGTGGGTGTCCCGGGCGTCCGACGCCCACGCATGGGCCGAGGTCTACTTCCCCGGGATCGGCTGGCAGGGCTTCGACCCCACCGCCAGCGTGCCCCTCGACCCCGGTGGGGCCCCGCCGGAGCCGGCCCGGGCCGGCGGCGTGCCCGGCTGGCTGCCAGGGCTCGGATGGCCGGGGCGGGCGACGTTGGCGACGGCGGCCGGGCTGGCCGTGGCGGCCGGGCTGGTCGGTCGGCGGATGCGGGGCCGGCGGGCGCTCGGCCCGGCGGCCGTGGGGTGGGAGGGCGGTGGGCCGGTGTCGGCCGCAGTGGCGGCCCAGCGCCGCTACGACCGGTGCGGAGCAGCGCTCGGCCTCGTGTGGCCGGCGTCGCGGACGATCCGGGAGAAGGCGGCCGACCTGGAGGCGGCCGGCCTCGACCCGGCGGTCGTGTGGGCGGCCGCCTCCGCCGTCGAGTCCGCCGCCTTCGGCGACCCCACCACCCACCTCGACTCCACCCACCTCGACCCCGATGCCGACGCCGCCCTGGCCGCCCTCGACGCCGCCGTCCAAGCCCTCGTTCTGATGCCCGGCGGTGTCACCGGTGACGATCTGGGGCATCAGTTCGAGGTCAGTGCCTTCTGATCGGGGTTCACCAACTCAGAGGGCGGGGAGCTGGCTCTGCGACTTGGCCACGTAGGCGGCGGCGGTCCATTGCCGGCCGTCGTGGTCGAGCACCCAGATCGAGCCCTTCTCGCAACCCCGGCCGCTCACAGGCACGCCCTTACGGTTGAGGGCGTCGACGACCTCGGGGATGATGTCGCCGTGCGAGCAGGCTGCCACCACGGGCTCGCCCAGCCCCTCGAACAGGGCGAAGACGTCGTCCAGCAGTGCGCCTTCCCACAGCTCGTCGACCTCCTCCACCTCGAGCCCCAACGCCTTGGCCACCGGTGCGACGGTCTGCCAACACCGGGTGGCGGGGCTCGACAGCACCCGGGCGACACCCTGGCCCTCCAGCATCGTGGCCAGCTCCTCGGCCCGACGGTGGCCCTTGGGGGTGAGAGGCCGGAACTTGTCGCGGCTGCCGGCGGTGCGGTCGCCGGCATGGGCGTGACGGATCAGGAACAGGCGCATGGCGTAGTCCCACATTACCGAGCGTCGCCCGGCGCTTCCCCCTCGGGAGGCAAGGAGCCCAGGAACTCGGTCATCGTGACCTCTCCGTCAGCCGACACCCCCTGGCGCAGCAGAACCGGCCGCACGGTGTCGGCCAGGAGCCGGAGATCGCCCCGCAAGCTGTGGTTCTTCACATACTCGACGTCGAGGGCGAAGCGGTCTTCCCAGTTGAGCAGGTTGCGGCCCCGGACCTGTGCCAGCCCCGTGATGCCAGGCCGCATCTCCAACCGTTGCCGCTGTTCCGGGGAATATCGATCCAAATACTCGACGGGGAGCGGACGCGGCCCCACCAGGCTCATGTCGCCGAGGATCACGTTCACTAGCGACGGTAGCTCGTCGAGGCTGGAGCTGCGCAGCATTCGGCCGAGCCTGGTGATCCTCACTGCGTCTGTCGACGGGTCGAAGTTCGAATCTGCGCTGCGCATGGTTCGGAACTTGTAGAGCCGGAACGGTCGGCCCCGGCGACCGCTGCGAAGCTGCCGGAACAGAACCGGCGAGCCGTCCAGCAAGCGGATCGACACCGCTAAGACGGCGATGACCGGCGACAGGGCGATGAGCGCTGTCGCCGCCACGACAAGGTCGACCAGGCGCTTCAACCACACGCGGTGCAACCTACGAGGCCGACCTTCCACCCGCAACCGTCAGACGGCCCCGTATACCGTCAGACGGCCCCGTATAAGGAAAACGAGCCCATAACGGGATATGGCTAGGCAACTCTTCCCGGTCACGCTACCCTGCCCTGCGGGGTGGAGCGAAGGTGCTTGTTCCGTAGTGCGGCGGGCGCACGGAGGGTTGTAATGAACCAGATCTCTCGGACCGGCGGGGTCCGCAGAACCTTGCGACGGCGTCGCGGCGCTCGATGGGCCGTGCTGATGGCTTTGGTGCTGACGGCGGCCGCCTGCGGCGCTACCTCCGCCACCCAGACCGACGCCGACGGTGTGCCGATCGGCGCCGGGCACGACGGCCACGGAACGAGGCCGTCCAGCCAGTCGACGGCCAGCTCGGCGGCACCCGGGGTCCCGACCACCTTCGAGATCACGACCGACAAGGGCAATGTAGAGGCCGGACTGCCGAGCTCGGGGACGAGCCAGGTCCAGTCAGGCACCACGGTCCCGGTCACCGCCCCCGGTGACACGATGTCCAGCACTGAGATGGCGGCCAGCGGACACAACCACCACACCGGCACGACCGGGGCAGCGACGACGGGCAGCACCGCTGCCGGCAGTTCCACTGTCGTGGCCCCACCGCCGTCGGGCCAGGCCACCCGGGTTGTCACCAACGCCGACAAGGCGGCGCTGGCCAATGGCTTCACGGTGCCGGCCGGTGAGATCTGGGAGTTCGATCCGGCCCAGAGCGTCACCATCGAGGTGTCGAAGAACGTCCGGGTGGAGGGCGTGCTGCGGATGAGGCCGGCCAACGCCGGCGTCCAGCACCTCCTGCAGTTCGTGAACGTGAACGAGACGGCCTTCGTGGGCGGCGGCATGTCGGTGCTCGACACCGATGTCGGCGTGTGGGTCACCGGGAACGGCCAGCTCGACCTGCAGGGTGCACCGCGCACGGGCTGGACCCGCCTGGCGGGCTCCGCCGACGCCGGCGCCACCAAGCTCACGCTCGGCCAGGCCCCCGTGGGCTGGCAGGTCGGCGACCAGATCAGCGTCGCTCCCACCGGAGCGGCCGGGAGGGGATCCTCCACCCAGTTCGACGAGCGGACGATCACGGCGATGGACGGCGCAACCGTCACGCTCGACTCGCCGTTGAAGTACGCCCATCCCCAGGTGAACGGGAAGTGGACGGCCGAGGTGATGAACCTCAGCCGCAACGTGCGGATCGAGGGCCAGGGCAACAACACGCCGGCCGCCAGCACCAACGGGCGGGCCCACGTGCTGATCATCTCGGCCAAGCCGCAGACGATCAAGTACGTCCAGCTGCGGAACCTGGGGGTCCGCAAGGGCAAGGCCGGCAGCTCGTCGGGCGTGCTCGGCCGGTACTCCCTCCACTTCCACCACTGCGGCGACGGTTCCCGGGGCTCGATCGTCGAAGGCGTGGTGGTCCGGAACTCCGGCAACTCGGCCTTCGTGCCCCACGGTTCGAATGGCATCGTCATGCGGGACAACATCGCCTACGACGGCTGGGAGAACGCGTTCTGGTGGGATCCCCCGAACTCCCGCAACGACAGCGCCAACAACTCCAACGACCTGCTGTGGGAGCACAACATGGTGGCGCTGCTGCGCTCCGACCCCGATTTCCGCGGCTACCAGCTGTCGGGCTTCACCATGGCCACGGGTCGGAACCTGACCATCCGTGACTCGGTTGCCGTCGGCGTGCAGGGCAACGTGAACGCCAACGGGTTCATCTGGCCCGAGCGGAACAACCTCAACCCGGCGAACGTCTGGACCTTCACCGACAACATCGCCCACAACAACCGCACCGACGGCATCTTCGTGTGGCAGAACGACCCCAACCGGCACGTGGTGGAGAACTTCGTCGCCTACAACAACGGCGAAGCAGGGGTCGACCACGGCGCCTACCAGAACAGCTACCAGTATCGGAACCTCATGCTGTACGGGAACGGCAAGTCGGCCCTCACTCAGCACAGCGCCTCGATCGGCGGGAACGGCCGCACCGACGGCTACGGCTTGTCGTTCGAGTCCATCACCACCGACGGCGCGCTTCGGCTCATGCCGCAGACGCTACGCGGGTCGAAGTCGGCGCTGTATCACCAGTGCAGCTTCTCCAGCGTCTCGGTCGAGAACAACGGCCCGGCCAACAACCCCGGGCTCTATGACTTCGTCGACTGCGGGCTCTCGCCCCAGAGCTTCGTGTTCAAGTCGGTCGAGGCGGGCACGCTGATCCGGGTGCAGAACGGATCCAGCGCCTTCCAGCTGGACGACAAGGGCCTGATGACGGCGATCTCGCCGTTCTACGGCTGAGCACCTCACCGGGTCGCGAACGGCCGCTCGGTTCCAGTCTGCGCCGGCCGCACCGTCGACATGGCCGTCGGCACACCAAGATCGCGATAGCTCTCGAACAGTCGCTCGATGACGTGGAGCTCGTCGAACTCGGCCTCAGCCTTGGTGCGTCCGGCGGCACCGAGGCCGAGGCGCAGGTCGCGGTTCCCGGCCAGCTTCGCCAGCGCCGCCGCCAGGGCGCCGGGATCGCGTCGGGGTACGAGCAGGCCGGTGATCCCGTCGTCGACCACCTGACGGCAGCCACGGATATCGGTGGCGATGATGGGCAGACCGGAGGCCGCCGCCTCCATGGCCGCCCGGGGAAAGCCTTCGCGGTGCGAGGCCAGGACGAACACATCGGCGGCGGCGAGCAGGCGGTCGATGTCGTGGCGATGGCCGAGGAACCGGACACCCCGGGTCCGGGCGGCGGCCACGGCCTCGGCCGGCAGCGCGTCCGGCTTCTCGGGATCCTCGGGGCCGACGATCACCAGAGCGTGCGGTTCGGAGATCGCCTCGCTGGCTGCCAGCAGCTCCCCGAACCCCTTCTCGGCGACGAGGCGACCGACGCTCAGAACCATGACCTCGTCGTCGCCGAGACCCAGCTCCGAGCGGACCGCCCGGCGATGCTCCGCCCTCCTGCGGGGTTCGAAGCGTCGGATATCGATCCCGTTGCCGAGGTGTCGCACGCGCCCTGCCGGCGCCAGCCGCGTGTCGATCATCAGCTCTGTGTCCTCGATGTTCTGCACCAGCTCGAGGTGGGAGAACCGCGACGCCACCGCCTCCAGCCCGTAGACCGCCAGTCGCCGCATGAAGGGGTCCTCGGGGGTGGCGTAGAGCCCGTGGACGGTGTTGACGACCACCGGCACCCGCAACGTACGGGCGATGATCCGCCCGTAGACCCCCGGCTTCGGGTTGTGCGTGTGGACCAGGTCGGGCCGCTCCTGGCGCACGATGGACGCGAACGAGCGGGCGGCGCGCAGGTCGGCCAGGAGATCGAAGCCCCGGGTCGATCCCTCAAGCGGGCGGTGTCGGATCCCGTGGGCGGCCAGGTCCGCCACCTCCGGCCCGTCAGCGCTCACGGCGACGACCTCGTGGCCGGCATCGACCAGAGCCGTCAGCTGCGGAAGCAGCAGGTAGCGATGCGACATCGCCACAGTCGTCAAATGCACAATCTTCATGCTGCCCCACCGTCCCTCGCAGTCGAACCGTACTGATCCTGCAACAGGCATGTCGGAGAATAGAGGTAAGCAAAACTGCTGCTTCTGAGGGGCCCTTCGATGCAGGGGCCCGCCTGTTAGGCTCTCGACGGGCGCCACGAGCACTGGCGGATCGAGTGGAGATCGACGGTCCTCGGGTCGGCCGAAGGGAGGCGCGGAGGGGTGGCGGCGGTCGACGTACTGCAGGTGATAACCAGCGCCACGCCCCGGGGGGCCGAGCGCTACGCCGTGCTCCTGGGGCACGAGCTCGCCGAGCGCGGTCACCTGGTCCGAACCGTGGCCTTGCATCCGGGCCCGAATCCCACGCTCGACGTGGAGGTCCTGGGGCGAACCCGGTTTGGGTCGACCACGTTGCGGAACCTGCGGGCCTGCTGCCGGCGAGCCCCGGTGGTGGTCGCACACGGATCCTCCACCCTCCCGGCGACCGCGGTCGCCACGGCGGGCACCGGTATCCCCTTCGTGTATCGGAACATCGGCGATCCGCTGTACTGGGCATCGAGCTGGCGTCGACGCCTGCGCACGAGGGCGCTCCTGAGCAGCGCCTCCCGCGTGGTGGCCCTGACCGACGAGGCCGGGCGACGGGTCGCCCGGTGCTACGGGATCGACGGGAGCCGGATCAGCGTCATACCCAACGGTGTGCCGGCCCGGGACTTCCCCCGTCGCACCGCTGACGAGGCGGCCGCCGCCCGACAGGCGCTGTCGGTGCCACCCGACTCGGTGGTCGCCGTCTTCCTCGGGGCGCTCAGCCCGGAGAAGGACCCCGTCGCCGCGGTGGAAGCGATCGGCCACCTGCCCGACCGGTGGATGCTGTTCGTCGGGGGCGACGGGCCGGAGGCGGATCGCGTCCGCCGTGCCGCCGGCACCGTCGCCGGTGACCGGGTGCGCCTCCTCGGGCACGTGACCGATCCGCTCGCCCTGCTGCGGGCCGCCGACGTGCTGGTGCTCTCGAGCGTGAGCGAAGGGCTGCCGGGCGTGATCATCGAGGCCGCTCTCCTGGGTGTGCCGACCGTGGCCACCGACGCCGGGTTCGTCCGCGAGCTGGTGCGGGACGGGATCAACGGCTTCGTGGTGCCGGTGGCCGACCCGGCGGCCCTGGCGGCGGCCCTGCTGGGGGCGGAGGCCCAGCTCGAGGTGCTGGGATCCGCCGCCCACGACCTGGCGATCGGTCACTACACATTGGAATCGACGGCCGACCGGTGGCTCGATGTGCTCGATCAGGTCCGTTCGGATGGGGCGGGGGCCCACCTGCTCCCGTGGTTGCGACGGCGCTGATGCGGGTCCTGCTCGTGCTCGACAGCCTGGCGCCCGGCGGTGCCGAGCATTCCACCGTGGCCCTCCTGCCCGCCCTGATGGATCGTGGGGTGGAGCCCGGGTCGTCGTGCTGCACGACCGGCAGGGACTGGGCGACGAGGTCCGGGAGCTGGGTGTGCCGGTGCAGTGGGTCGGCAGCGCCGGCCGGGGGCGCCTCGGGTGGATCCAGGGTCTTCACGGGGTGATCGGGGCGCAGCGGCCCGATCTCGTCCACACCTGCCTGTTCGAGGCTGACGTCTGCGGCCGGACAGCTGCCGCCTGGTCACGGGTGCCGGTGGTGTCCACGCTCCCGAGCGAGTTGTACGGCCCCGGCCATCGGCACGATCCGCCCTGCGGGCGACGAAGGTGAGGGCATCGCAGCTGCTGGATGCGGGCACCGCCCGCCTGGCCCGCAGGTTGCACGCCGTGTCGGTCCAGGTGGCCGACACGATGGCGACACGGCTCCGTTATCCACGGCACCGCATCGACGTCATCCCCGGGGGCGGCCGGCGGCGCTCGCCGCCCCTGACCCGGGCCCTCCGGCGGCACGGAGCTCCGGCGATCGCTGGGGATCGCCCCGGACCAGCCCGTGCTGCTCGTCGTGGCCCGGCACGAGTGGGCCAAGGGCATCGATCGGGCGATCGAGGTGCTCCCGGCCCTCACCGCTGAACGGCCCGAGCTCCGTCTGCTGGTGGCCGGGTCGGTCGGTGACCACACCCCGGCGCTCGAGGCGCTGGTGGAGCGCCTCGACCTGGCGCCCGTGGTCCGGTTTCTCGGCTATCGGCGCGATGTGGCCGACCTGCTCCACATGAGCGACGTCTTCCTGCTGTTGTCGCGCCGGGAGGGACTTCCCGGCGCCCTCCTGGAGGCGATGGCGGCGGCCACCCCGGCTGTCGTGGCCGACCTGCCGCAGGTGCTGGAGGTGGCGGGCCCGGAGTTGGCCGGGGTGGTGGATGCCGGGAACCCCGACCAGGTCGCCGCCGCCATCCGTTCGGTTCTGGCCGACCCGGAAACGGCCCGTCGACGGGCGCTCGCCGCCCGGGACCGCTTTCTCGAGGTCTACACGCTGGAGCGCGTGGCCGACGCGATGGTGTCGTTCTACCACCGGGCGGCGGCATGAGCCCTTCAGAAGGGGGCAGGTGATGCGGTTTGCCCAGTCACGCACGGTCATCGCCCAGCGTTACCCTTGGCAGCAGCACGGCTGGGCTATATCGGACGCAGAAGTTCCTCGCTCGCTGCACAATGGAGTGATTCGGCATGCTTGACGAAGCGGAGATGACGGTGGCGGTCGACGTCGCATCAGTGGACGGCATCGAGAGCGAGACCGATGAGTCCACCCCGTTGGGCCTCCTGCTCTCACGGCTGGCGAATCGTACGGCCAAGGTGACCATCGTCGGCCAGGGCTACGTAGGGTTGCCCGTGGCGATGCGGGCCGCCGAGCTCGGTTTTCCCACCCTGGGCTATGAGATCGACGAGCAGCGGCAACAGTCGCTCGCCGCCGGATCGTCCTATGTCGAGGATGTCTCGAACGACCAGCTCAGGCGCGCGCTCGACGGGGGCTACCGGCCGACGTCGAGCCTGGGCGACATCGTGGGATTCGACGTGGCCGTGATCACGGTGCCGACGCCGCTCCGCGACGGCGTGCCGGACCTGAGCTACATCGGCTCCGCTGGCGAGCAGCTGGCCCGGGTGCTGCGGGCCGGTGCACTGGTGGTGCTCGAATCGACCACCTATCCCGGTACCACGGAGGAGTACCTCCGCCCGATCCTGGAGAAGTCCGGGTTGCGGGCGGGATCGGACTTCTTCCTCGGCTACTCGCCGGAGCGCATAGATCCCGGCAACAAGGTGTGGAACTTCGTGAACACGCCCAAGGTCGTGTCTGGGATCGACGCCCAGTCGTGCCGTGCCGTCGCCGCGTTCTACGGCACCCTCGTCGACCAGGTCATCGAGGTGGAGAATGCCGCCACCGCCGAGCTGGTCAAGATCCTCGAGAACACCTACCGGCACGTCAACATCGCCCTGGTGAACGAGATTGCCATGTTCGCCCGGGAGCTCGGTGTGGACGTCTGGGCGGCCATCGACGCTGCCGCCAGCAAGCCGTTCGGCTTCTCGCCGTTCCGTCCCGGTCCCGGTGTCGGCGGGCACTGCCTGCCGATCGACCCCTCGTATCTGTCGTGGCGGGTCCGCCAGACGCTCGGCCACACGTTCCGGTTCGTGGAGCTGGCCAACGACGTGAACGAGCACATGCCCGACTATGTCGCCACCCGCATCGGGGCCCTGCTCAACACCCATCGCCGGGCCATCAACGGCACCAAGATCCTGCTGCTGGGGATGACCTACAAGGCCGGGACGTCGGACTGGCGCGAGTCGCCGTCGCGCCCCGTCGCCGACCGTCTCCGCACCATGGGGGCCGACCTGGTGCTCTGCGATCCCCATCTGCCGTCCGGGGCCAGGCTCGGCATCGACGCGCCGCTCGTCGACTTCACGCCCGAAGCGATCGCCGCCGCCGATCTCGTGGTCGTGCTGGTGGACCATCTGGAGTTCGACCCCGACACCATCGCCGAGCACGCCTCGCTCGTGCTCGATACGAAGGGCATCCTGCGGTCCCGGAACTTCTGCGGCGAAGTGCTGTGAATCGGCACGGGGTGGCCCGGGGTACCTCGGTGCCACTCGACCGGGCGGCCTTCGTGATCTCGATCGATACGGAAATGGCCTGGGGCCTCAGTCACCGGCCGCAGGAGCGCTACTCCTATCCGGCGGAGCGGGCGGATCTGGCGTCGCTGCTGGCTCTGTTCGACCGGTACGACATCCCGGCCACGTGGGCCGTGGTCGGCCACCTCATGCTCGAGCGCTGTGAGCCGGTCGACGGCGTGCGGCATCCGGAGATCATCCGGCCCGAGTACCCCTGGTTGGAGGGAGACTGGTTCGACGCCGACCCGTGCAGCGATGTCGATCGGGCCAACGATCGCTACGCGCCGGATCTGGTCCGGCTCATCCTCGGGGCGGAGGCCCGCCACGAGATCGCCAGCCACGGGTTCTCCCACATGATGGCAGGTGAGGACGGCTGCAGCCGCCATGCGTTCGAGTCCGAGCTGCAGGCGGCTGTGGCGGCCGCTTCCGACCTCGGCCTGACGCTGCGGTCGATCGTCTATCCCCGCAACAGCATCGGACACGTCGACGCCTTGCGGGACCGCGGCTTCATCGCCTATCGGGGACGGCCGGAACGGTTGCCCGCGACCCCCTGGCAGCGCATCGTCGACAGGGTCGTCGGTTCCGAGCGGACCGCTGTGCGCCCCTCGGCCGAGGACGGCCTGTGGAACCTCCCCTCCTCGGTGCTGTACAACATCGACGCCCACCACGGCCGGACCCGGGCCATCTGGCTCCGTCAGATCGAACGACGACTCGACCAGGCTGTGCGCCGAGCGTCGCTGTTCCACCTCTGGTTCCATCCCCACAACCTGCGGGCCGACCCCCAGGCGGCCCTGGCCGGGCTCGAGCGGCTGTGCCGAGCGGCGGCGCTCCACCGCGACCGTGGGCGGCTCGACACGGTGACGATGGGCGAGCTGGCCGGCCGGTTGAGCGACGTCGCGGCGGGGTGATCGGGCCCGGTGGAACGGCGAGCGATCCTGAGCAGGCTGCCGGGTCGATGGACGAGGCGCCGCTTGGTGCTGGTCGGCGTGCTCGGTCTCGTGTTCCTGGTGGGCCTGTACGGCTACTGGGTGGGGTGGGCTGACCCCGATCCCGTCGAACCGGTGGATGCGGTGGTGGTGCACGCCGGTCAGCGCCACCGCTTGCGCAGGCCAACAGCTGATGGCTGAGGGGACGGCCCCGGTTATGGTGGTCCTGTTCGCCTCCGACTCCTTCCCCGAGGACTACGAGACGCTGTGCCGGAACACGGCCGACTATGAGGTCCTGTGCCCACCAGGGGGTGATCAGGTCGACACCGCGGCCGAGGCCAGCCAGGTCGCCCAGCTGTCCCGGCAGTACGGTTGGTCCCGGGTGATGATCGTGACGTCGAACTACCATCTGCGTCGGGCCCGGTATCTCGACCGGAAGTGCTCCGGGGAGGTGGCGATCATCGGCGCCGCGGCGCGACCCCGCAACCTTCAGATCAGGCTGAAGGCAGTGGCCAAGGAGATGGTGGCCATGCCGATCGCGATTGTCGAGGGGTGTCCGCCGGCCCCCGACACCGGCGGCTGAGCCACCCCGGTCCGGCGGTTCGGGGCGACAATTTGCCCAGGCCGTCCAGTCGACATCCTGGTAGCATCATCGACAAGCTGGTGTGACGGGGTCCTTGGGTGTCACGGGGGGTCGTGGAGCGCCTAGCGGGCCGGTATCGAGGGAGCCGGGCGATCGGGGCAGGAGCCGCGTGGGTGAGCGCGAGGAGCAGGTGATCGGCGCCGACCAGGTGGCCGACGACGTGGTCGGCGACATCGACAACTCGCGCCTGCAGGCGCTGGCGTTCGCCGGTATGGCCTGGTCGCTGTTCAGGCAGTGGGGCGTCCGCTTCATCTCGATCATCGTCTTCACCGTCCTGGCCCGAACGCTCACCCCCGACCATTTCGGCCTGGTGGCTCTGGCGTCGGTGTTCGTCGGGTTCCTGGACATACCGCTCAGGGTGAGCCTGGGTGATGCCCTGGTGCAGCGGGCGGAGCTTCGGGTCCAGCAGCTGGATTCGGCGTTCTGGGGGTTGCTGGGGGTCTCGCTGATCCTGACGTTTTGCATGGTCGCCGCCTCCCCGCTGCTGGCCGACGCGGTGGGAAACCGGTCGGTCGCCCTCGTCGTCGCCGTGCTGGCGCTCGGCCTTCCTCTGACGGCGATGTCCGTCGTGCCGGAAGCGATCCTGCGGCGCCAGATGGAGTTCAAACGCCTGGCGGTGCGCAAGGTGAGCGGCGACTCGTCGGCCGGTGCCGCCGGCGTGGGGCTCGCCCTGGCCGGGGCCGGGGTGTGGTCGCTGGTGGTGAAGCTCCTCGTGTCCGACGTCGTTGAGGTCGTGCTGGCGTTCCGGGCGGTGTCCTGGCGGCCCCGCTTCCGGTTCTCGTGGTCCGAGTTGCGGGAGATCGCCGTCTACGGGACCTGGAGCACCATCAATAGCAGCGTCGGGTTCATCTCCCGCAACGCCGACAACCTGGTCATCGGAGCCGTGCTCGGAGCCGAGGCGCTCGGCTACTACTCGATCGCCTTCCAGATGCTGACCATCGTCGTGCTGCTCGTTACCGACACGATCGAGTCGACGGCCATGTCCACCTTTTCCCGGCTGCAGCACGACCGGGCCAGGGTGGGTCGGGGCTTCGCCCTCGGCGTACGGGCGTGCACTCTCGCCCTCGTCGTGGCCTCGGTGGTGACCGTGTCGCTGGCGCCGTCGATCGTGGCCCGGTGGTTCGGTGAGCAATGGCTGCCCAGCAGCGACATCATCCGGGTGCTGATCCTCGGTGGTCTCCTGGCTCCCATCACCAGCCTGGCCATGACGGTGCTCAAGAGCATGGGACGCCCCGACCTGGCGGTGCGGCTGGCGTTGGCCCGCTCGGTCATCGGCGTCACCGGGTTCGTGATCGGTGCCCAGTTCGGCGTGATCTGGGTGGCGTTCGCCCAGGTGGTGACGCTCGTGATGATCATCCCGCTGTACCTGCGGGCAGTCCACCGCCTGTGTGAGGTCGCCTGGCGGCCGCTGGTGCGCAGCGTTGTCACCTTCCTCGTGGCGGGGGTCTTCTCGGGGGCGCTGGCGGTGGTGGTCGCCGGTCGGTCGAGTGAGCCCGTTCCCGAGCTGTGGAGGTTGGCGGTGGCCGTTGCCGCCAGTCTCTCGGTCATGGCGGTGATGGTCGCCGTGTTCGCCCGAGGCGAGGTGAATGAGGTGCTCGAGTTGGTGCGGCGCCAGCGGGGCCGGGTGGCGGCATGAGCCGGTCGGCCGCCCTGGCCCGGCGGGGGATCAAGATGGCGGCGGCTGTGGTGGACCGCGCTCGCCCGCCCGGCGCCGGGTTGGTGGTGCTGGCCTACCACCGGGTCGGTGGGGGCAGCACCCTCGAGCTCGATCTGACGCCCCGCCAGTTCGAGGAGCAGATCGCCCATCTGGCGGACGAGGGGAAGGCGGTGAGCCTCGATAAGGGTCTGGCCAGCCTCGCCGCCGACAGGGCGCAGCCCGGGGTGGCGGTGACATTCGACGACGGGACCGCCGACTTCATGGAGCATGCTCTGCCCGTTCTGGTGGCCCACCGGGTACCGGCGACCTACTACGTCGCCACCCGGTTCATCGACGAGCAGAAGAGCTTCCCCGACAACGGGAGGCCGCTCAGCTGGTCGGCTCTGGCCGACGCCATGGCCACCGGGCTGGTGACGATCGGATCCCACACCCACACCCATGCGGTGATGGACAAGGTCACGGTCGGGGGGGCCGCCGAGGAGCTCCGCCGGGCCGTCGATCTGATCGGGGAGCACCTCGGTGTCGTCGCGGATCATTTCGCCTACCGAGTGTCTTCGGTGGGGAGCAGGTGGAGCGACTGGTGATGGGCCATCACCAGTCGGCTGCGTTGGTGGGCGGTGGCGTCAATCAGGTCGATTCCACCAACAGTTTTCGTTTGCGTCGCTCGCCAATTCAGCGAAGCGACAGCATGCAGTATTTCCTCCGTAAATCGCGGGGCGGCATGACTTTCGAAGGTGAGCTTCGGGAGCTTGCGAATCGTTGGCGATATCAATCGAAGTTGAATTGAGCGACATTCACCGCCACTTGTGGGCTAGATATCCTGTTGATGGATGTCGTTCCAGATCCTAGCCTGGAGAGGGCGAGGGCCCCCGGACGGTACAGCGTTGCTGTTGTTCGTGGTGCAAAATCCGGTTCAACTTGAGGGGCTGATGCGGGACCGGAGAGAAGGAGCACGGGAACTATCATGGCAATTGGTCTAGAGGCGATGGCTTGCCATGTGCCACGCCATTTCATCGATCTCGACAATCTGGCGGACGCCCGAGGGGTGGAAAGGGTCAAATACTCCAGCGGGTTGGGCCAGCGGCTGATGGCCGTGGCCACGCCGCCCGAGGACGCCGTCTATCTGGCCGGACAGGCGGCGAGCAAGGCGCTCGCCCAGTTCGACATCCGATCCGGGTGACGTGGGCTGCCTCGTCGTCGGCACCGAGACGGGCGTCGTCACGGCAAGCCGATCTCGGTCTACCTGCACGACGCCCTCGGCCTGCGCTCGAACTGCTCGTCTTCGAGACCAAGCACGCCTGCTTCGGTGCGTCGGCCGCCGTCTCGTCGGCGATCGACTGGATCGCGTCAGGGCGAGGAGCGCGGGGATCGAAGGCCCTGATCGTCGCCACCGACATCGCCCGATACGGCATCCGCACGGCGGGGGAGCCGACCCGGGGGCCGGCGCCGTGGCCATGGTCGTGTCGGATCAACCGTCTGGTCAGTCTGGATCCGGCTCTCATCGGCGAGTTCACCCGGAACGTCATGGACTTCTGGCGGCCGCTCGACCGCAAGGAGGCGATCGCCGACGGGCACTATTCCATCAGCTGCTATCTGGAAGCGCTCCAGGGTTCGCTCGACGACATCGGCGCCGACCTGCCCCGATCGGGCAGCTCGGGGCGTGCCTGTACCACGTGCCGTTCAGCCGGATGGCCTACAAGGCGCACGTCGCCCACCATGAGCACGAGCTCGGTGGGCCGGTGGTTCCGGGGGGTCCCGCGATGGATTCGATCCTGGCCAGCTACGAGCAGCGGACGGCGCCGTGGCTTACCCTGAACCGGGACATCGGCAACATCTACACCGGCTCGCTGTACCTCGCGCTCCTCGATCTGTTGCGCCAGGGCACCCTCGACGAGGGGACGGCCATCAGTCTCTTCTCCTACGGCAGCGGCTGCACGGCGTCGATGAGGATCGGGGCGCTGATGCCGGGTTACACGGCGTGGCGTGCTGCGCTCGATCCATCGGCAGAATTGGCCGCCCGCATCGAGCTGTCCGTGGATGAATACGAAGAGATCATGGTCGAAGGTGAGCTCGTGCCCGGCCCGGACGATGCGCTGCACCCAGAGAACTGGGATCTTGATATAGACCGGTTCATGTACCTTGGTAACAAGGACTACAGCCGGCAATACGCCGGTATTTCGTAGCGGGAGATGCGGCGATGGCATCGAATGAGATTCCAGCCGATGTGCAGAGCCTCATCGGCTTCACCCGGTCGATCACCGATGCGGTGACGGCGCGGGATATTCGGCACTTTGCCCAGGCCATCGGCGACGACGATCCGCTGTACAGCGACGAGCAGCACGGGTTGACCACGCGCTACGGGTCGATGATCGCGCCGCCGCTGTTCGGGCAGACGTTCGCCTTCGCTGATCTGCCGGTGGCGGAGATGCCGCCCGATCTGTCGCCGTCGGAGGCCGACGTGCCGGTGCCGGCGGAGCGGACGGTGGGGGGATCCAGCGAGTACGAGTTCTTTCAGCCGATCCGACCCGGCGATGTCATCACCCGAACTTCGGAGCTGAAGAGCGTGACGAAGAAGGTCGGGAGCAGCGGCGACCTCTACCTCGTGCTCGTCGAGACGAGGTTCGTCAATCAGGACGGCGTGCTCGTGGCCCGGGAAGAGGCGACCTATGTCAAGAAGTGACCTGCTCGATACGGAGGTCGGGGCGTCGATCGGTGAGCTGCAGGTGCCGGTGGACACCGTCCACATCTTCATGTTCAGCGCCATCACCTGGAACCGGCATCTGATCCACTACGACCTCAACCAGGCCAACGCCGAGGGACACCAGTCGGTGGTCGCCCAGCGGGGCCTGCTGGGCAACTACTTCGCTCGGCTGGTGATCGGCTGGCTCGCCGGCCGGGGCGAGATGACTCGCCTGGGTTGGAAGGTCGTCCGCAGCGCCGTGCCCGGCGACACCCTGGTGTGCCGGGGATCCGTTGTCGCCGTCGACGGTGGCCAGGTGGACGTGGCCCTCGAGATGGTCAACGACGCCGGCGTGGTGGCCACCGGAACTGCATCCGTCCGCATCGACACGGGTGACGGCGGAGCGGCGGCGTGGTCGCGTGCGCGTCACGGAACCGATCTTCGCCCCCCGCCGAGCACCGCCTGACGGGGCGTGACCGATGCGACGTGGCCGTCGCCTCTTGGTACGATCTGCTGTACGGCGTCCTGCTCTACGGCTACGGGCAACGGCGCCATCGCCGGTTGTCGGCGACCGCCCCCCGGACCGACCACCACACCTACACCGCGTTCTACCGCCTTCCGGCACAGTTCGACGCCCTGCTGGGGCCGGTCCTCGACCATGTGGGGGTGGGGAGCGACGGCCGTCGGACCGAGCCGGTTCGCATCAGCGTGCTGGCCGGGTCGATCGGCGCCGAGGCCTACACCATCGCCGGTGTGCTGCGCCGGGCGCTGCCGGATCTGGACTTCGAGATCGAGTGCTCGGATCTCCATCCCGACACGGTGGACCGGGCCGAGGCCGGGGTGTACCAGGCCGACGAGGTGCTCCGGCACGGGATACCGGCTGCGCTGGTCGATGCGTTGTTCGTGCGCGAGGGCGACACGTTCACGGTGCGCGACGACGTCCGGCGGAGCGTCCGCTTCTTCACGGCCGACATCCTCGACGACGGTCTAGCCGCCCGGCACTCCCGCTCCGACATGGTGTTCGTTCAGAACGTGTTCTGCCATCTGACCGCCGATCAAGCCGACGTCGCCTTCGACAACGTGCTGCGAATCCTGGCCTCACCCGGTGCGCTCTTCGTCGACGGCATGCCGCTCGATTGGCGCCAGAGGCTCACGGCGGCCCACGATCTGCGGCCACTCGATTTCAAGCTGCGTGAAATCCACGCCCAGGCGCGCCGACATCTGCCGCCCGCATGGTGGACCAGGTACTACGGCGTCGAGCCCTTCGTGCCGATCCGTCGCGACCGGAGCCGCCGGTACGCGACCATCTTCTTGCGATAGTCGTCGGGTGACGGGAAACGAGGGACTGAGATGAGGCTGAAGGAGACGCTGACCTTCTCCACCGATCTGCTTCGCCAGGTCGGGCCACAGGAGACGTTCCAGTACGCCTGGGCCCGGTTCGTGAAGCGGGGGCGCACGAGGATCATTCTCATCGCGCTGACGAACCCCGAGCCGATCCCGGACGCGGTCGAGGCATCGAAGGATCACATCTTCCGCTTCGCCACGATGGACGAGCTTCTGGAGATGCAGAAGGATCCGGAGCTCGACATCAACGACACCAACGTCGACCAGGCCCGCCGCGGGATGACACGGTGCCTGCTGCAACTCGACGGCGACAAGCTCGCCGGGTACACGTGGGTGTGGACCTCGAAGCTGGCCCTGATCGTCGACGGGTTCTACCTCAATCTCCCCGACGACACCGTCTACAACTACAAGGGCTACACACCCAACGCCTACCGGGGAGCCGGGTTCCAGGCCATACGCCACCACAAGGTGCTCGAGCTCCTGGCCGACGAGGGGGTCACCCGGCTGTTCGGCTATGTGGACCATCTCAACTACAAGTCGCGCCGGGGCCAGGCCAAGAGCGGCTACAAGCCGGTGGGAACACTCGTGATCGATCACCGGCGGGGGTCCGTTGCCGTGGATCTGAAGGTCGGCGAGGACTTCTGGCCCGGCGTGGCCCGGGTCCTCTAGGCCGGTCAGGGGCGGCCGGTGCAGCTCCGCTCAGCCGGCGGCGGCCTGCTGGCCCAGGAGCCAGTCGATGACGTTTCGGCCCACGCTGTCGTGATCGAACGTCGGGATGTGCTCGCTGCCCTCCATCGTGTCGAGCTGGACCGCGATCCCGGGCGGGCATCCCTGATGGCTCGCCACCGCGGTCTCCGCTCCGGGCACGGCGGTGTCGAGATCGATGGGGGGAAGGCTGGTCACGACGTCGGCGCAGCCGTCGCGGCGGGCCCAACGGCTCACGGTCTCCACCGCACCGGCGGTCGGGGCGAGCAAGTCGCCACCGCCGTCGTAGGGGACCTTCCGGTCCGCCGTCCCGTGCACGTGCAGCACCGAGATGGGCTTGTCGGGCTGGCAGCCGCCATCCTCGAGGGCGTCGGCCGCCGCCACCACGGCGACCGCTGAGACCTCCGGTGCATCGCAGGCGAGACGGTAGGCCATGAAGCCTCCGTTGGAGTGGCCGAGCACGTAGATGCGATCCCGATCGACGGGCCAGGTGGCGACCACCTCGTCGAGCAGCCCACGAAGGTAGCTGACGTCGTCGACCGGAAGGTCGCTGTAGTTGCAGCAGGCGGGTGAGGCGTTCCAGAACTTCCTGCCCTCGAGATCGGTGCTGCCGGTGGGCAGCAGCACGAAGAGCCGGCGGGCAGACGCCTGCTCGACCGCTCCGAAGAGCCGATCGACGTCGTGGGGACCGAACGCATAGCCGTGGAGGACCAGGAGCAGGGGAGCCGTCGATCCGTCCACGCCATCGGGCACCACGAGCTCGGCCCGCCGCTCCTCCGGACCGATGACCTGGCGGGTCACGGGCACCGCAGCGCTCACCGAACTTGCCGGGGTGGGGACGGTCGAGGCGGTGGTCGAGGCCGCTGCGTCGGTGGACGGGGTGGGGGAGGCTCGGTCGGAGCCGGTGCAGCCGACCGCTGCCGCCAGGAGCGCCGCTGCGAGCGTCGCGGCGAAGAGGGTAATGCCGCTGGGACGGCGGCGGAGGTCGACCCGGCTCACGTGAGGGCGTCTCGTGGCGGATGATCGACAGCAGGTCCTACCTCGTCGACCGGCGAGGACGGCCCGATGGCGGATGCGCCAGCGCCAGCCGAGCGGCGGCGGCCGGCGCGTCTCGTCGCCACCCGCTGGTCGAGAGCCCGCCGAGGCGACCGTTCCAAGGGCACGGTCAGGACGATGAGCGCGATGGGGGTCAGCTGGGTGCGCTGGCGCACCAGGATGCCGAAGTTGGCGATGGCCGAGAAGGCGTACACGAAAACCAGGGTGTACACCACCGAGAATCCGACGTACGCCCGAAGGAACATCTGGGCCGGTAGCCGGACGAGCCGGGGGACGTTCCAGACGAAGAAGGCCATGAAGACCGTGCCTTCCGCCGCCGAGGCGAGCGCCGCAGCCGAGTTCGCCTCGAAGACGAACGGCCGGAACAGCACCGTGACGATGGCCCACGGCAGGCCGAGGGGGGAGTTCGGCTGCACCGGTGTGAACTCCGAGCCGCCCTGGCTCGAACGCCGGGTCGTCTCGTCGAACACCTCCTGGGCGTTCAACCCCTCGGTGATCCCGAAGAACGACTGCAGCTTGGCCAGGAGGATCCCGGCCAGCACCGTGAGAAGCAGCAGGCCGATGAGCTTGCGGGCTGCGGCCCCCGGCTGTCCCCTTGATCGGCGCAAGAGGAAGCCGGCGGCGAGCGCGGCGGCGAAGATCGCAGCGACGTGCGGTCGGACCAGCCCCATCGCCGACACCCCGAGGGCGATCATCAGATAGCCGTAGCGGCGGTAGTCGAGCAGTCGGGCGAGACCGTAGGCGCCAAGCCCGAGAGCGAAGGTCATCCAGGCCTCCTTGCCGATGCTCGAAGGCCAGAACACCATGGAAGGCATGAAGAACAGCAGGGCGGCGTAGCGTCGGCGGAGTCCGTCGGGCATGGCGATGCGGTGCGCCCGGTAGAACAGGTACAGCCCCCAGTAGGACAGATACGAGTAGAGCACGTAGCCACCGGTGATCGTCGGCCCTATAAGCAGGTACAGGACGCCGGTGGCCGCTCGGATGAAGTTCGTGCCCGGCCCCCTGTCCAGGTAGACGCTGACCGAGGGCCCGCTGAAGACGAACTTCTGGAACTCGCCGGCAAGGGCGACGCCCACGTCGTGGTAGAGGCTGGCGTCGGCGTGTCCGATCACGTACTCATTGGAGAAGAACCGGGCGAATGAGCCGAGCAGCTTGGCCGCCAGGCCGGCGATGACGATCGTTCGGAGCCTGGGGTCGGGCTCCACCTTGGTGAGGAGCCGCTGCAGGAACGGCAGGGTGGCGAAGAAGAGGAGCGGAGCGAGGAAGACGCCGCCCCACCGCTCGTAGGAATGGGTCGCAGCGTACCAGTCGAAGAAGGGTGTAGAGCACGACGCCGGCCACGGCGCACAGGATCAGCGCGTTTCTGCGGGCCGGAGTGATCGGCCGGGAGCTGGCCCGGCGCAGCAACGGCGGCCCGCTCCGTCCGGACAGCCGGGAGGGCCGGCCGCCGTAGGGCCGCCCCCGCCAGATGATGGTGCGCTCAGCTGTCGCCGAGGTGCCTGGTTGACTCATCGCCGTCCGACCGCTCGCCGTGCCCGTTCTTGCTCTCCTTCAGTGGCAGCGTGGCATCCACCACCTTCAGCCAGTCGGCCTGGAACTGGGGCGACAGCGTGCGGGGATGATCGAGTCCGAGGCTGGCTAGCAGATCATTGGCCGAGATCGAATGGGTCGGATCGCCGTTGACCTCCGCCAGCGACGGCTGCGTGTAGGGGTTGGTAGGCCGCAGTGGTGGGCTGGGCGCCGGGCCCGCCGCCGCGTTGCCGGGAGCGACCGGCCAGATCGGCAACGTGGTCGTGGCGAGCTCGAGCGCTGGACATCGGCTCCGCCTGGCGTGGGAAACGGCGAAGGGTAGGGGACGCGGGGGAAGCCGGTTCGGCAGCCGTCGGCGGCGGCCCGGCGTCCGGGGTGGGCGACGGCGCCTCAGCGGGCGGGATGGCCTGGCGGACCAGCTTCCGGGTGGCGGCGGACCTCAAACGCCAGAACGGGTTCATCCGTCGGTGGAGATCGGAGCTGGAACCGATCAGCGCCACGCCGCACACCGGTGCCCGGAGGCGTTCGGTCGTCTCCCGGCTCCACTCGGCTTCCTCGAGGGTGGTCGAACCGGCTCGGGCGACGAGCACGACTAGGTCCACGCCGGCGATCATCTCGTTCACGTCGTTGCCGAGGAGCATCGCCGGCGTGTCGATAATGATGAGGTCGAAGAGGTGCCGGGCCTGCTCGATCGGGGCAGTGCGAGAGCCAGCCGCTCGCCCGGATGGGGACGGGATGGCCGCTGCGCAGGATCGTCGTGCCGCGAACGGTGGTGGCTCCGAGGAAGTCGACGAACTCGACGCGCTCGATCCCGTCCTCCTCGATGCGATCGACAGCGTCCGTCAGCCCCGGGCCCGGCGCTGCCCCGAGGTAGGTGTGGATCATGGGCTGGCGCAGATCGGCGCTCACCACCAGCACCTGCTTGCGGGCGTCTACTGCGGCCACCGCCAGATTCGCCACGGTCGAGGACTTCCCCGCCCCTTCCGACACCGAGGTGACCAGCACAACGGTGCCAACCCGCTCGGAGGCCTCCGGGCCGCCGGGAAGCAGCCGTGCGGCCTGGGCCAGGCTGGACCGGAGGAGGCGGTACGCCTCGGAGGCCGGAGCCTCCGGATGCGATCGGGCGATCAGCTGCGATGAACGGCGGCGCAACCAGTGGATCTTCGGTATCTCCGCCAGCACCGGCAGCCCGAAGGCCGCCTCTGCGTCCTTGCGACCGTAGAGGCGGGTGTCGAACCGGTGGAGGCCGAGGGCGAGGCCCGAGCCGAAGGTGAGGCCGAGCACGATGGCCAGCAACAGTCGGGCGGTTAGGCCCAGTGGGGCGGCCGAGGTGGGGTCGGCCTGAACGTTGGTGGTCGTCGCCCGGAGCTCGGTCGTTCCCTTCTCCAGCTCCTCCTGCAGCGAATCGCGTTCGGCCAGCACTCGCGAGAGCGAGTCGAGCGCCACGTCGATCTCGGTCTGCTTGACCGGATCGGGCGACACGCCGGCGCTGACCTCGGCCGGGGTGAGGCGTGATTGGGCGGCGCATGTCGTCGTTGAGAGCCGCCAACTCGTCACGCAGCCCCTGCTCCCGGAGGGTGAGCCTGCTCAGGTTGTCGTTGATCTCGGCCACTCGTTGCGCCGCAACGTAGTCGATGTGGTGACGGGCGAAGCGCTCGACGAGCAGCCTCGCCAGCTCCGGAGACGGTTCTCTCTCCACCGATATCGTCAAGACGCTGATGTCGGCGATCGGGGTGACCTCCACCCGCTGCTGAATCTGGAGTGCCGTGTATCCCACGTCGGGGAACGCCTCGGCGACATCGGCCGCCGTTTCGGTTGCGATGTCGGTGGCGTCGGTGGCGACGAAGGCGTACTGCGGGATCGGGTTCACCTCATCGGTGGCGGTCGTAGCGGTGATGGCCACCGAAGCGGAGTACGTGTCCTCCGACGAGCCCTCGGGGCGGCCGAAGAACCACACAGCCAGGGCACCGATCACGGCGACCGCGAGGATCAGGGACCGCCGCCTCCAGAGTACGCCCAAGGCGTCTTGTAGATTCACTGGACCCTCCGCCAGCCTGCCCTTGCGGGAAGCTCCGACGGCCCCGATCCGGGCCACGTCGCTCCCTCTACAAGCTTGAGGTTACACCCCTCCGTTTTGCACCGCCCGGGCAATACGCCCACCGGCGTGCGTTGCAGCGGGCTTCATCTCGCCCGCTGCTCGGCGTCACCGGTCGCTGACTGTCGCTGGGCCGGCCACCCGGCCCGCCGGCGGGCCAGGGCGGATTCGTACAGGGTCTGGGTCCGCTCGACGGCGTGGCGCAGATCCAGGCCCTCGGCGCAGCGTCTCGCCTCTGCCCCCAGATCGGCCCTCAGTTCCGGATCGTCGACGATGCGGGCCAGGGCGTCCCGGAGCTGGTCGGGGCGGCCCGGGGGCACCAGCAGGCCGTTCGTGCCGTCGACGATGATCTCGGGGATGCCGCCGACTGTGGTGGCCACACAGGGGAGTCCAGTGGCCATCGCCTCGATGAGCGAGATGGGGAAGCCTTCGTACTGGGAGCTCAGGACGAACCCGTCCATGAGGGGGAGGAGCTCGAACACATCGTCGCGGGTGCCGAGAAAGGCCACCCGGTCGCCGATGCCCAGCTCGTCGACCTGCCGTCGAAGGTCGGCCTCGAGCGGACCGCTCCCGATCAGGGCCAGGTGCACCGGCGGGTGTCGCGTCAGATCCGACAGCGCCCGCAGCAGGGTGGCATGGTCTTTCTTCGGTGTGAAGTTTGCCACCTTGGCGAGCACCGGCGCGTCGAGCGGCAGCCCGTTGGCCGCCCGCCGCCGCCGACGCTCGTCGGCGGAGCAGGTCCGGACCGATCCCAGCACCGTGCCGTGGTGGATGGTCTCCACCGGTGGCCGGCCCGGCCCGGGACGGATCGACGACGCCACCTTGTCGGACACGGTGATCACGGCGGCGTTGCGGTTGAACGTCAGGGCGTTGACGATGCGGGTGGGGGGCCGGTAACGGTCCCAGACGTTGTGCTCGGTATGGATCAGGGCCGGCCCACGGCTTCCTGCCAGCACCCGCGCCGCCGAGCCGGGCACCGGCGCATGGGAGTGCACGATGTCGTACCGGCCCCGTCGGAGCAGCGACTGGAGCTCCCACACCCAGCGCGGCGACCGTGCACCGCCCCGGCCGAGGCAGATCACCGTCGCCCCCAGCTCCTCGAGCGGGGCGCGCAGGTTGTCTTTCCACGGCAGGACGTACGCTACGTCGACCTGGAACCGGTCGTGGTCCACCAGCGGCAGCATGTCCACGAGCAGGCGCTCGACGCCCCCGAGCCCCAGCCCCTTGGTCAGCCACAGGCAACGGATCCTACGCTCTCCGTGCTGCCCGCTCGTCATCACCCCGCTCAGCCTCCACCCGTGAACGGACGCCGCGACCACCGCCCCTCGGCGGCCGCCCTCACGGCTGTCCATCGCGCCACGGTACAGCACCGGCGGCCGATCGTCGGCAACCTCCCGTGGGGGAACCGGGGCGCTGAGCGCGATACTGATCGCTGTCGAGACCCAGGAGGGACGTGATGGGGGTTGCGCCGTTCGTGATCGCCGGTGCCGGCGGGTACGGGTGCGAGCTGGCTGAAGCGTGCCGTGTTCTGGGGCGCACCCCGGTGTGCTTGTAGACGACAGGCAGCCCGAGCCGACCCGGCTGGCGGCGACGGGGCTGGAGCTGGGCGGTGCCGTCGGCGACGCCCCGCGGTGGGCACCGGCGTTCCTGGTGGGGATCGGCTACCCCGGGCCCCGACGCGCGGTCGCCCATCGCCTGGTCGGGCTGGGCATGGTGCCGGCACCCGCCGTCGTCCACCCGTCGGCGGTGCTGCTCGGGGCCGGCCCGATCCCGGACGGCTCGGTCGTGTTCCCCAACGCCACCATCTCGCGGGGTGCCGCTCTCGGTGCCCACGTGCTGGTCAACTACAACGCCACGGTGGGACACGACACCGTCGTCGGCGACCACTCGACCGTCGGCCCCGGTGCCCAGGTCGGCGGAGAGTGCGCGATCGGCTACTCGGTGCTCGTCGGGAGCGGGGCGGTCATCCTTCAGGGCCTGCGCATCGGTGATGGGGCCATCGTCGGCTCTGGAGCGGTCGTGACCCGAGACGTCGCGCCGGGGACCACAGTGACCGGGCGCCGGCTCGGCCCTGCTGACGGCGATCAGCCCCGACCGCGGAACCAGGCGACGGTCTCGGCCACGCCGGCGCCGATCCCGACCGGCTCGATCGCGGGAAACAGCGAGCGGAGCCGGGTGGGGTCGGCCTTCGAGTGCCGGATGTCGCCGGCGCGGGACTCGACGTGCTCCCGGGCCAGGGGCCGACCGAGCTCCCGCTCGATGAGCGAGATCACCTCGAGCAGCGGGATCTGGGTACCGAAGGCGAGGTTCACCGGGCCGTCGTAGGTCAGGCCGCGTTCGATGGCGTCGAGGATCGTGGCGCACACCGTGCCCACGTAGGTGAAGTCCCGGCTCTGCTCGCCGTCGCCGTGCACGATCAAGGGCTCGCCGCGCATGCCCCGGTCGACGAAGCTGGGGATCACCGCGGCGTAGGCGTGGCCTGCCGACTGGAGGGGCCCGAAGACGTTGAAGAAGCGGAAGGCCAGCACCCCCAGCCCATAGGTGCGCTGGTATGCCAGGGCGTACCCCTCGGCGGCGAGCTTCGACGCCCCGTAGGGGCTGCGGGGGGCGGTGGGAAGCAGCTCATGCTTGGACGGGGCATCGCTGTCGCCGTAGACCGATGACGACGAGGCGAGGATCAGCTGCGACGAGCCGGCTGCCCGGCACGCCTCGAGGACCCGCAGGGTGCCGGTGGCGTTGGCTTCGTGAGACGAGACCGGTTCGGCGACCGACCGGGGAACCGACCCCAGAGCGGCCAGATGGATCACCGGGCCGCCCGATGGGGTCACCCGGGCCAGGAGATCGACGTCGAGGATCGAGCCGACCACGAGATCGACGTCGACGTCGTCCAGGTTGTGGGTGTCGCCGGTGGAAAGATCATCCAGGACCGTGACCGCGTATCGTCCGGATCCAGCCAGAAGTCGGCAGAGGTTGGCGCCGATGAAGCCGGCGCCCCCGGTGACGAGGATCGGTATGGGCGTAGACATCGTGACCCGTCCCTCCGCTGGTCGCACGCTGTACGCGGAGCGGGCAGACTACCGGGGATGGTCGTTCGCCCCACCCGTGCGCTCCCGTTGCTGGTCGCCGTGGCTTCCGGCGTGATCGTGCTCGGCACCGCGTCGGGCGCCGACGCAACCTGGTCGATCGTGGCCACCGACCCCCGCCTCGGGGGAGACAGGTGTCGCCTTGGCCTCGTGCGTGCCGGCGGTGGTGCTGGGTGATCCGGCTCAGCCGCTGGTGCCGGTGCTACGGTCATGCCCGGGGAGGCCGCTGCTGTCAGCCAGGGCGAGCTGAACCTCGACGCCCCGGATCGGATCCGGGAGCTCGTGGACGCCGGCGCGGCACCGGCGGCCATCGTGGAGGGGTTGGCCGATCCGGCCTTCGATCAGAGCTGGCAGACCCGCCAACAGGCCGTGGCATCCGTCACCGGCGAGGTCGCGGCGTTCAGTGGCGACGAGCTGCCGGCCGTCGCCGCTCAGCGGCAGGGGTACGCCGTCTCGGTGCAGGGCAACCTGCTGGCGTCGGAGCAGGTCGTCGTCGACTCGCTGCAGGCCTTCGAGGGCAGACGGGAGGCCGGCGGCGGTCTCGCCCAGGCACTGGTCGACGGTCTCGTGGCCGGATCGCATGCCGGCGGTGACCGCCGGTGCGGCGACCAGACCGCCCTGTTCGCCCAGGTCGTGGTGGCGGCAAAAGGCGACACGGCGGCGATTCCGTCGACGGTGCTCACCGTGGTCGTGCAGCAGGGGGACGACAACAACCCGGTCGACCTCCTGGCCTCGGCGCTGGCCGACGGGAGGCGGGGGCTCATCGACGTCGATCCGCCGTCGGGGCGAGGCGGGCGGTACGTCCAGCTGGGCGCGCTGGTGGTGGGGGTCGCGCTGGCCGGCGTCGCGCTGGTGACCCTGCGGCGGGGAATGGGGTCGGTACGGGCCCGTCGATGACGCCCGTAGCGGGTACAACGCCCCGTCGAGAGCAGTGGGACCTGCTCCGGTAGGTGGTCTAGGCTGGCCGCTGATGGACGAAGGTCCCGAGTCCGCAGACCCCTTTGCCCTTGGGGCCGCATTCCTGGCTGAGGCCATGGGGGACCGATTCGACTGCCGGCCCGACGTTCGACAGCTGCTCGCCTCCCTGCACGCCATCGACACCCCGCAGCTACCGAACGAGCCGATCGACGTGGTGCTGGCCCCGATCGACCAGTTGCTCGACCAGATCGAGGACACGCCGGTCCTGATCGAGCTGGTGGCCGCCATCGTCCGGTTGGCCCATGACGTGGCTCCCCGGACGGCTCCCGCCGAGGGGCTGCTCCGGGCCGCCATGTGGACGATGATGCGGCACGATCCGGTGGCTGCCACACCGGAGCTGCTCGAGCTGTTGCGGCGAGCCACACCGGCCACGCGGCCCCACGTGTCGTCGTGGCCGAGCGCGGGGTTCTTCGCCCCGCTGCTCGTGCTGGTGTACCTCGGCGGTGCCGATGCTCGTCGCGAGCTCACCGACCTGCTGGTGGCGGCACGGGAGCTCGGCTATCACGACCTCGCTCCCGTGCTCGACTGGTACCTCGACCACACCCACACGGCGCCGGCACGCTGAGCACGCCGGCCCGGCGGCGCGGCCGTGCTGCTAGGGTGCCCGCCGTGGGGAGGGTGATCTGCGAAGCGATCGGAGCGAGGCTCTCCGAGCGGCACGACAGCCTCGTCGCCGCCAGCGCCAACCGCAGCGTCTTTCTCACCGCCGACTTCCTCCAGCCCTGGCTCGACGTGTTCGGGCCGGACCACGAGCTGGTCAACCTCGTCGTGCGCCGTGACGGCGAGCTGATCGGTGCCGCCCCCTGGGCCATCCAGCCGGCCACCGGGCGCCAGCCGATCCGTCGCCTGGTGCCCGCCGGCCAGGCGCCAACGAGTGGTGAGTACCTCGACGTCGTCGCCGTCGAGGGTGCCGAGCGCGTCGTGGCTGAGGCCGTGGCCGACGAGCTCACGGGCCGCCTGCGCCGAAGCTGGGACGTGCTGGTGATGCAACGGGTCTGACCGACTCCCGGGCTGCGGCCGAGCTCGTGGCCGCGCTGTCGGCGAGGCTGCCCCTGTCGAGCAGGTGTCCACTGGAAGCTCGCCGTTCACCAGCCTGCCCGACCGTGGCGGCAATCTCCTGGAGGGCGCAGCAAAACTTCCGAGATGGTGAAGCAGGCCCGGAACCGGGTGGGAGGCTCGGCGACGTCCGGCTCCGGGTGATCGACTCCGAGCTCGGCGTGGACGAGGGCTTCGAGGAGCTCCTGCATCTCCACCGGGCCCGCTGGGCCGAGCGGAGCTCGTTCGACTCGCCGGAGAAGATCCGCTTCCACCGCACCGTGGCCCGCCGGCTGCACGCCCGCCAGCGGCTGTACCTGTCGGTGCTGGAGGTCGAGGGGAAGCCGGCGGCGGCCCGCTACGACTTCGTTTACGACACCAAGATGTGGTGTGTGCAGGGCGGCTGGAACCCGACGTACGCCGCCGCCCGCCCCGGCCTGTACATGACCGAGGTGGCGATGACCTGGGCCGTCGGCGCCGGGCTGAGGGAGTACGACTTCCTGGGGGGGCCAGGTGAGTACAAGCAACGCTGGAGTACGGGCAGCCGTGAGCTGATGACCGTCGTGGCCCGCAACCCGGCGACGGTGCGGGGACGACTGGTGCCTTGGGCTGAGCGGGGCCGCACAGCGGCCGACCGGGGGGTCGCCGCCGGGCGGGCCTGGGCCAACAAGGCCGCCGCTCGACGTGCGCCGAGCGGCGGAGGTCAGGGCGACGCCTGATCGGCGCCCTCGGCCGTGTACGGCTCCCCGGGGAATAGAAGACCGGACGACACCAGCGCCTCGACCAGCTCGTCGAGATCGGCTCGGGCGATCTCCTCGGTCACGTCGAACTTGGCTGTCAACTGGTTCAAGGCTTGGACCGCGGACCTGCCGGCAGCCAGCTCCTCCCAGATGGTTGCACCGGTGGCGTTCAGGCTGAAGTACCGCTCCGAGTCGAGATCGACGAGCACCAGCTCGTCGCCGACCGTTCGGCTCACCACTGATGCCGGTATGGTGAAATATTGTTCCTGGTTCTGTGTTCCCATTGCTCTCGTGTTCTGCGGCGGAGGGGACATGTGAACACGGACAGCGTCGCCCGCTCTCGTGTCTCCGGGATCAGTGCCGCATGGTCCGGGACCTGCCCGGCGACATCGGCTTCGACTTTGGCCTGCCCCCCACGTCGTCGCTGCCGGGAGAACCCAACGTCAACGACGCCATCACGCCGCGCATGATCATAGCCGGTTTCACGTAGTCCGCTCGATGTGTCATCCGGCCCCGACCCTCCTGGTTTCCTCGGGGCCGAGAGTACCTGCGGCAGCGGTGGGGGCCCGGTCGCCCGCCGCTCTCCGGGGCGAGTTTGCCCAACCGGACGGTCATCCGGGGCCGTCGGTGCCGACATGTCGCTCGATGTCCTCGACCACCTGCTCGAGGCCGGCGAGCGTGTGCTCGTAGTGGGTGGTGAGAACACCGCAGGCATCGACGAGGTGCGCCAGCCGGTCCAGCAGGTCCAGCCGCTCGCGGCCTCCGTCGGTCAGGTGGAACGACTGTCGCAGTAGGGCGATGAGCGCCTCGCCGGGGGCGAGCGGGTGGAGGCCCCCGCCGGCGGGTGGGGAGGGCGCCAACACCACGATGGCGTCGAGTGGCCAGTCCGCCCAGCCGTTCCACCGGTCCTGGTCGCTCAGGGCGAGGCGGACCTTGCCGCCCAGCTCGCTCACGATTCCGGCCGGTCGGATACCGGAGGTGTCGATCATGGCGAGGCTGGTGCCGTGGAGTCGGAGCTCGGGATAGGCGGCGGTCACGCGAGGGACGCCATCGACCAGGTCGATCACGGCGCAGTCGTCGGCCACGAACCGGTGGCCGCGGCTGCTGAGGACGGCGGCCAGCGTCGACTTGCCCCGGCCTGATTCGCCGACCACGGCGTAGCAGCGGCCGCCGGGTGAAACCAGACACGACGCATGTAGGACGAGACGACCTCGTCGCATCATCGCCTGGGGCAGCGCATGGTCGAGCGCGAGGTGCACGAGCAGGGCCGACGGCCCATCGGGCGACCACCAGTCGATGCTCGTGCCGGCGGGGTCGATCACGAAGTCGGCCACCCCCTCGAACCGCAGCAGGAACCGACCGTCGGGCAGGCGGCCGCATGCGCAGTCGGCGTCGTCGGGGTCGTCGAGCCAACGCACCTCCGGGTCGGGCACGGGGCCGGAGCGAACCGCGATCCGCAGGCTGGCCGGTGTGGCGACGGGGGGTGCCGCGAGGGGCAGATCGCTGTCGACGGCTATGCCGTAGACGAGGTGGGCCATGTCGGTTCCGGGTGAAGGTGCGGCCGGAGCAGCGCGTCGATCCGCTCCTTCAGGTCCTGGCGGGAGGCGAAGGCGGCGCCGTGGGCCGACCACGTGGATTCGACGATGTCGGCGACGGTCCGCTGGCCGTCGACCAGGCTCAGTGCATGGCGGTCGGCCGCCAGCGCCGACGAAGCCCTGGCCACAGCGCCGTCGTGGGGCGTCGCCAGATCGGTGGGCGTCAGGAACATCCCGAGGACGGTGGATCCGCGGCTGGCCGCTGCTCGATCGGCCCCGGCCCGCTGCACCCGGACCGTCCAGGTGGCGAGATAGGACCGGGGCCGGATGTCGAAGCTCACGTCGACCCGGTCGCCGGGTGCCACAGCCACGGGCTCGGGCAGCGGGTAGAAGTTCTGCCACCGCTTGAAGTACCCCGGTTGACCCGGGCAGTTGGTGAGCTCGACGCCCGGCGCCAACGCGGCCCGGAACATCCCGGCGATCCCGTTGACCTCGCCCGGCTCGTCGATGATCAGCTCCACCCTCCCAGTGATCGGAGCCACATGGTCTGCATCGACCTCGGCCCAGCATCGGGGCTCGGCCAGGAGTTCGGACGCCGGGATCTCGAAACGGAACTCGGTGTTCACCGCCCGCTCGAACATGGGACCCATGTCGAATCCGGCGGGCATCTGGGCCCACAGCCCGACTGTGTCCGGCCACTGGGCCGACGCCACCGGCGCCGCCAGGAGCTGGAACGTGCCGGGCACGAGGGTGCCGCCCGGCAGGAGCAGGCGGGCCCGGGCGTCGGCGAAGTAGTCGAGCACCCCTGCGTCGTAGACGAGCCCGCCGATCTGATCACAGACCGCAAGCTCCACGGGCTGAGGGAGACGGAGACGCGAGCTGGCCGAACGGATAAAGCTCATCCGTTCGGCCAGACCCGATTCGCGAGCGATCGCTTCCGTGATCTCTATGATGCTGCCACTATCCACGCAGTAGACATGTCGGGCACCGGCGCGGGCGGCCAGCAACCCGAGTATCCCCGTTCCGGAGCCGAGGTCGAGCACGACTGACGCCGGTGTCACGAGCTGTCGCAGGGCCGCTTCATAGGCCTGCAACTTCACTGTGTCGGTTAGGTAGCCCGCATGTTCGACGATTTGCCCTTGAGACATCGTTGCCGACAGTGGGCGACTGGCCGGTGGCTCAGTTCGAGCGCATGTTCATGGTCATGGTCATGGTCATGGTCATGCCCATCCCGGGGGCACCCAGGTCGCTACCCGGCTTTCCCAGCGTCAGTGACGCCACCGATCCATGCGTCTGCAGCGCCGGCTTCGTGTACTTCTGCCCCGACATCTCGGACCCCTGTCCCTCGTTGTGCTGCCAGCAATCTAGCTGGTGTCTCGTCGCCCTAGCGATCTATTAGATGGGCTAATCTTCCTCTGCCACGGCGGAGCCGGGTCGAGGAAGGTGGGCGGAGCCGGGTCGTGGTCCAGAGACCGGAGCGGGAGGAAACGAGCTGAGCCGGAAACCACGTTTCGCGGTGCTGGTCGGACAGGCGTTCCGGTGGGTCTGGGCCGCAGCGCCATTGCCGTTCCTTCTCACCTTGGCGGCGGAGCTCGCCGGAGCCGTGGCCCTCGGGGTCGTGCTGCTGAGCGGCAAGGAGCTGGCCCAGCGGCTGACCTCCGATCCCGCCCCCACCTCGTTGTCAGGCGTCCTGCCGGTGGTGATCGTGCTCGGGGCGTCGCTGTTCGTGGCCAGCCTGGCCATGGTCGTGGATCGCGACGCCCGGTACCTGCTGTCCGAGCTCGTGGCTCATCACCTGCAGCGGGAGGTCGCCGACATCGCCGGCTCGGTGGAGTACGAGCGCTACGAGGATCAGGAGTTCCACGACCTCCTGGATCGGGCCGGGAATGAGGGGACGCAGAGCTCCATCCAGCTCGTGTACGACCTGCTCGCCCTGGTGAGCTCGGCCCTGGCGTCGATCTCGTTGCTCATGGTGCTGGCGGCCGTCGTGCCGACGATCCTCCCGCTGCTCGTGCTGGTGGGCTTGCCCTTCGTCCTGGCCGCCCGCACGTCGGCCCGGCTCGCCTACAACCTCAGCTACGAGCTGACCCCGAGCGACCGGCTGCGCTTCTCCCTCTACGAGGCGTTGGTCTCCAAGTCCGAGGCCAAGGAGATACGCGTCTTCGCGCTCCACCAGCCGCTCCGTGATAGGTGGGAGCGTCTGTTCGCCGATCGGGCCCGGCGGCTCAGGACTGTGGCCGTACGCCGCGCCCTACTGAACGCCGGTGCGTCGCTGGCCTCGTCGGCCCTCGTGGCCTGCCTGCTTCTGCTGATAGTGGGGGCCGCGATCGACGGGCGCGTGGCGGTGGGGGATTCGGCGATCGCCATCGTGGCCCTCCAGCAGCTGGCTGCCCGCATCCGGGGCTCGTCGGCGTCGGCCGGCTCCCTCCGGGAAGCCGCCCTGTTCCTCCAGGACTTCGAGCAGTTCCGGGCCCTTCGGCAACCGACGCAGGAGGCGGGCGCAGGGGCATCGCTGCCACCTCTGCGCGAGTTGCACGTCGAGGGCGTCAGCTTCCACTATCCCGGTACCGACCGGACGGTCCTCCACGGCATCGACCTCACGATCGGTCGCAACGAGATCGTAGCCCTGGTCGGTCAGAGCGGGAGCGGCAAGACGACGCTGGCTCACCTCGTGGCCGGCCTGTACCGGCCGAGCGAGGGGACCGTGACGTGGAACGGCGCCGACATCGCGGCCATTCCCCGGCCTGTCTACTGGCGGTCGCTCGCCGTCGTGAACCAGGACTACGTCCAATACGAGCTCACGGCCCGGGAGAACATCGCCATCAGCGACTACGGCCGGTTCGACGACGATGCGGCGGTGGCCGACGCAGCCAAGCGGGCCGGGGTGGCCGATGTACTCGAGCGACTGCCACGAGGCTACGACACGATGCTGAGCCGATCCTTCGACGAGGGGGCCGCCCTGTCGCAGGGCGAATGGCAGCGGGTGGCGGTGGCCCGGGCGCTGTTCCGGGACGCTCCGCTCATCATCCTCGACGAGCCGGCGGCCTCCCTCGACGCCATCGCCGAGCGGGAGTTGTTCGACCGACTGGTGGAGTTGTGCGCCAACCGGTCGGCGCTACTGATCTCGCACCGCTTCTCGACGGTGCGGATGGCCCATCGCATCTACGTCCTGCGCGACGGACGGGTGGCCGAGCACGGCACGCACGCAGAGCTGATGTCCCGCAACGGCCAGTACGCTGAGATGTTCCGTATCCAGGCCGCCGGCTACCTCGAGTCGTAGCGGTCCCGGTCCCAGCCTGTCATGCCTCGGCCGCTCCCTCCACTGATCGACATCGCCGCCGGGCGGCCGGCCGAGGCCCGGGTGAGCCTCGTGGCTTCGGCGGTCGAGCATCGGATGACGGGCCTTCTCCTGACGGCGTACCAGGCCGGCAGGATCGACCTGCCCGATGAGGATGTGACGTCGCTCGTGGCGGCCGACCTTGCCACCGCCGCCCGTCACACCGAGCTCTGGGGCGTGCTGACCTTGACGCTGCAGAGGCTGGCCGAGATCGGGATCGAGGCGCTGGCGATCAAGGGTGTGACCAACGAGCGCCGGTGGTACGCCCGGACAGGTGAGCGACCCTGTAGCGATGTTGACATCGTCCTGGCCCCGCACTGCGTGGACCGGGTCGACGAGGCCCTCGCCGTGCTGGCGCCGCACCTGCCGTTCATCGAGGAGGCCACCGCCCTCGTCCGCCAGCGCCGACTTCAGCACGTCCACTTCACCCTGTCCGACGCGTCGGTGGACCTGCATCTCGATCCCCTCAAGCTGGGCATGTGGACCCGCCAGCCCGAGCTGTGGTGGAGCACGACCCGTACCGTCGCGGCGCCCGACTCGACGGAGGTCCGGGTCCTCGCCCCCGAGATCGCCCTGGTGAGCGCGCTCACCCACCTCAACAAGGACCGGTTCGCCTATCTGGGGGCCTACGCCGAGGTCGCCCTGATTATGGACGATGCCGACCTCGACTGGGCCCGGTTGGTCGGATTCGTCGAGGCCGAGGGGTTGGATGTGCCGGTGTGGGCCAGCCTGACCGAGGTGGTGGACCGCCTCGGGCTGCGCCCACCCCGGGCCCTGCCCGATCCGGGGGGCTGGCAGCGGAGGCTGTGGGAAGGCGTATGGCCGGCGGAGCGCCGCCTCGGGGGTGACGACGCCCGCAGCCGTGGCCGGAAGCGTCAGCTCATGATTCCCGTCACATCACGGGGGCGGTCCGGCGACGCCGTGGCCGAGTTCCGGCGGAGCCTGCTGCCTCCTCGGGGGTTGTTCGCCGTGCACGCTGACGGCGCGGCCAGCGGCCATGGGTACCTACGGCGGGTGAGCATCGATCGCCTGGTCGGGGCGGCACGGGAGGCTCAGCGGGGGGCTCCCGGCGAAGACTGACCCTCCCCCAGCTCCACGAACCCGTTCACCGCGCTGGCCGGCTCACTCACCACCGCGCCGTTCAGCGTCACCCAGGCGTGGAACGCAAGGGCACCGGTTGCGGGGTCGGCTTTCGCCCCCAGCCGGACGGAGGCGCCACTACCGGGTCCGCCCAGGAGATGGCGAAGCACGAGCGCCCGGCGCAGACAGGTGGCGTCGGGAATGGCCCGTCCGGCGAGGCGGACGACCATGCCCAGCTCCCGGGCCCGGGAGACGTCGACCGGCTCCGGATCGGCAGGGCGCCTGCCGGGGCCGCAGCGCTCATCGAGCCAGGCCGAGGTGGCCCGGTAGCCGTGCCGGCGGAGGTGGAGTGACACTACGGGCAGGAGGCCGATGGCCTGCACCAGATCCCCCCGCCGTTGCCATCCCACCCTGATCGCCGTCCGTCTCTGGCCCGATAACGGACCCCCCCTGAGCATGAGACCGATGGTAACGTTCGATCACCCTCCCCCGGGGCCGAGGACGGCCTGGGCGGTCGCTGACGATGGAGAGGGACGGGATGGGGCACGGGCAGCACTGGCTTCGAAGTACGCAATGGGCGGTCATGGCGGCGGTCTGCACGATCGCCGCGGCGTGCGGGGGAAGCTCGACCGGCGAGCAGCGATCCGGGAACGCACCGGCGGAGGATGAGCCCGCGGCGACCAGCGGGACGACGACCGTCGCACCCGGGGGCCCGGTGCTGGGCCCGGCGGTGCCGCCGGACCTCGATGGTCCAAAGGCGGAGCTGACGACGCTCCAGGAGTCGCCCTACATCGGTGCCGCCGTGTACCCCCGGCCCGACTACGAGGGCAACCCCTGGTCGCAGTGGGGCCAGGCCATCGTGCTGGCCGATGGCCGGGTAGTGGCCGGCATCGGAGACCACCTGGGAGTCGACGGGAACTCGTACCTCTTCGTCTACGACCCGGACGAACGCACGCTCACCCGCTTCGCCGACGTGGCCAGCGCAGTGTCGCACCGTAGCGGTGAGTGGGGCTTCGGCAAGATCCACAGCCAGATGGTCGACCCCGGCGACGGCGGGGTCTACTTCAGCACCTACTGGGGCAGCCGCCGGGGGCTCACATACAGCGGGAGCTACCAGGGAGACGTGCTGTTCCGCATCGACCAGGCCACACTCGCCCTGCAGCCGGTGAGCGTGCCTGTTCCCAGGCACGGCACGCCGTCGCTCGCCACCGACGGCCGCGGCCTGATCTTCGGCGAGCCGGTCGACCCACTGGTTCCCGAGGATCAGTTCCCCGCCGGTGGATCGATGGTCTTCGACGTGCGCACCGGATCCGTCACCACCTTCCCCGACGATCCAGCCCGAGACGTGTTCCGCAACATCATGGTGGGGACCGACGGGTCGGCGTGGTTCGCCGGGGATGGGGGCACCCTGCTGCGCTACGACCCGGCGACGGAGCGGTTGTCACCGGCCGACGCCGTGCTTGCGGCCGGCCTGCGTGCCTCGACGGCGCCGGACGACGACGGAGTGGTCTACGGCGTGACCGAGCAGCCGTATCGATTTTTTTCCTTCGGCCCTGGCGGTGAGGTACGTGACCTGAGCGCGCCCCTCAGCTACACCACGTCGCTGGCGCTCCTGCCCGACGGATCGGCCTTCCTCCACGTGCCCGGGGCCCATGGCGACGGCGGCTCTCTCGGCGCCCCATTGATCGCCGTCGATACCGATACCGGCCAGCAGACGACTCTGGTCGAGCTGGCCGACCTGGTGAGCCGGAAGCTCGGCCTGCGGCTGGGCGGCACGTACAGCGTCACCGTCGACCCGGTACGGGGCGAGGCGCAGATCGGTTTCAACGCCGGGTTGGCAGGCGGCGAGGCGTGGGGCGAAGTCGTGTTCGTCGTGGTCGAGCTGCCATGATCCGGGCGAGGGCGAATCCGGCGGGGCTGGGGCGGCGCCTGATCGTGTCGTTCGTGGTAGCCGCCGCTGCAGTCGCCGGCTGCGTGCAGTCGGGGGAGGTTCCCCCCGCCGTGTCGGCCCTTGGAGGTTCGCGGCCCGCGTCGTCGGCTGCAGCGGGGGGTGGGGGCTCGGCACTGCCCGGTGCCAGCGGCGACCCCGATGCCCTCGCGTCGGCGCCCGGGATGCTGGTCGATGCCACGGCGGACCTGGGAATCGACGTTGCGCTGCGCGGCATCCGGGGTCATGCGGTGGCGGCGGCCGACGTCGACGGCGACGGCTGGACCGACCTGTTCGTCGGGACCTTCGCCGATCGCCCGGTCGACACATACCGGGAGCGCGGCGCCGACGGCCCCGCCCCCGACCGGCTCCTGCTGGGCTCCTCCGCCGGCTTCACCGTCGACCCGACCTTCGAAGGGCGCCTGGGGCGCACGGCCGCCGCCCTGTTCGATGACCTCGACGGTGACGGCGATCCCGACCTGGTGGCGTCGCGCAACGTCCGTCATGGTGAGCGACAGGATGCGCCAACCGAGATCTACCGGAACGATGGCGGCCGGCTGGTGCCGGCGACGGTCCTCGACGGCGAGCGGGGCGGCCGGACCGTCCGGCCTGTCGATTTCGACGGCGACGGTCGACGTGACCTGGTGCTGACTGAGGACCGCTGGTCCGGCGCCGCCACCGGCCTGTTCCGTAACGAGGGCGGGCTCCGGTTCCGCGAGGTCAGTCGGGAGGTCGGCTTCCCTCCCGACGTGTCCGGCCTGGGGGCGGCGGTGGGCGATCTCGGCGGCGACGGGGTCGACGATCTCGTGGTGGGCGGGGGGAACCGGTGGTTCCTGGGCGACGGGTCCGGGTTCCGGGAAGCCTCGACGTCCCCGCTGCCCTGGGCCCTGGCCGGCGAGGAGGACGACCCGGCCAACGTCGTCCTGGTGGATGCCGACGCCGACGGAAAGCTCGACATCCTCCTCGGCCAGCACTTCAACAGCACGATCGACGGCGGCCGCCCAGAGCCGATCCGCCTGTTCCTGAACCGGGGCGACGGGGCCACCGAACCCCGATTCGACGACGTGACGGCGAGCGTCGGTCTACCCGGTCTGTCGACCAAGTCACCGCAGCTGGTGCTGCTCGATCTCGACGGCGACGGATGGGACGACATCGTCACCACCGCGGCTGCAGCGGGAGGCACCGAGACCGCATCGGCACCTGTCCCTCTGGTTCTCTACCGCCGCGAGGGGGACAACGGATCCCTGCGCTACGAGCCGTCGGCCCCGGCCACCGGACGCCAGTACTGGATCGATGCCGTTGCTCTGGATGCCAATCGGGACGGTCGACAGGACGTCTTCCTCGTCGAGTGGGAGCCGGCGCTCAGCTCTCGCCTGTTCCTGAACCTGCCCGCCCCGTCCTAGCCGGCCGCAGCGGGCACCACGCGCCGCCGAGCCAGCATCGTCTCCCGGACGCCGGTGGTCTGCCACGCCCGTCGGGTGGCCGTGATCACGACCCAGCCGGCGATCGGCACGACCAGGCCGGCGGCGAACCGCAGCGCGGTGGCGCCCGGGTAGTGCTGGCCGATACCGAGGCGCGCCTCGATGTTCGTGATGGCCGAGAACACGTAGTAGTGGAACAGGAACACGAAGAAGGTGCCGTTGTTGATCAAGAGGAGCACATGGCGGGCCAGCCGCGGGAGTCGAAGCTCGGGAACGGCGACGGTCAGCACGAGCGCCGCCGCCAGCCAGGTGAAGCGGGCCGTGCCGTAGACGGCGGGGAGGACCAGGTACATGAGGCCGGCGGTGCCGGCCAGGACCGCCAACAGGGCGGCGCGCTCAGTCGGGGCGGCCTCCCGACGCACCATCACGGCCCAGTACAGCCAGCCGGCCAACAGGTTCCACAGCACGAGGTGGGGGAGCTTGTCGGCGAGCTCGGTGGTGTCCCACATGAGCTTGGACACGGCGGCGGCGGCCAGCGCGACGGCGAAGAGAGCACCGATGGTGGCGGTGGGCCGCGCCCGGATCCGCTCGGTCAGGTGGAGCAGGGGGAACAGCACCGCCAACCCAATCATGATCTGCACCATCACCTGCGTGTACCAGATCGGGAACAGCGCGACCCGGGACGCCTGGAGCCAATTGCTCACGAGCAGCAGCTCCCAGGGGTCGAACTGCCTCAGGGCGATGCCGGTGGCCGCCGCCAGCAGGATGCTGGGCACCGCCACCAGCGCGGCGAACCGGAGGAACTGCGCTGCGGACCGGCGCGAGTCGCCGGCGAATGCGACGCGGGCCGATGTCGCGCCCGAGGCGAACAGCAGCACGTTCAGCCCCCCCGGGCCTATCGCCCGCGGGCTCAGGTGGCAGTGGTTCGCGACCACCAGGGCGATGCCGAAGGAGCGGAGAACGGCGACGGCCTCGATCGAGCGGGGAGCGAGCCAGCTGGTTCGTTCACACGGCGGCATGTCGGCTCCGGGCGAGGGACTGCAGATCGGCCACCGACCGCTCCGGCCAGTCTGCGGGCAGGTCGTCCATGAGCTCCTCCAGGTAAACGGTCAGTTGCACGAAGCCGAGCGAATCGCCACCGAGCCCGACGAAGCTCTGATCGAGCGGCACCGGACGGTTCGGAAATACCAGCGCGAACGCCTCCGGCACGTCGGACACCGAGGTCTCCCGGCCCAGCAGTATGGCCCCGACCTCGCAGCGGATCTGGGAGACGAACCGGCGGAGGGCCGGCCAGAGCCGGGTGGGCGGCGCCGCTGCGGTCAGGAGCGACTGGTAGTCGACCTTGCCGTTCGTGAGCCGGGGGAGGGACTCGACCACGGCCACCGACACGAACTGGGCCGGTAGCCCGTAGGCGGCGGTGAGGCGGGCGCCGATGGAGGGACCGTCGGCCGGTGACTCGACGGCCACCCGCAGCCCCTCGTCGGTGCCAGCGACCGCCGCCCGGTAGCCGTCGGCCTCGAGGGCCGACTCGATCTCATCGAGCCCGATCCGCAGCCCCAGGAACTTAATGAAGCGCGACTTGCGACCGGTGATCACGTACAGCCCGACGTCGTTCCGTCGGGCGATGTCGCCGGTGTGGAGCGCAGGGAGCTCCTCGCCGGTCCCGAGGTCGGCTGCGGCCCGGGCGTACCCGACCATGATGTTCGGCCCCCGGTAGACGAGCTCCCCCTCAACGTCGGCGCCCTCCAAAACGGCGCCGTCGTCGTCGACGAGCTCGAACGTGCCACCGGGAACGGCCACCCCGATCGACTCGGGATACCGGGCGGCGTAAGAGGGCGGGAGATAGCTCAGGCGGGGCCCGCCCTCGGTCTGGCCGTACATCACGAACAGCGACCAGCCCCGCTCCTCGCCCAGCCGGGCGAAGTGCCGGACCAGGCCCGGCTCCATGCGCCCGCCGGCCTGGGTGAGGAAGCGCAGCCGGTCCAGCCGGTTCCAGTCGATCGAGGTGGCTCGCATGACCTGGAACGTGTGCGGTACGCCGGGGACGTTGGTGATGCCGCTCCGGTAGGCGAGCGACCACAGTTCCGGGCTCTGCACCGACAGATCGGTGAGCACGAGGCTGCCCCCGACTGCGGCGTGGGTGTTGATGACCGAATAGCCGTAGGAATAGAAGGGCTTGAGCACGGTGATCGAGCGGTCGTCAGCGGTGAGGCCCAGGTACTCGACGATCGAGGCGGTGTTGGCGGCCACGTTGCGGTAGGAGAGCTTGACGAACTTGGACGATCCGGTCGTTCCCGAGGTCGAGAGCAGCACGGCCAGGTCGGGGTGCAGCGCCGGGTGGGGGCCGGTGGTCACCGGCTCGCGGCGCCAGGCTCCGTCGTCGTCGATGTGGACCACGCCGGTCGGGGCGTAGCGCCGGATCAGCTCGCGGTTCGCCTCGTCCTTCGAGCTATCGAGCAGGTGGACAACGTGCCCCGCTCGCAGTGCGGCGAGGTAGGCGGCGATGGACGCCGGTCGGTTGACCCCGTCGATGAACAGCAGGCTGCGGGAGGAAGCCCAGGGCGCGATGATCTCATCGCCCAGCTCATAGACTGGGCGGTAGGTGAGAACGACGTCCCCCAGCAGGAACGGCAGATCGAGATGGCGCTCATCGGGGCCGCAGAAGAGCGGCGAGGATCCTCCGACCCCTGAGCCGCCAGGCCTCCACCCTTGCCGCAGCATCCCCGCACCTCCCTCGCTCCTCCCAATCTATGTGGGGTTGCAGCCGTTCCGCGAGTAGGTAAAACGATTCGATCGCCGACAGCACGCGCCGTGTGCCGGCGCCGGTCGGGTCTACGGCGCGATCTTCTCGCGAGATCGCCCGGCAATGGCAGCGTCGTCGGCCGGATCCAGGGACTCGGCCACCTCGCTGACATCGGCCACGCACGAGTCGTCGCCCTTGGCCACCGACGAGCTGAGCGCCACCTGGGTCTCGCCGTAGAGCGAGCCCAGCAGGCCCTTGACCATCCCCCGGTCGACGGCGCAGATCACGGGGTGCTCGATGGCCACGTCGCCGAAGGGGCAGTGGCTCGACACGATCCGCAGCTCCTCGCCGTGGCGCTCGGCGTGGGCGGCGAAGCCGTGGGCCGACAGGGCGTCGGCCACCACGTGGAGGGCCGAGCGGAACGACCGCTGGCCCTCGGTGCTCGTGCCCATGGATGCCGCCATCTGCTTGCCGAACTCGAGGCCGACCTCTTCGGCCAGGGCCGCCGCCTCCGCCTCGCCCAGCCGGGACAGGGCCTTGCCCAGCAGGGTGACGAGGATGTCGTCGTGGCGGACGTCGAACTCGAGGGCCAAGCCCGGCTCGGCCGCCCGGTACACCTTGGCCGGCCGCCCGGCCCCGGTGGACTGGCGCTGGCTCACCTCCACGTAGCTGCCGCCCACCAGCTTGTCGAGGTGGTGGCGGGCCACGTTGGCGTGCAGCCCGGTCGCCTCGGCCACCTCGCTGGCCGTGAGCCCGTCGGGGTGCTCGTGGATCAGCAGATAGATGTCGCGCCGCGTCGGGTCGCCGAACGCCGAGGTGATGGCGTTCACCAGGTTGGCGAATTCCGTCGGGTTGAGGGCTCGCTGGGCCACATGGATAGCCTAGCTGACAGATTCTTCCTATGCCCGTAGGAGAAATTCGGACGCCGCCGACGAAGCGCCGGCGCCCCGTTCCTCACCCCTCCAGGAGCAGCTCGTGGCCCTCACCGAATCCGCTGTCATCGAAGCCCTCCGCCCCGTGAACGACCCCGAGCTGGGGCGCAGCATCGTCGAGCTCGACATGGTCCGCCAGGTGGCGATCGCCGGTCCCACGGTCACGGTGGGGGTGGATCTGACCGTGGCCGGCTGCCCCCTGCGGGCCGAGATCAACCGGGCCGTCACGGCCGCCGTCACCGCCCTCGACGGCGTGAACGACGTGGTGGTGGAGTTCGGCGTCATGACCGACGAGCAGCGGGCGGCCCTGCGCCAGAAGCTCCACGGCGACCCCTCGGCCACCGCCGGCACCCACCAGGGCCACGGCCACGCCGAGGGCCGGGCCATCCCCTTCGCCGACGCCGACAACCGCACCCGGGTGATCCTGGTGGCCTCGGGCAAGGGCGGTGTGGGCAAGAGCTCGGTCACCACCAACCTGGCCGTCGCCCTGGCCGCCCGGCCGGGCCCCGACGGCACCCCCCGGCGGGTGGCCGTGGTCGACGCCGACGTGTGGGGCTTCTCCATCCCCCGGATGCTGGGCGTCGATCGGGATCCGGTGGTCATCGACCAGATGATCGTGCCGCCCGAGGCCAACGGCGTCCGCTGCATGTCGATGGGGTTCTTCGTGGAGGAGAACCAGCCCGTGATCTGGCGGGGCCCCATGCTGCACAAGGCCCTCGAGCAGTTCCTGACCGACGTCTTCTGGGACGACCCCGACTACCTGATCGTCGACCTGCCCCCGGGAACCGGGGACATCGCCCTGTCGCTGGCCCAGTTCCTGCCCCGGGCCGAGCTGCTGGTGGTCACCACCCCCCAGCCGGCGGCCCAGAAGGTGGCCCAGCGTGCCGCCTACATGGCCCACAAGGTGCACATCACCGTGTCGGGCGTGATCGAGAACATGAGCTGGTTCACCGGCGACGACGGCAAGCGCTACGAGCTGTTCGGCGCCGGTGGCGGCCAGGAGCTGGCTACCGATCTCGGGGTGCCCCTGCTGGCCCAGATCCCGCTGGTCCCGGCGCTGCGGGCCGGGGGCGACGTGGGCGACCCCATCGCCCTCGATGCCGCCAGCGAAGCCGGCGCTGCCTTCGCCGCCCTGGCCGAGCGGGTCGATGTGGAGCTCGCCCCCCGCAAGCGTTTCCGCAGCGAGCTGAAGATCGTCTGACGCCCCCGCTGGGGCCGAACCGTGTCACCTTGTGCCGCTCCGGTCGGCATTTCTTCACAAGGTTCGGCCAGATACGCCAGCGTCGGGGGCGCAACCGCTAGGTTTGCACCCATGGATGTCCGCATCGGGATCGCCCAGACCGGCCAGGTGATCGAGCTCGAGCTCGCCGACGAGACGGATCGGGCAGCGCTTCGCAAGCAGGTCGACCAGACCCTGGCCGACGAGAGCGCCGTGCTCTGGCTCACCGATCGCAAGGGCAAGGAGATCGGTGTCCCCGCCGCCCGGATCAGCTTCTTCGAGCTGGGCACGGCCGACACCGAGCGCCGCATCGGCTTCGGGGTCTGACCCCGCCTCCCGCCAGCTGAGGGGCCCAGCCACGTCTGCTTCGCCCTTCGACGCCCCTCTGCTCGTCGTGGTGGGAAAGGGCGGCGCCGGCCGTAGCACGGTGGCCGCGGCGCTCGCTCTGCGGGCGGCCTCGGCCGGCGGGCGCATCCTGGCCGTCGACGCCACCGCCGCCGGCGGTCTGGCGTCGGCCCTGTCGTGGGGTCGGCCGGTCACGCCCGGGGTGATCACAGCGGGCGGCCCGGGCCATCCCAGCCTGCTGGCCCTCAGCACCGAGGCGGCGCTGGAGCAGTACCTGCGGATGAACCTCAAGCTGGCCGCCGGCGCCCGGGTGGTGGGCCCGCTGGCCCGGATCCTCGACTTCGTGGCCACGGCCGCCCCCGCCGTCCGGGAGATCCTCGCCATCGGCAAGATCGGGCACGAGGTCCGCACCGGCGCCTGGGACCAGGTGATCGTCGACGGCCCGGCCACCGGCCACGTGGTGGAACTGCTGTCGGCGCCCGATGCGCTGCGCCCCCTGGTCGGCCGGGGCCCCCTCCACGACGACACGGTATGGCTCTCGGCCCTGCTGGCCGACCCGGCCATCACCCGGGCCGTGGCCGTGTCGCTGGGCGAGGAGCTGGTGGTGAGCGAGACGGCCGAGCTGATGGCCCGGTTGGACGCCGAGACCAGGGTGATGGTGTCGGGCCTGGTGGCAAACCGGCTGCCGCCCCCCATCGGGCCGGTCGGTGAGGCCGAGGCCGGTCGGCTGGCGGCGGCCGGCGATCCCCTGGCCCCGGTGGCCACCCTGGCGGTGGCCCGCCACCGGTCGTGGCGCGCTCAGCAGGAGCGACTGGCCGCTCTCGGCCTCCCCATGGTGGAGGTGCCCGACCAGCCGGCCCATCCCGTGGCCGCCGTGGCCGACGCCCTGGCGGCGGCCCGATGGTGACCGCCGCCAACGGCGGTGAGGCGGGAGCCGACATCGACGAGCTGTTGGCCCATCGATCGGTGCTCCTGGTGGTGGGGCCGGGCGGAGTGGGCAAGACGACGTTGGCCGCCGCCCTGGCCGCCCGGGCCGCCCAGCGCCACGGCCGCCGGGTGTTGGTGGTCACCGTGGACCCGGCCCGCCGCCTGGCCGAGGCCCTCGGTGTGGAGCAGGTTCCGGCCGACCCCGTGCTCGTGCCCCTGAAGGCCCGGGGCAAGGCCGCGCCGGCCGGCCGGCTGTGGGCGCTGATGGTGGACATGAGCCGGTCCTGGGACGAGCTGGTCCGCCGCCACGGCCCCGGCCCGGCGGAGATCGATGCCCTGCTCGGCAACCCGCTGTACCGGTCGCTCACCACCCGCTTCGTCCAGAGCCACGACTACATCGCCCTCGACCTGATGTGCGACCTGGCCGACGACGACCGCTACGACCTGGTGGTGATCGACACCCCGCCGTCGACCCACGCCATCGACATCCTCGACGCCCCCGGGCGCATGGTCGAGTTCTTCGACTCCCGGCTGCTGCGGTGGCTGATCGCCCCGTACCAGACCCGTCTGGCCCGGGCCACGGCCAAGCCGTTCCTGGCCGTGGCCGAGCGCCTCCTGGGCCAGGGCTTCCTGGCCGGCATCGCCGAGTTCTTCTGGCTGTTCGTCCAGCTCCGCCCGAGCCTGGTGGCCCGGTCGGTGGAGGTGGGGCGCCGGCTCGACGATCCCGGCACCGGCTATGTGCTGGTCACGACGGCCGAACCGGCCGCTCTGGAGGCCGGCGGCCTGCTCCTCGATGAGTTGGCGGCCCGGGGCCACGCCCCCGACGTGGTGCTCCACAACCGGGCGTTGCCCGCCGTGCCCCCGGGGGCGGTGGCGGCCGAGGTGGTGGAGGGCGCCGTGCAGGATCCCGAGCTGGCCCGGGCCATGACCGACCTGCTCCGCCACGACCAGACGTTGACCGCTCTGCGTCGCCGCGGCTCCGCCGTCGGGCCCGCCGGGCTCGCCGTTCGAGCTGTGGACTGGCAGCCCGGCACCGTCAACACCGTGTCCCAGCTCCTGGCCCTGCTCGACTGAGCCCACCCCCCGGCGGGATCTGTGGCGCCAGATGCTGTGGTCTGCGCGCTGGCGCCACAGTTCAAGATGTCCCGGGGGCCACCGGTAGCCTGGGCCGATGGCCAGCCTGAGCGACATCGCCCGAGGGCACACCGAGCTCGGGTCGGAGGAACGGGAGCACCTGCGCCGCCTGGTGGCGGCCTGGGGGCCGGTGGCCGATCTGTGCTTCGCCGACCTCCTGCTGGTCGCTCCCACCCCGGCCGGTGATCGCCTGGTGTGCCTGGGCCAGATCCGGCCCACCACGGCCCAGACCATCTACCGGGACGACCAGATCGGCCGCTTCGTTCCCATGGCCAACCGACCCATGATCGCCGAGGCGTTGGCCACCGGGAAGATCGTGGAGGAAGAGATAGACCTGGCCGAGGCCGGCACCCGGGCCCGCGTCACCGCCATCCCGGTCACGTGCAAGGGCCGGGTGATCGCCGTCGTCAGCCGGGAATCGCCCCACCTCGGCCACCGCCCGCTGGGTGACCTGGAGCTGGCCTACCTCGGCGTCTTCCACCGTCTGGCCCAGATGATCGCCGACGGGAACTTCCCGTTCCCCTACGAAGACGAGCTGGAGGAGTCGCCCCGGGTGGGCGACGGCGCCCTGGTGCTCGACCGCCTGACCGCCATCGTCTACTCCTCACCCAACGCCGTGTCGGCCTTCCACCGGCTCGGGTTCCATGGCACGATCGCCGGCCGCAAGCTGGAAGACCTCGGGTTCCGGGCCGAGACGGCCCGGACCGTGTTCAGCCTCAAGGTGCCGGCGGTGGAAGAGCTGGAGCGAACCGACGACGTCACCATCCTGGCCCGGATCGTGCCCCTGATCACCAACGGCGTGGTCGACGGGGCCCTGGTGCTGATGCGCGACGTGTCGGAGCTGCGGAGCCGGGAGCGGCTGCTGGTGTCGATGGACGCCACCATCCGGGAGATCCACCACCGGGTGAAGAACAACCTGCAGACGGTGTCGTCGCTGTTGCGGATCCAGGCCCGCCGGGTCACGGCCCCCGAAGCCAAGGAGGCCATCAACGAGGCCGAGCGGCGCATCGCCACCATCGCCATCGTGCACGAGCTGCTGTCGCGGGGCGGCGGCGATGACGTGATCTTCGGTGACGTGGTGCGGCCGATCCTCGACATGGCCGCCCACAACGGCGTGGTGCCCATCCAGATCCGGCTGCTGGGAGACGGTCCGGTGCTCAACACGACGGCCGCCAGCTCGCTGGCCGTCGTGCTCAACGAGCTGGTGCAGAACGCGGTGGAGCACGGGTTCCCGCCCGGGTCCGAGGGCGGCACGGTCACGGTGGAGCTCGTCTACTCCAACACCGAGATGACGGTCAGCGTCCACGACAACGGCGTGGGCCTGCCCGACGGCTTCGACCTCGACGCCGAGCCGGGTCTCGGCCTGACGATCATCAACACCCTCGTCAAGGGGGAGCTCGGTGGCCGGCTCACCATCCGCCCGGCCACACCACCGGAACGGGGGACCGTGGCGCAACTCACGGTCTCACTCGCTCCCCGCTGAAGGTCGCTTCTGGTGGCGTGTCGCCTCCGGCGGCGCCGAGTCTCGCCTGCGGCGGAACGTCCCGAAAAGGGAGTGAGGGTGGGGGAGTACAGTGGAAAGAGGGCGGCGGCACTCGCTGCTGTGCCGCCGGCTCTACATCGGACAGCGTCGAATCAACGACGACGGCTCAGGTACGTACGGCGCAGGTGGCGACGCTCCTCTTCCGAGGTGGCGCCCCAGACACCGGAGTCCTGGTTGGTGCTCAGAGCGAATTCCAGGCAGGGAACACGGGCTGGACAGCCCATGCACACCTCCTTGGCCGCCGCGATCTGATCCACGGCCTGGCCGGTCGTCCCGATGGGGAAGAACAGCGTGGGGCTCGTGTCGCGGCATGACGCCTCCAGGCGCCAGGACAAGTCGGGCTTGGGGGCAACTGACCTATCGGCCAGCCGTTGGGCAATTCGTTCGAATTCAGCGAATTCGGGTGAAACGACGTCCCAGTTAGCTACTGCCACTCTTCCTCCCCGGTGTGGCTTTGGGTACAAATTTGGTCTTGTAGCTACGTTTGTCCTTCATTGCACAACGGCTACTCAGCTCGCTTGCTCACGGGCGCGTCGAACCAGGAGGGGTGCAGCTGGTAGGCTGCTGTCCTGGCCGACGTGATCCGTGTCACGGAGTCTAGTCGATTGGTTAGAAGCTCGTAAAGAGTTGATGTCGCTGGATGTCACACGCAGTTCACAAGATCTTTCGAGTGGGTGACGGGGTGACCGTAGCGGCAGTGGCGGGCGGGCTCGGGGATGGTGGCTGGATCGGTGAAACCGCAGGTCATCGGCCATAGGGGGGCGTCGGCTGGTGCCCCCGAGAACACGCTGGCCGCCTTTCGCCTTGCTGTCGCCCAGGGCGCCGATGGCGTGGAACTCGACGTCCGCCGGGCCGCTGACGGCGCTCTCGTCGTCCATCATGACGCCAATCTTTCAGACGGTCGACTAGTCAGAGCCACGGTGCGCAGCGAGCTGCCACCGTCGGTACCCAGCCTGGGCGACGTGCTGGCGGCCGGGATGTGGTTCGTCAATGTGGAGATCAAGGGCGACGCCGCCGAGGCGGGCCACGATCCGTCCGGTTCCCTGGCTCACGATGTGGTGACCGAGATCGCGGCCCGCGGGGCCGAGGGCCGGGTGCTGGTGTCTTCGTTCGACTGGGCCACGGTGTGCCGGGTGCGCCGGGCGGGGCCCGGGCTGGCCACGGCCTGGCTGGTGGGGACCGGCACCCCGGGCCGCCCGCACGAATGGTGCGCCCGGGCGGCCGGGGCCGGTGTCGGCGCCCTCAACCCCGAGGACGCCTTGGTCGACGCCGATCTGGTGGCCTCCGCCCACGGTGCCGGCCTGGCCGTGAACGTGTGGACGGTCGACGACCCCCATCGCATCCGGGCTCTGGCCCAGTTCGGGGTCGACGCCGTCATCACCAACGACCCCGCCGCCGCGATCGCCGCCCTCCGGGAGCGCTGACGGCCAACCCCGGCTGGGAACTCTGACGTGGCGTGCCGCCGGGCGGGATCCGGTGTCAGAGTTCCGGGTTGAGGGGGAGAGAAGGCGAGCGCTCAGCGGTGCACGGGGACGATGAGGCGCAACGCCTCCGGCCGGTGGGCCAGGCGCAGCTCGGTGACCGGGGCCATCGCCTCCCCGTCGAGCTGCCACGGCACGGGCCGCACCGACGTGACCACGGCGGAGTGCACACCGGCCCAGTGGCGGGCGGCGCCCCGGCTGGGCAGGCCGCCGGGGCGGCTCAGGCCCTGCGTGAGCGCCGGCAGCACCCGGGGGGAGAGAGAGGTGAGGGCGAGCAGGGTCAGGGGAGCATCGAGCCCGGCTTCGGGGGCCAGATCGAGCGGCTTGGTGCCGAGATAGGTGTAGGGCCGGGTGTTCATGGCCACCAGCTGCTTCACGCCCCGGGCGCTCATGCCGCCGTCGGTCTCCACCGAGAAGCCGCCCCGGCGCCGCTCGGCGTCGCGGAACCAGGTGGCCATGGCGGCGGCGATGAACAAGGGGTGGCCCAGGTACCGCTTCAACGCCCCCCGCCGCTCCACCCGGTCCACCACGGCGGCGTCGTAGCCCACCCCGCAGTGGAACAGGAAGGCCCGGTCGTTGGCCAGGCCCACGCTGGCCATGATCGACCGATCGGCGGCGAGCGCCTCCAGCAGCACGCCGGTGGCCTCGATGGCGTCGTTGGGGTATCCCACGGCCCGGGCGAAGACATTGGTGGAACCGCCGGGCAGGGGAGCGATGGCGCAGGCCTCGCCCAGCACCCCGTTGGCCACCTCGTTTATGGTCCCGTCGCCCCCCAGGGCCACGATCACGTCGGCCCCGGCCCGGGCCGCGGCGTGGGCCAGCCGGATGGCCTGGCCCTTGCGGTTGGTCTCCGACACCGTGAGCGAATGGTCCGACGCCAGCGCCTTCTGGATGACCACCAGCGCCCGCCTGGTGACCGACGAGGCGATGGGGTTCACGATCAGGGCCAGTCGCACGGGCACAAGTGTGCCGTGGCCGATCCAGTCGCCTACCATCCCCGCCATGAATGTGGTCGTGTGCGTGAAACAAATCCCTGATCCGGCTGATCCGGGGGCGCTTGACCCCGGTACCAAGACCCTCAAACGGGACGTCAAGCTGATCCTCGACGAGTCGGACACCTACGGCGTGGAGATGGCCCTCCAGCTGGTCGACAAGGCCGGCGAGGGTTCCGTCCACCTGGTCTCGATGGCCCCCAACAACGAGCGCTCGGGCCTGGCCACGGCGCTGGCCATGGGCGCCGCCTCGGCCACCCTGATCTCCGACCCGGCGCTGCTCGGCTCCGATGCCCTCACCACGGCCAAGCTGCTGGCCGCCGCCATCGGCGAGCGCGATGGCGTCGATCTGGTGATCGCCGGCTCGGAGAGCTCCGACGGCTACACCGGCACCGTGCCCACCCAGATCGCGGCCGTGCTCGACCTGCCGTCGATCACGGCGGCCAAGGCCATCACGGTCGACGGCGGCCAGGTGCAGATCCAGCGCCAGACGAACGCCGGCTACGACGACGTCACCTGCTCCCTGCCCTGCGTGGTGAGCGTGACCGCCGGCGTGGTGGAGCCCCGCTACCCCTCGTTCAAGGGGATCATGGCCGCCAAGTCGAAGCCGGTCGACGAGCGCACCGCCGCCGACCTCGGTTTCGACGCCGGCCAGGTCGGCTGGGCCGGCGCCGGCCAGGAGATCGTCGACATCGCGGCCGCCCCGGCCCGCTCGGCCGGCGAGGTCATCGAAGACGACGGCGAGTCCTACACCAAGGTGATCGAGTTCCTCGAGAACCTGAAGGTCATCTGAGGAGCGGGAGAGGCACATGACACTGTCCAAGATCTGGGTCCTGGCCGAGGCCGAGGACGGCGAGGTGGCCACCACCACGCTGGAGCTGCTGACCAAGGCCCGCGAGCTGGCCGACACCGTGGAGTGCGTCTACGCCGGTGACGACGCCGACGAGCTGGCCGACACCCTCGGCGAGTACGGCTGCGAGACCATCCACCAGACCGGCGATCTCGAGGGGGCCCTGGTGGGCGTGCCGCTGGCCGCCGCCATCGCCGCCGCCGTCGAGGCCGGCGACGGCCCCGACGCCATCATCGCCGCCACCACCTACGACGGACGCGACACGGCCGCCCGGCTGTCGGTGAAGCTCGACCGCACGGTGCTCACCAACTGCGTCGACCTCGAGCTCGACGGCGACGCCCTGGTGGCCTCCGAGCCCGTGTTTGGCGGCACCACCGACGTCAAGACCAAGTTCACCGGCGAGGGCCCCTTCATCGCCCTGGTGCGCCCGAAGTCGTTCGCCGCCGAGCCCTCGGGTGGCGGCTCGGCCGACGTGGAAGACCTCGACGTGCCCGACCTGGGCGCCTCCGGCGGTGCCGTGGTCACCGAGCGCCACGTGGAGGAGTCGGAGGGCCCCAAGCTCGACGAGGCCGCCATCGTGGTCTCCGGCGGCCGGGGCCTGGGCGAGGCGTCGAAGTACTCGATGGTGGCTGATCTGGCCAAGGCGCTCAAGGGGGCGGCCGGCGCCTCCCGGGCCATCGTGGATGCCGGCTGGGTGCCCTACTCCCAGCAGGTGGGCCAGACCGGCAAGGTGGTGAAGCCCACGGTGTACATCGCCTGCGGCATCTCCGGCGCCACCCAGCACCTGGTGGGCATGAAGGGCTCCAAGAACATCATCGCCATCAACAAGGATCCCGAGGCCCCGATCTTCGCCGTGGCCGACCTCGGCATCGTGGGCGACGTGCACAAGGTGATGCCCCAGATCCTCGAGGCGCTGTCCAAGCGCTGAGGTCCGGCCCGCAACTCCATACGACCCCGACTCGGGCCGGCGGTTCCCTCGGGGCCGCCGGCCCGGTCGTTCCCCCGGTCGTTCGACCCATACACCGGCCCGGCCCCTGGCCGACGGGAGGGGCATGGTTCCCGCCCCGACGCTCCCGCCGGCTGTCCGCCGCGTCCTGGCCGCCTTCGCCACCCTGCTCTGCCTGGTGCTGGCCGTCGCCGCCACCCCGGCCGACGGCACCGCGGCCCCTGCTGCGCCCACCATCGCCCCGGCGACGGCAGACCCGGCCGGCGCCCCTTCAGCCACGGGGCGCTTCTACGTGGTGGGGTCCGACATCGTGGGACCCGACGGCAACATCTTCTACCCCATAGGGGCCAACGCCGCCCTCAAGTTCACCCCCTACGGCTACGTGTTCGAGGGCAACAACGGTGGGGTCAACGACCACGTCGACAGCGTGAAGGCCTGGAACTGGAACATCATCCGGGCCACCCTGATCTGCGACAACCGCTCGGGCGTGCCCTCGTTCAAGGAGCTGGTGAACGGCATCGACCCGGTGATCCGCCAGCTCACCGAGGCCAAGATCGTGGTGATGCTCGAATGCCACGACCAGACGGGCAAGAACCCCTCGGTGGGCACCGCCCGGGACAAGCGGATCCGCCGCTTCTGGGACGAGATGGTTCGGCGCTACTCCGACAACCCCTACGTCTGGTTCAACATCTACAACGAGCCCGACGCCAAGGGCGACACCGCCCGGTGGGCCAAGCTGCACGAGTACTACGTGAACCGGATCCGCAAGGCCGGGGCCGACAACCTGATCGTGGTCGACCTGCCGGTGTGGTCCCAGGGGATCGATCTGGTGGTGAACGGCTCCGCCGGGGACCGGATCAACGCCGCCTGCAACACCGTGTTCGGGTGGCACGCCTACGGTGCCATCGCCGGCCGGCAGGGCACGGCGGCCGACCACGAGGCGATGATCCAGGCGGCCCAACGCAAGGGGATGGCGCTGGTGGTGGGGGAGCTGGGCGTGGCCACCCCCCAGGAGTGGGGCAATGCCGGCCCGTGGGAGTGGAACCTTTCCGGCTTCGACGCCATGGCCGAGCTCGGCCCCCGCTACGGGGTGGGCCTGCTGTGGTGGCACGCCACCGGCGACGAGGCGTACTTCTCCCTCTACGCCCTCAAGAACGACCGCAGCGGGTTCTGGACCGACGACAACAGCGGGAACCTCACCCCCTATGGCCAGAAGTTCTGGGACGTCAGCCATGCCGTCAGCCACGATCGGGGCCCGTTCACCGGCGACCTGGCCTCCAGCGGGTGCCCCGCCGTGAGCCGCCGCTGAGGCGCGTTCCCGGCGCCCAGCCGGCCGGCGGCCGGGCACCGGCTGGTCAGCGGCCCGCCCCGAACACTTCACCGGGGTGTGAACGGCACCCGGGCGTTGACGTTGACCAGGATGGGGCCCGCCGCCGACTGCAGGGGGCTGAGCCGTGGGCGTCAGCGAAGAACGGGCTGGTCAGATAGACCCAGTTGTCGAGGGCGTCGCCCGTGGCCGGCTTGGGATCCACCGCGAACTCGGGCGTGGGCAGTGATCGCCGCACGGCATCGGCCAGGGCCGCCGGGTCGCTTCCCGAGCCGTAGGTGACGGTCAGCGTGTAGTAGAGGCTCTCCCGGCCCTCGCTGCTGGTCTGGATGCCGGCGCCTGTGATCGTGCCCCCCACCGGCAGCGGCAGGCCGGTGGCCCACCCCTGGAAGCGCTGGAGGACCGTCGTCTCCGCCGTCGGCACCTGCTCCACGTAATGGAGGCGGGCGGTGCTGGTGGGCGGCTGGTCGCCGAGCGCGCGCCGACGGGAGCCGGAGGCCCCGGCGCCACCTCGATCGTCAGGTCGTCGAGGGGGTAGGGCTCAGGGGCCTGGAAGGCCAGCCGGCGGACGGCGGCCGCCGTCCCGGGGCCGGTGGCCGCCGTGTCCAGGGTCACGGCCCAGCCCAGAGCCGCCAGCTGGTCCCGGTAGAAGGCGGTGAGCTCGTCGAACCGATTCGCCGCCGAGCGAGGTCTGACGTGATCGTGATCGTCTGGCCGTCCACGGTGTTGCGGGCATCGGCCCGATCTCGGTCAGTACCGCGCCCTCCGGGGTCGCCAGCTGGGGGAAGTCGGTGAACCGGCGGATCTGGGCCGTGGCGTCGCGGGAGGGCCGTGGCGTCCTCCACCGCCGCCAGGGATGTCGGCGGCCGGGGCCGAGGGAGCGAGCGGGCCCGATCGGGCCCTCGGCACACGGTGACGTCGGCCGCCGCCGGCACGGCCGGGTCGGGCCTCGGCGCCGCCCAACGTCACCGATGGCGGCGTCGACTCCGGCCGTCACGGCCGTCGGAGCAGGCGGCCATGAGCAGCGCGGCGGCGACGGCGATCGGCAGCCGGCGGCGGCCGGAGCCGGAGCGTGGATGGTGGGCGCGTGGAATCATGCTTGGCAATGAGGGGCGACCTCGTCGTCCGCCCCGCCCGGGACCGAACCGCCCGTAGGGCCATCACCGTACTGGCTGGTGCGCCGATCCTGGCGCCGGTGAGCCCGGGAAGAGACACCTCGCCGGACACTGGCTCCAGCCTCCGGCCGGTGCGAGGATGGCGGCCATGGCCCGAGACGTCACCGACACCCTGACCAACGAGACGGTGGAGCTGCTGCAGGCGCTGATCCGCAACCAGTGCGTGAACGACGGCACCCGGGAGTCGGGCCAGGAGGAGCGCAGCGCCCGGCTCCTGCGCGACGAGTTGGAGGGCACCGGGGTCGACCTCCAGATGTTCGACATCCTGCCCGGCCGCAGCTCGCTCATCGCCCGCTGGCCGGGCACCGACCCCGACGCTCCGGCCCTGTGCCTCATGGGCCACACCGACGTGGTGCCGGTGTCGCCCGAGGGGTGGCGGCACGATCCCTTCGGCGGCGAGCTGATCGACGGCGAGATCTGGGGTCGGGGAGCGGTGGACATGCTGAACCTGACGGCGTCGATGACCACCGTGTTCCGCCATCTGGTGGCCAGCGGCCGCCGCCTGCCGGGCGACGTGGTCTACTTCGCCGTGGCCGACGAGGAAGCCGGCGGCCGGTGGGGGGCCGAGCCCCTGGTGGAGAGCAACTGGGACGAGCTGCGCTGCGATTACGTGCTCACCGAGTTCGGCGGCATACCGCTCCACACGCCCAAGGGGTCGAGCATCCTGGTGACCACGGCCGAGAAGGGGATCGGCTGGCGGCGGGTGACGGTGAAGGGCACCCCGGGGCACGGCTCGATGCCCTGGGGCAGCGACAACGCCCTGGTCACGGCGGCCGAGGTGGTGCGCCGGATCAGTGCCTACGCCCCCGCCCCCCAGCTCGACGAGCTGTGGGCGGCCCGGGTCCAGGCCATGGGCCTGCCCGACGAGCTGGCGGCCAAGCTGCTCGACCCGGGCCGGGTGCGCGACGCCCTGGCCGAGCTGCCGCCCCAGACGGCGGCCAACGCCCATGCCTGCTGCCACACCACGTTCAGCCCCAACGTGGTGCACGGCGGGGTGAAGACCAACGTGATCCCCGACCGGGTGGCCATCGACGTCGACATCCGCACCCTGCCCGGCGAGACGGGCGACGACGTCAACCAGCACCTGCGCAACGCCCTGGGCGACGACCTGTTCGACCGGGTGGAGCTGGAGGTCATCCACGAAGACCCGTCCACCGCCTCGCCGACCGACAACCGGCTGTGGGACGCCCTCGCCGGCTCCATGCAGGCCGCTTACCCCCAGGCCCGGATCGTGCCCAGCATCGTCACCGGCGGCACCGACGCCCGCTTCTTCCGCAAACGGGGGGCCGTGGCCTACGGGGCCGGCCTGCTCAGCGCCACCGTGGACTCCCAGGAGTTCTTCCGCCGCTTCCACGGCCACGACGAGCGGATCGACATCGAGTCGCTCCGCCTCACCGTCCAGCTCTGGCTCGACGTCCTCGACCGCCTCTGGGACTGAGCCCCTCGGGGCGAAGAGCCCAACCACACTGTCACAGGGGCGCCGTAGCCTGATCGGGCGATGGCTACCGTCACCACCACGGGGTTCGGCTCGGCCGCGGTCGAGACGCTGGGCCGGATCCTGGTCGATCGCCGGGGGGCGGACCCGCTGGCCCCGGCCCTGGTGGTGTGCTCCGGGCCGCTGGTGTCGGTGGGGGTGCGGCGGGCGCTGGGCCGCCGGGCCGGTGGGGTGGCCAACGTCGCCGTGGTGACGCTCGACCAGCTGGCCGACGATCTGGCCGGGCCCGGCCTGATCGCCGACGGCCGCCATGTCGGCGACCCGGTGGAGATCCAGGCCGCCATCCGGGGCGAGCTGGCGGCCCAGCCCGGCCTGTTCGGGCGGGTGGCCGACCACCGAACCACCGAGGAGCGGCTCGTCGCCCTCCACCGCCAGCTCGACGGCCTCGACGACGACGTGCTGGAGCGGATGCAGCTCGCCGGCTCCGGCCTGGCCAACGACGCCATTCGGGTCATCCGGGGGGCGAACGGACGCACCGGCCGGGCCGAGACCCGCCAGCGGCTCCTCCACCGGGCTCTGGCCGAGCTGGAGGCGCTGCCGCCGTTCGCCCGAGGCCCGATCGTGCTCCACCTGCCCGAGCCGGCCCGCCCCTTCGAGGGGCGCCTGGTGGCGGCCCTGGCCCGTCGGGCCGACTGCACGGTGGTGGTGGGCGTCACCGGCGAGCCCGGGGTAGACCGGCGCCACCTCGACCGGCTGGCCGCCTGGGGCATCCAGATCGAAGGCGTGGCGGCCGGAGGCGCCGGCCAGGCGGTGGTGCTCGAGGTGGCCGATCCGGAGGACGAGGTACGGGCGGCGGTCCGTGATCTGGTGGCCCACGCCGCCCTCGGTGCGCCCCTCGCCGCCATGGCCGTGCTCTACACCGCCACCGACCCCTACGCCAGCCTCCTCCACGAGCATCTGGAGGGGGCCGGCCTGCCGTGGTGCGGCCCGGGGCACCGGCCGCTGTCGTCGTCGTTGGCCGGCCGCCTCCTGGGCCGCCTGCTGGCCCTGGCCGCCGACGGTCTCGACCGGACCGCCGTGGTCGCCTTCCTGGCCACCGGTCCTGTCACCACGGCCGAGGGGGCGCCGGTGCCGGCGCCGGCCTGGGACCGGCTGTCGCGCCGGGCCGGGATCGTGGAACACGCCCACTGGCTGCCCCGGCTGGAGGACATGGCGGTCCACACCGCCGAGCCCGAGGCCGGGCTGGTGCGCGGCCTGGCCGCCTTCGTGGCCGAGCTGAGCGAGCGGTTGTGGCCCCATCCCGAGGCGGTCACGTGGGAGCAGTGGGGGGCATGGGCCCGGGCCCTGCTCGACCGCTACCTGCCGGCGGACCAGGCCGGTGCCTGGCCGGCCGAGGAGCGCACGGCCCGGGCCGCCGTGGTGGACCTTCTGGCCCAGCTGGCCCGCCTGGAGCCGTTGCAGCCCCGCCCCGGCCTGGCCGGCTTCGCCTCCATGGTGTCGGCCCAGCTGGAGCAGCGCCGGATGCAGGGCCGGCCCCTCGGCACGGGCGTGCTGGTGGCCCCCGTGAGCTCGGCCGCCGGGCTGGCGTTCGAACGGGTGGCCGTGGTCGGCCTGGTCGAGGGGTCGTTCCCCCGCACCCCTCGGGAAGACTCGCTCCTGCCTGATCGCCTGCGGGCCGAGGCCCGGGGCCTGTTGGCCCCCACCGAGGCGGTGGGCGAGCTCGACGTCCGGGCCGTGGCCGCCGTGCTGGCCGGCACCCGCCAGGCCCCGCTCCTGCTGACGGCCCGGGGCGACATGCGCAGCATCCGCTCGCGGTCCTGGCCCCGGGTCCTGAACCCGCTGGTGGCCAGCCGCACCGTGCTCGAGTCGCACCGGCGGGGCCTGGCCGACCATGGGCGCCCGGCGTCGGTGGCCGACGCCGGCCTGCGGGATCTCATCACCCACGTCGACGGGGGCGACCCGGTCAACACCCACGAGCTGGCCCACCTCGATCCGGTGCTGTCCCGCAACCTCACCCGGAACCTGAACCGGCGCCGGGGAGACCTCAATCCCCACGTGGGCCGGGTGCCGGCCGGCGTGATCGACGCCACGGAATGGCTGTTGTCGGCCACCGCCCTCGAAACCTACGCCGGGTGCCCCCGCCGGTACCTGTTCGAGCGGGTGCTGCGGTTGTCCGACGACGAGCGCCCCGAACGGATCGACGAGATCACGCCGCTGGACCGGGGGAACCTCACCCACGCCGTGCTGGAGCGCTTCATCGCCGAGTCGATCCTGTCGGGGGAGGTGCCGGCGCCGGGCGAGCCGTGGTCGGCCGACCGGCGGGCCCATCTGCTGGCGGTGCTGGTGGAGGAGCTGGCCGGAGCCCAGGGCCGGGGCCTCACCGGGGGCCGAGTGAGCACGATCATCCTGGAACGCCGGCTGCGGGTGGAGATGGAGCAGTTCCTGGCCACCGACGACGCCATGCGGGCGGCCCGCCGGTCCACCCCGTCCCACGTGGAGCTGGCGTTCGGCTTCGACGACGACCTCACCGTGCTCACCCTGCCCGACGGCCGCACCCTGCGCCTGCGGGGCCGGGTGGACCGGGTCGACGCCACCGAGGACGGCGGTCTGCTCGTGATCGACTACAAGGGGGGTTCGGGCCGGGCGTTCGACGGCATCAAGGACGATCCGCTCAAGGGCGGCCGGCGCCTCCAGCTCCCGCTCTACGCCCGGGTGGTGGCCGAGAAGCTCGGCTATGCGGGGCCCCGCACCGCGCTCTACTGGCTCACGTCCAAGGCCGATCTCCGGCCCATCGAGCTGGAGGACGAGCTGGAGACCGAGCTGCTCACCATGGTCGGCGCCGCCCTCGACGGGATCTCCGGCGGCCTGTTTCCCGGCGTTCCCGGCGACGCCATCGGCTGGCCGAGGGTGAGCTACGAGAACTGCCGCTACTGCGACTTCGACCGGGTGTGTCCCACCGACCGTCAACGGGAATGGGACAGCGTGCGCCCCGACCCGGCGCTGGCCCCGGTCGAGATCCTGCTGCGACCGAAGGACGACCGGCAGTGACCCTCACCTCGGAGCGGGGGCCCGTGCCCCTGGAAGACGCCGAAGCCCGGCGCCGGGTGCGGGCGTCGCTCAGCGACACCCTGTTCGTGGAGGCCGGCGCCGGCAGCGGTAAGACCAGCTCCCTGGTGGAGCGGATCGTGAACCTGGTGGCCAACGGCGCCCCGGTGGGCCGGATCGCCGCCATCACTTTCACCGAGGCGGCGGCCCGGGAGCTGCGCACCCGGGTGCGGGACGAGCTCGAACGTCAGGGGGCGGACCGCAACGACCGCCAGCTGCTCAACGCCGCCGGCCAGGTGGAGAGCGCCGCCTTCACCACCCTGCACGGCTTCGCCCTGCGCATCCTGGCCGACCATCCGGTGGAGGCCGGCCTGCCCCCGGGGTTCGCCGTGGCCGACGAGATCGGTTCGCTCCTCGAGTTCCAGGACGCCTGGCGGACCTTCGCCGCCCAGCTGGGCGACGACCTCGACCTCCTCGACCTGTTGGAGCGGGCGGCCGCCCTCGGGGTGGAGTTGCGCCACTTCGCCGACGTGGCCCGCCGGTTCGACGACAACTGGGACCTGCTCGACAACCTGGCTCCCGCCCCCGGCCTGTCGCCGCTGGAGCCGGCGCCGGTGGTGGAGCGGATCGTGGCCCTGGGGTCGCTGGTCGAGCACTGCCTCGACGGCACCGATCACCTGGCGGCCGAGCTCACGGCCCTGGCCGACGAGGCCGCCATCGCCCTGGGCCGCGACGCCATCACCCAGCTCCGATGGCTCGACCAGGTCCGGTGGCCCCGCCGCAACGTCGGGCGCAAGGCGAGCTGGGTGCGGCTCGACGTCGACGAGGTGCGCCGCCGGGTGGCCGACACCCAGGAGTCGGTGGCGGACGACGTGGCCCGCTGGCGCCACGAGGTGATCGGCGAGCTGGTGGTGCGGGTGGCCGGCTTCGTGCGGGGTCGGGTGGAGGACCGCCAGCAGCGGGGTGAGCTGGCCTTCCACGACCTGCTGGTGCTGGCCCGCCAGCTCCTGCGGCGCAACGCCCTGGTGCGGGAGGATCTCCACCAGCGCTACAGCCGGATCCTGCTCGACGAGTTCCAGGACACCGACCCCATCCAGATCGAGCTGGCCGTGCTCATCGGAGCCGACGGCCTGGTGGGCACGAAGGCCTGGCCCGAGCTGGCCGCCACCCTCAGCCCCGGACGCCTGGTGGTGGTGGGCGACCCCAAGCAGTCGATCTACCGGTTCCGCCGGGCCGACATGGCCGTCTACGCCGAGGCCGAGGCGGCCCTGGTGAGCGAGCCGTTGCGGCTCACCACCAACTTCCGGTCCGTGCCCGGGGTGGTGGACCTGGTCAATGCCCTGTTCGGGCAGCTCATCGGTGAGGGCGAGCCGGGAGCCCAGCCCCGCTACACCCCTCTGGGAGCGGTCCGCAGTCCCGACGCCGACGCCGCCGGGCCGCCGGTGCTGGTGGTCGGCGGCCCCCACCCCCGCACGGTGCCGGTGGGCGAGATCCGGGAGCTGGAAGCGGCCGACGTGGCCGCCGTGATCTGCCGGGCCATGGACGAGGGGTGGCGGTGCGAGCGTGAAGGCCAGTGGCGGCCGGTGCGCCTGCAGGACATCGCCGTGCTCATCCCCTCCCGCCTGTCGCTGCCGGCGTTGGAGGCGGCCTTCGGGGCGGCCAACATCCCGTTCCGGCCCGAGACCAGCTCGCTGGTCTACGCCACCCAGGAGGTGCGCGACGTCCTGGCCGGGGTGCGGGCCGTGGTGGACCCGGGCAGCGCCATCGACGTGGTGGCCGCCCTCCGGTCGGGCCTGTTCGCCCTGGGCGACGACGAGTTGCTGTCGTGGCATCTGGCCGGCGCCTCGTTCGATTACCTGCAGCCGCCACCCCCGGGTGCGCCGGCGGATCATCCGGTGGCGGCGGCCCTGGCCGAGCTGGCCCGCTGGCACCTCGACCGGTGGTGGATGGAACCGTCGGCTGTGATCGAGCGGATCGTGCGGGAGCGGCGGCTGCGGGAGGCGGCCCTGGCCGAACCCCGCCCCCGGGACCGCTGGCGCCGCTATCGCTTCCTGGCCGAGCAGGCCCGGGAGTTCACCGCCACCCGGGGCGGCGACCTGCTGGACTTCGTGGCCTGGGTCGAGGTCCAGTCCAGCGACCTGGCCCGGGTCACCGAGCCCATCCCGGCCGAACCCGACGACGACGCCGTGCGGGTGCTTACCATCCACGGCTCCAAGGGTCTCGAGTTCCCGATGGTGGTGGTGGCCGGGGCTCCCACCCGCGACGCCAACCGGGGGGCCGGGCCCCAGGTGCTGTTCCCGCCGGGGCGGCCGCCGGAGGTGAAGGTGGGCAAGGACCGGACGACGGCCGGGTTCGACGTGCACGCTTCGGTGGAGGAGGTGCTCGATCGCCATGAGCGGGTGCGGCTCCACTACGTGGCCGCCACCCGGGCCCGGGACCTGCTGGTGCTGTCGGCCCACCATCGGGAGGGGCTCCAGAGCAGCGGCCAGCGCACGTGGGCCGCGCTCCAGGGGTGCGAGGAGCTGTGGCGGCCCTTCGAGCGCCGGGGCGACGAGCGATACCGGGTGGAGCCTCCCACCCAGCTCCGCTTGTCGGCCGGGTCGTGGAGCGAGACGCGCCGGATCTGGGCCGAGGAGCAGGACCGGCTGCTCGACGGCAACCGCCGGGCCGCCACCTGGTCGGCCACCCGGGTGGCCGAGACGCTCGCCCCCCATGTCGCACCCCCGGCCGTCACCGGTGACGGCCCGGGGTATGAGATCGCCGACGGCGGCCCGCCGGCCGCGGCCGACGAGCTGGCCGAGAGCGGCGACGACGTCGGCCCGCCGGCCGGACGCCGGGCGTCCACCGCCATCGGCTCCGCCGTGCACGCCACGCTGGAGGAGGCGGCGCTGACCGCCACCCCGGCCGACCTGGTGCCGCTGGCGGCCGGGCCGCGGCCCAGGCCGGCGTTCCCGACGACGCCCGGGAGGTGGCCACCCTGGCCGCCTCGGCCTTGTCGGCCCCGGCCATCGTGGCCGCAGCGGCCGCCCGACGGGTGTGGCGGGAGCTGTATGTGGCCGCCCCGGTGGGCGACGCCCTGCTCGAAGGCTTCATCGACCTGTGCTACGAGACCGACGACGGCGCACTGGTGGTGGTCGACTACAAGACAGACCGGGTGCCGGAGGCCGAGGTGGAGCGGCGGATGGCCCACCACCGCTGGCAGGGCGCGGCCTACGCCCTGGCCCTGCAGGAGGTGACCGGCCGCCCGGTGGCCGCCTGCCGGTTCCTGTTCCTGCGCGCCGACGGCGGGGCGGTGGAACGTGAGGTGGACGACCTCCCGGCCGCTGTCGCCACGGTGGCCGGGCTTCTCCGTCAACCCCCGATCTGATGCTCCCGGCCGCCACCGGCGGCGGTGTGGGGCATCAGATGCCGAAATTCGGGCGACAGGGCGGGCGGCAGCGCCTACGGTGAGCCGATCGAGCCCCGGACCGGGGAGAGGAGGTGTGCGTTCCATGGCTGCAGCTGTCGTCGACGCCACCTCCGGTCGCGCCTCCGAAGGGGCCTGACCGCCGGTTCGCGGTGTACCGCTCCCTCGGGCCTCCCGCCCCTGGTCGTAGCGACGAGCACCGCTCTGCAGCCGGCGAGCGACCGGGTCCGCGGCCCCCGGGCCGCTCCTGTTGCCACTGCGAACGCCGGAGTCACCCCGTCATGTCAACCGTCAACCAGCCGGCCTGGCTGGTCCCCGAACCGTTTCTCGACGAGCCCCTGGGCCTTCTCCGCCCGGGCAAGGAGGCCCAGATCGACCTCATCCGTCGCACCGGCGCCGACGGCAGCACCTGCCTGCTCGTCCAGAAGCGCTACGTGCCCCGAACCGTGTCGGCCAAGGGCGAGTTGGAGGCGCTCGGCATCGAGCGGGCCTCCGCCTTCCGCCACGACGTGCAGTACCGGGAGGGCCGCCAGTTCCGCAAGAGCCGGGACCGGCGGGCGGTGGAGCGGATGTCGGGCTACGGCCGGCGGCTCATGCAGGACCGCTGGACAGGTCACGAGCACCGGGTGATGACCGCACTATGGGAGGCCGGTCTCCGCGTGCCCTATCCCGTCTCCTACGCCGAGGACACCTTCGTGCTGGAGTACGTGGGCGGCCCCGACGGGGCGGCCCCTCAACTGGCCCGGGCCCACCTCGGCCCCGACGAGCTGGCCGAGGCCGCCCGCCAGCTGGAGGCCGGCTTGGCCCTGATGGTGGGGGAGGGCTGGGTCCACGGCGACCTCTCCGCCTACAACCTGCTGTGGTGGGAGGGGGAGCTGTGGTTCATCGACTTCCCCCAGGCCCTCGACCTGGCGGCCAACCCCCAGGGCCTCAACTTCTTGCACCGCGACGTCACCAACGTGGCCCAGTGGTTCACCCAGAAGGGGCACCCCGTCGACGGCGAAGCGCTGTTCGCCTCACTGTTGTAGGCCGGGCCGGCCGAGGTGGTGGCCTAGGCGTGGTGGACTAGGCGGCGGTGGCGGCCAGAACGGTGGCGGCGGCCGGGGCGTGGGCCGGCAAGGTGCCGGCCTCGGCCCGCCGCTCCAGCTCCCGGCGGCCCTCGGGGCACTGGTCGACGAAGGGGCACCAGCCGCACAGCACACCGGGCTTGGCGTCGAACGTCTCCCCCACGCAGGCCGAGGTGACGGCGTTCCACGTGGTGGCCAGCTGGCCGGCCGCCTCCTCCATCCGCCGCTCGGTGACGGCCACGTTGAGGATGCGCTGCCCCAGGTAGAGCAGCCGGGCCCGATGAGGCTGCTCGGTGCCGGTGGCGGCCAGCGCCGCGGCGTACAGCATCACCTGCTGGAGGCGGCCCTGGCGGTACCGGGCGCCGGGCAGCGAGCCCGACTTGTAGTCGCTGACCACCAGATGGTCACCCTGGCGGTCCACCCGGTCGATCACGCCCACGAAGGGGACGCCGGCCAGCGATGCCTTCACCTTCTGCTCGGTGGACACCACATCAACCTGGGCCGGGTCTTCCAGGGCCCACAGCCCGGTGATGGCCAGCCAGCCCTGCCACCGGAAGGCCCGGGCGGCCTCCTCGCCCAACTCCAGGGCCTGGTAGTCGGGATCGGCCTCGACCTCGGGCCACAGCTGTTTGGCCAGCGCCTTGGCCTGGTCCAGGGTGCGATAGGCGGCCGGCAGCCCGCAGGTCAGCTCGAGCACCCTGTGGGCGAACGATCCCACCAAGGCGGCCTGGCCCGACGGCTCGGGCTGCCGGTCGACGTACTTGAAGCGCCAGCGCCGGGGGCACTGGTCGAACAGGCTGGCCGACGAGGGCGACAGATGTGGAGGCAGCTCAGCCATTCCGAGATCATGACCGAAGGGTGTGACAGTCACGGGGATGGTGGACCTGACGTGCGGGTTCGCGCCCGGCTCAGAACCGTCGCCCGCCCGAGCCGCCGGAGGAGCGTCGGCCGAAGCTGCGGCCGCCCGATCCGCCCCCCGAACGTCCCGAGCCCCCCGATCCGCCCGGCCTCAGCACCCCGCCGCCGAGACCGCCTGCCGTCGATCCTCCGAATCCGCCGGAGCCCGTGGTGCGGCGCCGCTGGCTGCGGCGCGAGGTGGGCAGCCCACCGAGGCCCCCACCGCCCCGGGCCAGCCCGCCGAGCACGATGCTGCCCAGGACGCCGCCCAGACCGCCCCGGCCCCCACCCAGGCCGCCGAGGCCTCCGCCGCCCCGGCGTCGGGACGGCGCCGGGATGGCCGGGCCGCTCCGACCGCCGAAGATGGAGTCGTCGGGGCCCAGCGCCGGGCCGTCGCCGGTAACGGACGACGACGGGGGAGCGGGGGTGCCGGGGCCGGGGCCGGGCGGGTTGGGCCCGCCCGGAGGAGGCGGAGACCCGGCATCGGCGTGCTCGCTGTCCGGGGCCGGGGGCGGCGGGGCCGGACGGCCGTCGAGCCTGGCCTCGATCGACTGGAGCTGCCATTCGGCGTGGTCGATCTTGTCGTCGAGGGCGTCGACCTGCTCGGCCGTCGTGGCCCCGTCGATGGCCAGGCTGACGTCCTGGTAGGCGGCGCTGGCCTGCTCGTAGCTGGTGATCAGGTCGTCGTCCTTGGAGGCGATGACCCGGTCGCCCAGCTGGAGCACCCGGTCGGCGTTGTCCCGCAGCTGCTCCTTGATCTCGGCCCGGTCGGCCTCCAACTCGGCCGCCGCCAGCTGGCGGGCCTTGCGCTTGCGGCCCATCGAACGGGCCAGGAGGAGCCCGCCGCCGCCCACCACGAGGACGCCCAGCACGACCAGCAGGGTCGAGCCGCCGCCGCCCCCTCCACTTCCGCCGCTGTCGGTGGCGGACTCCGACGGAGCGACCGAGGTGCGGGGGCTCTGCTCGCCGGCCAGGCTGGCCACGAACTCGTCGAGCCCGTCGGCCACGGCGCCGTTCTGGAAGCTGGTGAAGCTGGCGTCGAGGGCGTCGTCGATCGCGCTGGACCCCACCGTGTCGGACCGGGCACCCAGGCCGGCACCGGTCAGCACCAGCACCGTGGAGTAGCGGGCGGGGCGGGTGAACAGCTCGTCGCCCACGTCGGTCGCCACCCGCTCGGCTTCGTCGTCGGTGTCGAGCCAGACGAAGGCCACCCCCCGCTCGTTGGCGGCGGCGATGGCCTGGTCCTCGGCCGCAGTGGCGTCGAACTGGAGGTACCGGCCGCTGGTGTCGATCTGCTCGGCGATCTGGCTGGGCGGGGGAGCGGACTGGGCTGCCGCCGGGGCGAGGGCCATCGGCCCGGCCCCAGGGGCCGCCGCCAGGCACAGCAGCAGGGCGATGACGAGGGTGAGGACCATCCGGCGCACGGGGCGAGCCTACCGGTCGCCAGCGGCCGGGGGCCGCCCGCCCCTCACAGCCCGTTCCGGGTCAGCGGGCGGGCGGCTGGGGCCCGCGGTGGCCGCCGGCGCCGGTGCCGCCCCGCCGCTGCCACCAGGCGTCGGCCTGGGCCCGGGCCTCCTGCTCCAGCGCGATGTCCCGGTAGGCCGGATGCCACCGCCGGTGACGGGCCACACCCCGCCCGAACCCGCCCAGGTAGCGGGCCAGGAACCCCACCACCCCCAGCTCCGCCCACTGCCGGGCGTGGGTGAGCTCGTGGGCCAGGAGGTGGCTGGCTCCGTTGGGCGGAAGGTCCCGGTCGAGGCACACGAACCGGCCCAGGGTGATGCCGACGTAGCGCCCGGGGATGACGGGTAGGCGCACCACCCGCACCCGGGCGGCCAGATCGGGGGCCAGGTGGTCGTAGGAGGCGATCTCGGCGCTGGACAGCGGCCGGACGCGGGGGCCGGCCGGACCGGCCGGCCGGTGGCGGCGCAGGCGGGAGGCGGCGGAACCGCCAGGGGAGGGGGCCACGGCGCCATCGTAGTCCGGTCCCGGAACCGCCGACCGGACAGAGGCCCGGGCCGGCACGGGTGGCAGGTAAGGGGTGACAGACTACCTGCCTCCACCGGGCCGCCGGCCGAGGCGCGGGCTGTCGCGGTGCCTACTCTGATCACCGATGGTGTCGAGGAAGAAGGTCCTGGTCGCAGGAGCGGCATCGGCCGCCGTAGCCGGGGCGGTGCTGGCCGCGGGCCGGAACCGGCGATCCGACGGGCGGCCGGTGAGCAGCCACCGCCTGGCCACCCGCAACCTTCGCCTGGCCCGTCTCGGCATGCGGGGCGGGGGCCGTTACGCCCTGTACAAGGCCCGTCGCACGTTCGCCTCGGCCGAGCGGGCCACCGAGCTCGACACGACGTTCCAGATCCGTACGGCGCAGGACGTCACCAACGAGCTGGGCAACATGAAGGGCGCCATGATGAAGATCGGGCAGATGGCGTCGTACCTCGACACCGGGCTGCCCGAGACCGTCCGGTCCACGATGGCCTCGCTCCAGCACGATGCCCCGCCCATGACTCCCGAGCTGGCCGCCCGCCAGATCCACGACGAGCTGGGACGGTGGCCCCACCAGCTGTTCGACACCTGGGACGAGGTGCCGATCGCATCGGCCTCCATCGGGCAGGTCCACCGGGCCATCACCCGGGACGGGCGGGCGGTGGCGGTGAAGATCCAGTACCCCGGGGTGGCCGAGGCCGTGGCCTCGGACCTCCGCAACGCCGGCTGGATCTTCGGGGCACTGGCCACCATGTTCCCCGGAGTGGATCCCGACCCCATCGTGGGGGAGATCCGGGCCCGGTTGCTGGAGGAGCTCGACTACCGCCGGGAGGCCGACAACCAGCGGCTGTTCCACCGCTACGTGGCCGGCCATCCGTTTGTCTCGGTGCCGGGCGTGGTCGACGAGCTGTCGACCGGGCGCATCCTCACCACCGACCTGGCCACCGGCAGCCGCTTCGGCGAGGTGGTGGGGTGGTCCGAGCCGGAGCGCAACCTGGCGGCCGAGACCCTGTTCCGGTTCTCGTTCGGAGCCATCTACCGGCTCCATGCCTTCAACGGCGACCCCCACCCGGGGAACTACCTGTTCAACCCGGGGGGCAAGGTCACCTTCCTCGACTTCGGCCTGGTCAAGCGGTTCGACGCAGCCGAGACCGTGCTGTTCGAGGACCTGATCAAACAGATGGTGATCACCGGCGACCACGCCGCCTTCCGCCGGGTGGTGGAGAACGCCGGCATCCTGGCCCGCAACGCCCCGTTCGACGATGCCACCGTCAACGAGTACTTCTCGTACTACTACCGCTACGTGATGACCGACGGCCCGGTGACCCTGGACGAGGAGTACGCCGCTGGTGGCGTGGCCCACCTGTTCGACACGAACGGCCCCTACAAGGAGCTGATGCGGTACCTGAACGTGCCGCCGTCGTTCGTGGTCGTGCAGCGGATCACGCTGGGGCTCATCGGGCTGTTCGCCCGGTTGCAGGCGACCGCCAACTGGAAGCGGATCGCCATGGAGTTGTGGCCGTTCACCGCCGCACCGCCCTCCACCCCCATGGGCGAGATCATCCGGGACTGGCGCCGGTCACAGGATCTCGACCTCCACGGCGTGTAGGGCGACCCGTCGGGAGGGCCGCCCTCCGGGGTTCCGATCCCGTGCGGACCCTGATCGCCGGCGGGCCCCCGGTCGGCCGGACCGGCGAAGCGGCGAGCTCGCCGGCCGGGAACTACGGTGGAGTGTCGGCGGGGGGCCGCCAAGCGAGCAAGGAGTGACCGATGGGCGTGTTGTCTGGGATCCGGGTCGTCGACTTCGGTCGGTACATCGCCGGTCCGTGGTGCGGGGCGCTGCTCGGCGACATGGGGGCCGATGTGATCCGGGTCGAGCGGGTCGATGGCGGGGAGGACCGCTGGGTGGCCCCGGTCACGTCCGACGGCGTCGGGGCCATGTTCCTGCAGTGCAACCGGAACAAGCGCTGCCTCACGCTCAACCCGGTCAAGCCGGAGGGCCGCGAGGTCGTCGCCCGCCTCGTCGGCACGGCCGATGTCGTGATCGCCAACCTCCCGCCCGAGACGCTGGTGACGATGGGGCTCGACTACGAGACGCTGAAGGCGATCAAGCCCGACATCATCCTCACGACGGTCACCGCCTTCGCTTCCGGCGGCGACTGGAGCAGCAAGGTCGGCTTCGACGGGCTGGCCCAGGCCGCCTCGGGCAACATCTACCTGTCGGGCCCCCCGGGTGAGCCGAGCCGGGCCACGGCGCCCTACGTCGACTTCTCGACCGCCACCCTGTCGGCCTTCGCCACCATGGCGGCGCTGATGCACCGGGACCAGACCGGGGAGGGTCAGTTCATCGAAGGCGCCCTGCTGCGCACGGCGCTCACCTGGATGGGCCCGACGCTGATCGAGCAGGATCTGCTCGGGGTGGACCGGGTGTCGACCCACAACCGGGGCCAGACCGCCGGCCCGTCCGACACGTTCAAGACCAGCGACGGCTGGGTGCTGGTGGCCGTGATCGGCCCCTACCAGTTCGAGCGCTGGGCCCAGCTCGTCGGCCGCCCCGAGCTCGTCCACGACGAGCGGTTCAAGGACGACCTGGCCCGGGGCGACAACGGCGCCGCGCTGTCGGAGATCATGGGCCAGTGGTGCGCCAGTCGCACCACGGCCGAGGTGCTGGCGGCGATGGAGACCCTGAAGGTGCCGGGCGGGCCCGTCTACTCGCCCCAGCAGGCCCTGGACGAGCCGCATGTGAACCAGATCGGGGTGTTCAACCCGACCGAGTACCCGGGTGCGCCCAAGCCGGTGCCCGTCGCCGGCTTCCCCGTCGTCATGTCGGGCTCGCCCGGGGTGATCGACCGGCGGGCACCGATGCTGGGCGAGCACACCGACGAGATCCTCGCCTCGCTCGGCTACAGCGACGAGGAGATCGCCGAGTTCCGATCCGCCCGGGTGGTCTGAGGTCCACCACCGGCCGCCGGCCGGCACCGGGATCCCCTGGCCGGCGAGCCAGCAGCTAGCGTCGCGCCAATGCGAGCAGTCGGGGTGATCGAGTACGGAGGGCCGGAGGCCCTGCAGGTGGTGGACGTGCCGGAGGAGCACGCCGGGGAGGGGCAGATCCGGCTGCGGGTGTACGCCGCTGCCGTGAACCCCACCGACACCCTGGCCCGCAACGGGTCGCGGGCCGAGCAGCAGAAGGTCGACCCGCCGCCCTACGTGCCGGGCATGGATGCCGCCGGGGTGGTCGACGAGATCGGCCCCGGCGCCGTCACCGATCTTCAGGTGGGTGACCGGGCCATGGCCATCGTGCTGCCCAAGGGGGCCCACGGCGCCTATCGGGAGAGCCTGGTGGTGCCGGCCGCCTCGGTGGCCCGGGCCCCCGCCGGGTCGTCCCACGCCGAGGCCGCCACCCTCCCCATGAACGGTCTCACGGCCCGCCTCTCGCTCGACCTGCTGGCCCTGGCCCCCGGGCAGGTCCTGGCCGTGACGGGGGCGGCGGGCGCCTATGGCGGGTACGTGGTGCAACTGGCCAAGGCCGACGGTCTGACGGTGATCGCCGACGCCTCCGAGGCCGACCGCCAGCTCGTCGAGTCCCTGGGGGCCGACATCGTGGTGCCCCGGGGCGACGACGTGGCGGCCGAGATCCGCCGGCGGTTCCCCGGTGGGGTGGACGGGCTGGCCGACGGGTCGGTGCAGAACCACCTGGTGGTCGACGCCGTGCGGGACGGAGGGTCGTTCACCTCGGTCCGGGGCTGGACCGGGCCCGAGGGCGGCGTCCGGGGCATCGGGTTCACCGCCACGTTCGTGCGCGACTACGCCCGGGAGCAGGCCAAGCTCGACCGGCTCGGCCGTCAGGCCGAAGGCGGCGCCCTGACCCTCCGGGTGGCCGAGGTGTACCCGGCGGAGCAGGCGGCCGAGACCCATCGGCGCCTCGAGGCCGGCGGCACCCGGGGGCGGTGCATCATCTCGTTCGACTGAGCAGGGAGAACAGGGCATAGGGAAAATTTCCCGGATTTGTCCAAACCCTCGCGGCGGTCGGCGTCGTCTAGCCCATCGAAGGAGAGCGAATCCAACCGTTGGTTCGGTGCGCGTGACCCAAGCGCGCCGAGCGTCGGTTGTTGAATGTCGCGCTCTCCGCGCGGGGCAGACGTCAACTAACTGCGAGGTTGTACTTTCATGTCCATCAAGAAATTCGCCCTGCTTGTCGCGGGCTTATTCTCCCTGTTCATGGCGTGGACGGTGGCTCCGGCCCTGGCCGACGGCGAGCGGGGGGAGCGGGACCGATCCGACGCCGCCATCAGCTCTGGAGGGGAGCGGGCCTGGTCGGGTGAATTCTGCAACGGCGAGAAGTTCGAGATCCGCTATGCGGTGGAGGCCGGGAAACTGGCGATCAACACCGTTACCGGCCCCGCCAACCACCTCGATAGCCGCAAGAAGGGCGTCGATGTGGTGTTCGACAACCGGGGCAAGGTCTCGTTCCGTCTGAACGGAGAGCGCAGGGGTCGCCTGACGGTGGAGGCCGACCTCGGCCGGTGCACGGCGGCCGCTCGTCCCGTCACGCCCGCCCCGGGGCCGACGCCGACCATGGCCCCGACCACCACCGCCACCGGGCCCACGGTGACCGTGGCCCCGCCGCCGTCCACTCCGGGCAGCGGCGGCACCCAGCCCACCACGCCCCCGACGATGCCTCCCACCCAGCCGCCCACCACGGTGCCGCCCAGCACCCTGCCGCCGGCTCCGGCGGCCAGGTACCTCACCTACACGACCCCCGCCGGGACGTTCACGGTGGAGCTGAACAACGGCGTGCTCACCTACTGGGCCATCAACACCCCCGGCTACCAGTGGTACGCCAAGACCAGGACCGGAGCCAAGGTCGTGGTCCTCATCCAGGACGCCTCGGGTGAGAGCGACTTCACGGTGACGATGACCAACGGCGCCCCGGTGGCCTCGTTCGTCTCGCCGTCGGGTGGCACGATCACCCCGTCGGTGTCGGAATCGACCACGGCTCCGGCCAAGTCGGCTCCCAGCGGCGCCTGATCACCGTGCGGTCGGGGCGGGTCGGCGGACCCGCCCCGGCCGTCGGCCGGCACGGAGCGAAACGAGGAGCGATCGCATGCACGACGACGTGACCTTCCACGTGATGGGCAACCGGGCCCGGGTGGTCGTCACCGGACCCGACGCCGACAAGCTGACGGTGTGGGCCCAGCGCCGCCTCGAGGGACTGGAGGCCCGCTGGAGCCGCTTCCTGCCCGACAGCGAGATCTGCGCCCTCAACCGGGCCGGCGGCGTGCCCACGATCGTGTCGGCCGACACCTTCACCCTGATCCACCATGCGGTCGAGGCCTGGTCGGCGACCGACGGCTGGTTCGATCCGACGATGCTCGGCGAGTTGGTGGCCGAGGGCTACGACCGCAGCTACGGGCGGCTACCCCCGGCCGACGCCACGGTGCCGCCGCTGCCGGCCCCGGAGGCTTCCGGCCCCGGCCAGCGGTGGTCTCGCTGCGGCGACATCTCCCTCGAGGCGGGGGTGAACCTGGTGGCGCTGCCGCCCGGTGTGGCCTTCGACCCGGGAGGCATCGGCAAGGGACTGGCCGCCGACATGGTCGCCACCGAGCTGATGATGCGAGGGGCGGAGGGGGCCATGGTGGAGCTGGGCGGCGACCTGCGGGTCACCGGCGAGCATCCCGACGGCGGCCCGACCTGGGCCGTGGCCATCGACGACCCCGCCCAGCGCGGGCGCGACCTGTTCCGCTTCGGGTTCGCCGACGGTGGCGTGGCCACCAGCAGCCAGCTGCAGCGGCGGTGGTCGACCGGTCAGGGCGACCGCCACCATCTCCTCGATCCCACCACGGGAGCCCCGTCGGTCTCCGCCGTGGGCACGGTCGTGGTGGCCACCGGCGCCGCCTGGTGGGCCGAGGTCCTGGCCAAGTCGGCGCTGCTGGCCGGGTTCGAGGCCGGCGAGCGGCTCCTGCGGGCCCACCAGGCCGCCGGCACCCTGTTCGGGCTCGACGGTGCCGCCCACGACGCCGGGCTCCTGGCGCAGGCCGCCCCGTCGTGATCGGCCGGGAGCGGCGGCCCTCAGCCCAGAACGGCCCGCCCGGTGTCGCCCAGCTCGAAGCGGGCCACCCGTAGGCGCTGGGTGGTGCCGCTCATGCGGAGCCAACCGTCGTCGACGGGGACCGGCCGGTAGACCGCCTCGCCCCGGCACCGGGGGCAGTCACAGGGCGGGGTGACCACGAGGGCGGCCCAGTCGTCGCGGCTGTCCAGCGCCGTGCAGCGCACGTCGGCCTCGCCCTCGCCGTCCGGTCGCCTCCCGGGTCCGCTCATGGTGTGGCCGCCACCCCCTCGGGTCTGGTCCTCACCCCAGACGGTACCTCAATCTGCGCCCGGCATTCAGCCCCGGCCGCCACGCCGCCTAGGCTGCGGCCCCGGGGGGGGCGATCGACCGAAGGGGACCTGTTGATGAGCGACCGTTGGACCACCTATGTCAGCGACCCGGTGACCGTGGCCCGCGGGTGCCGGTTCGACACCGTCGTGGCCCCGGCCCGCCTGGGCGGGGCCAACGGGATCGTGTGGTCGCCCGACGGCCGCCTGATGGTCACCCAGGTGTTCGGCTCCCAGGTCACCGCCATCGACGTCGACTCGGGTGAGCACACGGCCTTCGCCGCGCTGGGCGGGGGCATCGCCGCCCCCGACGACGGGGCCTTCGGGGTCGACGGCACGTTCTTCGCCACCGAGCCCATGAACGCCACGGTCTCGGCCCGCCAGCCCGACGGCACCTACCGCACCCTGCGGGACGACCTGCCCGGGGTCAACGGGATGACGGTCAGCCACGACCGCCGCCGCCTGTTCGCCGACGAGTTCCGCCCCGGTGGCCGCCTGCTGGAGCTCGACCCGGCGGGGGAGAGGGACCCGGTGGTCCTGGCCGACGACCTGGCGATGCCCAACGCCTTCGCCATGGGGCCCGATGGCGCCCTGTGGTTCCCGCAGGTGCTGGTGGGCGAGATCTGGCGCTACGACCTCGACCGCCGGACGCTGGAGCGTCGCATCACCGACCTGGCCACGCCCACGGCGGTGAAGTTCGACGCTCAGGGGCGGCTCCTCACCAGCGAGGGCGGGAGCGGCCGCCTCACCCGGATCGACCTGGCCTCCGGGGCCCGGGAGACCGTCATCCAGGTCAACCCCGGCATCGACAACTTCGCCATCGCCGCCGACGGCCGGCTGTTCGTCTCGCACTTCACCGACGGCCGGGTGGCCGAGGTGACGGGCGGGGTGGAGCGGGTGCTGTCGCCCTCGGGTCTGGTGGGGCCGTTCGGCCTCGACCGGATGGCCGACGGCTCCCTGCTCAGCGCCGACGCCCTGGCCGTCAACCGCACCAGCCCGGCCGGCGAGTCCACCGTGATCATGAGCCTCCTGGCCGATCTGCCGGCCATGGCCGTCGATGTGGCCCACGTCGGGAGCGATCCTCTGGTGCTGCTGGCCCGGGGCCAGGTGCTGCGGCGCCGGCCCGACGGGCGGCTCGACTCGGTGGCCGGCCGGCTGGAAGGGGCCACGGCCCTGGTGTCGGCGGCCGGGGGCGGAGCCTGGCTGGTCGAGTCCAAGGCGGGTCGCGTGAGCCGGATCGACGGCGAGGGAGGTATGGAGCCGGTGGTCACCGGGCTCGACCGGCCCCAGTCGGTGGCCGAGGCGGCCGACGGCACCCTGTGGGTCACCAGCGCCGCCGGGGCGGTGTGCGCCGTGCGGGACGGTTCGGTGACCGCCCGCCACGACGGCTTCGGCACCCCGCAGGGCGTCGCCGTGATCCCCGCCGGGGGCGGGGCCGTCACGGTGGTGGTGGCAGACCCGTCCCGGCGGGCCGTGGTGGGCCTCGACCCGGTCTCGGGTCAGCGCCGGGACCTCGTGACCGGTGCCCCCATCGGCCTGGCCGTGGAGGGGGCCCGGGCGCCCCACGCCTTCACCCCGCTGCACAGCGACGGCGACGGGGTGCTGGTGGGCTGCGACGGCGACGGCTCGGTCCGCCGCCTCACCCTGGCCTGAGCGCCGCACCCACCGCGACACAGTTCCAACCGCGTCGCGTGCTGCGCGCCCACCGCTCGGATCGCGTACCCGCTTCGAACCGTGTCGCGGATCGAGCGAGCTCCTTGGCGTCATCGGGAGCCGCTCGGACATGATGGGCGGAGCGAACCGGGCGCCACCCGGCCGCCCGTGACCAAGTCGAGATGAGCCCCGAGAAGCCGAGAGAAGAGGCCGCCATGCCCACGCCAGCCCGAGTCGTCGTCGTGCCCCAGGAACAGGGGGAGCCGCTGGAGGTCGTCGACCTCGAACTTCCCGATCCCGGCCCCCATCAGGTGGTGGTGGAGCAGTTCGCCTCCGGCGTGTGCCACAGCCAGCTGCACACGATCCACAACCCCCGCACGGCGCCGGCCATCCTGGGCCACGAGTCGACGGGCCGGGTGCTGGCCGTCGGCTCGGCGGTGGAGGACCTGGCCGTGGGCGACACGGTGATGGTGACCTGGGTGCCCAAGGACGAACGGACGGCGCGCCGCCAGGGCGCCGCCCTCCAGCTCGAGCTCCCCGACGGCCGCCGGGCCGCCACCCTCAACGTGTTCACCTGGGCCACCCACACCGTGGCCGACGAGATGTTCGTGGTGAAGGTGCCCGACGGCATCGACCGGGAGTCGACCGCCATCATCGGCTGCGCCGTGATCACCGGAGCCGGGGCCGTGCTCCACACGGCCCAGGTCCAGCCGGGCGACAGCGTGGCCATCTTCGGCGTGGGCGGCGTGGGGCTCAGCGCGGTGGCGGCGGCCAAGGCGTGCGGGGCCGATCCGATCATCGCCGTCGACCTCGACGACGAGAAGCTCGACTTCGCCAAGCGGTTCGGGGCCACCCATGGCGTCAACGCCGGCAAGGTCGACGCCGTGGCCACCATCCGGGCCATGACCCGTCAGGACGGCCGGTTCGACATCCTGCGCAACCCGCTGGAGGGCGTCGACTACGCCTTCGACTGCATCGGGGTGCCGGCGACCATGCGCCAGATCTCCGAAGTCGTGCGGGCCGGCGAGTTCGGGCTCACCCGGGGCGGCACCGCCGTGCTGGTGGGCGTGCCCCAGACGCCGATCGAGCTCGACAGCCGGCTGATGTTCATCGGCGAGCGGAGCTACCGGTGCAGTCTCGGGGGCAGCTGCTCGCCGGGCGAGGACTTCCCCCGGTTCCTCGACTGGCAGGCCAACGGCCAGCTCGACCTGGCTTCGCTGGTGACGGCCCGCTACCCCATCGACGGCATCAACGACGCCGTCCACGATCTGGAGCAGGGCCGCATCGCCGGCCGGGCGGTCCTCACGTTCTGAGGTCCGGCGCGCCGCCGCTCGGATCGCGACACAGTTCGAAGCGTGTACGCGGTCCGAGCGCCGGGCGCACGGTTCGCGGCATGGTTCGAACCGTGACCCGGATCGAGCGGGCCACCCAGCGGGCGGGCGGGTAAGGCCTAGTCGGCGGGTAGGGCCTGGTCGGCGGGTAAGGCCTACTCGGCGGGTCGGGCCTGGTCGGCGGGCCGGGGCGGGCGGCCGGAGGGGGCGGGGCAGTGGCCGGCGGGGCATTCGTCGGGCCAGGGGCCGTCGGCGCCCAGGGCCAGGCGGGGGGCGGTGGCGGGGCGCAGGCGCTCCTCGATCAGCTCCCGGATACCGGCCACGAACCGGGGATGGGTTCCCACCGTGGGTACCCGCACCAGCTCCAGGCCGAGCTCGTCGGCCGTGGCCCGGGCCTGGGTGTCGAGGTCGAACACGACCTCCATGTGGTCCGATACGAACCCGATCGGTACCAGCACCACGCGCTCCGTCCCGGCAGCGGCCAGCGCCCGGAGGTGGTCGTTGACGTCGGGCTCGAGCCACGGCACCTGGGGTGGGCCGCTGCGACTCTGGAAGACCACGTCGTGCTCCACGTCGCCCCAGCCGGCGGCCCCGAGCACGAGGCGGGCCGCCTCGTGCAGCTGCTCCTCGTAGGAGCAGCCGGCGGCCATCGAGCGGGGGATGGAGTGGGCGGTGAAGACGATCCGGTCGGCGGCCCCGGGCGGGGTGCCGCCGACGGCGGTGACCAGCCGGTCGGCCGCCGCCTCCACGAAGCCCGGGTGGTTGTAGAACAGCCGGAGCTTCGACAATCGGGGGGCGGCGGGGCCGCCCTGGCTGTCGACCGCGGCCGCCGCCCGTTCCATGTCCTCCCGGTACTGGCGGCAGCCGGAATAGGTGCCGAAGGCCGAGGTGGCGAACACGAGGGCGTCGGTCACCCCGTCGGCCGCCATGGCCGCCACCGTGTCGGCCAGGTAGGGGTCCCAGTTCCGGTTGCCCCAGTACAGGGGCAGGTCGATGCCGTGGTCGTCGAGCTCGGGGCGAAGTGCAGCCAGCAGATCCCGGCACTGGTCGTTCAGGGGCGACCGCCCGCCGAAGAGGGCGTACTGCTCGGCCACGACGGCCAGGCGCTCGTCGGAGACGTCCCGACCCCGGGTGACGTTACGGAGGAAGGGCATGACGTCGTCGGGCCCTTCCGGGCCTCCGAACGACAGCAGCAGGATGGCGTCAGCAGCGATGAGGTCGAGGATAGGGCGACGCCCCGATCCCGAGACCGGTGAGCCGGCCCCGGCGTCGACGGGTCGTGCCGGTCAGTGCCTGACCGGCACTCGCCCGTCGGCCTCCCGGCGGGCATTGTCGCGGGCCTGGATGACGGCCCGGCGGCTGGGGGAGCGGGGGGCGAAACCGGCCGCCGCCCGCTGTTCGTCGTTCTCGCAGCCCCAGAACCCGTGTTCCCGGTTCAGCCGGGCCGTCCGCCGGCATGGGAGCATGACCGGGCAGGCCATGCAGTAGCTGGCGGCGATGGCCTCCCGTTCCGCCCGGCGCTCGGGCCGCTCGGAGGCCGGGCCGAAGAACACATGGGTGAGGCCACGGCATATCGCCTGGTCGGCCCAACTCACATCGGTCTCGGGGTGTAGGCCGTACTCGGTGTCCATGGCACCTCCCTGGTGAGCGCCGACGGGGGCGGGTGCCCGGGTAGGCGTCCGTGCTCAAGTCTAGCAAGGCTGAGCGATCGGTCAAATGTTAGGCATACAGATCATCCGATCGATGGCTAGCCTCGGATGCGGTATGCGGGTCGTGACGTGGAATCTGTGGTGGCGCTTCGGGCCGTGGGAGGAACGCCAGCCCGCCATAGCCGAGGAACTGGTGGCCGTGGCCCCCGATCTCGCTCTGCTGCAGGAAGTCTGGGCCGCTCCATCGGACCGGTCCGCGCCGCACGTCGGGTCTGTACCCGGTACCGCCTCGGACCAGGCCAGGAACTTGGCCGAAGTCACCGGGCTCCACCTGGCCCGCACCCACGGCCTCGACGGGAGCGTCGACCAGTTCGGCAACGCCATCCTCAGCCGGTGGCCGTTGCGGGTGGCCGAGACGGTCCGGCTGGTCGGGCCCGACGGCCGGCCCTCGCACCGCAGCGTGATGGCGTGCTGGGTGGACGCCCCGCCCGAGCCGTGGCTCGTGGTGGTCACCCATCTCGCCTGGCGGTACGACGAGAGCGAGTTGCGCCAGCGCCAGCTGGCCGAGGTGGTGGATCTGATCGGCCGCCACCTGCCCGACGACCCCGATCGCCATCCGCCCGTGATCCTGGGGGGCGATCTCAACGCCGTTCCCGAGTCCGACGAGATCCGTCGCCTCACCGGCCTGGCCGCCCCCTACCGGCCCGGCCTGGTGTTCACCGACTGCTGGGCCGCGGTGGGCGACGGGCCGGGCCTCACCTGGACCCGGGACAATCCCAACGCCTCGGAGGCGCTATGGCCCCGTCGCCGGCTCGACTACGTGCTTGTGAGCTGGCCCCGGCCCAAGCCCACCGGCAACCCTCTGTCGGCCCGGCTCATCGGAACGATCCCCCGGGGCGGAGGGGTCGTGCCGTCCGATCACTACGGTGTACTGGTCGAGCTCGACGACCGCCCGCCGGCCGAGAGCTGAGGGGGCGCCCGAGCCGGGTTCGGCCTCGGCTCCGCCCCGGTCAACCGACCCGCAACCACCTCCGAAGCCCAGGAACCGATCCTTCCATGTCCGATCCGCCCCCACCGCCCACCGGCGGCCCTCCACCCGGCTGGTATCCCGACCCCGGCACGGGCGCCGGCCTGCGCTGGTGGGACGGCACCGCCTGGACCGAGCACGTCGGCGAACCGCCCCCTGCTCCCGGCACCGGCGCCGTCCCGAGCGGACCGAGGCACGGGCTGACCGCTCCCGGGGAGTGGCTGCGCGAAGCCGTCCGCATCGGCAAGGCGCGGGCCGGGCACTTCTTTCCCCTGGTGGTGCTGCTCATGGTGCCGACCACCCTGCTGAACGGATTGGCCCTGTGGCTCGCCCTGCGCGAGGCCGTGATCACCACCGACGCCGATGCCGGCACCATCGCCTTCGACAACCCCGGAGGCAGCGCCGGCCTCTACGTTCTCGTCGGGCTGTCCTCGCTGCTCGTGGCGGTGGCCAGCCTGGTGCTCATCGTGGCCTCGGCCCGCCAGGCCCAGGCCGAGCTGGACGAGCGGCCCGAGCCGTGGTCGGTGTCGCTGGCCGGCACCGGCGCCCGCCTCGTCCGGTCCCTGGGTGTGGGGGCCGCCCTGCTCGGGATCCTGGGTGTGCTGTACGGCATGGTGGCCGCCAGCATCGCTTTCGCCCCGGCGCTGGTGCTGCTCACCTTCCCGCTGTGGCTCGTGGGCTCGGTGCTGGCCCTGGTCCGCCTGTGCCTGGCACCGGTGGCGGCCGCCCTGGCCCCGCCCGGCACCAGAGCCCTCCGCATCAGCTGGGATCTGACCCAGGGCCGGTTCTGGGCCGTGTTCGGCCGTTGCCTCCTGCTGGTGCTGGTGGGGTTGATGCTCAGCGTGCTGGCCAGCCTGGTGGCCAGTCCGTTCGCCGCCATCGGGGGCGAGGGGGCGTCGAGCCTCCAGCCCGGGGCCGAGCGGATCCCGCTCGAGGAGCTGCTGGGTTCGAATCCGGCCGTGCTCGCCATCCGCCAGCTCTTCGGCGCCCTGGGCAACGGCGCCGCCACCGTGCTGTGGGGGATCGGGCTGTCGCTGCTGTACCGCAACCTGTCGGGCCCGGTCGAGGAACCGGCCGGCGGGGTCGAGCCGGGGGACGGCGGGGGCGGTGGCCTGGCCGCCACTGGCGCCGGACCGGCCGATGTCTGAAGCCGCAGCTCGCGTCGCCGGCGATGCCGGTGACGGCGGGGCCGACGGCGACCAAGAGCTGACCGCCGAGCAGCGCTGGCTCGACGAGGCCTACGCCCACCTGGCGGCCATGGCCGCCAAGGCGGCACAGGCCCGCGCCGTGTCCGACCGGGCGGTGGCCCAGGAGAACACGGTCGACGCCCGCATCGCCCGCTTCCACCTCCAGCGCCGGGAGGCCGCGCTGCGCGACGTCGGTGGGCCGCTGGCCTTCGGCCGGATCCGCACCGAGGACGCCGAGCAGTGGTACGTGGGGCGGCGTCACGTGGAGGACGAACGGTCCCGCCCGGTGGTGGTCGACTGGCGGGCCCCGGTGGCCGCCGCCTTCTACCGGGCCACCGCCGTCGACCCCTGTGGCCTCACCCACCGGCGGCGGTTCGTGGTGGAGGACCGTCGGATCGTGGCTCTGCTCGACGAGGCCCTCGACGATCCCGACAGCCCGGCGGCCGGCGGCCTGCCCGACCCCCTGCTGGCCGAGCTGGAACGGTCCCGTACCGGCTCGATGCGAGACATCGTGGCCACCATCGCCGCCGAGCAGGACGAGATCATCCGGGCCCCGCTGGCCGAGCTGCTGGTGGTGCAGGGCGGGCCGGGAACGGGCAAGACGGCAGTCGGCCTCCACCGGGCCGCCTTCCTGCTGTTCGAGCACCGCACGCGCCTGATCGACCGGCGGGTGCTCGTGGTGGGGCCCAACCCAGTGTTCCTCCGCTACATCGCCGACGTGCTCCCGTCGCTGGGCGAGACCGCCGTCACCCAGACCACGGTGGCCGGCCTGCTCGCCGCCCGGTTCCGGGTGCGGGCCGCCGACACCGACGACGTGATCCGGCTCAAGGGCTCGCCGGTGATGGCCGAGGTGGTGCGGGCCGCGGTGTGGGCCCGGATCCGACCCCTGGCCGGCGGCCTCGAGATGCGGTCGGGCATCTACACCGTCCGCCTCGCCGAGGACGACCTGGAGCAGCTGCAGAAGACCGTGCAGGCCCGCCGCCTGCCGGCCAACCAGGGGCGCGACGTGTTCCGCAACCTCGTGCTGCAGGAGGCGTGGCGCCGTCACAGCGTCCGGCCCGGGGTGGATCCCGGATCCGAGCCGCTGTTCACCGGCGGGCTGCGGGCCGACACCCGGTTCAAGGCGGCGCTGGACAAGATGTGGCCCACGCTCAGCCCGGCGGCGGTGGTGGCCGGGCTGCTCGCCTCGCCCAAGCGGCTGAGCGAGGCGGGGGCCGGCCTGCTGACGTCGGCCGAGCAGAAGCTGCTGCGGCGCAAGGCGACGCCCAAGGTCGACGACACGCCCTGGACGGCGGCCGACCTGCCCCTGCTCGACGAGGCCCAGCACCTGTGCGCCGGCGTGCCCGCCACCTACGGCCACGTGGTGGTGGACGAGGCCCAGGACCTGTCGCCCATGGCGCTGCGCATGCTGGCCCGCCGGGCCGAGGGCGGCTCCATGACCGTGCTCGGCGACCTGGCCCAGGCCACGGCGGTGGACTCCGCCGGATCCTGGGACGCCGCCCTCGAGGCGCTCACCGCCGCCCTGCCCGGCAACTCTGACCTGGCAACGGCCTATGCGGGACCGGGCGTCAGAGTTCCGGGGGTGGGTGGGCCGGCGGTGCGGCGGACCGAGCTGACCGTGGGCTACCGGGTGCCGGCCGCCATCCTCGACGTGGCCAACCGCCTGCTGCCCGAGGCCGCCCCCGGCGTCACCCCGGCCCGGTCGGTCCGGCCCGGCGGCGACCCGCCGCTCGTGTTGGCGGTGACCGAGGACGATCTCGGTTCGACCGTGGCCACCGAGGTGGCGGCGCTACGTGAACGCGTGGCCAGCGTGGCCGTGGTGGCGGCCGGCCATCGCCTGGGCGAGCTGAGCACCGCCCTGGCCGCCGCCGGCACGCCGGCCGGCACCGTCGGGCCCTCGGGCCTGCCGGGCGGCGACGCAGTGGCTGTCCTCGACCCGGCCACGGCCAAAGGCCTCGAGTTCGACGCCGTGGTGGTGGTGGAGCCGGCCGAGATCGCTGCTCTCGACAACGGCCTGCGCCATCTCTACGTGGCCATGACCCGGGCCGTGCAGCACCTGGGCGTGGTTCACGCCCAGCCCCTCCCGGCCGCCCTCCAGGTCGAGGCCGAACCCACCCGAAATTAGGAGCCTGAGCGGCGCTCAGCGCCGCTCAGGCTCCTAATTTCGGGGTGCAGGGGCCCGTTGACGGACGGCTTCGAACAGCAGGACGGCGGCGGCCGTGCCGACGTTCATCGAGTCGGCCCCGGAGGCACTCTCGGGGGGCATGGGGATCGTGAGCTGGTCGTCGGCCGCTGCCAGCCACTCGGGCGACAGCCCGGCGTGCTCGGCCCCCACCACCACCGCCGCCGGGCCGGTCAGCGGGACCTCCCAGTGGGGTCGCCCACCGTCGGGGGTGGCGGCCAACACGGCGATGCCGCGGCTCCGGAGCCAGCCGACGGCCTCGGCCCCCCCGGCCACGGCCACCGGCACGGTGAACAGGGCGCCGACGGAGGCCCGGACCACGTTGGGGTTGAACACGTCGGCCACCGGGTCGGCCACCACCACGGCGTCGACCGCGGCGGCCGCCGCCGTGCGCAGCATGGCCCCGATGTTGCCCGGCTTCTCGACCCCGGCCATCACCAGCAGCAGGGGAGCGGCCGGGGGCAGGGCCAGGCCGGCCAGCGAGGTGTCGAACATGGCGGCCACCGCCACCAGGGGCTCGGTGCCGGCCCGGTAGCCGAGCCGGTCCAGCACCTCGGCCGACACGTCGATCACGTCGGCCCCGCCGGCAGCCGCCGCGTCCACCAGCTCGGCCTCGTCGGGTCCGAGGCGGGCCGGATCGGTGAAGAGCTGGACCACCTCCACCCCGGCGGCCAGGGCCCGGCTCAGCTCCCGGCGCCCCTCGATGAGGAACTGGCGCCGGGCCAGGCGGTCCCGCCGCTTGGCCAGAGCCTGGGCGGCCCGGATCGACGGGTTGCGGGTGCTGGTGATCAACCGGCGGTGTCGGCGGCCCCGGCGGGGGCGCCCGGCTCGACCCGAGCGTTCGCCGAAGGCGAACCCAAGGAACCGACGGTTCCCTCACAGGCTTCGGCGCCGTCGTCGTCCAGTCGGGCCCCGGGCAGGGTGAAGCAGCCGTCTACGGTCAGATCGTCGCCCGGAGCCTGGCGCTGGCGCCAGAAGAACAGGCGGTCACGCAGCGTGTGAAGCAGGCTCATACCTGTCGAGCTTAGGATCTGATGCCCCCAACCGTCACCGGTGACGGTTGGGGGCATCAGATCCCGGGTCAGATGTCGAGCAGGTCGGGGTCGATCAGACCGGACTTCTCGATGATGTAGTCGCGCCGGGTGGCCACGTCGTTGCCCATCAGCACCGAGAACAGCTCGGCCGCCCGGCTGGCGCCCTGAGCGTCGGCCATCGTCATCCGCTTGAGCATCCGGGTCTCGCGGTTGAGCGTGGTCTCGGCCAGCTCGTCGACGTTCATCTCGCCCAGACCCTTGAACCGCTTCCACTTGTCGAGCCCGATGCCCAGCTCCTCCGACAGCGCCGCCCGCTGGGCGTCGTCGTAGGCGTACACCGGTTGGCCCCGGTGCTTGGTGGCGAACAGCGGCGGCTGGGCGGCGTACACGTAGCCGTGTTCCAGCAGGGGCCGCATCTGGTGATAGATGAGGGTGAGCAGGAGACAGCGGATGTGGCTGCCGTCGACGTCGGCGTCGCACAGGATGATGATGCGGCCGTAGCGGGCGTTGGCGATGTCGAAGTCCTTGCCCGACCCGGCCCCGATCGCCGTGATCAGCGCCTGGGCCTCGGCGTTCTCGATCACCTGCTTGAGCGTGGCCTTGCCGGCGTTGACCACCTTGCCCCGCAGCGGCAGCACGGCCATCGTGTTGGCGTCGCGCCCCTGCTTGGCCGGGCCGGCGGCCGAGTTGCCCTCCACGATCAGCAGCTCGGCGTCGGGCCCGTGGGTGCGGCAGTCGGCCAGCTTGTCGGGCATGCCGGTGGACGTCAGCGTTGCCGCCTTGCGCCGCAGGTCGAGCTGCTGGCGGGCCGTCACCCGGTTCAGCACGGCCTGGGTGATCTTCTCCCGCAGGGCGTTGATCTGCGACCGCTTGCCGCCGCTGGCGATCAGTCGCCCAGGCCGGTCTTGACCTGTCCTGCTTTTTCAGGCTCACGCGCAGGGCGCGATGCCAGCTGTCTGGCCGCTGAGCTGGTCGAGGAGCGGCTCACCTTCGCGCCGCCAGGCCTCTGGATCGTCGGCCGGCAGGCCGGTCCTGGCCTCGCCCGGCAAGCTGCTGAGCTGCGAAAGTCGCCAGCAGCCCTCGTTAGCCTACGGTAGCGCCCGCTCGAAGCCGGCCACGTGGGTGCCGCCCTCCGAGGTGGGGATCGTGTTCACGAAGCTCACGATCGTGGTGTCGTAGCCCTTCACCAGCGGGCGGCCACGTCGATCCGTGCACGGTCAGTACGACCATCGTGAGCTGGCTGCACCGGCACCTTCTGCGTTGAAGGTGGCCTCGTCGTGGATGGTCGCTGATGTCGGTGACGGGCTCGCCGATCGACAGGTACTCCACGTAGTCGGCCAGGCCGCCGTTGGCCCTGAACGTCTCGGGCTCGGTGCCGGCCGTGCGGTGTGGAAGCGGACCTGGAGCCCCGGCACCAGGAAGCAGACCCAGACCACGTGCTCCGCACCCGGTCGAAGTCGATGCGAAGGCGTCGCCGTCGAACACGTCGAGGTCGGGCCAGAACCGGACCATGGTGCCGGTGCGGCTGGCCGGGACCTTTGACCTTGGCCAGCTTCGACGACGCCTTGAGACACCGTTGGCGGCGTGGTGCCCGGCACCCGGTCAGGAAGACCAGGCGCCAGGTGGCGCCGTCGCAGTCCACCTCGGCCACCAGCTTGGTGGACAGGGCGTTCACCACCGAGGCACCGACGCCGTGGAGCCCGCCGGACGAGGTGTAGGCGCCCGACCCGAACTTGCCGCCGGCGTGGGCTCGGTGAACACCGCCTCAACGCTGCGTAAATACGCGCTTGTTGTCGATGGGGATGCCCCGGCCGTTGTCGGCCACCTCGATCGAGCCGTCCTTGTGGAGCACCACGTCGACGTGGTTGGCGTAGCCGGCGGCGGCCTCGTCGACCTGCGTTGTCGATGATCTCCACACCAGGTGTGCAGACCGTCGTTGCCGGTGCGCCGATGTACATGCCGGGCCGCTTGCGCACCGCCTCCAGGCCCTCCAGGACCTGGATCTTGGATGCGTCGTAGGCGTCGCCCGAAGCCGCTCTCCTCCTCGGTGCCGCCTTGGGGGGGCTCTTCGGGCTCGCCTCTGGCGAACGCCCGGGAGCGGGCTTGGACGATGCCTGCTTGGTGCTCACCGCGGTGCTGGCTGCTTTCTTCGCTGGCTGCTGCTTGGCTTGCTTCGCTGGGGTCGTTGGGTTCCTGGGTGCCATCGCCCTCACCACCGTAGAGAGCCGACGGCCAGGATGCGGCTGGCGGTGGGGGCGCTGGGGCCGTCTCGACGGGATGGGCGCATCGAGAGGGGGACCGGTGCGTTGTCGGGCTTGGTCTGGGCCCCGGGCTGGCCCACCACGCACATGGCCCGCTCGGCGATGCCGACCCAGGCGTAGTCGATCCGCTGCTCGTCGCGGAACTTGGTGAGCCGCACGCCGCCCGTGCCCCGGCCCTTGACCGGGATCTCGTCGACCGGGGTGACCTTGGCCGTCGACCGGTCGGTCACGGTCACCACGATCACGCCGTCGCGGGCGATGCCGGCTCCGATCACGCGGGCCGTGCCCCGCAGGGCCATGCCGGCCACGCCCTTGGCCGCCGGGCCCTGCACGCTCACCCCGGCCACTGGCGTGCGCAGGGCCTGAGCGTCGGTGGATACGAGCACCACATCGTCGTCGGAGGTGGTCTCGAGCACGGCGATCACCCGGTCGTTGGGGGCCAGCGTCATCACCGGTTTGCCCGGGCGGACGTCGGCCAGGGCCTCCCGCTCCACCCGCTTCATCAGGCCCAGTGCGGTGACCAGCAGGAGCGGGCCGCCCGTGGCGCCGGTGACGGTGAGGACCGTGTCGGCCCGTTCGGTGGCGAACGCCTCGTTGGTGGCCTTGCCCCGGCTGCGGCCGCCGACCTCGGGCAGCTCGAGGGCCCGGGTGCGGGCCACCTTGCCGCCAGAGGTGAACGCCCACACCGGCTGGTGGAGGCTCGTGACCAGCACCCCGTCGAGCACGTCGTGGCGGGAGGGGGAGTAGCTGCGGGCCGTGCCCTGGGGCTCCCGGCCGATCAGGCCGGAGGTGGACAGCGACACCACGCAGGGATTGTCGGCCACGTCGTCGTCGTCGGCTGCTCCGCCGCCTGCGGCCTCGGCCGTGACCGTCACCACCGGCACCTCGTCGGCCCCGATGATGCGGGTGCGCCGGGGATGGCCGTACTTCTCGACCAGCGCCCCGAGCTCGTCGATCACGATCGTGCGGCGCCGGGCCTCGGAACCGAGGATCTTCTCCAGCTCCTTGATCCGCTGCAGCAGCTCGGCCTTCTCGGCCACCAGCTCGTCGTAGGCCAGGGCGGTGAGCCGGCGGAGCCGCAGCTCCAGCACGTACTCGGCCTGGATCTCCGACAGCGTCAGCTCCTCCATGAGGCGGCTACGGGCCTCGGGGGTGTCGCCCGAGGAGCGGATGATGGCCACCACCCGGTCGATGTTGTCGATGGCGATCAGGAGGCCCTCCACCAGGTGGAGGCGCTCCTGGGCCTTGCGCAGCCGGTACTCGCTGCGCTTGACCACCACGTCCATGCGGTGCTCGATGTAGTGGCGGCACAGGTCGTACAGACCGAGGGTGGTGGGCACGCCCTCCACCAGCACCACGTTGTTGATGCCGAACGTCTCCTCCAGCGGGGTGAGCCGGTAGAGCTGCTCCAGCAGCACCTGGGGGTTGACGGCCGGCTTGGCCTCGATCACCAGCTTGAGCCCGCTGTGACGGTCTGACAGGTTCTTGATGTCGGCCACACCGTCGAGCCGGCCGGCGTTCATCAGCTCCTTGACCTTGGTGATCACCCGCTCCGGGCCCACCAGGTAGGGGAGCTCGGTGATCTCGAGCCCCTTGCGGCTGCGGGTGACGTCGATGACGGTGGCCTTGGCCCGGATGCGGATGGTGCCCCGCCCGCTCTCGTAGGCGTCACGGATGCCCTCATCGATCACGGTGCCGCCCGAGGGGAAGTCGGGCCCGGGGAGCACGGCCAGCAGCTCGTCGATCGTGGGCCGGGGGCGGCGCTTGGTCATCACCAGCTTGATGGCCTCGAACACCTCGCCCAGGTTGTTGGTGGCCATGTTGGTGGCCATGCCCACGGCGATGCCCGACGTGCCGTTGACCAGCAGGTTGGGCAGCAGGCCGGGCAGGTACTCGGGCTCCACCGTCTCGCCGTCGTAGGTGGGGCGCCAGGCGACGGTCTCCTCGTCGATCTCGGCCAGCAGGTCGAGGGCGGCGGGGGTGAGGCGACACTCGGTGTAGCGATAGGCGGCCGGGGGGTCGTCGAGGCTGCCGAAGTTGCCCTGGGGGTCGATCAGGGTGACGGGGCGGGCGAAGTCCTGGCCCAGGCGAACCAGGGTGTCGTAGATGGCGCTGTCTCCGTGGGGGTGGAACTTGGCCATCACGTCGCCCACCACGTGGGCGCACTTGCGGTGGGGGCGGTCGGGCCGCAGGCCCATCTCCCGCATCGAGTACAGGATGCGGCGCTGCACCGGCTTGAGCCCGTCGCGCACGTCGGGGATGGCCCGCGACGTGATGACCGACAGGGAGTAGGCGAGGAACGACTCGCCCAGCTCGGCGTCGACCGGGACGTCGGTCACCTCGCGGGCGAAGGGGATCAGTTCACCCTGGTCTTGGCGGGACGCCATGTCGTGCTCGATCCTCGCTTCCGTCGATCTGGTGGGAGAGGGTCAGCCTACCGGGGGCGAACCTGTGTTCGCCCTGGTCGTGCCGGACCGGACGCGAGCCGCCTCCTGGTTCCCGTCCCTCTTGATCATGGCCAACAACGGGCTCCAACTGGTGGAATCCCGGGAAAACGGCGGCGTAGCCGCCCCGGAAGACGGCGGCGTAGCCGCCCCGGCGGGGTTGGGGTCCCTGCCGGTGGTGGGGAGCCGGGCCGTAGGTCCGGCGGGGGCGCAGCCCCCCCTCCCCCGGAAAACGACGGGGGCCCACGGCTGATCCGGGGGGATCGGCTGTGGGCCACCGCTGCGATAATGCAAGGTTTGCGTACTTTTGGTTGGGTTTCCCCGGATCCGCACGAACCGGTTCTTCCCTACCCGACTCTGCAGGCGGTGTCACCGTGCGGGTGACGCCTCCACCGTTGGACCTGCAGTGTCGTTACCGGAAGTTTTGCGCAGTATCGATCGGGTATCAGCGGCGGCGGCGCCGGCGCTGAGCATCGATCTTCCTGGCGGACTTCACGACGGTGTTGAGCCGGGCGCCCAGCTGCTCGTGCGTCATTGGTGCGTCGAAGTCGAGCTCAGGGGCGAGCGCTTCGAGGATCGCACTGACACTCACACCCTGCTCGGCTGCGAAGCCGTGCCAGTGATCGTGGGCATCATCGCTGACGTACGCGTGCAGGGCCTTTCGACCGTTGTCGTCTGACACGTGGTCCCCTTGTCTATTTGGTTGCGGCGGGATTACTGGCTCGAAGGCCAGCGAGTGGACTCTAATGCCACTGCAGGTGCTTCTCAACTCCAACCAACGAAACTCACGGTCCAGGTGGTCGCTTGATGGATGTTCTGCCAGGTCCGTGCCCCTCATTGGGCAAGAATCACCAGAGCTGACACCCAGGCATCTCGCCGGTTGCCTACCCTTGGGCAAGCAGATGCGGGGCCTCGGCTTTCATGGCTTCCAGCACCTCGTCGGCGCTCGGGTTCACGGCTGACCAACCACCGACACGAATGGTGGGGACCGTCTCGTTCCCATCCGCCACCGAGCGGACATACGCCGCAGCATCGGGGTCCTCCCAGATGTTGCGCTTGCTCATGGGGACATTTGCTGCCCCCAACGACCGCTCCAGGAACATGCAGAACGGGCAGCCGGGGCGCCAGTAGAACTCGATCGCGTCGATGGTCTCCATGGCCCGTCTAACCGTCTCCCTGGCTCTGGTCTTCCGCGTGCCGCTCGGTGCGGACGCCGTCGTCGTCGTGGTCCTGCTCGTCATTGTGGTGCCGGGAACGGACAACGTGGGGGATCTCAGTCGACAGCAGGTAGCTGTCGACCACAGTATGGCGCGCCACGTAGGCCGAGATGAACGATTGCACCGTGGCCAGGAAGGGCAGGGCCAGCAGGGCGCCGGTCACGCCGAACGTGGCAGTGCCGGCCAGCACGGCGGCGAAGGCCACCGCCGGGTGCATGTCGAGCGTCTGGGCCGTGACCCGGGGCTGGAGCACGTAGTTCTCGATCTGCTGGTAGATCAGCACGGCGATCACGACGAACAGGGCCTTCTGGGGGTCGACGCCCACCGCGATCAGGGCCGGCACGATGCCGGCGATGTAGGTCCCGATCACGGGGATGAACTGCGACACCAGGCCCACCCACAGGCCAAGAGCGATGGCCGAGGGCAGTTCGAGCACGGCGAACAGGATCGAGTGGACCACGGCCGAGATGATGGCCAGGATCACCCGGGAGGCGATGAATGCCCCCGTCTTGTTGATCGCCAACTCCCACACCCGCAGCACCTCGTGCTGGCGGGCCGGGGGCAGGACCGAGCAGATGGCGCTGCGCAGGCGGGGGCCGTCGGCGGTGAAGTAGTAGGCGAACAGCGAGATCGTCAAGAGCTGGAACATCACGCTGACGACCGACGAGCCGACGCCGAGCAGGTTGTTGGCCAACGTGTCGAGATAGCTGCTGGCCCGGGGCAGCTGGGCCAGCACGTCGGACGTCTCGACGTTGATGTTGAACCGCTCGTCGAGCCACAGGTTGGCGGCGACCACATAGTCGGGGAGGTTGTCGGCCAGGACCCGGATCTGGTTGGCCAGCAGTGAGCCCATGGCGGTGAGGAAGCCGGCGAAGAACAGGAGCACGGCCAGCATGGTGAGCCCGGTGGCCGCCCCCCGCTTCACCCCCCGCCGCCCCAGCTTGTCCACTGCCGTCTCCATGGCGAACGAGAAGAACAGGGCGAGCAGGACCTCGAGCAGCAGGCCGCGGAGCTGACGTACGGCGGCCAGGGCCAGGAACAGGGCGACGCCGATCCCCCACCACAGCAGGATCGCCTGGCGGACCCAGCGGGGCATCCTGTCGGGAGGAGGGGTGGGCGCGGAAACGGGTGGGATCACGCCATCAGCAGGTGTCACCGGCCCGTTGTCGCTCACGGCCTCAGACCCTACAGGGTGCGGACCTCTGGTTCGGGACGCTTGCGGTCCCGGCCCCACATATCGGGCCACGCCAGCAGCGGGGCCAGCTGGGCGAAGGTCAACGTGGCGGTGGGAGCGGGATTGTGGCCGTGGTGGAGCACGGCGATGCGGGACCGGTCGCCGTCCCAGCGGGCCAGCACTTCCTCGGCCGTGGCGCCGGCCTCGATGCGGTCGACGTTCTCGCTGCGGACCATCACCTGGCCCACCCGGGTCCAGCTCTGCTGGGCCGGTGGGATCGATGCCACCGCCCGGGGGACCACGTAGCCCACGGGGTCGAGGCCCCAGCGCACCACGGGATAGGCCGTGTCCCGCCCGGCCCCTCCCGCCCACTGCCCGAGCTGGAGCAGCGAGGTGGAGTCGGGAAGGCTCGGGGGGTGGGCCGCGGCCAGGGCCGCCGCCGGGGTGGCCCGTAGGCGGCCGCGTACCACCGCCGAGCGGATCTCGGTTCGGGCCGCCTGGAAGACGAACAGGCCGACCACCGCCATCACCCACCCCTCGAGGAGGCCGACGGTCATCAGCTGGACCACCCCGCCCACCACCAGCAGCACCGACAGCACGAGCCCGCACCGGCCGGCCAGCACCCGGGCCCGCTCGGCGTCGCCCGTCCGGCGCCACAGCGCTGCGGTGAGGATGCGGCCCCCGTCGAGAGGGGCTGCCGGCGCCAGGTTGAACAGGCCCAGGGTGAGGTTCACGAAGCCGAGCCACGCCGCCACCGCCACGGCCAGGCGCCAGGCACCCAACTCGTAGCCGATGACCGCCACGGCGGAGAAGAACACCGCCAGGAGGCCGCTCACGGCCGGTCCGGCGGCGGCGATGCGGGCCTCGGCCCGAGCCGTCGGCACCATGCGGTCGAGCTCGGCCATCCCGCCCAGCAGCCACAGGGTGATGCCGGAGACCCCCACGCCGTGCCCCAGAGCCACCAGGGAATGCCCCAGCTCATGGGCCAGGATGGAGGCGAAGAACAGGATCACCCCCACCAGGGCCGCCACCAGCCGCCACCGCAGATCGGTACCGGGGGCGTAGAGGGGCAGGGCCCTGATGGCCAGGTTGCCGGTGAACAGGGCCACCACGGCCAGGATGCTCCAGTGGATCTCCACCGGGATGCCGAGCACGCGCCCCAGGCGCAGGGAAGACATCCCATCAGTGTGCCAACCCGGGGCCCCGCCGGTCGGGTCGCGGGGCGGTGCCCCGGCTGCGACGGCGCGGACTTCTCTCAAGTGAGACGCCGTTGCGCCGTTATCTGCGAGGTGGAACACGGCTGGTTCCCCACCTCAGCGCTCACCGTCGCCACCTGCGGGGCCGGCGGCGTGGGACTCGTCGCCGCCAGCGGGCTGGCCGGCGGGTACTTCGGGCTGGCCGAGGTCGGATGGCTGGCGGCCGGGGGCGGGGTGGCCGTCGTCGGGGCGTCGGCCGGGGCGCTGGGGCGCTGGTGGCGGCACCGCACCGCCGCCACCGACATCGCCTCGGAACGCCACGCCGCCCGCCACGACGCCCTCACCGGCCTCGTCAACCGGGCCGAGCTGTACCGGGAGCTGGAGGAGTCGCTGGTGTGGGCGGCCCGGGACAAGACCGTGGTCGGCGTTTTGTTCCTCGACCTCAACAAGTTCAAGATCGTCAACGACACGTTGGGCCACGACGCCGGCGACGAGCTGCTGAAGGTGGTGGCGGCCCGGCTCCGGGCCACGATCCGCAGCACCGACGTGGTGGCCCGCCTGGGCGGCGACGAGTTCGTGGTGGTCTGTCGCGACCTGCTGGTGGGCGACTCGGTGCTCAACGTGGCCAGCTCGATCCAGCGCCGGTTCCGGGAGCCCGTGGCGCTGGGCAGCTCCCTGCACGAGGTGGGAGCGAGCATCGGCATCGCCATCGCCGGGCCCGGTGACCAGCGCACACCCGAGGACCTGCTGCGTGACGCCGACGCCGCCATGTACACGGCCAAGCGGGAGCGGGCCCCCTACAAGGTGTTCGACGACTCCCACCGCTCCCAACTGGCCGACCAGGCGGCGGTGGAGGCCGAGTTGACCCGGGCTCTGGCCGAGAACCAGTTCGTCGTGTTCTACCAACCGATGATCGACGTCATCGAGCACGACCTGGTGGGCTACGAAGCCCTGCTGCGGTGGCGGCATCCGGAGCGGGGCCTGATCGAGCCGAAGGACTTCCTGCCCGCCGCCGACCGGGTCGGGATCATGCCCAAGCTCGGCACCACGGTGCTGCGCGAGGTGTGCGCCCAGATCGCGGTGTGGAACCACCTCAACCCGGCGGCCCGGAACCTGCAGGTGTCGGTCAACCTGGCCGAGCAGCAGCTCACCGACCCCAACTTCGCCCTGGAGCTGGGCGAGCTGCTCGAGTGGTCCGATGTCGCGCCGACGCAGATCGTGGTCGAGGTGTCGGAGCGTCTGCTGTCACGCCACGTGGAGGACCTCGACGCCCTGCGCCAGCTGCGGGACCTCGGGATCACGGTGGCCATCGACGGCTTCGGTACCGGGGGTCTGACCTTCAGCCACGCCCACAGCCTCGACATGGCGAGGATGGTCAAGATCGACCGGTCCTTCGTGCGGGGCCTGCCCCACGACGAGGTGGCCCTGTCGGTGGTGGAGGCCATCGCCGCCATGGCCCGCCCGCTCGGGCTCAGCGTGCTGGCCGAGGGGGTGGAGCAGCCTGAGCAGCTCGACCTCCTGCGGGCGGCCGGGATCCGCCTGATGCAGGGCTACCTGTTCAACGCCCCCGATTACGCCGACGTGGTGGATCCCGGTCGGTGGTTCGAGTCCTGGGGCGCCCCCGAGGACCCCACGATCGGCCTCCTCCCGGCTGTCACCTAGGGGCTCGCCGCCCCCGCCGCCTGGGGCGGCTCCCCATCGCCGTTGGGGCCCCCACCCCACCGGTCCCGGCCTGCGTCCGGGTCACCTAGGGGGCTCGCCGCCCCCGCCGCCTGGGGCGGCTCCGCACTCAATCTTCGGGTGGGGGAGCGACGAAGTCGATGAGCTGCTCCACCGCGCCGACCAGGGCCGGCTCGAGGTCGCGGTAGGTGGATACCCGGGACAGGAGGCGGGTCCACAGCTCGCCCGGGGTGCCGGAGAAGCCGAGAGCGGCACAGATGCCGGTCTTCCAGTCGGTGCCCCGGGGGATCTCGGGCCAGCCCTGGATGCCGATGACGGCCGGCCGGATGGCCTGCCACACGTCGACGAACGGGTGACCGGTGATCAGCACGTCGGGGTGGTCGACGGCGGCGGCGATGCGGGACTCCTTGGAATCGGTGACCAGATGGTCGAGCAGCACCCCGAGGCGGCGGTCGGGCCCGGGGTCGAACTCGGCGATGACGGAGGCCAGGTCATCGGCCCCGTGCAGCGGCTCCACCACCACGCCCTCCACCCGCAGATCGTCGCCCCACACCTTCTCCACCAACTCGGCGTCGTGCAGGCCTTCCACCAGGATGCGGCTGGCCCGGGCCACCCGGGCCTTGTGACCGGGCACGGCCACCGAGCCCGAAGCGGTGAGGGTGCGGGGCCCGGCTCCGGGCGGCGCCGGCTTCGGCCGGACCAGGGTGACGGTGGATCCGTCCACCGAGAAGGCGCCGTCGGCCACGGGGAACACCTGCTCCCGGCCGCTGGGTTGGCGGAGCTTGACCTGGGTGCCGGAGAACGCCACCACGGTGCCCACCACGCCCGAGGTCCGGTGGCGCACGAGGAGGCCTTTGGTGGCCTCCAGGGTGGGATACTTGGGAGCAGGGGCCCGCCGGCCGCCGCTCAGATCCATCGGTCCGCTCAGAATCCCCGACACGCCCCGCGACGCTACCCCGTGCCCGCTCGCCGCGGGTCGACCCCCGTGCATCGGCCGCGCCCCATGTCGCCGGCCGGTGACGTCATGGGATCAGGCCGAGGGCCCGAGCGTAGGGGACGGCCATCAGCTCGTACCCCAGGTCGTTGGGGTGGAAGCGGTCGACGGCCAGGCGTTCCCTTCCCTCCGGGGTGGGCTCGGCCCAGGGGTCGATCACGGCCAGGCCCCGTTCCCGGCCGGCGTTGTGCAGCGCTCGGGCCGCCATCCGGGCCCGGGGCGAGCCCCCGGCCGGCCGGCCCACCACGGCGCCGTCGGGCAGTTCGGCCACCACCCGACGTAGCTGAGCCCGCAGGGCGGTCGTCTCCTTGCCCCACACCAGGTCGTTGGTCCCGATGCAGCACACCACCAGGTCGGCCGCCAGGTCGGCCAGGGCCGGGAGCTGGCGGTCGAGGGCATCGGCCACCCGGGCCCCCGACAGGGCCAGGTTCACCACCCGCCACGCCGGATCGCGCTCCTGGAGGCGGCGGTGGAGGAGGCCGACGTAGCTCCGGTCGGGCGCCGAGGCCCCGATGCCGATGGCGGTGGAGTCGCCCACGGCTACCAGCAGCGGCCCGTCGCCTCCCGCCGCCGCCTGATTCTGGGCGTCCCACCAGGCCGTGTACGGCTCGATCTGGGCCGTGATGGTGCGGATGCCGGTGTGGACCAGGGACGCCAGCCGGACGGCCCGGGAGAGGGGGCGGGGGGTGAGGCGGGGCACCGGATCGGGCATGGCCGTCCATGATGGCCGCCCCCGCCGCCCAGATCGGGCATCGGAGCCGGTGTTCCCAGCCACAAGCAGCGAAGAGTGGTCGATCGCCATTAGGGTCGGTCCCCGATGGCAGCCGTTGAGCCCCTCGACATCGAACACCTCCGCCACCTCAGTGGCATCAAGTGGAGCCGCTACGGCCCCGACGTGCTACCGGCCTGGGTGGCCGACATGGACATCGCCCCACCTCCGGTGGTGGTGGAGGTGCTGCAGGGGCTGGTCAGCCGGGGCGACTTCGGCTACAGCCGCCACGCGCTGCTCCAGATCCCCGACGCCTTCGCCCGATGGCAGGCCGACCGCCACAACTGGGTCATCGACCCGGCCGACGTGCGGGTGTTCTGCGATGTGCTCCACGCCATCGACACCGCCCTCTGGCTGCTCACCGGCCCGGGCGACGGCGTGGTCCTGTTCACGCCGATCTATCCGCCGTTCCTGAACGCCCTGTCCACCACCGGGCGGCGGCTGATCGACGTGCCGCTCGACCCCGACGGCTGGCGCCTCGACCCCGAGCGGCTGGCCGCCGCCATCGACGACCGGACCCGGGCCATCCTGCTGTGCAACCCGCACAACCCGACGGGCCGGGTGTTCGACGAGGGCGAGCTGGCCGCCATCGCCCGGGTGGCCGAGGAGCACGACCTGCTGATCCTGAGCGACGAGGTGTGGGCCGACCTGGTGCACCCGGGGGCGACCCATCGTCCCATGGGCACCATCGGGCCCGAGGCGGCGGCCCGGACCCTCACGATCTCGGCCGCTTCCAAGGCCTTCAACCTGGCCGGACTGCGCTGCGCCGTGGCCCACGTGGGCCATGCCGGGCTGGCCGCCCGCCTGGCCGCGCTCCCGGCCCACCTCCTGGGGGCTGTCGGGACTCCGGGCGCCGAGGCCACCCTGGCGGCCTGGACCGCCGGTGTTCCCTGGTTGGAGGCGGTGCGGGCCCACCTCACCGAGCGGCGCGACCAGCTGACGAGCCGCCTGGCCGCCGATCTCCCCGGCGTCGGCTACCTCCCACCGGAGGCCACCTACCTCTCCTGGCTCGACCTCCGGTCCTACGAGCTGGGCGACAACCCGGCCGAGGTGTTGTTGGACAAGGCGGGCGTGGCGCTGTCGTCCGGCCCCGACTTCGGGGTCCACGGCCTGGGCCGGGCGAGGCTCAACTTCGCCACCTCGGCGCCCATCCTCGACCAGATCGTCGACCGCCTGGCCACCGCCCTGGCCTGACCCGCCCGGTGGTGCGGCCCGGGCAGCGCGGAGCCCTCGGGGTGCGGCGCCACCTGGGCCGGCGCCGCTTCTATGCTGAGGCCCATCATGAGGGATGGACCTGGATCGCGCCTGGAGGGGTGGGCCCGGTCGCTGGCGTTCACAGCCGGGCTCGGCCTGGTGGCGTCGGTGGCCGTGGTGGCGGGCGGCACCCTCGCCGGTGCCGGCAGCCCCGGCTCGGCCGGGCGGCTGTGGTCGGTGCCCTCGGTGCCCGTACGGCCGGTCATGAGCCTGGTACCGGCGCTGTTCCTGTTCTACGGCGGACTGATCGGCCTCGTCCGGGCGTGGCTCCTGCTGCGCCGTCACGTGCTGCGCGCCGGCCTGCCCCTCGTCGGCCTGGCCGCCATCATCGTGCTGTGGTCGCTGCCGCTGCTGATCGGGCCCCCGCTCGGGAGCCGGGATGTCTACGCCTACGCCGCCCAGGGCCGCCTGGCGGCCGAGGGCTACGACCCCTACGAGGAGGGGCCGGCCCGCCTCGGCCCCGATGATCCGGTGCTGGCGCCGGTGGACCCGCTCTACCGCGATGCCCCCGTGCCCTACGGCCCGGTGTTCGTGTTCGCCTCGTCGGCCATCGCCCAGTTCTCGGGCGACCAGGTGGTGGTGGCCGTGCTGGCCTATCGCCTCATCGCCGTGCTCGGCCTGCTGGTGGCCGCCTTCGGCGTGCACGACCTGGCCCGGGGGCTGGGCCGGGACCCGGTCGACGCCCTGGTGCTGGCGTTCGCCAACCCCCTCGTGCTGCTCCATCTCGTGTCCGGGGCCCACAACGAGGCGATGATGCTGGCGTTCCTGGTGACCGGGGTCGCGGTGGGCCGGCGGAGCCAGTGGCGCCTGGCCGGCATCGCCCTGTGCGCCCTGGCCGCCGCCATCAAGCTGCCCGCCATCCTCGCCGTGGCCTTCCTCACCTGGCCCTGGCTCGCCGAGTCCGTCGCCTGGCGGGTGCGAGCGGTCCGGGCGGTGGCCAGCGCCGCGCTCACCTTCGCCGTCATCGCCGCCGCCGGCCGGCTCACGGGCTGGGGCTGGGGCTGGGTCGACGCCCTCACCGGAACCACCCCGGTCGACGCCTACCTGAGCGTCACCCGCCTCCTGGGCGGCGCCGTGTCCATCGCCACCGGCGCCGACGTGGCCGCCGCCCTGGCCGTGGCCCGCCTGGCCGGGGTGGCCGTGGCCGTGGCCACCAGCCTGTGGCTCCTGTTCCGCCGCAGCCGGAGCTGGCCGCTCGCCCTGGCCTGGAGCCTCGTGATCTGGGCCGTGCTCCATCCCACCACCCAGCCCTGGTACCTCACGTGGGGCCTGATGCTCCTGGCCGCCACGTCGGCCGGGCAGCGGAACCGGGCCCTGGTCACGAGCTGCGCCGTTGGGGCGTTCCTGGTGCTGCCGGTGGGTCCGCAGCTCGGCCTGCTCCTGCTCGACGGGAGTGGCAAGCTCACCCTGGCGCTGGCCGCCGCCCTGCTCGCCATCCTCACCGTCAACCCGCCTCCGGCCCGCCCGCCCCGCCGTCGGAGCGGCCTGGATGCCCAGCTCGTCAGCGTGGTGGTGCCCACCCGCAACGAGCGGGCCAACGTGGCGCCCCTGGTGGCCGCCATCGCCGGCGCCGGCCTGTCCCGCCCGGTCGAGGTGGTGTTCGTCGACGACAGCGACGACGGCACGGCCGACGAGGTGCGGGCCGTGGCGGCGTCGGCCCCCATCCCGGTCCGGGTCCTGGCCCGGGCCCCGGAGGACCGCTGGGGCGGTCTGGGCGGGGCCGTGGTCGACGGGTTCGACGTGGCCGCCGGCTCGGTGGCGGTGGTGATGGACGGCGACCTGCAGCACCCCCCGGCCGTGATCGACCGTCTGATGGAGGCGATCGACCAGGGTCACGACCTGGCCGTGGCCAGCCGCCGGGTTCCGGGCGGGGTGGAAGACCTCGGCCTCACCGCCGTGCGCCGGGCCCTGTCCAAGGCGGCCACCTGGGCGGCGTGGGCCGTGTTCCCGGGCCGGGTGGGGCGGGTGGCCGATCCCATGTCGGGCTACTTCGCCGTCCGGTTGGGCGGGATCGACCTGGACCGCCTCAGCCCCGACGGGTTCAAGATCCTGGTGGAGCTGCTGGCCACCCACCCCGAGCTGACGCCGGTGGAGATCCCGTTCCGGTTCGAGGGCCGCCGCCAGGGGATGTCCAAGGCGTCCACCGCCCAGGCCGCCCGCTTCGTGGGTCACCTGGTGGACGTCAGGCTACGGACGAGCTGGGTGTGGGCCGGGGCTGCGCTGCCCCAACGGGTGTTCCGCTCGGCCTGAGCGCGGTGCGTACCGCCACCCCGATCAGGGCCACGAGCGCCACGTCCCGCCCCAGCAGCAGCAGAGCGGGGACGGTCCGGCCAACGTCGGGCGGGCCGAACACGGTGAGCGTGGCGCCGGTGACGGTGGTGGCGACCGCCGTCAGCAGCACCAGCATCCGGCGGTCGTCCCCCCGGTCCCCGGCCCCCACCGGGGTACCGCCGCTCTGGAGCGCGGCCCATGGGGTCAGCCACAACAGGAACTGGGGCGACAGGAGGGGAGCGGTGACGACGAGGGCGGCCGTGGCCCCCAACATGACCAGGGCCAGGCCGGCCGGGCCGCCCGGCCCCGCCTCGCTGGCATCGGCCCCCCGGCCCACCCGGTGGCGGCGGACCCCGACGGCCAGGATCGCCACCACCCCCAGCGTCAGCACCCGGCCGGCCAGCACCACACGGGGATCGAGGTGGCCGATGCGGAAGGCGTCGAGCTGGAGCTCGGGTTGTGACGAGCCGAACAGGGCCACCAGGGATCCGGGGATGCTCTCCAGATGCCAGCCGGTGGCGCCCCGCAGCGACAGCACCTGGCGCACCGGGTCGAGCCCCGCCCCGGCCCAGGCCAGCCAGGCGGCCCCGGACACCGCCATGGCCGCCAGCGAGGCGGCGGCGGCCCGGCCCCGTCGCCCGGCCCACAGGGCCGCCACCAGCAGGGCCGGCCACACCTTGACCAGGGCCCCGGCCGCCACCAGCAACCCGACGGCCACGTCGGCGGCCAGCGCCGGCAGCGGCATCGGCAGGGCGCGACGGGTGCCGGGCCGGCCGGGGCGGTCATCGGCGGTCGGCGAGCTCGAAGCGGTGGCTGCGGCCACGGCCAGGGCGCCGATGGCGGCCAGCGCCGCCCACAGGTCGAACCGCAGCAGCCCCATCGGCACCAGGGGGAGGCCGAGCAGGAGATAGGTCCCAGCCGCCCGCTCGCCCCCCAGCCGGCCCACCAGCGCCGCCACGCCCAGATCGACGGCCAGCGACAGGCCCACCAGCAGGCGATGGGTGCGCACCACGCCGCCCCCGGCGAGCGCCTCGATCAGCACCACGCTGCCGGGCGGGTACTCCACCTCGTGGTCGGCCCAGGGCCGGCCCGGCTCGTCGGCCATCTGCTGGAAGCGGGCCACATCCCACCCGCCCAGCTCGGACGGCTCGTTCGTCCACGGCCCGGCCACCAGCACGGCGGCCGCCACCACCCGCACCGCCACTGCCAGGATCACGAGCCAGCGCACGGCTCCAGGCTGGAGGGCGCCGCTGCCGTTTGCACCCTGCGCCGGCCCCGGCGTACCGGATGCGAAAGGGGGGAATGCCGGGCCTGTTGTGCCGGTTTCCTGTTCGGTATCCTTCACATGGCGGTATCGACGTCGGCGGGCAGCGGCGCCCCCGCAGTCCGGCACGGCCGCCGGGAACCCCCGGCCCCAACACCCCACGGGCTCCGGCCCAGGAGTTGCACCATGACCACCACCGAGTCCACCGACGACCTCACCACCGGCGTGCCGCTCACGGTCACCGAATCGGCCCTGGCCACGGTGCTCGAGGTGCGGGCGGGCGAGGACGATCCGGCCGGCACGGCGCTGCGGGTGGCGATCACCGGGGCCAACATGACCGAGTTCGCCTACTCGCTCGACCTCGTTCCCATCGCCGAAGCGGCCGACGACGACGCCGTCTACACCCAGGGCTCCCACGGCGAGCTCACCGTGATCGTGCCTGCGGGCTCGGTCGACAACATGATGGGCGCCACGCTCGACGTCCCGTCGAGCAGCGCCTCGGGCGGCCTGGTGATCCGCAATCCCAACACCCCGAACCCCCTGGCCGGGCTGGATCTCGAGCTCACGGGTGAGCTGCCGGAGAAGGTGCAGGCGGTGCTGGACCAGGCGGTGAACCCGGCGCTGGCATCCCACGGCGGCTTCGCCCGGCTGGTGGGCATCGACGGCACCCGGGTGTTCGTGACGATGGGCGGCGGCTGCCAGGGGTGCGCCGCCAGTGCCATGACCCTGCGGGACGGCATCCGGGCCATGCTGATGGACGCCCTGCCCGAGATCACCGACGTCATCGACGCCACCGACCACGCCGCCGGCGAGAACCCGTTCTACTCTTGATTCCCCGGCGGCGGGAGCCGCTGATTACCCGGTGGCGGGGACCCACCTGGCTCGCTGTCACCGGGGCCAACTAAGCTGAATGCAATCCGTCTACCCATGGGGGTTGTATGCGCGGCATCATTGCCTACGGGGCGTACCTGCCTTACTTCCGGCTCCAGAAGAGCGCCATCAGCAAGGCGTTGGGAACCGGAGGCGGTCGGGGCACCCGGTCCGTGGCCTCGTACGATGAGGACGCCACGTCGATGGCAGTCGAGGTCAGTCGCATACTCATGCGCAACGCCGGCGGGATCATCCCCTCCAGCATCTACTTCTCCACGGCCACCCCGCCCTACCTGGACAAGACGAACGCCACCGTCATCCACGCCGCGCTCGATCTGCCGTCGTACGTGTTCGCCGGTGACGTGGCCGGCTCGGCCCGCTCGGTCAACGCCGCTCTCCGCGCCGCCCTCGAGGGCTCCCGCCCCACGATGGTGGTGGCGAGCGACGTGCGCACCGGCCGCCCCGGTTCGGCCGACGAGGCCGGCACCGGCGATGCCGCCGTGGCCTGGCTGATCGGCTCCGACAGCGACGGTCCCGTGATCGCCGAATGGCTGGGCGGCGCGTCGTCCACCGCGGAGTTCCTGGACCGCTGGCGCCAGCCCGGTTGGGACTACTCCCGGGTGTGGGAGGAGCGTTTCGGCGAGCACGCCTACCTGCCGCTGGTCACCGAGGCCGCCACCGCGGCGTTCAAGGAGTGCCAGCTCGAACCGTCCGACATCGATGCCGTGGTGGTGGCCGGTCTCCACACCCGGGCGGTGAAGGCGGCGGCCAAGGCGGCGGGGGTCGACGGCACCAAGGTGGCCGACGACATGCTCGACGTGGTCGGCAACACCGGCACCCCGCACGCCGGGCTGGTGCTGGCCTCGGTGCTCGACAAGGCCGAGCCGGGCAAGACGATCATGGTGATCCACCTGGCCGACGGGGTCGACGTCGGCTTCTACCGCACCACCGACGCCATCGCCGGCTACACCCCGGTGAAGCCGGTGGCGGCCCAGGTGGCGGCGGGCAACGACTCGCTCGACTACAACACCTTCCTGACCTGGCGGGGCTTTCTCGATCGGGAGCCGCCCCGCCGGCCCGACCCCGACTCGCCGGCTGCTCCGCCCTCGCTGCGGGGCGATCGCTGGAAGTACGCCTTCGTCGGGTCCAAGGACCGCTCCTCCGGCGCCATCCACCTCCCACCCCAGCGGGTGTCGGTCAAGGGCGGCGCGGTGGACGACATGGAGCCGGTGCCGATGGCCGACGTGCCCGCCACCGTCGTCACCTTCACCATCGACCGGCTGGCCTACTCCCTGTCGCCGCCCGTGATCGCCGTGGTCATCGACTTCGACGGCGGTGGCCGGTTCCAGTGCCAGCTGACCGACGCCAGCCCCGACAGCGTGAAGATCGGGGACCGGGTCCAGATGACCTTCCGTCGCCTGCTCACGGCGAACGGGATCCACAACTACTTCTGGAAGGCCCGCCCCGCGGAGTCCTGACCTGCACCGTTCGTCACCGATCCACCCCACCGAATCTCACGGAATCCCGAATCTCAGAGAAAGCAAGGAAACACATGGCTTCACGAGGCATCAAGGATCAGGTCGCCATCGTCGGTATGGGGTGCACCCCGTTCGGCGAGCACTGGGACAAGTCAGTCGAGGACATGCTGGTCGAGGCGAGCCAGGAGGCGTACGCCTCGGCCGGTATCCGCCAGGACGACATCGACGCCTACTGGTTCGGCACCCTGGGCTCGGGCGTCTCCGGCCTCACGCTCAGCCGGGCCCTGAAGATCGACTACAAGCCGGTCACCCGGGTCGAGAACATGTGCGCCACCGGCTCCGAGGCGTTCCGCAACGCCTGCTACGCCGTGGCCTCCGGCGCCTATGACCTGGTGGCTGCGATCGGGGTGGAGAAGCTGAAGGACAACGGCATGTCGGGCCTGGTGTCGGCGAACATCCCCGACGACGGCACCCGCCCCGACCTCACCGCTCCCGCCATGTTCTCCCTGCTGGCCCCGGCCTACGCCAAGAAGTACGGCGTCGACGAGGCCGAGATGAAGGACGTGCTCACCCGGATCGCCTGGAAGAACCACTTCAACGGCGCCCGCAACCCCCGGGCCCAGTTCCGCAAGGAGGTGGGCAAGGACGTCATCTGCAACGCCCCCCTCATCGCCGGCCAGCTCGGCATCTTCGACTGCTCCGGCGTGTCCGACGGATCGGCCATGGCCATCATCTGCCGGGCCGAGGACGCCCACAAGTACACCGAGCACCCGCTGTACGTGAAGGCGCTGGCCTTCTCGGCCGGCCCGGCCGCCGGCCCGATCGATCCCGATTACGACTACACCACGTTCAACGAGGTGGTGGCGGCGGCCAAGGACGCCTACGAGCAGGCCGGGATCACCGATCCCCGGGGCCAGATCGCCATGGCCGAGGTGCACGACTGCTTCACCCCCACCGAGCTGGTGCTGATGGAGGACCTGGGCTTCGCCGACCGGGGCATGGGCTGGAAGGAGGTGCTGGCCGGCACGTACGACCTCGACGGCGAGCTTCCGATCAACCCCGACGGCGGCCTCAAGAGCTTCGGCCACCCCATCGGGGCGTCCGGTCTGCGGATGCTGTTCGAGTGCTGGCTCCAGCTGCGCCAGGAGGCCCCGGCCGACCGTCAGATCAAGTCGGTCACCGAGGGTGGCAAGAAGCTGGGCATGACCCACAACCTCGGCGGCGCGCCCGGCGAGTGCGTGAGCTTCGTGTCGATCGTGGGTAGCGAGCTGGGCTGAGGTGTCCCCTTCGGGGACCTCCGCTCCGGCGTCCTGAGGAGCCTGGGCCACCTGTCCGGTGGTCCAGGCTCCGTTTTTCGTCCTCGGGGAACCTAGGCCGGGGTGAAGGCGGCGCCGCCGTCGATCTTGAGCACGGCGCCGGTGGTGTAGGTGCTGGCGGCGCTGGCGAAATACAGGGCGGCCCCCACCACCTCCTCCGGCTCCCCGCCCCGCAGCAGCGGGATCTCGGTCTTGGCCCGTTCGGCGAACGCCTCCAGGTCCCACGCCTTGGAGATGTCGGTCATGAAGGGGCCGGGCATGATGCAGTTCACCCGAACCTCGGGCCCGTAGGTCCGGGCGAACGAGATGGTCATGTTGTTGAGGCCGGCCTTGGCCGCCCCGTAGGTGACCTCGACCTCGGTGGGCTTCACCGCCGCGATCGAGCTGACGTTGATGATCGAACCGCCGCCGTCTCGCTTCATGCGGTCGCCGAACAGCGACATGAGGCGGAACGGCCCCCGCAGGTTGACCTCGATCACCTTGTCGAACAGGGCTTCGGTCACCTCGACCAGCGAGTTGTACAGGGGCGACATCCCGGCGTTGTTGACCAGCACGTCACAGCGGCCGAACTCCTCGTAGACCCGCTCGAAGAGGGCGTCGCACTGGGACCAGTCGCCCACGTGGCAGGCCACGGGAACGGCCCGGCGGCCCGTCTCGGCGCTGACCGCCGCCGCCAGCTCCTCGCACGCCGGCAGCTTGCGGCTGGCGATCACCACGTCGGCTCCCTGCCGGGCGAAGGCCTCCACCATGGCCTTGCCCAGGCCACGGCTGCCGCCGGTCACCACGGCCACCTTCCCGGTGAGATCGAACAGCGACATCGGGTTGGTCACGTCGGTCATGGGGCGCTGCCTTTCGTAGCGGAGGGGAACGCCCGCATCATTCCCGCTCCGGCCGTTGCTGGCAATCCGACGGAGCCGGCGTGCCGTCCGGCGTAGCATGGACCGGTGCCGGCCCAACTCCACGCCAGAGACATCGTGGTCGAGCGGGGCGGGCTCACCGTCCTGGGCGGCGTCAGCCTCACGATCGCCCCGGGCGACCGGATCGGCCTGGTGGGGCCGAACGGGGCCGGGAAGTCGACCCTGCTCCAGGCCCTGGCCGGGTGGTTGGCGCCGACGTCGGGCACGGTGGAGGCCACCCCGTCCGACGCCACCGTCGGCCTGCTGGCCCAGGAGCTCGACAGCCCGCCGGGGGAGACGGTGGCCGCCTACCTGGCCCGACGCACCGGCGTGGGCCCGGCGTCGGACGCCCTCGACCAGGCGGCCGACGCCCTGGCCGACGCCACCCCTGAAGCCTTCGACCGCCACCAGGCGGCCCTCGACCGGTGGCTCCGCCTCGGCGGGGCCGATCTCCCGGCCCGGATGGCCGGTGTGCTGGTGGACGTCGGCTTCACCCGACCCGGTGAGGACCGTTCGGAAGTTCCCACCGCCACCCTGTCGGGGGGAGAGCAGGCCCGGATCGGGCTGGCCGCCCTGCTGCTGGCCCGCTACGACGTGCTCCTGCTCGACGAGCCGACCAACAACCTCGACCAGCGCGGCCTGGCCCAGCTGGAGCAGGTAATACTGGGCCTGGCCGTCCCCCTGGTGGTGGTGTCGCACGACCGCCGCTTCCTGGAGCGGGTGGTCACCGCCGTGGTGGAGCTCGACGACCACAGCCGAACGGCCGTGCGCTACAACGAGCCCTACCTCTCCTATCTCGCTGCCCGGGATCTGGCCCGGGCCGAGGCCGAGCGCCGCTTCCAGAACTACCAGACCGACAAGAGCCGCCTCACCGACCGGGCCCGCCGCCAGCGCGACTGGGCCACCAAGGGCGTGAAGGCGGAACGCAAGCCGCCCGACAACGACCGGGCGGCCCGGGGCTTCCGGGTCGATCGCACCGAGAAGCTGGCGTCGAAGGCCCGCCAGACCGAGCGGGCCATGGAACGGCTGGCCGTGGTCGACAAGCCGTGGGAGCCGTGGCAGCTCCGGTTCACGCTCGGCGGAGCCGAGCGATCGGGTGACCTGGTGGCCGAACTGGTCGACGCCACGGTGCACCAGGGCGGGTTCACGTTGGGCCCGGTGACGGTCACGGTCGGCGCCGGGGAGCGGGTGGCGGTGTTGGGCGGTAACGGAGCCGGGAAGAGCACCCTGCTCCGGGCGCTGTTCGGCCAGGTGGCCTTGAGCACCGGGGTGCAGCGGGTGGGGCGCTCGGTACTGGTCGGCTGGCTCGACCAGAGCCGGGCCGGTCACGAGGACGCCGGCGGCTTCCTGGCCGCGTTCGAAGCCGAGACCGGCTTGACGCCCAGCGAGGCCCGCAGCCTGCTGGCCAAGTTCGGCCTCGATGCCGACGATCTCAGCCGGCCCTCGGCCCGCTGGTCGCCAGGGGAGCGGACCCGGGCCGCCTTGGCCGGCTTCGCCGCCCGGGGGGTGAACACCATCGTCCTCGACGAGCCGACCAACCATCTGGACCTGCCGGCGATCGAGCAGCTGGAGCAGGCCCTCACGCAGTTCGAGGGCACCCTGCTCGTGGTCACCCACGACCGGGCCTTCCTCGACGGCCTCACGCTCACCCGCCGTCTGCAGCTCGACGGCGGGCGGCTGGTGGCCGACGACCCGGTGTGATCGTCGCCGCGCCGTGATCAGCGGTCGTGCAGCGAGAAGTGCTGATAGTCCTTGAGGGAGCTCCAGCGCCCGCCCCAACCCCAGCCGGCGGCGTCGAAACCGGCGACCACTGCGTCGCCCTCGACGATCATGCCCGGTCGGAGGTTGTGGCGGTCGGTGTAGGCGGCGGCCAGCTCGGGCAGCACCACCCTGCCCTTGATGTAGGGGTTGATGAACGGGTTGATGTCGACCGCGAGCCCGTAGGCGTGCTCCGAGAACTTGGAGCTGCCCACCGCGGCCCGGCACACGAAGGCGCCGGTGTTGTTGCCGTCGCCGATGGGGGGCGCGTCGACCTCGGCCTGGGTGGTGATCCGCATCTCCTCGATCGGATATCGGGCCTCGAACAGGGTCCGGAAGATCTCGACCAGGTCGTCGGCCACCTCGGCGTTGACGATCATCTCCCCGGTGTGGGGGAGTCCGTCGAACCCCCAGAAGCCGAGGGTGAGGTAGCGCAGGTCCTCCACTCCCACCGGGCAGCCCTCGCTCCAGGTGGAGCGGCGCAGGGGATCGCCCTCCAGCGGGGCGACGGTGGCGTGGAACTGCCCATCGGACGGGGGGGCCAGGAGGTCGACGGTGGCGAACCGGCGATCGGCCAGCTCGGCCGGCGTCGTCTGGGGCGGTGCGTTCCCGTCGCTGTCGGTGGGCAGGGTCCGTTGCCCCAGCCACGGCGGCCGGGTCGGCAGCGGGGCCGCAGCCGTCGCTTCCGACGCCGGTGCGGTGCTGGTGGCTTGACCGCCGGTGGTCGTGAGGTCGGGGCTCGTGATGTCGGTGTCGGTGTCGGTGGGGGCGGGGGCGGGGGCGCTGGTGCTGGCGCCTGGGCTTTCGGTGGAGGTCACGGGGGGCGTGACTGCCGAGGGCCCGTCGGAGCCACAGGCGGCCCCGGTCAGCACCACCACCCCCGCCACCAACGCGCTGCGCCAACCGGTCCTGTGCACGAGCGGTCACGGTAACAAACAGGTCGGGCCACCCGTTGTCGGGGCAGACTGTGGCCATGGCCCGCAATGTGCTCGGAACCGAGCTGGAGCCCTGCTCCACCGACCCACTCACCGGCTTCTACCGCGACGGCTGCTGCAACACCGGCGGCGACGACGCCGGCATCCATGTGGTGTGCGCCGTGATGACGGAGGAGTTCCTCCAGTTCAGCGCGTCGGTGGGCAACGACCTCAGCACCCCCAACCCGGCCTTCGGCTTCGCCGGCCTCGCGCCGGGCGACCGGTGGTGCCTCTGCGCCGCCCGCTGGGTCGAGGCATTGGAGGCGGGCAAGGCACCCCAGGTGGTGCTGGCCTCCACCCATATGGCGATGCTCGAGTACTCGACCCTCGACGAGCTCCGGGCCTACGCCACCGACCCGGCCTGAACCGGGGGGTAGGGCCCACCGGGGCTTGGGGGAGGCGGCCCGAGGCGCCACCGGAGAGCACAGCCGGGGCCGGCCCCGGCCGTAGCCGGCCTCAGCGGCTGAGGGCGGCGGCGACGGTGGCGGCCACGCCGGGACCGTCGAGGCCGAGGCGGGCCAGGATCGTGTCGGCGTCGTCGTGGCGGATGTACTGGTCCGGTACGCCCAGCACCCGGACCTCGGTGCGGCCGGCGAGATCGAGGGCGATCCGGCTGCCGATGCCGCCGTCGGCCAGGCCGTCCTCCACCGTGACCACCAGCTGGTGGCCGGCGGCGTCCTCCAGCATGGCCGGGTCGAGCGGCTTGGCCGCCCGGGGATCCCAGACCGTCGCCGACACCCCGGCCTCCTCCAGCCGGGCGGCGGCATCGAGCGCGGCGCCCAGCATCTTGCCCACCCCGATCAGGCAGACCTCGGGGCCGCCGGAGCGGGCCTTGCGGGCCCGGAGACCGGAGCCCACCTGGTCCGGGGTGACGGAGGGGGCGGCCGTCTTGGGCCAGCGGATGCACACCGGGCCGTCGAGGTCGAGGGCGTCGGCCAGCATCTGCTGGAGCTCCTGGTATGACGACGGGCAGAAGATCGTCATGCCCGGCACCTTGGAGAACAGCACCATGTCGAGGATGCCGTGGTGCGACGGGCCGTCGCTGCCCGTCACCCCGGCCCGGTCGAGGCAGAAGATCACCGGGAGACCGTGCAACCCGACGTCGAGGTTGATCTGGTCGAAGGCCCGGGTGGCGAAGGTCGAGTACACGGCCACCACCGGCCGCAGCCCGCCCATGGCCATGCCGGCGGCGGAGGTGACAGCGTGCTGCTCGGCGATGCCCACGTCGATGCAGCGATCGGGATAGCGGTCCCGGAAGGGGAGCAGGCCGGTGGAGTCGGGCATGGCGGCGGTGATCGCCACCAGCTCGGGATGCTCGTCACCCAGCTTGACCAGGCCCTCGGTGAAGGCCTCGGTGTAGCTGTCGAGCTTCTCGCCCGGGGGCGGGGTGGGCCGCACCTCGCCGTCGAGGAAGCGGGGCGAGGTGTCGTGCATGGCCTTGATCTCGTCGTTCTCGGCCGGGGCGTACCCCCGGCCCTTCTGGGTCTTCACGTGGAGCACCACCGGACCCTCGAACTTGCCCGCGTTGACCAGCGCCGTTTCCAGCTCGGCGATGTCGTGCCCGTCGAACGGGCCCATGTAGCGCACACCCAGCGGCTCGAAGAAGGCCTGGGGCTCGAAGGCCTCCCGGATGGCGGCCTTGGACGCCTCGATGCCCTTGAGCGACACGCCCCCGATCACGGGCAGCTTGGCCGCCATGCTCTCCAGCCGGCGCTGGCGGTTCATGTAGACCGGGTTGGACCGGATCTTCACCAGGCTCTCGCTCAGCAGCGACACGGTGGGGGCGTAGGAGCGCCCGTTGTCGTTCAGCACGATCGTGACGTTGGCCCCGGCGTGGCCCAGGTTGTTCAGCCCCTCGAAGGCCATGCCCCCGGTCAGCGAACCGTCACCCAGCACGGCCACGATGCGGCGCCGCTTCTCGTCGGCGCCGCCGCCGGTCTGGTGGGCGACGGCCAGGCCGTGGGCGTAGGCCAGCACGGTGGAGGCGTGGCTGTTCTCGATCCAGTCGTGGGGGGACTCCTCCCGGCACGGGTAACCGGACATGCCGCCCCCCTTGCGCAGCCGCTCGAACTGTTCGAGGCGGCCGGTGAGGAGCTTGTGCACGTAGGCCTGGTGGCCCGTGTCGAACAGCAGCACGTCTTGCGGCGAGTCGAGCACCCGGTGGAGGGCCACGGTCAGCTCGACGATCCCCAGGTTGGAGCCGAGGTGTCCCCCGGTCTTGTTCACCGTGGCCACGATGAACTCCCGGATCTCGGCGCAGAGCTCGGTCAGCTGCCGGCTGCTGAGCGGGCGCAGATCGGCCGGCTCCTGGATGGTCTCGAGAATCATGCTGTGGTCACCTCGGCCGCCCACCGTGTTGGCTGTCTCCCCGTCCACGGTATCGCCGCCGCCCGAGCGGCGGGGCCTCGGGCGTCGGTGACCTTCGGCGACCTCGAGCTCCGCCTGCAGCGGAACGACCTAGGACTCACACTTGGCCATGAAGGAGGCTTCGTCGACGATCACCCTGGTCACCTTGCCCGCCGCCACGAGACCCCGGTCGTCGTGGGCCGAGACGGTGAAGAAGAGCTTCCGGCCGGCGACCTTCTCGAGGGTGGCCTCCGCCGTCACCAGCCGGCCGACTGGGCTGGCGGCCACGTGGTCGAGCCGTACCTGGATGCCAACGGTGGTCATCCCGGGGTCGAGATGGTCCACCACGGCCGCCACCGTCGCCTCCTCACACAGCGCCAGCAGCCGGGGCGTGGCCAGCACCAGCACCGAGCCGGAGCCCACGGCCGAGGCGGTGTCGGCGTCGGAGACCGTGAGCGAACGGGTGGCCACGAGGCCTGACTCTGGTGACATCCCACTACCGTGCCCTGCCCGCCCGGCGCAGGTCAACCCTGCATCCGGCCCTGTTCGGGGGGTCGTTCGCCGCCGGGCGGGCCCAGGCGGCGGCCCCTGACTTCAGGGCCGGCCCCCCAGGGTCGGTAGGATTGGGCGATGATAGAGCAGGAGCTGTTGGACGACGTGCTGGCGGTGGCGCTGAGTCGGGGCGCCGACTTCGCCGAAGTCTTCGCCGAGGACGTGCGCCGGGGCTCCGTGAGCCTCGACGACGGCCGGATCGAAAGCCTGGCCTCCAGCCGGGACCGGGGCGCCGGCATACGCGTGGTGGCCGGCGAGAGCACCGGCTTCGCCCACACCGCCGATCTGACCCCCCGGGGCCTCCGGTCGGCGGCCGAGGCGGCGGCCGCCGCGGTGAAGGGCGGCTCGGCCAGCCCCACCAGGGTGAACGCCATCGCCACCACGCCGGGGCGGGTGCTCCAGGCCCCTGAAGACGTGGCCAAGGCCACCAAGGTGAACCTGCTGCGCCGGGCCGAGGAGGTGGCCCGGGCCACCGACCACGCCATCACCCAGGTGAGCGCCCGCTATGCCGACACCCGGCGCCGCATCCTGGTGGCCAACTCCGAGGGGGTGCTGGCCGGCGACGACCAGACCAAGACCCTGTTCTCGGTGTCGTGCGTGGCCACCGGAGACACCGGCCTGCAGACCGGGCACGAGACGGTGGGCCTTTCGATCGGCTTCGAGCTGTTCGACCGCTACGACGTCGAGGCGCTGGCCACCCGGGCGGCCGAGCGGGCGCTCACCAAGCTGAAAGCCATCCCCGCCCCCTCGGGCACCTTGCCGGTGGTGATCGGCCCCGGCTCGGGCGGTGTGCTGTTCCACGAGGCCTGCGGCCACGGCCTGGAGGCCGACCTGGTGCGCAAGGGGGCCTCCGCCTTCGCCAACCGACTGGGGGAGCAGGTGGCGTCGCCGCTCGTCACCCTCATCGACGACGGCACCATGGCCGAGGAGTGGGGCCAGTTCGCCATCGACGACGAAGGCGCCCTGGCCCGGCGCAACGTGCTGATCGAGAACGGCGTGCTGGTCGACTACCTGTGGGACGGGATGCGGGCCCGCCAGGAGGGCCGGGCCCCCTCGGGCAACGGCCGCCGCATGAGTTACCGCCACCTGCCGATGGTGCGGATGACCAACACCTACCTGGCCGGCGGCCAGACCGACCCCGACGACATCATCGCCAGCGTCGACCGCGGCGTGTACGTGGCCCGCCTGGGCGGCGGCCAGGTCAACACCGCCTCGGGCGACTTCGTGTTCGGCATGGTGGAGGCCTACCTGATCGAGGGGGGCAAGCTGACCGCCCCCCTGCGGGAGGGCCAGCTGATCGGCAACGGCCCCCGGGTGCTGCAGCTGATCGAGGCCGTGGGCAACGACTTCGAGATGGGGCCTCCCGGCACCTGCGGCAAGGACGGCCAGGGCGTGCCGGTGGGCGACGGTGTTCCCACGCTGAAGGTGGCCGAGCTGACGATCGGCGGCACGGCGGCATGAGCCCCGACGACCTGCTGACCCTGGCCCGCCGGGTGGTGGCCCAGGCCCGCCCGGGCGAGGAGATCGAGGTGGCATGCTCCTATGGAGAATCCCGCTCGATCCGGGTCTACGACGGCGAGGTGGAGTCGCTCACCTCGGCCGACAACACCGGCATCGGCGTACGGGTGCTGGTGGAGGGCCGGGAGGGATTCGCCAGCGCCGGCTCGCTCGACGACGACGTGGTGGCCGACATGCTGGCCGAGGCCCGGGACAACGCCCAGTTCGCCGAGGCCGACCCGTACGTGGGCATCGCCCACCCCGACGGGGTGCCGGCGGTGGACGTGGACCTGTGGCGGGACGGGGTGAACGCCGTCTCCATCGACGACAAGATCGCCCTGGCCCTCGAGCTGGAGCGCCGGGTGCGAGGGGCCAGCCCGGCCGTGACCGGCGTCCGGGTGGCCGGCTACAGCGACAGCGAGGGGGCGTTCGCCCTGGCCAGCACGGCCGGCATCGAGGTGGCCACCGAGGCCACGTCGGCCAGCGTGTCGGTCCAGGCCCTGGCCGTCGACGGTGCCCGCACCCAGACCGGCTACGCCTACGACGGGGCCCGCGATCCCCGCCAGCTCGACCTCGACAAGGTGGTGAAGCGGGCGGTGGCCCACGCGGTGGAGATGATCGGGGCGGCCAAGCCGGCCACGGCCACCGTGGAGCTGGTGCTCGATCCCCACCTCGCCGCCACCGTGGTGGGCCTCGTCGCCGGCACCCTGACCGGTGACCGGGTGCTCAAGGGGCGCTCGCCGTTCGTGAACCGGGTGGGGGAGCTGGTGGCGTCGCCTGCCCTCACCGTGGTCGACGACGCCACCGACCCCGCCTCGCTGGGGGCCGACTCCCACGACGGCGAAGGCCTGGCCACCCGCCGGGTGCCGCTGGTGGTCGACGGGGTGCTCCAGGGGTTCCTCCACGACTCCTACACCGGCCGCCGCTCCGGGGCCGGGTCCACCGGTTCGGCCGTCCGGGGCACCCGGGGCCTGCCCGCCCCCGGCGTCCACGCCCTCCACATCGACGCCGGCACCGCCGGTGATCTGGAGGAGCTGATCGCCCGGACCGATCTGGGTGTGCTGGTGTTCAGCCTGGCCGGCCTGCACAGCGGGGTGAACGCGGTGTCGGGCGACTTCTCGGTGGGGGTGGAGGGCCGGATGATCCGCCAGGGTCAGCTGGCCGAGCCGATCAGCGAGTGCACGGTGGGCTCCACCCTGCAGCGCCTGCTGCTCGACATCAGCGCGGTGGGCAGCGACCTGACCCACCTACCCAACGGGGTCAGCACGCCGTCGCTGAAGATCGGCGGCGTCACCCTGTCGGGAGCTACGGCATGACCCCGCCCCCGCCCCCGGCTGCCGTCGAGCACCATCCCCACCTGGCCGATCCGCTGGAGCCGGGCTGGGTCCGGGTCGACATGCACAGCCACACCATGTGGTCAGGCGACTGCACCACCACGCCCGACGAGCTGGCCGCCGCGGTGGAGGCGGCCCAGCTCCACGTGCTGTGCATCACCGACCACAACGTCACGGCCGGGGCCGAGCGCCTGGCCTCCGAGCTGCCGTGCCGGGTGATCATCGGTGAGGAGCTCCGGGTGGGCCAGGGCGAGATCATCGGGCTGTTCCTGTCCGAGCGGATCCCGTCGGGTGTCGGCCTGCTGGAGGCGGCCCGGCGGATCAAGGAGCAGGGTGGGGTGGTTTACATCCCCCACCCGTTCGACCCGATGCGCAACTGCCTGCGGGCCCACGAGATCGACATGCTGGTGGCCGAGGGCCTGGTCGACGCCATCGAGGGCCACAACTCGAAGACCAGCCTCCGGTCGCTCAACGAGCAGGCCGTCGCCTACGGCGAGACCCACGGCCTGGCGGTGGGGGCCGGAAGCGACTCCCACGTGCCGTCGTCGATCGGCTCGGGGTATGTGGCCATGCCCGACTTCAGCGGCCCCCAGGAGTTCCTGGCCGCGCTGCGCCAGGGTCAGGTGGTGGGCCACTTCTTCGACAAGGCCCGCCCCTGGACCCCCCGCATCGTCCCCTCCATCGAGGACCCCATCGCCCGCTGACGAGCCACACCGCCCGATCTGATGCCCACGCCCGTCACCCGTGACGGTTCGGGGCATGAGATCGGGGTTGGCTGGATCTGATGTCGGGGAGCGTCACCCGTGACGGCCTGGGGCATGAGATCGGGGTTGGCTGGATCTGATGTCGGGGAGCGTCACCCGTGACGGCCTGGGGCATGAGATCGGGTTCGGGTGACGGGCTGGGCCTAGCGGACGAGGAGCTCGATCGACCCGGCGGCCTGATGCCGCAGGGCGGTGACGGCGTCAGCGGCCGGGAGGGCCACGGTGACCGCGCCATCACCCACCGCCACCACCCGTCCCGTGGCCACCAGGGGCTCGGCCACCACCGCTCCGAGCTCGTCGATGGCCACCGCCACCAGCTCGACGTCGTCACCCGGCTCGATCGGGGGCAGGGCGGCGGGTGCGGCCAGGGCCACCGCCCGCTCGCCGGGCATCAGCCCGAGCCGCCCGGCGGCCGGCGTCGAGGGGACAGGATCGGCCGGGGCGACCCCGGGGTCGGAGCCGGGCCGGGGTCGGGCTGCCGGCTCGGTCGGAATCTCAGCGGCTGGGCGGTTAGGCCCGGTCAGGGTCCGAACGGGGCCGAGAGCCGCCGCCAGGGGGCCGGCGCCGGCCCAGCCGGCTCCGCTAAGAACCCCGGTGACCAGGGCCAGCACCACCAGCGCGGCCCGGCGGCGGCCCCGCCGGCGCAATCGGAGCCGGAGCCGCACGATGGGTGGAACCGGGCCCGGCGCCGGCCGGGGAGGCCCGGGAAAGGGGGGCGGCCAGGGTTCGGCCGGGGCGGACGGAGATCGGGGCATGAGACTTCCCTCGGGCAGGAGCCGGTTCGCGATCTGATGTCCGGAGCCGTCAACGGCGACGGCGGCCACCGGCATGAGATCGGGGTGAGGGGGAAGTGCGGGTCCGATCCCCGGAGGAAACCGGGACGGGGAGCGGGGTCAGTCCGACGAGGAGGAGCTCGACGTCGAGGTCGACGTGGAGCTGGAGCTCGACGAGGCGGAGCTCGAGGTCTCGCTCGTGCCGTTCGAGCCGCTGTCGCCGCCGTTCGAACCCGAAGACGAGTCCGACTTGGTGGACGCCGAGCTCGACGACTTCGAGCTGCCGCTACGGGAGTCGTTCCGGTAGAACCCGCCCCCCTTGAACGAGATCCCGATCGAGCTGAACACCTTCTTCAGTCGGTGCTGGCCGTCTCCGGCCACCGTGCAGCCTTCCATCGAGGTCAGGGGATCGTCGGAGATCCGCTGCTCGACCTCGAACCGCTCGGTGCACTCCGTGCATTTGTACTCGTAGACAGGCATCGTTCGTGATTGGGGTCTCGTGGAGAGGGGAATCCTGGATCGGGATGACCGTACCGGTGAACCGGCTCGGGATCCCGACATGCCATCCTACCGCCACAACCAGGTGTTCCCGGTAGCCTGGCGGCGCAGGGATCGCCCACCCGCCGCCAACCGCTGCATCCCTCCCGGAGGTTCCCATGCCCCGAGTACGCAAGGCCGTCATCCCCGCCGCTGGTCTCGGCACCCGATTCCTACCCTTCTCCAAGGCCGTGCCCAAGGAGATGCTGCCGGTGGTGGACCGTCCCGTGATCCAGTACGTGATCGAGGAGGCGGTCGACGCCGGCATCGACGACATCCTCGTCATCACGTCCCGCCACAAGAAGGTGCTGGAGGACCACTTCGACCGCCTGGTCGATCTGGAGGCGGCGCTGGAAGCCAAGGGACGGCACGACGATGCGGCCGAGATCAAGGCCCTGGCCGAGCTGGCCCAGATCCACTACGTGCGCCAGGGCGAGGCGCTGGGCCTCGGCCACGCCATCGGCACCGCCCGCAACCACGTGGGCGACGAACCGTTCGTGGTGCTCCTGGGCGACGACATCATGCACCCCCGATCGGGGGTGCTCAAGGGGATGCTCGACACCTACGACCGCCACCAGTGCTCGGTGGTGGCCCTGATGGAGGTGGCCAAGGACGAGATCTCGTCGTACGGGTGCGCCGCCGCCGAGCCCACCGCCGACCCCCGGGTGGTGTCGATAGGCGAGCTGGTGGAGAAGCCCGCTCCCGAAGTGGCCCCGTCGAACCTGGCCATCATGGGCCGCTACCTGTTCACGCCGGCCATCTTCGACCACATCGACGCCACGCCGCCCGGCGTGGGCGGCGAGATCCAGATCACCGATGCCATGGTCCGCCTCATGGGCGGGGAGCCGCTGCTGGGCTACACGTTCAGCGAGGGCCGCTTCGACACCGGCAAGAAGATCGATTATCTCCGGGCGGTGGTGGAGCTGGCCCTCGAGCGGCCCGATCTGGGCCCGGCCTTCCGGGAGATCCTGGCCGAGGTGGCCGTCCGGGAGGGACTGGTCAGCTGACGGCGGTGCTGTTCGGGGGCTTGCGCCCCCGCTGGCGCTTCGCGCCTCCCCCCATCTCCGGCGGGTCCCTGCCCACCGGACCGCCTTCGGCGGTGCTGTTCGGGGGCTTGCGCCCCCGCTGGCGCTTCGCGCCTCCCCCATCTCCGGCGGGTCCCTGCCCACCGGACCGCCTTCGGCGGCTAGTTTTAGCCCATGATCTCGCTGGAAGAGGCCCGGACCAGGATCAACCGTGACCTGATCGTGCTGCCGATCGTCGATGTGCCGATCACGGCCGCCCGGGAGATGGTGCTGGCCGAGACCGTGACCGCCAGCGAAGCCATCCCCCCGTTCGCCAACACCGCCATGGACGGCTACGCCGTGCGGGCGTCTGACACCAGGGGGGCGACGAAGACGAGCCCCAAGGTGCTGGCCGTGTCGGCCACGGTGCCCGCCGGCGGGGTGGCGCCCCGGGCCCTGGAGGCAGGGGAGGCCATGCGGATCATGACCGGCGCTCCCATGCCGGAGGGGGCCGATGCCGTGGTGATGGTGGAGCTGACCCGCCCCGCCGGGTTCGACGTCATGATCCTGGCCGAGGTGGCGCCGGGCAACCACGTGCGCCCCGCCGGTGACGACATCCGCCCCGGCACCGAGGTCTTCCACCCCGGCACGGTGCTCACCCCCGGCCACCTCGGCGTCCTGGCCAGCATCGGGCGGGAGACGGTGAAGGTGTACCGCCGGCCCCGGGTGGGCGTGATGTCCACCGGCGACGAGCTGGTGGAGGGCCCCCAGCCGCTCCAGCCGGGCCAGATCCGCGACTCGAATCGTCTCACGCTGTTGTCGCTGGTGGCCGAGGCCGGCTGCCACCCGGTCGACCTGGGCCTGATCCGTGACGACGAGCGGGCCATCCGCAACGCGCTCGACCGGGCGGTGGAGCAGACCGACGCCGTCATCACCTCGGGCGGCGTCTCGATGGGCGACTACGACCTGGTCAAGGCGATCCTGAGCGAGCTGGGCGACTTCAACTGGATGCAGGTGGCCATCAAGCCGGCCAAGCCCCTCGCCTTCGGGGTGATGGCCGGCACGCCGGTGTTCGGCCTGCCTGGCAACCCCGTGTCGTCGATGGTCAGCTTCGAGCTGTTCGCCCGCCCTGCGCTGCGCCGCATGATGGGCCGACTCGACGCCGAACGCCCCCACCTGTGGGCCATCGCCGAGGACGGTCTGCGGCGGGAGCCCGACGGCAAGACGCACTTCCTGCGCGTGGTGGTCACGCAGCGTGGCGACGGCGCCTGGCGGGTCCGCTCCGCCGGTGGCCAGGGCTCCCATCAGCTCCTGGCCATGGCCTCGGCCAACGGCCTGGCCGTCCTACCCGACGGCGAAGGGGTCGAACCGGGGGGCAGCGTGCGGGTCATGTACCTGGGTTGAGGAATCAGCGGCCTGGTTCAAGGCCCGCCCCAGGCGCCCGGTATCCTGGTCAACGTGGGTAACAGGCAGCTGGTCGACCAGTTCGGGCGGGTCCACACCGATCTGCGCATCTCGGTCACCGACCGGTGCAACTTCCGGTGTGAGTACTGCATGCCAGCCGAGGGCATGGTGTGGCTGGACCGGTCGGACGTGCTCACGTTCGAGGAGATCGAGCGGGTCACCCGGGTGCTGGCCGAGCAGTGCGGGGTCCGCACCGTCCGCCTCACCGGTGGCGAGCCCACCATGCGGGCCCGCCTGCCGGTGCTGGTGGCCAAGTTGGTCGCCCTCGGGGTCGAGCTGTCGATGACCACCAACGGGGCCACCCTGGCCCAACAGGCCGACGACCTGCGGGCCGCCGGGCTGAAGCGGGTGAACATCAGCATCGATTCCCTGCGGGCCGACCGGTTCCAGCAGCTCACCCGGCGAGACTCGCTGGCGCCGGTGCTGGAGGGGATCGACGCCGCCGTGCGGGTCGGGTTCGAGCCGGTGAAGCTGAACGTGGTGTTGATGCGGGGCATCAACGACGACGAGGTGGTCGACTTCCTCCGGCTGGGCCGGGACAAGGGCGTGGTGATCCGCTTCATCGAGTTCATGCCCCTCGACGCCCAGGGCGAGTGGTCGGCGGACCGGGTGGTCCCCCACGCCGAGATCGTGGCCCGGGCGGCTGAGCACTTCGCCTTCGAACCCGTGGAGCGGGGGTCGAGCCCGGCCGAGCGCTTCGTCTACACCGACGGCGGCGGCGAGTTCGGCGTGATCGCCAGCGTGACCGAGCCGTTCTGCGCCAGCTGCGATCGCATGCGTCTCACGGCCGAGGGCCAACTCCGGAACTGCCTGTTCGCCCTGGGCCACAGCGATCTCCGCACGATCCTGCGCAACGGCGGCTCCGACGAGGACCTGGCGAACGCCGTGGCCGGCGAGATCGATCGAAAATGGGCGGGGCACGCCATCGGCCAGGTCCACTTCCTGCGCCCGTCGAAATCGATGAGCCAGATCGGCGGTTGAAGCCGGGAAGTGGCTCCATTTCGCCCTGATTTCGCACTAGCGTGGAGGGGTGGCCGAGCGCGAACTGACTCATTTGGATCCTCTGGGGCGGGCACGCATGGTGGACGTGTCGCCCAAGGAGCCCACGTTCCGCCGGGCGGTGGCCCGGGGCCGGGTCTACATGAAGCCCGAGACCACGGCCCTCGTCGCCCGGGGCGCCGTCACCAAGGGTGACGTGCTGGCGGTCGCCCGGGTGGCCGCCATCCAGGCGGCCAAACGCACCGCCGACCTGCTGCCGCTGTGCCACTCGGTGATGATCGGGGCCGTCTCGGTCAACTTCGACATCAAGGACGATCACATCGAGATCGAGTCCCAGGTAGACACGGTCGACCGCACCGGCGTCGAGATGGAGGCGCTCACCGCCTGCTCGGTCGCCGCCCTGACCGTCTACGACATGTGCAAGTCGGCCGACAAGAGCATGGTGATCGGCGAGATCGCCCTGTGGGAGAAGACCGGAGGCAAGTCGGGGTCGTACCGGCGGACGGAGCCGGTGCGCTCCGACGGCGACGACTCCGAAAGGCACACGATGTAATGGGCACCGCGGTCCAGGTCGCCGTGGCGGCCGGTCTCGCGCTGGCCTGGATCTGGGTGCTGGGGCGCCCGCTGCTGGGAGGCTTCCGCCCGTCGGATGCCGAGTGGGCGGCGGGAGTTGCCCCGGACGACCCGGACGGCGGGGGAGACCCCGACTTCTGGGAGGTCGAGCCGGTGGGCCGGTTCGGTTGGCACGGGTGGCGCCAGCGTTCCCCTGTGGCCCGCCGCCGCCAGGCCCTCCTCGCCACCATGTTCGCCACCTTTGCGTCGTTCCTGCTGGCGCTGGCTCTGCGGGGTCGCTTCGTCTGGCTGTTCGGCCTCATGGTGTTCACCCTGGCCGTGCACCTCGCCATCGCCTCGTACCTCGGTGGTCGCATGCTCCGGGCCCGGGAGGAGGCCCGCCGGGCCGGTCGGGTGCGCCAGCCCGCCGCCCCCGCTCCCTCCAGCGTGCTGGCCTCGGCCATCGGCCCCCACCACCACCGGCTCGACCGCTCCTACAAGAGCCCGATCTCGTCGGGTGAGCACGCCGTCTCCAGCTTCGTGGAGGCCCTGATCCAGATGGAGTGGGGCACGTCGGCCGACGAGGCCCCATCGGCCACCCCCGTTCGGGCTCCGACGGCGGCCCCCGCGGCACCCGCTGGGCCGACCGAGCCACCGATCGAGGTCGACGTGCTGCCCGACCCGCCGATCGAGGTCGACGTGCTGCCGCCGGAGGTGGTGCCCGCCGCCCCCGACCTGGAACCCGAGCCCGAGGCGACCCCCGCGGCAGGTCCGGCTGTGCCGGCCCGGGCGACGCCAGCCGAGACCCCGCCCGCCACGGCGGCACCGGCATCGGCCCAGCCGGCGCCGGCCACGGCGGCACCGGCCGCAGCACCGGAGGAGGGTCCGAAACCGGCGCCGTTCACCCGCCCGGCGGCCCAGAGCGCGCCCCGCAAGCCGAAGGCCCGCCCGATCTACATCCACTCCCAGCTCGACGAGGAGGGCTTCGAGCCGCCCCGGGCCGTGAACCATCCCTGACCTGGCATCCTCCGGCGGCAAAGACGCACGCGCTGTGGGGTGGAGGCGCTATCGTGAGGGCTCCCTTCTGGGGCTGTAGCTCAGCTGGCTAGAGCGCCTCGGTCGCATCGAGGAGGCCAGGGGTTCGACTCCCCTCAGCTCCACTGCTCATCGTCCTGGTCAGGCACATTCCGGGGTGCCTGGCTCGCTACGGGGAGCCCAGCTCCTCCTCGATGATCTCGTTGCACAGCGCGAGGCACTCGCTGCAGATCCGGGGGATGCCACCGTCGCGATCCATCAGCGCCGGCACCTGGCCGCCGTGCTTGCCGCAGAACGAGCATCGGACGTCCTGATCGCGCGGTGCCAGGCGATCCACGGCGGCGGCGATGCAGCGGTCGCAGATGTAGACGCCCGGCCCGGCGATGAGCTTGGCCACGTCGCCTTGCTCGAGATCGCAGAACGAGCAGGTGAGCATGGCATCGGCTGTCCGACGTCGGCGCCGGCCGGGAATGCCACCCGAACCCTTCACGATCTGGTGGACGCGTTGGCGGCTGATGCCGATGGCGTCGGCGATTTCCTGCAGCGATCCGCCCGTGGCATGGAGCACCCGGATGGCGTGGTGGAAGCTGGCCTCGGCCGCCTCGAGGTCCTGCCGACGCTCGAACATCTTGGTCCTCGATCGGAGGACCCGCTCCAGGGCCTCGTTGTCCAGCATGGAGCTCATCGTGAGCCGGACGCAAGCCAGTGTCAAGTGGATGTAGTCACTTGACACTGAGGTTCAGGCCCGGGGCGGCAGGATGCCGCATCGATCCCGCTCAGCTCCCGGCGGGATCCGGTCGATCGTCCACGTCGAGGTCGATCGACAGCCAGATGCTGTCCTCCTGGTGGAACCGATGGCGGAGGTAGAACGCCCGGGCCCGCTCGTTGGCCGCTTCGGTCTCCAGGAACAGCCGGCTGGCTCCCCACCGTCGGGCTTCGTCCAGCACCCGCTGGAGCAGGGTCGAGCCCAACCCCTCGCCCCGGACATCGAGGTAGATCTCGTCGAGCAGGGCGTCGGGGCCGCCCGACTCGATCGAGTACCCACTGGTGACGACGGCGTAGCCGACGGCGGCGCTGTCGAGCTCGGCCACGAGAACGGTGCCCCAGCGGGGTTCGGCCATCAACCTGGCGAAGGCCTGGCGGGTCCGGGCCTCGTGGAAATCGTGGCCATCGGCCTCGCAATAGCGGCGACCCAGCTCCACCAGGACGTCGAGGTCGTCGGGTCGGCCCGGGCGGATCACGAGCCGATCGGCGGGCGACATCACGCCAACGGGGCGTCGCCGAAGAGCACGCCGAACCGCTCGCACCAGATCTGCACCGTGCGATAGGTGGCGAGGTCGATCTCAGGCGGGATCTCGTAGTTCTGGCTACCGATGTTCCCCTTGAGCGCGCCCAGGCTCACGTACTGGTCGTCGTCTGCTCGCAGATAGACCTTGAGGTCGGGACCGTTGGTCGACTCGAAGCTGTCGAGACGCAGGAAGCGCTGCTCACCCCCGTCGCCCAGCACCTGGGCCGTGCCTTCCACCGAGTGCCCGGTGCTGCCCGAGAACACTCCCTGGGCGAGGGTCACGGTCTTGTCGGGGGCCAGGGCCGGCCCCGCCTCGGCCACCTCGTCGTCGATGACGAGCGACTGGACCCCGAAATAGCCGAAGGCCAGCCAGCCGACGATGGCGGCCACGATCAGGCCACCGAGAGCGAAGCGAACCCGGGTATCCATGTCGGGCAATCTAGTGGCACGGAGCTCAGCCCGGTGGACGGCCGAACGTCATCTCGGCCACCCGCTCCATACAGATGTCGGCCGTCCAGGGCAGCATGACGGCCCCGGCCCGGGCGTCGCGGTGCATGCGCTCCAGGGGGAACCGCTTGAACAGGGCCCGCCCGCCGCAGATCCGCAGCACCTCGCCCGTGACCTCGTGGGCCACCTTCGACATCGTCCGGTGGCACATCATCGTGCGCATCCGGGCCCCCGGGGTCGGCCGGTAGCGGGCCTCGGCCATCGTGCGCAGCATCAGGGCCCGGGCCTCCTGGACCCGGATCTGGCATTCGGCCAGGGCCAGCTGCTTGGTCATCGTCGGGCTGCCCGACCGGGGGCTGCCCTCCACCTCGCCCTTCATGTAGGCGATGGCGAAGTCGACGGCCGCCTCGGCCAGACCCAGATAGGTGGGGGAGATCGTCATGAAGATGTGGGGCCAGTCCCGGGCAGCCAGGAAATAGGCGCCCGACGGCATCACCGTCATGGCGTCGGGTACGAACACGTCGTCCAGCAGGAGGTCGCGCGACATGGTGGCCCGCATGCCGAGCACGTCCCACTCGCCCGACACCGAGAACCCGGGGCTGTCGGCCGCCACCGCCAGGTACAGCGTGTGGCGGAACGACGGGGCCGCCCCGGCCCCCGTCGACCCGTCGGCCGGGGTCTCGGTGCACAGGATGCCGTAGTGGGTGGCGGCGCCGGCCAGGGAAGCGAAGTGCTTGCGGCCGTTGAGGCGCCAGCCGCCCTCCACTCGCACCGCCGTGGCCCCGAACGGTTCCCGCCCCGAGGTCAGGTCGGTCTGGGGCTCGGAGAAGGGCTGGGCGAACAGGGCATCCTCCTCCAGCACCAGGCGGTAGATGCCAGCCCGCCGGGTGTTGTGGGCGGCCCGGGTCTCGTCGTCCATGGGCAGGTCGTCGGCCACGAACCCCGACCACATCATCGTGCAGGAGTGCATGTTGTACGACAGCGCAGTGGACCCGCACCACCGGGCCAGCTCGGCCGACACGAAGCAGTAGGTGGCGTAGTCGGCCCCCATCCCGCCGTGCTCGGCCGGGATCAGGAGCGCCAGCAGGCCGGCCTGGCGCAGGTCGTCGTAGTTCTCGGTGGGGAACCGGTTCTCGGCGTCGTACATGGCGGCCCGGGGCCCGAACCGCTCCCGACCCAGCTACCGCACCTGGCGCAGCAGGGCGAGCTGGCCGGCGGTGAGGGGCAGGTCGAACTCGTTGGCGTCGTCCACCGGGCCGCCGAGGTCGAGGGGCTCGATGGGGGCGAGGCGGCTGGTCATGGCGTCACATCCAGACGAGGAAGGAGCGGATCAGGCGATTCAGGTCATCGGGCCGTTCCATCGGGAGCAGGTGGCCGGCCCCGTCGATCAGCTCCAGGCGGGCGTCGGGGATCAGGCCGGCCAGGCGCTCGGCGTCGGCCGGCGGGGTGGCGGTGTCGGCCCGACCGGTGACGCACAGCGTGGGGAGCGACAGCTCCGGCAGCCGGCTTCGGGCGTCGAAGCGCACCACCGCCTCCAGCGCCGCCCGGTAGGAGGCAGGGGAGAGCGCCCCCATCAGCTTCATGGCCGCTTCCTGCACGGTGAGCGGGCAGTTGGGGGCGACCATGGTGGGCACCACCTGGCGGGCGATGTACTGCATCCGCCGACCCTCGTTCACCGGCTCCATCCTGGCCGCCAGGAACTCGGCGGCGGGCAGGCCCTCCGGGCCGTCCGCACCGCCGAAGGCGGGGGCCGTGCTCACCAACACCAGGCGATCCACCCGGTCGGGGTGGCGCAGGGCCAGCTCCTGGGCCACGAACCCGCCCATGGAGTGACCCACCACCGCCACCCGGGGCAGCTCCAGACCCTCGAGCAGCTCGGCGGCGGCGTCGGCCAGAGCGGCGATCGTCAGCTCGCCCCGCACCGGCCTCGACCGGAGGTAGCCGGGCATCGTCCAGGCCACGCATCGCATCATGGGCGACAACCCGTCGAGCTGGGCCCGCCACCCTTCGGCGGTGGCCCCCAGGCCGTGGAGGAACAGCACCGACTGGGGTGACCGGCCCCCGGGGGGACCTTCGTCGAGGATCTCGATCCCGCGGATCACGGGCGGTTCCTCACGCCAGGTCGCCCTGGAGGACGCCGTCGACCACCACCGGGGTGCCGTCGAGGGAGACCGTGCAGCCCTTCATGGGCAGGTCGAAGTGGCCCAGCGTGTGGCGTCCAGCCGTCTCGTTGGCCCCGGTGGAGTACAGGAAGTTGCCGGCGAAGGCCCGCAGCTCGGTGCCGTTGACCTGGCTCTTGTCGTACATCACCAGCGTGTCCCACCGGGCCGCCGGGTTCATGCCCCAACCGACGTGGGACACGGCGTAGGCCTCCTTGTCGCCCCACGCCTCCAGGTAGCTGCGCATCAGGGCGGCGTCGAGGCCGTCGCCGGCGATGTCGACGATGTAGTCGTTCTCCACCGTGCACCGCACCGGCGACTCCAGGTACCGCTTGAACGTGAGGTTCACGTCGCCGGTGTCGAGCACCAGGGTGCCGTTGACCGAGCCGGCGGGCGGGAAGGCCAGGCACAGGCCGCCCGGCCAGTGGGCGATGGTGCCGGGCCGGTCGGTCCAGCCCCAGCTGGAACCGGCGGGGGCATTGGCCACGTCGATCACCAGATCGGTGCCACCGGGGGAGGTGACGGTCATGGTGGAGGCGGCCCGCAGCATCTTCGTGCCCGCCTTCACCTTGGCCTCCAGCGCCGGGTCGCACTGGAGGCGCTCCAGCAGCTCGGGGTGCTCGTTCGACACCATCAGCACCCGGGCCCCCTTGCCCAGGATGGCGGGCAGCTCGGGGGCGTGGAGGAGGCCTTCCACCGTGCAGTCGGCCACCAGCACCGAGCCGGCCAGGGCGTCGATCACCGGCTGGAGACCGCCGATGGCGTCCGACGCCCCGGTGGAGCGCACCGGGACCGGCACCTTCTGGCGGGGCGACGGGATCGTGACGTGGAACACCCGGGCCCCCAGGCCCTGGAGGGCCAGGTCGGCCAGCTGCACGTTGACGGGGCGGCTCTGGCTCTCCGACAGCACGGCGCACACGTCGCCCGGCTGCACCCCGCAGCGGGTGAAGGTGGCGGCGAACGCCTCGATCCATTTGGCCTCGATCTTCTCCACCAGCATGGGGTGACCTCCTGTGCGGGTTTGGCCCGGCTCAGCCGAGACCGTTGGGGCGGACCATGATCTTCACGTGCTCCTCGGGGTTGGCCAGCGCGGCGAAGGCGGCCGGCGTCTCCTCCAGCGTGACCTGCCCCGTGATCAGGGCGTCGCCCGGGATGAGGCCCTCGGCCAGGTTGCGGAGCGACTGGCGGAACTCGGCGCCGTTCCAGCCCAGCACGAAGCGGACCGTGAGGTGCTTGTAGATGCCCATGATCGGGCGGAAGTTGTCGGGCTGCATGCACACGCCCACCACCACCAGCTCGGACCGGTTGGGGGCGGCGGTCATCGCTCCGTCGATCAGGCCGGGCACGCCCACCGCCTCGAAGATCACGGGCGGTTCCTTGGCTCCGGTGCGGTTGTCCCGCCAGCCCTGCACCGCGGCGGCGAAGCCGTTGGCGGCGTCGCCCGGGCTGGCCGGGTCCACCACCACATGGGCCCCCAGCCGGCGGGCCAGCTCCCGGCGCCGGGGCGAGTACTCGCTGACGACGATGGGCTCGGCCCCCAGCACGGCGAGAGCGGCGATCACGCTCTGGCCCACCGGGCCGGCCCCCAGCACCACCGCCCCCCGGCCCTTGGCCGCCGACGACTCGTTGACGGCGTGGAGCCCCACCGCCATGGGCTCGGTGAGGGCGGCGATCACCGGGTCGAGACCGTTGGGCACCGGCACCAGGGCCGAGGGGTCCACCAGCATCCGCTCGCAGTAGCCGCCGGGATACTCGTTGTCGTAGCCCGGGGTGGCCCGCCGGGTGGGGGTGGTGAGGGTGGGCATCACGGCCATTGCCGTGCCCACCGCCGGCCCGTCGTCGAGCCCGGCCCCCAGCTCGAGCACCCGGGCCGAGATCTCGTGGCCCATCACCATGTCCCGGTCGGGGTCGAAGGCGAAGACCCCCATCCCCACTTCCTTGGCTGTGTCCGCCATCTCGTGGGCGTGGTCCACCGTATGGAGGTCGCTACCGCAGATACCGCAGGCGACCGTCTCGATCAGGACCTGGCCCGGTCCCGGCGTCAGGTCGGGCCAGTCGTCGACCACCATCTGTCGTTGTCGCAGCACCGCAGCTCGCATCCCCGAACTGTACGGTCGGGCCGGGGACCGTGCACGCCGACCGGCCTCGTGCGAACTGTGGCGCCCGGCGCTGTATTTTGCGCGCTGGCGCCACAGATCCCGGGTGAGGCCTGGTTCGGGGCCCAGGATGCGGCCCGACCGGCCGGCGTGGGAGACTCGGGCGACGAGACGAACGACATGGGAGGTGCCCCCGATGGGCGGTCCGCTGCAGGGAATCAAGGTGGTCGAGCTGGCGGGGATCGGCCCCGCTCCGATGTGCGCCATGCTGCTGGCCGACCTCGGCGCCGAGGTGATCCGGGTCGACCGTCTGGCCCCGGCCGATCTCGGCATCGACTCGGGCCGGCAGTACAACCTGCTGGAGCGGAGCCGGCGCTCGATCGCGGTGGACCTCAAGAGCGCCGAGGGCGTGGAGGTGGTGCTCAAGCTGGCCGAGCAGGCCGACGCTCTCATCGAGGGCTTCCGCCCCGGCGTCACCGAGCGCCTCGGCCTCGGGCCCGACGTGTGCCTGGCCCGCAACCCCCGCCTCGTCTACGGCCGCATGACCGGCTGGGGCCAGGACGGCCCCATGGCCCACGCCGCCGGCCACGACATCAACTACATCGCCCTCACCGGCGTGCTCGACGCCATCGGCACCGCCGGCGGCCAGCCCGTGCCCCCGCTCAACCTGGTGGGCGACTTCGGCGGCGGCGCCCTCTACCTCGCCTTCGGCGTGCTGGCCGGCCTGCTGGAGGCCCGCACCTCGGGCCAGGGCCAGGTCATCGACGCCGCCATGGTCGACGGGGCGGCCTCGCTGCTCACCGCCATCTACGGCATGTACGGGTCGGGAGGCTGGCAGCTGGAGCGGGGCACCAACATCCTCGACACCGGCGCCCACTTCTACGGCACCTACGAGTGCGCCGACGGCAAGTGGATCTCGATCGGGTCGATCGAGGCCAAGTTCCACGCCGAGCTGCTGGAGAAGCTCGGCCTGGAGGAGAGCGACATCCCCGACCGCATGGACCGCAGCCGCTGGGTGGAGCACAAGAAGCGGCTCACCGAGCTGTTCCTGTCCAAGACGCGCGACGAGTGGTCGGCGCTGATGGAGGGGAGCGACGTGTGCTTCGCCCCCGTGTTGTCCATGGCCGAGGCCCCGAACCACCCCCACAATGTGGCCCGCGGCACCTTCGTGGAGGTCGACGGCGTGATCCAGCCCGGCCCGGCGCCCCGGTTCAGCCGCACGCCGGGCCAGGTCCAGAGCCCGCCGCCCGACCCCGGTCAGCACACCGAGGCCGTCCTGGCCGACTGGGGCTGGTCGGCCGATCAGATCGCCGACCTCCGCTCCGCCGGCGCCATCGGGTAGAGGCGCCTCGGCCCGCCGGTCCCTGTCGCCGCACAATTCGCGACACGTCTCGAACCGTGTAGGCGATGTGAGCGCCCAGCGCTCGTATCGCGTACACGCTTTCATCTGTGTCGCGGTTGTGCGGGCGGTCGGCGGCGGATTGCGTCGCCCCGGGGGTGGGACCTACGGTCGGCCCGACCAGGGTGACCCCCTCCGAGGAGCACGATGAGCGACCTGCCCGAGTTCGACGATCTGCCGGAGCTGGAGGGCCTCGGCCTGCGCCACGCCTGGGAGGTGTGGGGTCCCGACGACGAGCTGGGCACGATCAACCTGATCACCCCGGAGCGGGTGGCGGCGGCCGCCGCACTGGTGCGCTCCGGCCAGGTGATCTCGCTCGACCTGCCGCTCACCGAGCCCGATCCGCCGCTGTTCGGGCGCCAGCCCTACGAGCACCACGTGTTCGCCCTGAGCCGCAACGAGATGGACGACCGGCTCGACAACTTCCACCTCCAGGCCTCCACCCAGTGGGACGCCCTGTGCCACGTCCGGTGCCGGGAGCGGGGCTACTACGGCGGCCGCACCCAGGACCCCACCGATGGACCGAACGGCCTGGGGATCGACCGGTGGGCCGACCACGGGGTGGCCGGCCGGGGGGTGCTGGTGGACCTGGCCGGGTGGCAGGCCGGGCAGGGTCTGGCCTACGACGCCCTCGACTCCCGGGCCATCACCGTCGAGGAGTTGCAGGCCGTGGTGGCGGCCCAGGGCACGGAGCTGCGCACCGGCGATCTGCTGTGCATCCGCTTCGGCTGGCCCGGCCGCTACCGGGCGCTGGGCCGGGCCGACCGGGAGGCCTACGCCGCCGACCCCAGCTTCGCCGGCCTGTCGGCCGACGAGAACATGGCCCGCTACCTGTGGAACGCCCACCCGGCGGCGCTCCTGTGCGACAACCCGGCGGTGGAGACCCTCCCGGGCGATCCCGCCGTCGGCTCCCTGCACCGCCGGCTCCTGCCCTGCCTCGGCTTCGCCTTGGGCGAGATGTTCGACTTCGAGACGCTGGCCCGCCAGTGCCGGGCCCGGGGCAGCTGGGAGTTCTTCTTCGTCGCCGCCCCCCTGAAGGTCCCCGACGGCCTGGGTTCTCCCGGCAACGCCGTCGCCATCCTCTGACCGCCCGGCCCCGGTCCAGCCGGGCCCCGGTCCAGCCGGGCCCCGGGCCAGCCGGGCCTCGGGCCGCCGAACCGTGCGACGGAAATCGCGCCCCGGCGCCGTTCTGCGTCGCGAAACCCCCGGAATTCGTGGGAAAGGTCGCGCAGGTCGGGTGGGGGACGCGGTTTCCGTTACACGGTTGAGGGGTCAGCCCACCGGGGGGAGGTCGACGCGGGCGGCGACGCCCTCGAGGCCCGGCCCGGCGGCGGGATGGCGTTCCAGCACCCGGGGGTCGTGGCCGGGAATCACCATCCACGGGGCCGATGCCATGGCCTTGCACCGGCGGTGGCCCTCCAGCATGTCGCCCACGTTGAACACGGTGGTGAAGGCCCGGCCCCGGCCGAGGTGCTCGTAGTAGTGGGCGGCATCGGACGCCAGTACCAGCCACCCCGCCGCCGTGTGGACCCGCACCACCTGGAGGCCCATCGTGTGGCCGCCCACGTGGTGCAGGCTGATGCCGGGAGCCAGGTCGCCGCCGCCGTCGTGGAACGTCACCCGCTGGTCGAACACCAGGCCCACCAGATCCTGGATCTGGCTCACGGTGAAGGCGTGGCTGAACAGCTTGTGCGTCATGTAGCGGCCGGTGGCGAAGGCCATCTCGGCGTCCTGGAGGTGGAACGATGCCCGGGGGAACTCGGCGTGGCCCCCGATGTGGTCGTAGTGGAGGTGGGTGATCACCACGTCGGCCACGTCGGCCGCCGCCACCCCCACGGTGGACAGGGCCTCGGTGACCGAGCGGACGGTGGTCCGGCGCCGGGCCGTGCCGTCGCTCTCCTCGAAGCCGGTGTCTACCACCCAGGCCCGGGGCGAGCCGGGGCCGGCCCCGGCTGGGTCGGCACCGCCGACGTCGACCCGTCCCGGGTCGACGATGGCCCACACGAAGTAGTCCATGTCCATCGGCTCGTCGTGGGGGTCGCCGCCCACGAAGTGCTCGGCCCGCCGGGCCGGGCGCTGGCCGTACTTGAGGGCGTAGACCTCGTAGTGGGGCAGGTCGGCGGGGTGGGGGAGCGCGGGCTCGGTCATGGGGTGGAACCTAGATGGTGAAGGCCAGGTTGCGGGCCACCCGCTCGGCCAGCTCGGTGTCGCCGGCGAGGCCCACCCGGCCGTCGGCCAGCGGGTCCGACGGATCGATCCGGCCGCAGCACAGCAGCATGAAGGTGGCGAAGTCGGCGGTGACGGTGGCCGTGGCCGGCCCGTCGAGCTCCTCCACCACCGTGGCCCGGCCATCGATGACCGCGTGCAGCGTGCGAGCGGTGGGGCCGGTGACCTCGATCGTGATCCGCGCCCCCTGGGGAGCGGCCGCCTTCTTGCCCACCATGTAGCCCAGGGCGATGTGGGCCTCGTCGAGCGAGATCTCGGCCCCCCGGCCGGCCAGGTGGCCGGGGCGACCGAGCGGCACCCGGATGTCCTGCTCGTGGGCCCAGTGGTCGAACACCCGGATCTCCATGTAGCGGCGGTAGGTGCCGGGGCCGGCCGCGGTCCACGAGGGGGCGTCGAGGTCGGCCTCCGACATGGCGGCCAACTGCTCGCCCCGGATGGCGGTGGCGGAGGCGAAGGCGTCGAGCACCTCGGCTCCGGAGGCGTCGGCCAGGCTCCGGTGGGCCGCCTTGAGCTCGTCCCACGGTGGGTTGGCCAGGTCGGCCCACTGGGAGAAGCCGATCTCGGCGCTGGTGAGGTGCAACAAGGCGTCCCGGCACGTCCAGCCGGGGCACAGCGCCGGCGACGCCCACTCGTCCTCGCTGAGCGTTCGGCCCAGCTCCAGCATGGAGGCCCAGCATTCGCCGAAAGCGGCCACGAGATCGGGCCCGGAGGTGGATGCGGCGACCGGTACAGGGTGTCCCATGCCGGAACACTAACCCTGGCCCCGACGTGGCACCCAGCCCCCCCGGCCCCATCGGGGCCGGGCCCCAATCCCGGCCGGCAGCTACGCTGACCTCATGGAGCCGACGTATCCCCCCGAGACAGAGGAGTACCGGCAGAAGATCCGGGCCTTCCTCGATGCCAACCTGCCGGCCGACTGGACGGGCATCGGTGCCCTGGTCGGCGAGGACCGCCTCGCGTTCCACTGGAAGTGGCGGGAGACGCTGCGGGACAACAAGCTCCTGGCGGCGAACTGGCCGGCCGAGTACGGGGGCGGCGGCCTCACCCACCTGGAGCAGGTGGTGATGAACGAGGAGTTCTACAAGCGGGGGGTTCCCACGTCGGGCCCCAACGACGGCTTCAGCATCGGCATGGTGGGCAACACCATTCTGTTCTGGGGCTCCGAGGAGCAGAAGAAGCACTACATCCCCCGGATCCTGTCGGGTGAGGACGTGTGGTGCCAGGGCTACTCCGAGCCCAACGCCGGCTCCGACCTGGCCAACCTGGGGTGCAAGGCCGAGCTCGACGGCGACCAGTGGGTGATCAACGGCCAGAAGATCTGGACCTCCAGCGGGCACCTGGCCAACATGGTCTTCGTCCTGGCCCGCACCGACCCCGACGTGCCCAAGCACAAGGGGATCTCGTTCCTGCTGGTGCCGATGGACCAGCCCGGGGTGGAGGTGCGCCCGATCACCAACATCGTGCGCCACGATCACTTCAACGAGGTCTTCTTCACCAACGCCAACTGCCCCAAGGACGCCGTGCTGGGCGGGGTCAACAACGGCTGGGCCGTGGGCAACACCCTCCTCGGCTTCGAGCGGGGTGTGGGGGCCACCACCACCTCGCTGGCCTACTCCGCCGAGCTGGCCAACTACATCGCCATGGCCCGCGAGCTCGGCCGGACCGAGGACCCCCTGGTCCGCCAGGACATCGCCCGGTTCTACACCAAGGTCCAGATCATGCGGTACCGGGGCATGCAGGCCCTCACCCGGTTCCTCAAGGGCCAGCAGCCGGGGCCGGAGGCCTCGATCGGGAAGCTGTTCTGGAGCCACTACCACCAGGAGGTGACGGAGTCGGCCATGAACATGATCGGGGCCGGCGCCATGGTCGACTTCGGTCAGGAGACCCGGGGCGGCATCGGCCCGCCCGAGGTGGGGCTCGACAACACGGTGGCCAACTGGATGGCCAGCTTCATGATCGCCCGCCCGGGCACGATCTACGCCGGCACCTCCGAGGTGCAGCGCAACATCATCGGGGAGCGGGTGCTGGGCCTGCCCAAGGAGCCCAAGGCCGACGGCGGGACCTGGAAGGAATCCCAGGCCGCCTACCGGTCCTGATCGTTCAGGGACGCTCGCTGGGGGCGAGCGTCCCTGTCGTCAACGCTCGCCGAGGGCGAGCGTCCCTGTCGTCAACGCTCGCCGGGGGCGAGCGTCCCTGTCACAGCGCCCGGGCCCGGGCCGGTTCGGCATCCCGGAGGTCGATGACCTCTACGGGCAGTGCCGGCGCCGTTGCCGGCTCACCACCGGCGGGCTCCGCCGGGTGCTGTGACGGGGACGAACCCCCAGCCAGTGCCGGCTGGTAGAACACGTCGACCTCGCCGAGATCGATGTTGGAGTTGTCGCCGTCGAGGGTGCCGCCGGCGAGCAGGATCTTGCGCAGCTCCGACGAGGTGAAGGCCACGTACACCATGGTGCGGACGTCGCGGTCGGAGATCGGGCCCGCAGTCGACAGCAGACCCTGGTCGATGAGGGAGGCGATGACGTCCAGCTCCCCGGAGCGGATGGCGGCCTCGATCTCGTTGCGGGGGGCGATGGGCCGGGGTCGCAGGTTGACCACGCCGGCCAGGGGGGCCCGGGTGTAGTCGGCCGCGGCGAGGGTGGACGAGAACGGCACCGGCATGGCGGGCCGGGTGGGGCGCAGGGGAGTGGAGGCCGCCACCGCGGCGCCCGAGGCGGGGGTCTCGGGGGTCCCGACGGCCGGGGTCGTCGGGGCCTTGATCGGGGTGGGAGCAGCAACCGGGGGTGCCACGGGAGCGGCTGCCGGCGCCTCGGCGGCCGGGGCCGGAGCGGGCGTGGCCGTGTCGAGCGGGGGGCGCTCCAGCAACACCAGCCCACCGGAGGGGGCCGACATGCGGCCGAAGGGGCTGCTGCTCACCGGGGCCGGCACCGGGCCGCCCACGGCCAGCTGGTCCACCAGCTTCTCGATCTCACCGGTGTCGAAGGCGCCGGCGGCGCCAGGGGCGTCGTCGTCCTCATCGTCGTCGTCGGCTTCGGCCAGGATGGCCGCCAGGCGCCGGCTGGCCAGGGGCCGGGTGATGTCTTCCTCGGAGCGATCCCGGTCGGGCTCGGCCCCGGTCTGATCGTCGCCGTCGATGCTGGCCAGGGCCGGCAGCTTCACCACCGGATGCTCGGCGGTCAGGGGCCAGTGGCGGACCTCGTCGTCCTGGAGCTGGTACTCCGGCGTGAGGGAATCGTCGATCTCGGCCTCGATGGCCCGGGTCGAGGCCCGCAGCATGCGCTCGTCGGCCCTGACCACCTCGGGCCGTCCCAGGCTGTGGGCACCGGCCCGGTACCCCTGGGCCTCGGCGGGGGAGGGCTCGCCCCGGCCGGCGCCGCCGCCGAGGTTCAACACGTCGGCGGTGAGGTCGGTGACCGAGGTGGGGGCCGGGTCGTCGGCGACCGGAGCCCGGCGGGTGACGGTGGCCATGTAGGCCGCGGTGCTCTGCAGCCCGGTGGCATCGCCGGCCGGGGTGGTGCGCCCGCCGGCCGACTTCTCGCCCTTGGCCACGGCGCTGTCGTCGGCCTGCAGGCGCAGGTCGCTGATCACGTAGAGCCCGAGGGCGGCCACGATGATCGCCGTGAGGAAGCGGACGATCAGCTGCTCGCCGCTCTTGAGGGCTCCGGCGAGGATGAAGCCGAGCGCACCGAGGGCGAGGAGAAGGAACAGTCCTGAGATGACTCGTTTCATTGCTGTGGCCTCCATCTACTCCACATTAGATCTTATGAGGCCTTAGCGCATCCCCCAATTTGCTCTATATGGACATCCTTGTCGTTGCTTTATGCGTCTAGAACTGTCTTCTGATCGCTTTTACTGACGATTGGAGGCTCCGTTGACCAGGGAAAATTGATCCACTGATCGGTCCGCTTCCACACAAAATCGCATTTCACCAGGGAATGAGGCTTCTCGTAGAGCACCGCTGTCATACTCTCGGCCACTACGTCTTGGCAGAACTCGTGGACAACCTTCAACGTATGACCGGTATCAGCCACATCATCGACGACGAGAATTCTGGAGTCTGCCAGATCAACCTTGTCCAAATAGGGTGGCAGCATCACCGGGACGTCGAGCCGCTCGTCCACCCCGGTGTAGAACTCCAGGTTCATCACGTAGAGGTTCTTGACCGACAGGGCGTAGCCCAGCGATCCGGCGGCGAACAGGCCGCCCCGGGCGATGGCGAGAATGATGTCGGGTTGGAACCCGCTGGCCGCGATCTGCTGCGCCAACTCCCGCATGGCCGTTCCGTAGGAGGCCCAGGTGAGGGTCTCCCGTTCCGCGCTGTCCTCGGCCACTGCTCGTCCTCCTGGGTCGTCGGTGTGGGCCCGCCGGACGGTGCCTGCCATCGCCGGACCATGGGGAGCAGGCTTACCGGTGCCGCCCCGTTTCGCAACGCCCCTGACGGCGCTGGGGTTCCGTTCCGGCCCGTAGGTCGTTACAGTCTGGTGTCGCCCGCTGTTCGCTCATCGTCGGGCAGCGGCGGGACCAGGGAAGTCGGGGCAACGGACAGCCGCGCGGGGTGCCAGTGAGCAACGACAGGGTTCGGAGGCTGGGGCGACACAGTGACCGGCGGCGCGCCCGGGCCCGCCTGCCCCGCGCCGTGATCGTGGCCGTGGCCCTGCTGGGGTTGTCGGCGTTTCCCTCGGCCGCCCAGGACACGTCGAGCACCACGGCACCGCCGCCCGTGACCGATACCACCACCGCCCCGCCCACGTCGGCCGACACCTCCACCACGGCGCCGCCGTCGTCGGCCCCCGACACCACCGACACCACGGCCGCCCCGGCGCCGGCCCCGGCTGCCCCCACCACCCGAAACGCCGCCGCCGACAAGAAGGCCAAGGCCGAGGCGGCGGGCAAGCTCAACGCCGCCGTCGCCGCCGACTCCGAGATCGCCGCCGGACTCCAGGCCATCAACGAGGCGGCCCAGTCGACCCAGGCCAAGGTGGAGGCGGCCCAGCGCAGCCTGGAGTCGGCCCGGGCGGCCAAGGAGACGGCCACGGCCGAGTTGGCCAACGCCAGCACCCAGCAGGTGGAGGTGGAGGCCCAGCTCAAGGTCAAGGCGGTGGAGGGCTTCAAGTCGGGGGTGGAGGACCCGCCGAGCATCTTCTTCACCGACCGGAGCGTGAACCAGACGATCCGGGAGACGACCCTGCTCCACCAGGTGAACAAGGGCACAGCCGAGCTGTTGGAGGAGCTCCGGACCCTCAAGGAGGACCAGCAGGAGGCCCAGGTCCAGGCCGATCAGGCGGCGGCCGACGCCGAGGCCCTCCAGGCCCAGCTGAAGGTGGAGTTGGGCACCCTCCAGGAGCAGCAGGACGTGCAGCTCCGTCTCAAGCGGGAGGCCGAGAGCCGGATCTCCAAGTGGGAGAGCACGCTGAGCTCCTACGCCGCCGAGGACAAGAGCATCCAGGACCTGATCAACGGCTCGTCACCGACCAAGGTCACGGTCACCCAGTTGCGGCCGCCGTCGGCCTACGGGATGCAGTGGCCCGTGATCGGTCCGGTGACCAGCGAGTACGGCTACCGCATCCATCCCGTGTACGGCACCCGCAAGCTCCACTCGGGGCTCGACGTGAGCGCTCCCAAGGGAACGCCGATCGCCGCCGCCCAGGGGGGAACCGTGCTCCTGGCCGGGGTCCAGGGCGGGTACGGCAATGTGGTGATCGTCGACCACGGCGACGGGGTGAGCACCCTGTACGGCCACATGTCCAAGATCAACGTGTCCAAGGGTGAGCAGGTGAACCGCGGCGATGTGGTGGGCCTGGTCGGGGCCACCGGCACGGCCACCGGCAACCACCTCCACTTCGAGGTGCGCCTCAACGGCGAGGCCACCAACCCCCGGCCGTACCTGCCTGCATCCCAGACCTGAGCGCCGGGCCGGCCATTCCGCTCAGGCCACGGTGACCGTCACCTCGTGCCAGCCGGTGGCGCCGTCGGGGACGGGCGGTGCCTGCACGTCGGTCTGGGTGGTGCCGCTGGCGTCGGTGGCGCGCACCCGCAGGGTGTGGCGGCCCGGTGTCGCCGACCAGGCCAGGACCCACTGCCGCCAGGCGTCGGGCCCCAGAGCGTCGCCCAGGGTCGCCTCCCGCCACGGGCCCTCGTCCACCTGCACCTCGACCTTGGCGATACCGGTGTGGGGGGCCCAGGCCACGCCGGCCACGGCCACCTCGCCCGCCGCCACCTCGGCCCCCCGGCGCGGCGTGTCGATGCGGGACTGGGTCTTGACCGGGCCCAGCTTGGCCCATCCCCGGGGGATCCAGTAGCCGTCGAACGCCTCGAACGTGGTCAGCTCGATCTCCGACAGCCATTTCGTGGCCGACACGTAGCCGTACAACCCTGACACCACGAGCCGGGCCGGGAATCCGTGGTCGAGAGGCAGCGGTTCGCCGTTCATGCCCACCGCCACCAGGGCGGTGCGGCCGTCGTAGGCCGCTTCGGTGGGGAAACCGCACGTCCACCCGTCCACCGAACGGCTGGCCACCTGGGTGGCGCCCGGCCGCACCCCGGCCTCGTCCAGCAGGTCCACCAGAGGCACACCCTGCCACACGGCGTTGCCCACCAGCGTGCCCCCCACCTCGTTCGACACACACGACAGGGTGACGGGGGCGACGGTGGTGGCCCGGGCCAGCAGGTCGTCGTAGGACAGGGTCAGCTCCCGGTCCACCAGGCCGGTGATCCGCAGCGACCAGTTGCCCGGGTCCACCTTGGGGCGGAGCAGGGCGGTGTCGATCAGGTAGAACTCGCGGTTGGGGGTGATGAGCGGCGAGATGCCGGCGGTGGCCGCCACCGACGACGCCTCGGCCTCGGCCACGGCGGCCGCCACCTCCCCGGCACCGGCGCCGGGGGCGAGCGTCACCGCGTCCCGGGCCGCCCGGGCCGACGACCGGGCTCGAAGCTGGCCGGCGGCGGCCCCGGCCACCACCGCTCCGGCTCCGACCACACCGGCCGCGGTCAGGAACGAGCGACGGGTGACCGCCGGGTCGATCGGCGTGCCGGCCAGCACGGCCCGACGCCGGTGCGGCGGGATCTGATGTTCCGGGGCGTCGCCGGTGGCGGCGGGGGGCATCAGATCCCGGAAAGGCCGGGCGGCCCGCCGGTGGAGCAGCCCGAGGACGGCCCAGCCCACGGCGACGGCCACGGCGTTGACCACCACGGCTCCCAGCCAGCCGCCCTGGGCGTCGGCCGCCACCGCCGCCACCCCGAGCAGGCCGAAGGCGCCGATGCCCGCCCGGGCCGCACGGGGGCGCCGGCGGGATGCCAGGCCGAGTCCGGCCCCGATGGCCACCGCCAGTGCCGTGGTGCCGGCGATCAGGGCCGGCTTGTCGGCCAGGCCGAACAGGTTCTTGCCGAAGGCCACGAACCACGCCGGGGCCTTGTCTACCACCCGGTTGGCCACGGCGTAGACGGGCCCGGGGAGAGGGGCCGCGAGCGACGCCGCCAGCTCCCCGGCCGCCAGCGCCGCCCCGGCGGCCAGGGCGCCGACCGCCGCCGCCCGGCCCCGGCCGAGCACCGCCGCCTCGTCTCGATCGTCTTGCGGGGGCATCGTCACCACCTACAGTCTGTCGGCTACCGCCCCAACGTCGGTCGCGACCTAGACTCCGTTACCGACAGACCGGCGGTTTCAAGGAGGAACGCATGCGAGTGGTCGTGGACTTCGATCTGTGTGAGAGCAATGCCGTGTGCATGGGGATCGCCCCCGAAGTGTTCGAGGTCAGGGACGACGACATGCTGTACGTGCTGAACGAGACGCCGGGCCCCGAGCTGCACGAGCGGGTCCGCCAGGCGGTGGAGCGCTGCCCCAAGCAGGCCATCCGCCTCGAAGAGGACTGATTGGTCGCCGCGCTAAACCGGGCCGTGGTGGTGGGGGCGTCGCTGGCCGGCCTCCACGCCGCCCAGGCGTTGCGGCGCCAGGGCTTCGACGGTGAGCTGACGCTCATCGGTGACGAGGTCCACTACCCCTACGACCGACCGCCGCTGTCCAAGGACTTCCTGGCCGGCGCGGCCGATGCCGACAAGCTCCGCCTGCGGCCGGCCGCCGACCCCGACGCCCTCGGGATCCGCTGGCTGCTGGGCCGGCGGGCCGTGGGGCTCACCCGGCATGAGCCGTCGGGCGGCCAGGTGCTGCTCGACGACGGCGAGGCGGTCGGCTTCGACGGCCTGGTGGTGGCCACCGGGGCCCGGCCCCGCGCCCTGCCGGGCGCCCCGCCGGCGGCCGGGATACACCTGCTGCGCAGCCTCGACGACGCGCTGGCGTTGCGGGCCGCCCTCGACGCCGGCCCCGCCCGGGTGGTCGTGATCGGTTTCGGGTTCATCGGCGCCGAGGTGGCGGCCACCGCCCGGTCCCGGGGCCTGGAGGTGACCGTGGTGGAGGCGGCCGAGACGCCGCTGGCCCGGGTCCTCGACGCCGAGGCCGGCCTGGCCGTGGCCGATCTGCATCGGGGCCACGGCGTCGACGTCCGCCTGGGCGCCACCGTGGCTGGCTTCGCTGTGGACGGCGGAGCGGTGACCGGCCTGGAGCTGGGCGACGGCAGCCTGATCGAGGCCCCGGTGGTGGTCGTGGGGATCGGGGTGACCCCCAACACCGCCTGGCTGGACGGCGCCGGCCTCGCCCTCGACGACGGTCTGCTGGCCGACGAGACCTGCCTGGCCGCCCCGGGGATCGTGGTGGCGGGCGACGTGGGCCGGTGGCCCAATCCCCGCTTCGGCCGGCTGATGCGGGTGGAGCAGTGGGACAACGCGGTGGAGATGGGCGGCTACGCCGGCCGCCGGCTCCTGGCCTGGAGCCGGGGCGAGGCGGTGGAGCCCTTCGCCCCCGTGCCGTGGTTCTGGTCCGACCAGTACGACCGCAAGATCCAGCTGGCCGGCGTTCCCGGCCCCGAGGTGGCCATGGCCCAGGGCACCCTGGCCGAGCAGCGCTTCGTGCGCGTCTACCACCGCGACGGGGTGGTGGTGGGGGCCCTGTGCTGGAACCGGCCCCGCCAAGCCATCCAGGCCCGGGACCTGGTGGGACGGGAAGCCTCGCTCGACGAGGCCCTCCAGGTGTTGGGCTGAGCCCGGTGGGAGGCGCCAACGGGTCGCCGGGTGAGGAGATGGTGGAGGTCGTCGACGGGACGGGGGCGGTGGTCGGGGTGGCCACCCGGGCCGAGGTCCGGGCCGGGAACCTCCGCCACCGTTGTACCTACATCGCCGTGCTCGACGGCCACGGCCGGCTGGTGGTGCACCAGCGGGCCGACTGGAAGGACGTCTACCCCGGCTACTGGGACCTCTGCTTCGGGGGCGTGTGCGGGGTGGGGGAGGAGTGGGCCGAATCGGCGGCCCGGGAGCTGGCCGAGGAAGCGGGGATCACCGGGGCGGAGCTCCGGGAGCTCGGCCCGGTCGCCTATGACGCCGACGACGGCCACCTCGTGGGCCGGGCCTACCTGGCCCGCTGGAGCGGGCCGGTGACGTGCCCCGACGGCGAGGTGGTGGCGGTCGACCGGATCCCGCTGGCCGACCTGAGCGATTGGCTGGCCGGCCGGTCTGTCTGCCCCGACTCGGCCGCCGTGGTGGCCCCGCTGCTGCTGGCGGCTCTGGGCCCCGGCGACCTGGCCGGCCGCCCGGTCTGAGGAACGGGCCCTCCGCTCAGGCGGCCGCCGGCTCGACCACGCGGGAGGCGACGGCCACCAGCGTTGCCGGTTCGGTGAACGACTCGACGAGCCGGGCGAGCTGCGGGCTGGGGGTGGCGGCGGCCAGATTGCGCACCAGCCGGGCATAGGTGTCGTACTGGCGGCGGGCGTCGAACCGGTTGCCGTTGGCCAGGTGGGCCTCGATGGCCAGCCGGTGGCCGCTCTCCCGCAGGGGGTCGATGGACACGGTGGCCAACGCCAGCTGGACGGCCTGGCCGATCCGGCCGGCGGCGATGGCGGCCCGGGCCGCCTCCTCCAGCGACCCCAGCCGGAGCTGGCGCAGCCGCTCCCGCTCGATCGTGAGCCAGTCGTCGTACCAGTCGGGCAGGAGGTCGGAGTCGAGGGCCTGGAAGGGCAGGGCGGCGGCCACGATGGCCTCGCTTCCGGCGGCGGCCAGCTCGGCCAGGCCGTGGCGGACGTCCACCCACACCCAGGGACACAGCCGGAGGTGGGTCTTGGTGGCCACGATCAGGTCCGCCGGAACCTTGCTCAGTCGCCACAGCGTGGAGCGGAGGTTGGCCTTGGCCCGCTCCTCGCTCTGCTCGGGCCACAGTTGGAAGGCGGTATAGGAACGCTCAGCCCCGCGGGGCGTGAGGGCCACGAACGCCAGCAGCCGCTGGGCGGCCGGGGTCATCTCGATCCGCCGCCCCTCGACCTCCAGGCCGAAGCCGCCCAGAAGCCGTAGTTCCACTGCCGTCATCGTCGCTCCCGATCCTCTCGTCCGATCCGCTTCGGCCCTCGATGGAAGTACAGAGCACGACCCCGGTCCCGAAATACACGATTCGGGCCGGGGGAGCGACACCCGCCGGGCCGGCCGGTGCTCCGGGCGCCGGAGGGTTCAGGAGCCGGCGGCCAGGCGGGCCTTCACCCGCTCGGCCACGAGGCGGCCGTCGGCCCGGCCGGCCACCTTGGCGTTGACCGCCTTCATGGCCGGGCCCATGTCGGACGGCGCCGCCCATCCCCCCTCGGCCAGGGTGGCGGCGATCAGGGTGTCGAGCTCCTCGGGGGTGAGACCGGCCGGCAGGTAGGCCTCCAGCACCTCCTTCTCGGCCCGTTCGTCGGCCGCCTTCTCCGCCCGGCCGCCCTGCTCGAAGGCCTCGGCCGCCTCGACCCGCCGCTTCACCTGGGCGGTGATGACCGCCGTCACCTCGTCGTCGGTCAGGGTCCTGGACTCGGTCCCGGCCACCTGGGCCTCCTGGACGGCGGCGATGACGGCCCGCAGCGTCCGGGTGCGGAGCTGGTCCCGGGCCTTCATGGCGGTGGTCAGATCCTGGCGGATGGTCTCGATCAGCATGGATCCATGCTTACCAGCCCCACCGGGCACCTGCGCCCGAGTTGGCCCCTCGCCCGGGGATGCGCCGATTGGTCGCAATTTCGACAGCTGCGTGTTGAAGCAGATCCGCTCCGGCCTATCGTCGGCCTCGGGTAAACCTCCGGCGGCAGGCGGTCAACGGTGCCGCCGGGATGGCCCGGCGGCTGCTAGGTGCAGTCTCCGATCCGACTCTGCGGGCGGCTCGGAGACTGCCGCTGTCGCCCGGGCGGGCCCGCCGGCGGCGACGGTCCTCGGACAGCCCGCAGCGGTCCTCAGACAGTCAGCAGCGGTCCTCAGACCGACGGGGCGATCCAGGCCAGGTAGAACGAGCCGGCCAGGATGGTGATCGACAGCGCGGCGATCAGGGCGCCCCAGAACCAGTAGGGCAGCAGGAGCACGTTGGCGATCATCTGGGTGTCGGATTCGGTGTAGGTGCCGTCGCTGCGGTGGAAGTGGGGGGTGAACATGTAGTCGAGGCTGCCCCAGCTGGCCACACACAACTGGATGCCCACCATCTGGGCCACGAAGATGCGCACCGTCTCCGGGGCGTAGCGGGCCACCGGCACCAGAGCGGCCGCCACCAGGGCCAGGGCCACCCAGCCGAAGGCGTTGCGCACGAACAGCACGAGCGAGACGACCAGGGCCCCGGCGAGACCGGTGAGGATGAACGGGGCGGTCGCCTCCCGTGACCCGGCGACGATGAAGGCACCGCCCACCACCGCCGGCGCCAGCAGGCCCCCGGCCGCCACCAGCGCCCGCCGCAGGCTCCCGGTCTCGAAGTAGGCCAGCCCGTCCAGGTTCCGGTAGATGACGAGCCGGCGGAAGCGGCCGCCGGTGAACAGCGCCGTGAGCCCGTGACCCATCTCGTGGGCCCACGTGCCGAGCAGGGCGAACGGGTACAGCAGGAGGCGGCCGTAGGGGATCCGGGGCAGCACGAGGCTCAGCACCACCGCCCCCCAGAACAGCCGGATCAGCTCCCCGTCGGTCAGATCGGCCAACCGCTGGCCCAGCACCCCCGCATCGATCATCCTCCGACAGTATCCGGTGACAGGGTTGCGACCGGATCGGAGCGGCCTAACCTGGCCCTGAGCGTCACCCGGGCCTCGGCGGCCGGCACCGGGTGGTTCCCCTCCCATCCCGAGGGCGCGCGGCAGACCCGGAGATCACCTTCAACGCCCCGGCGGCCTCAGCCCCGGCGCGTGTGCACGGGGAGCAGTCGACGACATGGTGGATGTGGAAGGGGCCCGGGCGCTCGCCCGCGGGCTGACCTCGCTGGCGGCGGCGGCCGAGGCCGCCTTCGAGCGGAGAGAACGGGCGGCCTCGGCCGCCGTGCGGAGCTGGACCGGGCCGTTGGGCCTGGAACTGGCCCGGCGGACGGGGACGGAGGCCGAAGACGGCCGGGCGATCGTGGCCGAGCTGCGAGCGGAAGCGGCCGGCTGGCTGGCGGCCGCCGCCCAGGCCGAGGACGGCCCGCTGGTCGGAGGACCGTTGTGAGCCCGGCGCCAACCGCCGACGGGGTAGAGGGCCGGATCGACACCGATGCCGCCGAGCGCTTCGTGGACGAGAGCGGGGAGGTGCGCCGGGAGCTGACGCCGGCCCTGGCCAACATCCGCTCGATCGACGACGACGTGCGGGCCGCCTGGGCCGGGCCCCCGCCGCCGGCCGCCGCCGGCCTCGACGGCCTGGCGGGGCTGCTCGCCCGGTTCGAGGCCCACGAGGACGACGTGGCCGCCACCCGGGCCCGGGTCCAGGCGGCCGACGGGGACGGGTCACGCTCGCTGGCCGGTGGCGGAGCGGTCCGGGCCTCGGGGGTGGTGAACCTCAGAGCGCCCGCCGCCACCGGCCGGCTCGGCCCCTGGTTGGATCCCGGCACCGACTCGTGGGTGGTGAACCTGGCCCGGTTCCCGCTCGGGGTGCCGCCCACCCCGGCCCTGGGCCGCCGGATCGTCCGCCAGGCGCCCGGTGCGGTCACCTCGCTGCTGCGTACCTCGATCGAGCTCCAGCCGCTGTCGCAGCTGATGCTGGCGGCCACCGACCCCGAGCGGTTCGTGGCCAACTGGCTGCGGGCCGGCCGGGGTGCGGGTGAGGCCCTGGCGGCCACGGCCCTGGTGGCGGTCGGCACCCAGAGCCTGACCTCTGCGCCCTGGCTCGACGAGCTGGCCGGGCGCACCATCGGTCGCCGGCCGGGGCGGGAGTTGCTCGACCAGATCGGGGAGGGGATCGGTGTGCTCGGCACCGATCCCGATGCCTTCGGCGCCGCCGCCGTGGGTTGGGACGATCTGCAGGCCGATCCGTACCACTGGCTCGGCGGCTTCGCCCCCGACGTGTTGCTGGAGGCGTTGGGCGCCGTGGTCCTGAGCCGGGGAGCCGTCGCCGCCCGGGGTGGCGCCCGGGCGGTGGAGGCGGCCGAAGCAGTGGAAGCGCTGGAGGCGCTGGAGGCCCCGGCCCGGCTCAACGGAGCGCCGGGCCGGGCGGGGCGGCCCTGGGTGGTGGGCGGTCCGGCGGCGGCCGACCCGCCACCCCGCCCCCTGCCCGATCTGGCCCGGTACCGCCTCCAGGAACCGGAGTGGGCGGCGCCCGGCCCCATCGTGTCCCACCGGGCCCGGCCGTTCGAGCCGCCCGAGACCTGGGTCAGCGACCTCAACGGAGGGGGCCCGGCCTGCGCTCCCGGCCGCCGGGTCAACTGCATCGACACCACCCGGGCGGCCGAGGCCAACTGGCGGGGCCACGATGCGGTGGCCGCACCGCTCGGGCGGCCCGAGAACGGCGGTACCACCGCCCAGCGGCTGGAGGAGTGGAGCGGGGGCCGGCTCCGGCCCACCACCTCACAGGGCATCGAGCAGCGCCTGGAGCAACTGGGCCCGGGCTCGTCGGCCATGATCGTCACCACCTGGGACAGCTCGGGGGCCCACGCCTTCAACGCCGTGAACGACGGCGGCGTGGTCAAATGGGTGGACGCCCAGCAGGGCTCCACCTCCCGGTGGCCCCCGCCCTACGCCTCGCATTTCGACGAGTTGCACGCCATCTTCATCGACGCCGGCGGACGCCCGGTAGGAGGAGCACGGCCATGAGAACCGAGCAGGAGGCGGCGGACCTGGCCGAGGCCTTCAGCCGACGGCACCGGCTGCTGGAGCCCCGCCGCTGGCGGGGCGACCCGTTCGCCGGGGGGTGGATCGTCCATCCCGAGGGAGAGGACCTGCAGGGTTGGACCGGCGTCGTCTGCCTCGTGGTACTGGACGACGGCCGCATCTTCACCGACAACGGCAGCACGCCCCGGGAGGAGCTGGTGGGCCGCTACTCGGCACCGTTCCCGCCTCGGCCGGCGCCGTCACCCCGGCCCCAGGCCGGGGCGGAGGCGCTGGCCGCGGCCTACGGCCGGCGGTTCCTGGCCCATCTCGGACCCCGCACCTGGCGGGGCATCCGCTTCGACCACGGCTGGTACCTCAAGCCGGAGGGGGAGGATCTGGCCCGCCGGTTCGACCTGCCGGCCGTGGTGGTGCTCGACGACGGCCGCCTGTTCGAAGACAGCGGCTCGCAACCCGAGCCGTTCGTGACCGCCCGCTACGCCGACCTGATCGCCCGCGAGTCCACGGCTCCCGGCAGACAACTAGACCCTGGTGGGGGAGCGTGATCTAGGCTGCCCGACCAATGGAGGACATCTGCAACGACCTCGATCAGGAGCAACAGGCCCTCGACGCCGTGGTGGCGGGCCTGAGCGAAGAGCAGTGGCTGCTGCCCACCCCGGCGGCCGGCTGGGACGTGAAGGACACGATCATCCACCTGGTGCAGGCCGACATGGCGGCCCACCTGGCGGTGGCCGACGCCGAACGGTTCCAGGAGGCGAAGGTCAACATGGCCACCCAGGGCTTCGACGGGGTGTTCGGCCGTCGGGGTTCCCGCACCGGGGCCGAGGTCCTGGCGTGGTGGCGCTCGGAGCGGGCCGGCATGCTGGCCGCATTCCGATCGCGCGGGCCGAAGGACCGGATCCCGTGGTTCGGTCCCGATATGAGCACCCTGTCGTTCGCCACGGCCCGTCTCATGGAGACGTGGTCGCACGGGCTCGATGTGGCCGACACGCTGGGGGCGACGATCCCGGCGACGGACCGTCTCCGCCACGTGGCCCACATCGGGGTCACCACCCGGGGTTGGAGCTACGTGAACCGGGGCCGGGAGGTGCCACCCGGTGACGTGCGGGTGGAGCTGGCGGCTCCGTCGGGTGCGGTGTGGACCTGGGGCCCAGAGGGGGCGGCGGACAGGGTGACCGGCCCTGCGCTCGACTTCTGCCTGGTGGTGACCCAGCGTCGGCACCCGCAGGACACGGCGATCGTGGCCGAAGGCCCGCTGGCCGAGGAATGGATGTCGTTGGCCCAGGCGTTCGCCGGCCCGCCGACCCTGCCCCAGGCCGACAGGCGGCGCTGAGGCGGAGACGGCGGGCCGGAGGACCAGCGACCAGATGGCGGCGGCGGGCCGGCTACTTCCCGAACTCGATGACGGTGCGGTTGGACACGCCCTTGCGCATCAGCTCGTAGCCGTCGTTGATCTGCTCCAGCGGGATCCGGTCCGAGATCATCTCGTCGAGCTTGAGCCGCCCGTCGAGGTACATGTCGCAGTAGCGGGGCATGTCCACCCGGAAGGCGTTGGAGCCCATCATCGACCCCTTGAGGGTCTTCTCCAGCATGAAGATCTCGTAGCCCGTGATCTCGATCTTCTGGCCGAACGGCATCATGCCGATGACCACCGCGGTACCGCCCATGCGGGCCATCTTCCACACCTGCTCCACGGTCTCCTTGCGGCCGATGGCCTCGAAGGAGTAGTCGACCCCGCCCCCGGTCATCTCCCGTACGGCGTTGACCACGTCGTCGACCTCGGCGGCGTTGATCACGTCGGTGGCCCCGCACACCTGGGCCGTCTCCAGCTTGGCCGGCGTCATGTCCACCGCGATCACCCGGCCGGCGCCGGCGATCCGGGCCCCCTGGATGGCCGACAGGCCGATGCCGCCCGCCCCCACCACGCACACCGTGGAGCCGGGCTCGATCTTGGCCGTCTTGAACACGGCGCCCACGCCGGTGGTGACGCCGCAGCCGATCAGGGCGGCGGCGTCGAGCGGCATGTCGGGCCGGATCTTCACCACCCCGTTCTGATGCACCAGCATCTCCTCGGCGAAGCCGCCCAGCCGGGCGAACTGGCCCACGGGCGTGTCGCCCCGGCTCAGGCGGGGGGCGGAGCCCTTGGCCCGGGAGGTGGCGTCGGAGTTCTGGCACCGGTTGGGGTGGCCGGTCAGGCAGTGCTCGCAGTTCCCGCAGAAGATGCTGAGGCAGGTGATCACATGATCACCGGGCTTGACGTAGGTGACGTCGGGGCCGACGGCCTGCACGATCCCGGCCGACTCGTGGCCCATGACCGCCGGCAGGGGCAGACGGCTCCACTGACCGTCCATGAAGTGGAGGTCGCTGTGGCACAGCCCGGCGTTCACCGTCTGGACCAGAACCTCGCCCGGCCCGGGCTTGTCGACGCTGATGTCCTCGATCACCAGGTCACCGGGGATCTGGTTCAGCACTGCGGCTTTCATCGTGATGTTCTCCTGAGCTGGCGTGGCAGGGGGTGCGCCGGGGCGGCTAGCAGCCCCGCCGAGACCTCGAGTTCCGCCTACGGCGAAACGTCCGGGGGCCCCGGGGTGACCCTGAGTCTCGCCTACGGCGAAAGGTCTGGGCAACCGTACCCGGGCCCGGCGGTCCCTGCTGGTTTAGCACTTCCCCGCAGTGGCCACCAGCTGGGAACATGTCGTTTCGGGCGACTGTCGGCGGGCTTGGGGGACAGTACCCGGCCCGGGAGGAAGCGCAGGTGCCAGCGGGCACACTGCGGTGCGGAGGTGGCGGTGGTGGCGATGCACGACCAGGTTCGGCCGGGGGCAGCGGCATGACCCTGAAGTGGCTGGCGGACAATCCCTTCAACCCGGACCTGCCCGTCTGGACGCGGGCGTACATCTCGGAGCTGTCCCCGGGGCCGTTGACCCCTCTGAGCTGGGATCTGTTCTGGGGTGGGCCTGTCGTGCAGGGCTGGCGCGACGCCCTGGTGGACCGGATGGGGTTCCGGGCCAGTGAGATCAGCGACACCAGCCCCGAGCTGATCGGATGTTTCGGCGGCTACGCCTACCTGAACGCCTCCGCCCTGCGGGTGTGGTCGGCCCGGGTGCCGGCGCTGGCCCCCCACCACATCGACACCGCCTATCTCTCGAGCCAGGTCGACCTGCCACCCTACGTGGCCGCGGCCTGGCACCGGGCCGGCGAGGCCACCACCGAGGTCCTCACCCGATGGCTCACCTGGGTGCTGGTGGATCAGAACCAGTCGGAGCTGGAGGCGGGTCGTCTCCTGGCCCTGGAAGCCACCGGGCATCGGCCCCCACTGGCCCGCATGACCGACATGGAGCTGGTGGAACACGCCCTGTCGCTCCAGCCCCTGTGCCGGGTGCTGGCGTCGCTCCACCTCAACCAGACGCTCGCCGCGTCCATCGGGCCCAGCGTCGTGGCTGCCGTCTGCGACGAGATCGGGCTCCCCACCAATGCCACCAAGCTGATCTCGGGGCTGGGCGAGATCGAGTCGGTGGCGCCGGCCCGGGTCCTGTGGACCCTGTCCCGCCAGGTCCGGGCGTCGGTCGTGCTCACCGGCTACTTCGATGCCGGGCTGGCCAGCCTGTACCGCCGGCTCAAGTCGTCCGACACCCTGGAGGTGGTCGGCTTCCTGGCCGGGTTCGACACCCTGCTCAGCGAGGTGGGCTACCGGGGCGGGAGCGACTGGGATCTGAGCTCGGTCACCTGGCGCCAAGACCCGCAGACGGCGCTGGCCGCCATCGAGCGGATGCGGCGATGCGACGATTCGGCCGATCCCACGATCGCGTTCAACCGGCGGGCGGCCGAGCGCGAGCTGCTCACCACCGAGATCGGCGACCTGGTGGCGGCGAACCCCAAGACCCGGGACCATTTCGGGGCGGCGGTCGCCGCCACCACGGTGTTCGTGCGGGGGCGGGACCGGGCCAAGGCCAACGTGACCCGGGTGGTGGACGAGATGCGGGCCGCGTTGGCGGAGCTGTCGGCCCGGGCCCTCCACCACGGCGACATCGCCGAGGCCCGCAACCTGCAGATGCTGTTCGCCGACGAGTTGGCCTACTACGCCGACGGCGGCCTGGCCGATATCCGGTCGATCACCGACGAGCGCCGGGCCCACTTCGACGAGCTGGCCCGCATCGCCCCACCCCCAGTGGTCCGGGCCGCCCCCGGGCTCTCGGCCGCCTCCCGGCTGGTTCGGCCGGTGGCCCCTCTGGCCCGCCAACTCGAGTCGGGCGAGGTGCTGTTCGGCCGGCCGGGGGCCCACGGCGTGGGCCGGGGCCGGGCCCGGGTGGTATCCAACCCGGTGGAGGCGGCCGCCGCCGAGCCGGGCGACATCCTGGTGATCGCCTCGTCGTCGCCGTCGTGGGTGCCCCTCCTGGTGGGGGCGGGCGGCGTGGTGCTGGAACGGGGCTCGGCCCTGAGCCACCTGGTGGTGGCGGCCCGCGAGCTCGACATGCCGGCGGTGGTGGCTGCGGCCGACGCCGTGAGCCGCATCGTCGACGGATCCTGGGTGGAGGTGGACGGGGTGACGGGGATCGTCACCGTGCTCGAGAGCGCGGCCGCCGCCGCCGAGTCGCACGAACCCCATGACATGGCGATCGACCCCTGGGGTGCGAGGTCCCACGACGCCGCGTCCTGATGCCCGTTTCCGTGTTGCCGTTTCCGTGAAATGCGTAGGTCTCGCTACGCAGTTCGCCGCCACGACACGATCTTCGCCATCATGGTCCTCCAGTGACCACTGCTGAACGGGCCCCGGCCCCCGCTCCCCCCACTCCGGCGTCGGCGTACGTCTCGGTGCGCGGCGTCACCAAACGGTTCCGGCGCGGCCGCCGTCAGGTGGTGGCGCTGGAGGGTGTGGACCTCGACATCCCTCGGGGCGGGTTCGTGAGCGTGCTGGGGCCGAGCGGCTGCGGCAAGTCGACCCTGCTGGCCATCGTGGCCGGGCTGCTCGATCCCGACGCCGGCCAGGTGATGATCGGAGGCGAGACACCCCACCAGGCCCGCCAGGCCCGCCAGGTGGGTCTCGTGCCCCAGAACCCGGCCCTGTTGCCGTGGAAGACCGTTCGCCGCAACGTGACCCTCCTCACGGAGGTGGCCGGCCGGGCCGATCATGCCGGGGTCGACGATCTGCTGGCCAGCGTGGGCCTGGGCGACGTGGCCGACGCCCATCCCAGCCAGCTGTCGGGAGGCATGCAGCAGCGGGTGAGCCTGGCCCGGGCCTTCGCCCTGCGGGCGCCGCTGCTGCTGATGGACGAACCGTTCGCCTCGCTCGACGAGATCCGCCGGACCGACATGCGCTACCTGTTGATGAAGCTGTGGCTCGACACCAACGCCACCGTCATCTTCGTCACCCACGACATCGACGAGGCCGTGGTGCTCTCAAACCGGGTGGTGGTGATGGCGGGCCAGCCGGGCCAGGTGGTGGCCGACCACTCGATCGACCTGCCCCGCCCCCGGATGCCGGGCATCGAGGACACGCCGGAGTTCCGCCATCACACGGCCCGGCTCCGGGCGGCGCTGCGGAGCGCCCGCTCGTGACGGCCGAGTCGATGGTGGCGGCGGCCCCGGCGGCCGTGGAGGTGCCGTCCGATCCGGCCCGGGCCGAGCCGTCGGCCCCCGGGGTGCTCGAAGCCTCCGACGACGGGGGGTCGTGGCGGCTGACCCATGCCCTGCGGGCCCTCGTGCGCCCCCGGCGGTTGGCGTCGATGGCCGGGCTGGTGAGCCTGTTCGGGCTGTGGGAGCTGTACGTCCGGTTGGCCGGCGTGAAGCCGATCATCCTGCCCGCACCGTCCCGGGTGGCCCTCCACCTCGTCACCAACCTCGGCTTCTATCTCGACAACGCCCGGACCACCGTGGCCGAGGCCGGCCTGGGTTTCGTGATCGCCCTGGCCGTGGCCATGGCGGTGGCCACCACGATGGTGCACTGGCCCCTGGTGGAGCGGGCCTCGTGGCCGGTGATCGTGCTGATCCAGAGCACCCCGGTGGTGGTGCTGGCACCCGTGTTCATGATCTGGCTCGGCTTCGGCCCCTGGCCCAAGGTGCTGGTGGCCGCCCTGTTCACCTTTGTCCCCTTCGTGTCCAACGCCGTGACCGGCCTGCGCTCGATCGACGCCGACGCCCACCGGGTGCTGCGTTCGGTGAACGCTTCCCGGTGGCAGGTGTTCTGGAAGCTCCGCCTGCCCAGTGCCCTGCCTGCGCTGTTCGCCGCCGCCCGGTTCTGCGTGTCGCTGGCTCTGGTGGGAGCGGTCGTGGGGGAGCTGTACACGGGGTCCACCCGGGGGCTCGGTTACCAGACCCGCATCGCCCAGACCCGGTCGCTGATCGACCAGATCTGGGGCAGCATCTTCACCCTGGCCGCCGTCGGCGTGATCGCCACCCTGATCACCATCGCCATCGAGCACCGGGTGCTGCGCTGGCACCCCTCCCGGGCCAATCCGTGACCAAAGCTCACCCGAAGTGGTGATAGTGGGCGGGGCGGGGCTAGAAAGTGTCCCCATGGCGAGACCCATCTCCACCCGCTCTTCCCGGCTGATCGCCCTGTTCGTGGTGTTGGCCCTGGCCGTTGCGGCCTGCTCCGACTCCGACACCGACACCACGGACACCACCGGTGGCGCCGACACCACGGTCGCCGACAGCGAGGCCACGACGGCCGGCAGCGGCGACACCACGGCGTCCAGCGACAGCACCGGCGAGTCCGGGGGCGGACTGACCGGCGACGCCGCCTGCCAGGCGAACAAGGACGCCGGCACGATCACCTACGTGTCGGGCTTCGACTACGCGGCCTCACCCGCCATCCTCGACATCTCGGTGGCCGAGGCCAAGGGCTACTTCGACGAGCTGTGCCTCGACGTCGACGTCCAGCCGAACTTCGCCCCGGCCAACGCCGCCCTGGTCATCGCCGGCAAAGCGCAGTTCGGTTCGGGCGACTCGTTCGCCGAGCTGGTGAGGACGAACGTGACCGGCGACGGCGACCTGGTGGCCATCGCCCAGTACGGCAAGACCGCAGTGCAGGCCCTGCTCGTGCCGGCGGACGGCAAGGTGAAGGAGCTGAGCGATCTGCCCGGCACCACGATGGGTATCAAGGGCGATCTGCCGTACTCCCTGCAGGGGATGCTGGCGGTCAATGGCATCGAGCGGTCGTCGATCAACGAGATCCTGCTCGACGGGTTCGACCCCGTGGCCCACCTCGCCCTCGGCATAGACTCCCTGCCCGTCTACAAGAGCAACGAGCCGATCACGCTGGAGCGGGAGGGCATCGAGTTCCGCCTGTTCGACCCGCTCGACTACGACGTGCCGGCCTCGTTCGGCATCCTGTTCACGTCCCGGTCGTTCTACGACGAGCATCCCCAGGCTGTGCGGGACTTCCTGCGGGCCTCGTACAAGGGCTATGCCGACGCCGTGGCCGACCCCGACGAGGCGGTGGGCATCGTGATCGAGAAGATCAACGCCGCCGGCAACCCGAACTTCCTGTTCACCGAGACCGAGAAGCCCCGGTTCACGGTGGAGTCGGGCCTGGTGGCCCAGTCCACGCCGGCCGGTGAGGGCCCCGGGCTGATCGACCCGGACAAGCTGAGCCAGGAGATCGACCTGCTGACCGATCTGAAGGTGTTCGAATCCAAGCCCGACTGGGAATCGATGATGGACGCCGACCTGGGCCGCGAGCTCTACGATGGCACGACGGTGATCTGGCCCGGTCGCTGACCGGTGGCCCGCCGGGCCCCCTTCCCTTCCCCCGAGACGAGCTTGTGAACACCCCGCCGTCCCTGCGCCGCCCGGTCGAATACGGAGTGATCAGCCTGGCTGATCACCTCATGGACCCGGTCAGCGGTCACAAGACGAGCCAGCGGGAGCGGCTCCACCAGATCAGCCGCCAGGCCATCCTGGCCGAGGAGGCGGGGTTCGACCATTTCGGGGTGGGCGAGCACCACTTCGGCCGGTACATCTCGCCTGCACCGCAGCTGATCCTGGCCACGGTGGCCGAGCGCACGTCGCGGATCGTGCTGGGCACGTCGGTGTCGTTGCTGGCCAACGTCGATCCGGTCCGCTACGCCGAGCAGCTGGCCATGCTCGACATGCTGACCGACGGCCGGGCCGAGGCCACCTTCGCCCGCGGCGTCAACGACGGGACAGCCAAGGCCTTCGGGATCAACAGCACCGAGGAGCTGCGGGCGCGCTTCGAAGAGTCGCTCCGGCTCGTCATACGGCTGCTGTCCGAGGACGAGGTGACCTGGGAGGGTAAGTTCCGCACCCCGATCGAGCGGGTGCGGATCGAGCCCCGGCCGCTGCAGAAGGCGCAGCAGATGCTGTGGATCGGGGGTGGGTTGTCGCCCATCTCGGCTGCCCTGTCGGCCGATGTGGGCCTGCCCCTCATGCTGCCCAGCCTGTTCCGCTGGCCGGCCGACTATCTGGAGATCGTTGAGCACTACCGCCAGCAGTGCGCAGCCAAGGGGGTGGTGCCCCGGATCGGGTTCCCGGCCTACCTCCACGTGGCCCGCACCTCGCAGGAGGCCCGGGCCCGCTGGCGGCCCCACCTGGAGCACTACCAGAGCTTCGCCATGGACGTGCGGGGCAGCTTCGGGCGCCCCACCGACTTCGACGCCCTGCTCACCGGGCCGGCGATCTGTGGCAGCCCGGCCGAGTGCGTGGAGCGGATAGCCGAGATCAACGCCCTACTCGGCCTCGACCGCCACGTGTTCCTGATGGACATCGGCGGCCTGCCCTGGCACCAGCTCACGGAAGCCATCGACCTCCTGGCCACCGAGGTCATGCCCCATCTCTGGTGACGCCGGCCGGCCAACGTTTGCCGGGGTGGCGAGAGCGGCGAGGTTCCCGGCGCTCAGCCGTCGGTCGACACCACCGAGACGACGGGCAGATCGAAGCTGCGCTGCAGCCGGTTGGGTAGGTCGAGCTTGAGCCAGCGCGACACCCCGGCCGGCAGTGTCGACACGATGATCTCGTCGAAGCTCGACCGCTCCAACACCCGCCGGGCGGCGGTGAGCGGATCACCCAGGCCGACCTCGCCGCTGACCGCACCGCCCAGATCGGCGAAGGCCCGGCGGAAGTCGTCGAGGCGTTCCTCGGCCTCGGCCAGGCCCAGCAGCCGCTGCTGCTCGATCTCCTCCGCCGGCAGGGTCACCAGGCCGGTGGCGGGGTCGCCGATCAGCACCGGGCGGGGCGGTTCGGGCACCAGCACGTGGAACTCCGACGGCCCGGCGGCGGCCCGCACCGAGATCAGCTCGTGCAGGGCCGGGCTGGGCAGCGTCTGGTTGGCGATGATCAGATAGCGGCGCACCAGCACCGTCTCCGAGGAACCGGCCCGCCGGCGGGACCGGTCGAGCTGGAACGACACCTCCAGCTTCACCCGATAGCGGATGACACCGGACGGCCCGGCCATGAGGTCGCTCTCGATGACTCGTGCGGTGCGGAGGTCGGTGATCGACTTCGCCGCCTCGGCCACCCCCACCCGGGCTGCTTCCTCCCAGGAGGCCTCGGACGTGGCGACCAGGCGGATGACCTTGTGGACCTGACCGTCGCTGGCCATCGCCATCACTCCACCGACTCGTGCTTGAACGACAGCCGCAGCTTGGTGCGGAACAACACCACCTGGCCGCCCTCGACCACCAGGTCCTGCTCCACCACCTCGGCCACCCGGAGGTCGCGCAGGGTCTTGGACGCTTCGGCCACGGCGTTGGCCGCCGCCTGTTCCCATGAGTCGCTGCTCGAACCGATCAGCTCGACGACGTTGTACACGCTGTCCATAACGTGACCCCCATCAGTTGCGCCCGAAGCGCTCCAACTCGACCCTTGCTCGCAAGGACTCTAGCGATCGCTAGGTTTCGGCGCAAGGAGGCGCTGCAATAAAGGTCGCATGTGCCTAGCGGTAGCTAGCCTCGGCCTGGTCCTGGGGCGGCGGGAGGCGGCGGCCGGGCGCCTGGACGGGCCAGGACCGGCTGAGGCAGCGCTGGCGGAGCGGGCCCTGGGCCCAGGTCTCCCAATGGCCGAGCAGGGCCCGGTGGCTCGGCTCCAGCCAGGCCAGGGCGTCGGGCTCGACGATCCGGCGCACCACCTGGCGGATACCGCCCTCGTGGACGGCGTAGCCGGCCCAGACACCGGGCCAGTCCCGGGTGGAGCCGACCTCGGTCACCACCAGCGGCCCGTGCCGCCGGGTCCGGTTGCGGTGGGTGTGGCCCGACGTGACGAACCCTGCCGGGTTGATCGAGGCCAGCCGGTCGAGGAAGGCGGTGGAGGCCGGGGCCGCCACCCCGGCCGGGTAGTGGGTGGGGATCCGGTGGCGCTGCAACTGGTGGTGCAGGCCGAGGAACCAGGGTCTCCCGCCCGCTCCGGTCACCAGGTCGGCGATGGCGTCGGCGGTGGCGGCCAGGGAGCCGTGGCCCATGCCGGGGACGACCGTGGAGCCCACGACGAGCCGGATGCCCGGGAGGTCCACGCAGTCGGCCCCGGTCACATAGGGCACGCCCCGGGCCCCGACCTCGGCCGGCAGGGGGTAGGGGGTGTGGCCGTTCTGGTCGTGGTTCCCCGGGATGAGCAGCACCCCGACGTGGTCGGGCAACCCGTCCAGGAGCTGGCCCACCTGATCGAAGTCCGCCTTCTGCTGGCGATGGGCGGCGTCGCCCTTCACCACCACCTGCTCGGCCCCCCAGGCCACGGCCTCGGCCAGCGCGGCCCGGGCGCAGCGCAGGGGGAAGGGCACCGGGTGGCCGCTGCGGTCCCGCGTGAGCTTCAGGGCACCCCAGTGCCAGCTGCCGAGGTGCAGATCGCTCACGGTGGCCAGCCGGCACAGCAGCTCGCCGGGAGGGGGGGCCAGGGTCCGGGCGACGAGAGGCACGGAGCCGCCCCGCCAGCTCAGTACGAGATCGACCTCGGAGTCGGGGCCGAGATCGGTGATCTCGATCGCCCCGGGGCCGCCTCCGTGCTCGACGGTCGCCCGCCCGGTGGGCCACGAGGCGGTCACCGGCCCCGGGGGCAGGTGACCCCAGGTGACCTGGAGGCGGGTGTCCTCGACCGCCCAGATCTGGGGCGGCGTGGGGGAGAGGCGGTGGAGGCGGGGCATGGGGCGGGCGGCGGGTCTCCGGCGATCGGGGGCGGGGGAGCGGGCGACGGGTGGGCCGGTTCAGCCGACCAGGAACTGGCGGAGCCGGGCCTGTTCCCGCTGGCGCAGGGCTCCGTTCACCTGTTGGCGCTCCAGCAGCTGGGTGAGGGTGCGGGCGCCGGTGGCCACCGGGTGGGCGGCGAAGAAGGCCGACGTGGCCTCGATCTGGTCGGGCTGGTCGAGCCGGGGCATGGTCGACAGCATCCGCACCACCGAGCTGGAGGCGAACATCGAGGTCAACTGGTCCCAGTGGGCGGCGATGAACTCCCAGGTGTCGCGCCCGTTGTGCCGGTTGCCCAGCGACCGGGCCAGCAGGAAGGGCGCGTTCTGGGACCGGATGACGCCGTCGAGCACCAGGCCCTGCAGGCGGGCCACCAGATCCGGATCGGTGAAATCGGCCAGGGCGTAGAGGAAGCGGATCTCGGCCTGCGGGGTGGAGGCCGACTTCCAGGCGTCGACGAACCCGTCGAAGTCGGCCTCGTCGCCGATGGAGGCGACCACGTCGACCGAGGCCGCCAGCAGGGCGGCATCGGCCAGCTCGGGGTTGCGCAGCCCCACCGCCACCAGGCGGCGAGCCTCGTCCTGGATCTCGGGGTCGTCGGCCACGGTGCCCAGCGCCCGCACCAGGTCGCCCCGGAGCTGGCGGGCCCGGTCGTCCTCCCCTTCCCGGGGGGTCAGGCCCAGGTTGGCCAGGGCCGGGGCCAACACGTCGTGGGCGATCTCCTGCAGCGTCTCCTGGGCCTCGCCTTCCACCAGACGGTCGAGCTGGCCCAGGCCGGCGATCAACCGCTGCCAGACCGAGCGGTCGCTCTCGCCGCTCATCGCCTCGATCAGGTTCAGGAAGGCCATCGAGGTGGTCCGTCCGGCCACCACCGCCGCCCAGGCGTCGTCGACCAGGGTGTAGCGCTCGATGGCCGTCAGCTCGTCCATGGCGATATCGGCCAGCTGGTCGAGCTGGCGCTCGCCGTAGGCCACCCGGAAGAAGCCGGCACCGCCGGCGTTCACAACCAGCCACGCCGGTGGGGCATCGAGCTCGGTCTGGACCGACGCCTCCTCCACCAGGATCCGGCCCCGACGGGGTTCCTCGTCGCCCTCGGCCGCCCACCGGTACAGGACCGGAACCGACCACCGGGGCGGTTCAGGGGTGCCCCCGTCGGCGGCTGCCCCGGGCGGCCCGTCGCCCCGTTCGTAGCGCAGGCGGTCCTGGGCCAGGGTGAGCACCTCGGGCCGGTCGGGGTGGGCGTCCACCGACACCGACGGGAAACCGCCCTGGAAGATCCAGGAGTCCATGATCCGGCGGACCGGCTCACCCGTCTCGGTCTCGATGGCGTCCCACAGGTCGGTCGTCTCGGCGTTGCCGAACTGGTTCTCCCGCATGTAGCGGTTGATGCCGGCCCGGAAGCGGTCCTCTCCCAGGTACTGCTCCAGCATCCGCACCACGGCGGCGCCCTTTTCGTAGGTGAGGACGTCGAACATGCCCTCGGCATCGGAGGGGCTCACCACCTCGAACTCGATGGGCCGGGTGGCGCCCAGGGCGTCGGTCTCGAACGCCTCGGTGCGGGCCAGGCCGAAGTCCACCCAGCGCTCCCACTCGGGGCGGAAGGCGTCGGTGCAGCGCATCTCCATGAACGTGGCGAAGGCCTCGTTCAGCCACAGGCCGTTCCACCACGACATCGTGACCAGGTCGCCGAACCACATGTGGGCGATCTCGTGGTTGATGACGTCGGCCGCCCGTTGGAGCTCGGTGTGGGTGGCCGTCTTCGGGTCGATGAGCAGCAGCACCTCCCGGAACGTGACGCAGCCCAGGTTCTCCATCGCCCCGAAGGCGAAGTCGGGGATGGCCACCAGGTCGAGCTTGTCTCCCGGGTAGGGCAGGCCGAAGTACTCGGCGAAGTAGTGCAGGGCGAAGGCGCCGGCCTCCAGGGCGAACCCGGTGAGCTCGCCCTTGCCCGGCACGTGGACGATCCGCAGCGGCGTGCCGTCGACGTCGACCGGGTCGGTCATGGCCAGCGGCCCCACCACGAAGGCCACCAGGTAGGTGCTCATGGGGATGGTGGGGGCGAAGGCGATCCGCAGCCGGCCCTCGGGGGTGAGCTGGCGGCTCACCTCGGCCGAGTTGGCCACGGCGTCCAGTGCGGGGTCGATGTCGAGCTCGAGCTCGAACACCGCCTTGAACGCCGGCTCGTCCCAGCAGGGGAAGCACTTGCGGGCGTAGGTGGCCTCGAACTGGGTGGTGGCCAGCTTGCGCTCGGTCCCGTCCTCGTCGGTGAACCGGCTGGCGTACAGGCCCACGAGGCGGGTGTCGAAGGGGCCGGAGAAGGCCAGCGTCAGCTCGATCGGGCCGGGCTCCAGCGGCTGGGCCGGCGTGACGACCAGGCGTTTGGCTTCCTCGTCGAGCTGCCAGGTGGCGGTGGCGGCTTCGTGGTCGCCGGACCGGACGGTGGCGGCCGACACGGCGAGCCCCTCGGCGTTGAGCACGACGGTGGCGCTGGGTTCGGTCACCTGGGCGGTGATCGTCACCGTGCCGTCGAACCGCTCGGCGTCGAGGTCGGGGGCCAACCGGAGCCGGTAGCGCTCCGGCACCACCGAGGTTGGGAGGCGGTACGGGTCCGAGGTCACAGCCCCGATGGTACCGGCGACGGGCTGCGGCAGGCCCCGTGTAACCATTCGGGCCGCCGGCGCGCATGTACCGGGTATGCGATCCACCAACTCCGTCACCGTCAACCTCGGCCGCCTCGACGGCGTCGTCTACTGGGACGAGGCCCGCCAGACCTATGCCGCCCTGCTCCGCCTGTTCGACCAGGACGCCGACGGGCCGCGCCGCTATCCGCCGTCGTGGGCCCGCTACGGGGTGCGCACGGCCGAGTTCCTCACACCCGACGCGCTCATGAACCACCTCGTGGCCCTCCAGCTCGAACCCGACGACCGGGCCCTGGTGGCGGTGAGCTGGCTGGCCCGCCACGTGGCCGAGATGGAGGGCGAGCCGGAGCTGGTGGGCCTGGTGGGGCCGGGGGGCCACCGCCGCCTGTGGCTGTCGACTCCGTCGGGCCAGCTGGTGGAGCTGAATCCCCGGCTGGACCACGCCGACCACCGGTTCTGCTGGGGCGACGCCGGCCCGGCCACGGTGGAGACGGCCCGGGTGATCTGCGAGCAGGCCTTCCTCCGCCGGCCCCACGCCGACGTGGAGAGCTTCGCCCTCACCCTCACCTACGAACACCTGTCGGAGATCGAGGGCGACTTCTCCCTGGGTCTCAACGCCCTGTGCGACTGGTTCCTCACCGACTCCGAGCTCACCACGTCGCTCGGCCCGACCGACCTGGTGCGGCTGCGGCGGGAGATCGGCCTGCCGGCGGCCGCGGCGCCCGCCCTCACGTGATCTGGTGCCCCAGGCCGTCACGGGCGACGGTCGTCTCGGTGATCTGGTGCCCCAGGCCGTCACGGGCGACGGTCGTCTCGGTGATCTGGTGCCCCAGGCCGTCACGGGCGACGGTCCGGGGCATCAGATCGGGCTCGGGGCCGCCGCGCCGGGGGCCGTCAGGACGATCCGCTCGGAGGGCGGCGCCGGCCGGGCCCGCGCTCGCCGCCACCCCGGCGGGCCCCGGCGGGCACGTCCTCGGGCCGGATCTCCCGGGGAACGCCGAGCCGGTCGAGCTCGGGGGCCAGGCGCCGGCACAGATGGTCGACCGCGGCCAGGGGCGGCGGACCCTCGGCGGTGACCGCCCAGCGGGCCAGCTCGCCGGCCAGACCGTCGATGGCCACCGCCACCGCCACCAGCCCCAGCGCCGCCACCTCCTCCGGGTCGAGCGGTGCCACCGCCCCGTAGGACCCGGCCACCACGTCGAGCGCCGCAGGGTCGCCGCCGGCCAGGCGGGCCAGGTCGGCCAGGCGGATGTCGGGTCGCCGGTCGCCGTCGTCGGCCAGCGTCCAACCCCCGGCCGCCGCCTCGGTGACCGAACCCGGCCCCAGGCCCGGTTCGCTCCACACCGTGTGCCGCTCCAGGGCCCGGGCCAGGGGCGCCAGCCCGCCCTGGCACCGCCGCACGATCTCGAGCACGGCTCCGGCCCGCACCGGCTCGGGCTGGGCCAGGCGCACGAGGGCGGCCCGGAGGCTCCAGTCGTCGTCCCGGGGCGACTCCGCCAGGTTGAGGATCGAGCGCTCGGGCTGGGGCGGGGCCGGCTCCCGGTGCCGTTCGGCCAGGGCCCGGGCGGCAGCGGCCAGGGCCTCGGGGGGCGGTGGGGAAGGGCTGCTCTCGGCGCCGCTGGTCACCTCGTCGAGGCTAGTCCGGCTCGCTGGCGAAGCGAGCGACAAGCAACGCGATGCAGCAAGCTATTTGAATAAAAGAAGCCACTAATGATCCTTCTATTCATGGGAAAAACCGGGAGATTGTTCTTAACAAATGCGGCGCGGTCGGTTAGCGTTGTCCTCCATGGAGGACGAGGGGCCCGACAACGAAGTCACTCAGGTGTTGAAACTGCTCCAGGCGGGATTGGAAAAGGCGGAGGCCACAATGTCGAGGCTCCTGAGCGGCATCGTTGCCGACAATGCAGTGGTTGTGTCGGAGTTGGAGGCGGCACTCTCCCACGCCGAGGCGGCTCTGGCCGCCGACTAGCGTTCTCCCGGGCGGCGGGCCCGTGCGGAGGTCCGATCGCCCGGTTCCCGGGGGCACCGACGTGTGCCTGGGAGCTCGGCTCGCAGAGTAGCCAGAGCTGTACCTATCGCGATCTGGTCAGACAGCGCAGTCCGATTCGTCGGGCGCGGTAGGCAGAGCTGTGGTCACTTCACGCCGATCCGGGTCCCGTCGGCCCTCCACCGCATCCGCCGGCCGATGTGCCGCGCCCTTCCGGGGGTGGAGGCGACCCCTGGTGTTCCTTGTCGAATCGGGTGTTTCGGGCCCGGGGCCCTGTGTAGGATCGCCCACCGAAAGCGGTTGGCGCGATAAGGGCGAACCTTCGACCAGTGAAACCCAGGGGAGAGCGGCGTGAGCCCCCGTCGTCGAGAGTTGCAGCGTCCCGACCGTCCCCCTATGGGCCGCTTCGGGCCCGGCGAAGGCGTCGAACGATGATCATCGCCGTCGCTTCCCGTAAGGCGAGTCCCGGCGTCACCTCGCTGACCGCCTGGCTGGCCGACAACTGGTCCGAACCGGGCGTCACGCGGTTGATCGTGGAGGCCGACCCATCGGGCGGCAGCCTGGCGGCCCGGTGGTCGAGCGCCCACGGGCTCACCTGGGATCCCGGCCTGCTCACGCTGTCCACCAGCCGCTCCGTCCTGACCGCCGACACCGTGGAGCCGCTCGCCCAGCGCCTGGCCGGCGGGGTGCTGGTGGCGGCGGCCCCGCCCGCCCCGGAGCAGGTGATCGGAGCGCTGACCCGGTGGGGAGACCGGGGAGCCGCCGAGCTGGCAGCGGCCGAGGGGGTCCGGGCCTTTGTGGACTGCGGCCGGCTGACCGCCGCCTCGCCCGCCCTCACCCTGGCCCGCCGGGCGGCCATCACCGTCCTGGTCTGCCGTCCCCGCCTCGACGAGGTGAACGCCCTGGTGCCAGCGGTGGCCGAGCTCACCGCCGCCGGCTGCACGCTGGGGCTGGTGTGCGTGGGCAGCGAGCCCTACCTGCCGGCTGAGATCGCCAACGCCGCCGGGTTGCCTCTCCTCGGCGTGCTGCCGGTCGACAGCCGGGCCGCTGCGGTGTTCGACCGCGACGGGCTCGACAGCGGCCGCTCCTTCCGCCGCAGCGCGCTGGCCCAGACGGCGGCCGAGTTGACCGAGTACATCCGGTCCCGAGCGGCCGAGGCCGTGGCCGGTCCCCGCCCGGCCGACACCGGTCGCCAACCGACGGCGGACCTCGGCGGCGATCCGACATCCCCTGCGCCGGTGCCGGCTCCCCGCCCGATCGCCGCCGCGCTCGCCCCCGAGGCCGATCCCTCCACCGAGGCCGCGGCCCCCGTGGCCGACGGAGGGGGCGGCCCCGACGGTGGCCTGCCCGGCCCCGGCCCCACCCGGCTGTCGAACCCGGTGGGCCCGACCGCCGACGCCGACAACCGCTGGCCACCGCCCCGCCCCGTCCCGCTGGCCGCCGACCCCGCGGAGTCGCCGCCTCCTCCCGGGGCCCAGGCCATCCCGGTGAGCCTCGCCATCGCGGCCGCCCGGGCCCGGGCCCAGGGCGGCCAGGATCCGCCCGCCGGGCCTGGCAACGCCGGGTGGCCGCCGCCGCCCCCGCCCGACGGGCCGGCTCCCACCGAGGGCGACGGTCCGTGACGACAGCGCCGACCTGGGCCCGAGCCAGCCGGGTTGTCGGCGCGGCCCGGGGCTGGCGGCCCGCAGTGGAGGCCCGCCCCCGGGCCACGCTCCCGTCGAGCGGGCGGTTCGACGGGCCGGTCCCACCCGGCCGGCCCGCCATCGGGGGAGCGGCCTGATGCCGGCCCGGCGCGGCCCTGCGCTCCTGCGGGCGCTGGGCGGCACCGCCCTGGCCACCGTGCTCCTGGTCGGGGTGCCGGTGGCCCTCGTCCGAGCGGTCGGCAACCCGCTGCCCACCACGGTGGCGTCGTGGGACGAGATCCGCTTCGCTGTCACCCGGGGCCAGATCGACGCCTGGACGTGGGTGAAGGCGTTCGCCGTCGTCGCCTGGCTGGCCTGGGCCGATCTGGCCCTGAGCTTCCTGGTGGAGCTGATGGCGGCGGCCCGGGGGCGTCGCCCCCGGCACTGGGCGGCCCTGGCCCCCACACGCTGGCTGGCCACCCGGGTGGTCGCCCAGTGGACGCTCGTCGCCTCCCTGGCCGTCCAGGCTGGTGGGCCGGGCCCGCTCACCCTGCTGCCGGCGGCCACCGCCGCCATGACGGCCGTAGTGCCGGATCTGGACCTGCCGACGACGCCCCGGTCGGTGAGCGAGGTGGCGCCCGCTGGATCGGACGCAGCCGAGGTGGAGGTGGGCCGGCGGGACACCCTGTGGGGCCTGGCCGAGGTGCATCTCGGCTCGGGCGGGCGGTGGGAGGCGATACGGGACGCCAACGTGGGACGGACGATGCCGGACGGGACAGTTCTGCCGGTCGGCTTCACCCGGTTGGAGCCCGGGTGGACCCTTCGCCTGCCGATGGGGGTGGGGGCCACCGGCGGACCGGGCTACCTGCCGGCGGCCGACGTCGAGGTCGAGCGGGGCGACACCCTGTGGGGCCTGGCCGACGAGCGCCTCGCTGCGCTGGAGCCCGATCCCCCGGCGGCCGAGGTGGCCGCCTATGTGGAGGAGACGGTGGCCGGCAACAGCACGGTGATCGACGACCCCGACCTGATCTTCCCTGGCCAGCGGTTGCACCTGCCCGCCGTCGGTGATCCGCCGTCGGGTGGGCCCGAATCCGGCGCCCCCGATGGCGGCGGGGGCGGCAGGGACGCCAAGGACCGGGGGTCCCCGGCGGCTCGGCCGGCGCCGTCCGCCTCGCCGTTCACGCCTGCCCCGTCGCCGCCGGCACCGGCCCCGACGGCCACAGCCGACGGGCCGCAGCAGGGGGCCGGGCCCGATTCCTCCTCGACGGTGCACGCCGAAGAGGGAGATCACCGGGGTTGGCCGGGGCGGCCCCTGGCGTTGGGCGTGGGCGGTGCCCTGCTGGCCGCCGGCAGCCTCGATCTGGTGCGGCGCCGCCGGCGGTACCGGATGGCCCACCGGCGCCCCGGCCGGGTCCCGACCAGCCCCGGGCCGGAGCTCGATCCCATCGAGCAGGCCATCAACCGCCAGGCCGACCTCGCCGCCGCCCGCTGGCTCGATGCTGCGCTCGCCTCGCTGGCCGCCCGTCCGGTGTGGGACGGCGAGGACGTGGCCCAGCCGGTGCTGTTCCGCCTCGGCGCCGACCAGCTCGAGGTCAGCTTCTCCCGGCCCGATCCGATCGCCGCGCCGCTGCCCTGGGTCAGCCCCGACGGCGGATTCACCTGGCAGCTCGACCGGGCGGTGGCCCCGGCCGATCTGCCGTCGGCCGGTGCCGACCACCCGGTTCCGGCCCTGGTGACGGTGGGGGAGGGTGTCCTGGTGAACCTGGAGGCGATCGGGGTGCTGGCCCTGTCGGGTATCGACGACGGGCCGCGCGACCTGCTCCGCTCGATCGTCCACGAGCTGGCCTCGTCGTCCTCGGCCGGCACGATCGACATCCGCACCACATCGGCGGTGGAGGGCGCCGGGTCCTACCGCCTCGTCCGCCAGGCCGAGCCCGCCGCCTTGGTGGAGGAGCTGGTGCCGTGGCTCGACGACGTGGCCGACCGGCTGGCCATGCGGCCGGCCACCAGCGCCTACGCCCACCGGGTGGCAGGTGACGGCGAGCCGTTCAGCCCGGTGGTCATCGTCGCCGACTGGACCGCCCGGGAGGAGCTGGAGCCCCTGCTGGACCGGGCCCGGGCCCGGCGCCTCCCCCTGGCCGTGGTGCTGGCCGACCCGGTGGCCGACGACGAGCACCGGGTGGAGATCGACAACGGGAGCGGCCGCCTCGTGCCCTGGGATCTGCCGGTGCGGACCCAGGGGCTCAGTGCTCCGGCCGCCCGTGATCTCGGCCTGCTGCTGGCGAACGCAGCGGCGGCCGGCGATGAGCCGCTCCTGCTCGGCCTCCGGCTGTCGGCCTCGGTCACCGATCTCCGCCAGCGTCTCGCGGCGCTGGCCGGCCCCCCGCCCCACACGCCGGTCCCGACCGCTGCCCCGTGGCCGGGAAGGCCCACCCCCGACCCGGAGCCCGGCCCGGCCGAGCCCGCTGTCGGGACCGGTCACGCGGACGCTGCCGCCGTGCCGGCCGAGCCTGCATTCGAGACCGGTCACGCGGACGCTGCCGCCGTGCCTGCCGAGCCTGCTCTCGAGACCGGTCACGTGGACCCTGCCGCCGTGCCGATCGACCCCGGCGAGCCCGCTCTCGGTCCCGAGCCTCCGGCCCCGGTCGAGGTCCCGACGGCCGAGGAACCGCCGGTGGTGGCCGGTGACGACCACCGGCGGCCGGATGGCGCCGAGGTGGGGGCAGCGGCACGGGCATCCACGCTCACGATGCGGGTGCTGGGCCCGGTCGATGTGGTTGGGCTCGACACCGAGCTGACCTCCCAGCAGCTGTCGCTGCTCTGCTACCTGGCCTGCAACGGCCCGACGAACCGGGCCACCCTCATCGACGCCCTGTGGGACGGCCAGGTCATTTCCCAGAGCCGGTTCCCCAACCTCCTGGCCGAGCTGAGGGCCCGGATCGGCCGTCACCACTTTCCCGAGGCCCGCGACGGCCGGTACCAGCTGGCCGGCGTGACCACCGATCTCGACCAGTTCGAGCGGGCATTCCAGCTGGCCAACCGTCAGGATCCGGCGGCGGCCGCCGCCACGCTGGGAACGGTCATGGATCTGGTACGGGGTGTTCCCCTCACGGTGCCCTCCTCCCGGTACTGGACCTGGGTGGGCGACCAGACCCACTTCGCCGCCCGGGTCGAGGCCATGGTGGCCGATGCCGCCGCCCGGCTGGCCCGCATCGAGCTCGACCGGGGCCTCCTCGAATCGGCGCAGCGCGCCTGCGAGCAGGGCCTGCTGGCTTCGCCGACGGACGAGACCCTGGTGGTGACGCTCACCGAGGTCTACATGGCCGCCGGCAAACCGGCCCAGGCCCGCCGGGTCGTGGAGGCATGGGAAGACAAGGTGAGCCGCCTCGACTGCGGTGAGCCGTCGAACGAGCCCCGCAAGCGGTTGGCCGGTTGAGCCAGCGCCGGAGCCGCAAGGCTTTCCGCCACCCGGCTCGCCCTCTCCCTCACGTCGGGCACCGACCCCGCTGCCCGGGAGCCGTCAGGCGGTCAGTCCCTGGGCGCTGACGGCGTCGGCCGGCTCGGCGGTCACCACCACGTTGGCGTTGTACGAGTGCTTCTCGGGGTTGAACGTGCCGCCGCACGTGATCAGGTTGAGCACCGGCGTGCCGTCCTTGCGGAACAGCTCCTCGGCCGGCAGCTCGTGCTTCTGGATCTCGTACACGCCGGTCACGGTGAACTGCAGCGTGGCTCCGTCGTCCATCTCCACCTCCACCCGGTCACCGGCCTCCAGCTTCGACAGGTCGTAGAAGGCGCCCCGGGCGCCGCCGTAGTCGACGTGGGCGGCCAGCACCGAGGCCCCCGGCTGCCCGGGAGCGGCGCCGTAGCGGTACCAGCCCACGGTGGTGGCGGCCGGCACGTCGAACTGGCTCTTGGCGTCGACCCCGACCGGGATGACCTCGGCCTCCAGCGAGATCGCCCCCACCTGGATCCGCGTGGGCTGCTGGATCACCCGGGCCGCCGCGGCCGCCTGGTCGCTCTCGATGGTTGCGCTGCGGACCGGCACGCCGGCGCCCGGCGCCGCCGGCGCGTAGGCCTCCGACCCCAGCGTCGAACGACCCGAGCCTCCCGTGGTTCCCGACGCCCGGGTGGACTGGGCGGTGACGATCGAGCCGACGGTAGCCAGCGAGATCGCCAGAACGATCGCGCCGTGGGCTACCGGTCGGTTCATGACCAGGACGAGCGCTGCCGCCGGAAGGCGACGACTCCACCGCTGAGGGCGAGGACGATCATCAGGCCGAAGACGAGCTTCAGACCGGTCTGGTCGTCGTCCAGGCCGAGCAGGCCGCTGTCGCCGGTGGGTACGCCGGCCGGGGCGGTCGACAGGCCGGTGAAGCGTTCGATCACGATCTGAGCGGTGGAGCTGGCCGGCGCACCGATGGCCGACAGCGAGGCCAGCTCGCCGTCGCCCACGGTCACGTTGGCCGTGGTGAGGACCTTGCCGTCGTCGCCCACGAACTCGACCTTGGCCGTGCCCGCCGGGACCACGGCCGACACTTCCTGGCCGGCACCGATCGAACCGACGATGGAGCCGTTGACCGAGGCGTCCACCGGGCCGTCGGCCATGAGGTTGCGCAGGACCACCCGGCTCTGGCCCGGGGCGACGGGAGCGAGATCCTCCTTGAACGCCGTCAGCGTCGGCTGCCCCTGGTCGTTGAGGTGGGCCACCAGGGTGGCGGGATCCGCCCCCACGGCCACGTTCTGCTCCACGATCGGCTCGTCGGTGCGGTCCGACGAGGACTCGGGGGCCCTGGCGTCGGCAGCGAACAGGGCGACGTCGTAGCTGCCGGGGGTGAGCGTCACCGGGCCGGCGATCTCGCCGGTGTTGAAACCGGTGGTGAGCGCCTTGCCGTTGACGTACACATCGACCTCCGCCCCGGGCACACCGTGAAGTACCTGCACGGCGGCCTGGCTGGCCGCCATGCCGCTCTCCGGCACCAGCGGGGCCGCGCTGGTTGCGGGGGCCGGCGCGGCCGTGGTGACGGTGGGGGCTGCCGTGGCCGGGGTCGTGACCGTGGTGGCCTCGGTGGTGGGGACGGTCACGGTGGTGACCGTGGTGGCCTCGGTGGTGGGGACGGTCACGGTGGTGACCGTGGTGGCCTCGGTGGCGGGGACGGGGGTGGTGGCTGTTGACAGCACCTGTGACGGCTGGCTCGACTGGGGCGGCGCCGGGGCCTCGGTGACCGAGCTGGACGGTGCCTCATCACCGCCGTGGTGGACACGGCCTCGGTGGTAGGAAATTGGTGACCGCCTCGCTCACCGGCGTTGGCGAGCCGATGGCGCTGTCGTCGTCGCCCGAAGGCCACGATGCCCAGGCGATGGCGGCGAGACCGAGCAGCAGGATGCCGGCGAACATCAGGCCGGCCCGCCGCCGCCGCTGCTTGCGGGGCAGGTACGTCTCGTCGAGATCGACGGTCTGGGCCGCCGCCGGCACGGCGTACTCGTGCACGAACTGCGACCGACCGGCCCGTGACGGGGGCGTCGTCGCTTTCTTCCTCGGTTGGAGCGGGCTCGTCGGCCATGGCGACGGGCCCCGGGCTGGCGGCGACGGCGGGCGCCGGCTCGGCGGTGATGCCGGCCGGGGCGGAAGCGGTGACGTCGGCGTCGATGGTGGTGCCGGGATCGGTGTCGGCCACCTCGAACCCGGTTCCCGTATCGGCTTCGTTCTCGCCCATCTGGGCGGCCAGGGCACCCACGCCGGCCACGCCGGCGGCAGCGCACCGGCGGCCGGTACGGCAGACCCGATGGACCGGGCGGTCTCGCTCGGAGCGTGCGACGAGACCGCTGAGCTGGCCCGGGTGGCCAGCTCGTTCATCTCGGAGGTGGAGATGAACGCCGGCCCGTAGGTCTTCGCTCCTCGCCCAGGCCCTCGGCCAGGATGTAGCGAACTCCTGGCCGACGGCGAGCCGGGCTTTCCGGGGTGTCCGAGCTCGACCACATGATCAGCCGGCGGATCGAGCGGGGGGCGGTGTCGATGGCCGGGCCGAGCGAAGCCTCCAGCAGCTTGCCCAGCAGGTACACATCGGACCGCTCGGTGGGGTCGGCGCCGTCACGGACCTCGGGGGCGGCCCAGGCCTGGCGGTCGGCCGAGGAGGCGGCCGCCGAGTCCGAGCCCGACGCCGCTGATCGCCACGTCGTTGCCCAGCACGTACACGTCGGAGGGGCTGATGGCGCCGTGGAACAGGCCCCGGAGGTGGGCCTCGTGGATCGCCCGGGCGGTAGCTTCGGCGATGCCGGCGCCGTTGGTCCAGCTCAGATCGCCCGTCTCGAGCAAGGAGGCCAACTGGCGTCGGCGATTCGACCACCGGCGTGACGGCGAAGGGCTTGCCGTCGGCCGGGGAGTCGGCGTCGATGATGGGCACCATGCCGGGCAGGTCACCGGACTGGCGTAGGCGGCGAAGATGTGAGCGGTCCCAATGGCTGCCCGAGCCCGACGGTCACGTCGATGCCGTGCTCGCCATCGCTGAGCCGGAGCTGGTCGAGGCCGAACCAGTGGCTGACCGCTGAGCCCCGCTCCGTCTCCGCTCTGATCGTTCACATCTACCTCCGCCCTTCGACCCTCTTCCGCCGGCCGGAACGCGGCAGTTTCCGTTCTGCCGCGGTACCAAAGGCCCTGAAGACCGCCGACTAGCGCGACTGTCACCAGCTAGATCGGGGGCAGCCGCTCGCTCACGTTACCAAGGTTGTCCAGGTGGGCGACTGATGGTCTCAATTCGTACAGTGCGACCCAGGGCGCCTGGGTGGATGATCCTGTCACTGTCCGGTCGGGGGTCAGGTCAGGCGGACGCGATACCCGCACGGTCCCGGCCGACCACGGCGAACAGATCGTTCGCCCGGAGGCAATACGCCATCTTCTGGGCCCGGTCGAGCGTGGTGCCCGCCGCCCGGGCGGGTCCCGGAGTGGTGAACACCGGCGGTAGGCCGGCGGGCACGAACGACACCGGAGTCGGCGACGGTGTCGAAGCGGTGGAGACTGTGTATATCCCGCAGCTGGCGGTCGACCGTGCGCCACCCGCCCCCGGCCCCGGCGCAGGCCGGGATCCGGGCACCTGGTGGCGCTCCACCGTCACCAGGGCCACCTCGATCGTCAGGTTCGGATGGTCGAGGAGGGTCGACGCCTTTCTTCAGCTCGTCGAACAGGGCGTGGAGATCGTTGCGGCGGGGTGAGCGGCGGGTCGGGAGCCGGGCTTCACCAGCCACGTCTCCACTGCGATCGGGTGGACCAGCCGGATCGGATGCTCGGCCAGCAGGCGGTCGAGCTTGCGGGCCATGGCGGCGAACGACACCGTCTGTCTCGATCAGCTGGGGTCCCCGCCGGATGTCGATGACGAAGCCGCCCAGCTTCACCTCGTGCTCGTCGCCGGGAGTGACAGCGCGGCCTTGAGCCCGGCGTGCAGGGAGCTTTCGTTCAGGGTGCCGATGCCGATGGTCCGGATCGTAGCCCTGGCCTGTGCTCCGGCTCGTGACCCCGATGGGGGAGGGTACCCTCGCCGGGGTGAGCGACATGGCCTCCGATCCCTCAGCCGGCCCGGCCGGCTCCCCGGCAGGCCCGGGCCCGACCGCCCTCGTGCTGGTGCACGAGAGCCCGGCAACACCTCCGTGCTGGGCCGCCATCTCCGACGGCGGGGCTGGTCGCTGTCCGAGCACCTGGTGGTGGCCGATGTGGAGCGCCCCGGCGAGACCCGCTCCGTTCCCTCCGCTCGACGGGTTCGACCTCGTGGTGGCCATGGGGTCGGTGCAGTCGGTGTACGCCACGGCCACGATCGGCCCCTGGATCGACGCCGAGCTGGAGCTGCTGCGGCGGGCCCACCAGGGTGGTGTGCCCGTGCTCGGCGTCTGTTTCGGCGGCAGGCCCTGGCCGCCCTCGGGGAGCAGGTGGGCAGGCGCCGTGGTCGGAGGTGGGCTGGTTCGAGCTTTGGGTGTGGGCGAGGCCAACCCCGGTGGGCCCCGAGGCCCTGGTTCGAATGGCATCACGACCGTTTCGAGGTGCCCCCAGGCGGCGAGACCCTGGCCGTCACCGACGTCGGCCCCCAGCTCTACCGCATCGGCCGCAGCGTGGGCACCCAGTCCATCCCGAGGTCGATCGGGCCCATCGCCGCCTGGCTGGCCGACTGCACCGAGGGCTGTCGGCCGAGGTCGGGGTGCGGCCCGACAGGTACTGGCGACCACCGCCGAGCTGGAGGCGGCCAATGCCGCCAACTGCGCCCGCCTCGTCGACTGGTTCCTCGACGAGATCGCCTTCGCCCCGACGCTGACGCAAGGTCGGGCCATGTTCGTCCCCATGGTCAGCATCAGCGATCTCGAGGCCGCCGGCCGCCTCGGGGCCGAAGGCAAGTGGTTCGTCGTCGATCGGCGCTCGATGCATCTGGTCCACGACGGCGACATCCCCCGGAGGCGACGCCCCGGTCGAGGGCTGACCGTGCACCTCCTCGGGATCGACCGGGGGAGCCGGTGTGGGCCGTCGAGGCCCACGAGGGAATCGAGGTGCCGGCGCTGGCCCAGTGGATCCACCTCCGCCAGTTGTTCGGTTCGGTGGAGGGCAGGACTGGGCGCTGGCCGGTCGGGCGGCCCAGATCGTGAACTGGGACCGGGACCACCGCTACTGCGGCCGCTGCGCCACCCCCACCGACGCCCACGCCGCCGACCGGGCCCGGGTGTGCCCGAAGTGCGGCCCCTCATAACCTACCCCGGCTCACGCCGGCCATCATCACCCTGGTGGAGCGGGACGACGGCAGGGCGCTGCTGGCGTGGGGCGCCCAGACCTGGCCGCTTCTACAGCGCGCTGGCCGGGTTCGTGGAGCCCGGCGAGTCGTTGGAGCAGTGCGTGGTGCGGGAGGTGAAGGAGGAAGTGGGCATCGAGGTGACCGACTCAACTACTTCGGCTCACAGCCCTGGCCCTTCCCCCATTCGCTGATGATCGGTTTCCAGGCCCGCTACTTGAGGCGAGCTCTCGTGCCTCAGGGAGTCCGAGATCGACGCGGCTCGTCTCTTGACGATCTGCCCCCGGTGCCCCGGGGCGGCATGTCGATCGCCGGCTGGCTCGTCGAGGACTGGATGAAGCAGACCGCCGGCCGCTGACCCGGCCGCCCTGGGGTTGGGGCCCCGGGAGTGATGGGGGAGGACGGCGGAGCCGGCCGCCCGGGTTGGGGCCCCGGGGTGATGGGGAGGACGGCGGAGCCAGCAACCGCCCGGGGATTGGGGCCCCCGGGGGTGGTGGGGGAGGACGGCGGAGCCAACCGCCCCGAGGTTGGGGCCGGGGTGATGGGGGAGGACGGCGGAGCCGGCCGCCCCAGGAGTTAGGGCCCCGGGGGGTGATGGGGGAGGACGGCGGAGCCAGCCGGCGGGGGCGCAGCCCCGAAGAGCACAGCTAGCATCGGCGCCGTGGACGATCTGTCGACGCCGTTGCGCTTCAATGCCCCCGTTGCCACGAGGCGGTCGACGCCCGCTTCTACGGTCCTTGCGACGCCTGCCGGGCCCAGCTGCGGTCTGCCACAGGCGGCGACGCCCGGGCGGTGGAAACGGCCGAGTACGAGCCGAAGATGAACGTCACGCCAGGCGCGGTGGCCACCAAGGACTGAGCGCAGCCAGGAACCCGCTGGTTACCGGGTTCCGTCAGGTCGGCTCCGGGGAATCGCCTGTTAACGGCCTGCTATCCTCGCAGGTCACTTCGACATCGCCTGAGGATCGCTCCGCGATCGGGGGCGGGAACGGAGCACGGGCACATGGCAGGGTCGTACTCGACCAGGTCAGCAAGGTCTATCCGGGTGGCTACCACGCCATCGTCGACCTGAACCTCGAGATAGCCGATGGCGAGTTCCTGGTGCTCGTCGGCCCCTCAGGCTGGCAAGTCCACCGCCCTGCGCATGGTGGCCGGGCTGGAGGACATCAGCAGCGGCGAGCTGCGTATCGGCGACCGGCTGGTGAACGACGTTCACCCCAAGGACCGTGACATCGCCATGGTCTTCCAGAACTGCACGCTCTATCCCCACATGACCGTGGCCGAGAACATCGGCTTCGCGCTCAAACTGGCCAAGGTGCCCAAGGACGAGATCAACGAGCGGGTCCGCAAGGCCGCCACCACCCTCGACCTGGCCGAGCAGCTCGACCGTAAGCCGGGGCAGCTGTCGGGCGGGCAGCGTCAGCGGGTGGCCATGGGACGGGCCATCGTCCGCCAACCCAAGGCCTTCCTGATGGACGAGCCGCTGTGAACCTGGACGCCAAGCTCCGGGTCCAGATGCAGGCCGAGATCGCCACCCTCAGCGCGATCTGGGGTCACCACCGTCTACGTCACCCACGATCAAAGTGGAGGCCATGACGATGGGCGACCGGGTGGCGGTGCTGAAGCCAGGGCTACCTCCAGCAGGTCGACACGCCCCAGAACCTGTACGACTCGCCCGACAACGTGTTCGTGGCCGGCTTCATCGGCTCGCCGTCGATGAACCTGATGAACGCCACCATGGACGGGACGCCCGACGCCCCACCGTCACGTTCGGCAGCCACACGCTGGCCGTCGACCGCTTCCGTGCTGGCCGAGCGGCCCGCCCTGGCGTCCTACTTCGGTCAGCGGGTGGTGGTGGGCCTGCGGCCGGGACCTGGAGGACGCTGCGGTGCAGTCCGGCGCCCCGGAGGACCGGATCTGGTGGTGCGCACCTCCCTCATGGGAGTCGCTGGGTTCCGGAGATCATTCTTCATTCCCCGATCGACGTGGAGCCCTACTCGATCATGGAGGCCGAGTTCGAGGGCGACGACGCCATCACCGCCGCCCCCAACGAAGAGGGCCACTTCAACTACGTGGCCCGGGTCAGCCCCCGGTCCCGAGGCTCGGATCGGCGACACGGTGGGTCTGGTGGTCGACACCGCCCGCTTCCACTTCTTCGACCCGGCGTCGGGTCTGGCCATCCGGTCCTGATCTCGTGCCCCCGGCGGCAACCCCACCGCTGTGACCAGGGTAGGTAGTTCAGACTGGGTAGTTTTCCTTGCAATCGTTCTGTTGTATCCAGACGACATGGCCGCCTAGGGTCCCGGGCGCACCTTCCGCATCCATCCCTCCACACCCGCTGAACTTTGGAGAGCCAGGATGCAAACCACGAACAGGGCCGTCCACCCGTTCCTCCCCACCGCCCAACGGTGGAACCGGGGCAGGTTCGACCGCCACGAGATCCGAAGCCAGCACACCCTCCGCGCCGCCAACTGGCACCTGCGCACCATCGCCGACCTCATCGGCCCCGACACCGAAACCAGCTCGATCACGAGGGCCGACCTCGAAGTCGCCCTCGAGCTGCTCCACGTCTCACCCCGCTCCGCCAACCAGGTGCGCTCCACCCTCCGCCAGTTCTTCGGGTGGGCCACCGACGTCGCCGACATCTGCAGGCGGAACCCGGCGGCCGGGATCCGCAACGCACGGACCGACCGGCGCCGGCCCCGCCGAGTCCCCGCCCGGCACGTCACCGCCGTCCTCGAACACGCCGACCTCCAGGGCCAGACCATGGTGCTCCTCGCTGCGCACCTCGGCCTGCGCCGCTCCGAGCTGGCCGGCCTCCGGGTGGAGGACTTCGACCCAGAAGCCCGGACCCTGCTGGTCCGCGCCGAGCACGCCAAGGGCCGGAGGGATCGGGTCGAACCGGTCGAGGGTGAGGCCCTGCGGGCGCTTCTCGACTGGCTCCGGTGGCGGGCCCGGCAGCGGCCACGAGCGGCCGGCCCGCTCATCTCGGGGCCGATGTGGCCCAGCCGGCAGGCCGCCACCGGCCTGTCGCACGGCAGCATCTACCGGATCATCACCGAGGCCTCCCACCGGGCCGGGCACCACTACCCGCCCCACGGGTACCGGCACACCGCCGCAACCGAGATGGTCCTCCAAGGCGCACCCCTCGAGGTGGTCCGCAAGGTCCTCGGCCATGAGGACCTGTCGACGTTGAGCGTCTACACCGACGCCGGTGTCGAGGAGTGCCGGCCCTGGGTTGCCCGGGGCACCTACCAGGCCTGACGCTCTGGCCCGGACCCTGACGGAACGGCGGTCCGGGGAAGCGCCACCCCTTCCACAAGCGGGAGGTGCAACACCCTTGGGAGGGCAGGGGTTCGCCTACCGGCCAAGGGGCCCGGGCCAGTGCGTCACCCATACGAGGCGTGAGTGTGCGCCCCTGAGGACAGTCCCGGGCCGAGGCGTGCGGCGGTCCGCCTCGACCCGGCGGCGCCCGTCCGAGCACCCACGAACTTCGGGGAGCTCAACCGCGGACGGGGCGGGCGGCACCTGTAGCTGACCCGCCTCACGTGGCTCGGTCAGCGGGCCAGCTGCACGAGCCGTCGCTGTTGGGACGCTAGCCGCGTCGGCCCGATCGTTGAAATCGAGACAACCCTAGGCGAGGTGCCCTGCAGGAGGTGCGCCCCCGACCTCCTGGCCGTCCGGGGCCGGGGAACGCAACAACCAGTTGACCGCAGCCGGCTCCCTGCCGGCAATGGGAGATGTGACCTTCTTCACATCGGTGAGAGGGTTCAGTAAGTTCACCTTCTCGGGCGATGCCCTGCTGGCCCGCCGTCCGCCCCCCAACGCAGGCGGCGGGCCAGTTGAAAGCAGACCCACGAGGGGGACCCAGACCTGTTAGCTCCCACCTCGCAAGCGCAGGTCTGGCCCCCCTGGGCGAGAGGTCAACGTCGAAGATGTAGCGCTGGCGTGCCGATGGGCTGATCGACCCCCTAGATTTGTCATCTGTAAGGCCGATAGTCCTTGTGCGCTTACCGGTTACAACCGATACTGACCGGGTATCGACGATACACATGGGGTTGGCTCGGTCGACGGGTGGTGCCGCAAGCCGAGCCAGCTCAAGTGGAGGGTGCCGAATGCGAGTCGGCACCCTTTGCGCTTTTGGGAGTCCGAGGTGGGATTCGAACCCACGGTGCGAGGGTGGTGCCCCCGAGCCCCATGCGAGGGGACTGCTTTCGGCCGCTCAGCCACTCGGACCGTTTGACCATAGACCGGTCCGTCCTGGTATGGGGGGACTCATATCGAATCGGATGTAAACGGTCGCGCTCGGAGGGTCCACCCCAACAACACTCCGCCCGTCTACGGTCGCCCCTACGTGGTTTGGGGGAACGACCAAGGAGAGACCAGTCGTGGCAGCAGAGACCAAGAACGAGCAGGTGATGGTGCGGATGAGGGGCGACCAGGTAGAGCAGCTGCGGCGGCTGGCCAGCGAAGACGACAGGTCCATCGCATACGTGGTGCGCAAGGCGGTCGATCTGTACCTAAGCCAGCAGCGCTAGCTATCGGCGAAGTGTGCCGCCTGGGCGGATCATCCCTTGGTGACGGACCGTCATGCAGGTAGCGTGCGCCACAAGGCGACACCTCGACCCGCTGAACGTGAGGGGGCACCATGGACAGGCCAGCGGGCTGGTACGACGTGGGCAGTGGATGGGCGGCCCACTGGGACGGCGCCACGTGGACCGGCGACCGGATCAACCACCAGCAGCTAGCGGCGCTCACCAGACCGGCCGCCCCGCCGCCGCCCATGAACCCTCCACCACCAGCTGCTCGACCGGTCGCAAGGCCGCCGACACCACCGCCGAAGTGGCTGGTCTACCTCGGCATCACCCTCCTCGTCGGCTTCGTGGGTCTGGCCATCGCTGGCGCTCTGCTCGACGAACCGGATCAGGCTACCCTCCGGGCAACGACTCGACCGGCGCCGGACCCGCCCCTTGAACTGACGAGGGCCAAGCGCGAGGCGGCCGAGGCGTGCCGGCTGGAAGAGAGCTCCGAGTGGTTCATCGGTGTTCCCGTTCCACTGTCGGGTACCGGACCGTGCGCCGATGTGGCGTATGCGCTTGCCGCCCGGTTCGGGTTCACGGCCGCCGAGGTCGACCGTGCGCTCGCAGCGACCGAGAACGACCGCCCCGTGCGGATCGAGCGAGGCGGCTGGTTCATGGTCAACGACGACGACACCCTGACCAGCTCGCTCATCTGGTTCTCCAGCACCCGCTGAGGCACTACGTCACAGGGTGGCCAGCACGTGGAAGACGCCACGGTAGATCCGGTCGAGGCCGCCGGTGGTGGCTGTGAGCTCCCACGAGTAGGCGCCGGGGGTGATGTCGAGCTCACCGGTCGACCAGTTCACGGTGATGTTCGGTGTCCCGGTCGGTTCGACACCGGCGCCGGCGGCTCCGACGATCCCGGAGGTCTTTGTGAGCAGGGCGGTGGTGTCGCCGATCTTGAACGAGAACGTGTAGCCCGAGCTGAAGTCGACCAGGGTGCCGTCGTCGTCCTGGATCCACAGCTGCAGGGCTGGGCGCTCGGCACCCCGGTAGTAGCGAAGGACGGTGCTCATCGGTTCTCCCTGACGGTCGCGGTGTGGCCGGTGTCGCGGATGGTTGCCGTGTGCCCGGTGTCCCGGATCGTGAGCGTGATCGGGTTCGGGTCGTCGGTGTCGACGGCTACGGCGGCCCCGCCGCCGTAGTCCAGGATCGCCGTGCCGAGCCTGGTGGCGGTGCCGGTGGCGGTGGTGTCGGCCCCGTAGGCCAGGGCCACCGAGCCGAGCCGGACAGGCTGCCCGGCGGCGGCCAGCGCCGAGGCGTAGGCCAGGGTGGCCGTGCCGAGCCTGACGGGCGTGCCGGTGGCGGCCAGGACGCCACCGTACGCCACGGTGGCCGTGCCGAGCACCGCCCCGGTGGGGATGATCCCGGTCGCCGTGACCGTACCGCCGTACGCCAGCGCCGCCGTGCCCAGCCGAGTAGGGGTGCCCGTGGCGTTAGCCGTGCCGCCATAGCCGACGCTGGCGGTACCAAGCCGCTGTGCCTGGCCGGTGGCCGCCAGGGCGCCGCCGTAGGAGGCCGTGGCGGTGCCCAGCCTCGAGGGCTGTCCGGTGGCAGCGACTGACCCGCCGTAGGCCAGGGTGGCCGTGCCGGTGACGGCGTCGGTCGGGATCGTGCCCGTGGCGGCCAGCGACCCGCCGTAGCCGAGGGCGGCGGTTCCCAGGTGCGTGACGGTGCCCGTAGCCGCAGCGCTGCCACCGTACGAACTGGCCCCCGTGCCGTGCCGAGTCGGTTGCCCGGCGCTGGCGACAGAGCCCCCGTAGGCCAAGCTGGCACTGCCGGTGTGGGTGACCTGTCCAGATGCGGCGACCGAACCGCCGTAGGCCAGGGCTGCGGTACCGGTGACGGGTGGGATGGTGCCGGTCGCTGTGACGGTGCCGCCGTAGCCCAGTGCTGCGGTGCCGAGGTGCTGCACCTGGCCGGTAGCAGCGACCGTTCCGCCGTAGCTGGAGGCGGCCGTGCCGAGGCGGGTGGGGGTGCCTGTGGCCGACACCGCCCCCCCGTAGGTGAGGGTGGCCGTGCCCTCGACCGGCCCGCCGGCCGCCGCCTCGAGCTCGATCTTGAGGGCGTTGATGCCGTACTTGAACGAACCGGCGTTCTCGTAGCCCCACGTCGTGCCGGTGGCCGTGGCCGTGGTCGACGAGATCGCCGATATGCCCATGTTCCCGACCGAGGTGGCGGTCGACCCTGACACCTGCGCGAAGTCGGTCGGCGGGGTGTCCCATGTGACCGAGTCATCACCGGCGATATGGCCGACGATCATCAGCTGCAGGTTCCCAGCGGTCGGGCTCGACCCGAACGTGCAGGTAGCGTCATCGACGTTGGCGCCGGCGATGGCGCCGACCGCGGCCTGCGCTAGCGACCCGGTGATACCGGTCAGGCGTGCGATGCCGAGCACCATGTAGTGGGCGTTGGTGTTCCCGGTGTGCGGGTCGAGGGTGATGTCGAATGTCTCGTCAGCGGTGAGCTCGTCGGAGATGAGCAGGACCAGCTTGGCGGGGTAGCCGGCCGAGTCGTAGGTGTTCGTCGCCCCGGTAGCCAGGGTCGACCAGGTCGGGTTGTTTGTCGAGGCGGTGTCGGTGACGCCCATTGCGAACGCATCGCCCCACCCGTCGGGGATCGTGAACCCGACGACGAGGATGCGGTCTCCGGTGAGGAACGACAGGCCGGCCGCGGTCTTCGTCTGCTGGTCGGTGTTGCCGTCGGAGTCCGAGTAGAGCCAGGTGATCGCGGCGGTCATGCGTCTAACCCTGGGAACCGGTCACGCCAGGCGGCGGTGAGCAAGGCGTAGACGGTGGAGTCGATGTCGGAGTCTCGGGCCAGCACCGCCCGGATGGTGTCGCGCACCACGAACCGCTGCGCTGTGGTCCAGATCTCGGCACGGGGGTCGCGTTCGGTGTCGCCCTCCCACCTGGCCCGGGCGCGCTCGGCCAGCGTGGTCCATTCCACCCGGTTGCGGTTGAGTGCTCTCAGCGCCTCGTGGTGGACGTACCACCCTGCTTTGAGGTAGGCGTCCGCACCGAACCCGGTGAGCTCCCGACTCGCTACGTGGGCGTCCCAGGCGAGCGTCCACTGGTTGCGGATGCGGAGCCGCTGGAGGTTGGTCAGCGACGGGACAGTGTCGACGACCGACTGAGCGACCTGCAGCGGTGTGGCCACTCAGCTCACCGGGCCCGTCGCGCCGGCCAGATCAGGCGGCGGTGTTGAACGAGGCGGTGATCCCGCCAGCGAGGATGCTGAACGCGTCGCCAGTAGCAGACACGGCGTTCGCGGTGACCGTGCCCGACCCGCCGAAGTTCCCAGCCGTCGAAGCCGACCAGAACGAGCAGTGCGTGTAGTCCTCGGCGGTGTCCACCTCAGCGTCAGACCAGTCGATGTCGACGTCGGTCGTCTTGCTCCCACCCGACGCGGGCGCCCACGCCGCAGAGGTGTCCTTCCGGGTGGCGTTGCCCGCGACGGCGGTGGTGCCGGCGGCGCCAGGGTCGGCGGTGTGGAGCTGGATCCACGGGTAGTTGGTGTCGTGGTGGGCGTCGAGGATTGCGTTCGCGGCTGCGGCTGAGAGTCCGACGGCCATGGTTTCTCCTCAAAGTCGAACAGCGTGGTGTCCTGGCCAGCATAGAACGGTTCCTATTCCCATTCAGTGCTCACCGGGAACGGATCGAGCGGAGCGCCGAGATGATCGACGGCCCCCACAGGGCGACACCGAGCCCGGTCACCAGCGACCACGGGTCGGCGTCCATGCGGCCATCGAACACGTCGGCCCCGACGACGATGACGAGGAACACGAGACCGGCGGCCCGGAGCCAGGAAGGCGGCGGCGGATCCAGTGGGGTCGGGGACGTCGGGCCGGTCATGGTGCGCCATGGCGGTGGCGCAACCAGACCCGCACGGCGTGCCAGATCCACACGAGGGCACCACCAACAACGGGGCCCAGAATCATGGTCAGGTCGTACGGGCTCACGCTCAGACCTTGCCGGCCCGGATGGCGGCCACCAGTTGAGCGGACGGTCGTTTCTCGGTCACCCTGTACCCGGCGCCGCCAACACCGAACAGAGCCACCAAGACCTTGCCGGCCAGGACCAGCCACCCGTTCCGGTCGGTCGGTAGGCCGTCCTCGACACGGAGCTGGTCGGCGGCGGCCAGGATGACGGCCACCACGGTGGCGGCGATGACCTTGCTCATCGGGATCTGCATGACGGGTCTCCTTGCTATGCGGGTCGGATGACGAGGGTGTAGGCCCGGCCGAACTCGGAGGCCGCCAGGGTGAAGGCGTCAGGGTCGTCGCTGGCCGAGGTGTACTGCCTGACCGCGACACCGATCGTGGCGCCACCACCACCGCCGTTGGTGGTGACGTGCTGCTCGCCGGTGTAGTTCGTCGGGTAGCCGGTCACCGGGTCGTTGTCGCCCCGCACGGCACACCCCGCCACGAACAGGTTGTCGTCGGAACCCCACCCGGCGGTCACACTCGGCGGGTTCGGGTTCGCTGTGGTGGCAGCGGCCGCGACGGCGATGGTGTAGTCGGTCCCGGCCACGAGGCCACCGTGAACGTTCGAGATCCGCTGCACGATGAACGAACCGGCCTGGGCTGTGCTGGTCGTGAAGGCGGCCGACGTGCCCTCGGTGCCGGTGGCGATCTTGCCGAACACGGCCGACTGGCCCGGCTCGCAGCGTTGCTGGACAGCTGCGTCCACCCGCCACCCGGCCCGGTGATGGTGGTGTCGGCATTGAACATCAGCCACGCCACCAGCAGCTCGCCCGGCGCGGCGAGCCCGTCCAGCAACACCGAGTGCGACGTGCTCGGGGCGTTCGTCGCCGACTTCGTGGTCGACTCCGGCACCGGGTGGGTGGCGGGCGGCGGAGCCGGGATCGGGTCGGTATCCCACGGCGACGCCGGCGAGGTGATCAGCTCGAGCTCGTGCTCGAACAGGTTGATCCGCTCGGACCAGCCCTGCACCAGCTGGGAGATGGGCGACGCTGCCGCGCCGAGCGCCGTGGTGAACGGGTTGGAGATCTCCACCAGGTCACCGAGCGACATGTCGAACACCGTCGCCGTGAGCGCCGCGTCAGCAGCGGGGGCGGCGTGCTGTAGAGCGATCGCCAGGTTCGAGATCCGGGGCTCGTCGACCGACGACAGGGCCAGGTACCCGGAGGCCAGGAAGGTCAGGGCGGTGTCGGACCACAGGTTCACGTCGACCGTCGTTTGGTAGCGGCCCGCTCCGACCGGCGGCTCGCTGATCGACATCACCGAGGCGTCATCGAGCACCGCCCGGGCCGTGGCCCCCGACTGATTGGTGAGGGTGATGTCGTTCGCGAACCCCTCGTCGTCCCGGTCGAGGGCGGGGGAGCGGGCCACCTCGCCGGCGGCGTAGTCCAGGGCCACGATCACGGGTTGGCCGATCATCGACGCACGGGTCCGGTAGCCGACCGCCACCGTCTCCCGGGACTCGTGGAGGATGCCGAGGTCGGTGGCGGCGCAGTCCTCGAGCAGGCCCATCAGGGTGCCGGGCCGCTGGTAGCCCATGGCCTGGGTGTCGGTGGCCACGCCCTCCATGCGGGTGGCGATCCCTTCCTCACGGCACAGGCGCACGATCCGGTCGTAGGCCCGCTCACCGTTGTAGGCGTTGAGCTCGTCGTACAGCTCGGTCGTGGGGGTCACGTTGTTCTGGATGGTGACGTGCCCGATGGCCCACTCGTCGAGGTTGGCGTCCTTGTTGAACTTCAGCTGGGTGACCCGCCCGGGGGAGCCGGCCACGGCATTGGTGACGATCACCCCGCCCGGGACACCACCAGCGATCTGCGCCTGAAAGTCGAGGTCGATGTTCGAGCCGTTGGTGCTGATCGCCAGCGACACCCGGAACGCCTGCCCGGTGGCCGCCATCGCGATCGTGCCGCCGGTGTAGACCAGGGTCCCGCTCGAGTTGTAGGCCAGGACCCGCATGTTCCCGCCCGCGCTGTCCTGCCACTGCACGATCCACGTGTGACCGGTGGTCGAGATCCGCAGCACCTCGAACCATGCGCCGCCGCTGGTGGCGTCGGATGGGATGTGCTGCAGCCAGCGGACCTGCCACTCGGTGGTCGGGCTGTAGGTGCTGACGTCGGCGGTCAGCACGGCGTTGCCGAGGGTCGGCAGATCCTCAGAGCATTGGAACCCCGAGTAGGCCCCGGTCGTCGGGGTGTCACCGGCGATCGTCATCGGACCGCCCCCGACCGCGGCACCGAACGCTGTCAGGTCCCGCCCGGTCTCTTCCATCGGCCAGTAGGCCACGAGGTCGGACCCGAACGCCGAGTTGGCCTGGGCCAGCAGGCCACGCCGCAGCGACGAGTCGAGCCGCCGGTTCCCCTGCCGGAGCCGGCGGAACAGGCCGGTCGCTTCGACCGGTGCCCACACGTCGGACCCGTCGATGTTCCACCGGGTGGGGATGCTGGACAGCTCACCATGGAACCGCCACAGCATGTTCGTGATCCGGCCGCCGGCGCCGATCGTCCAGGTGCGGCCGGCCGAGTCGACCCATGAGGTGTCGCCCACCACCTGGTCGTTGAACGCGGCGGCGGCCACCACGGTGGTCCCGTCCCGCAGCTCGAAGTCGTAGATCCGGCCGGGGAACGGGATCCGGTCGTCGCCGACCACGCCGCCCACCTTCAGCGCCGCGGTGGTGCCGCTGATCGTGGTGGCCCCGACCCCGGTGCAGGGCGACCCGAGCTGGGTCCACGTGCCGCCGAGGCTCGTCGAGGTGTACCACGTGAGGGTGCCGGTGGAGACGACCAGGACGGCCCGCAGGGCCCGGTGCTCATGCCGGAAATCGGCGGGCAGGGTCGTCCCGCTGGCGGCGGTGGTGTAGCTCCGCAGGGTGCCGCCGTTGTCGTACCAGGCGAACGCGGCCCGCACCTCGCCGTCGATGTCGTAGATCGACCAGCCCCACCCGGTGGTGCCGGTCGTCTTGTGGGCGAGGCGGGTGAGGCTCCCACCCTTGTTGATGTCGACGAAATCCCGTTCGGCTTCGAACTCGATGCGAATGTCGAGGTCGCCGGACACGTCGAGCGACGCATGGTCGGGGGTGGACGCGAGGTCGTAGGACACCTCGGTGGGGGCCATGTGGATCTCGCCCCGCCCGACCCCGATCCGGCACGGGATGTTCCGGCGGAAGTGCCCGTAGTAGGCGCCGTCGGGGTTGTCGGGGGACCAGCGGCCGTCCCGGTTGGCGAGCGTGAACGAGGCCTGTGACGGGTCGGCGATGGATGTCCAGTCGGAGCGGCCGTGTCGGATGGAGATCTCGTCCCGGTGACGGACCCCGTCGCCGGTGGTGACCGCGTCGACCCAGGCGCCGTTGATGAACAGGCCGACCTCGACGTCGAGGGGTTCCGCTGGCCACGCCATCAGCGGCGCCTGAACGTCAGGTCGAGGTCTCCGCCCCGATTGCGGAGCGCCCTGCGCATCAGGCGCATGATGAACTCGTCGGTCTCTGACCTGCCGAACTCGAACACGATCGGGTCGCGGCGGCCAGCCCCACCGCCGCTGGGAGATCCGACGCCGGCGCCAACCATGGCCCGGGCGCGGGGGTTACCCTCCAGGATCCGGCGGGTCTCAGACGGGTCGCTGATCATGCCGGACCGGTCAGGGGTGAACAGCTCCTCCGCCCCTGGGCCACCGACCAGGTACGTCTCGCCGGCCTTGACCGGGCCGCCGCCGTGCCGCTTGTCAGGATTGACGGTCGGACGGAACACCGTCTGCTGGTAGGTGGTGATCGTCGTCGACCTCGTTGTAGGCACAGCCAGCACGGCGGCGGCGTAAGCAGCCACCGCACCAGCTGCGGCCTGGGTGTGGGCGACGAAGGTCGTCGACACCTGCGACGGGACCGTGGAGTACTTGGCCACAAGCTCGTCCGTCTCGGCCTGGGTGGCCCCCATGGCGGCGGCTACCTCCCGGACAGCGCCCTCGATGATGGCGTGCTTGTCGGCCAGCTGCTGGCCCGTGATGGTGCCGTTCTGGTAGGCCGTGATTGCCGTGTCGAGCGAGCCCGACAGATCTTCCAGCGCCGCCTCAGCGGCTCGCCCCTTCTCGGTGCTGATGTCGAACCCGGTGCCGAGCGTGTAGGTGCCGGCCTCCAGCCCCTTCACCGCCTCCGTGGCGGCGATCGTGTCCTCCTCGATCCGGCGCATGATCTGGTCCTCGTCAAACCGGCCGGAGAACAGCTGCAGGGCGGCATCGAGCTGCTCGGTAGCGGCCTCCGCCTCAGCGATCGCAGCAGCGGCATCCTCAGCCCCGCCACCAAGCTCGGCCATCGCTGGGGCGCCCTCCCGGGCGGCGGTCGACAGGGCCTCGGCGCCGGCCACGGCCGGCCCGGTCGACGCTGTGAACTCGTCGGTCTTCAGGTCCAGCAGATCGAAGGCGTTGGGCAGGTCCAGGCCGACCTTGTTGAGCAGCCCATCGAGCGGGCCGAGCAGCTCCGATGCCGGGCCCATCACCTTGGTGCTCAACGCTTCGCCGAAGTCGGCGGCGCTGCTGGCGGCTGTGCTGAAGTCGAGCTTGGCCAGGGCGTTGAGGGTGTCGAGCCCGTCGGCCACAGTGGTACCCAACTCGTTACCCAGATCCGACGCCGCCTTCTTCATCCGGTCCATCCCGGACGCGGCATCTTCGATCTGATCGGCGGCGTCGGATGCGGCGGTGCCGATCTCCTTGGTGCCGTCAGCCCCAGCGAACAGCTGGAGCGCGGCCTCCCGGGCCTCGTCGCCGAGCAGGCCCATGTTCCCGCCGAAGATCTCGGTGGTACGGGCAGCCTGCACAGCGTTGTCGTCGATCGCCAGGAGCGACGATGCGATCTCGGCCACGGCCGACGACGCCTCGAACCCGCCGCTGGCGATCCGCTGCTGCATCTCCTCGGCGTTAAGGCCGATCAGCTCCAGCGCCTCGGCCGCACCGCCGTTGATGATGGTCTCGTTCAGCTCCTCGAACACCTCGCCGGCCTGGTCGACCTGGGGGAAGATCCCCTGCTCGACCATGTCGGCGATCATCTGCAGACCCTTCGGCCCCTCGATCCCGAGCGCCTTGATGGCCGTGGAAACTCCATGGTCAGCTCGAGCATCTCGTCGAACTGGGTGCCGGTCTTCTGGCCCAGCTCGAACAGCAGGTTGAACCCCTCCTGGCTGTTCTTGATCAGGCCCTGCGACAGGAGCTTGTCGACGGCGGACACCGAGTCGACCAGGTCGACCCCGAACACCTGCTCTAGGGCCAGGGCCTGGCGGGTCACCTCGTCGAGGTTCAGTCCCTTGTCGATGTCGCCGAGCTCGGCCTGGAGGAGCGCCGCTGCGTCCTTCGCTGCGGTCAGCCCTTCGGACAGCCCAGCCGAGTAGGCGCCGCCGGCGGCCTCGCCCACCTCGACCATCTCGGATCCGGCCAGGTCGTTGCGAAGCTGGCGGATGGCGTCGCCTCGCCCGTCGGGCAGGGCGTTGTTGAACCCCTCCAGGAACTCGTCACCGAACACGGCACCGACGGCACCGGCCGCTGCCGCCCACGGGCCGGCGGTGGCCAGCGACCCGGATATCTGGTCGGCTGCCGACGATCCCACGTCGGAGTAGTCGAACTCGCTAAGCGCGCCGGCCATGCCTTCGGCCCCAGCCTCACCGCCCTGGGTGATGGCGTCCTCGATCTCATCGTCGAGGCGCACAAGGTCGCTGGCCTGGGCGTCGATCGGGATGGTCCGGCGGCGCTCCAGGTCGTCGGCCAGGCGGGCCGCCTTCTCCAGATCCTCCCGGCCCTGCACCTCCACCTTCACCCGCCGGATCTGGTCCATCTTCTCGGCCAGGTCCAGGGCTTCGGCCAGCTCGGCCCGGCCCTCGACGGAGAGGTCGACCCGGCCTTGGAACGAGCGGAGCGACCGGGCGATCTGCTCGGCCTGCTTGATCTCGTCGAGGTCGGTGTCGATGTCGAACTCGGCCACCATCCCATCGAGCTGGTCAGCCAGCTTCAGGGCGTTGCGGATCTCGGTTGTGTCGAGCTCGACTGCCAGCTCCGGCGACACGTTCTCGAAGGCCCGCTCGATCGCCTTGGCCGTGTCCTTGGCGTCGCCCTCGATCTTGTCGAGGTCGCGGGCGATGTCCTTCCGGGCGCTGCCGGCGTCGGCCTCCAGGTCGATGTTGACCGAGACGTTCGGGTTCCTGCGGGCCATCAGCCGGTCCTCCGGGCGAGCCGCTCAGCGGCAGGGACATGGGCCGGCGCGGCGCCGGGCGCCGGCCGGTGGACCTTGTCGGCCTGGAGCAGCAGCACCTCCCGCTCATCCCAGGAGAGCAGGTCTGACTCGGCCCAGGTCATGCCGGGGACGAGTCGGCAGATGGTGACTCGGTCGACGATGTCGTCGACGAGCCACCCGTGGACGCTTTTCCCCGGTTGATTCCCCGCACCCGGGCGTTGTTCAGGTCCGCCATGGTGAGCTGGTCGAAGTCCTCCAGCTTCACGTCCGGATCAGTGCGGAGTGCCTGCACCCAGACCATGACCTGGAGCACCTCGTCGGGGAACACGAGCGCCCCGTCGGCCGCCACCAGCACCCGCAGATCGGCCGGCTCTTCGTCGGGCAGCGGGTACAGCCGGTAGACGGCCTCACGGGTGTACGTCAGCAGGTCAGCGAACGGGATCTTCAGGTGCTGCTGGACGAGCCGCCGCTCCGGGCCCGTGAACGAACCTGGGTTCAGCGCCACCTTGATGTCGGCCATCAGCCGCTCACCTCGAATCCGTTGGCCCGGAACGCGGCGACGCAGCGCCGCAGGCCGAGGTCGACCACGTCGTCGCGGCGCCGGTCAGCGGCACGGAACAGGTACAGGTTCCCCCGCATCCAGCCGCCCTGGGCCCGGGGCACCGACGCGGAGCCGTGCCCGAAGTGTGACGGGGCCGCCCACGGAGTACGGGCGTTGCCGAACAGGACCTTGGCCCGCCCCGTGGTCGCCGTCGTCCGGCCCGTGGCCTTCACCCGGGTGGACGGGACCGCAGGGCGGGCGTCGGCCAGGACCAGCTCGGCCATGGCCAACAGGGTGTTCTTGTCGGTGGCGTCGGCCTCGACAGCGGCCAGGGCAGCATCGAGCCGTTCCGCCCCCGTCAGCTTCGCCGGCATCCCCCGGCCCCGATCAGGCGGTGACGCGGGAGACGGAGCCGGTGACCGGCCACGTCAGATCCTTGGTCGCCAGATCACCCACCGAACCGGCCACAGCGGTGAACGAGTTGGGCAGGAAGTTCCCCTCGTAGCTCGGGTTGGTGGCCGAGATCGCCGCCGACGTGGGCCGGATCTTGAATGCCACCGGGGTGCCGGTGTTGTAGAAGGCGTAGACCCGGTCATCGACCGTGGTGGAGGTGAAGTCGTCGTTGAACTTCACCTTCAGCGAGGCCGACTTGAGTCCCATGATCTTCTCTTCCCAGCCGCCCGAAGCGAAGTCGGTGGTGTCCAGCTCGACACCATCGAGGGTCAGCTCGACGGCGGCGACGTACTGGGACATGTCGACGGCGTTCAGCTCGACCCGGCACGAGGTCATCGCGAGTACTGCCATGAGGTGTAGCTCCTTGCTCTTGGATCTATTGGGCGACGGCGACGCCGAAGCGGGCCGACGGGGTGGTTCCGGTCAGGGTCCACGTGATGCGGTACCGGTCGTCGGGGGTGATCGGCCCGGGCACCACCACCAGCGAACTGGTGGGCGCCGACACCGGGCCGAGGGTGGTCACCGTGGTCGGAGTGGTGAACCCGGCGTTGTCGTCCCGCTGGACGGTGATCGTCAGGGCCGGGGTGGTGCCGGACACGGCGACCACGTGGATAGCGACCAGCAGCGACCGGCCGGTGGCGACGGTGCCGAGCTGGACACCGTTGCCGGTGCCGCCAGCGGTGCGGAGCACGTTCGCCGGATGGATCAACGCGCCCCGCCCCGCCACCCCATCGCCCCACATGTCGGACGAGATCGGCAGGATGTCGCCCACCTGGCCACCCACGGACAGCGAGCCCCGCTTGAACCCGGCCACGTAGACCACACCACCGTCGGTCTTCGTCGGCCCGATCGTCAGCGGGTACTGGGCGCCACCGGTCAGCTCGGTGAACAGCTCCGAGTCGTAGTTCAGGGCCCCGGTCTCGATCGGGCTGGCATCGTAGTGGCCGGCGGTGGAGGCCATCAGCTTGCGGAGCCCGATGATCTTCTCCTCCCACCCGCCGGAGTCGAAGGTCGTGGAGTCGAGCTCGGCCGCCTCCATGGTGAGGTCGACCTCGTTGGTCCGTGGCGTGAGCCGGAGCGGGCCGGCCAGGATCTCAACGTCGGTGAGGGCGAGGGTCGCCATCGGTCATCCTTCCTGCAGGCCAGGGCCGGCGATATCGAGGGAGAGCAGGGCGGCCATCATCTCGACGCCGCTGATGGTGAGAGCGTCGAACGTCCACCGCACCGGGGCGACGTACGAGCAGGCCTGCCAGTCGTGGGGGAGGAACCGGGCGACGATCGACTGGGGCCCGTCGTCGGCGGTGAAGTCGGACAGCTGGTCCCGGGTGGCCCGGTCCCAGACCTTCCCGACCGCCACCCACAGGCCGCCCTGCCAGCGGACCGTGCCCTGCTGGAACGCAGCCAGGGGGTCCATCTCCACGGGGTAGGTGGGCCACGCGGCCGGGGGGGTGGACTCGTCGACCGGCCACCCGTACGTGTGGAGCCCGGGGACCTGGCCGGCCACGTCGGCGATCTCCTGCATCACGTCGGCCAGCCGCATCAGTCGGCCCCGTGCCGCTTGTAGGGGGTGACCATGACCTCGACGTCGGGGTGGACCTTGGCCAACAGGCGCATCTCGTTACCCAGCTCGGGGGAGCCGGCGATCCCGTGGGGCATGTTCCGGTCGGCGAAGAACCGGGAGGCCTGCAGTTTGGCGGCGTTCTTGATCGTGGTCGGGACGGCGGTCCATCCGAACGTCGCAGCGACCGTCACCTCACCGAGCCCGCAGCCGAGCGGGTCGGGAGTGACGGTCCTCAGGTACAGCCGTTCCCAGGGCCGGCCCTCGTTGGGGGCGTTCCGGGGCCACAGCCGGTAGTTGCCCGACGTCACTGCGGCGCCCGACACGGTGACCACCAGCCCGGTCAGGGTCTGCACGTCGTCGATCTCGACGTAGTACAGGCCCTGGGCATCCGACCACTTGGCGTCATAGGTCCGGGTCTCCACAGCGTCGGTCTTGCCGAACTGCCGCTCGGTCGCCCGGTCGATGGCGCGGCACGCCGACGAGATGGCCTCGGCCAGCTCGACGTCCTCGGCGGTGTCTCCGAGCCTGCGGTAGGCCCCGAGGTCACCAGGCGAGATGTAGTCCGGCGCCCACGCCATCGCTCAGCCCTCGGCCTCGGTGACCGGCTCGAACTGCCCAGGGTGGGCGAGCACGAGCTCGTCGTCGGCGGGGAACTCCTCACCGGCGTTGATCGTGCGGACACCGACGATGAAGCCGGTCACGGCCCGCATCATCGGGGGCTTGGCCTTGGCCATCAGCCGGGCTCGTTCGTGGCCTGCCGGGAGCCCTTGCGGGACGGCTCCGGCTCTGGGGCGGGGGCAGGCTCGTCGGCGGCCTTGGCCAGGCCGTTGCCGATCAGCAGCTCGGCCTCGTCGGCGGGCACGTCGATCGAGTCGCCGGGGTCCGGCCAGTCCACGCCGTCGCGGGTGCCGGACACCTTGCGGAGCATCGTCACGTTCATGAGGGGGATTCCTTCCTTGGTTGCTGGTTGGGGGGGGGCGACCGGCGGCGGCCAGGGGCATGGCGGCCCAGGGCCGCCGCCGGCCACAGACCTACGCGGCGGTCCCGACGAACGCCTTGAGAGCGCCGGAGGTGTCGGCCAGGCCGCCGTCGCCCCGGAGCAGGCACCGGAACGTGGTGACGTCCTGGTTGAACGCGTAGTCGTCGGACCGCTCGAAACGGATGTCGCGGACCTGGCGCACGAAGTACCGGGAGAAGTCGCCGAACAGGACCGACCGGGCCGACAGGGCCACGGCAGCCACGTTGGGGTCGGTGTGGACCGGCTTGCCGAGCAGGGTGTCGGGAGCGCCGACCTGCAGGGAGGGCTGCCACAGGTACTGGTTCTGCGAGTCCTTCAGCTTGCGGACAGCGGCCAGGGTCGCGTCCCGCATCAGCCAGCCGCACGACGGGCTCATCCGGTACGGAGCGATCACGGAGAAGAACAGATCGATCAGGTTGTCGGCGGTGAACGCACCGGCCACACCCGCTCCGCCGGTCACGCCGGTGGTGGCGGCCGTGGCAGCACCCTGGGGCTGGCTGGAGCCGGTGCCGGTCACCAGGCGGGTACCGAAGGCGTTGCCGACGGCCCGGCCGGCCTGCATGGCGATGTAGCCGAGCAGGTCGACGTAGGTGTCCTCCATCAGCTCGTAGCTGGCCTGGATGAGGTTGCCGTACTTGTAGCTCGACAGGACCAGCTGGTTGAACGCCGGGTCCGACTCGGTGATGGCCGCGGCCTCGGCGATCTCGGACGTGGCCGACGAGTGGGCCGTGGTCCGGGGGATCGGGAGGTTCTCACCCCGCTCGGTCACCAGCACGGTCGGGCCGGCCTGCAGGATGCCGGACACCTCGATCATGTGGTCGACCAGCTGGCTGTAGAACGCCGTGCCGACGGTGTGGCCACCGGCGGTGGCGGTGCCCTTGGTCAGGTCACGCTGCTGGGTGGCGATCGAGCGGGCGTGCTGGTAGTTCCGGATCGGCTCGTCGGGGGCGATCGTCAGACTGCGGCGCTCGCCCTTCAGGAACGCCCGCAGCTCGGTCTCGAACTTGTCGGGCTCGCCCTTGCGCTGGTCCTTGTCGAGGAGGTCGATCTTGTTGCGCTCCTGGGCCTCGAGGAGGTCGGCCTCCCGCTTGTCCATGTCCTCGTAGCGCTTGCGCTGCTGGTCGAGCTCGGTGATCTGGGTGTCGAGGGCGTCGAACTTGGCGGTCTCCTCGGCGGTGATGGCGCGCTTCTCGGCGTCGGCGGCGTCGAGCAGGGCCTTCATCTCCTCGTGGAGGCCCTTGCGCTGGGCGAGCAGCTCGGTGACTTTGGTCTGGTAGGTGGTTGACATCGGGGGTTCTCCTTCGATCGGGAGCAGTGGTTGTGGGGGGTTGCGTCGTTGGCTACGTCGCGGCCTGTGGGTTGCTCCCTCAGGCGGAGATCTCCAGCCACCGGGCCCGGTGGCGGAGGTTTTCGATAGCGGGCGTTGCTCGCTCGCTAGTCGACTCAAGGAACTCTCGGAGGCGTAGTTCGCGGGGATCGGTATGCAGGTCGTCGAGCGGGATGCCGTGCTGCTCGGCCAAGCTGCGCAGTCCGACTGCCATGCCCTCCTCGGTCGTGGCCATGTAGGCCGGCCACACGACGGGGGCCACCTCGTACAGGGCGGCCCGGGCCACGGTCACGAGGGGGTAGTTCTCCGCGGTGTAGGACCAGGACTCGCCGTCGGGCATCGACCGGAAGGTGAAGGACGAGCCGACCACGCTGCCGGCTCGTACCTTCTCCGCCACCCGGATGACGTCGGGGTCGGAGGCAGCCCCCGAGATGGAGTACCGCAAGCCCGTCGAGTCCTTGGTCAAGACCAGGTTGGTAGCTGACCGGCGGCCCAGGATGGAGGCGTACTCGTGGTTGTAGCTGGCGATCTGGTCGTCGTTGACGAGGGAGTCGTCGAAGGCGTTGGGGTCGATTTGTTCGACGTAGCCACCAAGGTTCGACGAGTACCTGCTCCAGACGATGGCGTAGCCCTCGATGGTGACGGTCCCGCTGTCGTTGGCGGAGGCCCGCACTTCAACGTCGGGCGACCGGTAGGCGTATCCCGTCAGTTCCCTGGCCCCACTGCGGCACAGTCCACGGCGGCGGAGCGGTTCAATGGTGGTGCTCATCAGGCTCCTCCGTTGGGGGGTAGGTCGCCGGGTAGATCGACACCGAGGCGGGACACCATGGCCCTGGCCTCCTCGGCGGTGATGACCTTGCCGACCGCCAGGTACAGCTGCTGCAGCATCCGGGCCGCGTTGGCCAGCTTCTCCTCCGCGGCGGACGTGGTCGGCTTCGCCGTCGTGGAGTACGGCGGCCACAGCAGCTCATCGCCGCCATCCACAGGCTCCTGGCCCCGAGCCTTGCGGCGCTCGTTCACCGAGGCGAGCCCACCGCGGACCAGGAGCCCGTCGATCTCAGCCGCCGACTTCGGGTCGCTGCGGAGGATCGACTCCGGGTAGATCCGCAGGCGCCGGGGATCCGGGAGGCACTCGGCGCTGACGAGCCGCTCCAGCATGGTGTAGACCGGCTGCAGGGCGATCCCGTCGAGCAGTCGGGTGTTCATGTCCGGATTGTCGTAGGTGAGCGACCCGCCCGACTCGCCGCCCACCCACTCCGGCGGCACGTGATAGATCGTCGCCACCTTCGTCGCGATCCGCTTCTCGACCGCGTCGACCCCGTTCTCGGTTGGCGACTGGCGCAGGGTCTCCAGCGACCACTGCCGGCCCAGCACCAGGGGCCGGCGACCACGGGTCCGGCGGGCCGAGTCGTACCGGTCGGTCACGACGTCGACGTCGGGCTGCTTGATGTCCCGGTCCGACTTGAGCACGGCCAGCGGCAGACCCCCGGCCTCGAAGAAATCCCGCTCGTACAGGGCCGCCTTCAGGGCCCGCTGGATGTCGACGTGCAGCTTCGCCACCGGGGCGACGCCGTTCAGGTCGCCCGGGATCATCGGCGCCCACCGGCGAATCACCAGGCTGGTCGGGTCGACCGGCTGCCCGTAGTACGACCACCGGGCCACCCCGGTCGCCGTCGAGCAGGCGAGCCGATCGGGGTTGAGCCAGTCGAGCTTGGTCGGCCACCCGTTCGGACCCCGGGCCGTGACGTGGCCGGCGACCTTGCCGAACAGCAGGTAGCTGGCGGCCCCCTGGTACACCCACTCATCGGGGGCCAGGGTGCTGCTCGGCTCCTGGAGGAACGGGCCCATCGGCAGCGTCTGCTCCAAGCCCTCCGCGTCGATCGTGATCTCGGCCCAGTCCATCATCTGGATCCGCGAGGCGATCAGATCGACCGCAGCCAGCACGGCCGACACGCCGAGGGCGGCCTCGGCCGACGTCATCCGCACGTCCTTCCAGTCGCCGCCGGAACCCCAGACGTCCTGGTAGGAGATCGCCCGCCGGCGGAGCAGGCTCACCGCCGACCACCACGAGGCGCCGGAGCCAGGAGGTAGCCGAGGCCTACCAGCTCGGCCCCGGCCACCACCATCCCGGCCGGCAGCCACCACAGGAAGAACCCGACCGCGATCAGCACCGCGCCAACGACCTCGAAGACCGAGGTGAGAGCATCCATCGACAGCCGGCGGGCCACGCCGCCAGCATAGTCAACGAGAGACTATTGCAGATGACCAGCCCAGATAGTCGACGACTGACTAGAAGATCTGGCTCAACGGGTCGACCGACCCCGACACCCGGGCCCCATGCGCGGCCAGCGTGACCGCCAGCAGCGGGCACACATCCACCGTGCTGGCCTTCGCCGAGAACACCCACGACTCACCCACCGGGCGGATCCCGGCCCCCGCGACAGCAGCATTCAGCTCCGGCTGGTCCAGGTGCCGCAGGTGCAGGGCCTTCAGGTCGTTCTGCAGCTCAGCGCAGGCCCTCGTCACGTCGGCCGTGGCCAGCTCCTCCACCTCGATACCGGCCGTCTCCAGGGTCGTCAAGACCGCCATCGTCGGACTCTTCGGGTCCACCAGCACCGGCCCGTACCGCTCGGTACCGGCACGCAGGGCCCCCACCAACCAGTCGGTACCGAGCGCGTGGCGCACCACCTCGAGGTGCAGAGACCCGTCGGCTCGTTCGCCGGCCAGGCCGACCGCCGCCCACGTCGACCCCGGGCCCACAGCCAACGCGATCCGGCCGCCATCCACCGTAGACGTCGCATCGTGGCAGGCCGTCCACAGGTTGCCCGGGAGCACACCGGCGTCACCATCGGCGGTGAACACCACGCCCAGGCGCTCGATACACCAGGCCTCCGGAGTCATCGACCCCCGCTCGGTGGTCAGGCACCACTGCGGATCGATGCGGATCCCGACCCCCGGGTTGGCCTGGTAGATCGCTTCGGGGTCGGCCATCACGGCCCGGATCGCCGCGGCCAGGTCGCCGTCGGTGTCGGGCAGCTCGACCGACCACTCGGCCATGAACGCCTGCGGCATCTCGCCCCGCAGCACCGAGCTGCGCACGTTGTGCAGGACCTCGCTCCGGCCGAGCGGGGCCGAGCTGGCGTAGATCATCAGGGGCTTGTCGTCCCGCATCGTCTGCGCCGACAGCGACGGTACCGTGGCGGACTGCTGCTGGGCGGTCAGGAACAGGGCCTCGTCGAACACCACCATCTGCGGCGACCCACCCCGCCCGCCCTTCTCCGACCTCGTCCGGAACCGGATCTCACCGCCGCCGAGGTCGCACCCGCCGTTCCGTTCGATCGCCTCCGACCCCTTGGCCCGCACCATGTGACACTGGCTGGCCAGCTCCGGGTCGGATTGGATGGCGGCCCACAGGCGGCCCATGTGGTCCGCCGACGTCTCGCCCAGGTGGGCGGTGTGCAGGATCAGCGGCAGGTCGAGCACGAACAGGGCGTACAGCTCCACCACTTCAAGGATGGTGCCCTTGCCGTTCTGCCGGGCCACGATCAGCAGGGCGATCTCGGCACACAGCCGGGCCGTTTCGTCCTCGCTCAGAATCCCCCGGATGCAGAACCGCTGCCACTCGTCGAGCACGTAGAACCCGTGGCCGAGGTCGTCGTCCCAGCCAATCGACTCCGCCCACTCGATGGCGTCGTCGCCAGCGCTACCCGCCGCCCCCGCCGGCAGCTGGTGCAGCCTTGGAACCTGCGCGCCTACGCGCCTCTCGGCGAGCCCTGACCTCATCGAGCTTCGATCCCTTCGTCTCAGCCGGCAGCGCCGCCAGATCCTTCAGCGTCTGCCGGAGCTGCCCGGCGATCTGCGCAGCGACCGCCGGCTCGGCCCGCTCCAACTGGTGGGCCAGCTGGTCCCGGATCGCCTCCAACGTGGCCCGGTAGTCGCCCGATGCGGCCGCCTCCGCCACCCGGGAACCCGGCGTCTTCCTGGCGGCCACCGTCAGAACCGGCCCGTGCCGCCGGACGTGGCCCGCTTGGCCGCCGTCGTCTCCGCCGCGTTGCGCCAGTTGCACAGCGAGCACTCCGCCAGCAGCGGTGCGTACCTGGTGGGCTCGGTGTGACCAGCGTGCCACTCGATCCGCCGCCCCGGGTTGGCCAGCCGGACCTCGGCCAGCGTCAGCCCGCACCGCCAGCACCTCGTCGACGGGTCGGCGTAGGCCCGCTGGCGGACCGGCTTGGCCCGCAGCTGGTGCGACCAGTCGTGCAGCCGACTCACGACACCGCCAGAATGGGCAAGATCGCCCACTTGACACGCCGCAGGGCTCTCACCAGGGCGAACAGCCCCCCCTCGACCCGGGGAGGGGAGATGGGTCCGGCACTCAGGGGGCCACCCCCCTTCCACAAAAACTGAACGACTGTTCGGTCTTCGCTCCGGTGCCGTACTTGGCTCAGGTGCGGCCGTACTTGGCTCGGAGCTGCTCCATGTCGGTGCGCCGCCTTGGTCCGGTGCGTTCTCCTTTGACGCTCCTCGGCAGCACTGGGCCCGTCCAGTCCTCTCTGCATCTGTGGCAGCTGGTGGTGATGAGCCCGTCGGTCACGGTGACGCCGCCCTGCTTGATTCCACTGGTCGGCGCCACCTCGATTGGTGGGCCGACAAATACGAAGCCGAGGCGCTGTCCGCAATGCGGACAGCGCACTACGGTCGCCCCAGCACTGGCCATCCGATCGTTCAGCGTCTTCCTGCTTCGTGTCACAGTGGGGGGTCCAGTTCGTCGAGGGCGGCGCGGAGTAGTGCGGCGATGGTGTCGGGTCGGCCGGTGAGGATGGCGGAGACTTCGGCGCCGCCGAGCTCGATGGAGACGAGGCCGTGGTCGAGGTGGGTGACTTCGGGTTCTCGGATGGTGTTGCCGGTGATCTCGACATTGGCTTTGAGTGGTCCGGTGGTCGTTATGGTCAGGGTGGGCATGAGGGTGGTTCCTCGTGTCAAGGGGCTGGGTGGCCGCTGCGAACGGCCCCCGGCCCCGCCTATCGGTCAGGTGCTGGGGGGCGTGGCCGCCTCGGTGGTGGTTGTGGATGGGTCTGTGGGTGCCGTGGTCGTGTCGGTGGGTGCTGGTGTGGTCGGCGGGTCGGTCGGTGGTGGCGTGGTTGTGGATGGGGCGGCCGTCGTCGATGGTGTGCCGGTGGTGGTGGTGGTGGCTGTGGGCGGCGGTGCTGGGATGGTGGTGGTGGGCGCTGGGATGGTGGTGGCCGGCCTGGCGGTGGTGGGGGTCGGTCTCGGGCGGGTGGTGGACGGTGGGGCGGTGGCGGCGGCTGTGACACCGCCGAGGAGGGGTAGGCCGTGGGCGGCATCGATGGCAGCGTGGTGACGGTGGCGGCCGTGGTGATGGGCTCCGGGGTGGGTATGGCGGTGTCTTGGTCTGCGAGGGTGAGGGCCAGGGCGACGAGGGCGCCGGCGCCGCCGATGAGGATGCCGAGGGTCCCGGCGAAGCACAGGTAGGACAGGATCCGGGCGAGGAGGTCCCATCGGGCCTGGATGCGGGCCTGCTGGGGTGTCAGGGCCGGTGGGGTGAGGATGATGTCGCTGGTGATCGTGGCGGAGGGGATGTCGACGATGGGGAGGCGGAGGGTGGGCGCGGTGTTGAGGGTCACGGCTGCTCCAGGTGGTCGGGGACGGGGAGGGTGCGGGCGGCGTGGAGTTGCCGGGCGCCGGCGACCTCGGCCGTCTCGGGGGTGCTGTAGGCCTGCTCGCCAGTGGCGAGGATCTCGCCGGTGCTGCCGTCGAGGAGGCGCCACCGGTGGCCCCAGCCGTCCGGGTGCGGCTCGACCACGACGGTCACGGCAGCACCGTGGCGGAGAGGATGATGCGCACCCGCTGGCCGATCCACAGATCGCGTGCGTTGGTGTAGCGCTGGCCATGGCGGCACGGGCCGGCCATCCAGATCTGGACCCACCAGCCGCGCTGGCCACGCCAGAGGGCAAGCCGGCCCACGTACCACCGGCGCTGAACCAGGTCTCCCGGCTGCGGGCGACTCATGGCCAGTCCCTGATGGTGAATCCTGGGCTCAGCTGCCGAGGTGGGTCGGCACGGTGGAGCCCGTAGGTGGTGGCCACCTCCACCAGCTCTGCGGCCTGGCCCACGGTGACGAACTGGTCGACGTCGACCGAGGCGATCATGCCGGCTTCGAGGCGGATGGTGATGCTCCGGGTGCGGTCGGGCGACAGGCCGAACACGGCGCACAGTCGGGCTCCCAGCTCTTGGGCGAGGACGGGGTCGGTCGCTGGGCGCCGGTCGGGGATCCGCAGCCGGATGGTGGCGGCCCGGGCCATCACGCCTCCCGGATGCCGTGGCGGACCAGCAGGTCTCGGACGGCTTGCGCCTTGGATCCGCCGAGCGGGCCTGGCCGGCCAGCGGCCTCCCAGACCAGCTCCCAAGCAGCGAGGACCTCAAGGGCCTCGGCCTTCCACCGCCGGAGCACGGCCAGATCGGCGTCGGGTCCTTCGGTGGAGCGCAGCACCATCTCGACCTGGCCGTTAGGGCGCAGGTCAGTGATCCGCACCTGCACCGGCTCGGACCAGTCGCCCAGTTCGGCCAGCAGCTCGGTGGCGACCTCAACCCACACGGTGGTGGGTGGGCCGGCCATCACAGCCCGGCCTTGCTGAGTGCTGCCCTGATCTCGGCGGCCATCGCCGTCACGACGCTGTCGTCCCTGTCGAACTGGGTGCCGGCCTCGGCGAGCTGCTGTTCCAGCTGGGCGGCCCGGGCCTCGGCCGTCTCGGCCCGGTGCAGCAGGGCGGCGACCGCTTCCTCGGCCTTGCGGGCCAGCACCGCGCCCTGCTCGACGGTGGCCAGGAGCTGGTTGCGGTGGTCGAGGATCACCTTCGACGCTTCGAGGGTGAGGCGGCCGAACAGGCCGTCGGCGCCGTCCCGGTCGGGGCCGGCGTCGCCGAGGCGGGCGCCGTTGTCGAGCAGCATCCGCTGCCACTGCTCGACCATGGCGTCGCTGGTCGGGGTGGTGGTGGGCACGGTGGTCTCCTTGGGGGGCTGGGCGAAGAAGCGGCCGGCGTTGACCCAGCCGGTCAGGTCCGGGCCGGGGCAGGCGGTCGAGCGGACGGCGTTGTGGGGGCGGACGAGCTTGGCGGAGTAGCCCCGGTTGACGCCCTCGGCGAGGATCTCTCGGGCCGTGGTAAGCTGGGTGTCGGTGGGCCGCTCACCGGTGCCGAGGAGGAACACGATGGCCATGGACTGGCTGTTGTGGCCCTCGGTGTGGCCGCCCTGGACACCCCAGCCCCGGAGCTCGTAGGCGGTGTCGGGGTGGCTGCGGCCGACAGCGAAGCTGTAGGCGATGTCGACCCAGCCCTTGGAGTCCATGTGGTACCGCTGGGTGTTGCGGAGGACCTGGTGGTCGTCGAGGCCGGCGGCCGCGGGTTCGCCGAGCCAGTGGATGAACCACCCGGAGTTGAACCCGGAGAGTGGGCGGGTGAGCTTGGGGGGCCGTGCGCCCCACTGTTGGCGGGTGACCCAGGTGGTCATGGTGTGGTCGGCTCCGTGAGGTCGCGGGGGCAGGTGGCGTGGTGGGGCATGTAGGCGAGCCAGTCGTCGAGCATCCCGGGCGGGCCGGGGTGGACGACGGCGAGGGGGGCGGCGGCGGGTGAGCCGATCCGGATCTCGACGTTGCCGGCGGGGTTGGGCTGGGCTTCGATCGGGATTCGTTTCTCGGCGCTGGTGAGGCACCAGATGATCGGGGTGCGGGCGGTGCACCACCGGCAGGCGGTGGTGGGCCGGCCGGCCAGGGGGTGGTCGCTCATGGGGTGGTCTCCAGGTGGGTGGGGATCTCGACGAGGTCCCAGTCGATGGGGGCGCCGGCCTGCTCGAGGAGGGCGACGGCGGCGTCGATGGCGCGCTCGTCGTCGACCCGGAGGGCGGGCAGCTCGACGCCGTGCTGGCGGGCGAGGTCGAGGAGGTGGCGGTGGCGGGCGGCGCGGCGGATGCCGAGGGCGATGGCCCGATCGGCCAGGGCCCGGTTGAGGGGCGGCGGCCGGCCGGTCATGCGCTGGCCTGTCGCAGGGCGGCCCGGGCTGCGGCCAGGCCGGCGGCGGTGGTCTCGGGGGCGGGCCCGGGGGGGCACGGGCACGTCGTCGGCGATGTTGGCCAGCGGGTTGGGCCCGGTCGGGACGGGCTCGGCTCGGGCTTCGCGGGCCAGCCGTTCGATGCCCTTGCGCAGGTAGGGCCGCGGGTGGCGGGCCTTCGTGGTGGCATCGTCGGCGATGCCGAGCATGGCGGCCTCGGTGACGCCGGCGGCCAGGGCGTCCGCGACGACCTGGCGTTCCTGGTCGTCGGCCAGGGCGGTCGGGTCGACGGTTGCGCTCTGCACGAGCCGGTCAGCCAGCCCCACCACCACCAGCCCGGCCGAGTCAGGATCGGCAGGTCTGCGGTGACGGGGGGGGAGGGGGTTGAGCTGGAGCTGGAGAATGAGGTTGAGGAATCGGAGGGGTACGGGAACCCTTCCGATACTGTTTCCGACCAGCGCAAATGCTCTGTGATGGCCGCGGCCAGTTCAGGGCAGACCGAACGGCATCGGTCGAGGTACCGGGCACGTAGCGGCGAGGACGGGACCTCGGCCAGCACGTTGACGGCGCCCTTGATCTGCTTGGGCCCACGGGGGGCGTTCCACTTCACGGCGTTGACGAGCCACACGAGGTCGGCGTCACGGTCGACGGCGATGAACCCGATGGTCTCCAGCTCGGCCAGGGCCTGGCCGGTGCGGTCCTGCTGCCAGCCGAGGTCGTAGGCTGCGAGCGGGATCGGCAGCCGGAACAGGCCCTCGGTGTTGCGGTGGGGGCAGGTGAGCAGGTACACGAGGGCGTGGCGGCCGTCCTCCGAGCAGGATCGGAAGTCGGGGTTGACCCACAGGCGGCTGTAGACCCGGTGGTAGGCGGTCACGGCGTCTCCACGTGGCGGTTGCGGGCCACGGCGGCCATGTAGGGGATGGCTGGGCCGGCCGGCTTGTTGTCGGCCGTGATCTCGCAGGCGTCCCAGATCTCGTCCTCGGTGATGCCCTCGGCGAACAGGTGCCGGAGCACCTTGGCGACCTGCCACGGCTCGCTGCCGGCCAGCGGGATCAGGAGGGCGGGGCCGTCCATGAACCACTGCCAGTAGGGGTCGCTCTCGTACCACGGCCGCCGGGGCGGTGGTGGCGGCTTCCGCTTCCACTGCACCGGCTGGGGGTCGTCGACGTGCATCCGGTTCAGGTAGGGCCGGTGGGCCTCGATCCAGCGCAGTTCCAGGGCGGCGGCCGACTCGCCCCCGGGGGCCGGGTAGAACGCTGCCCAGCGGGCCAGGACCGGCTTGTCGGGGTCGCGGTGGTGGGCCTGGAGCCTGGCGCGCACGCTGGTGCGGCTCATGCCGATGTAGGCGATCCGGAGCTGCTCGTCGTAGCAGATGTAGACGCCGGGCCCCGTGGGGAGATCGACGGCGACGGGCATGGTCCCGGTCAGCCACTGGCCAGCGGGCTCGGTCGGCTCGGGCACGGGGGCTCTATTCCTCTCGTCGGGGGAGGGTGGCGCCGCAGCTGGTGCAGCGGTCGCTGTCGGTGAGGGTGGGGTGGGGGGCGCGGCGGCTCGGCCGGTGGGGGCACCGGTAGATCGGGAGCAGGTAGCCCGGCCGGGCCGCCGTCCTCATCAGTCGTCGTCGCCGGACTTGCCCGGGCTGGCCCCCGGGTCGTGGATGGCGACGGCGGCGTTGGCCCACATGAGGGACTCCTGGACGGCGGTGAACGCCAGCGCCGCCTCTCGGGACGGCGGCAGGTGGGTGTCGTAGACGTCTGCCAGCAGCTTCGCTGAGGTGCGCAGCAGCTCGTGGATCTCGGCCCGGCCCGGCGTGAGGGGGTGGTAGCTGAGGGCCTTGTCGTGGTCAGGGGTTATCCCCATGGGGGCTCCTTGGTTGTGGGGGGAGGTGGATGCGATGTACGCCCTTGATCGTCAGCACGTGGGTGCCGGTGCCGGGGTTGGCCTGGGTGTGGGTCAGCTGGGCCGAGCCGGCGCAGATCAGCAGGTAGTCGTCGGTGATGGTCTGCTCGCCGAGCACCTCGCCGGTGGCGGGGTCGCTCACGGTCACCTTGATCGGCTCGGCCATCACTTGGCCGCTGGCGGTTCGGCCTGGGCCTTCGGCTCCTCCGCATGGAAGATGCATCCGAAGTCGAGCCGGGTCTTGAGCTGCGCGGAGCAGGTCACCAGCATCGGCCGCTCGAACCCGCTGTACTCGTCGGTGGCCAGCGTGCAGATGCCGACGCCGATGGTCTCGAGCTCCCACCATCGGCACGTGGCACACCGGTCGGAGCGGTAGCTGTCGGCGAGCATGACCCGAACCCTGGCCATCACTGGGCCGCCGGGGTGAGCTTGGCGAGCAGTTCCTCGGCCACGGCCTGGTCGGCCACCAGCTCTTCGGGCAGGAACACGTGCACGCCGACGAGCTCGGCCGCAGCGGCCACGAGGGCGGCCACGACGGCGTCGGGCTTGGCCTTGGCCGGCACCCGGCCGGAGGCCAGCACGGCGGCCAGGAGCTGGTCTACGGTGACCGCGTCTGGGTCCGTGCTGGCGGGCGGATCCGGGTCGCTCGGCGGATCCCCAGCCGGGGCGCCGGCCGGGGCCTCGTCGACTGCCGGCGGCGGGTCGGCGGGGGCTGCGGCGGCCACCTCGGCGGCCGTGATCCGCTGAGGGGGGAACTCGTCCTCGACGGCCCGCTCGCCCCGGGAGATCGACTGGAACGTGATCGTCAGCTCCGCCAGGTCGACCGCGTTCCACCGGTCACGAGGCCGGTTGAGGCGCTGTTCGATCCGGTCGACCGACACGCCCAGGCCGGCGAACCGGTCGACCGCCGCCTCGATCCGTTCCTCGAGCGGGCGGCCGTCGCCCCGCTCCAGCGTGGCCCGGCAGCGACTCTTGGCCTCCTCGATGAACCACACCGGCAGCGCGGCGAAGATCATCTGCCGGACCCGGCGGCCGCCCATGTTGGCGTTGTTCTCGTAGACGTCGCGCAGCGAAGTCAGGTCGACCCGGCGGCCGCCCCGGTCCCGGGCGTGGGGCACGATGAACGTGGTCGAGGGCCGGGTGTTGGTCTCCTGGTCCCACGCCCAGGCCTTCATCTCCGACTGGCGGGCCTCGTCGTCCCGATGGAGCTCGGCGATCCCGTAGTCGATGTTGCCCCAGCAGGCGGCCAGCTCCCGGGCGAGGTGGATCGATGCGTCGTTGACGACGCCGTCGCCCCGGTCATACCGGTAGAACGCCCGGGAGGCGAGGGCGTACTCGTCGCAGGAGCGGCGCATCCGTTCCTTGGCCAGCTCGACGTCCCGGGGGCATTGCTGGGCGACGAGCACGGCGGCCTGGACCTCGGCCACGGCCCGCGACTGCTCGACACCTCCGGCCTCGCTGCGGGCCCGGCTGACGGGGCGGAGGTGTTCGACCGGCACCATGGCCTGGCCGTTGGTGGGTGGCATCAGACGAGCGCTCCTTCTTCGAGCTCGACCCACCGGGGCAGGCTGAGCATGTGGATCCCTTCGACGTACGCGGGCCAGTGCCCGGTCTCGACGCACCGGCGGTAGGTGGTGCGGGCCCAGTGGTTCCGGGCGGCGCCGATCTGCTGGGCGACCGGGTCCAGCTCGGTCACGGTGATCAGGTAGGGCGGGGTCTTCTCCTGGAAGACGAACAGGAACCCGGGGGCTGGCCAGCCGAGACCGTCGCGGACCGCGGCCCGGTACAGGTCCTCCTGCTGGTGGTAGCCGTACCGGTGAACGGCCTTGCGGAGGGCCTCCGGCTCGGCCGAGGCGCACCCCTTGTAGTCGACGAGGATCGGGCGACGGCCGGCGTGCCGGTGGGGGAGGACGTCGAGCATGGCCCGGTGCCACACGCCGGTGGCGGGGTCCTGCCAGACGATGGTCGCCTCGTGGAGGCCGTACCCGGGGCTGAGGAGGACGGAGGCCTCCGGGTGGCGGCGGATCGCCTCGGCCATGGCGAGCAGCTGCTCATGCTCGGCCGGCTTGATCGGGGTCAGGCCGGCGGCCCGGGCCTCGGCGACCTCGGCCTTCGCTACCTTCGAGCGCCACTCGTCGTGCTCGATCACAGCGAAGTCGACGCCGGCGCCGAGGACCAGGCGGTGGGCGGCGTGGCCGATGTCCCAGGCCTTGCGGTGTTCCCGTGGGTGGTCGGCCCAGTAGCGGAACAGGGCGGGGCAGGAGGGCGGGAGGAGGGCCCGCGCGCCGGTGGAGGAGAGGCTGCCGCCAGCGACGGGGTCGGCATGGTACTGGTCGGGTGTGACAGTGGGGTAGAGGCCGGGCTCGGTGATCAGCACGCGCTCGGCCACGGTGGCGGTCACCCTTCCCCGCTTCCGGCGGCGTGGTGGCGGGAGGCCTGCCGGGCCCGGAGCGGGGCCGCTCCGCAGGCCTGGGCCACCAGCCGGGCGAGGTCCTTCCACGTGCGCTCGCTGTCAGCGACGAACACGATCGGCGGCGGGACGGTCCCGGAGCTCGAGTGGAACCGGAACTCGACCCCGGGGAGGTGGACGACGCTCGCCATCTCGGTGGTCAGCTGGAGCACGACGGCGGCGACGTCGACGTGGTCGACGATGATCTGCCCGCCCGGGGCCAGCTCCTCGAAGGTCGGGCTCTCGACCGCCTGGAACTCGAGGCGGGTGGCGGTGTGCTCCCGGTACTCGACCACGGTGTGCTCGCCGAACGGGCGCCCGCACTCGGGGCAGGGGACCACGTCGATGCTCGTCATCGGCCCCGCCACATCAGGACAAGGGCGACGGTGGTGGCGACCTGGACGATGGTGGCCCATCGCAGGCTGGCCTTGGCCCGGGCGAGGTCGTGCTCGATCCGGTCGAGCTGGTGGAGGATCTCGCCCCGGGGGCCGCGGCCGGCGGGGTGGAGGGCGACGGCGGTGGTCTCCTGGCCGGTGGGGCCGAACGGGGCTACGTGACCGGCTCGGTACTGTTCGGCGGCGTCGAGGTGGCCGAGGGATTCTTCGATCTCGGCCCACCAGGTGGCGTCTTGCGGCTCGGTCACTGGTCGGCCCGCCGGAGGAGCACGAGGTCGGCCACCGGGTAGCGGTCGCCGGTCGACAGGGTGACGGCGGCCGGGAGCACGGTGATGGTGTCGCCGGGCCCGTCGCCGAAGGACTCACCGTGGACGTCGGTCACGGTGCCGAGCGGTTCCCGATGGTCGTCGGCCGAGAGCGCTACCTCGTCGCCGATCAGCACCGCCGGTTGCATGCCGAACCGGCACCCTGGAGTGCCACAGTCGGGGCAGTTGCCGTAGCTCGGGTGCATCAGGCCGCCTCGTCTCGCTCGGCCGCCTCTTCCTGGCGGGGCACGAACGCGGCTTCGAGGGGGACCCGGCCGGTGCCAGTCACGAGGACCAGCTCGGCGCCGCCGGTTTGGGCGGCCATGGTGAGCTCCAGCTCGCAGTCCAGGGCGCCCCGGGTGCGGAGCTGGCCCAGGCGATGCAGGACGCCGGCCGTGGCCCGCACCTGGGTCTTGGGTCGGGGCCGGTAGCCGGCCATCACGGCCCGCCAGTTCGGGAACTCGCCCTCGTACAGGGGCAGCGCGATCCGCTCGTTGTCGGCCGAGACGATCAGGGCCCGCCGCTCCCCGATGTCGAGGCGCTGCTGGCCGGTGTTCGGCTCGTCGATCGTGCCGAGCGAGAACGTCACGTCGATCGGGTCGGCGTCGAGGCCTTCCTGGTCGGCCCTGGCCCAGGCCTTCACCTCGGCGGTGCGGTGCTTGAGGAAGTCGGCCATGAGCTTGTCGGCGGCGATGGCCACGATCGCGCCGGCGGGGGCTTGGTCGTGGTCGGGGGCGTGGACGGGGCCATCGGTCCACCGGTCGCCGTCGGCGTAGGAGGTGATGATCACGTAGCCGTCGGTGGAGACGAACCGGAGGCCGTCGTCGTACCACTCGACGAGGACGGTGCGGTAGAGGGCCGGGCGTTCGTCATCGTCGCTGGTGGCCAGGTAGGCGTTGCGCCAGGCGGGAATCACGTGCTCGGCGGGCAGCGTGATCGCTGGTAGGTCTGTCATCGGTTCCTCTCGGTCTGCCGTCAGTTGACGTGGGCGTGGTTCTTGCCGCTTCGGGCCTGGCTGATCGCCGACTGGCTCACGCCGTAGTGCGAGGCCAGCGCCGTGTTGGTGTCCGCGCTGGCCCGTACGACCCGGACGTCAGCCGGCGACAGCCAGCCGTGGGGCCGGGTGCCGTCGGCTATTTGGTCGGCGGTGTTCTCGGCTGGGGTGGCCCATCGCAGGTGGGCCGGGTTCACGCAGGCCGGGGTGTGGCAGACCTTCGGCTTGTGGGCGGCGTGATGGCGGCCCGATGGCGCCGGGCCGGCGGTGCGGAGCAACACGGCCCGGTGAGCGGTGGTCGTCGAGCGGCAGCCGTCGGCCTTCCAGTAGGAGAGCAAGCCGTAGCCGTCTGTGGTGCAGTTGTAGGGCCAGATGAGGCAGCCCTGGCCGACGTGGGCCGCGGCCGCTTCGATGAACGCCAGGGGGTCGCCGCGCTTGGTCATCGGTGGCCCGCCTTCGCAGCGATCCGGTCGGCCGTGGTGGCCAGCCGGGCGGCGGTCCGGCGGAGCAGGTCGGCGGTGATCAGCGCGTCACCAGGCGGGCAGCTGTCGATCGCTTCGTCGGCGTCGACGTCGAGGACGTCGCGGCACCGGTCCCGGAGAGCGTGGACCGGTGACGCAGACGTGCTCGACCGGGACCGCGTCCCGCCCCCGCCCCGCCACGGGGCCGGCCTCGCTGCCGGGCGCTCCGGGCGGTGGAGCTCCTCGAAGTCCTCGACGGCCAGGATGGCCGCCTCCCGCTGGGGCTGCGGGCCGGGTAGGGCCGTCCGGCGGGCCCGGGTGATCGCCCCGGCGAGGTCGATCAGGCCGGCGTGGGTAAGGCCCAGCGAGGTGGCGGTGGCCACCGCCTCGGCCAGGACCTCGACGTCGCCGGCGGCCGCCATCCCCAGGCGCCACTGCCCGGACCGGGGGAGCTTCTCCCACGAGCGGGCCATGCCCCGAGCGGCGAGCAGCTCCCCGGAGCGGCGGGCGGACACGGCCGCCCGGATGCGGCCCAGGGGCAGGCCGGTGCGGGCGGAGGCGTCGGCCTGGGTGAGGCCGGCGTCGAGCATCCGGAGGGCCTGCTCGATCTGCTCGTCGTACGACAGGGGCAGGCCGTGGCCGACGTTGGAGGCCACCGACACGAGCCACAAGGCCTGCGAGTCGGCACCGGTCGCCCAGTAGGTGGGGTACTCGCTGTAGCCGCCTTCGGCGTAGGCCCGGGCCCGGTGCACCCCGGCAACGATCCACACGCCCCCGGTCGGGGTGCTGGTCGCCAGTCCAGCGGGGAACACGGCGCCAGCTTCGAGGGCGGCGATGTACCGGTCGACGGTGTCGGGGTCGACGGTGTCGGTGCGGATCTGGTTGGCGGCCGTCGAGTCCCAGTCGATGTCGTCGACGTCGCACCAGGTGAGCACGGCGGCCACCTGGTGGTCGTTGAGGATGGCCTCGAGGTGGCGGTCACGGTGCTGGTCGAGGTCGTCAGCGGGTGTGCCCCGACCGACCGCCGCATCGGTCGGGGCGTCCTCCGCGACACCAGCTGAAGCGAGGCCGAGGCGTCGCCCCCGCTGGCCGGCGGGGAGGTCTGTGGAGAGGTCTGTGGACATCGGTTCACCACCACCTGGTGGCGAGCCAGCCGAGGGCGGCCCACATGGCCAGCCCGGCGGGGACGGCGAAGGTGAGCCCGCGCAGGAGGCCGGCCCGGTCCTGGTCGGCTTGGGCGGCAGCGAGGTCGGCCCGATGCTCGTCGTGGGCGTCGCCGTTGGGGCCGGTCCAGGTGCAGCCGGCGCACTCGATCCGGGACGCGCCGGGGGCGACGACGATGACGGCGTAGTGGGGACCGATGACCTCGGCCAGATGTTGGCGGTGCTGCTGGGCGCCCCGGGCGTACCCGGTGCCGGGGGCGGGCACGGACCAGGTGCATTCGCCGGCGCATACGGCCTGCCGGAGGTGGGGCGGGTTGGGGTCGGGCCGGAAGCCGAGGTGATGCCCGTCGTTCATGGCCGAACCAGGCGGCGTTCGAGGAGCTCGGCGAGGAACGCTCCGATGACGGCGGTGAGGAGGGTCGGGCCGAGGGCCCGTTCTTGGAGGGTGAGGACGGCGACCGTGGGGATGATCAGCACGGCGGCGGCGAGGGCGATGAGGGCCCACCAGGCCCAGGGGTGGCCGGTCATCGCTGGGCCTCGGCCTGTAGCTCGGCCACGTAGGCCTTGACTTCGTCGATCTCGGCGAGGAGCTGCTGCACGAGGTGGGTGCCGGCGCCGAGCAGCTCGGCCCGGCGTGCGTTGCGCTGCAGGTGGTCACCCGGAGACGGGGCGGCGACCTGCCTGAGCCACTCGGTGGCCATGTCGGTGGCGATGCTCATCCGCGGCGCCGTCCTTCGCGGATGCCGATGACGACGGCGGCGAAGCCGAGGAGGCCGCCCAAGGCGACTCCGGCCAGGGTCTGGATCCACCAGTTCACGGGTTCACCGTCAGCTTGTGCTCGGCGTGCCAGTCGTACGCGGCTGCCCACTGGGCGGTTCGGTTCTTGCCGATGACGGTGTGCTCTGCTCCGCAGGAGCAGACGGCGGTGGCGGCGTGCTGGTCCAGGAGGCACGACTGGTCGAGGGAGAGCATGTGCAGCTCTTCGGTGCGGGGGGTCATGGCCGGCGCCCGGTAATGGGCTGGCCCGGACCGCCACCGCGCGGTCCGGGGCCAGCGGTTGACGGCCGCCCCTGCGCTGCGCTCACGTTGCGCAGGCGCCCCTGGCCCCAGGCGGTGGGCGTGGGTGGTGTAGGGGCGGCCGGCCCTCCTGTCACGGCCGACGGCCCAGCGGTGACAGTGGGCGAGGATGCAGCAGGCCCGCTCGGGCGAGGGACACCCGGGTTATGGCTAACGCTGGGGCCTGCTGCGCCTGCCGGAAGGGGGACCGCCGGCAGGGATCGGATGCGGGCCAGGGTGCGGGCCCGCTGGAACTGGAGGCGGCCGAGCTCGGCAGCGCCGATGATGGCGGCGGCGGCCACGGTGAGGGCCAGAGCGGCGATCACTCGGTCACCTGGGCAAGGTCGTCGATGTGGAGAAACGTCTTGCGGACCCAGTGCAGGGAGACGTCACCGCCAGCCTTCGCGCTGATCTCTCGTGCGAGGGCTTCCCAGGAGAGTCGCGGGTCTGCGTGGCGGCCGGCGGTGACGATCTCCTCGCAGCTGGGATGCCCGTTGGCGGCCAGGGCCTTGTCGATCCAGGGAAGGGAGGGCGATGCCATGTCCCCGACTATGGTCCCATTCAGTTACAAATGTCAACGCTACTGGCACATCTGTGGATAAAGAGGGCCGAGGGGTTTACCTTTGGCAACGCCACGTGCAATACTCACGCCATGAGTAACCAAGTCCACGACACCACCAGTCGACGGGAGGGGTCGCGGAGGGGAGCTAGCCGCCGAAGCTCTGCCCCCCGAACTCTCACCGTCGTCATGGGCGCGCTCGACGTCTCCGACATCGAGCTGGGCCGCCGAGTTGGCGAGACCCGCCAGACGATCCACCGCAAGAAGACCGGCCGCTCAGCCCTCACGGCCGACAACATCGACGACTACGCAGCAGCCCTCGGCATCGAGCCCGAGGTGCTCATGCGGCGCCCCAGCGCCGCTCTGGTCTGGCTCGCAGAGCATCGGGCCGACGAGCTCGACGGGCAGGCCCCGGGAAAAACTGAACGGGCGAACACCGGCGATGACCAGGGAGACCATGGGGCAATCACCCATCGACGGCGCGTTTCTCCTTGACATCGC